>CAVSXO010000031.1:0-23942 GCA_963731895.1 uncultured Solirubrobacterales bacterium
GCATGCCGACGTAGCCGTGGATGTCGGCGTACCAGACGTTGCCGTCCCGGTCGATCGCGACGCTGTAGGGCCGGGCGTCGGCGCGCGGCAGCTCGAAGGTCTCGAGCTCGTCGTCGCGCAGCCGGCCGAGGCTGCCGGCGCGCAGCATGCCGAACCACACCGCGCCGTCGGCGGCGACCGCGATCCCGCTCAGCCCGGCGTTCTCCTCGGCGACCGTGAAGCTGACGAACTGCCCGTCCTGGAAGCGGCCGATGGTGTTGCCGCGGAACTCGACGAACCAGACCGCGCCGTCGGGCGCCACCGCGATGTCGGTCGGCACCGCCCGCGGGCGCGGCAGGTTGAAGGTCTCGAGGGCGCCGTCGGGGGCGATGCGCAGCAGCTGATTGCCGGCCTGGAGGGTCGCCCAGACGGCGCCGTCGGCGGCCACCGCGACCCCGTAGGGGCCGCCGAACACCGATTCGAACGGGTAGCGGGTGAGCTCGCCATCCTTGATCCGGGTGATGCTGGAGCTGGTCGCCTCGGCGAACCAGACCGCGCCGTCCGGGGCCACGGCGAGCCGCCCGAGGCGAACCATCGGCGTCTCGATCGGCGTGCTCGAGATCGCGCCGTCGGGCGTCATCCGCGAGACCGCGCTGGCGGCCATGTCGGTGTACCAGACGCTGCCGTCGGGCGCTGCCGCGAGGCCGAGCGGCTCGATGCTCTTGCCCGGCTTCGGCAGCCACTCGAGCCGGCCGTCGCGCACCCGCCCGAGCGCCGCCGCGCCATCGATCGTGAACCAGACCGTGCCGTCGCCGCTCGCGGCCACGGCGATCGGCATGCTCTGCCGCTGCGGCATCGGATACTCGACGAAGCGGGCGCCCGACCCGCTGCCCCACAGCCACCAGGCGGCGGCGCCGGCCAGCGCCAGGACGATCGCGCCCGCCGCCAGCGCGAGCCGCAGGCGCGAAGCTGGCATCGTCATGACGGCGAGCCGGGCGACAGCGGATCGGCGGCACGCCGGCGGGCGAGCCAGCGGACCAGCAGCCCGCCCGCGATCATCAGCAGCAGCAGGAAGGCGACGCCGCCGGCGAGGCTGACCGGGTCGGCGCGGGCGAGCAGGTTGCTGCCCTCGAGCGCGCGTGCGCCAGACCTCGGCGTAGGGCATCAGCGAGTAGACCGCATAGAGGGTGGCGGCATCGCCCGGGTCGCGCACCAGGGGCCCGGCCTCGAGGTGGATCGGCAGGTTGGCCTCCTTGAGGGCCCAGGTGGCGCCGCCATCGGGGCTCCGGTACATGCCGCGCGCGGTGGTCGCGACCAGCGTGGTCGCGCTGGCATCGGCGGCGATCCCGCGCACGCCCGCGGCCTCCTCGAGCGGCTGGCCGACCGTCTGCCAGCTCGCGCCGAGATCGTCGCTGCGCTAGATCCGACCGGCGCCCGCGGCCCACAGCCGGCCCGGCGCCGCCGGGTCGAGCGCGACGGTTTCGAGCGGTCCGCTGGCCGGCTGCGGGCTCCGCGGCTGCCAGCTGCCGGCCGCCGTCGGCGCTCGCCAGCAGCGCGCCGTCGACCACCGCGAGGACCACCTCCTGCGGGCGCGGTCGCGACCGCGAGGGCGGTGACCTCGGCGGCTTCCGGGAAGGCCGCCCGCGCGCGCGAAGCTCCGCCCGCCGTCATCGCTCGATGAACAGCCCGAGCCGGCCGGCCAGATAGACGCGCTCCGGCGCGGCGCCGAACGCCGCCGCGCGCGCCGGCGAGCGCGCCGTCCGGCGCGGCGGCCGCGGTCCACCGGCCGTCGTCGAGGCGGAAGATGCCGCCCGGCGCCGCGCCGATCGCGCCGGCACCATCCGGCCGGAAGGCCAGCGCGAAGACCGCGCCGATGATCAGCCCGTCGGCCTCGCGCGTCCAGCTGCGGCCGCCGCTGTCGGAGCGCATCAGGCCGAGATCGGTGCCGAGCAGGAGCCGGGCCGGGTCGCGCGGATCGACCGCGACCGTGAGCGCCGCGTTGAGGAACAGCCCGGCATCGGCGTTGAGCCAGGTGGCGCCGAGATCGCGCGAGCGGAACAGGCCGCCATAGGCGCTCGGGTCGTGCGATGACGCGCTGCCGCTCCCGAGCAGCAGAGCGGCGGCCAGAGCCGGAACCAGCAGAGCGCGCACGCCGCGATCGTGCTCTGATCGAAAGTCCCGAGACCGGCGGGGAGCCGCGCGGCTCCCCGCCACCACGCAGCCTGCCCGGCCCTAGGGCTTGCGCGACTGCTCGCCCGGGGCCAAGGCGATCTCGGCCATGCGCGAGCCGTTGATGCCGACCCAGGAGTTCTTGGTCAGCGGATATTTGTCGGTGTAGGACAAGGGCTCGTGCGCGGCGACGCAGTTCTCGTAGCCGCCGGTGATGTTGTAGCACTTCTCATAGGCCAGGAACTGCTGGACCGAGTTCGGTCTGCTGGACGTTGGCGACCATCCAGTCGCGGATCGCCTCCCAGGAGGAGTAGGCGTCGGAGCCGAACACCAGCTTGCCGACGCTGGTCGGCACCTCGAGCAGCTGCGAGCCGGCGGTGTGCGCCCGGAACGCCGGGTGGATCCTGACGCCGGGCAGGACCTCCATCTCGCCGTCGACGATCACCGCCTTGCCGGCCAGCACCTTGCCGTAGATCTCGTCGAGCGTGAGCGGCGTGTAGCCGCAGGCCGGCGTGCGCATGCAGCCGCCCGGATCGGTGTTGACCGCGCTGATCTTGTCGTTGGGGTAGTTCAGCGCCCACTCGATCGCGCGCAGCTCCTCGCGCTGGATGTAGAGCACCGCGTTCGGGAAGTCCGAAAGCTGGCCCGCATGGTCCCAATGGCCATGGCCGACCACGATCTTGCTGACCTGATCGGCCTCGAAGCCGAGCATCTTCAGCTGCTCCGGCAGCGCGGCCCAGTGGTCCGAGCCGGTCATCTGCAGGTAGTCCTGCTGCTTCCAGCCGGAGTCGTAAAGCATCAGCTCGTCGCCGCACTTGATGACGCCGATGTTGACCGGCAGGTCGACCGACTCGATGTTGTTCATCGCGCTCGTGCTGCCGGCCACGAACACGCGGTCCGGCATGAACGCGCCGAACGGCACGTTCATGAAGCGGCTGCTCTCGACCAGCCAGACCGAACAGTTCGGCTCCTGCGCCTGAGCGACTCCGACGGTGCCTCCGAGGACACCCAGCGCGGTGACGCCGACCGCGACCAGCGATGCCACCAGCTTCCTTGCCATCGACTCGATCCTCCCCGATCGTTGTCCGAAGCAACACCTGGAACAGGGCGGCCGATGCTCCGGCCACCGGAAACCTCAATGGGGCTTGTACTCGCCCGGCCAGAGAACGTTGCCGACCCGCAGCATCTCCTCGGTCGCGTGCAGGCTCATGCGTTGCCCGGCGACGAGGTGCTCGTCCTTGCCGTCGCGCGTGGCGCTGATCATCTCCGCCGCCGCCTGCTCGTAGAGCCCGAGCGCAGCGACGTAGCGCTCGTGCAGCCCGGCCATCGACCCCGGCACCTGAAGCGCGCGCGCGCGCTGCATCGCCGCCTCGAGGCTCTCGACGAGCGGCGCGAGCCTGGCAGCGAGCCGGTCGGCATCCTCATCCCCCATCTTGTAGGCGATACCAGCGAAGCTCATCTCTACCGCCGCGAGCTTGATCCCGCTGTGGATCGGCCACAACGCCGCCGCATAGCCCTCCTCCTCGCCGGTGAGCGCCCGGACCGCCGGGCCGGTTGCCGTCGTGGCGGCGCGCACGCCCGGCTCCGGCCTCGTCAGCTCCCGCTGCACGGCGTAGCCGACGACCCCCATGAGCCCGAGCGACGACCGTCGCACAGCAGGAGAACCCGCAATTGTGAAGCCCGGATCGGCCGCCTCCCCAACCCGCCCCTGTTGCACCATGTGGTAGCTCTGTTGCCGGCGGCCCGTCAACGTCTACGGCAGCCTTCGGCGGGCGCGCGGCGCCTCTCACCGGCAGGGCCCACGCGGCGGCGGCGTGCCGGCTCAATGGGGCGTCCAGGTCGGCGTCGCGGTGAACAGGCCGCCGGCCGTGAAGCCGATCTCGTAGACCACGAGCAGGCCGAGGCCGAAGCTCAGCAGGCCGGAGGCGACCCGCAGCTGCCAGTTGAAGCGGGGCAGCCTCGACGAGCTGAAGGCGAACGGCGCCGAGAGCAGGAAGGTGATCAGCATCATGCCGCCGATCGTGCCGACCCCGAACAGCAGCAGATAGGCCATCGCCCAGGCCGGCTCGCCGACCGCGGCGAGGACCAGCAGCGCGATCGCCGCCGAGCCCGCGAGCCCGTGCACGATGCCGATCACCAGCGGCCGCAGCCACTGGTAGAGCGGCAGGCCGCCCAGGCTGCGATCCAGCCGGACGAGCGGCGTGCGGTCCTCGGGATGGCCATGGTCGCCGGCGCCGTGACCGTGGGCGTGGCTGTGGACGTAGTCGCCGTGGGCATGGGCATGGTCGTGGCCGCAGAGCCCGTGGTCGTGGCCAGGGCCGGCGCCGCCCGCGGCCGGCGCGGCGGTCGCGCCGAGCGCCCGGCCGAAGCCGGTAAGCGTCAGCACGCCGAGCAGCACCAGCATCACCCCGACGGCGAACTCCATCGCGAGGCCCATGCGCGTCGGGATGACGATGCCGAACAGGATGATGGCGCCGCCGACGACCAGGATCGTGAGCGTATGGCCGAGCCCCCAGGCCGCGCCGATCAGCGCCGAGCCGCGCAGCGAGCGCTGCCGGCTGACGATCGTGGCGATCGCGATCACGTGGTCGGCATCGGTCGCGTGGCGCATGCCGAGGAAGAAGCCGAGCAGCAAGCAATGAGGCCAGATCGATGCCTGCGCCTGACATTCCCGCCGCCCCCCGCGGATGACCCGGGTGCCGCCGCTTGATCGAGCACCCGACTGCCAGACTAGCGATTCCTGCACCGCTCGGAAGCGAATTCTCAGCTGCCAGACCGATGCTGCTGCGGCGGAGATCCACGATGCGCGGTAGGGCGGGCACGCTGCCCTACCGCTCCCAATGCCGACTTTGCGGGTGGTGTCGCGAGCCTTGCGGCCCACCCCAACCACCAGGAGCCGCAATTGCGGATTTCCAGCACCCGGCTCACGCCGCCACTGGGCAGGTGAGAGCGGCACAGCGCACCGGCGAGGGTCGCGCAGGCGCGCCCGGCCCACCAGCCGCCGACCACGCTGCTTGGGCCACCGGGGGTTTCTCGGTTCGACCGCGCCGAAGATCCGTGAGATCCTGCGCACCCATACCGGTGGGATCACGGAGGGCCTCGCCGTCCAGGATCTCGCGCTGATCCCGGCGCTCATATGTGGCGGAACTTCTTCCTCGGCCGGGAGCTCAAGGCGAAGGGCCGTTCAAGTTTCTCTCGAGGAGCAGGATGCGCGAGATCACCATGGCAAACCTGCAGGAGATGGGCCTGACCCGCCTGCGCTCGCCGGACGAGCCGGTCGACATCCTCTCGGGGGGCGAGCGCCAGGCGCTCGCCATCGCCCGCGCGCGCTACTTCGGCGGCAGCCTGCTTCTGCTCGACGAGCCGACCTCGGCGCTCTCGGTCAAGGAGACCGAAAAGGTGTCCGCAGACATCTGAGCCCGGGCGGAGCGCCGCGCCGGTGCGATGGCGCTGTCCGGCGCTCTGATGGCTTGCTGTGGGCGATGATGCGCGACGGACCGGTGCATTGGCTTCCAAACCGGTCTGCGTTTTGGAGAGGCGGATGATCCATGAACCGTACCGAGTTTCCGGAGGCGGTTTTGGCTGCTACGCCGCCAGGGAAGTCTTTTCAAGGGTCGCGTAGAAGCGCGCTTCGGCTTCGGCCGT
Organism: uncultured Solirubrobacterales bacterium; assembly: GCA_963731895.1. Classification (GTDB taxonomy): domain Bacteria; phylum Actinomycetota; class Thermoleophilia; order Solirubrobacterales; family JBBDJG01; genus CAVSXO01. The sequence goes on from CAVSXO010000031.1 coordinate 5,794, forward strand.
CGGTATGTTGCCGATGGGTTCGAGCAGGCGGCGGTGGGTTGAACGAGTCGACCCACGGCGCCCAGCGTGGCCCAGCGAGGCGCCGGACCTGCGCTTGCGGCAGCTGCCGGAGCTCAAGCCGGCCTTTCCCCTCGACCGCGAGGCCGAGCCGATGATGGTGCTGATCAAATATCGGGGTCCACTCGCCAACGCCGCTTCGTTCGAGCGATGGAGGAGGTTGGGCATGTCCGCAAGCGTGATGGTGCCTGGCGCTGGCACCTGTTTCAGGACACCGCCGATGCCGAGCACTGGTACAAGGGGTTCACCGTCGCAAGGGCTGCACTATCTGCGCCAGCGCCGCCGCGGCACCGCGGCCGACGAGATTATCCTCGAGCGCGCCCGCCGATTCCTCGATCCTGGCTTCCAGCCGCTCGTGCGCTGGATGATCGCGCGTGGGCGAGAGATGACTATGACGTCAGACGATCGATTAGAAAGGCCATCACCAAGGCACCTTCAGGCCGCGAACCTTGCCGGCTGTCGTCACGACCATCGTGCGGGACGGCGCTCTTCAGATCGCGCGTTTGGCGCACGTCGGGTAACGGGTTGTAGGATCAAGGGGGTCGCAATGACAAAGCTGGAAGGCAAGGTCGCGTTGATCGCCGGATCGGCGAAGGGGATTGGCAAGGCGATCGCCGAGTGCTTCGCAGCCGAGGGCGCCTGCGTCGCGTGCGCCGACATCGACGCCGAGGGCGCGGGCGCGGTGGCGGCGCGTATCGAGGCATCCGGTGGGCGCGCGCTCGCGATCGGCTGCGACGTGAATGACAGCGCTTCGGTCGCGGGCGCGGTTGCCGCGACGGTCGATGCTTTCGGAGGTCTGCACGTGGTCTCGAGTAATGCCGCGGCGATCACCGCCCCTAGGCCTCTGGCGGAGATGGAGGAGTTGGACTGGCGCCGCGCCATGGACGTCAACGTCACCGGTTCCTTCCTGTGTCTGCAAACACGCGATCCCGGCGATGATCGCCGCAGGCGGCGGCAGTATCATCCTGATGGCTTCGCAGATGGGCCGCGTCGCCTACCCCGGCAGCTCGGCGTACTGCACCACCAAGGGCGCGCTGCTGCAGCTCGCCAAGGGCATCGCGCTCGACTACGTCGGCCACGTGATCCGCGCCAACACCTTGTCGCCCGGTGGCGTCGCCACCGACCGGCAGCTCCTGCGCTTTCCCGACATGAAGACCGCGCAGCGTGAGTGGGGCGCGCGCCATCCGATGGGGCGGCTCGGCGAGCCCGAGGAGGTGGCGCGAGCCGCGCTGTTCCTCGCCTCGGAGGACTCGAGCTTCATGACCGGCGCGGACCTGTTGATCGACGGCGGCTACGTGGCGTGGTGAGCGCTATCCGAAACTTAGGAGCGCCTGATTCCCTCGGCTTCTGCGATCTCGCTTACCGACGTGTACACGCCTCATCCGGCAGCTTTGGCCAGCGCCGCGCTCGCTGCATTGACCAATGTGCCGTCCGGTGGCGGTTTTCGAACTCGGAACGATCGCGCTCCCGTCCCGCGCGACGATCGTTTGCAGCCGCCGCGGCGCTGATACGGAATCGGGCTGTGCACGACCCAGAGGAGGTTGGTGTTAATCCTTCATTAAGCATGGCCGGACTAAAGCTTGCCCTCTTTGGTCGCGTGCCGATGAGAGGGAATGATGCCGGTTGCAAAGGTGGCGGGCCGATCTCGGCCACAAGAGATCGACCGCTATGTCGGCGCTCGGATCCGCGAGCGCCGGATCATGCTGGGTCTGACCCAGCAGCAGATGGCGCACCTGATCGGCGTTACCTACCAGCAGGCGCACAAGTACGAGAAGGGCATCAACCGAGCGGCCGCCGGCCGGCTGTAAGCATTGCCCGAGCGCTGGGAGTCGAGGTCGGTTATTTCTACGAGGGAGTACAGAGCGGCAGGGGCTTGGTGCCGTCCCCCAACCAGCGGATGCTCCTGGACCTCGCTCGCAATTTCCTCAACATTCCGAACGCAGAGCATCGGGAGGCTGTGGCAAGGCTCGCCCGAGCGCTCGCCGAGGGCGAGAACGGGGACGACCGGGCCGCGTGAGGTTCTGGTCGTAGACCGTTTTGGCGGCATGCCGCCGGTGAGGCGAAAGAAGCCGTCAGGCTGTGAATTGTCCCCACAACCCGCGCCTTCGCCTCGGACGCCGACCCAGCGCTTAAGGCGCGTCAGCGGTCAGTTGCCGCCGCAATGTCCCCGGCAAGCGCAAATCTCAGGATGCGGGCGCGCCACATGTAGGCGAGCCCCAGCCAGAGGCCGGGCTCAATCTCGCGGATCTCGTCGCGCACCATCGGCGCTAGCAGGGACGTCTGGGAGTAGGTTAACACGATGCACGGGCGGCCATCGAGCCAGCTTTGCCCCTGAAGGACCTTTGCCCGTACGGTGTTGATCCGGGAGATCAGGATGCTGTTGGCGAGCTCGCCGCGCCCGGAACCGCCTTGGATTCCGCTGTATTTAGAGCATATTCCTATTGCGTGGAATCGGCCTGTGATTCGACAATATTGGTTGAGACAAGGCGAGATGTCGCGATGCCGGCACCGATCTCCATGGATCTGCGGCTACGGGTCGTGCGCGCAGTCGAGGGCGGCAGCTCGATCCGCGAAGCCGCGCGGCGCTTTGCGGTCAGCCCGTCGGCCGCGATCAAGCTGATGCAACGGGTGCGCGCCACCGGCAGCGCCGCACCGGCGCGCTACGGCGGCCACCGGCGGCCGGTGCTGGAGCCGCACGAAGCCGACCTGCGCCGGCTGGTCGAGGCGATGCCCGACCTCACGCTGGCCGAGCTCCAGACCGAGCTGCAGCGGCGCTGTGGAGTGCAGGCCGGTCTCTCGACGATCCACAACGCACTCCGCCGGATCGGCCTGCGGCATAAAAAAAGTCCTTGAGAGCCGCCGAGCAGGACCGGCCAGACGTCGCCGGCAAGCGCCGGCGGTGGCGCGGCTGGCAACGCTTCATGGACCCGGCGCGCTTCGTCTTCATCGACGAGACCGGGACCGCCACCAACCTGGCGCGGCGCTACGGCCGCAGTCCCTCGGATCGGCGCCTGGTCGCGGCGGTGCCCCACGGCCACTGGCGCACCACGACCTTGATCGCCGGGCTCAGGCAGAGCGGCATCCTGGCGCCGCTGGTGCTGGACGGGCCAATGACCGGCCTCGCCTTCCGCGCCTACGTCGAGCAATGCCTGGCGCCGGCGCTCGCGCCCGGCGACGTCGTGGTGCTCGACAATCTCGCCGCGCACAAGATCGATGGCGTCCGCCAGGCGATCGCCGCCGCCGGCGCCTCGATCCTCTACCTGCCGCCGTACTCGCCTGACTTCAACCCGATCGAGCAGCTGTTCGCCAAGCTCAAGGCGCTCTTGCGCAAGGCCGCCGCCCGCACCAAAGAGGAACTCTGGTCGACCATCGGCCGCCTGCTCGACACCTGCCCCTCGACCGAATGCGCCAACTATCTCCGCCACTGCGGCTATGGTTCTACCTAAATGAAAATGCTCTAGCGGTCGCACCAGGTGTGCGCTGGAGTTGCCGCGCAGGCGCGCAGGGGCGGGCCCAAACGTTCCGCGGGTCTGCGCCGCGGCGGTGCGACGGGCGCGTGCGAACTGCGAACCCGGTTCGCGGGCCTGTCGCTAGCGAATTATCGCGGTGCGCGCCCCCGTACCGGTCGTGTCCCTGGACGTTCTCTAATCCCGCCTGTCAAGCGGTGTCGTGGTGTCGTGGTCGTGGTGTCGTGGTCTGTACGGGCTCGTCGCCGGGTGCAAGGTTCTCTTCGTGGTCAGCGCCCAGTGATGGGTGGTCTGGGGCCGCCGCAGCATGGCGTTCACGGACGGGGGTGGCGCGAAGTGGTGTGCGGGGTCGCCCGTAGGCGCCGCCATGCCTGGGATCGCGCTCACCCGACGCCGTCGTCCCGGCGGGGACGCCCGATGGGCCGGGGAGGCCGCTCAGGCTGCCAGCGGAACCTCCTTGCCCCAGCGGAACTCGGTGTCGTCGCGCCAGATGCGATGCAGGATGATAGCGAGCTTGCGGGCGACCGCCACCTTGGCCTTCTTGAAGCCGCTGCGCTTGGCGATCTTGAGGCCCCAGGCCTTGAGGGCCGAGAACCTCTCGATGCGCGTCAGCAGCACATTGGCGGCCTCGTACAGGTGGGTGCGAACGACCGGGTCGCCGCGCTTGGTGATGCGGCCCTGGCGATCGATCTCGCCGGAGGCGTAGCGGCGCGGAGTGAGGCCGAGATAGGCTCCGACGCTGGGCGACTTGGCGAAGCGGCCGGGATCGTCAATCGCTGCCCAGACCGACAGCGCGACGATGACACCCACCCCCGGCACGGTCATGAACCGGCGACAGACAGGAATCGCCCTAGCCTGCCGGATGAGCTGGCGGTCGAGATCGGCGATCTGGTCGCATAGCGTCCCGCGCAACGCGAGCAGCATCCGGACCAGCCGGGCGAGCTCCGGCTGGTGCGCGAGTTCGTCGCCAGCGATCTCGGCGGCGTCCCCTCGTGCGGCCCCGCCAGCCCCATGGGCGTCGCGATCGCCTGCTGCAGCGCAGCATAGAACCGTGGCTCGGCGCGACGGTGCGGCGCGATGTCACTGCGGCGCCGTCACCAGCCGCAGGAAAATCCCGACGTCGCCCGGCATGCCGCCGGGAAAGTCGAGGATCTGAGCGCGCGAACTTGTAGCCCTGCGGCGCCAGCTCCTTCTGCCCGAACTCGTACGCGCGCTTGGCAAAGCCGGTCAGCGTGTTCGCCCAGCCCGCCTCGAAGTTGTTGATCGCCCGACCGCCGTCGGTGCAGTACGTGCTCGGGAAGCGCACCACCATGACCTCCCGCTCGCCGCGCTCGGCGGCGCCACGCACCACCTTGGAGACGCGCTCGAAGACGTCGGGGTGGAGTCCTCGCGCGATGAAGGCGTCGCGCAGCTGATGCTCCTCGTCTTCCAGCTTGCGCTTCTTCTCGAGCGCCTCGCGCGCCTTCTCCATCTCCTTCTCGTCGGCAATGCGCCTGAGCTCGTCAGGCGTGATCAGGCCTTCTGCCACAGCAGCTTACTCCTGTCGTTTGGATCCGCCGCAGATGCGGATGGGCCGATTGCCCTCGCGATGCCGCACAAATTGCGGCTGGGTTGAATGTTCGGCCGCGCCTCGGTTGCTTAGGCCGCGCCGGAAGACTGTCGCTGATCTGGAATCGCCCCGCGAAGCCCTGCAAGCTCGGCAGCGCCGCGCCAGGTCGATAGCATGTCCTTCGCCTCGGTGCTCTCGGCCGCCGCGCAGGTGCCGCTCGCGTTACTGATGCATGAACGCCACGCGAGGCTGGGAGTACGTAACCGTTAACTACGTGCTGTGACGAGCGCCTGACGGGAGCCGACCGACATCCGCCACCAGTCGAGACTAGCTGCTCGGATCTTCCGGGGGGGCTGCGCCGGGATGCGCAAGCCCGCCTTGCGCAGACCGTCGATCATCTGCTCCACCATCGACTCGGGGAAGTTGCGGAGCTGGACCTCGTACCAGGCGTTCTTCTCGAAATCCGGATCCAGCTGCAGGATCCGCCGGACGGCAGCCCACGCCTGCTCTTGTTGTCCGAGCTGCCCATAGATCATCGCCAGAATGGTGTGGTTGTGCAGCCAGCCCGGCGCGTCGATCTGCCTGGCCTCCTCGGAGCGCCTCAGCATACCGGCCCTGCCGGTAGAAGTTGAGGGCGGGCGCCGTGTGATACCAGCCGGGATGCTCCGGATTGTGCGCGATCGCCTCGTCGATCAGCGAGATCCCGCGCTCCCACTGCCCCATGAACGCCAAGCGCATGCCGAACTCGGCGAGGACCTCTGGCGTTGTTCGGACCGAGGGCGACCGCCCGCTCGCCCGCCGCCACGGCTTCCTCGACCTCACCTCGGAACGAATGCACAAGGAGCAGCGAGCGATGCGCGAGAGCGCCATCGGGCGCAATCTCCGCCGCCCTCTGCGCCGCGCGCAAGGCCTGGTCGAGCAGGTCCTGGTCGCGAGATCTCGGCGCCATGCGCAACCGGATCTGATCCAGGTAGCTCATGCCGAGCAGGGCCCAGGCATCGGCATAGTCGGGCTCGCGCTCGGTCGCCCGCTCCAGGCAGCCCTGCGCCGCTTCGACGCGCGCCGGCGACATGTGACGATAGTAGTCGAGGACCTGCAGAACGCATTCATAGGCGCTCAGGCTCTCCGGGGCCTTGCCCCGCATGAGCTGCGTTTCCTCTGTCGCGATGATCCCATAAGGCTGCCCGATCTCGACGGCCACGCTGCGCGCGATGTCGCTCTGCAGCCGGAACAGATCCGCGCCACTTCCGACTTCCTCGTAGGCGGACGCCCACAGCTGGACCCCGGTCGTGGCGTCGACCAGGCCAGCGGTCACCCGGATGCGTCCCGCGGCCTCTCGGACGCTGCCTTGCAGGACGTAACGGACGCCGAGCTCGCGATGAAGCTCCTGATAGTCCGTCGCGGCACCGTAGCTGGCGCCGGTCTCGCGCCCGTAGACGAACAGCTCCTTGAACTGTGCCAGGCCGGTAAGGATTTCCTCCGTGACGCCTCCGGCGAGGTAGGCCTTCGCGGGCTCACCGCTGAGGTTCTCGAACGGCAACACGATGATCGAAGGGCCGCGGCTCGGCGCATCCGCGACGACGGCGTCCGGCTCGGTCGCCGCATCCCAGAACCAGAGGGCGGTCGCGAGGGCGATGGCCACCATGCCGAGCGGCAGGGCTGCCCAGGCGCCTCGGGCCAGGAGGCGCCGGGACATCGGCAACCCGAGGGTTCCGGCAGCGCTCGTCCGCGCTGCTGCGCGTGCGCCGCCGGGACTGGCGGCTCTTCCTCCGGGGGTTCCGGCGCAGCGGCGCCGTCCTCGCCTGGCGGGTGCAAGCGCTGAAAGGAGGGGACATAGCCCCATTTCGGCACGTCGATGCGGATCTGATCGTCCTGCCCCGCGATCAGATAGTAGCGTTCGAGGCTGCGCCGGAGCCGGCTCGCCTCGATTCTCACGATGGGATCGGTCTGCGGATCGAACGCTTCGTCGCGCTGAAGCACGCTGGTGCCGATCGTGTAGGCCTTGATCCGATCGCCGCGCCCTGCGAGGGTCTCTTCGACGATAAAGCGCAAGAAGGCGCGGTTCCTGGCGCGACGCATCGAATGCGCCGCTGGCCAGGATCCGTTCCAGCTGGGTCTGGATCAGGTCAGCGGAGATCCGTCCGGATTCGAGCGGGCAACGCCTTTCGCCGCGCTCACCATAGCCTCCCATCTTATGCGTTCTGTCCTTGAGCCGGGACAACCATAGCACGCTGCGCGCGACTGCGTCACTAATCCATGTTAGTGTTCCGAATGCGGGTGTGCGAGGCGAGGTGGTGAGGCGGCGGCGTGTTGCCCCTCTCGCCGCGCGGATTTACAGGGCTTGGGCGACCCGATTGCCCGCTACTGACACATGAGCGAATGCCAGCTCGCGCGAGATCCGTGAGGTCGGTCTGATGCAGGACCGACCGGATCATCGAGGCGCCGACGTCGAGGGCTTCTCCCACCTTGGACAGACTCCTGTCCGGCGGTTCCCGCCGGCGAATATGGCGCGGGGCCGCGACTTGGCACCCGCTCGGCGCTCGCGCTGGCGGTCGTGCCGCCGTCCAGCCGTCCGGAAGCCGCGGGTATTGTTACCGTTACGTGCTGGCCACGCGCCTTCGGACTCGCCATCCTTCTTGACTCCGATCGGCAATGCGAGCTGTTGCCTGACGGAAAGAGAAGCATGGGCTGCGGGCTGCAACGGGTGATCGATCGTTTTCCCGAACTCGCGGCATCGATCCGGGAACGCTTCGATGTCGACCAAAGCTTCCGCGAGATGTGCGGCGACTACGCCGAGACGCTGGAAGCGCTGCAGCGGTGGCAGGCATCGGACAGCCCACAAAGAGCCGCTCGCATCGAGGAGTATCGCGAGCTCGCTGAAGCGCTGGAGATCGAGATCGTCGCCGCGCTTCGACCTCCCTGCCGGGAGAGACGATGACATGACCAACCTGAAGGGGGCCATGCATGCGACGCGACGTCGGTTCTGACGAGCGCTGTCGTGGCCACAGGTTGCTTGCTGGGCAGCGGTCTCGCTCTGGCTCAGCCGGCGAGCACGGGGACGTCGCGGCTCGACCCCGTCGACGCGCGCGGCCCGGGCTTCAGCCTCACGCTCGGCGCCGGCGCCGGCGTCGCGCCGGACTACGAAGGGCTCGGACGACTACGAGGTGGTGCCGCTCTGGAACCTCCGCGCGGGCAATCTCTACCACCCCGAGACCTACATCCAGGTGCTCGGTCCGCGGCTCTGGTCTCCAACTTCCTGCCGAACGATCACTGGCGGCTCGGCATCGCCGGCCAGTTCATCAAGGAACGCGACGACGTCGAGGACGATCAGGTCGACGAGCTCGAAAAGCGTCGACGCGTCGGTGATGCTCGGCCTGATCGCCGGCTATGATTTTCTCGCCATCCGCCGCAGGACGACTCGTGCTCGAGGTCGAGGCCGCCAGGACGTCGCCAGCGACAACGGCTTCCTCGGCGACGATCCGCGGCCGCTACGGCGGTCGGTTGCGCCGAGCGCTGGCGTTTCGATGCGCTGGTCGCGACGACCTGGGCGAGCGAGGACTACATGAGCTCGTACTTCGGCATCGATGCCGGCGATGCGGCGCGCAGCGGCCTCGACCAGTTCAACGCCGACGAGGGCTTCAAGGACGTCAGCCTTCGGCGCCTCGCTGACCTATGCGCTTCCTCGAGCACTGGAGCGCGACGGCGGCTCGCCAGCTACACCCGTCTGATCGGCGATGCCGAGGACAGCCCGGTGGTCGACGACCGCGGCGACGAGAACCAGCTCTTCGCCGGCTTGCTGATCAACTACCGCTTCTAGCGGCCGGTATCGAGGGATTCGCCAGGTGCCGAGGACATCGCCAAAGCCGCAACTACGCCACGTCGGCGATCGGCGCCCACCGGCAGGCGCGCCATGAGCAGTCCCGTGATCGCCCTCGCGGCCGACCACGCTGGCTTCGAGCTCAAGAACGGCATGAAGGCTGTGCTTGGCGAGCACGGATTTGCGGTCGTCGACCTGGGACCAGAGGCCGCCGATCCCGTCGACTATCCGGACATGGCCGGCAAGCTGGCGGCGGCACTCAAGGATGGCCGCGCGTCGCAGGGGCTGCTGGTGTGCGGCACCGGAATCGGCATCGCCATCGCGGCCAACCGTCACCCGTGGATCCGAGCCGCCGTGTGTCACGACGTCACGGCGGCGCGTCTGGCGCGCGAGCACAACGATGCGAACGTTCTCGCGCTCGGCGCGCGGCTGATCGGGCCAGAGGTCGCGCGCGACTGTCTGCTGACCTTTTTGAAGACACCCTTTGCTGGGGGCCGCCACGCGCAGCGTGTGGCCAAGATGACATCGCTCGTACCGCAGCGCGCTCTTAAAGGCCGTGGAGGAATTCAAGCATGCGTACCACGTCTGCCGTGACCGCCGGCGCCGCAGCATTGCTGGTCGCCGTCGTGGTCGTGGCGGGCTGCGCGTCGACCGAGGTGGCCGAGCGCCAGCGGTATCAAGGGGAGAAGCTCGCCCGGCCCGATCGCATCATCGTCCACGACTTCACGAGCAACCCCGCCCAGGTGCCGCCCGAACTCGCCGTTCGCCACCCGGCTGGCCGGTGCCGTGCCGCCGACGCCGGAGCACCGCGGGCAACTTCAGCTGGGGCGGCGAGCAGGGCGTGCGGATCGCGACCTCGCCGTTCGTCCGCGGCACCCAGGTCGACACCTATATCTGCGCCCGTTGCGGCTACTTCGAGCACTACATCGCCGACCCGGGCAAGCTCGCCGAGGTCGCGAACACCTGGGGACACATCACCCCGGCGCCGGCTGGCGACACGCCTCCGGGCTAGGGTGGCGGCATGCGGGTGGAGTCGTTCGCCGATATCGCCGAGGAGTTCCACGCGCGCATCGCCCGGATCGCCTGGGCCACCGTGGCGACGGTCGGCCCGGACGGCGCGCCGCGCACTCGGATCCTGCACCCGATCTGGGAGGACCACGTCGGGTGGATCGCCACCACCAGCAACAGCCCCAAGCTCCGCCACCTCCGCCACGAGTCGCGCGTGAGCCTGACGTACTGGGACCCTGAGCAGGACAACGTGCACGTCGAGGCGGTCGCGACGGTCGCCGACGACCAGGCCGACCGGGACCGGATCTGGGATCTGTTCTCCGCCACCGACCCACCGCTGGGCTACGACCCGGGGACGTTCTGGCCGAGCACGACCGACCGGGCGTTCACGTTGCTGCGCCTCGATCCGACCCGGATCGAGTTGACCGGTCTGCGGCATCGTTCGTCCGGGCGTCCGCCGCTGATCTGGAGCCCTTAGCGGTGTAGGCGTGCTGCTCCCTGTCGACGACGAGCTTGCCGCAATCGTTGCTGAAATCATCGATGCGAACCGCACGGAGCCGGAGTGGGCGGAGGTCGAGAGCGACGACATGTTCGAGCGTACGGGCTACGTCGGCGGCTACGACGCCGACGAGCGAGCCTTCGTCTTCAGCCTCCACGCCGACGACGGGGAGCTGTGGTTTCAGTTCACGCTCGACGAGGCACGATCGCTGAGGCGACGAGGACGCCGACCAGGCCGGTCAACAGCAGGTTGTGACCGCCACCGCGGCGACGAGCGTAAGCTCGAGCCGCAGCCGCCAGAGCGCGCCGGCCACGCCCACGATCAGCGCGATCGCCTCGTCCTCGCGCCGTTCGCGGCGGGTGCGCGCCGTCGGACGCATCAGGCCGCCGCCTTCTCCCCGCCGGAGCGCGAGTTCGCCGAGCGCACCGCAGCGGCCCGGAACGACGTCCCCGAGCGGCCCTCCATCTCCCACGCCTGCGCCGTCAGCCCCTCGACGACAACCATCTCGCCCTGCTTAACACCCGGATCACCAGGAACGACGACACGCACGATGTCGGCCTCGCCGTCACCCAGCACGACCAGCTGCACCCGCCAGAGCACCTCGCCGTTGGTGTCCACCCGGGGCGCCCACGCGTCGCGCGGCTTGCCCTCCTCGAACTTCTTCAGCGGCTCCGCGCCGGCCACCACCAGAAACTGCAACCGGCTCGTGTCGATCGGCAACCTCACCAGCAACCACCTCCCGCACTTATAATTCCAAGATGGACGCCAAGGTAGGCAACTTGGAATTACAAGTCAAGGTTAGGCGTCTCGCTGGTCGCTACAGCAACATGCGCGCTTTCGGTGCTACGCGAGCTGCAGCGCGCCGTCGCGCCACTGCAAGAGCACCGTCGCGTGCTTGACCTGCGCGCCCGACGTCGGATCGATGCCGAACTGACCGAACAGTGTCGTCGTCTCCAGCCCGCTCGCTGCAGCCCACAACGCGCCGCGATCGAGACTCCCTGCGACCTCGGCGCAGTGTGTGGCGATCGCTGCGGCGGCCGCGGCCTGCACGGCCGGGTAGTCGGGCTCGGCGCCGGCGATCTCGCGGTAGGCGCGCACGAACTCCCCGTCCGCCGGCCCGAGCTCGGGGCGCTCATCGTCGCGCGGGAACCATTGCGCAATCCCGTAGATGCCATCGACCTCATCGAGCGCCGAGGCGAACTCCTGCACTCCAGCCGCGATCGAGCAGATTGCCCGCGGCGCGTTCGCTGCGGATCGTGCTTCGCGCACGATCGCGACGTCGTCCTCGAACGTCCCGCACGAGAACAAGTCCCACTTCGCGGGTGCATCCTCGAACGACCAGCCGTCACCAACACGATGCTCGACCACCTCCAGGCCGTCACGCCCGGCGTGCTCCAGCGCGCCACCAGCCACCTGCCGCCCGAAGCGACCGCGGCCGCGCACCACCCACAACGCCACCTGCTCGCTCTCATCTGCTCGCGTCCGCACGAACGGCAACGCGTAGCGGCTCGTCGGCGCGAGCACCGACACGATGCGCCCCGGGCACAGCGCCTGGACGTCGTCCCCCGAGCCACCCTGGTTCCACAGCACGCCGTCGATCTCGTCCATCGCCTCGCCGGCAGTGCGCATTAGCTGCGTCGAGTACGGCCCCAGCAGCAAGTCACTGTGTGTCGCCACACGACCGAATCGCGCCGCGAACTGCTCGGGATCGCTCCCGTCGTCCTCAATCTCGAACTCGACCTCCGCGCCACTCAGTCGCTGCCACGCCATCAGCCCGTGCGCCGCCTGCCGACCGAACGGCCCGTAGCGACCGGTCAGCGACAGGCACGCCCCGACCCGCAGCGGCGTCATCGCATCGCGACCTCGTAACGGAACTGATGCTTGTCCGCCGCCGCGATCGTCTCCTGCACCTCCACCGGCAACCCGTCCGAGTCGTACACCGTGCGCAGCACCCGGACCACCGGGACACCGAGACCGAGCTGCAGCTCGTCGGCCTCACCCGGCGTCGGCATCCGGCACTCCAGATCATCGACAGACCGTTGCAACCGCCGCGCAATCGGGCCGTCCGGGTCCTCGATCAGCCCGTACGCGCCGCCCGCGATGTTCTCCGATTCCGCCAACGCAGTGCCGTCCGCCATCTCTGCCGGGTAGTAGCTGTCGCATAGCGCCACCGGCTCGTCGTTCACCACGAACAGACGCCGGCGAACCACGACCTCTAAGCCCTGATCAAGGTCGAGTCGCAGCGCCACGCTCTCCGGAGCCCGCACCTGAGCAACCTCGCGCATCCGCTGCTCAGGCACCTGACCTTGCTCCTCCACCTGAGCGTTGAAACCCGACAAGCCAGCCTCGCGATGCCGGCGAAACGCCGTGCCCGACAACAACAGCCGCACGTGCGGCTTGGGCCGCACAAACACGCCACGCCCCTGCTCGGCGACCAGCAGGCCCTCCGCCTTCAGCAGTGCCGTCGCGCGGCGCACCGTCGGGCGACTCGTTGATACCGCTCGGCGAGCTCGTTCTCAGACGGCAGCCGCTCGCCGGCCTCGAGATCGCCCTCGAGGATCGACGCCCGAAGCTCCTTCACGATGTCCTCGTAGGGGAAGCGACTTGGCATTACAAGTGCAGCGTACCCCGCTCGTGGAGACGTCGCGGGGCGGCGCGCCTTGAACCCGCACGTTCGGGCTTCGCGCCCCAGCGCGATTAAACGCCGACCCTCCCAAACGCTCACCCGGGGCCCGGCAGTCCGCAGGCACCGCTCCTTCTGCCCTCAATCCGATAGCGCGGCGTACCTGATGGCGCTTATGTGGCCGCTGCCGCGGTTCGTCCCAGGTACCAGTGAGCGGCGGCTGGTAGAGCCACCTCGCGAAGACCGCCGGTTTCGTCGGCTGGCAGCAGTGCCCGCAACAAGGTCGCAGTTAGTCGGCTGGCCGCCTACGGTAAGTCGCTGCACAGGCCGCGGTCATGGGCGCTCTGGGCCTTCAACCCGGGCGCTGCACGGCCGTGGAGCACACGCCCGCCCGGCTGCAGCCCGTGTCACCGGTCGGTGACAACCCGTGGCGGCTAGCAGCTTCCCCCGGAAGCAGCGCAGGCGCCACCGCCATGTCAGCGAACGTGCCGCCCACGCCGCCAGCGCACGGGCGTCATCGCACACTCGCGCCTGGCCACCACGCCCCGGCGCAGCAAGCGCGGGCGGATGGTCGCATTCGACCCGGGTTCAGCCGACCGAGCTTCGGGCGCCGGCCGCCCGGGCGCGTGCCCACGCAGCGTTGACGGCCGGCCGCGCCATCCAGACGTGGATCGCGTTGACGATCCAAAACGCGATCGCGACCGCACTGACCCAGTCCGGGACCGCGTCGTCAACGCCGGGCGCCACGATTCCAACCAGCGCCAGTGGCACGGCGTACACGGCCGCCAGCAACCAACAACGAGCCGACCGGGTCAGAAACGCGGCGTGCACCCAGGCACCGGCGGCGAAGTACGGAAGCAGTACCCACAACCAGAACCGCGACGAGGTGCGGACGGGACGCGGTGGCACCAATGCCGGCGCTGGCGGAGCGGTACGCAGGGGCGGCAGATCGTCCACCAGCCGGGCCAGATCCGCGCGCGTCACGGCCGCGTACGCCGCGGATAGGCGTTGGTCGAGCTCATCGAAGGTCACCGCCCCTTCCCCCGCCGCGGCACGCAGTATCTGCGCGACGCGGTCGCGGTCAGCATCCGTGGCGCGCAGTTGCAGCTGCGACGACGGCGTCATAGCGACCAGCCAACGGACATCGTCTGCCCGTTCTGCCGCTCTCGGTTCGGCTCTCGATGTACGTCCATGAGAAATACATCGTCAGCATCACTGGCGAACTCAAGCACGCGCCGGTCATCGGCGCTCTCCTGTCGCTCTGCGCAATATCCGCGCTTCGGGCACCGAAGCCGGTTGCTCGCATCTCAGTTGCTCGTTCATGCCGAGGATCCGCTGAGCGGTGTCGTCTACGACCAGCGCGTCACGCCGTCCCACGCGCCTAACGTCATCGCCCGGTCGTGCCGGCGAGCGCGGCCCACACTTCCGCTGTCGGCCTGATCCGAGCGGCCAACCGCCCGCAATCGCGACCGCTTCTACGTGCCACTCGCGTCATGGCCACGAGCGATACCAGCGATGACCGCTCGCCCGAGAGGCGGCACGTCGGGGGCACCGCCGCTCATGCTGCGATGCGGCAGGGCAGACTCGGCCTCGCTAATCGCGCTGTGCGCCGCGAGCGTTTCCGCGGCTCCTCCAGGCCGCCCGCGGCGGCGCGGTGCAAGCGGCTGAGTGAGTGTGATGAACCAGTACCCGAATGCGGCTACAGACGCGGCGCCGGCCGGCCGATACCCAAGTCGTGCCAATGTTCAACGACGAGCCACGGCGACGGAACACGTCGACTTCCCCGACCTGTGCGAGGGTGAGTTACGAGCTCCGTCTGTCAGCTGGTGCCCCTCCCATCGGGCGCCACACCAACTCGATCTGGAGAGGTCCCCGGGTGCGCCGTCACCTCGCAGTCGGCCTCACAGCGTTGTTTGCTGGCATCGTCGCTCTGTGTTCGCTCGGCGGGGGCGTGGCACACGCTCACACGGCGTCGAGCTCGTTCTTCGGACTGGGAACGCTTAGCGCGCCACAGGGACTCAGTGTTGCGGAGGGCGAGGTCTTCACCGCCGATACGTTCAACCGTCGAATTCGAGTATTCGGTGCCGACGGCGTGCTGCGACGCTCCTTTGACACGGCGCCCTCCACTCTTCAAGAAGAGCCGTACGCCGCTGTAGTCTCGGGCAGCGGGCGCGTCTATGTCGCCGAGCCCCGTTACAGCATCGGCGCCGGACGCGTTGAGATGTTCGATCCGTCAGGGACGCCGCTGGGTCAGCTTGGTTCGGGCCTGCGGTCGCCCAGGTCACTTGCGATCGACGGGGCCGATCGCGTCTACGTGGCTGAATGGGACGGCACTGTGCGGCGGTTGCTAGCTGACGGCAGTCAGGATCCGAGCTTCAGCTTCCAATCACCCACGGGCACGTCGCAGTACCTGTATCCGGGGTCCGTCGCCGTCGGCCCGGACCGCTTGCTCGTCGCCAGTGTTGCTGGCGTTACTGTGCACCGCCTCGACGGCAGCCTTGAGCGCTCACTCGGCTCGATTGGCAGCCAGATCGTCTGGGACGGGCCAGATCACTTCATCTCGTTCGAAGGCTTGAAACTGCGCAGGTACACCCTCGACGGGAAGCTCGTGGGTAGCTACGCGCTCGAGCCGCGTGGCGGGGCCGGCATGGACAGGGCCTACGCCGGTGGGGTCCTAAAGGACGCCCTATGGGTCGCCCGCGAGTGGGAGATCGAACGCCTCAACCTGACGATGCCGCGAGCTCATCTGACCGCGTCTTCGTCGTCGCCCGAGACCAGCCAGGCGGTGACGCTTGACGCTTCCGGCAGCAAGCCACCGCCGCTCGGAGACATCGTCAGCTATCGATGGGACCTCGACGGGGACGGCACGCCCGACCGCGACACCGGTTCGGACCCGACCACGACGATCCGCCGGCTCGACAGCGGTCCACATCGCGTGACTGTCTGGGCGCACAGCAACCGCGGCGACGGGGTTGACTTGGCGAGCATGACTCTTTCCGTGCGCGAGTCCGCGGCGGCGTTTACCGCGAATCCGGATATCCCGATCACCGGCGAACCGGTGCAACTCGACGCCAGCTCGTCCGAGGTCCAGAACTCGACCATGATCGACGTCGCCTGGGACCTCGACGGCGACGGCCACTTCGAGACCACGAGTGGCTCGAGCCCGCGCGTTGAGTGGACCCCGGCCAAGCGCGGATCCGCGGTTATCGGGTTGCGCATCACCCGCTCCGGCGGCCGAGTCGACCGGACCACTCGCACGCTCGATGTCCGCGCTGCATCCCCGAGCGGCGAGATCGGCATCTCTATCAACGATGGAGCCATCGCCACCAATGACCGAGATGTCACGCTTACCGTCGTTTGGCCATTGCGAGCCCAGGAGTTGCTGATCTCGAACGACGGAGGCTTCGGATCGGCTGGCGCCACAAGCCTGTTTCCGGTCGACGCGCACGTTCCATGGCGGCTGACCACGCTCGCGAACCGGCGGCTCCCTCGAATTGTGTACGCACGCTTTCGGGGCGGGGACGCAGGGCGCGAGACTTACACCGATGACATCATCCTCGACGAACGCCGCCCCGAGGTCGACAAGGTCGACAAGGTCGATCACGCGTCGGGCAAGCCCAAGGCACGCGGGGCAGCCGGCTCAACGGTACGGCTGCGCGTCACCGCGAGCGACGACAACGCGGGCATCCGCCGGGTGGAGGTAGCCCGCACCCCCCGCGGGCGTCCGATCGCCGTACGGCCGCTCGGGAAGGCCAACGCCGCGGCAAACGCAGCGTCAGCAGCGAACTGCTGGTTCGCGGCGCGTCCCGTGTCCTTTACGTCAGGGCCGTGGATGTCGCGAAGAACGCATCCGCATGGCGTCGGGTGACGGCACGGCGTTGACGACCTGTACCCGCGCGAACCTGCCAGGCCAGCCGCGGTCGGTCTGTACGGAGCTCTCCACAACATCAAGGGCGGCTCGCTTCGCTCGCCGCCGCGCCGGCTGCGGGCGGCCGCAGGCGGCCGTCCTCGCCGGCGCCGAAGGAACGCGCGGCACGCTGTCTCTCGCTGAATCCAGGGCCACGCGACGCCGCAGCGCGGGACTACTCGATCCGATCTGACTTCTCGAGGTTGTGGCGCGCGCAGAGCAGCTGAACGTTCTCAGCGAGCAGCGACGAACCGCCCTTCGAGAACGGCAGCACGTGATCGAAGTGCAGGTTGTCGGTGCTGCCACAGGTCACGCACTTGCCGCCATCTCGTTTCCAAACGGCGAGCTTGACGTCCGAGGGGATCACGCGGTTGTGCTCGAGATCCTGCGGGATATCCCGGAACGTCGCGTCCGGGTCGTCCACGAGCTCGAGCCTGAACTTGAAGACCTGCCGTCCGTCGCTTGGTTCCGTCCACGCGTCGACCAGACGGAAGACGCCATTGAAGGTCCAGATGTTCGGCTTGATCTTCTCGTAGACGTGGACGAGTTCGGCCTCGTCGCCCCTGTCGCCGTGGCGCCGAGCCGCTTGCGCGAAGAGCCCGTTCTGGTTCAGGCGCCCGTACGGCGTGTACTCGGGTTGATCAACGGTCTTGGGGTCGGGGCCACCGCCACGCGCGGCTCGTCGTGGCCCTCGTAGATCAGGACGCGCCCCCCATCCTCGATGCGGTCGGCGTAAGGCGCGCCCTTGCGAACACTCATGAGGACCACGGAGCGCCGCCCTCCGGGCCGGAAGTTCATCCCCTGCTGAAGATTCCGCCGCTCTGCCTGGCACATCTCGTGGTGGGACACCACGTCGCCTTGCCGAATGCTCACGGTTGAAAGCCAATCATTTCTGGATCGGCGCAGTCGAAGCCCCGGAGTCTCTTAGTCGCGTCGTCGGCGTAGCTCCGACGTCCGCCGGCGTCAAGAGGACCGCTGCGCGGCGGCCTGCGGCCGGTGCTGACGGACTCCTCTTGACCCCGCCGGCCGCCTCCGCTGATGAGCTCGTCAAGCCGGCTGCGCCGGCCCTGTCGAGGCACAGCTCGACCACCCCTCCGGGGGAACGGCGGGGGAACGAACCAGCCCAGGGCGCCCGATCGGCTGACCTTCGTTGGCCCGCGCTCACGGACGACCCCGACCAGCGAAGGACGCCGAAATCCCAGGCGCAGAGCCGAATCGAGAG
>CAVSXO010000032.1:0-83243 GCA_963731895.1 uncultured Solirubrobacterales bacterium
CAGACGCCCGCCCGTCCCAAGCTGCACGCGCCGCATGGCGCGAAGGAGCTGTTCCGGCGGGTCGTCGGCGCGTGGGGTAACGACGACCTGATCGAGAACGCATTCGACGTCCAGGAGTTCGAGCCTGAAAGCGTGCTCGAGATCGGCTCGATGCGATTCCGGTTCAAGCACGTGCCGCACTTCACCGAGACGTTCGCGATCGACATCGCCTCGATGAATGGTGGCGGGCGGATCACCTACGGCGCCGACTGCTCGCCGAACGAGGCGCTGGTCGAGTTCGCGCGCGGCACGGACCTGCTGATCGTCGAGGCGACGCTCCCGCGCCCGGAGCGCACCGGCATGCGCGGGCACCTGACACCCGCAGGAGGCCGCCGAGCACGCCTGCGGGCGAACGTGAAGCGGGTGCTGCTCACCCACGTATCCGATGAGCTCGACGAGCTGTGGGTCCGCAGCTGCGCGGGCGGGCGTTCGCCGGGCCCGATCTCGGTCGCCCGCGAGGGCGCCGTCTACGAAGCGTGACAGCGTAGGCGGCCCCCAAAGCGGCCGCCGGTCAAGCGTGACCCGCCTGACGGGCCGAGCGGCGCGGCGGCGGCCGGCGACCTATAGCTAACCTTGCCCAGATGCCGCCGCCCCGCGATCCATTCGCGAATTTCGACCGCATGCGCCGCCAGATCGACGAGCTGTTCGGTGACTTCTGGGGCGCGCGGGGCTGGCCCCGGCAGTCGCGCTTTCGCCCGCGCGTCGACGTCTACTACTGCGGCGATCCGCCGAAGGTCGTGATCAAGGTCGACCTGGCCGGCGTCGCCCGACGAGGTGCAGCCTCGAGGTCGCGGCCGGACCCTTGATCATCAGCGGCGAACGGCGCCTGCGTGAAGCCGAGGGCCGCGCCTACCAGCAGATCGAGATCGAGACGGGCCCGTTCGCAGCGCGAGATCCAGCTCGGTGTGGACGTCGATGGCCGACGAGGCCCGGGCAACCTACGAGGACGGAATCCTCCTGGTGGAGCTGCCGCTGGCCGATCCGCGCGAGGCGCACGGCAGGTGCAGATCGGGTCCGCCCGGGACGAGCAGGAAGCGGAGGAGTCGTGATCGAGGTCACCCAGGGCCCCGGCGTCGAGGACGACGTCGTCGACGTCGAGCCGACGACCCTGCCCGACGCGCTCCCGGTCCTCCCGCTGAAGGAGACCGTCGCCTTCCCGAACACGATGACGCCGCTGGCCGTGGGCCAGGAGCGCTCGGTGCAGCTCGTCAACGACGCGCTCTCCCGCGACCGCATGCTCGTGATGGTGGCCAGCAAGGACTCCGAGATCGAGCAGCCCGGACCGGACGACGTCTACCGCGTCGGCGTCGCGGGGGTGATCGCGCGCATGCTGAAGATGCCCGACGGCACGCTGCGGATCCTCGTCCAGAGTGGCGCAGCGCGTGCGGATCGACGACTTCACCGGCGACCGAGCCCTACCTCGTCGCGAGCATCCACGAGGAGCCCGACGTCATCGAGCTGTCCTCGGAGCTGGAGGCGCTCACGCGGCACATCCAGACCACCTTCTCGGGCATCATCGAGGGCGTCCCGTACCTGCCCGAGGAACTTCAGGTCGCGATCGCGAACGTGGACGACCCCGAGGCGCTCGGTCACATGATCGCCGGGCTCGCTGCGGATCAGGGTCGAGGAGAAGCAGGAGCTGCTCGAGGAGCGCAACGTCACCAAGCGGCTGCGGCGCCTGTCGGAGATCCTCGCCCGCGAGCTGGAGGTGATGGAGCTCGGCTCGAAGATCCAGTCCGAGGTCCAGAACGAGATGGACAAGACCCAGCGCGAGTACTTGCTGCGCGAGCAGCTGAAGGCGATTCAGAAGGAGCTGGGCGAGGAGGACGAGACCCAGGCCGAGATCAACGAGCTGCGTGAGCAGATGGACGAGGCCGGCCTGCCCGAGGACGTGCGCAAGCAGGCCGAGCGTGAGCTGTCACGCCTCGAGAAGCTGCCGCCGGCGGCAGCCGAGCACGGCGTGATCCGCACCTACCTCGAATGGATCGTCTCGCCTGCCCTGGAGCAAGGCGACAGAGGACAACCTCGACATCCCCCACGCGCGCAAGACGCTCGACGCCGATCACTACGACATCGAGAAGGTCAAGGAGAGGATCCTGGACTACCTCGCGGTGCGCAAGCTGAAGCCGGACGCACGGGGCTCGATCCTGTCGTTCGTCGGTCCCCCCGGCGTCGGCAAGACGTCGCTCGGGAAGTCGATCGCCAAGGCCCTCGGGCGCAAGTTCGAGCGGATCTCGGTGGGCGGCGTGCGCGACGAGGCCGAGATCCGCGGGCACCGCCGCACCTACATCGGCGCGCTGCCGGGCACGATCATCCGCGCGTTGCGCGACGCCGGAGTCGAACAACCCCGTGTTCATGATCGACGAGATCGACAAGATGGGCACCGACTTCCGCGGCGACCCGGCGAGCGCGATGCTCGAGGTGCTCGACCCCGAGCAGAACCACTCCTTCCGCGATCACTACCTCGACCTGCCGTTCGACCTCTCGAACGTGATGTTCATCACCACGGCGAACATCCTCGAGGCGATTCCCGCCCCGCTGCGCGACCGCATGGAGGTGATCCAGCTCTCCGGCTACACCGCCGAGGAGAAGCACGAGATCGCCCGGCGCTACCTGGTCCCGCGCCAGATCGAGCGCAACGGGCTGGCGCCCGAGCAGGTGGACATCAAGGACGAGGTGATCGACATCGTGATCCGCGAGTACACGCGCGAGGCCGGCGTCCGCAACCTCGAGCGCGAGCTCGGCACGCTGTGCCGCAAGGTGGCGCGCGAGTTCGCCGAGGGCAGGGCCAAGCGCAAGGTGACGGTCACGCCCGCCAAGGCGCGCGCGATGCTCGGCAGGCGGCGCTTCTTCTCGGAGTCGAGGCTGCGCACGAAGCGAGCCGGGTGTCGCCACGGGCCTCGCGTGGACTCCGGTCGGCGGCGAGGTGCTGTTCGTCGAGGCGACCCAGTACGCCGGTTCGGGCAAGCTGATCATCACCGGGCAGCTCGGCGACGTGATGCGCGAGTCCGCGCAGGCGGCGCTGTCGTTCGTGCGCGCGCACATCGGCCAGCTGAAGCCCGATCTGCCCGAGGACTTCTTCCAGACGCACGACCTCCACATCCACGTGCCGGCCGGGGCGATCCCGAAGGACGGGCCCTCGGCCGGCGTCACGATGGCCACCGCGCTCGTCCTCGCTGATCGCCGGCCGGCCGGTGCGCAAGGACACCGCCATGACCGGGGAGCTGACCCTGATCGGGCAGGTGCTCCCGATCGGCGGGCTGAAGGAGAAGGCGCTCGCCGCCCAGGCCGCCGGCATCGAGCGCGTGATCGCGCCGAAACTGAACGAGCAGGACATCGAGGACATCCCCGAGCACCTGCGCAAGGACCTCGACTTCATCTTCGTGGACCGCATCGAGCAGGTGCTCGACGAGGCGCTCGAGCCCGAACGGCCGCGCGCAACGGGCGCCCGCAGCGCCGCGCCGCCGCGCGCCCGCGCGTCACCGCCCGGGACGGCGCGCACCGCCGCCGCCCGCAAGGCGGCCCGCACCCGCGCCCGCTCGGTGCCGGCGAGCCCCGTTCAGGAGTAGCGCGACGGTGACGTTTCGCTGGCAGCGTCGCCAGCGCTGCCGTCAGCTGCGGTGCGTACCCGGCGCGCTCGTAGGCGTCGGCGCGCAGCGGGCGGGGGTGGCCGATCGAGCCCACCTCGGCGATGTCGCGCTTGAACGGCAGGCCGATGGTCCAGTCCATCACCGCGCGGACCTTGCGCGCCGTGCCCGGGATCTGGCTCACGTGGTACGTACGCGCCAGCCACCACGCCGGGAACCCGCGGAAGGTGAACGGCCCGACGCGCGCCACCGCCTTGTAGCGGCCGAGGTTCACGAATGCCCCGCGCGTCTTGTAGGAGAAGGGCGCAGGATCCCCGATGCCCAGCGACGCGGCCACGTTGCGCCCGGCGGTCCTTCCCTGCCGGATCGCGTGTTGCGAGGTGGGCGGGCAGAGCCGGCCGGGCTTCGCCGGGTCGGGGACCGCAGCCGCGTCGCCGAGGGCCCAGACGTCGTCCTCGCCGCTCACGCGCAGGTGGTCGTCGACCACGATGCGGCCGTGCTCGTCGACGGCAACCCCAGGTTGCGGGCGCTCGGATGCGGGACCACCCCGGCGGTCCAGACGACGGTCCGCGTGCCGACGGTCTCGCCGGTGGAGATCCGTGCCGAGGTGGCGGTCACCTCCTCGAGGGTCGTCCCGAGCCGGATGTCGATCCCCCGCCCGCGCAGCTGGCGCACGGCATAGTCCGCCAGGCGAGGGTCGATCTCGGGCAGGACCCGGTCCATCGCCTCCACCAGGATCCAGCGCATTCCCTGCAGCCTTGCCCGTGGATAGGTCTCGATGGCCTCGGCGGCGAAGTCCTGCAGCTCCGCCAGCGCCTCGAGGCCTGCGTAGCCGCCACCCACGAACACGAACGTCAGCAACTCCTGCCGGGTCTCCGGGTCATCGGATGTGTCTGCCACCTCCATGCACTGGATCACGTGATTGCGCAGCCAGATGGCGTCGGCGAGGCTCTTGAACCCGATCGCATGGTCGGCCAGCCCGGGGATGGGCAGCACCCGCGAAACCGAGCCGTGGGCGACGACGAGGCGGTCGTAGCGCAGCTCGCGCTCGGAGCCCTCCGGATCCAGCAGCGTCACCGTGCGCCGTGCTGCGTCGCGCGCGACCACGACTCCCAGGCGCAGATGTGTCTGGTCGAGCACGTCCCGCAGCGGGGTGACGACGTGACGCGGCTCCAGCATGCCGGCCGCCGCCTCGGGCAGGAACGGGGTGTAGAGCAGGAAGTTGACGTCGTTGACGAGCGTGATGCGCGCGCCCTGGCGCGGCATCGTGCGCTCGAGGCGACGGGCCGCGTAGAGGCCGCCGAACCCGCCACCGGAGATGACCACGTCCCAAGCCACGGGACGATGCTACTCGCCGGTTTTCCCCTCGTCATGCGCGGCGGGCCGGCCCTCGGGCTCGGGCCCGAACGCCGTTTCCTCCAGTCGTTCCAGCCGCCGCAGCCGGGCGGGTAGGTCCTCGCGCCGGAAAAGGCGCCAGCGGACCTCCTGCAGGAGGGGGTCGTTGGGTCGCGCGCGGCCTGCCGGCCGCCCGCCGTCTGCTCGCCTGTCCGCCATGCGCCAGGTAAGCATCGCTGCGCCGCCTCGTTGCCAACACCTCCCGGTGTCCAAGATGTGGCGAGGCCGCATGTACACGGGGTCCGAGTGCGCTCCGGGGGCGCCGAACACCCCATTCTGCGGGCTTGTGTGCCATAAAGCCCCAGATTGGGGAAAAACCGCAACATGTAGCGTTTGGCGGAGGAAATGAGCCCCATATGTAGTAAACTCAGCAATGCGTTGCCCATTTTGTGACGACGGCGAATCACAGGTCGTCGACTCCCGTTTGAGCGAGGCCGGGGACGCCGTTCGGCGCCGCCGCCGGTGCCGCTCCTGCGACCGTCGCTTCACCACCTACGAGCGCTACGACCAGGGGCCGGTCTACATCCGCAAGCGCAGCGGCGGCCGCGAGCCGTTCGATCGCGCCAAGCTGCTGGCGGGCCTCGAGCGGGCCGCGATCAAGCGGCCGATCGAGCGCGAGCAGCTGGAGGCGGTGGTCGACCGGATCGTCGCCGAGGTGCGCTCGCGGGGCGGCGAGCCGAGCGCCGACGAGGTCGGCGAGCTGGCCCTGCGCGGGCTGCGGTCGCTGGACCCGGTTGCGTACGTGCGGTTCGCCTCGGTGTACCGCAAGTTCGGTGACATCGCCGAGTTCGAGGCGGAGCTGGAGCGGCTCGATGCCGAGCCACCCCTGCAGCGCGAGCACCTGTTTGAGGCCCGCTTTCGAGGCCGGTTCCGTCCGGCCCGAGGGTCACACTACTTCGTTACCCCCTGAGCCGGGCGAAAAGGTTGCCGGGAGCAGCTTGGCGGGCGTCACTGAGGGAAATTCGGACAGTCGGAGGAGAAGCTAAATGGCGAAGACCGGGAATGAAATTGCATCGACCCACACCGTCCGCGCGGTCGATGGAGGCTTGGCGATCGAGCGCCGCTTCACCACTCCCGGTGTCGCATCCTTTCGATCGAGATCGAGTGGGAGACGCGCGATGCGCTGATCGGGGATCCGGCCAAGCCGGCCTTCGAGCAGCGCGACGTCGAGTTCCCGAAGTCGTGGTCCCAGAACGCGACCAACATCGTGGCCCAGAAGTACTTCCGCGGCCCGCTCGGGTCGCCCAAGCGCGAGCACTCCGTGAAGCAGATGGTCGGCCGCGTGGCCGGCACGATCGCGGCATGGGGCCGGCAGGGCAACTACTTCGCGACCGACGGCGACGCCGAGGCCTTCGAGGCCGAGCTGAGCCACATCCTGGTCAACCAGATGGCCGCCTTCAACTCCCCGGTCTGGTTCAACGTCGGGTTCGAGGAGAGCCCGCAGTGCTCGGCCTGCTTCATCCTCTCGGTCGAGGACACGATGGAGTCGATCCTCGAGTGGAACACCAAGGAGGGAATGATCTTCCGCGGAGGTTCGGGCTCGGGCATCAACCTCTCGAAGATCCGCTCGTCCCGGGAGCAGCTGTCGAAGGGCGGGCTGGCATCCGGCCCCGTGTCGTTCATGCGCGGCGCGGATGCGTGGGCGGGCACGATCAAGTCGGGCGGCAAGACCCGCCGCGCGGCCAAGATGGTCGTGCTCGACGTCGACCACCCGGACATCAAGGACTTCATCTGGTGCAAGGCCAAGGAAGAGAAGAAGGCCGGCGCGCTTGCCGCCGCGGGCTTCGACATGTCGATCGACGGAGAAGGCTTCCACTCGATCCAGTACCAGAACGCGAACAACTCCGTGCGGGTCACGCAGGAGTTCCTCGACGCGGTCGAGCGCGGTGAGGAATGGCAGACGACGGCGCGGGTCAGCGGAGAGCCGGTCGACACCTACGACGCCCGCGAGCTGATGGACGAGATCGCGGAGGCGGCTTGGCAATGCGCGGACCCAGGCGTGCAGTACGACACGACGATCAACGACTGGCACACGTGCCCGAACACGGGGCGGATCAATGCGTCCAACCCGTGCAGTGAATACATGCACGTCGACGACTCGGCCTGCAACCTGTCCTCGATCAACCTCCTGAAGTTCCTGCGCGACGACGGCACCTTCGACACCGCCGGCTTCGAGCACACGGTCGACGTGATGTTCCTGGCGCAGGAGATCCTGGTGGGCTTCTCGAGCTACCCCACCGAGGGCATCACCCGCAACGCCCGTGCGATGCGGCAGCTCGGCCTCGGCTACGCCAACCTCGGCGCGCTGCTGATGGCGCGTGGCCTCCCCTACGACTCCCACGAGGGTCGCTCGGTGGCTGCGGCGATCACCGCGCTGATGACCGGCCGCGCCTACAGCACGTCAGGCGAGGTCGCGGCCGCGCTGGGCCCGTACGACGAGTTCGCCAAGAACCGGGACCCGCACCTGCGCGTGATGCGCAAGCACCGCGACGCGGCGTACGAGATCGACGAGAACGTGGAAGCCGGGCTGCTCGCGGCGGCGCGGCGCAGCTGGGACGAGGCGGTCGAGCTCGGCGAGCTGCACGGCCACCGCAACGCGCAGGCGACCGTGCTCGCCCCCACAGGCACGATCTCGTTCCTGATGGACTGCGACACGACCGGTGTGGAGCCCGACTTCTCGCTCGTGAAGATCAAGGAGCTGGTCGGCGGCGGCCACATGACGATCGTGAACCGCACCGTGCCACGGGCGCTGCGGCGCCTGGGCTACGACGACGCCCAGATCGAGCAGATCGAGGCGTACGTGAACGAGCACCGCACGATCCTGGGCGCGCCCGAGATCCGCGACGAGCACCTGCCCGTTTTCGACGTGGCGGTCGGTGAGCGCGCGATCTCGCACATGGGCCACATCGAGATGATGGCCGCGGTGCAACCGTTCATCTCCGGGGCGATCTCGAAGACCGTGAACATGCCGGCCGAGTCGGCCGTGGCGGACATCAAGGACGCTTACCTCGAGGCGGGCCGCCTCGGCGTGAAGGCGCTCGCGATCTACCGCGACGGCTCGAAGACCGCGCAGGCACTGCGCACCGACGCCCAGGACGCGCAGGAAGTCGTGGCGGAGGTCCCCGTGCCTCAGCGCAAGCGTCTGCCGCGCGAGCGCGACTCGCTCACGCACAAGTTCTCCGTCGCCGGCCACGAGGGGTACATCACCGCGGGCCGCTACGAGGACGGTGAGCTGGGCGAGATCTTCCTGACCGACATCGGCAAGGACGGTTCGACCCTGCGCGGCATGATGAACGCGTTCGCGACCGCGATCTCGATCGGCCTCCAGTACGGAGTGCCGCTGGAGACGTTCGTGAAGAAGTTCTCGTACATGCGCTTCGACCCGGAGGGCATGACGACGAACCCGGAGATCCCGTTCGCGAAGTCGCTGCCCGACTACATCATGCGCTGGCTCGCGTCGCGCTTCCTCGACCCCTCGGTGCACGAGGAGCTCGGAATCATGAGCGAGGACGTGCGCGCGAAGAAGATCGCCGAGGAGACCGCGCCGGCCGCCGGGAACGGTGGCAATCGGAACGGCAACGGCCACTCCAACGGGCACTCGAACGGTGAGGCGAAGGAGTCCGAGTCAAAGCCGCCCACGGCGGCGCTGACGGACACGCCCCCGGTGGTGCCGGCGAAGATGGTGGGCCTCGACCTCGGCCCCGCCTGCTCGCAGTGCGGCGGGATGATGCAGCGCACGGGCTCGTGCTACACGTGCTCGAGCTGCGGCAACAACACCGGCTGCGGCTAGTCGTAAAGGGTCATCGGGTTGTCCCGGGGACGGTCACTCCGTGCCCGCGCCGACAACTTCGCGGCGCCGCATCACCCAGTACAGCAGCGCGCCCGCGAACGGCAGCAGGATGACGATCAGAAGCCAGGCCAGGGTGTGCCGCCGGTCCAGGTGACGGCTGAAGAGGTCCACGACGGTGAACACCCAGACCACCACGAGCGCGATCGAGATCGCTACCCAAAAGGCAGTCATCGCGCGTCCTTTGGCCGGGACCCGGAAGGGAAGCTTCGCACCCGCTCATGCTCTGACGCTGAACGGGTGCGTGCAATGGCGCTGGCTGGTGTCCAGTGGGGAGGCCCGCACGTGGGCTCGGCACCACATAGTGCGTGCTCATAACCCGGAGGTCGCGAGTTCATGCGATGAGTTTCGGCGGTGCCGAGGGTCTGATTTGATGATCGCGGTAGCGTTCGACTCCCGGTGCATTCGATCGCGGGAGTGGCTGAGCTCACAGAGGAGGAACAAGAGATGCCCGAGCACAAGATCGGAACGCGCGAGGAATGGCAGGCTGCCCGTGACGAGCTGGCGAAGCTCGAGGGCGAGCAGGCGGAGCGCGACGAGGAGGTCAAGCAGAAGCGGCGCGACCTCCCCTGGGTACCGGTGGAGAAGGACTACGAGTTCGACACCGAGGACGGCAAGAAGACCCTCGGCGAGCTCTTCGAGGGCCGCTCGCAGCTACTTGCCTACAACATCATGTTCGGGCCCGATTACGAGGTCGGCGCCTGCCCGGGCTGCACGAACGTCGGGGACGGACTCGACGGCTCGCTCGTCCACATGAACCACCGTGACGTGACGCTGATGTGCTTCTCGCGGGCGCCGATCGAGCGGCTCGTCCGCGTACAAGGAGCGAATGGGCTGGCAGTTCCCCTACGTCTCCACCTACAACACCGACTTCCCGTTCGACTTCGGCCTCGCCATGACCGAGGAGCAGGCGCAGCAGATTCCCGAGGTGAAGGAGATGATCGACAACCCGCCCGACTGGCTCCAGGAGTGGTCGCGGCAGGTTGGGGCCGAGCTCAAGGACGGCCTGCGCGAGGGGCCGAGCTGGATCACGTTCGCGCGCGAGAACGGGACCGTCTACCACACCTACACCGTGATGGCACCCGACCCGTTCGTCGCCCCCTACTACAGCTTCCTGCTCGACCGGACGCCGATGCCACCGCCGGAGGCGCCCCGCGCCTGGCGGAAGGACGAGTACCCGGACTGAGGCGGCAGAGAGGAGCTGCCGTGCCGGCCCACCCGTCGCCGCAGACGATCGTCCTGATCCACGGCCTGTGGATGACTCCGCGCAGCTGGGAGCAATGGGTCGACCGCTACTCGACGCGCGGGCATCGCGTGCTCGCTCCAGCGTGGCCGGGCATGGAGGCGGACGTCGAGGAGCTGCGCCGCGACCCGTCCCCGATGACGAAGCTCGACATAACCAAGGTCGTCGACCACTACGACGGCATCATCCGCGGGCTCGATTCTCCGCCGATCGTCATGGGCCACTCCGCCGGCGGCCTGTTCGTCCAGCTGCTGCTCGACCGCGGCCTTGCGAGCGCCGGCGTGGGTGTCGGCTCCGGGGCGATCAGGGGAGTGGTGCCGCCGCTCTCGGCGATCCGCGCGACGTTTCCCGTGCTCGGCAACCCGTTCAACCGCGGCAAGGCGACCGGGCTGACGGCGAAGCAGTTCCACTACGCCTTCTGCAACACCCTCTCCCGTGAGGAGTCGGACGAGATCTACGAGCGCCAGCACGTGGCGGCGGCGAACCGGGTCATGTTCCAGATCGCCTTCTCCACCTTCAACCCCAACGGGCCGACGAGGATCAACTTCAAGAACGACGACCGCGCGCCGATGCTGTTCGTCGCCTTCGGCCAGGACCACCTCGTCCCGGTCAAGGCGAGCCGGCACAGCCTTCACCAGTACCGTGAGTCGAAGGCGATCACAGCCATGAAGGAGTTCTCCGGCCGGCCGCACTTCCCGGGCGTGCCCGGCTGGGAGGAGGTCGCCGACCACGCCCTCGACTGGGCGACGGCGCAGGCGCGCTAGGCGTCGCCCTGCTGCACCGGCAGACCGGCCGCCCGCCAGGCCTGGAAGCCGCCGTCCAGGTCCGTCGCATCGACGCCCAGGTCGCGGAGCGTCGCCGCGGCGAGGCTCGACGCGTACCCCACATCGCACATGACCACGACCCGGCGGCCGGCACCGATGCGCTCGTCGGGATGGCTCGAGGTGGGATCGCAGCGCCACTCGAGCACGTTGCGCGGAATGAAGAGCGCGGCCGGCACCGTCCCATCAGCGGCGCGCTGGCTCTCGGCTGCGGATGTCGACCAGCACCGCGCCGCCCTCCATCGCCGCGCTCGCCGCCTGCGGATCGAGGCGCTCGAGCCGGCTGCGCGCCTGCGCAAGCAGCTCGTCGATCGTCACTGGGCCGGAGTGGACGGCGCCGTTGCGATCGACGGGGTCTGTCCAGGCGAGGCGCCGTTCGTCAGCATGTACGGCGCGGGGTCGAAGCGCCGCGTCTTCTGCCAGTAGCGCCACGTGAAGTAGGGCCAGATCGTGGTGTTCCGGCCCGTCGCGTCCAGATACCAGCTCGAGCAGCCACCGGTGTTCCACACAGAGCGGACCAGGCGGCGCTGGATGTATTCGTTGTACGCCTCTACCGAATCGCGCCGAACCTCGATCCGGGTCGCGCCACGGCGGCGCATCTGGCGCAGCGCATCGAGCACGTAGCTCAGCTGCGCCTCGATCATGAAGAGCAGCGAGTTGTGGCCCAGGCCGGTGTTCGGGCCGGTGATGAAGAACAGGTTCGGGAACCCGGCCACCGACGTGCCGAGATAGGCCTGGGGGCTGCCCTTCCACGTATCGGCCATCGACACGCCGTTCGCGTCGCGGATCCGGTGGGCGAGCGAGATGTCGGTCACCTTGAAGCCGGTCGCGAGCACGATCGTGTCGACCTCGTGCACCCTGCCGTCCGCGGTCACGATCCCCTCGGGGCGGATCTCCCGAATACCGTCGGTGATCAGCTCGACGTTCGGTTGCTGGAGGGCCGGATACCAGTCGTTGGAGGGGAGGATGCGCTTGCAGCCCATCACGTAGGTGGGGGTCAGCTTCGCCCGCAATTCGGGGTCGGCGACCTGCCTTTCCATGTGGCGGCGCGCAACTTTCTGGAGCGCCTTCATCACGCGCGGCTCGAACGTGAGCCCCGGCACGATCAGCTCCCGGCTCCAGTAGACCCCGGCGCGCACCAGGCGCTGGAGTGCCGGGAAGCGCCGGTACATGCGACGCTCGAAGCCCGTGATCGGACGATCGCGGTGCGGCATCACCCACGGGGGCGTGCGCTGGAACACCCCCAGGTGCTCGACGGCCGGCTGGAGCCGGGGCACCGCCTGGATCGCCGAGGCGCCCGTTCCGAGCACCGCCACGCGACGCCCGCTGAGGTCGTGGTCATGGTTCCAGCGCGCCGTGTGAAAGGTCGTGCCGGCAAAGGTCTCGAGCCCGGGCAGGGCGGGGATCGACGGCTCGCTGAGGAATCCCGGCGCGGCGATCAGCACGTCGGCGGTGAACTGTCCGTCGCTGGTCTCGATGTGCCACCGGTTGGCCGCCTCGTCCCATTGCGCACCGCTCATCTCGCACCCGAGCCGGATGTGGTCCAGCACGCCGAAGCGCGTCGCACAGTCGCGCGCGTAGCGGCCCAGCTCCTCCTGGAGGGGATAGGTGCGGGTCCAGTTCGGGTTCGGCGCGAAGGAGTAGGAGTAGAGGTGGGACGGGATGTCGCACTGGCAGCCCGGATAGCTGTTGGCCCACCAGGTCCCGCCGACCTCGGTGTCGCGCTCGAACACGACGAAGTCGTCGACGCCCTCCTGCTTGAGGCGGATCGCAATCCCGAGGCCGCCGAAGCCGGCGCCAAGGATCGCAATCGGGACGTGCCGGGACGCCGAGCCGCCGTTGCGAGATGCCTCCTGTTGGTCCACCGTCGTCGTCACGCGAGTCCCTTGCCGGCCGCAAACAGTAGTGCACGGCCTCGCCCCCGCCACGTGGAGTCGGACACATGCGGTTAGCATCGGCAGCGATGCTGCGCCGGTTCGTCGTCACCTGGTTCTTCAACATCGTCGCCCTATGGGTGGCCGCCGAGTTGATCGACGGGATCGGCTACTCCGGCAACGAGTGGGTCGTCGTGGTGGCGGCGCTCGTGTTCAGCCTCGTCAACATATTCGTGAAGCCGCTGGTGATCCTGTTCACGTTGCCGCTCGTGATCCTCACTCTCGGCCTGGCGCTGTTCTTCGTCAACCTGCTGATGCTGTACCTGACGAGCTGGATCGTCGACGACTTCAAGGTGGAGAGCTTCGGCGCGGCAATCCTCGCCACGATCATCGTCTGGGTCGTGAACACCGTGCTCGAAGCGGTGTTCGGCCGGGTCGACCGCGAGCCCGAGCGCTACGCCGACTGACCGCCCGGCCATGGGCTTGCCGCTACGCTGCGGCGCGATGAGGGCGTCGACCACCCTGCGCGCATCGCTCGCCGTAGCGCTGCAGCGATCGTTGCGCTGGCCGCGGGCTGCGGCGGGGGCGACGGCGACAAGGGCACTGGTCGCGACGTGCGTGCGAACGGCACCGACGCGGCGTTCGTGAACGCGATGATCCCTCATCACGAGGCCGCGGTGGATGCGGCGGACCTGGCTCTCTCGCGGGCAGAGCACCGCCGGCTCGAAAGCCTCGCGGAGGGGATCGTTCAGTTCCAGAGCGCCGAGCTGGCCACGCTGCGGTCTGTCCGCGACGTGCTCCAGGACGCCGGCGTCGAGGAGGGCGACCTCGGGCTCAGCAGGTCCGAGCAGGGGATGGACCACGATCCGGCCGCGCTTCGTGACGTGGCTGACTTCGACTGCGCCTTCATAGAGATGATGATCCCCCACCACGAGGGCGCGATCAGGATGGCGCGAGCCGAACTGCGGTCGGGCATCCACGCCGAGCTGCGGCGCATGTCGGAGAACATCATCGACTCACAGAGCTTCGAGATCCGGCAGATGAAGCGCTTCCAGAGCCAGTGGTGTGACGGCTCGAGCAGCGAGCACCCCTCAGGCACCGGGGAGCACGGAGGGTAGTTCTCTACTTGGCGGCCCGCGCCCGCGTTGTTTCCGTCGGCGGCAGCTCCTGCGGCGGCCCCGTTCGAGCGGCTCCGCGCCATCAACGGCGCGATCAGGTCCCCCATGCGGATGTCGGGCGCGAGCCCCATCGGGGGGTGGCGCATCACGATCTCGGCATGGAACTCGTACCGGTTGCGGCGCCCGATCCGCTCGCGCGAGATGTAGCCCGCCTCTTCGAGGTCGGCGACGATGCGGTGTGCGGCCCGCTCGGTGATCCCGCACGCCTCCGCAATCTCACGCAACCGGATCTCGGGGTCGTGCGCGACGCAAAGCAGCACCTGCGCGTGATTGGTGATGAATTTCCAGCCTGCCACCTGGCGCCGCCTCCAGTCGATTCCGAGTCGATTCAAGACTGAGGTTACTAGAAATGCGGTTCACGGAATTGGGATTCAGGAATTGTGCCCGCATGATCGAGATCGAAACCGGGCCGGCGCCCTTGACATAGAGTTGCTACCTGTATTTATTGGCTCGACACCGCGTCCGGACCGAGGGGCTAAGGCGCGGGCCGCAGCACGGGAGGAGGGAGTGGAGACGTGAGGCGCAGGGGTGTGCTGCTCGTGGTGTCGCTCGCGGCACTGGTGTCGCTTGCGGCTTTCGCGGCCGGTGCGGGGGCGAACCATTCCGCCAAGGACCACATCTCGATCGGGCCGTCGGGCGGGAACGGGGTCGCGGAGGCGTTCTTCGATGCAACGTCCGCGGACGGCAGCCGCTCTTTCCTCGACACGGACGAGCAACTCGTGAGCGGGGACACCGACGCAGCATTCGACCTGTACGAGCGCCGTGGGGGCACGACCACCCGGCTCTCGACCGGGTCCACCGGTGGGAACGGAGCCTTCGATATCTTCTTTGCCGCGGTGTCCGCAGACGGTACTCGGGCTTTCTTCGAGACCGACGAGCAGCTGACGGCGGCGGACACCGACGCCGCGTTTGACGTGTACGAGCACGCCGGCGGGGCGACGACGCTGATCTCCACCGGGTCGCCGGGTGGAAACGGCGCAAATGACGTGACCTTTCACGCGATCTCGCGGGACGGCACCCGCGTGTTCTTCGAGACCGACGAAAAGCTGCTGGCCGCCGACACCGACTTGGAGCCCGACATCTACGAGCGCGCAGGCGGCACCACCACGCTCATCTCCACAGGTCCCGCCGGTGGGAACGGACCATTCTTCGTCGCGTTCGGTGGAGTCTCGGCTGACGGTACGCGCGTTCTCTTCGAGACGGACGAGAAGCTGGTCGCGGGCGACACCGACGTCCTCTACGACGTGTATCAGCGCGCGGGCGGGACCACGACGCACATCTCCACCGGCCCGGCAGGCGGTAACGGCAACTTCGACAGCGGATATCGCGACATCTCGGCTGACGGCAGCCAGGTCTTCTTCCAGACCCAGGAGCCGCTGGTGACCGCCGACACGGACGCCCAGAGCGATGTCTACGGGCGCTCGGGCGGCACGACGACACTGCTCTCCACCGGCCCCAGCGGCGGTAACGGCGCCCTCCCGGCGGCCTTCGAGGGCGACTCGGCGGACGGCTCCCGTGTCTTCTTCAGCACCAGCGAGGCCCTCACTGCGGGCGACACCGACACGCGCCGGGACATATACCGGCGATCTGGTGCCACGACCGAGCTCGTGTCCGCCGGGCCGGCCGGCGGCAACGGGGCATTCGACGCCGACTTCATGGGATCGTCGCTGGACGGCTCGAACGCATACGTACGCACCGAGGAATCGCTGGTGGCGACGGACACCGACACCGGCTGTGCCGCCGGCCAGGGCCCCCAGTGCCGGGACGTGTACGAGTACGCCGGCGGGATCACGAGCCTCATGAGCACCGGTCCGGCCGGGGGCAACGGGGCATTCGATGCCTCGTTCGCGGTTGTGTCGCTGGACGGTAAGCGAGTGTTCTTCGACACGCGCGAGCCGATGACGGCCGGTGACACCGACACGTCGGTCGACGTCTACGAGCGGTTCGGGGGCACCACGACACTCCTGTCCACGGGGCCCACGGGCGGCAACGGAGCATTCCCTGCGTTCCTGTTCCCCAACGGGCTGTCCGACGACGGGACGCGCGCCTTCTTCGACACGCGCGAGGCACTGATGGCGAGCGACACCGACACCTCGTTCGACATCTACGTCGCCGACGTCGCCGGGTACCCACGGCCGAAGGGCGCCTCGCCGATGCGGCTCTCTCTGGTACCGGCCTACGCGCAGTGCACCACTCCGAACCGCATGCACGGTCCGCCGCTGGCGCACGGGTCGTGCAACCCTCCGAGCGCCGCCTCGAGCCAGGCCACGATGGGCAGCCCGGACGCGCTTGGCGGTGCGGCCAACTTCTTGGGGTTCGTCCGCTACGCGGTGGTCGCCGGCACGCCCGGTCCGCCTGAGGACTCCGACGTGGTGATCACGTCCTCCTTGTCCGACGTGCGCTGCCGGCCGACCGGCGCGAGCTGTGGCAGCGCCAACGCCGCCGGGCCGGCCGACTACACCGGTGAAGTCCGCGCGACCGTCGAGTTGCGCATGACCGACCGGTGGAACGCGGTCGCGCCGGGTGGCGGCATTGACGCGGCCACCGGAGAGAGTGTGTCGCTGGCCAAAAGCTTCCCCTGCGCCCCGACGGCCTCGACGAGCACCGGCTCGAGCTGCACACTCACGACGGCGGCCAATGCAATCGTGCCCCTGCTGGTGCGGGACACCAAGCGGGCGATCTGGCAGATGGGCCAGGTCCAGGTGTACGACGGCGGCCCGGACGGGGATGCCGACAACACCGCCGGCGACACGCTGTTCGCGGCCCAGGGCGTCTTCGTTCCATAAAGCCTGTCGGGACAGGCCCTTAAGGTCCGGCCCATGCCGGGCCTCCTGACGATCGAGCCGCGCGGCGCGGTTGCGCTGGTCACGTTGCAGCGTCCCGACAAGCGCAACGCACTGTCGATCGACCTGCGCGTCGAGCTGGCCGACGCCTTCACGCGCCTGGCCGGCGACGATGCCGTGGCGTGCATCGTGCTGACCGGCGCCGGCACCGCCTTCTGCTCCGGCATGGACACGGGGCAGTTCGGCGGCGACCTGGAGCATCGCCGTCGCCTCGTGGAAACGAGCACCGGCGCATTCCACGCCGTGGGCCGCTGCCCCAAGCCGGTGCTCGCGGCGGTCAACGGTCCCGCCCTCGCGGGCGGGTTCGCACTCGCGCTGCTGTGCGATCTGAGGCTCGCCGCGCAGTCGGCCACCTTCGGCTATGCAGAGGTCGCGATCGGCATCCCGGCGAGCTATGCGGCCGCCCGCGCCGCGCTCAGCCCAGCTGTCGCGCGGGACCTGTGCCTGACCGGCCGGATCGTGGGCGCCGCGGAGGCGGCGCGACTCGGCATCGTGAGTGAGGTGTGCGAGGACGGCACGTTGATGGAGGCTGCGCTGGAGCGCGCGGAGTCGATCGCGCGGTTACCGCGGGCCGCGGTGGTCGAGACGAAGCACAGGATCATCCTGGACGGGCAACGTTCCTGGGGCGCGTTGTTCGACGAGGAAGAGCGCGCGTTTCGCGCGGCGCTGCTTGACAGCGAGCCCGAGCCCGCCGCGTAAGCCGGCGCGGGTGTTGCCGGTAGCTGTCAGAGCAGTCCGGCGGCCTGCGCCGCGGCGGCCGCCGGCGCATCGAGGTCGTCCAGCGCGGGCGCCAGGCCCGGCGCGAGCTGCTCCACCTTCTGCGCCAGCGCCGCGGCGTCCATCGGGTTCTGCGGCGACCCGCGCGGATGGCGAACCGCGCTCACGACCTGCCCGCCGGCCTCGAGCCGCGCCTCGGTCTCGAGCAGGGCCGGGTCGAC
Organism: uncultured Solirubrobacterales bacterium; assembly: GCA_963731895.1. Classification (GTDB taxonomy): domain Bacteria; phylum Actinomycetota; class Thermoleophilia; order Solirubrobacterales; family JBBDJG01; genus CAVSXO01. The sequence continues at coordinate 17,766 of CAVSXO010000032.1, forward strand.
CCGCACCCGTAGCCGCTCTGCCGCGAAGGACCGCACGGCTGCATCCGGGGCCGCAAAGCTCTCGACGCTCGGCGGGCCGTGCAGCAAGGTGTGAGCGGTGGTGTACGGGATCGAGAACTTTGCCTCGAGCCCATCTGAAGGGTCGTCGTGGGGCGCCGCGCGGTGCGCCGTTCGGATGCACCGTGACCACGATCTCGCCCGCCGGGCACGCCATTCTCGGCCCGCAGCGCCTGTGCCGCGTCGATCGCGGCATGGGTCAGCAGGCAGCACGGGTAGGCCTTGATCCAGTTGTCCCGGATCGCGGGCGGCCCCTGGGGCGTCTCCCACCGGCCCCCATAGGCGGACTCGAAGCCGGTTGCGATGGCGTCCGGCGAAACGCTCGCCCCGGCCGCGGACAGCTGCGCTGCCTCGAGCCCGGTCGCCGCGGCGTGCCCGACCTGAAGCGCCTTCGCGTCGGTGCCGAACGCCGCCTGCAACCCGCTCGCGCCCAGCAACGCGATCCCGACGGCGATGCGCTCCCGCTCCGGCTCGAGCCCGAGCAGGCGGGCGGCGGCCACGGCGGCGCCGGCAACTCCGCACACCGACGTGGGGTGCCATCCACGTTCGTAGAGGGCCGGATGGCTTGCGCGCGCAAGCGCCGCGGTGGCCTCGAAGCCGGCCGCATACGCCTCCAGGGCCGCCGCGAGCGAAAGGCCGCGCTCGGCCGCGAGCAGCAGCGCCACCGGCGCCACCGGCGCGCTCGCGTGCACGATGCCCGCCGCAAGGGTGTCGTCGTAGTCGAGCACGTGGCCGGCACAGCCTGCCGCCATGACTCGTCCGGCGAGTCCCTCAGCCGCTGCGTGAGCCGCCCGAGCGGGTGGCTCGCGCCGGCCGCGCGCGGCACATGCGAGCCAGTCGAGGAACGCGAGGCGGTAGCGATCCGCGTCGGTCACCGCGCCAGCATAGGCGCGCGGTCAGGCGCGGAGTCAGGCGACCGCAGCCAACGCCGAATCGGCGCCCGAAAGGTTGCGGGCGAGGGCCTCGAGCCGTGCCGGAAGCACCGCGTCCAGCACCGGCAGGAGGGGAACGCCCGGGGGCAGGGCGCGCTCGACCCGCAGGACGGCCCGTACTCCGTGCGCGTGCAGGGCGTCGCGGTGGCCGGCCGCGGCCGGTGCGACCCGCGCGACCGCATCCCGCACGTATCCCTGGACGTCGGTGACGTCTCGCAGGCGGAGCGGCTGAAGAGTGGGGTGGTGCATGTTGTCGTCCTTCTCATCGAGTTAGTAGACAAGAGGGAGGCTAGCACAGGTTCAGCATCAATTACTCTTATGTCGATCCGGTTTACCGGGAATCTGCTACCGTGGCCGCTCGCGCAGTTTCCTACTACCCTAATAGACAAAGGGGGATAAGCCAGATATGAGCGTCGGAAAGCGAATCTCGAGCGCGGCTTTGCCGCTAGTGATCCTGGTTGTACTGGGAGTGTCCGCATGCGGCGGTAGCAGCGACTCAGGGAGCGCAGGCACCCTCAGCCTGATCGCCTACTCGACGCCGCAGGAGGCCTACGAGGAGATCATCCCGGCCTTCAAGAAGACGGCTGAAGGAAAGGACCTCGGCTTCAAGCAGTCCTACGGAGCCTCCGGTGACCAGGCTCGCGCCGTCGAGGCGGGGCTGAATGCAGACGTGGTCGCGCTGTCGCTCGCGCCCGACGTCGACAAGCTCGTCGAGGCGAAGAAGGTCGCCGCCGACTGGAACAAGGACGAGTTCGACGGCTTCGTGACCAACTCCGTCGTGGTGCTCGCGACCCGCAAGGGCAACCCCAAGGACATCCAGGACTGGGACGACCTGGTCAAGGACGGCGTCGAGGTGATCACACCCAACCCGTTCACCTCAGGCGGCGCGAAGTGGAACATCATGGCCGCCTACGGTGCCCAGCGAAAGGCCGGCAAGTCCGAGGCCGAGGCCAAGCAGTATCTGAAGGACCTGTTCGACAACGTGCCCGTCCAGGACAAGAGCGCCCGCGAGGCGCTGCAGACGTTCATCGGCGGCAAGGGCGACGTGCTGCTCGCCTACGAGAACGAGGCGATCACGGCCCAGCAGAAGGGTGAGGAGGTCGACTACGTGATCCCCAACGGGACGATCCTGATCCAGAACCCGATCGCGGTCACGGTCGGGGCGCCCGACGCCGCGGCCAAGTTCGTCGAGTTCACGCGGGGCGACGAGGCCCAGAAGATCTTCGGCGAGAAGGGATACCGCTCGGTCAACGCCGACCTGGTCGACAAGTCCGAGTACCCGGCACCGCAGAACCTGTTCACGATCGACGACCTCGGCGGCTGGCCGGCGGTGAACAAGGAGTTCTTCGATCCCGAGGAGGGCGTGATGGCCTCCATCAACCAGGACCAGGGGTTCCCGACTGAGAAGTAACGCGACAGCAGCACCCGCTCCGGCGGGGATGCGCTTCCGATTGCCGCGCCCATCCGGCGCGGCAATCGGCGGCGGCATCGCCATGGCCTACCTGAGCCTGATCGTGCTGATCCCGCTCGCGGCGGTGGTGGACAAGTCGCTCGAGGATGGATTCTCAACCTTCTGGACGGCGGTCACGAACGAGCAGGCGGTCGCGGCGCTGAAGCTGTCGCTGATCGCCTCCGCCGTGGTGGCCGCGATCAACGCCGTCACCGGGAACGCTGATCGCCTGGGTGCTCGTGCGGGACGAGTTCCCGGGCAAGGGCATCGTCAACTCGCTGATCGACCTGCCGTTCGCGCTCCCCACGATCGTGGCCGGGCTGACCCTGCTGGCGCTGTACGGGCCACGCGGCCCGGTCGGCATCGACGTCGCCTACACGAAGGTCGCCGTGATCCTCGCGCTGCTGTTCGTGACGCTTCCGTTCGTCGTCCGGACCGTGCAGCCCGTACTGATCGAGCTGGACCGCGAGATGGAGGAGGCCGCCGCGTCTCTCGGCGCCCGGAACTCCACGATCTTCCGGCGGGTGATCCTGCCGAACCTCCTGCCCGCGATCCTGGCGGGAGTGGCGCTGGCCTTCGCCCGCTCCATCGGCGAGTTCGGTTCGCTGGTGCTGATCACCGGGAACCTGCCGTTCGACACGGAGGTCGCCTCGGTGTTCATCTTCGGCCAGATCGAGAGCGACCGCGTGATCGGCGCGGCCGCCGTGTCGGTCGTGCTGCTCGCGATCTCGCTGGTCGTGCTGCTCGGGATCTCGCTGCTGACGCGCTGGGGGTCCAGGCATGAGAGCTAACTGGGCTCGGTTGAGCCTGCGCACGGCGGCCCTCGGCTACCTCTTCCTGCTCCTCGCGGCGCCGGTCGGGCTGATCTTCTTCCGTACGTTCGAGAACGGGATCGGCCCAGCCTGGGATGCGGTCACGACACCGGAGGCACAGCACGCCTTCTACCTCACGTTCGTGATGATCGCGGTCGCCGTTCCGTTGAACACGATCTTCGGAGTGACCTGCGCGTTGATGCTGGTGCGGTCGCGGATGCGGGGCAAGGCGATCGTGAACGCGTTCATCGACCTGCCCTTCGCCGTGTCGCCGGTCGTGATCGGGCTCGCGCTGATCCTGGTCTACGGCAATGACGGCTGGTTCGGCGGCTGGCTGACCGAGCAGGGGATCCAGGTGATCTTCTCCGTGCCGGGGATGATCCTGGCGACGATCTTCGTCTCACTCCCGTTCGTCGTGCGCGAGGTCGTGCCCGTGCTCCACGAGGTGGGCACGGAGCAGGAACAGGCGGCGTCGACGCTCGGGGCCTCGGGTTGGCAGACGTTCCGTCGCGTGACGCTGCCCTCGATTCGCTGGGGCCTGACCTACGGCATCGTGCTCGCGACCGCACGGGCACTGGGCGAGTTCGGCGCGGTGAGCGTCGTGTCGGGCAAGTTGTCGGGCGAGACCGAGACTGCCACGCTATTTGTAGAGAACCGGTTTCATCAGTTCGACCTCACGGGGGCGTACGCGGCCTCCATGGTGCTCGCTTCGATGGCACTTGTGACGTTGCTTACGATGAACGTCCTGAACAGGCGCAGGACCACCTAGGGGGCACCATGGCAATCGCCGCGGAGAACGTCAGCAAGCGATTCGAGGACTTCGTCGCGCTCGAGGAGGTCTCGATCTCCGTACCCGAGGGATCACTGACCGCATTGCTGGGGCCGAGCGGTTCGGGCAAGTCGACGCTGTTGCGGGTGATCGCCGGCCTCGAGGTACCGGACGCCGGCAGGGTGATGATCAACGGAGTGGATGCGACTGCGATCCGCCCCCAGGAGCGCGGCGTCGGCTTCGTGTTCCAGCACTACGCGGCGTTCAAGCACATGACCGTGTGGAACAACATCGCCTTCGGGCTCAGCATCCGCAAGCGCTCAAAGGACGAGATCAAGGCCCGCGTCACCGAGCTGCTCGAGCTGGTCCACCTGGACGGCTTTGCCGACCGCTATCCCGACCAGCTGTCGGGCGGGCAGCGGCAACGCATGGCACTCGCGCGCGCGCTCGCCGTGGAGCCGAAGGTGCTCCTGCTCGACGAGCCGTTCGGCGCGCTCGACGCGAGGGTGCGAAAGGACCTGCGCATTTGGCTTCGACGCCTCCACGACGAGGTGCACGTGACGACGATCTTCGTCACGCACGACCAGGAGGAGGCGATGGACGTCGCCGAGCAGATCGTCGTCATGAACGACGGCCGCGTCGAGCAGACGGGCGAGCCCCGGGATATCTACGAGCAGCCCGCGAACGAGTTCGTGATGAGCTTCATCGGCCCCGTGAACCGCCTCGGCGACGAGTTCATCCGCCCGCACGACTTCGAGCTCCGGCTGGAGCCGAACGGCTCCACCGAGGAGGCCATGATCGAGAGGATCGTCCACCTCGGGTTCGAGGTCCGGGTCGAGTTCTCGCTCAAGGACGGCACCCAGGCGTGGGCACAGATGACCCGCGCCGAGGCCGATCAGCTCGAGTTGCACAATGGGCAGATCGTCTTCGTACGACCCGACACCTCGAAGGTGTTCACGGGCGACGGCAAGGCGACGGACGCGTCAGACGAAGCCGGCTAGCGCCGCGGCGTCAGTGCCCGACCCAGGCGCCGGGGTCGCTCGTGATCTCGTCGACGATCCCGGGCAGCTCGTCGCTTGCGACGTCGGCGACCGTCACCTCTTCGAGCACGGCGCGCAGGTTCGCGCGCACGGCCACCCACAGCTTGCCGAGCGCCGCCGCGTTGCCGACGTATTTCACGGCCTCCGGCGCCTCACCCCGCACGCTGGCGAGTGGGCCCTCGACGGCGCGGATCACGTCCGCAATCGTGATCTCGTTCGCGGGTCGCGCCAGCCAGTAGCCGCCGTCGGCCCCGCGCTGACTGCGGACCAGCCCGGCGTGCTTCAACTCGCCGAGGATGTTCTCGAGGAACTTCAGCGGGATGCCCTGGGCCTGCGACAGGGCCTCGCCCTTCATCGGCCCCTCGCCGACACAGGCGAGCTCCGCCACGGCCCGCACCGCGTAGTCGGCCTTTGCTGAAACCCTCACCGCGCCATTTTCCCACCAAATTGGAGGGAATGCCCGTTTGGCCTCCCGAAGCGGTCACCGGCGGTCACCCGGGCAGTCGGCGGACGGCAGTCGGCGCCGTCTACGGAATGAAGACGCCCTGCTTCGCGAACAGCGTGTTCGGCGAAGTCGAGGCGAGTCCGTCCGAGCCGCCGTCGAGCACCTGGATCGCGTCCAGCTGCCAGATCGAGCGGTCCAGCTCCTTGACGGCACCCGGCATGATCGCGTCGAAAGTGGTGTTCAGCTCGCAGGTTGCGCCCACCGTGGTGGCGGGCGTCGCGGCGCAAGGCACAGTGGCAGGGAACGGGAAGTCGGACACCGTCGCGGGGTCATCGCCTCCGCCGGCGGACTGGTCGTTGTCGCGGTCGGTGATGCGCACGGTCGTGACGGCCTGCAGCTGGCCTGTGTAGTCGGTCTCGTCGCTGCTGCGGCGCACGTCGTTGAGGCTGAATGTGACGTTCACGTCAGCCTCGTCGGCGCCGGCGTCGACGGGTTGCCGGGGAACACCGCAAGCTTCATCAGTCCCCACCGATTGCGCCGCGTTGCCGTTTGCGTCGGGCGTACCGACGGTGAGGTGGTCCGAGCGCTGGGTGGGCGCGCTGCACGAGCCGAACGCGAGTGGTGGGCCGTGCTGGCGGTCCGGTGCGGCACAGGCCTTGTAGGCCGGTACAAGGGAGACCCGCAGCGGGGTCGCACCCTGCGGGCGCGCATAGCCGCGGTTGCGGTGGCCCTGGATCTCGACGGCCTGCTGGAAGGTCGGGCGGTTGATCCAATGGATTGTGCGCACGGTGATCGCCCCGATCGGGCGGAAGCGCACCGAGTCGAAGCACCACTGGTCGCTCTTGCCAGCGGGACATGTGTCCACGCGCTGCACGCCCGCCGTGCCGGGGTCCTCGTCGTAGAGCGTGCTGGCCGGCACTGCGAGCGCGTCCGAGAGCGCCTGGCGCAGCGCATCGCGGCAGGCGCTCAGCGAGCCGCTGCCGCAGTACGTTCGCGAGAAGCCGTCCGAGACCGGCTGCCCGAGCACGCGCCGCAGGTCCTTCGACACGTAGCCCCACCAGCCGCCCTGGTATGCGCTGCCGAGGTGGTGGCCGTGGTTGTTTGGCTCGTTGTCGAACCCGAGCACGCCGTGGACGGCGTCGAAGAATGCGGTGCCCATCTCCGGCTCGAATTCCGCCTCCAGCAGCTTCGGCCACCAGGCGTCCATGATCTGGACCGCGTTCGGGTGGTCGTACTGGCCGTCCTGGTCGCGGTCGATCCGGTGGGCGCCCGAGTCGACCCAGTCCTGAAGCGTGGCGACCGCCGCGGCCTGCTGCGGGTTACTCGGTGTGCCGACGACCTGGAGGAGCAGCGGGAGCACCTGCGTGCCGCGCAGGTCGACGGTACCGGCGACCTCCATCGAGTCGATCGCCTCGGGCAGGCTCATCTTGCCGGCGCCGGCGATCCGCGGGATCGATCTCCTCGTCGAGCGACTGCGAGCGGTAGTGCGGGCCGTACCCCCACTGCTCGTCGGCGGAGTCGTAGTCGGGCGCCTGCTTGTTGTTCCAGGACGTGATGTAGTCCTGGTTGACCACCTGTGGGTGCTCCGAGAAGGGCGTGACGTCGGACGTCTTGAAGGTCGTCTCCCAGCCCTGCCAGTCGTACTCGCCGGTGCCCCAGTTCGGGAAGTCAGGGTCGGCGCCGGCGGCGCGCACGGGGTTGTCGCCGGAGTTGAAGTAGCCGATGTCACGGTCGTCCGCGTAGAACCAGTTGAAGGTGAAGTTGACCTTGTGCATCACCCGCTTGGAAGTCCTCGACGTTCTGGACCTGCGATGGGCGGTTGAGGGCGGAGAACGCGCGGGCCGAGTCGGCCTCGTGGAAGTAGGTCGAGCGCTGGCGCGCGAACGCGACAGGCTGTCCGTCGACGGTGCCGCGCTTGTAGACGATGCCGTGCACCGTCCGCTGCGCCTCGAGCGTGTACGTCTCGGGCGGCGAGGGGTCGCCGGCGTTCGGCGTGATGTTGTTCACCCGCGTGAGGATCTCCATCGCCCGGCACTGGCCCTTGTAGAGGTAGTGCGTGGATTGCACGTCCGGCTGTGAGCCGTCGGGCTCGCACAGCTTCTCCGCGAACGTGTCGATGATGTCCTGGCCGGCCGAGGTCGCAGACCAGGCGAAGTCCTGGCCGCGACCGAGGAGGACATATGGGCTGATGCCGGGGAACGCGGCGCCCTGGGCGTCGATGTCGGGGCCGTGAAGGTCCATCTCGGTCAGGATCTGCGGCATGAAGTAGGCGACCTGCGGGCCCATCACCGCCACGGGGCGCCCCGACTCGGACTCCGCGGCCGACACAAGCAGGGCGTTGGACATGCCGCCGAACAGGTCGAGCGCCGCCCAGCAGCCCGCCGAGCGCCAGGCCCGCGCCGCTGTTGGGTGGATTCACGAGCGACCCTTCGTCCGGCAGCGCGATCCCCGAGGAGCCGCGCTGGGCCGGATATTCGAACGAGCCGTTGCCGCTCTTCACGGTCGTTGGGGCCTCGGGGTCGTCCTGGCGGCGGAAGTCCCGCCAGGCCTGCTCACCGGCGGCGCCGCCGAAGCGGTCCTTGGCCTCTTCGAGCGCGACCGCGCTCGCGACCTCGTTGCCGCCTCCCTTGCCGAATATGCCACCGATCAGCGAGGCGGTCGCGATCACGTCGGTGCCGGTCCAGTCCTCGAGCGGCTTGTTGATCGCCGCGTACTCGTACGGCATCTTGGTGGCGTCGGTGCGCGCCTCTGAGACGTACTGGTTGATCCCCGCGATGTAGTCGGTGAGGTCCTGTTGGAGCTGGGCGCCCTCGGTGCCGTAGAGATCGTCCGCCTTGTCGACCTGCTCCTGCAGGTCGGCCTCTGTGTAGGGGGCGATCGACCACACGTCCGCGTCCATGGCCTTGTTCAAGCCGCCGGCGAATTCCGAGAGCTGGGCGCGGCCCGCGTGACGCAGCACGTCCATGAAGAACAGGCGGTCCTCGGCGCCCGCATAGCCGGCGCCGAAGAGCGTGTCCGAGCGCGTCACTCCGTAGATGTGGGCAACGCCGTGGTTGCTGTCGCGCACGATCGTGAGGCCCGCCCGTGGGCTGTAGGTGCGCTCGACCTGACCGGCCTGAACGCCGAAGCTCGCGTCCTTGAAGTAGTTGGGGACCTGGGCGGCGGTCAGGCCCGGCGTCGCGTAGACCAGGTTCTCGTACATCGAGAGCTGATCGGTGGCGTGCGGTGGGTAGGTGCTGCAACACCCGAACTGGGCGGCATCCGTCGCGTTGAACGAGCCGTAGGCGCCCGGAGGCAGGATGTTGCGGAACCCGCCGTAGTCGTTCGCCTGGTAGGGCTGCACCTGAGCGGTGGCGCCGGCGGGCAGTGTCATGAGCACCACGAGGGCGACGAGAACTGCTGCGCTGAAAGCTCTGCGGATGATCCCCTCCCCAGGCGGATCCCTGTCTGGCGCTGAACCTTAGCCGATGGCATGAGGGTGCGTCTGACGACTTGTCAGCGTGCTCTGGGCGCGGATAGAATCGCCTCGAGAGGCAAGCTGGGCAAACCGGGGGTAGTGGCTGTGGGTTCTGGAGGCCGTTTTCCGCGTTCCGTAGTGACCGTGCTGGCACTTGCTGCCCTGGCGGTGGCTGCACTGGCCCTGCCGGCGGGCGCGGGCGCGCACGCCGAACGCGCGACCTTCTTCCCGAACCCGGATCAGGGCGCGTTTCCCGAGTACCGGGCTACGGGCCCGGCGCTGGTGGTCTGTGCCGACGACACCAAGCAGCGCATCAAGCGGTTCCACGGCAAGCGGCGTGCGACGCTCCAGCGCCAGCTGAAGGATTGTGCGTACGACTCGATCCAGGCGGCGGTGAACGACGCCCAGAACGGGACGCGGATCCTGGTGATGCCAGGTGTGTACGACGAGCCCGACAGCCGCGCGCCGGCACCGGACGGTTGCGAGGACGTCTACCAGCGCACCGAGGCCGGGCAGTTCGCGCTGACCTACGAGGAGCACCGGCAGTGCCCCAACGCTCAGAACCTGATCGCGATCCTCGGCGACACGAACGGCGACCGCATCTGCGACGCCAAGTGCAACATCCAGATCGAGGGCACGGGATCCCGGCCGGAGGACACTGAGATCGTGGGGGAGCGCGCGAAGCTGAACGTGATCCGCGCCGACCGCGCGGACGGCGTCTTCCTGAAGAACCTCAAGATCACGCTGTCCGACTTCAACAACATCTACGTGCTCGAGACGAACGGCTTCCGCATCGATGGGGTCGAGTCCGGCTACAGCCGCGAGTACGGGATCCTGTCGTTCACCTCCGACCACGGCATCTACGAGAACTGCGAGACCTACGGGAACGGCGATTCGGGCCTCTACCCGGGCTCGGGCCCCGACCGCCACGGCCTCCCGGACGCGCACGGCCACGTCTACGGCATCGTGATCCGCAACTGCAACTCGCACGACAACAACATCGGGTCGTCCGGGACGGCGGGCAACGGCACGCTGTACCAGAACAACAAGCTCCACCACAACGCGATCGGCTCCACCGTGGACTCGTTCGCGGGCGGGCACCCGGGCCAGCCGCAGGATGCCTCGAAGTGGATCGACAACCTGGTCTATTCGAACAACAAGAACATCTTCAGCGACGATCGCGACGCCTATTGCAAGCAGCCCGCGGAGGATCGCGACCCGACGGTCGTGTGTCCCACGTTCCAGGTGCCGGTCGGCACCGGCCTGCTGATCGCGGGCGGCAACGACAACATCGTCGAGGGGAACTACATCTTCGACAACTGGCGCCGCGGCACGATGCTGCACTGGGTGCCGTCCAGCTTCCGTGGCGAACCGGACCCGGCGAAGGGCTTCGACACCTCCAACAACAACGCCTACGTCGACAACTGCATGGGCATCCGGCCGCCGGACCTGCGGGCGCCCGACTACAGCTCGTGCCAGGGCACGCGCGACGCGAACGGCATCGACTTCTGGTGGGACGAGGAGAACGGCCAGGACTGCGCGCCCGACCTGCCCGGCTGCGTCGACACCGAGACCGTGAAGACGAACTGCTGGACCGGCAACATCGGCCCGAACGGCGGAGTGCCCACCTCCGATCCCTCGCCGCTGCCGGAATGCCCCGGTTTCGACACCGGGTTGTTCAAGTTCCCGAACATCGACAAGCTGCTCGAGTTGCTGCCGTGCGCGAGCTGGGACCCGCAGACGAACACCGATCCGCCCGGGTGCAACTGGTTCACTACGCCGCCTGAGCCGAACTAGGGCCAAGGTCACTCCGGCGCCCCCTCCGGGGAGGGGGTCGCTCGGCGCCCTGCGGCGGAATTCCTCGCCGACCCCCTCCCCTGCGGGGGCGCAGGTTCCTGCACCGTCATCTGGGCAGTGGGGCCAAAGTCCGGCGGCCCCCTGCTTTTTGAAGCCTAGAAATCCGCCCAACGGGGTAAACGGTGCTTCAATCGCGGGACCGCGTCGGTTGTTCTGGTCTTCGTGCGTCGGGTGCAGTCACAAACGTTTTCTAGGGGGAGGGTGAATTGACGGTTTCGAGGCAGGCACTCAGGACTGTGTTGGCGGCGGGCATCCTGGCTGCCGGTTTGGTGGCCCTGATCGGGCTCGCGATACCGGCGGGCGCCGGAGCGCACGCCGAGCGGGCGACGTTCTTCCCCGACCCCAACGTGGGCGACTTCCCCGAGTACCGCACCGACGGGCCCACACTCGTGGTCTGCCGTCCGAACACCAGGCACCGCATCCAGGCGATGGTGACGGGGGACAAGCGGCGCGAGAACGAGGAGCTGCTGAGCAGCTGCACCTACAGCAGCGTCCAGGCCGCGGTCAACCGCGCATCGAACGGCTATCGGATCCTCGTGATGCCGGGCGTGTACCACGAGGATCGTCCGATCCCGCCCGGATGCGAGGACGAGTACCAGAACACGGGCGCGCTCAGCTACGAGCAGCACCGTGAGTGCCCGAACGCGCAGAACCTGATCGCGATCCTGGGCGACACCGACGGCGACCGGATCTGCGACGCCAAGTGCAACATCCAGATCGAGGGCACGGGCGATACCCCGAACGACGTCAGGTTCACGCCCCGTGACAGGAACAAGCTCAACGTCATCCGTGCCGACCGGGCCGACGGGATCTACATGAAGAACTTCACGGTCTTCGACTCGGACTTCAACAACATCTACGTGCTCGAGACGAACGGGTTCCGCGTGGACACGATCGTCAGCCGGTACAGCCGCGAGTACGGGATTCTCTCGTTCACGTCCGACCATGGGATCTACGAGAACTGCGAGGCGAGCTACAGCGGCGACTCGGGCGTCTACCCGGGGTCAGGCCCCAACGCACGCCACGGGCAGCCGGATGTGAACGGTGACGTGTACGGGATCATCATCCGCAACTGCGAGTCCCACCACAACACGATCGGGATGTCGGGGACGGCCGGCAACGGCACCTGGGCGCACGACAACCGCTTCCACCACAACGCAACCGGGGTCACGACCGACTCGTTCGCCGGCGGCCACCCGGGCATGCCGCAGGACAACTCGAAGTGGTCGAACAACCTGATCTACTCGAACAACAACAACCTGTTCACCGACGACCGCGACGCCTACTGCCGCGACACACCTTGGGCACAGCGCGACAGGTCGAAGGTATGCCCCACGTTCCAGGTTCCGGTCGGCACCGGGCACCTGATCGCCGGCGGCAACGCCAACATCGTCGAGGGGAACTACATCTTCGACAACTGGCGCCGCGGAACCATGCTGCACTGGGTCCCGGCCACCCTCCGCGGCGAGGAGGACTCCGCGAGGACGTACGACACGTCGGCGAACAACAAGTATTTGAACAACTGCATGAGCACCCGGCCACAGGACCTGGACAACGTCGACTTCTCCGTCTGTGAGGGGCCGCCGGACAAGAACGGCGTCGACTTCTGGTGGGACGAGGAGGAGGGCCAGGACTGCATCGAGGAGCAGCCCGGCTGCGTCGACACGGACTCCCAGTTCGGCAACTGCTGGACCGGCAACTTCGGCTTCGACGGCCAGGCGTACTCCAGCGACCCGCCGGCGATCCTGCTGCCTGCCTGTCCCGGGTTGGACACGTTCCGGGCGGGCAACAACGCGAAGCAGGCCACCCTCGTGCCGTGCGCGACGTGGCACCCGATCGACAACCCGGACCCGCCCGGGTGCGACTGGTTCACCACGCCGCCCGAGCCGCAATAAGGGCTAGGAGTTGAGGAGGCATGGGCGCAGACCCCATGCCCGATATTCCAGTCCGAGTAGCGTAGGGGCATGGACGCCCCACGCGCCGCTGTCGCGGCGCTGCTCGTACTAGCGTCTGCCGTGCCGGTCACGGCGGGCTGTGGCGACGACTCGGCGTCGGCGCGGGAGCAGCTCGAGTGGCTCGACACGCCGACCGTGATCGTGCCGCCGGTGCTGAAGACCGATCGCATCCTGCGCGGAGACGTGCGCAACGACTCCGGGAAAGCTCTTCGGATCGAGGCGTCGAAGGTCCGGGTGTACGACAATCGGGGCCGCCGCCTGAAGGCCTCCGCGACGTTCGCCGCCGGCTACCTGCACTCGCTGTATCCGCCCACGCGAGGCCCGGAGAGCCTGCCCGACTCCGAGCTCGAGCGGATCGGGAAGGTCGCCAACATCGAATCGGGCAAGACCGCCCAGATAACAGTCTCGTGGCGCGAGCCGGCGGGCCGCCGGACGGCCGCGCGGATCGACTACGGGCCCGGTTCGCTGCAGATCCCGCCCGAGGCTGCGGATCGCCCGGACCGGGACTTCTAGCCGCGACGGCGGCGCAGCCGCAGCACCATGAGCAGGATGACGATCACGCCCGCCTGCGCACGCAACACGATGTTCGTGACGTCGAGCGCCGGCTTCCAGCGTACGTCTCCGCCCTCAATCACGTAGGCACCGACGGGCGTCGCGCCGAGCCCGAAGCCGAGTCCGAACCCTGAGCCGCTCTTGGTGCCGGCACCGTTGGATTCCGAGGGCTCCGATCCCTCGCCGCCACCACCGCCACCACCGCCGCCCACACGGGCGACGGGGATCAAGACGATCCCGTCGCGCTCGTATGGGTCGCCGAACGCGCGCTTCACGGTGATCGCATCACGAATCTGGGTCACGACCTCGGGGACGTCCATCGTCTCGACCTCCTGAGTCGACATGGCTGATCCGTGTGTTCTACCCGAGGTGCGGTGCCCGATCCAGCAGGCCGCGCGCCTCGGCCACCCGCACAGCCTGCGAGCGCGACCGCACGCCCAGGCGCCGGTAAAGCAGGGACGAGCGGTTGCGCACGGTCTTCGGCGCGACGCCGAGCACGCCGGCGATCTCGGCCGTGGTGTGCCCGGCCGCGAGGAGCCCCAGGAGCTCCCGCTCGGCATCGTCGGCGGTGCGCGGGCGCCGGCGCTCGCCGCGCTCCCAGTCGAGCAGCAGGCTCAGCAGCCGCGGGCCCATGTGGTACTCGCCCACCGCCGCCGCGAGGCTGGCCGCGCGCAGGTCATGTGCCGGATCCGCCTCGGTCAGAAAGCCTGTCGCGCCCGCGGCCAGGCAATCCAGCACCACGTGTGGATCCGCGCCTGCCGTGATCACGACCACGCCCGCGTCCAGAGCCGCGGCCGCCGCGCCGCACGCGGTCGCGATGTCGGCCAGCCCACGCTCGCAGAGGACAGCCACGTCGGCGGGAGCACGAACCGCCTCCAGGCGCCGGTGGGCCCGCACGCTGAGGGCCGGGTCCTGTGCGAGCACCCGCTCCAATCCCAGTCGCAGGATTTCCGGCGCGCAGACCACCGCGACTCGCAGCCGTGCGTCAATGGCGACATCCCTGTCCATCATCGATAGCCAACCACACCGGCGGCGTCCGCGCACCTCGACGGTCGATTTCAAACCCCGGATAGAACGAACGTTGGCCGGTGCCGATCCGGCTCCAGTTCTACGCGCCGAAGTCGACCAATGATCGATGGGGCTGAGCTGGGACAGGCATGGACCACGAGCCGACGAGCGACTGCTCGCCGGCAAGCTGGCCGGCGCGCTGTGGCTGAGCGTGTTGCCCATGGTCGTGGTCGCCCTGCTGCTGCCCGGCGTGGCCCGGGACCATTGGGAGATAGTGCTCGCGGCTGTCGTCCCGGCCGCGGCCTGGGGGCTCGCGTGCCTGTTCTGGATTCCGTGGGAGCGCGTGTCGACGCCGCTTGTGTTCCACATCCCGTCGGTGATCGCGATGCCGTTCATCGGCGTGCTGATCGCCACCACGGGCGGTACGCGCTCGGCGCTCGTGCTCACCCCGCTGATGCTGCTCGTCTTCAGCACCTACTTCTATCCGCCCCGGATGGCGATGGGATACATCGCCGGCTGCGTGGTGGTGCTGGGGATGCCGCTCGTCTACGAGGCCGACGCGGTCGCGTCCGGCGTGGTCGGCCAGATGTGGGTGTCGGCGGTCGTGTACGCCTCGGTCGGCGGCGTCGTGATGGTGGGCAAGCGCCAGCTGCTGGCTCTGCGTCACGCGGCGCAGGAGCTGTCGCTGCGCGACACCCTCACGGGCCTCGCCAACCGCAGGGCCCTCGAGGAGGTCCTGGAGCGCCACGACGGAGAGACCCGGCGCAACGAGTCGGTCGGGTTCCTGCTGCTCGATCTCGACAACTTCAAGGAGGTCAACACCCGCTTCGGGATGCAGGGTGGCGATCTGACCCTGTGCGCGGTCGCGGGCGCGCTGCAGTCCGTCGCCCGCGACGAGCAGCTGCTGGTACGGCTTGGCGGTGACGAGTTCGCGATCGTCGCCGAGGGACTGCCGCCCCGTGCGATGGAGCGCCTGGCCGAGCGAGCACTCGATGCCGTGCGGAAGAGCCTGATCGACGTCGACCTGCCCGGGTTGCACGTGAGCGCGAGCGCCGGCTGGGCCGTCTGCCCCCACGATGCCGATACGGCATCGGAGCTCGTGGGCGTCGCCGACCTCGCACTGCGCTCGGCGAAGATGAACGGGAAAGAGCAGGCCCGCGGGCCGCTCGAGTGGGTCAATCAGCTGAGCTGAGCCGGTCCGACCACCTCTAGCCAATCGAGCGATGCCGACCCGCGGCACAGGGCCATCGCGCGCTGTGCGGAGGCGTAGTGGACGCGATCGCGCTCGGCGGACACCCGCTCGAGGATGAGGGGTCCGATCGACTGCGGGACGCCGTTTCCGCTCCCCGGATGCAGGCTGCCCTTGCCCCGGACGATCTCCACGCTGTGCCTGCCCCGCGTCACGTCACGCTCGCCCAGATACTCGAACTGACCGGGGTAGTTCTCCTGGTAGGCGATTGAGCCAACGGAGCGTCCATCGAGGGAGACGTCGACCGGCCGTCCGAAAGAGCCTCCCAGCCACACGCGATAGCGGCCGTTCTGAGGCACACGCATTGGACCGCTCATCGTTCCGGGGCCCTGCGGCATCAGCGAGCCGAGGGCGTAACCCGCGCCCCACCCCCTGGGCCGGACCGGCGCGCTCGCAGGTTCGAATTTCGCGACCGTGGGGTTGAGTTTGTAGGCGACCCTGGCTCCGGGTCCTGCGCCCCGCGCGAAATTGGCGATCCGGCCGCAATTCCGGGGGCCGCGCTCGCCAGGTCTGCCGTAGAAGGAGAAATGACGCAGGACCCTCGGGCGGCGCAGGTCCTTCCTCCACACCCTGTGGTACTGCGTCCCCTCGACCAGCACGTAGTTGCTCGGCGGCCGGCCGGCGACGGGATTGCTGCGTTCGACGATGTATTCGAATGACTGAACGAACGAGGGTACGAAGTCATCGAGGTCCCACGCGAACTGGATTCCGGAACGGCCGGCGGCTATCTCGGGCCGTATCTCGAGCCGGAAATTCGCAGGATTGACCAGGCTCGTCGCGCGCTGCCGGCGCAGGAAGTACTCGGCGTACTCGTTGAACGCCGGGTACAACGTCGGACCCCGTCCCGGCAGCTGGTTGCCGAGCCGCTCCAGGTCGCGCAGCTGGTCGCGCGGCGCCAGCGTGATCTGCTGGTAGGCGAGCGCGTTGCCGAACAGGACCGCGGCCGCGACGACCGCTGCGGCCGGCCATGCGAGCAGCCTCAACCGCCCGCGCAGCAGGGCAGCAGCGCCCACGAAGGCGAGGGCAATGCAGACCATTCCTGTGATTGCGAACGCCTTGGCGTCGACCCACGGGCCGGTGCGCCGCGCGACGTAGACCAGCGCGCCGCCGAAGGCGAGGGCAAGCACGATTGGCACCGCCTGTCGTCGCCGCACCGCGTATGCGACGCCGACGGCGGCCAGCACCAGGACGAAGCCGACCAGCACGTACGTGAGGTCGACGCGCTGGGTCAGCGGATAGCGGTAGTCACCGGTCAGCCACACTCCGGCCGAGGTCCAGGGCTTCAGGGGCGCGGCCAGGTTGCCGAGGTCGCCTTGGCCCTCGACGACGCCGGTGAGCCCCGACGCCTTACGTGCCGCGTCCAGGGTCGGGAGGCAGAGGAGTGCGGTGAGGACGGCGAGCCACGCCCACCGTGCCGCAAAGAGCGGCCAGGCCGGCCGGCGGGATGCGGCGAGCACGAAAGCACACCCGAGGATCAGCCCCAGCCAGGGCAGGAACGTGTAGCTGATGACGGCGAAGCCGGCGGCAGCGACCACCGCGATCGGCAGCGCCGCGCGCCAGGTGGGCACGTCGAAGCGGTTGGCGCGCAGCAAGGCCACGACGAGCACGAGCAGGCCGGCCGTGATCAGTTCCTTGAAGCCGCCGGCGAGGCCGTAGCCGTAGAGCAGGTTCGGCTGCGCGGCGATGAACGCGGCGAGCGCGCGCAGGGGAGGCCGGTCGATCAGCCCGTCCAGAAGCCCGTAAAGCGCGAGGGCGCCCATCGCGGCGGCCACGGCCACCAGGGGCTGGTAGACCCAGGCGATGTCGGTGTCCACCAGGCGCGCCAGGCCGCCCAGGACGCTGTGGAAGCCTCCGGGGTAGCCACTGTCGACCAACTTGGCGACAACCTGCTCGAAGGACGAGTCGATCGGTTCCTGCAGCGACCGTCCGTCATGGATCAGCTGCTGCGTGAAGTCGAATTGGTGGGCGAGGTCGACGATCCGCAGATACCCCGTGAATGTCGGCGCCCCGGTCAGGACCACCGGCGCCGCGAACGCCGCGAAGGCCCCCGCTGCCGCAGCAGCCGCCCACCGCCAGTTCTCTGATGCCGGCCGCGGCACACGCAACAGCGGCCGCGCCGAGATGAACCCGGCGACCGCCACAGCTGCGATCAGCCAGCCCGTTGCCGGCGCCAACGCCGAGATGGACGTCCCGGCTGTGCCGACGACGATCATCCCGGCGAACCCGCAGGGCAGCACGAGCACAGGAGGCAGGCTGTCGCCCGCGAGGCGGCGCACCAGCAGGCCGCATCCGGCGCTCGCGGTGACCGCGAGCAGCGGGAACACAACCCAGCTGACTATCACCGACGGATCGTCTCTCCGGTCACGGCTTCCCGAGGATCAGTGACGGGAGGGGGGCGCAGATGGTGGGTGCCCATCCGCCCGAACCCGGTCACGACCGCTCTGTACTCTTGCCGTCCCATGCGCGGCAAGGTACTGGCTCCAGCGACCGGAGAGCGGCATACCGCTGCTGGGCAACCCGAGACAGCCGGCCGCTCGACGTCGGTCTACATCCCCCTCACCGCCGGTCCGGACCTCCTCCACCGGTGCTTGCGCGCGGTGGTCGAGCACACTGCGCGAGCCGTCGACGTGACCCTGGTCGGGGAGGGACCCGCCGACCCGGGGATCGAACGGTTTCTGGACGAGCTGGATCGCGAGGTCGGCTACATGACCACGACGGGTGCCGAGGGCGTGGTCGCGCAGCTAAACAAAGCCCTGCAAGAAGGCGACGACGACGTCGTCCTGCTCGCGGGCCATGCCGTGGTATTCGAGGGGTGGCTCGAGCGGATGGCCGCGGCTGGGCGATCCGACACGACCGTGGCGACCGCCGGCGCGCTCGGAAACAACGCCGGAATCCTCTCGGTCGGCGCACCGGGCGACCCGCTGCCTCCCGATGCGAACCCGCAGAAGCTCGCCGCCCAGCTCGCCGCGCAGTCGCAGGCCGCGTACCCGCGCATACCGATGGCGGACGGGCACTGCGTTTGGATCTCGCGCTCGGCACTCGAGCTCGTCGGGCCGCTGGACCCGGACCTGCGCTCCGTTCGCGCGGCCGTGATCGACTTCAGCCAGCGCTGCCTGCTGCGGGGCCTCGTCAATGTGGCGGCGGAAGTGTTCGTCGCCTCCGTCCACCCGGATGCGGCGGCCACCGGCGGTGCATTGGACGTCGGAGAGGATCGGCAGGCGCTCCTGAGGCGCTATCCCTACCTGCGGCACGCCGTCGACGTTGATGTCGCCCCGCGGCTGTCCGAGATGCTCTCGGTGGCGCGGCGCACGCTGCACGGGCTGTCGGTGACGATCGACGCCCGGATCCTGCGGGGAACGTCTTCGGGCGCTCACGCCCAAACCCTGGAGCTGATCGAGACACTGGCTCGCACCGGTGGCCCGCGGGTGAGGGTGCTGCTCGATCCGGCGATCGGGCCCGATGCGCTTGCGGTGCTCGACCGGCTGCCCGAGGTCGAGCGCCTCTTCGCTCCGGACCTACCGGAGGACCTTGCGCGCAGCGACATCGTGCATCGCCCTTACCAGGTCACGTCGGCGGCGGACCTGGAGCTGCTCCCGCGACTGGGGGACCGGATCGTGATCACCCACCTCGACCTGATCGCCTTCCACAACCCCGGCTACTTCGCGTCCTTCGGGGAATGGCAGCAATACCGGCGCGTGACGAGGCAGGCTCTTGCGATGGCCGACCAGGCGATCTTCCTCAGCGACCACGCCCGCGTGGACGCGCTTCGCGAGGGCCTGGTCGAAGCCGACCTCGCTCGGGTGATCCCGATGGCGGTCCGCCGCGAGAAGGCCCCTGCCGCCGCGCGGCGCCCGGCGGATGCCCCGACGGAGCCGTTTCTCCTGGCGATCGGGAACGACTTCCGCCACAAGAACCGCCTCTTCGCGATCAGGCTGCTGGAAGAGCTGCGCGCGCGAGGGTGGGACGGGCACCTCGCGCTCGCCGGCGCGAACGTCGGGTACGGGTCCTCGCGCGGCGACGAGGCGGCGTACCTTGCTCCACGACCCGAGTTGGCGCGAGTGGTGCACGACCTGCCGGCTGTCGGAGAGGCCGAGAAGGAATGGCTCTACACGAATGCCGCTGCGGTCGTCTATCCGACCGTCTACGAGGGCTTCGGCCTGATCCCGTTCGAGGCGGCGCGAGCGGGGACGCCGTGCCTGTTCGCGCCGCAGGCGTCCCTTGCGGATCTGCTGCCTGCGGAGGCAGCCGTCCTCGTTCCATGGAACCCCGCTGAGTCCGCCGAGCGCGCCCTACCGCTGCTCGCGGAGGAGGGCGACGAGCGGCGTCGCCACATCGAGCTGATATCCGCGGCCGCTGAGCGCACGAGCGATTGGGACACGATCGGCCGGGCGGTACTGGACGTCTACGAGACGGCCGTCGGGCTGCCCCACCGTGAGGCCGCGGTGCTCGCGGCGGAGGGAAGCGCCCGTGAGGCGGAGCTGTCGGCCTGGCTCGGCCTCGGAATCGACAGGGGAGACCTGATCGGCGAGGACGCTCACGTGCCTCCGGACGTGCAACGCGCGCTGCTCGCGGCCGTCACGCGCAGGCGCCTACGTCGCCCGCTGTTTGCGGTGCTGCGCGCCCTCTACGCGATCGGTCGCTGGACCGGACGCAGGCCATAACCCGCGGATCTCCTCGAGCCGCTCGCGAATCATCTCGCCCACCGTGGCCGGGGCGTAGAGGCGCTCGATGTCGCGGCGGGCGATCTCACCCTTCTCGCGCGCCTCGTCCGGCCGCTCGACGACGGCCCGCATGAGCCGCGAAGCCTCGGCGATGTCCGGCTCCGCCCACGTGCCCTCGGCAGGGTAGATCTCGCAGTCCGCGCCCACACGCGTCAACTCGTATGGGACGGGATAGCTGTTCTCGTCCGTCATGAAGTCGGTCGTGGCCGAGAACGCGGTGCCGATCACGGGCTTGCCCAGCGCCATGCACTCCGCGAGCGTGAGGCCGAAGCCCTCGCTTCGGTGCAGCGATACGTAACAGTCGGCCCCGACCAGCAGCGCGTCACGTTCCCGGGCGCTGAGCGAACGATCGATGACGTGCACGTCGCTCCGGCCGCGCGCCGCCCACAGGACCTCTTCGAGCGCCTGCGGACGGTGCACGCCGTTGATGGTCTTCACGACCAGCTGCGGCCCCTCGCCGGGCTCGAACGCGTTGCGGAAGGCGTCGATCAGGCCGACGGGGTTCTTGCGCTGGATGGTGCTGAAGAAGTCGAACATGAACAGGAACCGGAAGCCGCTCGGGATGCCCAGGTCGAGAGGTGTGTGACCCGGGTCCGGAGCCGACACCGGTGGGGGAATGCGCCGCACCGGGATCGGCGCAGCCCTGCCGAGGTTCTCGGCGACATAGCTGGAGTAGACCCAGATCTCGTCCAGCAGGCCGAACGCCCCGCGCCAGCGCTCCGGGACGTGATCGGTCTCCCAGCCCCAGACGCCGATCGTGGGCCGCTCCAGGAAGAAGTCCTCGCCGAGAGATTGCGCCAGGCGCGGCAGCTCGTCGGCGTTGATGCACACCAAGTTGAACCCCGCTGAAGTGGCGCCGTCCCGGTCGGCGTAGTCGACGCGCGCATAACCCTCGTCCGGCACGTCGCCAAGGTGCACGAACTCCCGCACGTCCACCGTCGAGGTCGACACCGGGATGTTCGCGGCCGCGAGAGCCTCCACATAGCCACGGGCCGCCTCGCCGAGGCCGAGCGTGCCTCGCATCAGTCCCGTCACCTTCATCGAGAGGTCTGGCCTGGGACCGCGGGGCAGCTCCGGCCTGCGGCGCTCCTGTCGCCGGGCCTGTGCCGAGACGAGGTCGCCGTCGGGTCGCGGCGGCAGGAACCGCGCCGGTATGGACATCTCGGGCACCCCGAAGACCCATGCCCAGCGCGCGAATGCCTCCCCATGGGAGCCGTCGAGGTCCGGGTATACGCGCCGCAGGTCCTCACGCTCCTCGTAGACCCCGTACAGGTACCGGTTGATCCCGGACATCGCGCCGTACGCGGCAGGGCGCTCGAGCCACTCCATGAACCGCTCGGCGCCCTGCTCGGAGAAGACGTCGCCCGGGCCCCTCGCCGGCGCCGGCCGCTTCGGCGAGCAGGTGCGAGAGCCGGTCGTCGAACGTCATGCCGTTCGGCAGCGGGCGGCCCACGTCGGCGGCCCGCCGGTGATCGGCCCAGCCGGCCTCGCGCAGCCGTTCGGAGTAGGACTCGCACAGGGCCGCCAGCGCCATGCTCTCGCTGGTGCGGGCGCGGTCGGAGCCTGGATGCAGGAGGAACGGCCGCCCCGGATCGAATCCCTCGAAGTGGACGAACCGCAGGACCCGGCCGTCCACCGTGACCGCGTCGTCCTGGAGCTCGAGGCGTCGCTCGTGGACGTTCCAGTGGCTCAGCGCCGAGCCGGGGTCATCGAGCACGGCCACGTCGGCGAAGACGCTGGGGGCCAGGTCGAGCCACCGGTTGAGCGTTCGCGCGGAGTGGTCGGGATGTGGCGGTGCGGTGGGGGGATGCTGGGCGGAGCGCGTGAGCCGCTCGGCCCACCAGCGAACGAGCTCCACGGCGACCGGGCGCCGTCCCACAGCGACCAGCGAGGCGCCGACGCGCCCGGCCTGGCGCAGATCGTCCCTGTCCGGGCGGCGACCATCGATCGGAAGCTCCCCCAGCACACGCGGGGCGACGACCGCGCCGCGCCGCTCGAGCGCTTTCGAAACCGGGTCCAGGGGCGCGCGAACGTCGACTGCTGCGTCGAGGAAGACAGACGTCTCGGCCCCATCTGCGATCAACCGGCTGAGTAGGTGAGGCTTGAAGAACTCCCTCAGGTCTGCCCAGCGCC
Organism: uncultured Solirubrobacterales bacterium; assembly: GCA_963731895.1. GTDB lineage: Bacteria > Actinomycetota > Thermoleophilia > Solirubrobacterales > JBBDJG01 > CAVSXO01. Next base: position 40,203 of record CAVSXO010000032.1, read on the forward strand.
GCGCGGCCAGGAGCGTCTCCCATCCCGGGACGTGGAGGTCGGCAGGATGCAGGATCTCGAACGGCTCCTCGTGCCGGGTCACGTCCTCCGGCCCCGCGACCAGGACCGTGAGCGGCGAGCCGGGGTGGTGTTCTGCGAGTCCCCGTGCGAGCACACGGGCATGAGGGAGAGTGGCCGCGTGCGCGACCGTGCAGAACCTCACGCCTTCCTCGCCACGACTGCATACTCGCTCTCGACGTAGCGGTCGGCGTCCACGTGCTCCGGTGCCGAGCGGATGGAAGGCGTAGGCCGACTCGAACCCGGCCGCCCGGCACAGGATGATTGCGACCTCGGGAAACACGGGGTGCTGGTGGGTCGGGTCGACCCAGAACGTCTTCAGCGCGTGTGGCGCATGCGGGTTCACGGTCTCCGCGACGAACACGCCGCCCGGGCGTAGCTTGGCGTGCGAGAGCTCGAGGAACCGCATCAGCTCCTTGTAGGGGATGTGCTCGATCACCTGTGCGGAGAAGACGGCTCCCAGCGCACCGTCCGAAAGGCGCTCCAGATACCCATTCGCTTCGCCAAGCTCGACTTCGTGCCCCTTCGCCCGCGATCGCTCCACCATTCCCTCGTCGAGGTCGACCCCCGTCGCGGCGATCCCGCGCTCTCGCAACAGGTCGAGCAGCTCGCCCCGTCCGCAGCCGGCGTCGAGCACGGGCTCCTGGCCGGAGAGCAGCCCCAGATAGACCTCCTGGCGCTCCCTGACGCGCTCCTCGGACCCGCGAAAGACCTCCTCGAAGGACACGTATGCGCCCTCGTGCGTGTCCGCGCCCCCCCGGTAGCCGATCACCATGCCGCCCACGGGCGCACTGAAATGCTCGAGCACGCCTCCGGCGGTGTACGGCAGGGCCCGGCTTCCCGCCACCAGGTCCTCCCCGGCCGCGACGCGGGACCGCAGGTTGTCGAGCGAGCTCACGATGTCCTCGACGAGCAGGTCCAGCTCGAGCTGGTCACGTTCACCTGCCCGTCTCTCGAGCTCGTCGATCGCGTCCAGGATTCGCTCGTCGATCATCCGCTGCTGGGCGGTGTAGGGGCGCAGCGCCCGCAAGACCGTTCGGCGCAGCAGGCGTCGCAGCGGCCCCGCTCCGGCCGGCGGCGCGGCGGCATGGCGAATCGCCTCACGGGCGGTGCCGGCAAGGCGCGATGAAGCTGCTCCGTCCTCGGACATGCGCGCCGCCGATATTACGCACCGCGACGGGACCCCCGCCTAGACTTGCTGCGCATGAGCAACGATCGCGAGCTCGCCGGCCGGGCGCCTGCGATAGTCGTCGACCACGTCAGCAAGCAGTATCGGATTCCGCGTGAGCAGTACCACACGCTGAAGGAGCGGGCGCTGCACGCGTTTCGCCGCACCCGCTACGAGACGCTCGACGGCCTCGACGACGTGTCGTTCTCCGTGCAGCCCGGCGAGTTCTTCGGTGTCGTGGGTCGCAACGGCTCCGGCAAGTCCACGCTGCTGAAGTGCATCGCGGGCATCTATCAGGTGGATCGCGGCGCCATCTCGGTCAACGGCCACATGTCGACCTTCATCGAGCTCGGCGTCGGCTTCAACGGCGACCTGGCCGCATATGACAACGTGGTCCTGAACGCGATCCTGCTCGGGCTGAGCCCCACCGAGGCGCGTGAGCGCGCCGAGCGGATCATCGAGTTCGCGGAGCTTCAGGAGTTCGCGGACCTGAAGCTGAAGAACTACTCGTCGGGCATGTACGTGCGTCTCGCGTTCGCCGTGATGGCGCACGTGGACGCCGACGTGCTGCTGATCGACGAGGTGCTGGCCGTGGGAGACGCCGCCTTCCAGCAGAAGTGTTATCGCGAGTTCGAGCGCATGCGTGACGAGGGCCGCACGATCCTGTTCGTCACCCACGACATGGAGGCGGTGAACCGCTTCTGCCATCGCGCCCTGCTGCTCGAGCGCGGCCGGGTGATCAAGATGGGTCAGCCGCCTGAGGTCAGCGGCGAGTATCTGGCGGTCAACTTCCGCCGGGAGCGCGGCGCCGACGCCACCGAGCGGATCGGGAAACTGAGCGACCGGGCTGCGGTCATCACCGAGGCGTGGTTCGAGGACGAGCATGGCCGGCGCCGGGAGTACATGGAGTCGGGCCGTCCCTGCACCTGCAAGGTACGTGTGGAGTTCAACTGGGACCTGCAGGACCCCGGTTTCGCCCTGTCGATCCAGACCGACAAGGGAGCGGCGGTTTTCGCCACCTCCAGCCGCTGGGCGGGCGTCGAGACCGGTGGCTTCCGGGGCGGAGACCAGGCAGTCTTCTCGGTGGCGTTCGACAACTTCCTGGCGCCCGGGCGTTACTACGCGTCTCCGCATCTGTCGATTCTGACCGGGCCCGGCGCAGGCGTTGTCGACAGCCGCGAGCGTGCGGCCGCGATGGTCGTGACGGGATCGGCCGAGGAGGGAAGCCTCACGAACCTGCCCCACGACCTGACCGTGGAGCGCAGCACGGTCGGCGAGCTGTCGGCATGACGACGTATCCGGCCACCGCCGGCAGGAGTCGGCGGCACACCGGCGGTGAACGCGGGAGCGCGCCGGTTCGCTCTGATCGTCTTCACGCTCGCAAAGAACGAGTTCAAGGTCCGGTACTTCGGCTCGGTGCTCGGCTACCTGTGGTCGCTGATGCGCCCCCTGATGCTGTTCGGCGTCCTGTACCTGGTGTTCACGCACGTCGTGCGCTTCGGCGGCGACATCCAGCACTATCCGCTCAAGCTGCTGCTTGCAATCGTGATCTGGAGCTACTTCGCGGAGGTGACGGGACAGGCGGTCAACTCGCTCGTCGCAGCGCGAGAGCCTGCTCAGGCAAGGTCCCGTTCCCGCCCGCGGCGATCCCGCTGTCGGTGGTGCTCACGGGCGCGTTCAACTTCGGGCTCAACCTGTGCGTGATGCTCGGGTTCGTCCTCGTGACCGGCATCGCGCCGGCGGTCTCCTGGCTGGAGCTTGTGCCGCTCGTGGCCGTGCTCGTGGTGCTCGCCGCGGCGGTCTCGATGCTGCTTGCCGTCCTGTACGTCCCGTTTCGGGACATGGCGCCGATCTGGGAGGTCGCCACCCAGCTCCTGTTCTGGGGCACGCCGATCATCTATGTGATCGAGACGGCGCCCGAGAGCGTGCGCGAGCTGCTGATGATGAACCCGCTCGCGGCGATCATCGAGCAGGCGCGGCACGCCGTGATCGATCCCTCGGCGCCCACGGCCGCCGCGGCCGCCGGCGGCTCGGGACGGCTCCTGATCCCGCTCGCGATCACCGCGGCCGTGATCGTGGCCAGCCTGGTGCTCTACCGGCGGGCTGCGTCGACGCTGGCAGAGCGGCTCTGATCCGAGGTCGCTGCGCGCCACCGTTCCGCGAGACGGGCGCCGCACCGCCGCCTCGACCTGGCCCGCCGCAGCCGTCCAGGTCATGCCGCTCACGAATGCCTGGGCGGCGGCTGAGAGCGTACGCCTGCGCCGGCGGTCAGCGAGCAGGGCGTCAAGGCGGTCTGCGATGGAGACGAAGTCCGGCTCCGCCACCTCGATCACGTCCTCGCCCCGGAAGGCGGACAGGACGCTCGGATGGTCGACGTCGACGACCGGCAGCCCGCAGGCCATCATCTCCTTCGGCATGCGCGAGTAGTTCGTCAGTGAGATGACGAGGCCGACGGTCGCCTCGTTGTAGAGGCGCGCGAGCGAGTCCGGCGTCGAGCACGCCGCCGAACTCGTGCGGGAACGGCGCTCGCGGGGGCTTCGTGTCCCCGAACAGCACGACCCGCAGTCCCGGCCGCCGCCGGACGAGCTCATCGAGTGCCAGCAGGCCGAGCTCCGTTGCCCGGCGCGGCGTCGAGCGGCGCGCATAGAAGACGACGGTGTCGTCGCGGCGCGGCACGTCGAGTGCGCGGTAGGTGCCGAGGTCGACGCCGAGCTCGAAGACATCGGCGGTCGCGCCGTACCGCTCGCGCAGCACGTCAGCCAGCCACGGGCTCGCGGCCACGCAGGCGTAGCCCATGCGATAGGTCTCCTCCGCCCACAGGCGCTCGGCCGACGCAGAGTAGAAATCGGGCTCGTAGTCCTGCACGAGGTATGCCTTCAGCTTGCAGTCCGGCAGCGTCCACAGCGGGTAGGCGGTCTGCCAGCCGGTGGCGAACGTCGACGTCCGCGCCGTGCCAGTCCTCGAAGCCGCTGAACACTCCGCCACGCAGCGGCGCGAAGTGCTCGATCAGCTCCCGGTGGGCGACGGCCGCGCGGTCGTGCATCCGGACCTCCGGGTCGTGGATCCAGATCGAGCACGAGTGACCCGCGCGCTCGAGCTCGCGTGCGATCGTGAAGAGCGTCATGTGGCCGCCGCTGCCGCGGCGGAACGGCGGCATCATCCATGCGAAGTGCAGTGACCGCGCAGTCTCGTCGTGCGGGGAGGGAGCGGCGAGCGGCGCGGCGGCCTCGGTGAAGTGCGGGTCGCACCCACGCGTAGGGGATCGTCGGCCCGCGGTCGCGGGGGCGGCAGCGGGCGCCTGAGTCGCGTTCCTCGAGCGACAGGCGGCGTCACGAGGCGCGGGCTGCAGCCGGTCGGCGCGCGAGCCCAGCGAGGCGAACACCGCGCGACCGGCGTGGTGACGCAGAGAGCGACCCGCCCACGCCAGGGTCTGCGGGCCCGAGAGCCCGGATGCGCGCATGTGGCGCGACGTCCGCCGCGTACCTGCGCGGCGACGTGTGAGCGGCCGGAGCCGCTCGACGTGACCGGTGGTCTCGCGCAGGCCACGGTACTCGTCGAAGTAGCGGCGCATGAACTCGCGCCAACGGGTAGTCGTGCGCGTGCAGCACGCCGGCGTCCGGGACGTACGCCTTGCGCCAGCCGGCCGCCATCGCGTCGCGCGCGAACGCCTGGTCCTCGGCGTAGCCACATCGCGGAACCGGATCGCCTCCCAGCACTCGCGCAGCACGGCGGAGTTGACGTTGGAGAAGAAGCCGCTCGCGGCGTCGGCCGGGCGCGACCTCGTCATCGAGGCGCACGCCGTCCATGCCGAACGTCGCGAAGAACTCGGTCAGCTCGCGGGCGATCATCGGGCTCGTGTCCGGCCGGGGCAGGTGCGGCCCGAATGAGAGGCCGACCCGCGCCTCGGCATCGAGCGGCGCGACGAGCTCGGTCGAGCCACCCGTCGCCGATGGGGGTGGCGTCCTGGGTCAGGAACACGATGCGGTCCCCCGTCGCTTCGAAGGCGGCAAGGTTGCGAGTGCGGCCGTGCCCGAACTCGGCGGGCTCGATCTCGATCACGGTCGCGCCCAGCGACCGGGCGAGCGCAGGTGAACCGTCGGTCGAGCCCGAGTCGATCACCAGGATCTCGACGTCGGCGTCGATCCGTTGGCCGGCGATGGCCGGCAGCAGCTCCTCGAGATGACGAGCGCCGTCCTTGACAGGCACGACGACCGAGACGCTCGACACGGCTAACGGCGCCCGCGCAGGCGGCCGGCGAGGCGCAGGACGCTGCCCACGGCGGCCACGAATGCCCGCACGATGCGCCGGCTCATCAGTGCGTCGAGGTCGATGCGCCAGCGCTCCAGCCAGTAGGCCTGTCGCTCGAGGCGTGCCATCTCGGCCGAGCGAGCTGCACGCAGCTCGCTCAACTGTTGCTCGGCGGCTGCGAGTGCGGCGCGCGTCAACGCCAACTCCCGCTCGATGTCGTCCCTGGTGACCGTCATATGCCCACGTACTGACTGCGCTGGGGGAGGCGAATGGTAGCCTCAGCGCCGCCCGCCGGCCGCGGCGGGATTGCATGGAAACCCGTCCCCCTGCCCGGCCGCGACTGCTGCCTGAAGCCACCTGGGCACGGTGGGCGCTTGCGCTCCTGCTGGTGTTCACATTGCTGCGCGGCGGGATGTGGGCGGTCGAGCATCCCTACTTCTGGGCCCCCGACGAGGACTACCACTTCCTCTACGTCGAGCACCTGACCACGCAGGGCTCGCTGCCGAGCCCGGACGAGCCCCTCTATCCGCGCGAGTATCCGCTCGTCATCGAGGCGATGAAGTACGACCAGTACTCCGCGGGCCCGCGGCGCGACTTCTCCGGCGACCCGAAGGCGAGCGTTCGAGCGCCTCGAGGGCCTGTCCGACTGGGACCGCGAGCCGCGCGACGTGGGGCGCGGCGTCACCGTCGTGCATGCGCCGCTGTACTACGCGGTGGGTGCGGCCGTGAACGGCCTGCTCGGTGACGCCTCGCCGTTCACCCGGGTCGCGGCCGTGCGATGGGTGAGCACGCTGATCGGCGTGCTGGCGGTGTTTCTCGCATGGTTGCTCGCCGCCCAGGTGTTCCGGCGCGAGTGGCTCCAGCTCACGGTCGCGGCGATGGTCGCGTTGCAGCCGATGATCGGCTTCCTGTCGGGGATCGTGTCGAACGACATCGCGGTGACGGCGGGATACACGGGGGCGCTGGCGCTGATGCTGTTCCTGCTGCGCACCGCGCCCCGGGCCGCCCAGGGGGCCTGGCTCGGCGGCGCGATCGGCCTTGCGCTGCTCGTGAAGTCGACCGCGCTCGCGCTGCTGCCGCTCGCGGTGCTCGCCTACGCCGGGCAGGCGCTGGCGTGGCGCGAGGGCCGGCGGGAGGTCGTTCGCTCCGCAGCGATCGCGTTCGGGGTCGTTGCCCTGCTGGCGGGCTGGTGGTACGCGCGCTCGCTGGTCGAGTACGGGTCGCTGACGGGGGCCACGACCGACGTCGTTCCGTCCGGTCCGGGCGAGCCCGCCACCCCGGGGCACATCCTCAGCCTCGCGTCCGAGTGGACGCGGCTCACCTACCGCACCTACTGGTGGCACTTCTACTGGTGGGAGGCGCCGCGCCAGTCGGTGTTCTTCCTGGTGCCGTACATCGTCGGAGCGATCGGCGCCGTGGGCCTCGTGGCAATGTTCTGGCGCCGCCGCCGTTCGTTGCTGCACGGGCACCGACCCGGTGGTGCGGCAGGCGATCCTGATGGTCGCGGCGGTCCTGATCCTTTACCTGCCGCCGCTCACTGCGGACATCCTCAGGCGGCTGAACGGAGAAAGCTTCATCCTGGTCGCGGGTCGCTTTCTGCTGCCTGCCTATCCCGCAGTCGTTGCACTGCTGCTGATCGGCGTGCGCGAGCTTCTGCCGCGACGGTTCCTGGCATGGGCCTGCGGCGTGCTGGTCGCGATCTCGGCGGCGTTCATGTGGTCGGTCTGGTGGGACGTCTACGTCCATCGCTACTACGGCGACGCCGGCTGGGGCGAGCTCTTCCGGCGCATGAGCTTCGACCGGCCCGAGTTCGTCACCCAGACGACGATCTGGATCGGCATGCTTGCGACGCTCGCGGCGTTCGCTGCCTTCGCCGTGGTGATGCTCGCTCGCGTGAATATGATTCGCCGCTCGTGATGGACCCTCTCGCACCCGGGCATCCCGTTGCCGTGGTGGGCGCCTCGGGCCTGCTCGGCGCCTATGTGTTCCGGAGCTTCTCCGCGTCTGGTCCCACGCTCGGCACCGGGTTCCTCCACGGGGGCGGCGAGCTGGCCACCCTGGACATGCGCGACGAGGACGCGTCGCGCGCGCTGCTTGCAGAGCATGCGCCGCGGACGGTCGTCTGCGCGGCGGCGGTATCGAACGTCGAGCGCTGCGAGACCCACCCTGATTGGAGCAGTGAGATCAACGTGCAGGGCACCATTGCCCTGGCGCGAGCCGCCACCGAGATCGGTGCGACCTTTGTCTTCGTGTCGTCGGAATACGTGTTCGACGGCCTGGAGGGCCCCTACGACGAGACCGCCCCGACGCGGCCTCTGAACCAGTATGGGCGCCAGAAGCAGGAGGTGGAGCGCATGCTGCCGGCGCTGACCGACGGCGACTACATGATCGCCCGCGTGTCCTGTCTCTACGGCCACGAGCGCAGCGGCAAGAACTTCGTCTACCAGCTCTGGAGCGCGCTCAGCGAGGGACGGGAGTTCCGTGCTCCGAGCGACCAGATCGGGACCCCGACCGCGGTCGCAAATGCCGGCGAGGTGATCCGCGAGCTGGTTCACCGGCGCGCACGTGGCACCTACCACGTGGCAGGCCCCGAGCCGATGCTGCGCTCACGGTTCGCGCTGCTGGCAGCGCGGGAGCTGGGCCTGGACCCCGAGCTCGTGCGTCCGACGCCCACGGCTGAGCTCGGCCTCGTTGCCCCGCGGCCGATGGGCGCCGGGCTGCTCACCGGGCGCGTACGGGCCGCGACCGGCCGCCGTCTGTGGCCCGCCCGTGAGGGCATCCGCGAGATGCTCGCCGAGGGGCCGCTGCGGGCCGTGACGTCCGGCGCCGTCTAGCCGGGGGCGCCTCATCGTCACTCCTGTACGCTGCTTTTCCCGAGCACGCAGGCGCTTTGCAGCACATGGTCCGCAGCGCCTCCGCACCTTGTAAGGCGCACGCGTGTTGTTGAAGCAGCGCGGACAATCCGTCGATACACCCAAGTAACCTCATGACGCTGCACGCCACCGACTACGCCCAGCCACGCCGTCGCGCGATCAACTCGAGAGGCCTCGCGATCGTGCCCGCCTACAACGAGGAGCGCACGGTTCGCTCCGTGGTGGAGCGCGTGCGCCGCGAGGCTCCCGCCTTCGACGTGGTTGTCGTGGACGACGGTTCGACCGATTGCACCGCGCAGCTGGCGGAGGCCGCGGGCGCGAAGGTCCTGCGCCACCCCTTCAATCTCGGCATCGGCGGTGCCGTCCAGTCGGGCTACAGACACGCGTTCGACGAGGGCTATGAGCTTGCCGTCCAGGTGGATGGGGACGGCCAGCACGATCCGGCGGAGATCGAGTCGCTGATGCGCACCATGGGCTCAGAGGATGTGGACATGGTGTACGGCTCGCGTTTCCTCGCGGACTCGGGGTACCGCGCACCGGCCGCCCGGCGGTTCGGCATCCGCCTGTTCTCCCTGGTGCTGTCCAAGGTCGTGCGTCAACCGGTCACGGACCCCACATCCGGCTTCCGTCTCTGCAACCGGCGCGCGATCGAGCTGTTCGCACGCGACTATCCGCACGACTACCCGGAGGTCGAGGCGATCCTGATGGTGCACGCACATCGCCTGCGGATGCGCGAGGTACCCGTGCGCATGCACGAGCGCCAGGGCGGGCGCTCCTCGATCACGTCGGTGGAGTCCGCCTACTACATGATCAAGGTCATGCTCGCCATCTTCGTCGGCCTGTTCCGGCGCCGGCCCGTTCCGGAGCGGGGCGGCGAGGCCCCTGTGATCGCGGAGCGAGGCATCTGATGCAGCTCAAGTTGCAGCTCCTTGCGATCTTCGCCAGCAGCGTGCTGCTGGCGATCGTGTTCGAGCTCCTGCGCCGCCGGCGCCTGATCGAGCGCTATGCGCTGATCTGGCTGGGCAGCTCGCTGGTGTTGCTGTGCCTCGCGATCTGGAAGGGATTGCTGGACAGGGTCGCCGAGACGATGGGGATCGCCACCCCGGTCAACGCGCTGTTCATGATCGCGTTCGGGTTCGTCCTCCTCCTCCTGCTCCACTTCTCGCTGGCGATCTCACGCCTCTCGAACGAGACCAAGGTGCTCGCCCAGGTGGTGGCGCGGCTCGACAGCGAGCTGCGCGAGGTCAGGGGGATGGGTCCTCCAGCGGCAGAGTCCCGGCGCGGACCAGGCCGAGCTCTCACGGGAGCAGGCAGAGCACGTGCCGGTACCGCTCGGACGCGACGCCGAGCGCTAGGACCTGTCTTTAACCGGGACGCTGCCCGGGGACTCGGCCGACGAGCTCTCGGCCCGAAGACGTTCCAGATCAGCGTCGACCATCAGGCTCACGAGTTCCTCGAACGTGACGGATGGCGACCAATCGAGTTGCGCATTGGTCTTGGTGGGGTCTCCAACCAGGTTGTGAAGCTCCGCGCGACCACGTACCAGAGACTCGTCGGTTCGCACGTGGGTACGCCAATCGAGTCCGATGTGTCCGAAGGCCGTTTCGACCAGGTCACGGACGCTGTGGGTCTCTCCCGTGGCCACGACATAGTCCTCAGGTTCGTCCCGCTGGAGCATCAACCACATCGCGCGCACGTAGTCGGGCGCGTAGCCCCAGTCGCGGCGTGCCTCGAGGTTGCCGAGGACCAGCTCCGCGCGTAGCCCGGCGGCGATCTCGGCGGCCCCACGCGTGACCTTGCGCGGCAGGAAGTCGAGCGGCCGGCGGGGCGACTCGTGGTTGTAAAGGATGCCTGTGGAGGCGTGCAGCCCGTAGCGTCGCCGGTAGCTGCGCGTGATCATGTGGCCATAGGCCTTCGCAACCCCGTAGGGGGTGAGTGGCGAGAGCGGCGTCTCAGGGCCCTGGGGAGCCTCGCTCGGCTCGCCGAAGATCTCGCTCGAGGACGCCTGGTAGAAGCGGATCTCCGGATCGACCGCGCGGATCGCTTCGAGCATCACGGTCACGCCGACGGCCGCGAACTCCGCGGTCAGCACCGGCTGGTCCCACGATGCCGGCACGAATGACACCGAGGCCAGGTTGTAGACCTCCTGCGGCCGGCACTCCTCGAGCGCGCCCGTGAGGGCCCGCTGGTCGAGCACGTCCGCGCGCACCAGGCGCACCTGGTCCCGTACTGCGGCCAGGTTCTCGTAGTCCTCCACCTGGCCGTGTCGCACGATGCCAAAGACTTCGTAGTCGTGCTCGAGCAGCAACTCGGCGAGGTAGGAGCCGTCCTGCCCGCCGATTCCGGTCACGAGCGCTCGGCGGGGCGGCATGCGGGTCAGGTGCCCTCGTGGCTGGAGCGCGTGACCCTGCCCGCGAGCTGGTTCTCGAGCGTCTCGATGTCGGCGTCGACCATGATCCGCACCAGCTCGTCGAAGCTCACCCGAGCCTCCCAGCCCAGCATGTCCTTCGCCTTGCTCGGGTCGCCGAGCAGCACGTCGACCTCGGCCGGGCGGAAGTAGCGCGGGTCGATCTCGACGTACGGCTCCCAGTCCATTCCGGCGTGCTCGAATGCCGCTTCGAGGAATTCGCGCACGCTGTGCGTCTCGCCGGATGCGATCACGAAGTCGTCGGGCTGGTCCACCTGGAGCATCATCCACATCGCCTCGACGTAGTCCCCGGCGAAGCCCCAGTCGCGCTTCGCGTCGAGATTCCCGAGGTAGAGCTTGTCCTGGAGGCCGGCCTTGATCCGCGCCAGCGCGCGGGTGATCTTGCGCGTCACGAACGTCTCGCCGCGGCGGGGGGACTCGTGGTTGAAGAGGATCCCGTTGCAGGCGAACATGCCGTACGCCTCGCGGTAGTTGACCGTGGCCCAGAACGCGGCCACCTTCGCCACCGCATAGGGGCTGCGGGGATGGAACGGGGTGGTCTCGGACTGCGGCGGGGGCGCGGACGCCGAACATCTCCGACGACGAGGCCTGGTAGAAGCGGGCGCTGTCACGCCGGACTCGCGCATCGCCTCGAGCACGCGCAGCGACCCCGCGCCCGTGACGTCGAACGTGTACTCGGGGATGTCGAACGAGACCCGCACGTGGCTCTGCGCACCGAGGTGGTAGACCTCGTCCGGCTGCAGCTCGTAGAGGAGCTTCGTCAGCGAAACGGAGTCGGACAGGTCGCCGTAATGCGTGAACAGCCGCACTCCCGACTCGTGCGGGTCGTGGTAGAGGTGGTCGATGCGGCCCGTGTTGAAGCTCGAGGACCGTCGCACGATCCCGTGCACCTCATAGTCCTTCTGGAGCAGGAACTCCGCCAGGTACGAGCCGTCCTGCCCGGTGAGCCCGGTGATCAGAGCCTTCTTGGTCATCGGCGGCGAACCGTAGCAAGGCCTACGGGACGGACCGTAAGCTCTCGCGCCCGATATGGAAGCGCTGTGAGATCGCGCCCAGCAGCACACGCGACTCCTGTGGCCATCCGATGATGGTGGCCGCAACCAAGAGCAGGGCAGCCCCAACTGTGGCCGCGATCATCAACTCTGTCGAGCGTCCGAACTCCGCAAGTACGACGAACGCGGGCGCGACGGCGAGTCCCACGCAGGCGGTGCCCCTGAAGGTCGCGGTGGCGAGGCCGCGCAACAGGAGCTTTGACTCGATTCCGAAGGCCGCCACGAGGAGCGGCACCGTGCCGATCAACATTGCAACCGACTGTGCCGCGGCGATTCCGGGGACCCCCGCCACCTCCCGGCCCAGCAGGGCCAGCGGTAGCAGCACCGCGAGCTGGCCCATGGAGATGGTGGCGACGAGCCAGTAGCGGCGCTTGCCGAGCAGGAGCATGGTGGCGAGGACGCCGGCTGCCGACCCGACGATCCAGCCGGACAAAGAGAGCAGCGTGACGATCAGACGTGTGGCATCGGCTCCCGTGAAATCGTCGCCCAGAAGTACCTCGACCACCGGCTTGCCGACGAGCGCGGCGAGAGCCAGCACAGGCAGGACCAGGAGCAGGGCGAAGCGGTAGGTGGAGAGGCTGTTGGCCCACGACAATTCCGCGTCCTCGCTCGACGCAAGTGCCTTCGCACTGCGTACCAAGGCCGCCGAGACCGCCGTCATGGACACCAGGAGCGCGGCGGCGAAGTACGCGTAGGCGTAGATCGTGGCCTTTCCGGTGCCCTCCCGGGCCGCGACTGCGAGACACACGACGAAGCCGAGGTTCGTTGCCGCGAAGCTGGCCGAAGCGAGCAGCAGGAGCTTGACCTCGGAGAGGAGCGGTCTCAGCCGGACCCGAAAGGGAGGACGTGGACGCCATCCGGTGGCCAGGAGGCAGGCGGTCAAGGTGGTGGCCAAAAAGGCGCCGCTGATGCTGAGCGCGAGCGAGACTGCCTGGATGTCCGCGGCCTGGCGAAGGGCGAGGAAGGCTCCGATGCTGACGAAGCCGCTTGCGATGTAGGCGAGCCCGATGGCGAGGAACCGGCCTCTCACCGCAAGGATCGCCGCGAGCGCCCCGGCGAGCAGCTGGGCGGCGAGCGCCGGCCACAACATCCTGAGTGACTCGGGTGCGGTCCCCGTTGGATCGGTCACGACGAGGAGGCCGCCGATGGGCTCGGAGAGCGCGACCATCGGTATGAGGGCGATCAGTCCCAGCCCGAGGACGGCGGCAATCAGACGCTCGGCACCGCGTCGCTCCTCGGTGGCGAGCAGCTGGGGCACCGCGGCGAGCCGGATCGTATGGGCGAACACGAGCGCCACCCAATACAGGCCATAGGCGGCAAAGAATGCGTCGGTCTCCGTCGACTTCCCGAAGAAGTTCGCGATCAGCAGCGCAAGCACGCCGCCGAGCACGGTTGCGCCGGCATACCCGGCGGATATCGCGGCCGCGCTCCTGACCTCCTCGGAGCCCTGCGCGCTGTTCATCTGGTCGCCATCTCGTCGCGTCGGAGCGGTTGCGGAGGAGTTCCTCGGGCGACCTGGGGATACCCTAGACTGCCCGCCCGGCGCAGCGGCTCGCCGCGGTGAGCGGGGAGGCCCCGGGAGCTGATCGGCCGTCCAGGATAGCCACCCCTCATGAACCGCGACGCGTCCGCACACGTGACCCGAGGCCATGGCCTGCTCGAAGGGTTCCTCGCCCGTCGGCGGGCTGGACGGGCCAACCGGCTCATCCGCCCCGAGGCGCGTGGTGGCCGGATCCTCGACGTCGGGTGTGGCTCATACCCCTTGTTCCTCAGCCAGACCACCTTTGCGGAGAAGTTCGGCATCGACCAGGTTGCCGAGGACACGCACTTCGAGGACCCGGCGCTGAAGGGGGTCACGGTCGTGAAGTTCGACGTCGAGCAAGATGGCAGGTTCCCCTTCGACGACGGGTTCTTCGATGTGGTGACCGCTCTCGCGGTGTTCGAGCACATAGAGCCGCAGCGACTCGTGTCGCTCCTGGCAGAGGTCAGAAGGGTGCTCGCGCCGGGTGGGCAGGTCGTCATGACCACACCAGCTCCGTGGACCGGGGGCATCCTGACGCTGATGGCGAAGCTGCGCCTGGTCAGCGCCGTGGAGATCGAGGAACACGAAGGTGCCTATTCGCGAGCAGCGATCCATACGACCCTTCGTGACGCCGGCTTTCATCCCGACAAGATCCGCTCCGGTTATTTCGAGCTCTTGATGAACACATGGTGTTGTGCGGTCAAGTAGGCACCCGGGCTGTGGAGACCGCCCGCATGCGCAAACGTCTGCCGAGGCAATGACGCGGTGACGGGCGCCGCCGGCGTCGGGCTGCTCGCCGTCAGCCTGACTCTCGGAATAGTGGTCGGTGCGGCGGTCGTCTCGGCGCTGGAGGTGAGGGGCGCGCCGGAGCGATTGCTCGCAGGAGCGACCGTGCTCGCCGCGGAGGTCGTGCTGCTGGTGGAGGCACTGTCGCTGGTCGAGCAGCTGCGCCCGGCTCGGGCGTTGCAGCACGCCGGGTCACTGCTGCGATCTGGGCCTTGACCAAGCGATGAGTCCTCACGGATGCCTCTGTTATGCTCGCCCGCCGGTCACTGCTTTAACGCGCGCGCCCCGGTGAGCCACCCGAACCTCCGAGACACCATTGCTGACCCGGCTGCGTCCCCAGTCGTGGCGGACGCTCCTCACCGAAACGACGATTCGGCGCCCGTCACAACGCCCCGCCCGTTGGCGCAGGGGAGGTCACCGGACACGGTGACTCCGGTTGTCACCTTCGTGATCCCGGCCTACAACGAGGGCAGGTTTCTCAAAGAGGTGATCGACCGGATCTACGAGCTGCCCCTCCAGACGAGGATCGTCGCGGTGGACGACGGCTCGACCGACGAGACGTGGGAGATCATTAGCTCGCTACCGTGACACACCCGGGTTCAGCTGCTTCAGGCAGAGTGTGAACCAGGGGAAGGGGGCCGCGATCAGGGCCGCGATGCCTCATTGCCGACGGAGACATCGTCCTGATCCAGGACGCGGACATGGAGTACGACCCAGCCGATGTCACACGACTGATACAAGCCGATCGTCGACGGCCGCGCCGACGTCGTGTACGGGTCACGGCTGTCGAGTGGCCAGCCGCAGAGGGCGTACATGTTCTGGCACATGGTGGGAAACAAGTTCCTCGCCCTGCTGACCAACATCCTCTACAACACGACGCTCTCCGACATGGAGACCGGCTACAAGGTGTTCAGTGGACAGGTCTTTCGAAGCTTGAGCCTGCGCTCGAGCGACTTCCCGCATCGAGGCCGAGATCACCGCCAAGACCTGAAAGCAGAACCTGCGCCTGTTCCCAGGTACCGGTCGCGTACTACGGCCGCAGTTACGAAGAAGGCAAGAAGATCACCTGGCGGGACGGCTTCCCGGCGGTGTGGGCCCTTCTGCGCTACCGTGTTCGTGAACTAGGCTGCACGACCTAGGATCCGCCGTGTGGCTGTGACCTCCACACCGCGGACGCGTCCGGAGGCCGAGACCGCGCGCGACGTCCGGCAGGCAGCTGCGCTTTCGTTCCCGCAATGCCGCAGCGATGGGGGCCTGCTCGGCGGTGCTCTCCTTGCTCTTCCTGATCGCCCAGTTCTTCGGCCGCTCGGCCCGGACGGACGCATTCTTCGCCGCTTACGGGCTCTATTCCGTGGCGCTCGTGTTCAGCCAGACGTTTCGCCTCACTGCGCTACCGCGGCGTCGAGGACCGGGACGACGAGGTCTCGAACAGGCTGCTGGCGGGCGTCGGCGTGATCGGCTGGCGGCGGTGCCGATGGTCCTGCTGGCGGGGCCCTTCGGGGACGCTGCTGGCCGACGAGGACCCCGGAGCGTGGCGACGGAGTCGCTGCGCGCGCTGTGGCCGGCGCTCGGGGGGCAGCTCCTGGTCGGCCTGCTCGCAGCGCTCCTGCTGGTGCGTGGCGCGTTCGGCGTGATCGGGCTGGGCTACGTGGCAGGCGGGCTGACCAGCATCGCGGTGTTCGTCGCGCTGGAGGGAGAGCTCGGGATCCAGGCCGTCTCGGTTGCGCTCGGCGCAAGCTCGATCTCGCTGGCGGTGGTGTTCTTCGTAGTGCTCGCGAGGCAGGGGTGGAGGTTCCGGCCGCAGGCGTACGCACGGATCGGAGAGGCGACCGCAGAGGCGGGCCGCCTGATGGTCGCCTCGGCGAGCTTCGCCGCGGCGAACATCGGGTACGTGATCTGCGTCGCGGTCGCGTCGCGCGCCGGGGAAGGCGAGGCCACGCTGTACGCGTACGCGTACTTCGCGGCGGCACTGCTCGTCTCCACGACGGCGGTCTCGGCAGCGATGGTGCGCAGCCCCTAAGATCCTCGCCGGGGCCCAGGCGCGGGCGAGGCGGCTCGCGAGGCACTGTCTCGACCTACCGCTTCACCCTGGTCCTGATCGCGCCGGTGCTCGCACTCGCGCTGATCGTCGCGGCGTCCGGTGCTCGGGTTCGTGCTCGGAGCGGACTTCGAGGGCGAGGACGCCCAGCGGCTGGTGATCACGCTGGTCTGCCTCACGGGTTGGGTGCTGGGCTCGGCCGCGGGTATCTACGCGGTCGTCGCACTGCTGGCGCATCGGGCGTGCCGGGGCCGCTCGCGCGATCGCGGTCGTCCAGACCGTGGCTGCTCGTGGGGCTGGCGATCGCAGGCAACGAGCTGGCCGGCATCGAGGGAATCGCGATCGCGCAGTCGCTGTCGTTGCTCGGGGGCACGGTGGCCCAGCTCCGGCTCGCGTTCCCACGCGAGTGGAGAGAGCTGCTGGTGAGGCTGGGCGCCGCCACGGCGCGCGGCGCCGCCGTGATCGTCGTGGCGGCTGCGCCCGGCCTGGTGCTCTACGAGGCGGCGGGACGGGACACCGTCCCCACTCTCGTGGCGGTCGCCCTGTGCTGCGCGCTCGTCGCTGCTCGCGACGCGCATGGCGTTTCCGTACGAGCTGCGCTCGATGGCCGCCATGGCGCGTGCGCGCGGCCGCGGTAGGGCTGTCTAGACCGAGATTGCGGTGCGGGCGTTCGCCCGCTGCTCGGCCTCGCGGCGTTGCTCCTCGTCGCGCATGATCCACGGGCGTTCCGAGCGGAAGAACTCGATCGTGCGCTCCAGCCCCTCACGGAACCCGGTGCGCGCCTTGAAGCCGAACTCGCGTTCGGCGCGGCTCGTGTCGAGTGAGCGGCGGGGCTGTCCGTTCGGGCGGCTCGTGTCCCATGCGAGACGGCCCTCGTAACCGGTCAGCTCCCGGATCAGCTCGGCAAGCTCGCGGATCGTGATCTCGAACCCGGCGCCCAGGTTGACGGGCTCCGGCTTGTCGTAGTGCTCCATCGCCAGCAGCAGGCCCTCGGCGCAGTCGTCCACGTAGAGAAACTCGCGGCTGGGAGTGCCGTCGCCCCACAGCACGATCTCCTCGGCGCCACGCTCCTGTCCCTCGACCATCTTCCGCACGAGGGCGGGGATCACATGTGAGCTCTCGAGGTCGAAGTTGTCGCGTGGCCCGTACATGTTCACGGGGAGGAGGTAGATCGCGTTGAAGCCATACTGCTCCCGGTAGGACTGCGCCTGCACGAGCAGTGCCTTCTTCGCGACGCCGTAGGGAGCGTTCGTCTCCTCCGGGTATCCGTCCCAGAGGTTCTCCTCGCGGAACGGCACCGGCGTGAACTTCGGATACGAGCAGATCGTGCCGAGTTGCAGAAACTTCTCCACGCCGGCGCGGCGCGACTGCTCCATCATGAACGCGCCCATCACGAGGTTGTCGTAGAAGTAGGCGCCCGGGTTGCGCTGGTTCGCGCCGATCCCGCCCACGCGAGCCGCGAGGTGCATGACGATCTCCGGCCGGGTGTCGGCGACCAGCCGTGCCGCGTCCGCCTCGGAGGTGAGGTCGTACTCCGTGCTGCGCGGGACGATCGGGTCACAGCCGGCGGCGCGGAGCCGCTCGCAGACGTGATGCCCGAGGAAGCCGGCGCCGCCGGTCACGAGCACCCGCCGGTCACTGAAGAAGTCCGTCATGGAGTCCTCATGCTAGTTGCGCGACGTTACGGCAAGCCGGTAGGCGGAGCGATGCGCGTCGGCGGTCTGTTCCCACGTGAAGCTGCGCCAGAACTCCTCGCCGGGCAGACTGGGTGTCCGTCCGGCGGCGAGTGACGCGATTCCCTCTGCGATCGCCGACGGGTCGGTGGGATCGAACCAGATTGCGTGGGGGCCCAGGACCTCGGGGAGCGCCGCAACATGGGCCACTGCTGCGGGGCAGCCACAGGAGAGCGCCTCCAGCGGAGGGATGCCAAGCCCTTCGAAAAGACTGGGAAAGACGACTCCGGCGGCACGCCGGTAGAGCGCCGGCAGCACCTCACGGTCGACGTAGCCAAGATGGTGGACGCGGTCTCCGATCCCGAGGGCCTGCGCGGTCGCCGCCAAACGAGACCAGCGACCGTCCTGGGCGCCGGTGAGCACGAGCCCGAGCTCCCTGTCATCCAGGAGTGCCATTGCTTCGAGCAGGCGCGCGTGGTTCTTGTGCGGCCAGAGGTTGGCCGGATAGATGACGTACCGGCCGGGGACGCCGAGCATCCGCACGCGCTCAGCGTCGCTCTCCTCCGGATCGGGCGAGAACAGGCCCCGGTCGATGCCCTGCCGGCTCACGATCACCCTGTCCGGGTCGATGCCATGACGCTCGACGATCGTCTGCTTGCTGAACTCACTGATCGTCATGACCACGTCCGCCTCGGCAATCGCCCCCGCATAGAAGACGCGGCGGTACGTGCGCTCCGCGACCGAGAAGAACTCAGGCATCACCTCGTGCTGAAGGTCGTAGACGGTGACGACTCTGGGCAGTTCGAGCGGCGGGATCGAGACGGTGACCGCGTAGTGGACCGCCGACAGTGGCTCCAAGAGAGGCTCGGCCGCGGCCGCACGAAAGTCACGCGCGAGTCGCCTGCCCGCATAGCGACCGCGAACGATCTCGAGGAGCCTGGGCAGTGCTCTCTGGCCCGGGCTGTAGCCGGGCAGCGCGTGGACCTGGAGCGGGCCTCGGGAGTATCGCGCGAGCGAGGCCGCCGTGGCTTCGCTCGTGACGGCGGCGTAAGTCTGACCGTCTCCGTTGTCTCCCAGATCGGCTGCAAGGGCCTCCAACAGGCCTCGGACGAGCGTCTCGGACCCGCCCACCTTGCCGGGCAGCAGAGTCAGGAGGGCGATGCCCACGCGCACGTGACCGGGTTCGGGGCCTGGCCCGACAGGAGTCGTTAAGCTCATCCGCCGTGGATAGTTCGGGGGTGACGAGCCGGCTCCGCACACGCCCGTTGCTCGCTCACGATGACGGCTATCTCGGCCTCGGCTGGCCCGCCCTCGAATGGCTCGAGCGTAACGCCGCCCCGGGCATGAAGACACTCGAGACGGGTTCCGGCGCGAGCACCGTTGTGTTCGCCGCGAGCGGCGCCACGCATCTGGCGATCAGTCCCTCGTCCGACGAGCACGACCGCATTCTTCGGTACTGCGCCGAAGAGCGCATAAACACCGAGGGAATCCGTTTCGTTGCCGAGTCGTCGCATACCGCGCTCGAGGCTTGGGAGCCGGAGCCGCTCGACATTGTGCTGATCGACGGGGCACACGGGTTTCCGTTCCCCGTCCTGGACTGGTACTACACGGCTCCTCATCTGCGGGTCGGCGGCCGCGTGCTGGTCGACGACGCGTACCAGCCGTCGGTGAACCTCCTGACGAAGTTCCTGCGTCTGAGCCAGGCCTGGGAGCTCGAGGAGGTGCTCGGCTATCAGGACCGTCTGCTTCAGAAAGATCGACAGCTCGTACATGAGCTTCGAGTGGGACGACTTTGCGCTCGGCCGGTCTCGCTTCGACTATCTGCAGCCGCTGCCGCGACTCGTCGCATCCGCTCGTCATCGGATCCTGGACCGCTCACCGCTTCAACGACTGCTCCGCCGGCGGTCCGAGCGGCGCAGCCGTGGCGTTTCGTAGATCGTGAGTCAGGCCGGCGCCGCCCCGCAGGCGCCGCATGCCCCTGTACGTCGCCACGATCGCGCGGCTGGCGAGGGCGTTTGCCGCGACCGCGACCCGGTGGCCGTCGCCGTGCTCGCGGGCATTCTGGGTGTGCTCGGCGAACTGGCGCTCGAAGCCGGTCATGCTCAGCGACCCCTCGGCCATGCGAAATGCCGCCAGCGGCGCGTCGACCACGAGCGGCGGCCCGATGCGGCCGAGGCGCAGCCAGAGGTCGTAGTCCATCGAGTACTTGAACCGCTCGTCGAACTCACCGACCCGGTCGAAGGCCTCTTTTCTGACGAAGGTCGAGGGCGCGGGACGAAGTTCTGCACCAGGTGCATCCGGTAGCTGTAGCGGCGCAGCAGGAAGCTCTTGTAACCCGTCACGAAGCGCCGGATCTCGCGCCCGTCGGCGTCGATGATCAGGCACGGGCCCGTGGCCCACAGTGCGTCTGGCCGATCGGCCAGCGCCTTCCCGACTCGCCCCAGTGCCCCCGGCAGGTATATGTCGTCGGCGTTCAGCCAGCCGACGACCTCGTTGCGCGCCATCCGGATGCCCTTGTTCACCGCGTCGGACAGGCCGCGGTCGGGCTCCGAGATGTAGCGCACGTCGGGTGCGGACGCGAGGATGTCGAGCGTCCCGTCGGTCGAACCGCCGTCCACCACGACGTGCTCGACCTCGCCGCCGTAGTCCTGGTCGCGCACGGACTCGAGCGTGGACGACAAAGTCGCGGCGCCGTTCAGGCAGGGTGTGACGATCGTGAAGCTAGGGAGGCCCACCGGCGCGGGATCTTAGGGACGGGCCCGCGGGGACTCGCCGCCGGCCCCCACGGCCCGCAGCGCCTTCCCGAACGCGTCCGCCGCGGCCTCGTGGCTGAAATCCGCGACCGCAGTGCGCCCGGCGGCGCCGAGACGCTCGGCGCAGCTCCACGTCCCCGAGCAGGCGCGCGGATCGCGCTCCGCGAGCGCGGCCGGGTCGCCGTCGGCGACGACCAGGCCGGTCTCGCCGTCGCGCACCAGGCCACCCGCCGCCGCGCCGACGGCCGTCGTGGCGATCACGGGACGGCCCTGGTGCATGGCCTCGTTGCAAACCAGTCCCCACGGCTCGAGGAACGACCGGGTGGAAAGAGATGGCACCACCACGGCGTCTGCGGCCGCGTAGGCGGCGGGCAGCGCGGACCGCTCCACGTGACCGGCGTAGACCACGCTCGGGCCGCCGTGCCGGCCGCGCAGCGGGCCCTCGCCGGCCAGGCACAGGACCTCCCCGTCGTGCCGGGCGGCCTCCCACGCGTCGAGCAGGGTCTCGACCCCCTTCTCCCGGACGAGGCGGCCGACGTACAGCACCAGCGGCGCGTCCTGGGGGATGCCGGCCGAGTCACGCCATGCGGCGCGCTCGGCCTGGTCCACGTCGCGCCCGAAGAGGCCGGCCTCCACGGCCTGCGGCGCGACGAACACGTTGCGGTCGCTCCCGCGCCGCTGCACGACGTAGCGCGAGACGTGCTCCCCGTAGGTCAGCACCGCATCGGCGCGCCGGTACATGCGGCGCATCAGCGGGAACGACGCGACGTGGGCGGGGGTCAGCGGGTGGCGCCACATCGACGCCCACAGGATGAAGGGACGTTTTGCGCGCCGCGCTCCCAGCCACGCCGCGGGCAGCGCAGTGCGACCGGTGACCTGGGCCGCCACCGCCCGGTGGTCGCGGCCGAGCTTGGCTGCGTCGCGCTGGTGGCGCAGCACGTGGGCCGGAAACGGCGCCTCGGCGACCTGCCGCTCCAGCTCCCGGTGATGGTCGGCGACGTAGCGGCCCTCTCCGCCGAAGCAGAAGACCTCCACGCCGTAGCGCTCTGCGAGCAGCTGGTACAGCGGCGCGCGGTAGGGGGGGATGTAGTTGGTGACGAGCGCGACGGACATGCCGGAGTGGGGTTGATACTCCCGGGCTCGGAGTGAACGTACTGATCCTGCACAACCGATACCGCGGGCCCGGGGGGGAGGAGCGGTCCGTGGCCGAGATCGCGACCCTGCTGCGCGAGCGCGGGCACGCGGTCGAGGTGCTGGAGCGCGACAGTGCGGAGCTGTCGGGAGCCTCAGGCCAGTTGCGCGCCGCGGCCGGGATGCTCGCGGGTGGGCTGGCTCCCGGTGAGATCGCCGAGGCCGTGCGCCGCACAGGCGCCGAAATCGTGCACGCACACAACGTCTACCCGCTGTGGGGGTCACGCGCCCTGGCCGCGGCGCGGCAGGCGGGGGCGGCCGTCGTCATGCATCTGCACAACTACCGCCTGTTCTGCTCGATCGGCATCCAATACCGCGATGGCGCCATCTGCACGCTGTGCCGGGGCCGCAACATGCTCCCGGGCGTGCGGCACCGGTGCCGGGGGAATCTGCCCGAGGCGGCGATCTACGGCGCCGGCCAATGGCGCCAGCAGCCACAGATCCTGACGGCGGTCGGGCGGTTCGTGGCCCCGAGTGCCTTCGCTGCGGACCGCCTGGGAGAGCTGGGACTGCAGCGCGACCGGATCTCGGTTGCGCACAACTTCCTGCCGGCGAGTCAGTTCGCGGACGCGCCATCGGGCAACGCGCCGGAGTACGGGCTGTACGCCGGGCGGCTGGTCGGTGAGAAGGGCATCGACACTGCGGTGGAGGCCGCCGCGCAGGCCGGCGTGCCGCTGGCGATCGCCGGCACCGGTCCCGAGGCCGAGCCGCTCGAGGCCCTTGCCCGGAGCACCGGCGCGCCCGTGCGCTTCCTCGGGTTGCTGGAGCCGGCCGAGGTGCGCGCGGCGCTCGCCCGCGCGGCGTTCGTGGTCGCGCCGTCGCGCTGGGACGAGGCATGTCCGTACTCGGTGATCGAGGCGATGGCGGCCGGTGTGCCGGTGCTGGCGTCGCGGCGCGGCGGGCTGCCGGAGATGGTGGGGGAGGAGCACACGCTCCCCGACCGCGACGTGGCGGCCTGGGCGCGCGCGATGGGGGAGATGTGGAACGACCCGGACCTGCGCCGCGCCCGCGGTCGCGAGTCGCTCGAGCGCGCGCGCGACCTGTTCGGGCCGGAGCGCTTCTATGCCGCGCTGATGGATGCATACGAGGCGGCCAGATGATCGCCACGCGCGAGCTGCTCGGGACCCCGATCGCGGTCACCGACTACGAGCAGGCGATGGATGAGATGGAGCGGATGATCGCCGGCCGCGAACCCGGTTACGTGTGCGCGGTGCCGGTGCACTCGCTGATGGTGGCCCGGCACGACGAGGGCATGCGCGCCGCATTGCGCGGCGCGACTATGAACGTGCCCGACGGCCGGCCGCTCGTGTGGGCGCTGAACCTGCTCGGCGAGCAACTGCGCGACCGCGTGTACGGCCCCGACCTGATGGACCGCTTCTGCGCGCGGGCCGCGCGCCGGGGTCACCGCATGTGGCTGTACGGGGGCGCCACGGAGGAGGCGCTGGACGAGCTGGTCCGCGCGCTCGAGTCCCGCCACCCGGGCCTGCAGATCGCCGGGAGCTGGTCACCGCCCCACCGGCCGCTGACCCCGGAGGAGGAGCGCGACGTGGCCAGGCGGATCGACACCGACCGGGCGGACGTCGTGTGGGTGGGGCTCGGCGTCCCGAAGCAGGAGCTGTGGATGGCGCGCATGCGCCCCCGGCTGCAGGCGCCGGTGCTGGTCGGGGTGGGAGCCGCGTTCGACTTTCTCGCCGGGCGCAAGCGCCAGGCTCCGGCGTGGATGCAGGCCCGGGGCCTCGAGTGGCTGTTCCGCCTCTCCCAGGAGCCGCTGCGCCTGCTGCCGCGCTACCTGCGCTACAACCCGGCGTTCGTCGTGGCGTTCGGACGCCAGTGGCTGCGGGAGCGACGTCAGCGCAGGAGGAACGGCAGCACGTCGCGCTCCAGCCGGCGGCGGAGCTCCTCGCGCGAGTAGGGCGCGACCAGCCCGCGGGCGCGGTCGCGATATTCGGCGCGCGCGGGTTCCGGCAGCTCGAGCGCGGCGCGCAGGGCCGCCGCGAGCGCCTGCGGCGACCGCTCGGCGGCCACCAGGGCGGGTTCGAGCCGGCGCGCCAGCGGCAACGCCTCGTACGGGCCGGCCGATGGAGTCGTGACCAGGAGCGCACCGCCGGCCAGCGCCTCGAGCTGGGCGACGCCGTACTCCTCGATCCGCGAGGCGGAGACGTAGGCCTCGGCACGGCCGATCAGCGTCCGGTGATCGTCTCGGGAGAGCATGCCGGCCCATTCGAGCCCCGCGGGCTCGCTCACGCCGCGGCCGCTCAGATACCTGCGGCCGGCCTCCGCCGCGATCCCCGTGACGACCAGGCGCCGGCCCTCGGGCGCGGCCAGGCGCCACGCCTCGGCGACCAGCTCGAGCCCCTTCTTGTCCGGGTTTCCCGCATACGTCACCACGACGGGATCGCGCGCGGCGCTCGGCTCCGCAGACTCGATCGACTCGATCGCAACCGGCAGCGCCACCACGCGCGCCGGCCCGCGCAGCTCGCCGGGTACGCGCTGTGCCGGGTCGAGCCCCCACGGGAGCAGGATCTTGGCCCGCGCCAGCGCACGCCGCTCGAGGCGGTGCTGGAGCGCGTTCGCGCGACCGGGGCGGTTCACCGCCGCCAGCGCATCGAACCGCACGGCCGCACCCCGCAGGCGGCGGGCGGGTTGCAGCATCGTGGCCTGCGTCGTGGAGAACAGGATCGCGCGGGGGTCGGTGCGCCGCAGTGCGCGGGAGAGCGCCCGTCGCATCGCCGCCGCCTCGGCCAGGTCGGTGAGCTGCATCGTGCGCCGGAAATGACGCGCGATGCGCATCTCGCTGCCCACGATCGAGACCGAGACGCCGAGCTCACGCAGCACGTCGGCGAGCTCCGCGTCGGCCCGGCGCCAGCCCTCCGTGGTGCCAGGGGAGACCAGCAGGACGTCCGGGCGCTCACGGTTCACGCGGACGGGCATGGTATTGCTGCAAGCGGTATCTGATGCTCGAAGCTTCGGTGATCGTCCCGACCCGTGACCGTGCCGGCTATCTGAGCGCGGCCCTGGAATCGCTGATCGCGCAGGATCTGGAGCCCGGCAGCTACGAGGTGGTGGTGGTCGACGACGGCCCCGGCGAGGCCACCCGGGCCGCCACGCAGGCGGCGGCGGAGCGGTCTCGACGGTGACCGTGCGCTACGTCGAGCGCGAGGGCGCTCCGGGCCTGAACTCGGCGCGCAACACCGGCATCGCCGCGAGCGCCGCACCGTTCGTCGTGTTCGTCGACGACGACGTCGAGGCCCCGCCCGGCTGGCTCCGGGCCCTGCTCGACGGCCGGCGCCGGCACGCGGACGCGCTGGTGCTGGGCGGCCCGATCGAGGTGCGGCTGGAGGGCTTCCGGCTGCCGCTCTGTGGCCGCGAGGCGCCTCCGATCACCGCGCTCGACGCGGGCCCGGCCGATCGTGAGGTGGACGTCGTATGGGGCGCCAACATGGGCATCGACCGGCGCGCGTTCGACATCGCCGGGACGTTCGACCCGGGCGTGCCTTACGGCTTCGACGAGGACATGTGGGAGCGGCGGCTGCGCGAGCGCGGCGGGCACGTGATGTACGTCGCCGACGCCGGCCTCGTGCACCGCCGCGACGCCGCCGACTCCCGGCTGCGACCCCTGATGCGGGCCGCCTTCCGCCGCGGAAGGGCGCTGCGCGCATACTCCGAGCATCGCGGGGGCGCTCCCTCCGCGGCGCGTGAGCTGCGCTGGCTCGCCGGCTGCTTCCTGCACACGTTCCGCTACCGCTGCGGGAACGGGCTCCTGCTGACCGCGCACTCCGCGGGTCGCCTCGTTCAGCTGCTTGCCCGCGCGAAGCGATGATGGACCCCGAGCGCGTCCTCTCCGGGGAGAGCGGCATCGTCGAGGGCAGGCGACGGCGCGCGGCGGGGACCGTGCGCGATCTCGCCGACGACGCGGCCGCATGGTTGCGGCTCGAGCCCCTGCGCCTCGCCGCCGCGGTTCGGGATGCGCCGCCGCGACGGGTGCACGTGACCGGGATCTACGCCCCCGACGGTGCCTCGAGCATGGCGAGGTCCGTCGCCGAGCTGCGCCGCAGCCGCCACCGGGTGAGCATCGCTCTGGGGGCGCTCGGCACGCAGACAGAACCGCTGGCCCCCGACACCCGGCTCGAGGGACTCGCCGGGCGGGGGAAGTTCGAGAACCTGAACGCGCTGCTGGAGGCGGCACCCCCGCAGGACGCCGACTGGGTGATCGTCCTCGACGACGATGCGCGGCTTCCGCGTCACTTCCTCGATCGCTTCCTTGTGTGCGCGGAGCGATTCGGCCTTCAGCTGGCACAGCCCGCGCTGCGCCACACGAGCCACGCGGCCTGGCGGGTGGTCCGGCGGGCGCGCGGGTCGGTGGCGCGCCGCACGCGGCTGGTCGAGATCGGCCCCGTGACGGCATTTGACCGCTCCGTCGCAGGTGAGCTGCTTCCGTTTCCCCCGCTCCGCATGGGATGGGGCCTCGACGCGCACTGGGGCGGATTGGCGCTCGAGCGGGGCTGGCGGCTCGGCGTGGTGGACGCGACCCCGGTGCGCCACGACTCGCGCCGCACGGCCAGCGGCTACGACCGCGACGCCGCAGTGGCGGAGCTGCGGGACTTCCTGGTCGACCGGCCGCACATCGAGCGTGCCACCGCCCTCGAGGTCGTGGAGCGGTACCGCTCCCTGTAGGAGGCGTGATGGCTTCGCGGAGAACGTGACGGCCCCGATCATTAAGGTTTGGCACCGTCGCCGGAGGGGGGAGCCCCGCACCTTTGGCGGCACGAGTGGGTTTGTGTATCGCGGAGACGTCTTCGGTTCGGCGTCGCCACCCACCAAGAGTCATGACGTTCGCAGCGCGAACAACCACGACGCTCGTCGCCGTGCTGGCCGCCATGGCGGCCACGGTGTCGCCTGCCCACTCCAGCGCGATCAGCGTGATCCGCGACTGCAGCGAGGACGGAGTGCTGAACGGCAAGTACTCGTCGTCCGAGCTCGAGCGGGCACTGGACCAGCTCCCGTCGGACCTCGACGAGTACACGGACTGCCGCTCTGTGATCCGCCGCGCCCAGCTCGGGTCGGCGGGCGGCAAGCACCGCAGCGCCAAGCCGGCCGCAGTCGCGGATCGTGTCGACGCCGGCGCTCCGCCGACCTCCGGGGAGGAGGGCGAGATCGCCAAGGCGACGGGTGCGGACGAGGCCGTCCGGATCGGCGGGGCGGGAGTGCGCCCTGGCGA
Organism: uncultured Solirubrobacterales bacterium; assembly: GCA_963731895.1. Taxonomy (GTDB): domain Bacteria; phylum Actinomycetota; class Thermoleophilia; order Solirubrobacterales; family JBBDJG01; genus CAVSXO01. Next base: position 67,210 of record CAVSXO010000032.1, read on the forward strand.
GAGCGGCGCGGCCTTCGACTCCGCCGGCTTCGGGACGGATCTGCCACCGCTGGTGCTGATCGTCCTGATTGCCCTCGGCGCGAGCACGCTTGCGGTCGCCACAGTGACGGGTCGCCGGCACCTTGGTGGAATCAAACGTGGAATCGCACGCTTCCGCCGCTAAACCGAGCGACGTGAGCACCGTCCGCGGTGGCGAGCGGGTGCTCGCCGGCCGCGTGCGCCTCGGCGCCGGGCTGGCGATCTCGCTGGCGCTCGCGGGCGTGCTCTCCGCGATCGCGTTCGTCGGCAACGGCGGTCTGCAGCTTGGCAGCGCGACGCTGGTCGAGATCGGGGTGATCGTCGTGGCCGGCCTGGTGGTCGCGGCGGCGCTGCTGTTCGCCGCCGACGCACCGCTGCACGGCGGTGCCACGCTCGCGGCGCTGGTCGCGCTCGCTGGTCTGACCGGGCTGTCGATCCTGTGGTCACTCCACCCGTCCGACTCGTGGATCGAGACCAACCGCACGCTTGCCTACGTCGGAGCCTTCGCGGCCGGGATCGCGGCGGTGCGCCTTGCGCCCGCCCGCTGGGAGGCAGTTCTCTACGGGGTGTTGCTGGCGCTCACGGTCGTGAGCCTCTACGGGCTCCTGACGAAGGTCGCCCCCGGGTGGCTGGCGGAAGACGAGATCTACGGCCGGCTGCGCGAGCCGTATGGCTACTGGAACGCGGTCGGCATCACGGCCGCGATGGCGATCCCGTTGTGCCTGTGGCTCGGCACGCGGCCGGGGCCGGTGCTGCCCGCGGCGCTCGCGCATCCTCTGCTGGGGCTGCTGATGGTGACCATGCTGCTGAGCTTCTCCAGGGGCAGCATCCTGGCGGCGCTCGTCGCGATCGGGATCTGGCTCGCGGTCGTGCCTCATAGGTTGAAGACGCTGGCCGTGCTGCTGCCGGCCGCTGCCGGTGCCGCGCTGGTGACCGTCTGGGCCTTCGGCAACAGCGCGCTCACGGACGATCGCGTCCCGCTTGCACGGCGAGAGGATGCCGGCGTCGAGTTCGGCCTCGTGCTCCTCGGTATGACCGTGTTGCTCCTGGTCGCGGGCGTGCTGATCGAGCGGCGCGCGCGCGAGCGGCCGCTGCCGGAGCGCACCCGTCGTACGCTCGGGAAGCTGGCACTCGGATCACTCGCGGCTGTCCCGCTCGTCGTTCTGGCGGCGCTTGCGTTCAGCGACCGCGGGATCGGAGGCACGGTCTCGGATCGCTGGGACGACCTGACCAGCAAGGAGCAGGCGCCGAGCAACGAGCCCGGGCGGCTGATCGAGACGGGCAACGTGCGCACGATCTACTGGTCGCGGGCGCTCGACGTGTGGCGTGAGCACCGGCTCGAGGGCGCCGGAGCGGGTTCCTTTGCCCAGGCGCAGCTGCGATTCCGCGAGGAGCCGACCCAGGGCCGCCACGCCCATGGTTACGTGCACCAGACGCTGGCCGACCTCGGCCTGCTCGGCCTGGCCGCCAGTCTCGCGGCGCTCGTCGGCCTGGCTGATCGCGACCGCCCGCACGCTCCATCTGCGGCGGCGGTCGCCTCCGACCTGGACGCCGGAGCGCGCCGGGCTGCTGTCCCTGGCCCTGGTGGCGGTCGTGTTCGGCGTGCACTCGGCGATCGACTGGACCTGGTTCGTCCCGGCGGTCGCGGTCACCGGCCTCTTCTGCGCCGGCTGGGTCGCCGGCCGGGGGGCGATTGCGCTCACCGCCCCGGACACCGCGGCCGGCACGCCCGCGCCCGCCCGCCTGCAGATGCCGCGCGGGCGCGCGCTGCGCGGCCGGGCCGCGCTGGCGGCCGGTGCGGTCGTCCTCGCCGGCCTGGCGGCGGTCGCTGTCGCGCAGCCGTGGCGGGCCGACGACGAGGGCGATCAGGCGCTCGCGCTGCTGAGCGAGGGAGACTTCGCCGGCGCACGCACGGCCGCGGACCGTGCACACGACATCAACCCGCTGTCGATCGAGCCCTACTTCGAGCAGGCCGAGATCGAGCGGGCCGCCGGCAGGCCGCGCCGCGCGACCCGCCCGCTCGAGGATGCGGTGCGGCTCGAACCCGCCAGCCCGGAGGCGTGGCGGCGCCTCGGGGATCACTACGTCACGACGCTCGATCAGCCGGAGCGTGCGATTCCCGTGCTGCGCGCGGCCCTCTTCCTCGACCCGACCTCGGCGCTGAATCGCGCCGCATACCTGGTGGCGCTGCGCGCCCGTGGCCTGAAGCGTGAGGAGGCCCTTGCTGCGGCTCGCGCCGAGGCAGCCCGCCGGGCGGCGCGGCGGAAGGCCCGCGCGGCGCCCGCCGAACCCAAGCCGCCGCCGACGGCCCCTTAGAGTAGGCGCCGGGATGCGCAAGCTCATCTACTCGATGTCAGTGTCGCTGGACGGGTTCATCGCCGGGCCCGACGGCGAGATCGACTGGGCGGGGCCGGACGAGGAGCTGCACCGGTTCCACAACCAGCAGGTGCGGGAGATCGGCGCGCATCTCCTCGGACGACGGCTCTACGAGACGATGCTCTACTGGGAGACCGCCGAGGAGAACCCGTCGGCCTCGGACGTCGAGCTCGAGTTCGCCCGCATCTGGAAGGGCCTCCCGCGGATCGTGTTCTCGAAGACCCTCGAGAAAGTCGAGGGCAATGCCAGGCTGGCCAGGGAGGGCGTTGCCGAAGAGGTCGCCAAGCTGAAGGAGCAACCAGGCAAGGACATCGCCGTCGGCGGCGCCGGCCTGGCCTCGACCTGCATCGAGCTGGGCCTTGTCGACGAGTACCGGCTGTTCGTCTACCCGGTCGTGCTGGGCGGGGGCACGCCGTACTTCCCGGCCCTGGAGGAGAAGATCGACTTGGAGCTGGTCGAGACGCGCACGTTCGGCTCGCGCGTCGTCTACCTCCGCTACCGGCGCGCGCCCTAGACCGGCTCGATCGGTGATACTGGCGGCCGCGATGTCCCGGCAGAACGTGGCCGCCGCGAAACGGATCTACGAGTCGCGCAACCGCGGAGACGTGGACGCCGTGCTGGCGGAGTGCGATCCGGACGTCGCGTGGCATCCTCACCTGGCGACGCTCAGCGGCAAACCCGTACGGGGCCACGACGGAGTCCGCGAGTACCTGACGTCCCTGCAGGAGGACTGGGAGAGCTTTCGCCATGAGCTGGAGCAGTTCTTCGATGCGGGTGACAAGGTCGTGGTGTTCGTCCACATCTATGCCCGGGGGCGGGCAAGCGGCGCCGACGTCGACGTCCCCGTTGCGCATGTGCTCACCTTCGAGCGCGGAAAGTGCTTGGAGTTCGTGAGCTATCACGACCGCGAGGAGGCAATGAAGGTCGCCGGGCTGGCGGACTGAATGGATTTCGGCGTCCACCTGCCGCTGATGCGGTTCGTGAGCGAGGAACTCTCGTTCAGGCGACTCGCTGAGACCGTGGACGCGGCTCGGGAGTGCGGCTTTGCGGCGGTCTCGGCCAACGATCACTTCGTCTTCTCGACTCCCTGGCTCGATGGACCAACGGCACTGGCGAGCGTGCTCGAGCGCACCGGCGACATGACGGTGGCCACCACCCTCTCGCTCGCCGTTCTGCGCGGGCCCGTCCCGCTGGCGAAGACGCTGACCGCCCTCGATGTCCTCTCCGAGGGCCGCCTGATCGCGGGGCTGGGACCTGGCTCGTCGAAGCGCGACTATGACGCCCTGGGCATCCCGTTCGATGAGCGCTGGAAGCGATTCGACGAGGCCGTCACGGTGCTGCGGGAGCTGCTCAGGGGAGACCCGGGTCCAGAGAGCGCACGCTTCTACCGCATGCCCTCCGACCTCGCGCTCGCGCCGGCTCCCCGGCAGGAGCGCGGCATACCTCTTTGGATCGGAAGCTGGGGCTCGAAAGCCGGGCTCCGTCGGATCGCGCGCGCTGGAGACGGCTGGCTTGCGTCCGCCTACAACACGACACCGGACCAGTTCTCAGAAGGTCGTGACCGTCTGGCGGTCGAGCTCGCGGACTGTGGCCGCAAAGCCGAAGGCTTCCCCAACGCGCTCGCCACGATGTGGACGTGGGTAGCCCAGGATCGTGCCGAGGCCGATCGGGCGCTCGGCGAGATCCTCGCGCCCCTCTTGAATCGTGATCAGGACGAGCTTCGTGAGCAGGTCTGCATCGGCTCCCCCGAACACTGCGCCGCCCTCCTGTCTCGCTACGCCGGCGCGGGATGCCAGCGCGTCTACCTGTGGCCCCTGGGCGACGAGCGACGACAGATCGAGCTGATGGCGAGCGAGGTGATTCCGCGGATCGAGTCGCGCTGATGTCCTGCCGGCCGCCCGCCCCTCAGGCCGGCGCAGCGATGCCCGCTCGCCGCCCGAGGGCGATCAGGGTGCGCCGCATCAGCGGCGCTCCTCCGCGGGCGGCCGTCTCGACATGCTCGAAGGCGAACGCCTCCAGCAACGCCTGTAGCGACCGGGCGGTGTAGAACCGCAACACGGGCTCGAGCGGGTCGAAGTGGCGCTCGAACGAGGTCAGCGCCGTCAGCGCTCCCTGGAAGCGGCCGTGGAACGGGACCGTCACGAGCAGAAGGCCTCCCGAGACGAGCACCCGCCGCACCTCTGACATCAGCGTCTGTGTGTCGGCGACGTGCTCCAGCACGTGCACGCACGTGACCACGTCGAAGCTCGCATCGGGCGCCGGCAGCCGGCCGTCCTCGGCGGGCATGGCCCAGTTCATGTCGGGGTGCGCCGCGCGCGCCCGCTCGATCGCCGCCGTCGACGGGTCGACCCCGGTGACGAGCGCTCCCTGTGCCGCCAGCCGTGCTCCCAGCGCCCCGTCACCGGACCCGACGTCGAGCAGCCTGCCCTCGCCCCGCCCGGCGTCGTGCAGCCGCGTCTCGAGCGCGCGCAGCACGTAGTCGTGCGCCGCCGGACTCACATGATCGTGAGCCCGCTCCTCTGGCAGCTGGCGCCAGATCTCGTCGTGGACGGCTAAAACGCGCCCTTGCGCCTGAATACTGCCGGCAACGTCTTCAGCAGGATCGAGAGATCGAGGAAGACGCTCCACCGCTCGAGGTAGAGGAAGTCGAGGCGCACGAGCTCGTCGAAGTCCAGCTCGGCGCGGCCCGACACCTGCCACATGCCCGTGATGCCCGGCAGCACCAGGTAGCGCTTGCGGTGCCATTCCTCGAGGCGGTGGTAGTCCCGGGTCGGCAGTGGCCGTGGCCCGACCATCGACATGTCGCCGCGCAACACGTTCACGAGCTGCGGCAGCTCGTCGAGGCTGTACCGGCGCAGGATGCCGCCGACCCGGGTGATGCGCGGGTCGTGGCGGATCTTGAACAACGCGCCCGTGGCCTCGTTCAGCCCCTCCAGCTCCTCCTGGCGCTGCTCCGCGTCGGAGAGCATGGTGCGGAACTTGAGGCAGTCGAACGGTTGCCCGCCGATGCCCGGGCGGCTGGAGCGAAACAGCACGGGACCCCTCGACGTGAGCTTGATCGACGCCGCGATCGCGAACAGCAGCGGCGACAGCACCACCAGGGAGGCGCCCGCGACGACGACGTCGAAGCTGCGCTTCAGCACGAAGTCGAGGCCCTCGAAGACCGGCGGCTTCAGCTCGAACAGCGGCACCGACTGGCCCGGGACCAGCTCGTGGCGGTGGGTCATGATCTCCATCGTGGTGGGGGCGATCCGCACGGTGACACCGCGGTCGTGGCAGCGGTCCACGAGCTCGAATGCCTCCAGCTCCGGGAAGTTGGGGTCGGCGATCACGACCTCCTGCACACGATGCTCGGCCAGCAGCTCGGGCAGCTCCGACAGCGAGCCGAGGTTGCGCAGGCCGTTGTCGGGCTTCGGCGTCAGCGAGATGTAGCCGACCGGCTCGTAGCGGGTGTGGGCCGTGTCGGCCAGCAGCGCGTGCGCGACCGCGTCGATCTGGGCGCCGCTGCCGACCAGCAGCACACGGCGGCTCCTGCCGAGCGCCCGCAGCCCGAGGTCGGTCGTGCGCTCGTACAGCCAGCGCAGGCCGGTCACCCAGATCAGGCCGAAGAACAGGCCGCCGTAGAAGATGTAGTAGGAGCTGAAGTCGAGGCCGTTCACGACCGCGAAGGCCAGCGCCGCGCACGCCGTCAGGAACAGGTTCGCGCCGATCGCGGTGAAGCCCGGCCGTGCCTCCCGCTGCGAGTAGAGGCCGCTGCGCGCGAACATCAGCGCGGTCACGAGGAACACGAACGGCAGGTAGTCGAGCGCGGTTCCCATCTCCTCGCTGAAGACGAAGTCGCCCAGGACCAGGTCCTTGACGGCCAGGGCGGTGAAGATCGCACCAAGCAGCGCGGCCAGGTCGAGGGCCAGCAGTGACACGACGCGCAGCGCGCGCTCGAAGGCGCGGGCGTTCACGAGCGCTCCGATCACGCTCGGGCGGCGCGCGCGGACGTCACGGTTCAGCTCCATGTGGTCCACATCGGCCGGAATCGTGCCCGCCACGCGCAGGGTCGGCGAGGTGCGGGGAAAGCGGGAACCGCCGCTCGCGCCGGGAGCGGAGGAACTCTCGTCGACGTCAGGCGTGCGGATGACCGGTTCGCTCATGTGGGTTCTCGGGTGGCCCTGGCGGGCCCGGAGTCAGTGCGCTCTTCGCTGGTGTAGAACACCGCGGGTGGACTGGTGTAGCGGCGCGTATCCGATGGTCTCGGTGGTCTTCGGTCAGGGGCCGCCGTCCCCGACCTCGGTCGGACGCACTGCAAGAGGGTTCCCGCTGGACGGGGGCAGTGAAACTAGGTGCGCACCCGCTGGGGACGGTCTCACGCGGTCCAAGCACGTGAAATGTACCCCAGCGCCAAGACATGCGACAGCCCGCCGGCGGCGGAAACCGGCTTTCGAGCACGGATCCGCGCCTGGACTGCGCCCAAACGGAGGTGCTCAGAATGACGCCGGAGGAGTGGGTTAGAACATTTGCCGAGCAGGCCGGCGCGAAGCCGCCGAGCCAGGAGGAGATGGACGAGATCCTGCGTCTCGCGGCCGTAGCGGCGCACGCGTCGGAGCGGATTGCGGCCCCGATCGCGTGCTGGATCGCCGGCACGACCGGACGCCCCCTCTCGGAGCTGCGCGAGCTGGCGGAGGGTGTGGAGAGCCGGGGCTAGGTGCCGACGAGGCGCTCGACGCCCGAGCGCTCGATCGTCAACTTCAGGCCGTCCGCGAGCAGTACCTCGGGCTGCCAGCTCAGAACCTCACGCGCGAGCGTGATGTCCGGCTGGCGCACCTTGGGGTCGTCCTGCGGGAGCGCTTCGAACACGATCTCCGAGCGCGAGTCGGTGACGTCGATCACCGTCTCGGCCAGCTCCAGCAGCGACATCTCGTACGGGTTCCCGAGGTTGACCGGGTCGTGGTACTCGGAGCACATCAGCGAGTACAGCCCCCGCACCATGTCCTCCACGTAACAGAAGCTCCGCGTCTGGGAGCCGTCGCCGAACACGGTCAGCGGCTTGTCCTGCAGCGCCTGGCGCAGGAACGTCGGCACCGCGCGCCCGTCGTGGGGGCGCATGCGCGGCCCGTAGGTGTTGAAGATTCGCGCGATGCGCGTGTCGACGCCCTGCTGGCGGTGGTAGGCCATCGTGAGGGCCTCCGCGTAGCGCTTCGCCTCGTCGTACACGCCGCGCGGGCCGATCGGGTTCACGTGCCCCCAGTAGGTCTCGGGCTGCGGGTGCACCTCCGGGTCGCCGTACACCTCCGAGGTGGAGGTGAGCAGGAAGCGCGCGCGCTTGCGCTTGGCCACCCCGAGCATGTGGTGGGTGCCGTAGGAGCCCACCTTCAGCGTGTGCAGCGGCAGCCGCGAGTAGTCGATCGGGCTCGCGGGGCTGGCGAGGTGGTAGACGAAGTCGACCGGCTCGTCGACCGCCACGAACTCCGTCAGGTCGTGGTTGATGAACTCGAACTCGGGCTGCCCGATGTGCTCGATGTTCTCGAGCGACCCCGTGTCGAGGTTGTCGATGCAGATCACCCGGTCGCCGCGCTCCAGCAGGTACTCGCACAGATGCGAGCCCAGGAAGCCGGCGCCCCCTGTCACGACGCACGTTGGCATCTAGAAGTCCCTCTCCTGAATCCCAAAACTGACCTGAATCCCGAAACTGAGACGACGATGTCGCCGCCATCGGCCACTGTAACAGCGGGCTGGTGAGCCCGCTATTAGTTGCGGCTTTCCCGCAATTTGCGGGTTTTTCGAGGTTTTCCCGCAAATCGGGCATTTCGGCCGGGACATCGGGACATTCGGCGGCCGACTTGATTGGGGAAACAGTCCTGTCGGCTGCAATGGTCCGTGACATTCGGGCCGCCGCGACCTGGCGAGGCGGCCAATGGACACTTCACCCGCCGTCCACAAGTGTCGGGCCACATGGGGGGAGGTCCACAGAGCGACGAGCTGTTCGCGGCGGCGGTCGAGCTCGTCACGACCAGCTCCGTGTCGTTCAAGCGCACCGCGCGCCGCTTCTCCCTGTGCGGACACGACGCCGAGGACGCGTACCAGCGCAGTCTCGAAATCCTCCTCACGAAGGCACCGACGACTCGCCGCGACGAGCTGCGGCCGTGGTTGCACACGGTCATCAAGCACGAGGCGCTCGCAGTGCGCCGGCAACGGGAGCGTTCCGTGTCCGTGGAGGACGAGACTGCGGGTGCGGATGCGGTGCCCGCCACCGAGCGCGAGCCGGACGAGGCCGCGACCGGCAGGGAGCGCGTGCACCGGACCGCCGAGGCGCTCGGCGCACTGAAACCGAGCGAGATGCAGTGCTTGATCCTGAAGGCGCTCGGTTACTCGTACGACGAAATAGCCGCTCGCACAGGCTTCAGCTGGACCAAGGTGAACCGCTCGCTCACCGAGGGGCGGCGCCTCTTCTTCGAGCGCTTCGGCGAGATCGCTGCCGGCACCGCGTGCCGGCGCTACCAGCCACTTCTGTCCGTCGCCTGTGACGGGCACGCCGGCGCTGAGGACCAGCGGATGCTGAAGGCACACCTGGCGTCGTGCTCGGGGTGCCGGGCGGCGCTGCGCGAGTACCGGTCCGCTCCCACCCGGCTTGCCGAGCTGCTGCCGCCGGTGATCGTCCTGCCACTCCTCGACCGGGTGAGCCTGTGGTCCCGGATCAATGACTGGATCGCCGTCACCGCCGGCGACCGGGCGACAGCGATCGGGATGAAGCTCCAGCACGGCGCCGAGGCCGTGAGCGCGCAGAAGGCCGCCGCCGTGGTTGCCTCGACCGCGGCAATCGCGGGCGGCGGGGCGGCAGTGCAGCAGGTCGACCGGCCCGATCGTGACCGGCCCGATCGCACGGCGCAGGCGAGCGAGCCGAGACCGATCGCTCAGGCGCCCGAGCCGGCTCGGGCGGCGCTTCCCGCCGCCGGCGCTTCGGGCGATTCCGGCGGTGACCCGGCAACGCCGGCCCCGGAGGGAAGGCGTGACGACGCGGCCAAGCGGGGGACCGAGTTCGGCTTCGAAGGAGGTGGCGGGCCCGCGCCGGCTCGCACTTCGGAATCAAATTCTGGCGGTGACGTGTCGGCGGCCACGACCAAGGTGTCCGCGCCACGGGAGTTCTCCTCCGCGGACGGAGGCTCAATTGCCGGCAAAGGCGCCACCGCCGGTACGGGCGCCGGAGGGGAGTTTGGCCCATGAGGGTCCGGTTGCCCCTGGCGGTTGCGGTCACGGCGCTGGGTCTGTGGGTTGGGCCCGCACATGCGGGGAGCTACGACGTGTACGCCTGCGGGGGGCCCGCCGGAAGTGCGCAGAACGCGTTCGTTGCATCCGAGGACGCGAACATGGACGCGTACTCGCTGTGTCCTCCGGGCGCATCCGTGGGGACCGGCATTGTCACCAAGGCAACCTCGAGCGGCGGAGTCGCGGCCTACTTCGCAGGGGCGAATCAGGTCTTCACGGCTCCGCCCGGAGCATCACTTCAGAGCGTCACCTTCACGGTCGGCGCGATCCGGCTGGACGACCACTGGACGGTGGGCATCGTCGCCTTCAATACCGACAGCGATCTGGTGACGCCCTACGGCTGCTACTCGTTCCGGGCCGGTTGTGGCATCGGCACGCCCACGTTCAACCATCGCACGACCGTGCCTCTGTACAACCGTGCGAAGTTCCGTTTCGAGACGCGCTGCGGCGCTCCGAGTGGGTGTCCCACCACGGCGAGCGGGTTCTCTCCCGGGAACCGCGCCCTGTTCTCGGCCGCGAACGTATCCGTGCGCGTCGACGACTGGACCACACCGGCGCTGACGCCGCACTCGGGTGCGCTGTGGCGGACCGGCTGGCACCGTGGCCATGAGGAAGCCGCGACGGTTTACACGGACAACGTCGGGATCATGGTGACGCGCATGATCGTGGACGGCGAGCAGCGCGACGTCCAGGACTACCGCGACGTGCGCTGGCCGGACTGGGTGCGATGCGATTTCACCCGGCCCCGGCCATGCGTCGACGTTGCACCGGGCGGCCTTGGGCTGAACACCGCTGCGCTTGCCGACGGCACGCACCAGATGCGGGTCGAGGCTGTGGACGCCGCCGGCAACGTGGGCAGCGTGACTCACGACATCCATGTCGACAACCATGCGCCCGCAAAGCCGAGCGCCCTGGCCCTGGAGGGGGGCGAGGGATGGCGCGCGGTCAACGACTTCACCGTGCGATGGGCGAATCCGACCGGCCAGGTGTCGCCGATCGTGCGTGCGCGGTACCGGCTCTGCGCCGCGGCGAGTTGCAGCGAGGGCAGCCGTGACGGTGAGGACATCCTGTCGCTGCCACTGCAGGTCCCGGCGCCGGGGGAGTACACGCTGCGTGTCTGGCTGGAGGACGCCGCCGGCAACCATGACGCCGAGCGTGCGAGCGATCCGATCAGCCTGCGCTTCGACGACGAGGCGCCGACCGCCGCCTTCGAGCCTTCCGACGGGTCTGATCCGCTCACGGTGGTGGCGTCAGTCGCCGACCGTGGAGCCGGCGTCATCGCCGGGTCGATTGAAGCTCGCCGAGCGGGCGAGTCTGTCTGGCGGGACCTCGCAGCGACGCTGAGCGGCGATCGCCTGGTGGGCACTCTCGATGACGCGGCCCTTCCGGACGGCGTCTACGAGATCCGTGCGCACCTGCGAGACGGGGCCGGCAACGAGCGCACTGCCGACCGGCGCCGTGACGGCTCGCCGATGCTCGTATCCCTTCCTGCCCGAGCCGCGACGCGCATCGTGCTCGCAGAGAGGATGCGGTGCAAGCGGCGCCGCGGCGGCCGGCCGCGCTGCGTTCCGGACCGCGGGCCGATCCGGGGCAACGGGAACACCATCCGCGGCGAGCTGCTGGCCGGGAACCGCCCCCTTGCCCAGGCGCCGATCGTCGTGATGAGCAAGCCCCGCAGCGGCGGGCCGCAAAGGCCCGCGGCGACGGTCAGTACGGACACCGCCGGCCGGTTCTCGTTTGCCACCGGCGTGGGCCCGTCACGGACGGTGCGATTCGACTACGGCGGCACCAGGGTGACCCGGCCTGCCCGGGCGGAGGTCCCCGTCCTCGTGCGGGCGCAGTCCACGATCGCAGTCGATCGCCGATTCGCGCTCAACGGAGAGGCCGTCCGGTTTCGCGGGCGGCTTGTGAGGGGGCCGATTCCCGACGGCGGAAAGCTGATCGACCTCCAGGCCTTCTACCGCGGGCGGTGGCGCACCTTCGCCACTCCCCGCACGGATTCGCGGGGCCGCTGGTCCTACGACTACCGCTTCGAGGCCACCACGGGCGTGGTCACGTACCGCTTCCGGGCTCGCATCAGGCGCGAAGCGGCCTATCCCTATGAGCTCGGCCGCTCCCGGGTCGTGCGCGTGACGGTCCGCGGCTAGACGAGCAACCCCCGTCCCCGGCGCCGTTTGGGCGCGCCACGGCGGGGTATCCCGGCCCGCGACCCCTTTCCGCAATGATGCCGCCCGTGACGACCAAGCAACGCCTACGCGAGCTCGCCTCCCTGAGGCCCGAGGGCCACAAGGTGCTGAGCGTCTATCTGAACCTCGACCCGAGCGAGTTCCCGACCCAGCGGGACCGCAAGATCGAGGTGGAGTCGCTGCTCGACGTCGCCGAGCGTGCCCTGCGCGACGACGGCCTGCCCCATCAGCAGAAGGACGAGCTGAGGAAGGACGTCGAGCGGATCCGCGCGTGGTTCGACCGCGAGTTCGACGCCAGCGGCGCCCGCGGGGTGGCGGTGTTCGCCTCCTCCGGCGCGGACCTGTTCGATGTCCATCGCCTCTCGCGGCCCGTGCGCAGCGAGGTGACGATCGACGACTCGCCGTTCATCGAGCCGCTCGCCGGCATGCCCGGCGACGACGGCTACGGGGTGGCGCTGATCAACCGCAAGGTCACCCGCATCCTCGCCGGTGGCGCCGGCCAGATGCGCGAGGTGATCAGCTTCGCCGACGACGTGCATCCCTGGCACGACCAGGGCGGCTGGTCCCAGTCCCGCTTCCAGCGTGGCATCGAGAAGGAGGTGAAGGACCACCTCAAGCACGCGAACGACGAGCTGTTCAAGCTCTTCAAGCGCGGCGTGGTGCAACGCCTGATCATCGGCTGCCCCGACGAGATGCGCGGGGAGGTCGAGAACACCCTCCACAGCTACCTGCGTGAGCGGATCGCGGGATGGCTCGACATCGACGTGCGCGCCCGCCCGGCCGAGGTCGCTAGCGAGGCGGCCGAGATCATCGAGCGCGACGAGCGCGACCGCGAGCGCCACTGGCTCGACCGGCTCCAGGCGGGGCTGGCACGTGACGAGCGCGCCGTGGCCGGCCTGGCCGACACGCTCGAGGCGCTCAACGAGCAGCGCGTGGAGGCGCTGCTGGTGGCCGACGGCTTCCGCACCGAGGGCTACGCCTCACCGCAGGCGGACTTCCTCGCCGCCGAGCCGGGAACCTCCCCCACGGGTGAGGAGCTCCAGCATCGCGACGACGTGGTCGAGTCGGCGATCGAGCGGGCGCTCGAGCAGTACGCGGAGGTCGTCTTCGTCCGCCACCACCCGGACATGCAGACGGTCGGCTCGATCGGCGCCGTCCTGCGTTACTAGCCGCCGCGCCGGGCAGGCGCTCCAGAGGCCGCGGCCCTTGTCCCGCGCCAGGCGCTGGAGCTCCGCGAAGCGTCCCGCGCGATCCGTGTTGGGCGGGATCGCGAGCGTGCGGGCGTAGCCCCGGCGCAGCAGCTCGGCGTTCACGAACGGGTCGCCGTGCCCGCGCAGGTGGACGTATGCGAGCAGGCGGCCGTACCGGTCCGTGCGCTCACGCCCGACCTCCAGCCGCACGCGCCGGCCCTCGACGAGCCGCTCGTTGAACGTGCTCGCCTGCTTGCCAAAGCACTGCACCGGTTCGTCCGGCTTGACGGTCTCGGGCGTGTCGACGCCGATGTAGCGCACGGTCTTCGTCCCGCGCTCTCCTGAGAGCCGCACCTTCACCGTGTCGCCGTCGACAACGCGCGTCACCCGCCCGGTGAGGTCGGCGCGGTTCGTGCCGGAGTCGCCGCTCAGCAGGTCGAGTCCGCCCCCGCCCGCGAAGGCGAGCAGCAGGAAGACAGCCACCCAGAAGCCGGCCGAGCGGGAGGACACCGGCTCAGCCCGCGTCCGGGTCCGGGCGCCGGCGCGCCCGCTTGCGCTCGGAGGTGCGTCGCTTCTGCTCCTGGCGGCGCCGCCGCGCCGCGGCGCTCGGCCGGGATGGCCTGCGCGCGCGCCTTACGTGAAGGGCTCCTTCGAGGCGGTCTCGCAGCCGCTCCAGCGCCAGCTCGCGGTTGCGGGCCTGGCTGCGGGTGTCCTGGGCAGTGGCGGTGACCCGCGGGCCCAGCCGCGCGAGCACCCGCCGCTTGCAGTCCTCCGGCAGGGAGGAGGCGGCCACGTCGAGCACGGCCTCCACCCGCGAGGCGGTGACGTTCGCGTGCTGGCCACCCGGCCCCGACGAGCGGCTGGTGCGCAGCTCGACGTCGGACAGTCGCAGCTCCACCCCCGGGCGGATCACCATCGGGTCGTCCACTGGTCCGGCTGTGCCCCGGCGGTTTGGGGTCTACGCGGGGTCGAGCTCGACGCGCTCGATCACCTGGGGCGTGGTCGGCCGGTCACCGCCGCCCGTCTCGGTGCCCTCGATCGCGTCCACCGCGTCCATGCCGTCCTTGACCTCGCCGAACACGGTGTGCTTGCCGTCCAGCCACGGTGCTTCCTCGGTGGTGACGACGAAGAACTGCGAGCCGTTGGTGTTCGGGCCGGCGTTCGCCATCGCGAGCGCGCCGCGCACGACGCGGTGCTGGTTCGGCTCGTCCTCGAACGTGTAGCCGGGGCCGCCGGTGCCGGTGCCCTCCGGGCAGCCGCCCTGGATCATGAAGTCCTTGATCACGCGGTGGAAGACCAGCCCGTCGTAGAACCCGTCGCCGGCCAGCTTGCGGAAGTTCTCGACGGTCTTGGGCGCGTCCTCGTCGAACAGCTCGACGGTGATCGGCCCGGCGTTGGTGTGAAGGATCGCGCGAGACACGGCTCGGTAGCCTAGCGCGCCATGGACGATTTACAGAGCGGGACGGTCGTCGGCATCCACATCGCCCCCGGGGCGGAGCAGGCGACGCACCCGGTCCAGACCGCCAACGTGGTCGCCGGGCGCGGCATCGAGGGCGACCGCTACTTCCGGGCCGAGGGCGACGGGACCTTCTACGAGCCCGACAAGCAGGGGCAGGACCTGACGCTGATCGAGGCCGAGGCGATCGAGGGCCTGGCCGCCGACACCGGGATCGAGCTGAGCCCGGGCGAGGCGCGGCGAAACGTGGTCACCCGCGGCGTGGCGCTGAACGACCTGGTCGGGCGGCGCTTCACGGTCGGAGAGGTCGAGGCGGTGGGGAACCGGCTGTGCGATCCGTGCAGCCACCTCGAGAAGGTCACCCAGCCCGGTGTGCTGAAGGGGCTCGTGGACCGTGGCGGCCTGCGCGCCGACGTGGTGCGCGGCGGCGCGATCAGGGTCGGGGACCAGGTGCGGGAGCTGGGGCCGGCGTAGCCGTTTGACCTTCGCCCGTGGAGGAGTAGGCTACTGCTCAGTCAGTACGACTAAGGGAGGGGTTTCGATGCTCACGCGGTTCACGCTCCTCGGCTGTGCGCTCGTTCTGCTGCTGGCGCTGCTGCCGTCCACTGCCTCCGCAACACACGTTTCCTGCGGCGACGTGATCGCGCAGGACACGACGCTCGACAGCGACCTGGTGAACTGTCCGGGTGACGGAGTGGTGATCGGGGCGAGCGGCATCACGCTCGATCTCGCAGGCCACACGATCGACGGCACGGGCCCGGGTGACGCCGGTCATGGCGTCCGCAACGCCGGCGCCGACAACGTCACCGTGACGAACGGGCGCATCCAGCAGTTCCAGAGAGCCGTGTGGATCCTGAGCGCCGACGAACCTCCTCACCGGCCTGACCCTCACCGATTCGGGCTCGGGGGTGTTTTCGAGGAGGCTTCGCTGACCCGGATACTGGACAACGAGATGCGCTCCTCTGGCACCGGCGTCACGGTGTGGCGGAGCGTGGAGCTTCAACGTGATTCGAGGCAACTCGATTTCCGGTGCCACGAACGGGGTGTTGTGGCCGGTTTTCCGTTTGCCCTTTAAAGGACAGATGAGATCGCCGACAACGACGTCTCTTAACAGCGTCGGCATCCTGTCCTGGACGCGTCAACACCCGGTGCGCGGAAACGAGTCATGGACAATCCGGCGACGGGATACTCGAGCGCCTTCGGGGGCTTCTCGATCATCGAGGGAAACATCGTGTGCCGTAAGGCGCGAGCGGGATCGTGTTCCCCGACTCCACAGGATGCGGTCGTGGCCTCGCAACCGCACCTGGGACAACGGCGGTGACGGGGTGCTGATCGGCAGCGCAGGCAGCTACAGGCCGACCACGGTCACGGACAACTTCAGCAAGGGGAACGGCGACGACGGCATCGATGTGGACACGCGCGGGAACGCATCTCGCGCAACAAGGCGAACGTCAACGCCGACCTCGGGATCGAAGCGGTGCCGGGCGTGAACGACGGCGGCGGCAACAAGGCGCACGGGAACGGCAATCCCGCGCAGTGCGTGAACGTCAGCTG
>CAVSXO010000033.1:0-105475 GCA_963731895.1 uncultured Solirubrobacterales bacterium
GCCGACGCCTCGTTCAGAACGGTAGCCCTCAAAGCTTGCCGATTAGGCTGGCGACAATCCAGGCGATAGCCCCGACCCCGAGGAGCCGGCGGAACCAGTCGACCCCACGTATGAGCTCCTCCCCGGCCCATACGCCGAGGCTGACGATGAAGACCGCGCGGCCAACGTCGTGGGCGGTGGCACCAGCCACGGCGGCGAGCCCCAGCCCGCGAGCGCGAGCAGCAGCGGTGGGTTCGGGAACTGTGCGATGGGGAAGCGACGCGGCCAGCCCACCTGACCGCGTCGCCAAAGCTTTGCGATCGTCACCGCGCTACACGTCTTGCTCCGACAGCCCCATGGCCACCTCGGGAACTGCCGGCCGTTGCGGTCAGCAGTTCTTCGACCGCCGTCGCAGCCGCAGACGGGCCGCCGGCGTTCGCGAATGCTTGGGCGATGCGTTCGGCGCCGGGGCGTTTGGCTATCGCGGCGTGGACGGCGAGCGGAGTCGCGGGGGTTGAGGCGCTTGTGGTGAAGGCGCACGCCTGCGTCGTTGCAGCTCGACGCGTCTGGCGACGTCGAACTGGTCGCGCGAGAACGGCACGACGCATAAGGGGACGCCGGCGGCGAGCGCCTTCTGAGTGATCCCCTGACCGCCGTGTGAAACGACGCATGCCGCGCGGGCCAGGATCGGGGCGTGCGGTAGGAACTGCTCCACGTGCGCATTGGCCGGTACGTGGAACTGGGCCGGGTCCTGGGCTGCGGTGGTCGCCACGACCGCCAGGTCCTCGCCCGCGAGCGCCTCGAGCGCGGTTGCGATGAGCTTCGCGTCGAGCTGGAATGCGGTCGAAGCGGTGACGAGCACGATCGGGCGGCTCTCCGTTTCCAACCAGGCGGGCGGATCGGCCGGCGGCTCCCACAGGCCCGGCCCGACGAGGCGTACCTGCGTGCGGCCAGTCGCTGCGGTGGTACTCGTATGGCTCGGCGGTGAAGGCAATGAACAGGTCGGACTTCAGGAACTGATCGTCGAACTTGCGGACGGCCGGTAATCCGAGACCGGTTCTGAGGTCGTTGAACTGCGCCAGTTCCGGGGCCAGCTGTCGATCGCCGAACTTCCTCACTATGCGGTCACGGGCCTTGCCGAGCGGTCCGCGTGCGGGGCGCAATCCGAGCCCGTGCGGTGGAACGTCATCGGAGCGGAACGGCGGCGGGTACGGGCAGTAGACAGCCCAGGGCAATCCCGACGCCTCGGCCACGAACATCGCGCCGAAGCAATTGACGTCCACGATCAGGGCGTCCGGGTCTGACCTCCGAGCTCGCCTGGCGCAGGTCGGGGATTTCGAGCTTTGCGCATTCTCGGTAGCAGCGCACCATCCGCATGAACGAGTCGACCTGCGAGCGCCCGCGCCAGTCGTCGAACTCGACCTGCTCGACGAGAGGGTCGATCGCCGCAGCGCGCAGTCCCAGCGCCCCGTAACCGTCAACGTCAGACGCCCGGCAACGCACGTGCACCTCGTGGCCGCGGCGCCGAAGCTCGAGCAGCATGTCGATCGCCGGGAACGTGTTCCCCGACGAGGCAGAGAGATAAGCGAGCAGTCGCGCCATCAGGGCGCCCCTTTCGTTGCGGTGACCATCTCGATCACGATCCGCTCGGCCGTCGCGCGACCGAGCCCCATTTCACGACGCAGCAGCTTCCAGACCAGCAGGTCGGTCGCCACGACCAGCGAGACCAGCCGGCGCTCGCGCGCGGCGCCCCTCAGAGCCGGCGAGCAGAGGGGCGAACGTGCGCTCCACCCAGCCGCGGTGCCAGGCCCGGCCGGCGTCGGCCATCTCGCGAACTGCGGGGATCCGATCCTCCTCGGCCAGCAGCCGGAGAACCGCGTCACCCTGAAGCTCGTAGGAGTCGTAGATGAGCCGCACCGCCGCCCGCACGTCGCCGACCGGGGCGCTTGTCGCGGCGGGCGCCCTCCGGGCCAATCGCCCAGAGCCAAGCGGCGACGAACAGCTCATCCTTCTTCCCGAACCGTGAGTGCAGCGTCTGCACCGTCACCCCAGCGTCGGCCGCGACATCCGCCAGCCGGACCTGCTCGTAGGAGCGCTCCGAGAAGTGCCGCCAGGCCGACGCGAGCATCCGCTCCTGGGTCGCGGCGGCCGCCTCGGCCCGGGCGACCATCCGATATCTCCGCTTAGGGGGAGTGTGCGCAGCCATTTCACTTGATTCACCATAAAGCCAATATCCTGGCAGCGTCAAGCCGTCTCTACGGAAGCAATGGAGGGGCGCAGCGGAAGCGCGCCGCCACGAGCGCTGGTCGATCCCGCGGAACTGGTCGAACCGCCATCACGAAATCGACCCCCGTTGAGGGGGCCGCTTCCGCGATGGAGCTAGCCGGGCTCGAACCGGCGACCTCCTGGGTGCGATCCAGGCGCTCTCCCAAACTGAGCTATAGCCCCGGGGAGCTCCCGATTATAGATTCGGGCCGGTCCCTGCCGAGACCAGGCTCGCCAGGACTGACAGCCGCCATCGTAGATGCGCCACCGGGCGTGCAACGCCGCGCGGCGGGCGGGCTGACCCTGGCGTTGGCGCGCCAGTTCTGCTAGTGGTACCCGTCCATGGGAAGCCTTGACGATGCCATTCGCGAGCACCTCGAGCTGAAGCGTCAGCGCGGCGCTACCGACGACGAGGTCAAGCGCCAGGAGGAGGAGGCCTTCGGCCGCGGCCGAAGGCGCGCCCCGGACTCGGCTTCGGCCGACGACAGGCCCGACGACAGCGTCCCGACGACCCGCTCGCGTTCGACGATCCGCTCGCGCCGGACGAGTTGGAGGCCGCCGAACCGCAATCGAACGGTCAACCCGCCGAGCATCATGAGCCCCCGCCGGTCTTCGAGCCCGAGCCGTTCGAGCCCGACGAGGTTCCGGCCGAGGAATCGCTGCAGCCCGAGATGACCGTGCGGGACGCCCGTGACGAGACTGCGGAGTGGGACGAGACCGGCGACCGCGAGGCCCCGGCATCGGACGACCCTCTGGAGGAGACGCCTGACTTCCTCGAAGGCTCGCCCGAGGAGGACAGGCTCTGGTTCGAGCAGCGTCCTCCGAAGGATTTCGACCTGGATTAGGAAAGGGCCGGCGAATATGCCGGCCCTTTCCATCGCGTCCGTGCCGCTCCTCTGAGAGGCGCTCACCTCTCGAGAAGTTTCCTTCCGGCATCTCTACCGAGAGGACCGGAATTCCCTTTCCGTCAGCCACTGTTTCGTCGGCCGGCGCGTCGACGTAAAGCGCCGGCGCCGAAACTCGGACAGGTGTCCAGGCCCGAGCGTCGAAGCGACCCGACTACCATTTCCTGACCATGCGAATAGACGAGATCCTCAGCAATCCGGGCCCCTGCTTCTCGTTCGAGTTCTTCCCCCCGAAGACCGACGAGGGCCAGCGCAACCTCGAGCAGGCGCTGTCCGAGCTGAAGAAGGACAGCCCCGACTATGTCTCGGTCACCTACGGCGCGGCCGGCTCCACGCGCGAGCGCACGGTCGAGGTGACGAAGTGGATCAAGGAGGATCTCGGCCTCGAGGCGATGGCTCACCTGTCCTGCGTCGGCGAGCCGGTCGACCGGCTCCGGGAGATCCTCGACGAGGTGGCCGCGGCCGGCGTGGACAACGTGCTCGCGCTACGCGGAGACCCGCCCAGGGGTGAGGTCGATTGGACCCCGCATCCGGATGGGCTCGAGTGTTCCGTCGACCTGATCGAGCTGATCCGGGCGGACTACGACTACTGCATCGGGGCCACCTGCTTCCCCGAGGTGCATCCCGAGGCGCCTGACCTCGATCACGACCTGCGCTACCTGAAGCGCAAGGTGGACGCCGGCGCCACCTTCCTGATCACGCAGCTCTTCTTCGAGAACGAGGACTACTTCCGGTTCGTCGAGCGCGCCCGGGAGGTCGGCATCGACGTGCCGATCATCGCGGGCATCATGCCGATCACGAACTTCGAGCAGGTGAAACGCTTCACGACGATGTGTGGCTCGACCATCCCTCCGGCTTTGCACGAGCAGCTCGAGTCACGGCACGCGGAGGGCGACGAAGCCGTCACGGAGCTGGGCGTCGCCTACGCGACCCTCCAATGTGCGGATCTGCTCGAGCGGGGTGCGCCCGGGATCCACTTCTACACGCTGAACAAGTCGCCGGCGACGCGCGCGATCCTGTCCGCGCTCAAGGCGTGGCGGCCGTTGGAGCGCAAGCCCGCCAGCGCTCCGGCTCCTGCTCGTCAGGCGTCCTGACGCGTTCAACCCGCCCAGTTTGCTCCAGGTGGGTGAGGAAGCAGAGCATGATGGTCAGCGCCCAGCCCATCATCGAAGGCTCGAACTCCGGGAACGCGAGCGGTATCAGCTCGTAGGCCGTCGCGTCCGTGCCCGCGACCGCACGCTCGATCTCGTCGAGCTTGGCGTGGATCTCGGCTCGGTTCGCCTCGATGCGCGCACTGACGTCGCCGAACGGACGACCGTGTCCCGGTAGGCAAAGCCGCGCGTCGAGTGCCTCCGCCGTGTCGAGGCTGTCGAGGAACTCCGCCACCGGGTCCGGCGTCCACCCATAGTCGAAATACAGCGACACCCGGCCGAGGAGATGGTCGCCGCTCAGCATCAGCCGCTGATCGCGCTGGAACAGCACCACGTGCGACGGAGCATGGCCCGGCGTGTAATGCACGCTCCAGGCGCCGTGGTCGGTCTCGACCTCGATGCCGGGCACAAGCTCCCGGTGCGGCTCGACCACGGCTGCGATCCCCGGCTTCGAGTCCCGGCGCTCCTGGGCCCAGCGGCGCAGCGGCTCGACCGGGACGCCACTCTGGCGCGCCACCTCGACCCGCCGCTCCAGTGAGCGTTCGGGATCCTCGATCCCGCGCGTCATGTGCTCGTGGCGCGGATGCATCCACAGCTCGCATCGGGCGCGCTCGACGATCGGCGCCGCGAGCCCGTAATGGTCGGAGTGGGCGTGTGTGCAGACCACCAGCCTCACGTCCTCCAGCCGGCGATCGATCAGCGCCAGTGTGCGCTCCAGCTCCGGGAGCGACTCCTCCTCGTGGTAGCCGGTGTCGACCAGCACGATGCCGTCGCCGGCCTGCAGCGCCCATGCGTTCACGTGTGGAACGCCGGGCCATGGAAGCGGCAGCCGCAACCTCCAGATGCCCGGGAGCACGCGGTCGGCACGTCCCAACCCGCGCCTGCGGTGCTCGTAGCTCACGCCCGAGAACCTACCGGTAGCCCATACTTGGGCGCGTGGCGGACGTCACAGAGCGCGTGCCGGACGGCGTCACGTTGGTGCGTGCCTCCAATGCCGGACCGATGACGCTCTCCGGCACGAACACGTGGCTGATCGGCGCGCCGGCGTGGGTGATCGATCCTGGCCCGGCGGACGCGGCGCACGTCGAGCGGGTGTGGCATGCCGCGCAGGAGCGGGGCGGGATCGCGGGCATCGTCCTGACGCACAATCACCTCGATCACTCGCAGGCGGTCCCGGAATTGCGCAAGCGCTCGGAAGCGCCGATCGCCGCCCGGACCGCGCCCGCTCAAGAAGGGTTCGCGGAGCCGTCGCTGCCCGGCCTCGAACCGGACATCGTGCTGGAGGACGGTGACCGGCTGGGTCCGTTTCAGGTGATCGCCACGCCGGGCCACTCCGCCGATCATGTCTCGCTGCTGGCGGGCAAGGTCGCGTTCTGCGGCGACACGGTGCTCGGTGAAGGCAGCGTCTTCATCCCTCCCGGCGGTGGCTCGCTGGCCGCTTACCTCGACTCGCTGCGTCGCCTGCAGACGCTGCAGCTCGATGCGCTTTGCCCCGGCCATGGCCCCGTGGTGTGGGATCCGCAGGCAAAGCTGCGCGAGTACCTGGAGCACCGGCTCGAGCGCGAACGGCGATTGGTGGACGCCCTCGACCGTGGCCTGCGCTCCACCGCCGAGCTGCTCGACGAAGTGTGGGACGACGCTCCCGCGCAGCTGCGACCGGCCGCTGCGCTCACCCTCGAGTCGCACCTCGACAAGCTCGCCGCCGAGGGACGGCTGCCGGACGGCGTCGAGCGGCTCTAGATTTCTAGAGAGGCGGCTGGTCTTCCCGGGGAGCAACGGGCACCAGCTCCGGCGCCTCCAGCGGCTCGCCGACCGCCTCGGCGACCTCTTCTTCGATGCCGTAGGCGGAGCCGGGGCAGTCGATCCGGAAACGCTTGGGCTGGATCTCGTCGCGTGGCTCGACCGGGAGCCCGCACACCTCGTCCCAACCGAACAGCTCGTAGTTGCCGCTGTTCAGCAGGATCGCGCGAGCCGGCATCGGACAGGTCGCATTGTGATGGTCGACCCCCGCCTTGATGTGGGCCAGCATCTCCGCCTCGAGGCTCACGATGCAGCACCCTCCGAAGAAAGCCGGTCGATCTTGGCCGCCATCACGAAGTCGTTGCGCGTCAGCCCGGAGGCGGCGTGGGTCGTGAGGTCGAACTGCGCCCGTCCCCAACCGAGCTCGATGTCGGGGTGGTGGCCCTCCGATTCGGCCACCAGCGCAACGCGCGCCACAAATCCGAACGCGTCCCGGAAGTTGGCGAACTTGAACTCTCGTCGCAGGCGCTGGTTGCCCTCGCGCTGCCACTGCGGAGTCCGGGTGCCGAGCTGTGCCGCCTCCTCTTCGGACAGCGGCGGAGTGCCCTTCTCGCAGGCCTCGCAGTGTTCGGATGCGAGTTCGCTCATCTGCGGAAGTTCTACACGTTTGGTGGTGCGGGGGATGAAACGGGAGCGACGGGACTCGAACCCGCGGCCTCTGCCGTGACAGGGCAGCGCTCTAACCAAGCTGAGCTACGCCCCCAATTAAGGGAGGGCCCGGGTGGACCCTGCGGCAATTGTAGACGCCGGTAGGGTTTCCCCACAGGACTCACCAAGCGAAACAGGGAGACGCGATGGCTGACGTGACCGTGAAGACACTCGACGAATTCGACGGCGCCTTCGGAGGCGCCATGAAGCTGGCGCGGCATGGACTCGGAGTCAAGTCCTTTGGCCTCCAGGTGCTGGACTTCCCGCCCAACGCGGACCAGTACCCGGAGCACGACCACGCCCACGACTCCCAGGAAGAGGTCTACATCGTCGTCGAGGGCGCCGCGACCCTGCAGACCGGCGGCGAGGAGCACGAGCTGCGCCCGGGCACGTACGCGCGCGTGGGGCCGGCGGAGAAGCGCAAGCTCGTCACCGGTGCCGAGGGTGCGCGCGTGATCGCGATCGGCGGCACGCCCGGGAAGGTCTACGAGGTCTCGCAGTTCACCGTTCCGCAGGAGGCGACCGCGGCGGCTAACCGGTTGGACCTCGGGATAGCAAACCGCGTCGCGCTCGTGATGGGCGCGAGCAGCGGCATCGGCCGCGCGGCGGCGGAGTCTCTCGCCCGCGAAGGAGCGCGCGTCGCGGCGGCCAGCCGCTCCTCCGACCGGATCGAGCAGACGGCCGCCGAGCTGAGCTCGGCGGCCGGGGCTGACGTGCGCCCCTTCACGGCCGACACGGATGCTCCCGAGACGCTTCCGGACCTCGTGCAGTCGGTGCGGGAGGCGCTCGGCCCGGTCGAGATCCTGGTCGTCAACACAGGCGGGCCCCCCGTCGGGGACCCCCTGTCGTTCGGGCGTGAGCAGTGGGAGGCCGCCTATCGCAGCCTCGTGCTCGCGCCCATGGCCCTGATCGAGGCGGTCGTTCCCGACATGCGCGCACGTGGCTGGGGCCGCATCGTGAACGTCACATCGACGTCGACCAAGGAGCCGATTCCCGGGCTGATGCTCTCCAACAGCCACCGGCCCGCGGCGGTGGGCGCGTTCAAGACCCTGTCGAGGGAGCTGGGAAAGGACGGCATCCTCCTGAACAGCGTCGCTCCCGGCCGGATCGCGACCGAGCGCATCGCAAGCATGGCCGGCACGCCGCTCGAGCAGCTGCGCTCACATCCCGCAGCCGGACATCCCCGTCGGGCGCCTGGGCGAGCCCCGGGAGATGGGCGACGTGATCGCGTTCCTGTGCTCGGAACGCGCCTCCTACGTGACCGGCATCAGCCTGACGGTCGACGGTGGGCTGACGCGGGGCGTGTGACCGGGACCAGGGCCCGTCAGGTCGGGAGCTCTCCGAAGCTGCTCTCGTTGGGAAGACCGATCGAGCCGTGGGACTGGACGAGCTTCCACTCTCCCTCCTCCCGGAGGAACACGGCCGTGAACCGGATCGCGACCGGGTTTCCGTCTCCCACGTCGAGCATCGGGCGGTCGGCGACCCAGCCGACGTTGCCGTCCACGAACGCCTCGAGGTCTCCGGCCGTGATCGGCATCGTGCCGCCGAGCGCGTCGATCTGCTCCTTCCACACGTCGATCAGCTTGTGCCCGCTCCACCACTCGGTCGGGTCCGTGCCGATGCCGCGCACCTCCTCGGCGGTGGAGAAGTGCTGGTCGATGAACGAGATGTCCCCACTCGACAGCGCCGCGTAGAACTGCAGCATCAGGTCACGCAGCTCGTCGGAACGTTCCATCGCCCGAGACTCTAGTCCGGTTCAACGCGCATCGCGGCCGCCAGCTCGCCGCCGAGGGCGTGAACCCGGTCGTGAAAACGCACGAACAGCGGGCCGCCGAACGGCTGGCGGTCGACGACCTCGAAGCGGTCGCCGGGCGTTATGCCGAGCTCGGCGAGATAACGCAGCATGTTCGGGTCGGAATCGGAGACGCGGACGAACACACCAGCCGCGCCGGATGCCAGGGCGGCGAGCGCATCCGTGGGCTGCTCCTCGATTTCCAGCGCGGCATTCGGGATCGGGTCCCCATGCGGGTCGTGCGTGGGGTTGCCGAGCTTCTCCGCGATCAGCTCCTCCAGCTCCTCGGAGAGGACGTGCTCGAGAATCTCGGCCTCGTCGTGGACGCGGTCCCACGGCACGCCGAGGGATTCCGCGAGGTACAGCTCCAGCAGCCGGTGGTGTCGCAGCACCTCGAGCGCGACCCGCCGGCCGCCGGCGGTCAGCTTGACGCCCTTGTACGGCACGTGGGTGACCAGCCCCAGCTCGTCCAGCTTCTTCACCATGCTGGACGCCGACGCCGGCGTGACACCAGCCGCTCCGCGAGCGCGTTGTTCGTGACGGTCCCGTCCCCGCGCTGCTGAAGGGCATAGATCGCCTTCGCATAGTTCTGGATCGCCTCGGAGGGCGCGTGGCGGTCTCTGCGCTGCGCGTCGGCCATCAGACTGCCACCAGCAGGCTCGTGGCGTACAGCACCGCGAAGCCGGCCAGGATGCCCGCGACGCTGGAAGGGTTCAGAGCGCGCGCCCGGCGCGGTCCTTGATCGAGGGCGCGAGCTGCTGGATCACCTGCACGATCGCGCCGGCGCCCGCGCCCAGCAGGAATGCCGCCAGGCTCGCGTTGTACGCCGAGGCGCCGATCCACGCGCCCACGATCGCCGGCGCTCCGGCGATCAGCCCGAGCAGGGCGAGCCGTCCCAGGCCCGGCGGGTGCTTTGCCACCGGGGCCACGATCGCCAGGCCCTCGGTCGTGTTGTGCAGCGCAAAGCCGATCACCAGGAACGCGCCCAGCGCCAGTGCCCCGACCGCGTACGCCGAGCCGATCGCAAGTCCCTCGCCCAGGTTGTGGAGGCCGATCGCGATGGCGACCAGCATGGCGACGTGCGCCCCGCTCGTGCTGCCGGAGCTCTTCTCCCGGCGCCCCTGCAGCCACGCCTCCACGCCACTCAAGACCAGGTACGACGTCAGCCCTCCGAGGAACACGAGCGCCGCGCCGCCGAGCGCCTGCGAGCCCTGGCCGGAGACGTCGATGCCCTCGAGGGTCGCGTCGATCGCGAGGAAACCGAGCAGGCCCACGGTGAGGGCCATCAGGACGCGCAGCCAGCGCGGGTCGATGCGCCGCACGAACGGTAGCCACAGCATCCCGAGCGTGACGGGCACGATGCCCACGTAGAGCCCGAGCAGGGCCATCAGACCGTAGAAGCCGAGGTCGGTGTCGGGCGTCTCGACGGCCACCGGGATCTCATGCGCGATCGTCGCGCCCGTCGAGGTCAGCAGCTGCACCTCGTAGGCGTCTCCCTCGACCCAGTGGTAGCGGATCGAGACCTTCGACGGTGTCGAGATGGCCCAGCTTGCTGTCGGTCGCCGAGAAGTCGGCAAAGCCGTCGTTCACGATCACCTGTGCGAGCGTCACGTCGTCCGGGCCCGTCGTTGCGGACGGTGAGGTCGATGCGCCCGGGCTCGAGCACGGTGCGCTCCACCGCCAGCTCCTCGACCGGCGGGCCCGTGCGGTCGGTCAGCCCCGGGCCGTCAAGGAGCGCGAACGCTGCAAGCGCGAGTGCGATCAGGGCGAGCGGCACGGCGCCCAGGACCCAGGCCGGCACCCGGCCGGTGCGCCCCGCGGGCGCTCGCATCGGCGCGCGCCTCCATCAGGAGACCACCTCGAACAGGCCCATCCAGCCCAGCTGCGCGAACTCGGACTGGTGCGCATGGAACATGTACTGGCCCTCGTGCGGGAAGCGCAGCTCGAGGATGCCGCGCTGACCCTGGCACTGCATGATCGTGTCCGTGTACTCGACCGGCTCGAGCGACGTGCCGGTCGGGTAGTAGTGGAAGAAGTTGGCGTGGATGTGCATCGAGTTGATCGGGTCGAACTCGAGCACGTTCACGAGATAGATCCGCACCAGCTCGTTGCGACGCACGCGGATCGGTTCGTTCATGTAGGCGAACCCCACCGTGTTGACCGCATAGACCTCGTTCGAGAGATCGAAGTTCGTGTCGAACCCGTTCATCACCATCACCAGCTCGTCGGCCTCTGGGCGGTCCTCGCGGGGGTCGATGATGAAGGCGCCGTACATGCCGCGGGCGATGTGCTCGGCAAGCGGCGTTGGCGTGGCAGTGGTAGAGGTGCAGGCCGAACGGCTCGGCCTCGAACTCGTAGGTGACCGACTTGCCGGGGCCGATGATGCCCGGGCCGACCCCCGGTACGCCGTCCATCTCGGCCGGGTGGATCCCGTGGAAGTGGATCGTGTGCGGGTGCTCGGAGCCGTTGCCGAACCTGATCCGCAGGCGCTCGCCCTCACGGGCCCGCAGCGTGGGCGCCGGGATGCGCCCGTTGTAGGTCCAGGCCGGGAACTTGACGCCCGGCGCGACCTCGATCTCCTTGTCGATCGCGATCAGCTCCCACTTGCGCAGGGTCCGTCCGCTGGCGAGCCGCCGGGTGCGGCCGTGGTCGAAGTCGCGCAGCGAGCTCGGTCGGGTCGAAGCCGTTGGCGGCGTGGTCGACGCGCCCACCGGCCTGGAAGCCCGGGTGGGCGGGAGCCGATCCGTGCCCGTGGGCCTCACCCGGCGCCCGTGACGCCGTGCTCGTGCTGCGCCGCTCGGGCTGGGGGTGCTGTGCCGAGGTCCACGCCGCCGAGTCGCGCAACGGCGCCGGCTCCCAGAGCGGGGGCCAGTGCGGCAAGCATGCGTCGACGGCTGAGGCGGTGCACGGAGGGCCGATTATGGCATGCCTAAAAATTCTTTCAAGTAGGACAAACGGCTAGGCCAGGTCGAGCCGCAGTCGGCAGTCGGCGGTCGACAGGGGCTGCGAACCGGCGAACTCAGCTCAGCGGCGGCGCCTGTGCCTGCTCGCGCCCCTCGAACAGCCTTCCCGCTCGGATCCGCTCGGCCATGTCTCCCGATTCCTCCCGATAGGCGCTGCCGTCCTCGAATTCGATCGCGGGATATGCGGCCTGCCCGGTCAGCCGCTTCACGTCCTCCCGCTTTCCGCGCCGGATCGGCCCGGTGACCACGTCGTACTCGATGCCCTGCTCGTCGAGGGCCGACTGGACCTTCCAGCAGGGGTGCATCCCGGCTTTGAACCACATCAGTGAGCATCTATGCAGCTTGATCGCCATAGCTAAGGCCTCCTGGTCGCTGGACGGGCGAGACTATCCTGCGGTCCGCCGGCGCGCGTGGCTCCCGCACGTGCAATTGCATCGAGCGTCCCTCGGCTGCGCTGGAATGGCTTGCACAAGCCCTCCAGCCCTGGTTTTTGGGGCAGTTTGCGCCGTTCTGTGTGAACAGACATTCATTTTTTCCGGGAGACCTTGTCTTTCTGTTGTACGGGTTATAGATTTTGTCGCCTCTCCGTTCTCCCGGAGGGACAAGGGGCGTCAAGAACCCCTGCTGTAGCGCCTCTCGGAGCGCCCGGTTCCTCGGATCGGGCGCTCCCCTTGTTGGGGGCCCGTTTCGCGAAGCGGGTTCCAGACGTCCTGCCCCGCACTACTGTTTGGTGCGGGGAGCACTCTGTATGAGGCGGATAATCAGCATGCTCGCCGGGTGCGCGGCGGCCCTGGCGCTACTTGGCAGCTTCGGGGCTGCTCAGACAGCCCATGCCCGCACGGGTGCGGTCCAGCTCGGCACGGCCGTCGGGAACGGGCCCTTCATGTCGGACCCCGATCCGCGGTACCGCGCGACCCTCGGTGCCAACTACGACGCGATCACCGCCGAGACCGCGATGAAGATCGAAGACCTGCAACCGCAGCGCGGTCAGTTCAACTTCACGATCTCCGATGCGATGGTCGCATTCGCCGAGGCGCACGGGCAGCAGGTTTTCGGACACACGCTGTCCTGGTGCCTGGACTCCACGATGCCGGCCTGGCTGCGGAATGGCAGCTGGTCACGGGCGAGTCTGCTGTCGGTGCTCGAGCAGCACATCACGGCCGTCATGACCCACTTCCGCGGCCGCGTGCCCGCGTGGGACGTCGTGAACGAGGCTCTGAACGCCGACGGGACCCGCCGGAACTGCCTCTGGAAGCGCGTGATCGGCGACGACTGGGTCGACCAGGCGTTTCGTTTCGCCCGCCGCGCCGATCCGGGGGCAAAGCTGTTCTACAACGAGACCAAGGCGGACGTTCCCAACCCGAAGTACGAGGCGACCGTGAGCCTGGTGCGCGACCTGCGGGCGCGCGGTGTGCCAGTGGACGGCGTCGGGCTGCAGTATCACCTCACGGACACGATGCCCACCCGGGCCCAGGTCGAGGAGGCGATCGTCCGGCTGGGCGACCTCGGCGTCGACGTGCACATCAGTGAACTGGACGTTCCGGTCTGGTATCTGGGCAGCACGCTGGAGCGCAAGCTCGCGCGCCAGGCGGCGGTCTATCGCAGAGTGGCTGAAGCCTGCAACGCTCAGCCGGCCTGCTTTCGCATCACGACCTGGGGGTTCATGGACCGCTACACGTGGCGCCAGCCGTGGGACCTGAGCCTGCCGCTGCCGTTCGACTCCGAGTACCGGCCGAAGCCCGCGTGGACCGCGATGCAGGAGGTGCTCCACCCCGCCGGCGAGCCGCCCCCTCCGCCTCCGCCCCCGTCGCCAGAGCCGCCCACGCCATCGCCACCTGCGACGGTCGACGCCCAACAGGCTGCCTCTCCAGCTGCCGCTCCCGCTGCCTCTCCAGCCGTGGAGGCGCCGCTGAAGCTGAGCGCCAGGCTTCGTCGCCAGCGCCTCAGCACCTGGCTCGCACGGCGGGCGGTTGCGGCTCGGGTGCAGGTCACCGGCAGTCAGTCTGCGGGAGTCGACCTTGTGGCGCGCGTGCGGAGCCGCGTGATCGGGCGCTCGACCTTGCAGGTGGTGGGTGGGGAGGCTCACCCGGTTCGCATCTCAATCACGGCAGTCGGCGCCAGGCGGCTGCGACAGGCGGGTGCCGCGCGGGTGGTGCTCACCGCGACCGCCACCGATGCAGGCGGTCGCCGGTCGACTGCCGTCAGCCGGATCCGGCCCGGCTGATGCGAGGTCGCATCCTGGCGATTGCGTCGATCGTGGCAGCGATCGGCATCGTTGCTTGTGGCGATGGCAACGGAGACGATCAGACCGTCAACCGGCCCGTGGTGAAGCACCAGACGCAGGACGCCCGGCGCACTGCGGCGACACCACAGCAGGAGCGGGCAAGGGCGCGTCGAGTCGCGCGCGCCGCACGAAGGGCACAGGCACGCCGGCGTGCCGACGCTCGCGCGGAGCGCCGCGCGGCGCGGAAGCAGCGGAGGGCCCTTGGCCGATCCACGCCGGAGAACGCCCCGGGCGACGACTGCGCCGAGGGCTACGACCCCTGCGTTCCCGTGTACCCGCCCGACGTCGACTGCGCGAACCTGAGTGGCCCGTACAAGGTCACCGGCCCCGATCCACATCGCCTCGACCCCGACGGTGACGGAAGGGGGTGCTAGGCGCCGTGACCAGCGGCTCAATGGAAGACGTTGCGACCCGCGCGCGAGCCTGGCACAACGCTGCGCATGCCGCTGTGTGCGACGTGCTCGAGCCGTGGGCGCACGGTACGGTCGCGCGGGCCACGCGATACCCGAGCTACTACGACTTCAACGTCGTGCGGGTCGAAGACGACCCGGCCATGAGTGTGGAGGCGCTCGCCGCCTTCGCGGACGTTGCGCTGGCCGGGCTCGAGCACCGGCGCGTGGACTTCGATCTGATCGCCGCCGCCGAGCCGCTGCGAGCCGGCTTCGAGGCGAAGGGCTGGAAGGCCATGCGGGTGCTCTGGATGCGCCACGAGGCGCCGCCGCCTCCCGGCCCGGACGTTCGCGTCGAGGAGGTGCCCTACGACGCCGTGCACGACCTGCGTGTCGCCTGGTACCAGGAGGAGCTCCCCGGCGCGGACCCAGCCGGCTACCACGCCCAGGCGCGCGAGGTCGCGTTGCGCCGCGACGCGCAGGTCCTCACGGTGCGCGAGGGCGGCGTACCGGTGGCCTTCGCTCAGCTCGAGCGGGATGGTGCGGGAGCCGAAATCACGCAGGTCTACGTCCACCCCGAGCACCGGGGCGGCGGGCGCGGCACCGCAATGACCCGGGCGGCGATCGAGGCAGCAGACGGCGTCCGGGACCTCTGGATCGCAGCCGACGACGACGACCGGCCGAAGGAGCTCTACGCGCGGCTCGGCTTCCGGCCGGCCTGGACGGAAATGGAGTTCCTGCTGCTGCCTCGAGAGGCCTAGCGCAGCGCCACGGATTCGAGGGCGGAGAATGCCGCCACGGAGAATCGAACTCCGATTTCGGCCTTGAAAGGGCCGCGTCCTGGCCGTTAGACGATGGCGGCGGGAGGGCCTCGATTGTAGGTGACGACCTGCGCTGCGCTTGAGTGACCGTTTGCCGCCCAGAGGCGGGGGGTAAACAACAGTGCAGAGCCGTGCGCCGTGGAGTGAGGCGGCGTGGGTCAACAAGGAGGTCTCAGGTGTACATCGGAACATCGATTTTTCTGATCGCGGTAGGCGCGATCCTCAGGTATGCGGTCACCGCAGACGTGGAGGGCATCAACCTCGACACAGCGGGATTGATCCTGATGATCGTCGGCGTGGTCGGCCTCCTGTTCTCGCTGCTCTGGATGACGATCTGGGCGGACCGCCGGCGTGATGGCGTCGTCGCGGACCGGCCGGTCGTGACTGACCCAGCGCGCGAGCGGGTCGTCGAACGCGACCGCTACTGAGTAGGGCGCTCAGACGCGCCAGACCCGCCGGGCTTCCCGGCATCGTCCACGAGCGCCTGCTCCAATTCGTCGAGCGCGCCACGCAGCGCATGCAGGCGCTCCTGCAGCCGGTGGTCGTCTTCGCCCTCTTGTAGGGCGGCGGCGACCATGTCCTTCCGCTCTCGCTCCAGCTCCATCGCCCGCACCTCGTCCATGCTGTTGACGATGATCGCGATCACGACGTTCAGCACCACGAACGTCCCGATCAGGACGAAGCTCACGAAGTAGATCCACGACCAGGAGCTGTACTTCATCTCCGTGGCGAGAACGTCGTTCCAGCCCTCGAGGGTGAGGATCTGAAACAGCGTGAGCAGCGCCCGGCCGATGTTCCCGAAGCGGTCCGGGTCGTGGTCTGCGTACAGGATCCAGCCCAGGATCCCGTACATGTAGAGCACGAAGAACGTCAGGGCGGCCATGCCGCCGATCGGGGCCAGGCTACGGGCGATCCCCAGGACCACGATGCGCAGGCCCGGGATCACCGACAGGAGCCGCGCGACCCGCAGCACCCGCGCCAACCGCAGGAGGGTGACGCTCTCCCGGACCGCCGGGACATACGCAGCGCCCACCACCACGAAGTCGAACACGTTCCACCCGCTGCGGAAGAAGTCGAGCGGGCGGCGCCCGTGCGCCGCGACGCGGATCAGGACCTCGACGGTGAACATTCCGAGGAACACGTCGTTGAGCGTCCGCAGCACGCCCCCGTACTCGTCGTCGATCGAGTCGTACGTCTCCAACCCGATCACGATCGCGTTCAGGAGGATGGCCACGATGATCGCGGCCTGGAAGCGTGGCGACTCCGCGATTCGCAGGCACGCGGCGGCGAACCGGTCAATGCGACCCGAGCCCCGCTCTCCGGCGGCGGTTCCTACGTTGCGCATGGACGAATGATCCCGTTTACCTCGAAGCCACAATCGGGCAAGCTTCGGGCTTCGACCGGAACCAACGCGAAACCGACAAACCCGAAAGGCGGGCTCTCATGGATGCAGCCACGCAGGAGATCGTGCAGGGTGTCACGCTCGAGGCGATCTCTGCGCCGGACCTGCCCGACACCGAGTCTCTCCTCGGCGAGGCCGGGACGATGTATCTGGTCGCCGAGGCTGCCGCGGAGGAGGAGCTGGATCCGCGGGACCAGGTCGATGCCGGCATCATCGCCGGCTTGCTGTGGCCGTAGTCCAGGTCACGCCCCGCTTCAGCGCGGCGGCGACAGGCGCCGCACCTTGCCGTCGCCGCGCAGCACCCACACCGCCTCGTCGCCGACCGTAAGGTCGGAGACCTTGGCACCCAGTTCGACCGGCCTGCCGGTCAGCTCTCCTGTGCGTGGGTTGATGCGGCTCACCACGCCTGCTTCGCTTGCCACCCACAGGGAACCGAACCCGAACTCGATCGTGCTGGGGCCTCCCGGAATGCTGATCGCCTTTCCGGCCCGTCTGTTCGTGTCTGGATCGATGCGCATCACCGTCGACTCGTTCGGGTTCGTCACCCACACATAACCTCCCGCCACGGCGACGTCGTGGCAGAACCGCCCGAGCGGGATCCGGCGGGCTCGCCGGGCGCCCGATGACGGGTCGACCCGCGACACGCCCTTGCCCTCGCCGGTCGCCACCCACACGGCCCCCTCCCCGACCGCGACACCGCGCGGTCCGCGGCCGACCAGCACGGGCCGGCCGGCGAGCTTGTTCGTTTGCGGGTCGATCTCAACGACAGTCCGCTCGACCTGATTCGTGGCCCAGACCGCATTTGGTGTGACCGCGATGCCAAAGGGGCCCCGGCCCGTCTCGATCGGCCCCGTGAGCTGGTTGGCTGCCGGGTCGACTCGCACGACGGTGCCGCTCTCGTAGTTGGCTACCCAGACGCCGTCCTCACGCGCGCCCACGTCGATCGGCTGGCGCCCGATCCTGATCGGTGGCGCGAGCCGTTCGCGGGTGCGAGGATCGAGCTTCAACAGCGTGCCCCGAGTGGTGTTCGTGATCCAGAGCGCATCGTCGGTGACGGCGATGTCCGAGACGTCGCTGAATGCGGGGGCCTTGGGTTGAGGCACCGGCGGGGTCTCGTCCTCCCCGCCCGTGATGAGCACGATCGCAAGTGCGCCCACGGCGGCGGTTGCGAGCGCGCCCACGACGTCCCGGCGTCTCTGGTGTGTCTCCCATGCCGGCTGCAGCTCACCGAGCGCGCGCTCCGCGACGATCGCGGCCGGCAGCTCGAACGCCCAGGACAGGTAGCCGGCCAGCAGGATGGCGACCAACGGAGACAGCCCGAGCACGAAGGCGAGCGCCACCCCTGCGGCCACGGGTGCCACGAGCAGGATCGCGAGCAATTCGGTGTCGGGGGGCGTCGCCGGCGGCTGCCCCGTGGCGCGCTCGCCGCACGGCGCGCGGCAGGTCCACCGCGAGGAAGGCGGTCCACAACAGATTCAAGCCGGGGATCGCCGCCAGGCCGGCCGCGCGTCGCGGCGAGACGCCGGTCGCCGCGCGCCCCTCGGCACGCAGGGTGCGATAGGTCCGCCACAGCCACACGGGCCAGTACAGGCCCAGCGTGGCGACCCACAGGAGTGCGGTCGCCAGGGGCCGCCTGCGAGAGCCGCGCCCCCCCTTTGGCGGCGGGTTCACAGGGGCCGTCATGGGTCGCGCAGTTTATGTGGCCGGACCTGAAAATCCGGAGTATGCTTGTCCACAGCGCCTGAGAAGGCGTGGAGCGAGGGCAAGGATGCTTCGCACCGCGTCAGAGGCGCCTGTGGATTGGTGGATTCAGTGCCTAGGAGGGCAGCTTTGATGGTAGGCGTCTCCCGCCTGCTGACCTTCAAGCGCATCGCGCTTTCGATCGCGGTGCTGCTCGCAGCTGTTGCTGTCGCAGGGAAACTTGCGGCTGCAGCATCGTCTGAGGGTCCGTCGGCTTCGTTTACGTACAGCCCCACGTCTCCGCTCAGCGGAGAGGACATCTCGTTCAGCTCGACGTCCTCCGACGACGGCACCCTCACGCAGCTTCAGTGGGAGTTCGACGACGGTGGCACCGGCGCCGACGGCGCCGACGTGAACCACACATACGGGACCCCGGGCATCTACACCGTGCAGTTGACGGTCACGGACGACGAGGGACTCAGCAACACGGCGCAGGAGACCATCACTGTTCAGAACCGCGACCCGTCCGCCGACTTCCACTGGTCCCCGGACTCGCCGCAGATCGACGAGACCGTGTTCTTCAACTCGGACGCGAGCGATCCGGAGGATCGGATCGAGGCCGAGAAGTGGGACCTCGACGACGATGGCGCGTTCGACGACCACACCGGCTCGAGCGCCTCGCGGTCGTTCTCAGCCGGCGGGACCTACACGATCTCGCTGCTCGTGGAGGACAGGGATGGCGGCACCGCCACGATCAGCCGGACGGTCGACGTCATCGACCCGCCGAACCAGAACCCGAACGCGAACTTCACGTTCTCACCGTCGGCGCCGCAGATCCTCGACACCGTCACGTTCGACTCGACCTCGACGGACACCGACGGCTCGATCGCGACGATGGAGTGGGACTTCGACAACGACGGCCTCTACGACGACGCGACCGGCGACAAGCCCACGCGGATGTTCTTCCTCGCCGGCACCTACACGATCGGTCTGCTCGTGACCGACAACGAGGGCGGAACCGACACGGTGGCCAAGAACGTGACCGTGAGCACTGCGCCAAACGACGCGCCGGTCGCCGCATTCCACTTCGCTCCTTCGTCGCCGAAGACGAACCAGCTGGTGACCTTCACGTCCGACGCAACGGACGATGGCAGCATTGCGCTGGAGGAATGGGACTTCGAGAACGACGGCACCTATGACACGACCGGCTCGGAGGTCCAGCACTCCTATTCCACGGCCGGCTCCTACACGGCGAAGCTGCGCGTGACCGACGACCAGGGTGTCAAGACCTCGGCGACCAAGACGGTCAACGTGACCGAGCCGCCGAACGACCCGCCCACGCCGGCGTTCGGTTTCTCTCCCAGTTCGCCTCAGGCGAACGCGCTGGTGACGTTCACGTCGACCTCGACCGACGACGGCGCGATCGCGTCGACCGAATGGGACTTCACCGACGACGGGACCTTCGACGCGAGCGGGACCTCGGTCCAGCACGCGTACGCGGTTCCCAAGGCGCACATCGTGCGCCTGAGGGTGACCGACGACAAGGGTGTCTCGCGCGAGACCACGAAGACGGTGACGGTGCCCAACCAGGCGCCGGTCGCTGACTTCTCGTTTGCGCCCACCTCGCCCGCGAAGGGCGAAACGGTCAACTTCAGCTCGCTGGCGACCGATCCCGAGGGCCGGGTCCAGAGCCTGACCTGGGACCTGAACGGCGACAACCAGTTCACGGACGCGACGGGGCCGACCGCTGCGACGGCATTCGCAACACAGGGGCCGCACACCGTCCGGCTCAAGGTCCTGGATCAGGACGGCGGCTCCAACACGGCGACGAAGACGATCACCGTGCCGAGCCAGCCTCCCGCCGCGTCGTTTGACATCGCGCCGGCGTCGCCGCTGACGGGCGAGATCGTCACCTTCACGTCCACCTCGACAGATTCGGACGGCGTCATTACCGACGTCGCTTGGGACACCGACAACGACGGAGCGTTCGACGACGGGACCGACGTACAGGCGGAGCGCGCCTACACGTCCGCGTCCACCCGCACGGTCCGGCTGAGGGTCACGGACGACGACAACAACACGGACATCGCCAGCAGGCAGTTCACGGTCCAGCCGCGACCCAACGTCCCGCCCGAGGCGACGATCGATGCTCCTACCGCAGCCGTGAAGAACCAGCAGGTCACGTTCAACTCGGTTTCCACGGATTCGGACGGGACGATCACCAAGACGGAGTGGGACCTCGGTGCCAACGGAACTGTCGACTTCACCGGCAACCCCTATAAGAAGAACTTCCCGAACACCGGGCTGCAGCTGGTCCGATTGAAGGTGACGGACAATTCAGGCGGCACCGATACGGTCACCCATCAGATCATGATCGGTGGCAACAACGCCCCGGTGGCGAGCTTCACCACGTCGCCGGCGAACCCGCGCAGCGGCGAAGAGGTCAAGTTCACGTCGACCTCGACGGACTCCGACGGCTCGGTCGCCTCGCTCGCCTGGGATCTCAACAACGACGGCAACTTCGGCGACGGCTCCAAGGTCGAGATGAAGAAGACCTTCCCCTTGCCCGGCCCTCAGGTCATCAGCCTGAAGGCTGTCGACGATGACGGGGACTTCGACGTCCACCAGGTGACGATCAACGTGATCAATCGCGCCCCGGTGCCGCTGATCAGCGCCCTGCCGAATGCTCCGCAGAGCCTCGAGCTGGTCACGTTCCAGGCCGGCGGGACGGACCCCGACGGCAGCATCGTGAGCGCGGTCTGGGATCTCGACGGCGACAACAGCTTCGAGACCGCGGGCGCAGGCATGACGGCCACGCGCTCGTTCTTGAAGAAGGGCAGCTACACCGTGCGCGTTCGCGTGGCCGACAATCTCGGCCTGACGGCTGTGGCAACCATGGTCCTGACGGTCGCCAACCGCGTGCCGGTCGCCACGTTCACGCATGCGCCCGGATCGCCCAACCCGCGTGAGGCGGTCACGATGACGTCGACGTCGACCGACCTCGACGGCACCATCTCCAGTATCGAGTGGGACACCGACAACGACGGAGCGTTCGACGACGGAACGGGACCGACCGCATCGCGGACGTTCACGACATCCGGCAACAAGGCGGTGCGTCTACGCGTGACCGACAACGATGGTGCCCAGAGCATCGGATCGCAGACCATCGTGGTCGGCAACCGCGCTCCCGTGGCCTCGTTCGACTACCGGCCGGGGGTACCGATCGCCGAGCAGCAGGTGACGTTCTTCTCCACGTCGGATGACCCGGACAAGAACATCGAATCGGTGGAGTGGGACCTGAACGGCGATGGAAGCTTCCTGAACGCCGACGGAAGCCTCGAGGCCGGCGGTACGAGCGTCGCACGCTCGTACCCCACGGGGAGCTTCACCGTCAGCATGCGGGTGACCGACACCGAGGGCGCCTTCTCGATCGCGACGCAGACGATCGTGGTCAGTGCGCCTCCGCCGGCCACCGCGGCGCCTCAGATCGCCAGCGAGAACCCCCAGCTACGGCTGCTGAATCCCTTCCCGATCGTCCGCATCGCCGGGCGTATCGGCCGCAGCGGGACGCGCTTCCGCGTCCTTTCGGTGAACGCGCCCCAGGGTGCCACCGTGACGGTCAGGTGCAAGGGCCGCGGGTGCCCGTTCAAGGCCAGCTCCCGGTCGGCGACCGCTGCGCGCCAGGTTCGGATCCGCAAGCTCGAGCGGCGCCTGCTGCGCGCCGGCGCCACGATCAAGATCTTCGTGACGAAGCCCGGATCGATCGGCAAGTACACGAGCATCAGGATCCGCGGAGGCAAGCCGCCACGGCGCTCGGACCGGTGCCTGATGCCTGACAGCAACACGAAGCCGGTGAAATGTCCGTCCTAGAGATGTTGCGCGCCTACACGCTGCGCGAGTACGCCGTCGTCCTCGCGATGGCGGTGCTTGCCAGTCTCGGGCTGGTCTTCATGCTGAACTCGATGGGTGGCGGCGCAACGGCCGGTGAGACGCTCCTGAAGCGTGAAACCGTCGTTCGGAAGAACACCGCTTCGTTGCGCTTCGTGGAGGAGAATGCTGCCGCCCGGGCGCGCGCCAAGGCGGCGGATCTCCGCCGGTCCAGGATCCTGGCAGCGCGGCGGATCGTTGCGCAGAGGGCAGCGCGCCGCGCAAGCGCCGCGGCAGCTCGCCGCTCGCGGCATCCAGTCGAGCTGTGACTCGCACCACCCCGCAGGCCCTGGAGCCCCAGCCGACCCGTGTGGTCAACCCGACGCCCAGCCAGCCCACACCGCGGCCCCAGGCGGCGCCCGCACCGAAGCCGACACCCAAGAAGTCGGGGTCGAGCGGCGGTGGCGGCGGCGGGTTCGACGACTCGGGCTGACACAGCGCCATCCGCAGGAGCGGCTCGACGCCGTCAACGTCGGTATCGTGCGTCAGGCATCGCAGCCTCAGCGCCGGTCCCAGCGCCAAGCATCACCGCCAGCCTCCCCGCGATGGACAAGCAACGTGTCGATCTGATTGACCGCTTCTACGAAGCGTTCTCCCGCCGTGACGTGGATGCGGTGCTCGATCTCTGTCACGACGACATCGAGATCTACAAGGACCCTGACGTGGTGGAGATGGTCTCCGCGCTCACGCCACGTGGACGTGAGCGGGTCGCGCAGTACCTGCGTGGCTGGCTCGCCTCGTGGGACATGTACCAGCCGAGCGTGAGCGACCTGCGGGAGGCGGGGGACGACGCCGTCGTCGCGTTGATCGACGTTCGCGCCCGGGGCGTGGGCAGCCAGTTCGACATCGAGGAGGAGATCGCGGACGTGCTCACGTTCCGCGATGACCGCCTCGTCCGCCTGCGCCTTCACGTGACGCGTGAAGAGGCGCTGCGCGCCGCGGGCCTCGAGACCTAGCGCGCTCGCAGCCTACGCAGGCATTTCCTGTTCTACGGGACGAAGATGCCTTGCCGCAGGAAAAGGGTGTTGGGCGTGGTGGACACGACGCCGTCAGAGCCACCGTCGGAGACCTCGAACTGGGACATCTCGATCACGACGCGCTTTCCGTTGAACCAGGTGTCGTTTATCGGCGACAGGGGTTGCGGTGCGAAGGCGACGTCGCAGAGACCGCCCACCTCTGGGTCGGAGGTGTTGACACATGGAATGTTGATCGGAAACGGGATGTCCACCACCGTGGCCGCGTCGGGGCCGCCACCTGGGCTGGTCGCGTTGTAATGATCGGTGATACGGATCGTGGCGTTCGCCTGCAGTTCGCCCGTGTAGTCCGCGCCGCCCGTGGTGTTGGCGTTGCCGCAGGTACTCGTCCCGGCCTTGCAGCGAACGTCGGTGATCCGCGATGTGATCACGATCTCGGATTGGTCAGACGGCGGCCCTGAGACGGCGCGCACCGCAACCATCACGAACCCGTGGGACTTTGCGGGCGCGCCGTCGGCGTCCGGTGTGCCCACGGTCACGAAATTCGAGCCCGGCGCGGGCGGGTGGCAGGACGGGAACGCAAGCGGCGGG
Organism: uncultured Solirubrobacterales bacterium; assembly: GCA_963731895.1. Taxonomy (GTDB): domain Bacteria; phylum Actinomycetota; class Thermoleophilia; order Solirubrobacterales; family JBBDJG01; genus CAVSXO01. The sequence goes on from CAVSXO010000033.1 coordinate 23,572, forward strand.
CCGTGCGTGCGGTTCGGCGCGGCGCACTGTTTGAACGCGGGGACGAGCGGTGCACGCAGCGGGGTCGCGCCCTGCGGGCGAGGGTGGCTCGCGCCGGCAATCGAGGTCATCACCATGAGCCCCATCACGCCCACAGCAACAGCAAGCGGCAACACCATCCGGCGTTTGGCGGTAGCCATCGAACCCCTCCAATCATGTGGAGTCGCTTATCGGCCAGCATACCCGCTCTTCGATCGCCGAGATCAATGGCCGAGCTGCCACCATTACCTAGCGTGACGGTGGTGAAAGTCGACACTCCGCATGGCCGGGCGCACGCCCACCTGCACCTCGCCGATCCGTCAAGCGCCGCCCTGGTCCTCGGTCACGGAGCAGGTGGAGGCGTGACCGCACCGGACCTGGTGGCCGCGACGGAGGCAGCACGCTCGGAAGGGGTCAGCGTTGCGCTCGTCGAGCAGCCCTACCGGGTCGCTGGGCGACGCGCCCCTGCTCCGGCGCGTCAACTCGACGCCGCCTGGGCGGCCGTGATCGACCATCTGCTCGCCGCCGAGCTACGGGGGTTGCCGCTCGTCGTCGGTGGTCGCTCCCTCGGCGCGCGCGTCGCTTGCCGCAGCGCGGACTCGACGGGCGCCGTGGCGGTGCTGTGCCTCGCTTTCCCGCTGCAGCCGCCCCGTCGGTCCGGCGGGGCGGCGGCGCCGAGCCGCCTATCGGAGCTCGACGCGGTGGCGGTGCCGATGCTGGTCGTGCAAGGTGTCGGAGACCAGTTCGGGATGCCGCCGGCCGCGGACCGGCGCATGGTCGTTCAGGTTCCGGGCAATCACAGCTTGAGGAAGGATCCCGAAGCCGTGGCCGCCGCGGTTCGAGACTGGCTACCCGGCGTGGTGGCCTAGCCTTTCTGGCGACGCGTTCCTGGGTTCACCCGGCAGCCAATGGACCGGGTCGCTGGGCGAGCACTCGTGTCACGACACGCAGTGCGTTGCCAGAGAGAATCGCGTCGGCGTCGACCGGGTACCTCTTTCGCAGGGCATCCTCGATCTTGGCGAGGTCCTCGGCCGACTCGACCCCACTCATGGTCGGCTTGATGAAGCCGTCGAGATCGGAACCGATCCCCACGTGATTGCTCGAGCCGGTGACCTCGCGGATCTTGTCCACGTGCGCGCAGATCGTCTCGACGGTGTGGTCGATGCCCTCACCGTTGGCGCGCCCGTCCTGCAACTGGTGGCGGGCGAAGATCAGGCCGACCACGCCGTTGCGGCGTGCGATCTCCTTGATCGTGGCGGGGTCGAGCATGTACGCCTGCTTCCCGAACCGGTAGCCGGCATGCGATGCGATCACCGGAAAGTCCGCCGGGTCGGCGCCGCTCTCGTCGTCAAGGCGCTTCAGGAGTGTGAACGTTTCGCTCAGCGCATCTGCGCGCATGTGGCTGACGTCCACGAGGATGCGGTGCTCGTACATCGCGCGCACGGCGGCCTCGCCGAGCTCGGTCAGGCCCACGCCGGGCGGCTGGGAGAAGATCCAGTTGTACTGCCTGTCGGTGAGCATCGGCAACGCCGGAGCGTTGGTCGCGATCTGACGGAAGAACAGATGCGCGAGCGTCACGTAGCCTGTGCCGCGCCGCGCCAGCTCCGCCACGTTGGCGGCGATCGATTCGGGCGTGCGCCCGAGGTGAAAGCCGCCCTCGACGCAGTGGACGAACGCCATGCGGCCGGTGGACTGTGCGGCCTCGAGGTCTGCCGCGGACCTGACGACAATGATGCCGGGCTCGCGATGGGTCGATCCGCTCGAGCTCGGCCTCCACGCGGTCGAGATGCTCGATCAGGTCGGCGAAGTAGCCGTCCTCGGGAGCCGACTGCGGCAGCTCGTCGAGATCGACCTCGGCAAAGGGCTCGAACAGCACCGAGAGCACCAACCCCACATGACCCCGCTCGAGCCCGTCGAAGGTGACCCGCCAGCCGGACGCGTGGTCGCGGTAATTGAAGCCCCGCGCGGCGATGCGGACGACCAATGCGCGAACGCGATCCAGCCATCGCGGTCGCCGCCGCACGCGCACGATGCGGTCATACGTGTCGCTCGGCGAGGCATCGTCCGCCAGCAGGTGCATCGGGTAGTGGCAGTGAAGGTCGGCGATCATCCCCGGTTCTTTGGCTTGTCGGACCTTGAGCGGGTGGGCCTGAGTGGATCCGAACTGAGGACGTCCAGAGTAGAGCCTGGTCCGGGGGCCTCGGCCCCGCCGGAGCGGTAACCTTGGTCACTGGCAGCAATCCCGCTGGACCCCCCGCGTGATTGCTCCTCCAAGGAAGGAAATCGAGATGCCCAGGGAAGGGCGGACAACGAGCCTCAGGCTCGCGAGCGTTCCTCTGCTCGCCGGTCTTGCGAGCGTTTCAATGTGCCTTTGCATCCTCGCGGGCCGGGCACGGGCGGACCCACTGATCGCGGCGGCTGGAGACATCGCGTGCGATACCACCAGCGCGTTCTACAACGACGGGTTGGGAACCGCGGACCGGTGTCGACAGAGATACACGTCCGATCTGCTCGTTCAGGCGAGCCCCACTGCAGTCCTCACCCTGGGCGACAATCAGTACCACGTCGGTTCGCTGGCGGACTTCAATGCCTCCTTCGATCCGACCTGGGGACGCCTCAAGCCGATCATTCACCCGGCGATCGGCAACCACGAGTACGGGACCGCGGGCGCGCGGGGGTACTTCGACTACTTCAACGGGGTGGGGAACCAGAGCGGGCCGGCAGGCGAACGCGACAAGGGCTACTACAGCTTTGACGTCGGCAGCTGGCGCCTGATCGCGCTGAACTCGGAGTGCGAGCGCATCGATAGGGGAGCGGCCGCGAACGGGTGCGCAGCGGGGTCACCCCAGGAGAGCTCACTGCGATCCGATCTCGCCGCTCATCCGAGCTCCTGCACGCTGGCGTATTGGCACCGCCCGCGCTTCAACTCCGGCTTTCGTGGCAATCATCCCGAGACGCAGGCGTTCTGGCAGGCGCTTCACGAGGCCGGGGCCGACATCGTGCTCAGCGGCGACGCCCATGATTACGAGCGCTTTGCTCCTCAGGACGCGGGCGGAAATCCCGACCCCACGGGCATGCGCCAATTCGTCGTCGGCACAGGCGGCGCATTCTTCACGTCCTGGAGCAGTGTGAAGCCCAACAGCGAGGTGCGCCAGAACGCCACCTTCGGGGTCCTCGCGCTCACTCTCCATCCAACCAGCTACGAGTGGCGATTTCTTCCCGAGGCCGGCAAGGCGTTCACCGACTCAGGCAGCGGACTTTGTCACGGCCGAACACCCGGACTCGTCGAACCCAAGACTCCGGCGCAGGGGCTCGTCCGGACTCGCTGCACTATCCGGGGAACGGCTCGCAACGACCGTCTGGTCGGAACAACGAAGAAGGACGTCATCTGCGGCCTGGGCGGCAACGACACGGTTCGGGGGCGCGGAGGAAACGACGTTGTTCGTGGCGGCTGCCGGCACCGACCGCCTCTACGGCGGCCGCGGAAATGACCGCCTGTATGGCAACTCCGGCAACGACCTGATCCATGGGCACAGTGGGCGCGACCGCGTGGTCGGCGGACGAGGAAGAGACCGGCTCTACGGGGATCGCGGCAACGACTCGATCTCGTCCCGTGACAGGAGGCGCCGCGATTTGGTTGTCGGGGGCAGGGGCCGCGATCGCGCAAAGGTGGACAAAGGCGATCGCGTACGCTCGGTCGAGCGCGTCCTCTCGCGCTAGAGGCACGCCCTGCCCGGTGTTCTGGCTGCGAACACCTAGGATGCGCCCATGACGAGCACGACCGTGGCGGTGGCTACCGACGGTTCGGAGACGGCCACCGAGGCTGTCCGGATGGCTGCCGAGGTGGCACGGCGCTTCGACGGGAACCTGGTGTTGCTGAGCGCCTTCCAGGACAAGGGAGGAGCGGAACGCAGCTCCGATCTATCCGAACTTCAATGGGCCTCCAACCCCTCGCCCGGATACGAGAGATCCTCGCCAGAACCGAGGAGGAAGTGCGTCGCGACGGCATCGATTGCAGCTCACTCATCGACGAGGGCGATACGGTCGACGTCCTCCTGCGCCTCGCGGTGGAGTGCGGTGCGGACCTACTCGTGATCGGCAACAAGGGCATGCAGCGCCGCGTCCTCGGCAGCGTGCCCAACAGCATCACGCACGGGGCTCCCTGCTCGGTGCTGGTCGTCAAGACGACCTAGATGGGCCCGCATAGTGGTGCTAGGCTCGCCCCACGCCAGAGGGGGAGCAATGCAGCGTCGTATCTCGGTTGGTGGGAAGGCATGGGTCGTGGCGACCGGCTGTGCCTTGCTGGTCGCGCTCGCAGCCATGCCGTCGCCCGCCCAGGCGGCGTTTCCGGGCCAGAACGGCACGATTGCGTTCATCCAGGACACCTGTAACCCGGGTGGTGACCCGCCGACCAACGGTTGGCTGATGTGGACCCACCCCGACGGCAGTGACTGGGACTTCCTCGGGCCCGAGGCGTGCGCCACGGCCAACTGGTCCCCCAGCGGCAGGCGGATCATGTTCGACTGGCTCGAAGCGATCGACGACGTCGGCTACTTTCAACTGGGGTTCGTCAATCCCGATGGGTCCCAGCGCAGCGACTCGGCCTTCGGGAAAACATACTCGCCCGATGCGGACTGGGGACCCGACGGCAGGATCGTCCAGAGGTGCTTGAACTCGCTTGGTATCTGCATTCGAAGCGGCAGTGTCGAGACCGAGGTGGCGTCGGGTAACTGCTTCGGGGCCCCGGCGTGGTCGCCCGACGGGTCGAAGATCGCCCTCTACAGCGGTTGCGCCGGCCAGAAGGGGATCGTCACCGTGCCGGCCGCCGGTGGCCCCGTCGACACGATCGTCGCAAGTGACTTCGCTACGGCGCCGGACTGGTCACCCGACGGCGGCAAGCTCGTGTACATGAACCGCACGTCGGTCTCGGCGCCGGCGGATCTGCATGTGGTGGACGCTGACGGCGGTGGCGGCGTGCAGCTCACCAATACGTCGCAGTACGAGTCAGATCCGGCGTGGTCGCCCGACGGCACCGAGATCGTGTTCGTCGTAAGGCAGTTTGGGTGGGAGGGGCCCCTCTACCGCATGAACGCCGACGGCAGCGGCGTCACGCAGATTTCGTCCTCAGCGTACGGCCTCTCGCCCGACTGGCAGCCGCTGCCGGTGAACACCGCATCGACCCACGTGCGCCCCGCCGGCGCGTCGCCGCTGCGGATCTCGCTGGTGCCCGCCGCCCAGGAGTGCACCGCCCCCAACCGCACCCACGGCCCGCCGCTGGCGTTCGGCTCCTGCGCTCCGGTCCAGCCCGGCTCACCCAACCTGACCGTCGGCGTCGGTGACGGCAGCCCGGCCTTCGCGCGCTCGGTCGGCCACGTGCGGATCGCGGTCAACCCCGGGGTCCCGGGAGGTGTCGATGACACCGACGTCGGGATCCGGTTCAGCCTCTCGAACGTGATGAAGGTCTCCGACCTGTCCGAGTACACCGGGGAGCTGCGCGCGAGCGCCCAGGTGCGGCTCACCGACCGCGAGGGCGCCGGTGGCGCAGACCACGGTCGGCTTCCCGCTGGAGTTCGACGTGCCCTGCGTGGGCACGGCGCCCACGATCGACAAGTCGCTGTGTGAGCTCACCACCACCCTCGACGCGGTCAGGCCCGGCGCGGCCGCCGAGGGCACCCGTGCCGTCTGGGCGCTCGACCAGCTGAAGGTCTACGACGGCGGCCCCGACGGGGACGCCGACACGACCGCCGACAACTCGCTGTTCGCCGTGCAGGGGATCTTCGTGCCGTAGCGTTTTGCGGCAGCGCGCGGCGAACGCGGAGCGACCACATTTTCAAGGGTCTTCGAATGGGCCCGCTTGGATTCGAACCAAGGACTCCCGGATTAAAAGTCCGGAGCTCTGCCACTGAGCTACGGGCCCCGCAGGGAAGTTAGCGGAGCCGCTAGTGGCGGAAGTGCCGGCGGCCCGTGAAGACCATCGCGACACCCGCGCGGTCGCAGGCCTCGATGACCTCGTGGTCGCGCTTCGACCCGCCGGGCTGGATGATCGCCCGGATGCCCGGCTCGATCGCCGCCTCCGGGCCGTCCGGGAACGGGAAGAACGCGTCGGAGGCCATCGCGGCGCCGTCGAGCTTGGCGGGCTGGTCCTCCTTCGCCTTCTCGATCGCGAGGCGCACCGCGTCCACGCGGCTCATCTGGCCTGCACCGATGCCGATCGTGCCGAGGTCGGCTGACAGCACGATCGCGTTCGACCGCACGTGCTTGGCGACCTTCCACGCGAACAGCAGCTCGCCCCACTCCTCCTCGCTCGGCTTGCGCTCCGTGACGACCTCCATGTCCGCGCGCTGCTGAAGGTCGGTGTCGCTGTCCTGGAGCATCACGCCGCCCATCACCTTGCGGATGTCCCGCTCGCCGGGCGGCGGCGTGCGGCGCTCGGAGTCCTCGATGATGCGCAGGGCCTCCTTCGCGCGCAGCACGTCGAGCGCGTCGTCGGCGTACCCGGGTGCGAACAGCAGCTCGACGAAGTTCTCCGAGACGCGGCGCGCCAGATCGGCGTCGACGTCGCGGTTCAGCACGACGACGCCCCCGTACGCGCTCTGTGGGTCGCAGGCGAGCGCCCGCTCGTAGGCATCGGCGATCGACTCGCCGACCGCGCACGCCACAGGGGTTGTTGTGCTTGATGATGGCGGCCGCCGGGACCTCGAACTCCCGCAGCAGCGCGCGGCCCGAATCGAGGTCGAGGAGGTTGTTGAAGGACAGCTCCTTGCCGTGCACCTTCACGGTGCGGGCGAGCAGGTGCGTGCGTGTGCCGACCTGCTCGTAGTAGGCGGCGCGCTGGTGCGGGTTCTCGCCGTAGGAGAGGTCCATCACCTTCTCGAACGCGGCCACGAAGTGATTCGGAAAGTCGTCCTCGCGCTCGGAGAACCAGCGCGAGATCGCGGCGTCGTAACGGGCGGTCGCGCCGAACGCCTCGGTCGCGAGCGACTCGCGCGTCTGCGCGGACATCATGCCGCCGGTCTCGCTCAGCTCCTCCATCACGGCGTCGTAGCTCTCCGGGCGCACGACCACGCCGACATGGGCGTGGTTCTTGGCGGCGGCGCGGATCAGCGTCGGGCCGCCGATGTCGATGTGCTCGATGACCTCCTCGTCGCTCACGCCGCGGCGGGCGGCGGTGCGCTCGAAGGGGTACAGGTTCACGACCACCAGGTCGATCGGAGCGATGCCGTACTCGGCCAGGGTCTCGCGGTGCTCCTCGCGGGACCGGACGGCGAGCAGGCCGGCGAAGATGGACGGGTGCAGCGTCTTCACGCGGCCGTCGAGGATCTCCGGGAATCCCGTGTAGTCCTCGATCGAGCGGACGTCGATGCCGGCGCCGCCAAGCTCCGACGCGGTCCCGCCGGTGGAGATGATCTCCACGCCGAGCTCCGTGAGGGCGCGCGCGAAGTCGACCACGCCGCGCTTGTCGTGGACGGTCAGCAGCGCTCGTTCGACGCGGAGGTCGCCCGACACGCCGGGTGAGGTCAGCGCCCCGCTTGGGCCGAGCTCACCCATGGTTGGCGATCACGCCCTCGTCCACGTGGACGAGGCGCGGGTTGTCGGCGTCGATGCGCACGCCGCCCGCCGCGAACAGGCGGATCGCGCGTGGCAGGAGGTCGTGTTCCGTGCGGTGGAGGGCCGTCAGGATCTCCTCTTGGTCGCGAGTGTATGGAAGCGTCACTGCCTCCTGCAAGATGATCGGTCCGGTGTCAACCCCGTCGTCCACGAAATGGACCGTCACACCGCTGACCTTGGCTCCATAGGCGATCTGGTCGTGGACCGGGTTGGCTCCGGGGAAGGCTGGCAGCAGGGCCGGATGGACGTTGATCACGGCGTTCGGGAATTCGGCCAGGAACATGGCGTCGAGGAGCTGCATGTACCCGGCAAGGACGATCAGCCGGACCCCTCGCTGCTTCAGGTACCCAGCCATGGCGCGATCGCGCTCCGCGCGATCCGGGTACTCGGCGGCGTCGAACACCGCGGTCTCGACGCCCGCCTCACCTGCCCGGTCGAGCGCTCGCGCACCGGCCGTGTTGCTGACGACGGAATCGACCAGGATCCCGTCGCGGCCGTGAACGCCGTCCAGGATCGCTTGGAGGTTCGTCCCCGAGCCCGAGACGAGGACTGCAATGCGGTACGGGTCGTCTCTGGTGGTCAGGCCGCTAGGAGTATCGGGGGGCTGCGCCCCACCTAAAGTCACGTGCTTCGCGCCTGCGGCGCTCGCGCCCTACCGAATGACGGCAAGTTCTTCCAGCGCGTGCTTGCCGAGCGCCTCGTGATCACCCTCGAGCGGGTAATCGCCCGTGAAGCACGCGTCGCAGTGCACCTCGCGGGGAGTGCCGACCGCCTCGTAGACGCCCTCCAGCGAGAGATACGCGAGCGAGTCCGCGCCGAGCTCCTCGGCCACTTCCTCCACCGTCAGCTCGCCGGCGATCATCTCCTCGCTGGTCGGCATGTCGATGCCGTAGTGGCATGGGTGGCGGATCGGGGGCGAGGACATGCGCAGATGGACCTCGGCGGCGCCGGCCTCGCGCAGCATGCTGACGATCTGGCGCATGGTGTTGCCGCGCACGATCGAGTCGTCCACGACCACCAGCCGCTTGCCGCTCACGACCTCGGGCAGCGGGTTGAACTTCATGCGCAGGCCGTGACGGCGCAGCTCCTGCCCGGGCTGGATGAACGTGCGGGCCACGTAGCGGTTCTTGATCAGGCCGTCGTCCTGCGGGATGCCGGACCCGCGCGCGAAGCCCTTGGCGGCGGCGTTGCCGGAGTCGGGGACCGAGATCACGAGATCCGCGTCGACCGGCGCCTCGCGGGCCAGGATCTCGCCCATCCGGCCGCGCACCGACTGGAGCGTGCGGCCCTCGAGCTTGGAGTCGGGGCGCGAGAAGTAGATGTGCTCGAACACGCACAGCGCGGGGCGCTCGGAATCGACCGCGAGGCGGGTCTCGATCCCGCGCTCGCCGATCGAGACCAGCTCGCCGGGCTGGACCTCGCGCAGCAGCGGGCGCCGATGATGTCGAGCGCGCAGCTCTCGGAGGCGACCACGTAGCGGTCGTCGAGCTGGCCCAGGCACAGCGGCCGCACGCCGGCGGGGTCGCGGAAGGCGACCACGCGAGTCCTCGGTCATGATCACGGTCGAGTAGGCGCCCTTCAGGCGGCTGCATCACCTCCGCGACGGCGTCCTCGATGCTCTCCGCCGGGTGGCGATGCGATCAGCGCGGCGATGATCTCCGAGTCGGAGGTCGAGCGGAACCTGACGCCCTGCGCGGTGAGCTCGTTGTAGAGCTCGACGGCGTTGATCAGGTTGCCGTTGTGCGCCAGCGCGACGGGGCGGCGGTCGTGGCGGTAGACCGGCTGGGAGTTCTCCCAGCCGCTGGCGCCGGTCGTCGAGTAGCGCACGTGGCCGATCGCCATGTCGCCGGTGAGCGCCTGGAGGCTGCGCTCGTCGAACACCTGGGAGACCAGGCCGAGCTCGCGCTGCGTCGTGATGTGGCCGTGCTCGCCGGTCGCGATGCCGGCCGACTCCTGGCCGCGGTGCTGAAGCGCGTAGAGCGCGAAGTAGGCGAGCCGGGAGACGTCGAGCTCGGGCGCGTAGACGCCGAATACCCCGCACTCGTCGCGGGGACCGTCACGTTCGCTCGAGAAATCTCCGGGGGAGGGCTGCCGGCGCTGTCGCGGGTGCGCTTGAAAGGACGCGCATTTGCGCGTCATCGGCCGTACCCGGGTTGGCCGCTTTTTCACGAGAGCTTCTCTGCCAGCGCAGATTCGAAGAGGCTTCCAGCATCCTCGACGGAGATGTCGATCCTAGCAGTGCCGGCAGCGATTGCGATACCCTCACCGCCCACCGCGCCGAGCGCCAGGAATCCCACTCCGGCCGCATTTGCGCTCAACTCGAGCAGCGCGTCGCGCGGGCCCGCGACCACGATCGCCGCCCGGGCCCTCGCCGAACAGCGCCGTGCGACCGTCGACCTCCGCGCGGCGCATCAGCGGCTCGAGATCGAGCGTCGCCCCGATGCCGCCCTGCAGCGCGCACTCGGCGACGCAGCACGCGAGCCCGCCGTCGGAGACGTCGTGGGCGCTGGTCACGGCGCCCGTGCGCACCGCGTCGCGCACGACCTCGAGCGCCTCGCGCACCTTGCGCAGGTCGAACGGCTCCAGCCTTCCCTCCAGCCGGCCTTCCAGGCGGGCCAGCTCGGAGCCCAGCAGCGAGGGCGCGAACGGTCCGATCAGCGCGACCATCTGATCCTCTCCGGCCGCGAATGCGCTCGTCCCGGCACGCCGCGCGTCGGGCAGCTCGCCGACCATCCCGACGACCGGCGTCGGGTAGATCGGCCCCTCGGGGCCCTCGTTGTAGAGCGACACGTTGCCGCCCACGACCGGTACCTCGAGCGCCCTGCAGGCGGCCGCCATGCCCTCGACGGCGCGGGTGAGCTGCCACGCGACGTGGGGCTTCTCGGGGTTGCCGAAGTTGAGGCAGTTGGTGAGACCGAGCGGTTCAGCGCCGACGCAGGCCAGGTTTGCGGCGCACTCGCACACCGCTTCGGCCGCACCGACGTAGGGGTCGCAGGCGACGCGCCGCCCGTTGCCGTCGATCGACACGGCGAGCGCACGGCCGGTGTCCACGTCATCGAGCGCCAGCCGGAGCACCGCCGCGTCGGCCTGCTCTGGCCGGCGCACGGTGCGGCTGCCGACCAGGCAGTCGTACTGCTCGAACGCCCACCGGCGGCTGGCGACGTTCTCCGAGCCGAGCAGCGCGCGGAAGGCTTCCTGCTCGCCGGCATCCGGATGGAGGCGAGGCCGCGGGGCGGCGAAGCCCGCCAGCCGGTCCTGCGGCTCCTGCGGCTCGAGGTCGTACAGCGGGCATTCGTCGACGAGTGCGGAGACCGGCATGTCGCCGACCATCTCGCCGCCGTCGAACACCCGCAGCCGCCGGGTGTCGGTGACCTCGCCGATCGGCGTCGCGCGCGTCTCCCAGCGCCGGCACACGGCCAGCACATCGTCGAGCGTGCGGGCTCGACCACGCACAGCATCCGCTCCTGCGACTCGGAGATCATGATCTCGAACGGCTCCATGTCCTGCTCGCGCAGCGGCACGCGCGAGACGTCGACGTCGAGGCCGACGTCGCCCTTGGCGGCCATCTCGCTGGTGCTGGACGACAGCCCGGCGGCGCCGAGGTCCTGGAGCGCGACGAGCAGGTCCGACGCCGACCAGCTCGAGGCAGCACTCGATCAGCTTGCTCTCCTCGAACGGGTCGCCGATCTGGACGCGTCGGGCCGCTTGTCCTCGTCGCCCTCGTCGAGCTCCGCGGAGGCGAGCACGCTCGCGCCGCCGATCCCGTCGCGGCCGGTGCGCGCCCCGAGCAGCACGAGCACGTTGCCGGGGCCGGCCGCCGCGGAGCGAATCAGGCCGTCCGCGGGCGCAAGCCCGACGCACATCGCGTTCACGAGGCAGTTCTGCTCGTAGGGCGGCTCGAAGTAGATCTCGCCGCCGACGGTCGGCACGCCGACCGAGTTGCCGTACGCGGCGATGCCGGCCACCACGCGCTCGAGCAGGTAGCGGGTCCGCGGGTGTCGAGACGTCGCCGAAGCGCAGCGAGTCGAGCACCGCGACCGGGCGGGCGCCGAGGGCGAAGATGTCGCGCAGGATCCCGCCGACGCCCGTGGCCGCGCCCTGGAACGGCTCGACGGCCGAGGGGTGGTTGTGGCTCTCGACCTTGAACACGACCGCGAGCCCGTCGCCGGCATCGACCGCGCCGGCGTTCTCGCCCGGGCCCATCAGCACCCGCTCGTCCCTCCGTCGGCAGCTTGCGCAGCAGCTTCTTCGAGTGCTTGTAGGCGCAGTGCTCGGACCACAGCAGCGAGAAGACCGCCAGCTCGAGCTGGTTCGGCTCGCGGTCCGAGCAGGTCGACGATGCGCTCGAGCTCGGAAGCGGTGAGCCCGAGGGCCTGCGCCTCCGCGACCTGCGTCACGCCGCGGCGGGGGAGAGCGCGCCGCAGTGTCGCGGCGAGCGAGCCGAACAGGCGCGAGGCCGTCGGCGGACCCGGTCAGCTCGTCGACCGCGTGCTCGGGATGCGGCATCAGGCCGAGCACGTTGCCCTGCTCGTTCGTGACGCCGGCGACGTCGCGCGCGGACCCGTTCGGGTTCTGACCGGGCGCGTAGCGCAGCACGAGCTGGCCGTTGCGCTCGAGGTCGTCGAGCTGGCCGTCCGGCGCGAACCAGCGCCCGAAGCTGTGCTTGACCGGCAGCGACAGCGCCTCGCCCGGCGCGCACTCGCGCGTGAACGCGCTGTCGGAGTGCTCGACCAGCACGTCCACCTGGCGGCAGACGAAGCGCAGCGACGTGTTGGGGAGCAGCGCGCCCGGCAGCAGCCCGGCCTCGCACAGCACCTGGAAGCCGTTGCAGATACCGAGCACCGGCCCGCCCGGCCGGGCGAAGCGCGCAACCTGGTCCATCATCGGCGAGAACCGGGCGATCGCCCCGGGGCGCAGGTAGTCGCCGTAGGAGAAGCCGCCCGGGACGATCACTGCGTCGACCCCGCTCAGGTCGGCGTCGCCGTGCCAGAGGTAGCGCGGCTCGAGGCCCGGAGTGCGGCGCACCGCCCGCGCGGCGTCCGCCTCGTCGCAGGAGCCGGGGAAGACGACGATGCCGACGCTCAGCCATCGCCCAGCGCCTCGACTTCGTAGCTCTCGATCAGCGGGTTCGCCAGCAGCCGCTCGCACATCTCGGCCACGCGCGCCGGCCACGTCGCCGTCGCCCAGGGACGTCGAGCTCGACCAGGCGGCCCGACGTGGACGTTCGAGACGCCTTCGTAGCCGAGCGCCGGCAGCGCGCGCTCGACCGCCTGGCCCTGCGGGTCGAGGATGCCCTCCTTGGGCCGGATCAGGACGCGGAATCTCAACGGGCGAGCCACTCGTCGAACGGCCGTCCCGCGATCCGCTCGTAGGCCTCGACGTACTTGGCGCGCGTGTCCGGCCACCACCTCGGCGGGCAGCTCCGGCCCGGGCGGGGTGTGGTCCCAGCCGGACTCGTCGAGCCAGTCGCGCACGTACTGCTTGTCGAAGGAGGGCTGGGAGCGGCCGGGCTCGTAGCGGTCCGAGGGCCAGAAGCGGGACGAGTCCGGGGTCAGGACCTCGTCGGCGAGCACGATCCGGCCGCTCGAGTCGCGCCCGAACTCGAACTTCGTGTCGGCGAGGATGATCCCGTTCCGCTCCGCGTGCCCGGCGGCGAACCCGTACAGCTCGAGCGACAGCCGCCGCAGCTCCTCCATCACCGCGCGGTCGCCGACGATCTCGGCTGCGCGGTCGAAGTCGACGTTCTCGTCGTGCTCGCCCTGCTCGGCCTTCGTCGCCGGCGTGAAGATCGGCTCGGGCAGGCGGTCGGACTCACGCAGCCCGGGCGGTAGCTCGATCCCGCAGACAGTGCCGCTGGCGGCTGTACTCCTTCCAGCCCGAGCCGGACAGGTAGCCGCGCACCACGCACTCGACGGGGAAGATCTCGAGCTTGTCGCACCAGCAGCGCGCGTCCGCGGACCTCCTCGGGCACATCCGTCGAGAGCAGGTGGTTCGGAACGATGCCGGCGGTCTGCTCGAACCAGAAGACCGACAGCCCGGTGAGGACCTTGCCCTTGTCGGGGATCGCTGTGGGCAGCACGACGTCGTAGGCGGAGATCCGGTCCGAGGCGACCATCAGCAGGCGGTCGCCGAGGTCGTACATCTCGCGTACCTTGCCGCGGCTGTGGAGCGTCAGCCCGGCCAATTCGGCAAGTGCTTCAGGCACTCCAGCGATGCTAACAGCGGTTGGCGCGGAAGCCCCAGGCGGGGCGGGAATCTCGGCTACCCGCGCCTGACGCGTTCGCACCCGCGCGTGCGGTCGCCACGGTCCACGTAGGCGGTGTCCCGGCCCGGCCCGCAGTTGACGTAGTCGCTCTTTCCGCCACCGAAGGCGTGGATGCTGTCGTCCCCGGGGCCGGCAAGCACGCGGTCGTCGCCGGAATCCGGGCGGATCTCGTCATCTCCCGATCCCCCGTCGATCGAGTCGTTGCCCCCGCCGCCGGAGATGCGGTCGTCCCCGGCCTCGCCGACCAGTGCGTCGCTGCCGGCCTCGCCGAAGATCGTGTCGTCGTGAGGGCCGCCGAAGATGCGGTCGTTGCCGGTCGCGCCCGGGACGTGGTCGCCCCACAGCACGTCCTCGCCCTCGAATCCGTGCAGCAGGTCGTCGCCCGGCCCTCCGAGCAGCTTGTCGTTGCCCTTGGTGCCGTCGAGCGTGTCGGCGCCGGGGCCGCCGATCTTCTGAACGCCGCGGCTGGGGTCACCCTCGTCGGGCGCGACGCCTGGGGTGACGACCTCGCAGTCGCGGAACCGCGTCGCGCGCAGGTCGCGGCGGTCGGCGTAGACGACGTCGTTGCCCGGGCCACAGTCGACGACGCTCTCGGAGAGCACCCCGACCGGCTCCACGGCGTTGACGACGTCGTCACCCGGCCCCGCGTGCACCTCGTCGCGGGCCGTCCCGCCCACCAGGAAGTCGTTGCCCTCTCCGCCGTACAGGGTGTCCTCGGCGCTGTTCCCGTCGATGCGGTCGTTGCCGTCCCCGCCGTACAGCCGGTCGCCTGCGGGGCCGGAGTCGAGCACGTCGTCCCCACCGTCGCCCTGGAGGGAGTCACGGCCGAAACCGCCGTCGATCGTGTCATTTCCCGCACCGCCGCCGAGCGCGTCGTCGCCGGTGTTGCCCTCGAGCCCGTCGTTGCCCTCACCGCCCGAGAGGAAGTCGCCGGCGGTACCGCCCTCGACGTGGTCGTCGCCGATGTCGCCCCAGATGCGGTCCCGCGCCTCGTCGCCTTCGAGCGCGTCTTCGCCGGGGCCGCCGTCGATCACGTCCCGCCCCGTCCCGCCGCGCACGACGTCCTCGCCGTCACGTGCATAGATCCTGTCTGCCGAGCGGCCACCGTAGATGCGGTTGTCGCCGTTGGTCCCGCGGAGCGTGTCGGGCCCGCGGGTGCCGAGGATCGCCCGGCCCGCCTCGGCCCGCAGCGGAACATGCGTCAGGAACAGCAGGGCCGCACCGGAGATCGCCGCCATCGATGCGCGGCGACGAATCCCGATGCGGCGCCGTGCCGCCGGGTCGGCTTCCTGCCGGAGTTTGTTGCGTCCCTGCTCCATCCTCGTCTTTCCTGACGTCTGCCTGCGGGGCCTCCTGCCCGTATTTCGGTTACCCGCGGAAGGCCACTTCCTGTGCCGTACATTCGTCCGGCGCAAGCCGGCGTGCGATCGTCAGCTCGCCTTCTCGACGCGGTCTGTCGAACATCCGTCGGCGGCCAGGCGCGGTCGTGCTCAATCGCGTGCAAGACGTGTTGCATTACTCGGGTGAGCATCGACACGGACGAGCGGTGCGACTGCAGCCGTTCCCCAAGGATGGGAGGTCCGTCTTGCACGTACCAAAGCTTTGCCTTGCCGTCGTGACCGTGTCATTGCTGGTCGCGACACCGGCGCCGGCCTACGTGGCGCACACCGTTCAGCCCGGCGAGACTCTGTGGTCGATCGCCGCGGCGAGCAATCTCACGACTCGCACGCTCGCGGCCGCAAACGGGTTGCCGGATGACGCCCAGGTGGTGATCGGCACGACGATCCAGGTCCCCTCGGTACAGGAAGGGGCAGCGGCGCTCGTGGAGACGGGCCGGGTCGCGGCACCCTCCGCCGCACCGGTCGTGGCACCGGCGCCCGAGAGTGGTGCGCCCCCGCCGGCCGGCGGCTACACGGTCCAGCCCGGGGACACGCTGTCGAGCATCGCCGCGCGCAGCGGCATCGGCGCCGGTCAGGTCGCATGGATGAACGGCATCGATCCGGCGGGCGTGCTGTTGGCCGGCACCGTGCTGAAGCTCCCGGCCACCGCACCGCCGGTACAGCAGCAGGAGCAACAGCCCACGCCGGCCGCGCCGGTGGTCGTGCCGGCCGCAGCGCCGAACCCGACCCCCGTACAGGTGACGGCGGCCGACATCGGGACGGTCGCCTCCGGTCACGGCGTGTCGCCCTCGCTGGCGGCCGCGGTCGCGTGGCAGGAGAGCGGATTCCAGAACGGCGTCGTCTCGTCGGCCAACGCCCGGGGCGTGATGCAGATCCTGCCCGGGACCTGGGAATGGATCGAGCAGCAGTCGGGACGCCAGCTCGATCCCAACTCGGCCACCGACAACGTGCAGGCCGGAGTCATGTACCTCGGCCAGCTGGTGCGCGATTTTGGCGGCGACGAGGCGACGGCTGTGGCGTCGTACTACCAGGGAGCCTCGTCCGTGCGCCGGATCGGGTTGCTCCCCGAGACCCAGCAATACGTCGCAAACGTGATGGCCCTGCGTCCGCGCTTCGGCGGCTAGGACCATCGCGTTGCGGGCACTCGCCGCCGCCGCTGCGTTCCTGGTGCTGCTGACAGCGCCGGGCGCGGCGGCGGCCGCGGGGCGTCCCGACGTCGCGGCGCTGCAGGTGGCGCTGCGCGGAGCCGGCGTCTACGCCGGCTCGGTGGACGGAGTCGCCGGTCCCGGAACCCGCGGGGCCGTGAGCCGCTTCCAGGCGCGCAACGGGCTCGTCGCGGACGGCGTCGCGGGTCCTGCCACTCGTGCAGCACTTGGTCGCCGCGGCAGGCCGTCACTCGGTACCCGCGCGATGGGGCCGGGGGCATCCGGCTGGGACGTGGCGGCGCTTCAGTTCTCTCTGGCCTGGCACGGCTTTCCGTCGGGGTCGATCGACGGCGGCTACGGCTCCCACGTCCAGGCAGCGGTCCGCCGCTTCCAGGCGTGGGCCGGCCTGCCGGCCGATGGTGTGGCCGGCGCTGCCACCGTGCGCGCGCTCGCCCGTCCGATCCCGCGCTCGCCGATCTGGCTGATCGCCCCCCTGCGCTGGCGAATCGGCGACGTGTTCGGTCCGCGCGGGAACAGGTTCCACACCGGCGTGGACTATCCGGCTCCGGCCGGCACCACCGTCGGCGCCGCGGGTCGCGGGCAGGTCGTGTTCGCCGGCTGGGACGCGGGCGGTTACGGCAACCTGGTCGTGATCGAGCACCCGCGCGGAGTGCGGTCGTATTACGCGCACCTGGCCAGGGTCGCCGTGCGCCAGGGCGGCGGGGTGGTGGCCGGCAACTCTGTGGGCACTGTCGGATCGACGGGTATCTCGTCGGGTCCCCACCTGCACTTCGAGCTGCGCCTCGCAGGCGCGGCGATCGACCCGCAGAGCGCTTTTCGCTAGCCCTCGAGCTCGCGCAAGCGCTCGATGATCTCGGGCGTGTGGCGCACGAATCGGCCGTGGTCGAACAGCTCGTCCAGCCTTGCTGCGTCGAGCCGGCCGGCGACGTCCGCGTCGGCCTCCAGCAACTCGCGGAACGAGCGCTGCTCGTCCCAGGCCTGCTGCGCGTTGCGCTGCACGACTCGGTAGGCGTCGTCACGCGTCATGCCGGATTCGATCAGAGCGCTCAGAACGGACTGACTGAAGAGCGCCCCGTGTGTGAGCTCCACGTTGTCGCGCATCCGGTCCGGGTACACACGTAGGCCCTCCACCACGCCGGTCATGAGGTGCTGCATGTAGTGCAGCAGCGTGGTCGCATCGGGCAGCGCCACGCGCTCCACCGACGAATGCGAGATATCGCGCTCGTGCCACAGCGCGACGTTCTCGATCCCCGCCTGCGCATAGCCGCGCAGGAGTCGTGCGAGGCCCGCGACGCGCTCGCTGGTGATCGGGTTGCGCTTGTGCGGCATCGCGCTGGAGCCCTTCTGTCCCTCGCCGAACGGCTCCTCCACCTCACGCACCTCGGTGCGCTGAAGGTGGCGGATCTCGGTTGCCAGGCGCTCGAGCGACGCGCCGGCCAGCGCGACCGCGGTCAGGACCTCGGCGTGGCGGTCACGCGGGACGACCTGGGTCGAGACGTCCTCAGGCCGCAGGCCGAGGCGCTCCAGTGTTGACCGCTCGACCTCCGGCCCGAGCGCCGAGTACGTCCCGACCGCGCCGGAGAGCTTTCCCACCTCCACGTCCTCGAACGCGCGCCGCAGGCGATCGGCCGCGCGCCTGCTCTCCCATGCAAAGCCCGCGAGCTTGACGCCGAAGGTCGTCGGCTCTGCGTGCACCCCGTGCGTGCGCCCCATGCACAAGACGGCGGCGAACTCCCGCGCGCGCCTCACGAGGACGGCCGTCAGCGCATCCGCACCGGTCGACAGCTCGCGCCCGGCCTCGCGCAGCTGAAGGGCGAGCGCGGTGTCGAGGACGTCGGAGGACGTGAGGCCGAAGTGGATCCAGCGGCCGGCGTCGCCCACCGACTCCGAGACGACGTCGACGAATGCGGCCACGTCGTGATTGGTGGTGCGCTCACGCTCGCGGACGGTGGCCGGATCGGGCGGGCGCGCCTGCTTGATCGCGGCCAGGTCGGCCTCCGGCACCACTCCCTGCTCGGCGAGCGCTTCGCTGGCGGCGACCTCGACCTGGAGCCACGTCTCCAGCTTGCGCTCCTCCGACCAGACGAGCGCCATCTCGGGACGCGTGTAGCGCTCGATCACGGGCTCTAGCAGCCGAGTATCCGTGCGGCCAGCACGGCGGCGTTGCGCGCGCCGTTGATGGCCACGCAGGCGACCGGCACGCCGGGTGGCATCTGCACCACCGACAGCAGCGCGTCGAGACCGTCGCCGACGGTGTTCTTGGCCTTGATCGGGACGCCGATCACCGGCAGGTCCGTGTGCGCGGCGACAACCCCAGGCAGCGCCGCGGACATGCCCGCGGCCGCGATGATCACCCGCAGCCCGCGCATGTGGGCGTTCGTTGCGTAGTCGGCCACCGCGGCAGGATCCCGATGGGCCGAGAGCACGCGCACCTCGAAGCGGATGCCGCGCTCCTCGAGCTCCTTCTCGGCCGGCTCCAGCGTGGGCTTGTCGCTTGCGGAGCCCATGATGATCCCGACTCGCGGAGCATCCACCTCCATGTCGTCGAAGGCGCCCTCCGTCTCGGTCTCCGGGGCCGGCTCCTCTGACTCATGTGCGCTGATCGCGGTCCCGCGTTGTGGCTCGAGCGTCTCCACAGACTCCTCCCTCCCTTCAGCTTCCCACGCGTTCGGCGACGCGGGCCGCGATGTCCAGCCGGTACTGGGCGCCGTCGAAGTGGATCCGCTCGACGGCCGCGAATGCGCGACCGCGCGCGTCCTCCAGCGAGGGCCCAAGTCCGGTCACGTTCAGGACTCTGCCTCCGGCCGTGACCAGGGCGCCGTTTCGCCGTGCCGTACCGGCATGGGTGATCTCGACGTCGTCCCCGATGTCATCCAGGCCCCTGATCACGTCTCCACTGCTCGACGAGGCGGGGTAGCCCGCCGACGCCATCACGACCGTGACTGCCGAGTCGTCGGACCATTCGAGGTTCACCCGGTCGAGTCCACCGGGTTCGAGGCAGGCCTCCAGCGCGTCGAGCAGGTCGCTGCGCAGGCGCGGCAGCACCGCCTGGGTCTCGGGGTCGCCGAACCGGCAGTTGAACTCGAGCACCTTTATGCCTGCCGAGGTCATCATCAGCCCCGCGTACAGGACGCCGCGGTAGCGAATCCCCCGGGCGCGGAGCGTGTCGAGGATCGGCTGGTGCACGGCGCCGGTGATCTCCACCGCGCGCTCGGCGTCGACTCCCGGTACCGGCGAGTAGCTCCCCATCCCACCTGTGTTCGGACCGGTGTCGCCCTCTCCGATTCGCTTGAAGTCCTGCGCCGGCGCCATCGGCACGGCGCGCTCGCCGTCGCACAGGGCGAGCAGGGAGAGCTCCTCTCCCTCCAGGAACTCCTCGACCAGCACGCGCGACCCTGCCTCGCCGAACCTGCGCTCGACAAAGCATTCGCGCAGCGCCTGCTTCGCCTCTCGCGGTGAGGCTGCGATCACGACGCCCTTGCCGGCCGCGAGCCCGTCGGCCTTCAGGACGGCCGGGTAGGAGGCACAGTCCATCTGGGCCTCGGCCTCCTCGAACGAGGTGAACTCGACCCAGGAGGCCGTCGGCACCCCGGCGTCGCGCATCAGCTCCTTCGCAAACGCCTTGCTGCCCTCGAGGCGCGCTCCTTCCGCGGGCGGGCCGAACGCCCGCAGGCCCTCCGCCTCGAGCGCGTCAACGAGGCCGGCCACCAGCGGCGCCTCGGGCCCGACGACCGTCAGGTCGGCGTTCTGCTCCTTTGCGAGCCGCACCAGGCCGTCGACGTCATCGGCGGCGACGTCGAAGCACGCCGCGTCCGCCGCGATGCCGGCATTGCCCGGGGCACAGACGACCTCCGGCGAGCGCGGGCTGCGGCGCAGCGCGCGCACGATCGCGTGCTCTCGCCCTCCGCTGCCGGCCACGAGAACTTTCATTGCACCCTGTTGTAGGCGACGTAGCAGGCGATCACGGCGCCGATGAACACGAACACGAGGCTGCCGCTGCGGGCAACGTCACCGAGGTCGACTCCGTAGAACAGGCCGTATGGGACCACGTAGGTCCACACGCAGCCGCCGACGGCGATCAAGGCGGTCTCCCGGCCGCGATAGCGCCCGCTCGCCCAAAGCACCAGCTCGCCCATCCCGATGCCGATCAGCCAGCCGAGGATCAGGGCGAAGAACAGACCCACGCCCTGGAGCAACACGATGCCGAACCCCATCGCCAGGCCGCCGGCGATGGCGGCCGCGATCGCCTTCAGAGCGCGGTCCGGCCGCAGGCGTACGACCGCCGATCGGGGCAGCCGGGCGCACTCGGGGCACTTGAACCCGACCGGGGTGTCCACCATGCAGTCCGGGCAGATCGGGCGGCCGCAGCTGGAGCACGAGACACGTGTCTCGCGACCGGGATGGCGGTAGCAGACGGCCTCCGTCGTCGTCGTGTCTTGCGTCTGGGATTCCAAGGGATCAGAGCCGCCCCGTCCACCGGGGGCGAGGCGCCCTTCGATACTACTCGGCGCCCTCAGACCGACTCGATGAACTCGTCGATCGGGATCGCCGGAAGCGACTCGTAGTGCGCCGTTCCGCGCGAGCCCAGCTCCAGCGAAACCTTGGCCATCGTCTTCTCATCAGGCGCCTCGACGATGTTCACGAAGTCGAACCTGCCCAGGGTCGCCCATTGATGCAGCACCCGGGCGCCGATCTGCTCCAGCTCCCGGTTGACCTCCTTGATGCGCTGCGGGTTGTTCTTGACCGTCTGCACGCCCTCCGGCGTGAGCGTCGAGATCATCACGTAGATGGGCATCTGTCTCCTCCTCGTTGGGGTGAGCGCGTCACAGGGGAACCCGTGATAGATCGCGTTATAGGGAAACTTAAGCGGCGCTGGGCAAGGGGCGTAGGATCAGACCATGGCCGAGCCGGTACCGCTGCCGATCGCATGCACGCTCACCGGGGCGTCGCTCGAGGAGCGAGCAGTGTGGCTGCGGCGGCTCGGCGAGGCGGCGCTGATCGACGGGGCCCGGCGCGGCAACCGCCTCGACCTCCGGTTCCGGCCCGAAGCCGAGGCCGATGCCCGCGAGCTGGTACGGGCCGAGGGCGAGTGCTGCCCGTTTCTCTCCTTCGACGTGCACCGGGGCGCCGACGAGGTCCGCCTCACCGTCACCGGCCCTTCCGAAGCCCGCTCGGTGCTGGACGACATTCTCGCCGTTATGCGCGGGGCCTACACCTAGCGTTCGTCGGGCAGTTCCCGCAGGAGTGCGGCGCCGGGCGGCTGCCACGGTACGAGCTCGCGGCGGTAGGACCGGTGGACCTCGTCGACCCGCGCGAGCATCTCACGCTCGATCTGCTCCGCGCGCCGGGCGAGCCGCTCGATGCGCTGCTGCATCGCCTGCATCATCTCCTCGAGGGCCAGCACGCGCTCGACGCCGGCGAGGTTCAGGCCGGAGTTGGTGGTCAGCTCCTGGATGCGCTTCAGTCGCTCCACGTCACGCTGCGAATAGAGGCGCGTCTGCTTGGGTGAGCGCGCCGGCTTGATCAGCCCGCGCTCCTCGTAGATCCGAAGCGTCTGGGGATGCATCCCGGCCAGCCGCGCGGCGACGGAGATCATGAAGACGCCCTGGTTCTCGGGGACCTGCATCAGGTCTCCTTCCGGGCCTGGTCGAGCAGCTCGGCGCGCGGGTTGCCGTTCATCACGTTGGACAGCGCGTCCATCGCCTCACGCTGCTCTTCGGTCAGCGACTTTGGGATCTGCAGCTTGAAGCGGTAGTGGATGTCGCCCCGGCCACCGCCGGAGAGCTTTGCCGGCCCCTCACCGCGGAGGCGCTGGACGTTGCCGTCGGCAGTGCCCGGGGGCACGCGGATCTTCTTCGTCCCGCCGAGCGTCGGTACCTCGACGGTGCCCCCCCGGACGGCCTCGACGATCGTGAGCGGGACCTCGACCTCGAGGTGGTCGCCCTTGCGCTTGAAGATCGGTGACGCAGGGACTCGTGTGACGACGTACAGGTCACCGGACGGCCCGCCGCCGAGGCCCGGCTCCCCCTTGCCGGCGATGCGGATGCGGCTGCCCTCGCGGACGCCGGCGGGGATCTTGACCTTGTAGCGCTTGGTCTGGCGGGTGAAGCCGCTGCCGTTGCAGGTCGGGCACGGGTCCTCGACGATGGTGCCGCGGCCGCCGCACTGCGAGCAGGGCTGGGAGAGGGAGAACATCCCCTGTCCCTCCGTCTCGATGCCGCGCCCGCCGCAGCGAGGGCAGGTGACCGGCGACGTGCCGGGCTTCGCGCCGGTGCCGTGACATGTCTGGCAGGGCGCCTCGGTGGGCACGTTGACAGACACCTCCGTGCCGCTCATCGCCTGCCCGAACGAGAGCCGCACCTCGGTTTCGAGGTCGCGGCCGGCGGCGCGGACGGCGCCGGCGCCCGGATTGCCTCCTCCGCCGCGGCCGAACAGGTCCGAGATGATGTCCCCGAACGAGCCCACGCCGCTGCGGAACGACGACGGGTCGAAGCGAATGCCGCCCCCGGGACCGCCGCCGAACACGCCGCCGGCGTCGTACTGGCGCCGCTTGTCCGCGTCGGACAGGACCGAGTACGCCTCCTGGATTCCCTTGAAGCGCTCCTCGGCCTGCGGGTCGCCGGCGTTCGCGTCCGGGTGCCACTTGCGGGCGAGCTTGCGGTAGGCCTTCTTGATCTCCTCATCGGAGGCCCCCTTCTTCACACCCAGCGTGTCGTAGTGGTCGGGCATCGCTACTCCTCCGAGGCCGCACCTACTACAACGCGCGCCGGGCGCAGGACCTGCCCGTTCAGGCGGTAGCCCTTCTCGAGCACCTCCAGCACCTGGCCCTCCTCGCCCGCCCGGGTCATCATTGCCTCGTGCCAGTCGGGATCGAACGCCTCGCCGGCCGGCGAGTAGCTCTCGATCCCGGCGCCGCGAAGCACGCCCGCAAGCTCCTCGTAGACGAGCTTCACCCCGTGCACGAGATGGTTGGGAGCGGTGTCCCGATCGATCGGTTCCGCGGCCGCCAGCGCCCGCTCGAGGTTGTCGAGCACGGGCAACAGCGACCGAGCAAGATCAGCCCGCCCCCGGACCTCCGCCTCAGCCGCCTCCCGCGCCACCCGCTTCCGATAGTTCTCGAAATCAGCCTGAGTGCGCTGCGCAAGCGACAGATACTCATCCCGCTCGCCTTCAGCGCCGCCTCGGACTCCCTACTTTCTTCTTCCTGCTGGGTGGCAGGGGCCTCGACGTCCGCGCCAGAGGGCGCAGGGGAGGGGGCCCCGGAAAAGCTCCCGCTTTCAGGCTTTGGAGGGGCCCCCTCCCCGGAGCCCTTAGAGCGCCGGCATCAGGACTTCCCCTCGTCCACGACCTCGGCATCCACGACCTCTTCCTGGTCGCCAGCCCCATTGGCCGAACCGTCGCTAGCCGCGCCATCCTGCGGCGCCCGCCTGAGCCTGCTGGTACATCGCCTCGGACACCGCGTGGAACGCCTGCTGTACCGCCTCGGTCCGTGACCGAATGGCGTCCACGTCCTCGCCCTCGAGCGACTCGCGGAGCTCCTTCACAGCCGTCTCGATGCGCTGGCGCGAATCCGCGTCGACCTTGTCACCCAGCTCACCGAGCTGCTTCTCGGCCTGGTACGCGGCGTTGTCGCCTTCGTTGCGCGCCTCTGCGAGCTCGCGCTGGCGCTTGTCCTCGGCCGCGTGCGACTCGGCGTCCTTGACCATCTGGTCGATGTCCTGGTCGGAGAGACCGGAACCGGCCTTGATCTCGATCTTCTGCTCGGTGCCCGTGCCGAGGTCCTTCGCCGACACGTGCAGGATCCCGTCGGCGTCGATGTCGAAGGTCACCTCGATCTGCGGGATGCCGCGGGGAGCAGGTGGAATTCCTGTCAGCTGGAACTTGCCCAGCGACTTGTTGTAGGTGGCCATCTCGCGCTCGCCCTGGAGGACGTGCACCTCGACCGAGGGCTGGTTGTCCTCGGCCGTCGAGAAGATCTCCGACTTGCGCGTCGGGATCGTCGTGTTGCGCTCGATCAGCCGGGTGAAGACGCTGCCCTTGGTCTCGATGCCGAGCGACAGCGGCGTTACGTCGAGCAGTAGGACGTCCTTCACGTCGCCGGCCAGCACGCCCGCCTGAATCGCGGCGCCGACGGCCACGACCTCGTCCGGGTTCACGCCCAGGTGCGGGTCCTTGCCGGCCAGTTCCTTGACCTTGTCCTGGACCGCCGGCATGCGTGTCATGCCGCCGACGAGGACGACCTGGTCGATGTCGGCGCCGGTCACGCCGGCGTCCTCCATCGCCTGCCGGGTGGGCCCGACCGTGCGGTCGAGCAGGTCGGCGGTCAGCTCCAGCAGCTTGGCCCGCGACAGCCGCATGTCGAGGTGCTTCGGCCCCGACTGGTCGGCGGTCACGAACGGCAGGTTGATCTGGGTGTCCTGCGTCGTCGACAGCTCGACCTTCGCCTTCTCGGCCGCCTCGTACAGGCGCTGGAGAGCCATGCGGTCCTGCGCCAGGTCGATGCCCTGCGACTTCTTGAACTCGCTCACGAGCCAGTCCACGATCACCTTGTCGAAGTTGTCGCCGCCGAGGTGGTTGTCACCCGACGTCGCCTTCACCTCGAACACGCCCTCGCCGAGCTCCAGGATCGACACGTCGAACGTGCCGCCACCCAGGTCCCAGACGAGAATGGTGTGGTCCTCCTGCTTGTCGAGCCCGTAGGCCAGCGCGGCCGCGGTGGGCTCGTTGATGATGCGCTTGACGTCGAGGCCGGCGACCTTGCCCGCGTCCTTGGTGGCCTGGCGCTGAGAGTCGTTGAAGTAGGCCGGCACCGTGATCACGGCGTCGGTGACCGTTTCGCCCAGGTACGCCTCGGCATCGGACTTCAGCTTCTGGAGGATCATCGCCGAGATCTCCGGCGGGGAGTACTGCTTGCCCTCGGCCTCCACGAGAACGTCCTGGTTCGGGCCGGCGACGACCTTGTACGGGACGATCTTCATCTCCTCGGAGACCTCGTTGAACTTGCGCCCCATGAAGCGCTTGATCGAGAACACGGTGTTCTCGGGGTTCGTGACCTGCTGTCGCTTGGCCGGTACGCCGATCAGGCGCTCGCCGCCCTGCGTGAAGGCCACGACGGACGGAGTCGTGCGCCCGCCCTCGCGGTTGGGGATCACTGTCGGCTCGCCGCCCTCGAGCACAGCCATGCACGAGTTCGTGGTGCCGAGATCGATCCCGATCGTCTTTCCCATTTGGTTCTACCTCCGGTGCAGAAGGGCGCAGCCCGGGGGGTCCGCGGCGCCGCGCCTTCTAGGTGGTCAATAAAGAAATCTAAGCCGCAGTATGGCAGATCGTTCCTTGGCTTCTGGAGGCCCAAGAGGCCGGACTCAAGGCCCAAAAACGGCTTTCAGGCCGTCCTGATCGACGCCATCGACCCGCAGCGACTTCTGCCGCGAGCCGGCCCCGCGAGCGACGGTGACCCGGCTCGGAGCGATCCCGAGCGCGCGGGCGATCACCTTGCAGGTCGCCGCATTGGCCTTGCCGCCCTCCGGCGCGGCGGTGACGCGCACCAGCACCACGCCGTCCCGCTCCCCTGCGACCTCGTTGCGAACGGCGCGCGGCGTGACGCGCACCCGCAGCTCGGCTGCGCTCATCCGCGCCGCCCGACCACCTGCCGACCGTAGGGGCAGATCTCGACCAGCGGGCATTCCGGGCAGGCGGGTGCCCGGGCGGTGCAGATGCGGCGGCCGTGGCGGATCAGGTTCACGTGCACCTCGAACACGTCCGCCGGGTCCGTGGCGGCGCGCATCACGTCGTGCGCCTCTTCGAACGGGGCCCGCGGGCGAAGCAGCCCCAGGCGGGTGGCGACCCTGTGGACATGGGTGTCGACCGGCAGCTCGGGCCGGTCGAAGGAGAACAGGAGCACGCAGGCAGCGGTCTTGCGCCCCACTCCCGGCAGGCGCTCGAGGAAGTCGAGCGCCTCCTCGCGCGGAGCCTCGGCGAGGAAGCCGAGGTCGAGGCTTCCGCGCTCCGCCTCGATCGCTCCCAGCATCGCCTTGATCCGGCCGGCCTTCACCTTCGAGATCCCGCCCGGCCGGATCGCCTCCTCGATCTGAGCGCCGGAGGCGTGCGCTACCGCCTCCCAGTCGGGGAACCGGTCCCGCAGCCGCGTATACGCCACGTCCCGGTTGCGGTCGTTCGTGTTCTGGGACAGCACCGTCAGCACCAGCTCGTCGAGTGGCGCCCGGTGTGGCTCGTTGCGTGGCCTGCCGTAGTACGAGCGCAGCGCGTCACGGAGCTCCCGCATACGCTCGGGCGCGGGGACCTTCGGGCGGCGGGCGCGCGTGCGTGCCGCGGCGGGGCTCATCGCGTTCCCATGACCTCGGGCAGCGAGTCGAGCGCGCCCCAGCCCTCCGTGGCCCGAGCCGCGGCGGTCATCGCAGGCCCCAGCGCATCGGCGGCCGCCTGGGGCGAGAAGCCGGAGTTCGACAGCGCCGCGGCCAGCACGCCGGTGACCACGTCGCCCGCACCCGTGGTGTCGATCGCTTGGGCGGCAACCCCGGGCGCGTCCGCGCTCGCCGCTCCGCGCAGCAGCGCGCCGTCGGGCCCCAGCGTGATGGCCACGAGCCGGGCGCCCATCTCGATCAGCCCCTCCGCCGCCTGGGCTGGGTCGGCCCGGCCGGAGAGCATCTGCGCCTCCTCGCTGTTCACCTTCAGCAAAGTCGTCCCTTCCACCGCCGCGGCCGTCACCTCGATCGCCTCATTTCGATCGCGCCAGCGGCGCATCCGGAGGTTGGGGTCGAACAGGACGTGCTTTCCCGTGGCCAGCGCCAAGTCCCGGGCGCGGAGCGTCAGGGCGCGCTCCCGTGCGCCGAGCAACGTGTTGGAGCCGAACAGCAGCGCGTCGTGTGACGCGATCGCCTCCTCGAGCCCCTCCTCCAGCGAGAGGATCCCCGCTTCGATTCCCTCGCCGTAGACGATGAAGTCCGGCTCCGCCGCCTCGTTCACGAGCACGAACGCGAGCGGGGTGGGGAAGCCTGGCAGGCGCGCCAGCCAGCGCAGGCCCACGCCCTGGGATCGCAGCCGCTCCTCGAGCCAGTCGCCCCACGCATCGTCGCCAACGCCCCCGGCAAGGGACGCCGTCGCGCCACAGCGGGCCGCCGCCACGGCCGCGTTTGCCACCGCACCGCCGCAGTGCGGGACGAACGAGTCGGCCTCGGCAAGACCGGCTATCGGACGCTCGCAGAACAGGTCGACGATCGCCTCGCCGAGGCACAGGACGGACACGTCGACAACATAACCGGGAGGATTCCCCCTGATGCAGGCTGCCTTCTCCCGCTGGGCGCCCGCGCTTGTCGCCGCCGTGGTGACCGGTGCGTTCGCGCTCTGGAACCCGCCGCTGCGCGACCTTGCCGCCCACACCTTCCGCGCCGAGTACTTCGAGCAGCACGGCTTCGCGATCTGGAACGGCACCTGGTACGGCGGGCACTACCTGCCCGCCTACAGCGTGCTGTTCCCGCCCCTCGCCGCGTTGCTGTCACCGATCTGGGTCGGGGCCGCGTCCGCCGTGGCGAGCGCGCACCTGTTCGACGGCCTGGTGCGCACCCGCTGGGGAGAGCAGGCGCGCTGGGCCGGCCTCTGGTTCGCCGCGCTCGGCGCAGTCGCGCTGCTCGCGAACGGCTGGCTGGTGTTCGCGCTGGGTACGGCGTTCGCGCTCGGATCGCTGCGCGCGCTGCAACTCGGACGCAAGGGGCTCGCGGCACTCGCTGCTGCGGGCGCGGCGCTCTCGAGCCCGGTTGCGGCGACGTTCCTGCTCCTCGTCGCGCTCGTTGGTGGAGCGTGCGCGCCCGGTCAGGGGCGCCTTGGGCGCGCGATCTTGGTCGCCGCGGCTGCGGCCGTGCCGCTGACACTGCTCGGGCTGATGTTTCCAGAGGGCGGCGAGTTCCCGTTCTGGTTTTCCGCCTTTTGGCCCCTGGCCCTGTTCTGCGTCATGGCGCTGGTCGCGACGCGGGGGGTTGACCGGGATTTGGATTTCCGGGCGGTGACCTTCGTGTACCTCGGGTTTGCCACCGCGGATTGGCTGCTCGGCGACAGCCCGGTGGGCGGCAATGTGACTCGGCTCGGCGCTTTGTTCGGTGGCCCGGTGCTGCTGGCCGTCCTGCTCGCGGCGGGGCCCGCGCGTCTGCGCACGCCCGTTGCGATCGCCGCGCTGATGATCGGGCTCGCGTGGCAGGTCGTGTCCCCGTTCCGGCAGGTGACCGAGGCGGTCGGCGACCCGGCGACAGAGCGCTCCTACTACGCGCCCGTCAAGGCATGGCTGGCCGCCCACGGGGCCGACCGCGACCGCATCGAGATCCCTTACACGTTCGGCCACTGGGAGGCCGCGTTCGTCTCCCCCGACTTCTCGCTCGCGCGGGGCTGGCTGCGGCAGCTCGATGTCGAGCGCAACAAACTGTTCTACGACGGCCGCGAAGTGACCCACGCGCGGTACCGGCACTGGCTGTACGACAACGGGATTCGCTGGGTCGCCGCGTCGGACGCACGACTCGACTACTCGGCCGTGGACGAGGACCGCCTGGTGCGCGCGGAGCCCCCTTACCTGCGCCTGCGGGGCCGGCTCGCGCATTGGGACGTGTACGAGGTTGTCGGCGACGCGACTCTCGGGTCTGGTCGCGCGGCGCGGGCGAGACGCAGTGACGGCTCGGAGCCGGAGTCGTTCACGCTCGACGTCGCCCAAGCCGGATTTTTTGAGGTCAAGGTTCGCTCGAGCCCGTACTGGAAGGTCGAGCGCGGCACGGCCTGCGTGGGACAGGCCGGCGACTGGACGCTCGTGCGGGCCGACCGGCCCGGAATCGTGAGGGTGTCGATCGGGTTCTCGGCGTCGGCTGCCGGGCGCGCTGCGCTACGTCGCGAGCGGAGCTGCTGAGCTTGCACGTTCTCGCACAAGCGCTTTGCCCGGATCCGAATCGTCGACTAGTGTTTGTTGCTTCATGTTTCGGCTGATCGTTCCGCTGGTCCTGCTGCTGGCGTTCGCCGGGATCCTCCGCTGGCACACCAGTCGCACCGGGCGCCCGCCGCGCCTGCGCTGGCTGCCAAAGGGTGGTTCCGACGCGCTCGTGCAGCTGTCCCTGTTCGTGGTCGCGGACATCCTGTACGAGACGGTACGCGGCATCGCGGAGTCCAATCCCGCGGTCGCGTTCTCGAACGCCCGCACGATCGTCGACCTCGAGCAGAACACCGGGCTGTTCTTCGAGCAGGGACTCCAGGCGTGGGCGATGGGTCAGCGGGTGCTGATCGACATGGCCAACTTCATGTACGTCAACTCGCACTTCGTGATGACGACGGGCGCGCTCGTGTGGCTCTACCTGCGCCACAACGACCGCTTCTACTTCGTGCGCAACATGTTCATGGTGGCGATGGGCCTGGCGCTGGTGGGATACGTGCTGATGCCCACGGCGCCGCCGCGCTTCTTCCCCGAGCTCGGGTTCGTGGACACCATCGCCTACTACGTGAACGTCAAGCACGACTCCGGGCTCGTCGCGCTCTTCTTCAATCCCTACGCCGCCGTGCCGAGCATGCACGTCGCGTTCGCGTTGATGGTCTCCGTCCCGGCGCTGCTGGTCGTCCGCAACCGCGTGGCGAAGGTGCTTTGGGGCGTGTATCCACTGCTTGTCACCTTCGTTGTGCTCGTGACCGGCAACCACTGGTTCATGGACGCGGTCGCGGGAGCATTCGTCGCCGGAATGTCCGCCCTGGTCGCAAAACACGTGCTCTCACGCGTCTGGCCGGCTGCATGGTCGTGGTCAGCCGCGCCGCGTGAGGCGACCGCGTAGCGCGGGCTTCACTACTCTCCAACCTGATGTCTGCATCGAGTGGCGGGCCGCGGCGCGTCCCAGAAAGGGCCGTTCGAGGGCAAGCCCGCGATCGGGTTTCGCGCAGGACGCGGTCAAGTTCTTCCGGAAGGTCTGCGGCGGAGTTGCGCGAGAACATGCGCGGCCGGTTGATCGAGTCGCGCCTGACTCCGAACGCGATCTCGATGACGGGCTTCGTGCTGAACGTCGTCGCTGCCGTGCTGATCACGCAGCGGCTGTTCTTCCTTGCGGGCGTGGCGTTCGTCGTCGGCAGCCTGATGGACACGCTCGATGGGCGGTACTCGCGCATGTCCGGCAAGGGGACGCTCTTCGGCGCATTTCTCGACTCCACGCTCGACCGGATCGAGGAGGGCATCGTCCTCACCGCGGTCGCGGCGTACTTTGCCTCCCGAGGGGACGAGCTTGCGGTCGCCGCAACGGTGGTCGTCGTGCTCGGATCGCTGATGGTGAGCTACACGCGGGCCCGCGCCGAGGCTCTGGGCGTCGAGTGCAAGGTAGGATTGGCAACCCGCCCGGTTCGGGTAGTGCTACTCGCCGGTGGCCTGCTCTTCGCCAAGGGGGCCGGTCTCGGTGACTTCGAGCTGCTGGCTCCGGCCATCTACGCGATGGCCGTCCTGACGGTATTCACCGTCGGACAGCGGATCTGGCATGTACGGCAGCAGCTCGCCGGGGAGGGCGGGCCGCCGGGCGGAGTAACCAGCGGCGTCCAGGACGGTACTGCGACGTGACGGCGAGCGAGTGCAAGCGCAGGACAGGGGCGGAGGGGCGACCACTTTCAATGTTTTTGGATCACAGGAGGCCACGTAGATGAGCAAGGGCAACGGGACCGCGGACACCACGAACGGCGCCGGGAGGAACGGCACACTCGGGGCCCGCGACGAGGTGAGAGTCGCGATCGTGGGAGTGGGAAACTGCGCCTCGTCCTTCGTGCAGGGCGTCGAGTTCTATCGCGACGCAAACCCTGACGAGCAGGTCCCCGGACTCATGCACGTGGACCTCGGTGGCTACCACGTCCGTGACATCAAGTTCACGGCCGCGTTCGACATCGACGCCGACAAGGTCGGCAAGGACCTGTCCGAGGCGATCTGGCGTGGACAGAACAACACGCTGAAGTTCAGCGACGTGCCGAAGCTCGACGTCGAGGTGATGCGCGGGATGACGCACGACGGCCTCGGCAAGTACCTGAAGGAGAAGATCCAGAAGGCGCCCGGCGAGACGGCCGACATCGCGACCGTGCTGAAGGAGACGCACACCGACGTGTTGGTCTCCTACCTGCCCGTCGGGTCCGAGGAGGCGACCAAGTGGTACGTCGAGCAGGCGCTGGCAGCCGGTTGCGGGTTCGTGAACTGCATTCCCGTGTTCATCGCACGTGAGAAGTACTGGCACAAGCGCTTCAAGAAGGCCGGCCTACCGATCATCGGCGACGACATCAAGTCCCAGGTGGGCGCCACGATCCTGCACCGCACGCTGGCGCGGCTGTTCGGTGAGCGCGGCGTGCGACTCCAGCGGACCAGCCAGCTGAACGTCGGCGGCAACATGGACTTCTACAACATGCTCGAGCGCGAGCGGCTGGAGTCCAAGAAGATCTCGAAGACGAATGCCGTCACGTCGATCATGGACCACGAGCTGCCCGCGGACGACGTGTACATCGGCCCGTCCGACTACATACCGTGGCTCGAGGACCGCAAGTGGGCCCACATCCGCCTGGAAGGCGAGGCGTTCGGGGGCGTGCCGCTGAACATGGAGCTGAAGCTCGAGGTGTGGGACTCGCCCAACTCGGCCGGCGTCGTGATCGACGCCGTGCGGCTGTGCAAGCTCGCCCTCAACAAAGGCATCGGCGGTTCGCTGACGGGGCCGAGCTCCTACCTGATGAAGTCTCCTGCGAAGCAGGTGCCCGACCCGGTCGCGCGTGAGCTGACGGAGCAGTTCATTCAGGAGAATGCACTGGAGAAGGTCAGCGCCGTGGCGGGCGAGGGCAAGAAGAGCGCGAAGGTGAAGAACTAGTTCGCAGTGCGCAGTCGGCAGTTGGCAGTTGCGAACCGCGGACTGCGAATCGCCCCGTAACATCCTCACGGTGTCCGCCGAAGATGGCTCGACCGCCGACTGGCCGCTTGCGATTGCGCAGGTGACCCCCTATCCGTGGGGGGCGCCGCGCGAGGTCAACGAGTACGTGGAGCATGTCGCGGATGGGCTTGCGCAGCGGGGACACCGTGTGTTGGTCCTGGCCGCGAGCGGATCGCGTGCACAGGTGCGCGAGTCGCGACGGCTGATCGCCTCGGCCGCCCGCGATCCCGAGTCGATGTTCGCACCGGGCGAGGTCCGGGTACTGGCGCCGATGCAGACGCTGGTCACGCCGGCGCGCCGGGGCGGGCGCGTGTCACTTCCGCTCGACGCCAGCCGCGCGATCGACCGCCTGCTCGAGGTCGCACCACTGGACCTGGTCCACGTGCACGAGCCGTTCGCGCCCAGTGCCGCAGCAGCGGCACTTCGCCACTCCCGCGCCCTGAACGTGGGGAGCTTTCACTCTCCGACCGAGCGGGTGCTCTCGACACAGGTCGCGCGCCGGTTCACCGAGCTGTTCTTCGGACGCCTCGACGCGCGCATGGCGACCTACGAGGTGACCCGGGGGCTGATCGCGAGCTTCTTCCCGGGTGACTACACCGTGGTTCGGCCGGGCGTCGACCTGGAGCGCTTTCAGCCGGGCGATAGGCCGGACGGCCCATTGGAGATCGCGTTCGTGGTCGACGAGGAGCGGGCGTCCCTGCGGCTCTTCCTGCGCGCGCTGCGCCGCCTCCCGCTCGACCGGAAATGGACCGCGACGGTCTGGTCGCCCGCAAGCGTCGATCTCCCCGCGCGGCTCGCGGGCGCGTTGCGGGAACGCGTGCGCCTGTCCGGGCCACGCCGCGAGCCGCTCGAGGCGCTGCTCGCACGGGCGGACACGCTGTGCGCCGCCTCCGCCGGTATCGCCCCGCGCACCACGACCCTGATGAAGGCGATCGCCACGGGTGCCGTTCCGGTCGCTTCCCGGATCCCGGTCTACGAGGAGGCCTTGCGCGACGGTGCCGAGGGATTGCTGTTCGAGCCCGGCGACGTCGAGGTCCTGGGGGCCCAGCTCACCCGGCTGGTCACCGACCGCGAGTTGCTGCTCGAACTGCGGCGCCGCTGCCTGGCGCGCCGTCCCGAGATCGGATGGGACCGCGTGGTCGACGAGATCGAGCGCACGTACAGGCGCGTGATCGATCGCCGCCACCGGCCGCCGTCCGACCGACCGGCGATCGCACGGCGATTGAGCACGCGCGAATTCATCCATTGCGATCTGCACATGCACACGGACCACTCACCGGATTGCGCGACCCCGGTGGACGTGCTGCTCGAGACGGCGAAGCAGCGGGGTCTGGGCGCGATCGCGATCACCGACCACAACGAGATCTCCGGCGCGCTCGAGGCTCGTGAGCGCGCACAGGGGATCAAGGTGATCGTGTCCGAGGAGGTCAAGACCGCACACGAGGGAGAGGTGATCGGCCTCTTTGTCGAGGAGAAGATCCCACGTGGCATGACTCTCAAGGAGACGATCGACGCGATCCACGCCCAGGGCGGTCTCGCATACGTGCCGCATCCCTTCGACCGCCTGCACGCGATCCCGGACTACGAGCACCTGTTGAAGGTCGTGGCGGACATCGACGTGCTCGAGGTGTTCAACGCGAGGGTCGCCGTGCGCGGCTTCAACGAGGAGGCGCAGCGCTTCGCCGACAAGTACCGGCTGGTGGCCGGCGCCGGCTCGGACAGCCACGTGGCGCAGGGCCTCGGGACCGTGAAGATCCGGATGCGCGCCTTCGACGGAGCGCAGGAGTTCCTCGAGAGCCTGCGAGACGCCGACATCCTGCACAAGCGAAAGAGCCTCATCTATCTGCAATCCCTCAAGTTCCTGCAAACGGCCGGCGGCCGCGCCGGCGGCGGGATGACCACGGGCCGGGATGGGCGCGCCGCGAGGCGTCCTGCCTCTCGCCGCTGACTGAACGGAACCGCCCACGAGGCAACGGCTGATGCAAGGGAAAGGACACGGAACGGAACCGTCTAACCCCCTCGGCCACATGCCGGCAACGGACGACGAGATCCAGGAGAAGTACCTCGAGCGCGCGATCCGCGAGCTCAATCGCCTCACACACGACCTCCAGGACTGCGATGGCTGCGCCCGCGGGAGCCTCATGCCCGTGCTCGGCTCGGGCCACCCGCAGGCGGACGTCTTCCTGCTGAAGTTCGCGCCCGCGACCTCGGAGGTCGAGGAGGGCGTGGCCTTCTACGGGCGCAGCGGCGGGGCGCTGATGAAGAGCTTCAAGCGGCTCGGCATCGATCCGCTGACGGTCTACGGAACCCTGTGCGTGAAGTGCCCCGTCGGCGACCCCGACCAGGCCGCAGCCGATTGTGTGGCGCGGGTCGCCGAGGAGATCGCGGTGGTGCAGCCGCGGATCGTGGTGGTGATGGGGGAGCGTGCGCTGACGACGCTCAACGATCTGCAGCTACCGCTGTCGCGCCGGCTCGAGGCGCACCTGGGGGAGATCCAGCGGCTCACGCCGTCGATCGACGCGCTGTACGTGCCCGACATCGACGAGGCGCTCGACGAGCAGCGCGCGAAGCAGGACTTCTGGAGCGCGTTCCGCCCGCTCGGCGAGTGGTACGAGCAGCAGCCGCCGTATTAGGGGGCGCGAGCGCCGCAGGCGCGAAGCACAGGACTTTAGGAGGGGCGAAGCCCCAGATATTCGACGCGCTGCCTGCCACGTCTTTGTAAATCACCCCACCCACGTCACCGGCGGGCCGTGGAAGCTCGCGTGGGCGAGCAGCCGCGCCTCGCCGCCGGGCCAGGTCATCAGCCGCACGTCGGCCATGTCGGCTCCCGCCTCGAGGCTCAGCCAGGCCAGTGGCGCGTCGGGCCGGGACCGGCCGGCAGCCGCGTCGAGCGTGCGCCACAGCTCCGCGATGCCCTCCTCGCCGAGATACGGCAGCACGACCGAGTGGAATACCACCGTCGCGACGCCCGGCTGGAGCGCGCCCAGCGCGTCCTCGAGCCATTCGACGGCCGCTGCGCGCTCAACCTCGACCGGCATCGACGGGGCGAAGCCGAGCGCCGCACGCAACTGCGTGAATCGCCGGAGCTGGTCCGGCCACGTGTAGGAGAGCAGCGTGAGCCGGGTGTCCGCGGAGGTGGGGTCGAGCGGATTCGGGTCGCAACCCCTGCGCTCCACGACGTCGGGCCGCACGTCGAGCGGAGGTCGCCGGCCGGTGAACGCCTCGGCGATCTCGACCGGGGAGCCAGGCTCACCCCACTCTCCGGCCGGCCCCGTGTAGCGGTAGTGGTCCCAGCGCAGGTTGAGGCCCGCGCTGGCCCCGATCTCGAGCACTCGCAGCGGGAGACCCGTCTGGCGGGCGACGGTGAGGAAGCCCAGCAGCAGCGCCGCGGAGCGGCCCACCTCGTTCGTCTGGATTGGCCTTCGCATCAGCTCCGGCAGGACGGCGGAATGCTGCTCGACCGTGTCGATCAGAGCCCGTGGTGCGGCGGGGTCTGGTGTCCCGCCGCTCGAGGGGTAGAAGCGTGCCAGCTCGGGCGCCCGGCCCTCGAGCACGAGGCGGTGCAGCGCACCCATCAGCTGCAGGGCCGGCTTCCCGCGCATCAACGCCGTCGCCTGCGCCGCCGCCCCGGCGGCATCGAGCACCAGCCATACCGGCCCACCGCGTTCGGCGTCCTCGGCCGCGTGCTGCAGCAGGTCCTCGTAGAGGGGTGAACCTAGGCGCCCGCACCAGCCGGCCTGCCAGCGCAGGCCATCCGCCACGGTCGCGCGGGCCTCGGCGCTCGGCGTCATGGCGATCGATCGTAACCGGGGCTACACTGAGCGCGCGATGGACCTCGAAGAGAACGTCGGCGTCGAGGAGCTGAAGGAGAACTGCGAGTCCTGTGGGGCGCGGCTCACCGCGGGTGAGATCCAGGCGGCCCTCGACGGGGCAAGCGACTCGTTCCTGTGTGCCCGGTGCGCGGCGGAACAGGTCGCCGTGGCTGAGACTCCTGAGGACGTGTAGGCCGCGTCGCGGCCCGGAGGCCGGCCGCCGCAGCGGCCGACCTCCTGAGTGCTCCTGGCGGCTTTGCTCCTAGCGGCTGCGCCGCTCCACCGACTGGACGCGGTCGCCGCGGTTGACCTTGGCCCAGTCACGGCCCTTGCCACCGCTGACGTAGTCGCCGCGACGGCGATTCGAAGCGGTGTTCATCCGGTCGTTGCCGGAGCCGCCGTACAGCCGGTCGCGGCCGGTGTTGCCGTACAGGCGGTCACGCCCGCTGTTGCCGTAGACACGGTCGCGGCCGCTGCCTCCGGACGCGTGGTCACCGCCCACGCCGGCCAGGACCAGGTCGTTCCCGCCCCGGCCGAGGATGCGGTCGTTGCCGCCCAACCCGCAGATCACGTCACGCTTGCCCGTGCCGACGAGGCGGTCGCGCTTCGCGGTTCCGACGATCGTGCAGCGAGTCTTCTTGCCCGACGCCGTGACGGCGCCGGTCGCGGGATTCACGAACACGGCCGCCGGCATCGCGAACGGCACGCTGCTGCTGGTCAGCGTCCCGGCCGGCGTTCCCAGGACCGCCTGGAGGTTGTAGCTGCTTCCAGGTTTCAGATCAAGCAGGTCCACGATGAACTCGTTCGGCTTCAACCCGGTGTTGACCTGGATGTCGGCCGTACGCATGTTGAGCACGGAGCCCTCGCCGTAGCTCAGGTGAAACGTGCTGTCGAGATTGTTGGTGGCGACGTTCGTGGTGACACGCACCGTGCTGGGGCCGAGCACCGTCACGTCGGTGATCGTGACCGCGGGCACAGGCACCGTCGTGTCGAGCGTCGGTGCTGCATTCGCTGACGAGATCGTGCCCGCCAGCAGAGCTGCGGCGATCAGCGCGAGGGCTGTGCGGCCGCGCATGGCGCGAGCCATGTGAACCTCCTTGTTCAGAGTCTTTCCGGTTGTTCGCGGGCGGTGATGCTCGCGACTCGGTGAGCGTCGACGGCGGCGTCTAGGCGCTCATCCGTATGGACTCAGTTCTGCCCGCTGCGCAGGATTCGACTCTCCTACACGCGTCTAGGGCGCGGCGGCCTCGGCGACGGCGCTCAGCGAATCCGCGTCCGCATGCGCGAGCGCGCGCACCACGACGTGGTCGATGGCAGGCTCGTACTCCGCGAGTCGTGGGCCGACCTCGCTCGAGTCGCGGGCGGCGATCCCGACCGAGCCGGGTGTCGCGTCGAGCGCCTCGAAGTGGCGGATGTAGCCCTGGTGAAGGCCCCGGTAGAAGGACTCCTCCTTCAGGAGGCGCTCCTCGGCGTCTGCCCCTACGGCCACGCGCACGTAGCCAAAGACCGGCGGAGGCGCATCGCGCCCCGCGTCACGTGCGCCTTCGTGCACCCGCTCGCGCGCCCAGGCCGCCTTGGCCGGCGTCATCCAGTTCAGGAAGGCGCCGTCCGCCTCCGCGCCGGCGAGGGCGCACATCTTCGGGCCCATCGCCGCCACGACCAGCCGAGTCCCGCCCGGGAGCGCAGCCCGCATCGCCGCGAGGCCCTCGCGCACGACGGTCAGCGGTCGCTTGGTGAAGCCGGCGCCGATGCCCAGCCAGAGTCGTTCGTGCGGGATGCCCTGCCTTTGCATATTTGCCGCGGTGTCGTCAGGCTCGTGGCGGTCGAGCGCCATCACGGCCACGCCCACGTCGACGGACGGTGCCGCGTCGGCGAACACGGCCACGGTTTCGAGGCCGCTCCCCATCGGATGGTCGTTGGACCACAGCGACGCGTAGCCGAGCGACTCGCAGCGCCGCCCAAGCTCGCGCGTGATCTCCTCGTCCAGCCCGGCTGCGATCCCCAGGCCGCGGGGGCCGTCAGCCACCCGCGCCTCGCTCGCGCTCGAGGAGCGCCACGCATTCGATGTGCGGAGTGTGCGGGAACATGTCGACGGGGCGGACCTTAACGAGCCGGTAGCCCGCGTCCACCATCTGGCGCGCATTCGGCGCCAGTGTGGTCGGGTTGCACGAGACATACACGATCCGGCCAGGGTTCGTCTCCAGCAGCCGCCGCACGACCTTCTGGGACAGCCCGGCGCGGGGCGGGTCGACGACCGTTACATCGGGGCGGGGCGCGCGTTCCGCCAGCGGCCTCAGCGCGTCGCGCACGTCACCGGCGAAGAAGTGGACGTTCTCGACCTCGTTCAGGCGCGCGTTCTCGATCGCGTCGGCGATCGCCTCGTGCACGACGTCCAGCCCCCACACCTCGCCGGCGCGCAGCGCAAGCGCCAAGCTGAGCGTCCCGATCCCGCAGAACAGATCGTGCACGCGCTCGCCACCACTCAGATGCGCGTATTCACGCGCGAGCTCGTACAGCAGCTCGGCGGTCTCGGTGTTGGTCTGGAAGAACGCCTCCGGAGATATGCGAAAGCGCAGGTCGCAGAGCTCCTCGTGCAGCACGGCCGAACCGGCCAGCACTTCGGTGTCGCCCCCCTGGGTCACCTCGGCAAGCCTGTCGGTGCGGGTCCACAGCACGTCGGCATTCGGGTGTGCAGCCCGGATCGCTGCACAGAGCTCCTCGTGCTCGAACGCTCCATCTGTCGTGACGAGGCGGACCTGAAGCTCGCCGGTCCGCCGGCCCTCGCGCACGACGAGGTTGCGCAGGAACCCCTCCTGGGTGCGGCGGTCCATCGCGTCCAGGCCGCGGTGCGCGCACCAGTCACGCACCAGGTTCCGGACCGCGTTGCTGCGCTCGGAAGCG
Organism: uncultured Solirubrobacterales bacterium; assembly: GCA_963731895.1. Classification (GTDB taxonomy): domain Bacteria; phylum Actinomycetota; class Thermoleophilia; order Solirubrobacterales; family JBBDJG01; genus CAVSXO01. The sequence continues at coordinate 62,653 of CAVSXO010000033.1, forward strand.
AGCATGCAGTCGCGCGCGTTGTCGACCACGTCCCACCGTCCACGGCGGTGGAATCCAAGCGCGAGCGTTCCATCCTCGGACGTCCCGAATGAGTACTCCATCTTGTTCCGGTAGCGCCACGGCTCCGCCGTCGGGACGATCGGCTCGAGCTCGAAATGGTCCAGATGCCCGATCCGGCGCAGGGCGTCGTCGACCAGCCCGTGTTTCAGCTCGAGCTGGCGCTCGTAGCGGAGCGGCTGCCAGGGGGATCCCGGGCATGGCTGGCCGTCGTGGTCGCAGCGCTGCGGTACCCGGTCGGGGCTCGGCTCGAGCACTTCGGTGACCCGTGCGTTCGCATAGTCGCGCTTCGAGCGCAGCGTCTCGGCCCGGACCAGCTCGCCGGGGAAGGCGCCATCCACGAACACGACATACCGCTCCAGGCGGCCGACGCCGGCGCCGCCGTGCGCGACACCCTCGATGCGCAGCTCGACCACGTCGCCGCGCCGTGGTCGCTCGGCCCGCGGGGTGGCAGTGCTGGGTGCGGTTCCGCCGCCCGTCGCGCTCGACATGCTCGTATCCTGGCATGCCCTTGGTGGACCTCGACACATACGCGGAGCAGGCGGAGCAGTTCGTCGGCGCCATGGACCGTGAGTACTACCTGCATTTCGCGGGCCACAAGCCCGAGTTCGAGATCGAGTCGATCTACAAGCGCCACGCCGGGCTGTTCGGCCGGCCGGTGGTCGACGAGCTGCGCGAGCGCCTTGCCACCGCGGCGCCCGGGGATGAGACGCGGCGGGCTCGGTATCTGCTGGAGCTTGCCGTCGGCGGGCTGCTCGGAAATGAGACCAAGGCCGAGGAGACGGCGCTCGCCGAGCGTGAGGCGGCGCTTGAGATCGAGGTCGCCGGCGAGCGCATTCCATACCGGCAGAGCGCGGTGGCGCAGGCAAATGAGCCCGACGCGGGGCGGCGCGCGGAGATCGAGGGTGCGCGGCTCGACGTGCTCGAGCGCGAGCTCAACCCGCTGCACCGCCAGACGCTCGAGCGCGCACACAGCTTGGCGCGAGAGTTGGGCTGGCCGAGCTACCGCGAGATGTACCAGGACCTGAAGCAGATCGACCTGGCCGCGCTGGAACAGCAGACCTCGGCCTTCCTGCGCGGCACCACGGAGCGGTACCGGGAGAGCGTCGAGCCCCACCTCCGGGCACAGGTCGGCTTCGGCTTCGACGAGCTGCGGCGATCCGATCTGCCGCACTTCTTCCGTGCTCCGGGGTTCGACGACCTGTTTCCCTCGGAGCAAATCGTCCCGGCACTCGAGCAGACGCTCGCGGGACTGGGGATCGACCTGCACGCCCAGTCCAATGTGCGCCTCGACATCGAGGCACGGCCGCAAAAGAGCCCGCGGGCGTTCTGCGCCCCGGTGTCAGTACCGCACGAGGTGTACCTCGTGATCGCCCGTCACGGTGGCCGTGACGACTATGCGGCGCTGTTCCACGAGGCGGGCCACACGGAGCACTACGCGAACGTCGAGGCATCGCTGCCGTTCGAGTTCCGCTACCTCGGCGACAACTCGGTCACGGAGGGCTTTGCGTTCCTCTTCGAGCACCTGACGGAGGACCCGGTCTGGTTGCGCGCCGTCCTGGGCGCCGATGACCCCGATCGGCTGGCCGCCTACGGCGGCTTCACCCGCGCGAGCAAGTTCGTCTTCCTGCGCCGCTACGCCGCAAAGCTCTCCTACGAGCTCGAGCTGCATGACGGCCGCCCGCTGGAGGACATGCCGCCGCTCTATTCGAAGCTGCTGGGCGACGCTGTGGGAGTCGACTGGCCCGCCGCAACGTATCTGGCAGACGTGGACGCCGGCTACTACGCGGCGAACTACCTGCGCGCGTGGGCGTTCGAGACGCACCTGCGCGGAGTGCTCGTCGAGCGCTTCGGGCCCGAATGGTTCCGGTCGCGCGAGGCCGGCGACCTGCTGCGCACCCTGTGGCGCGAGGGCCAGCGCATGGACGCCGACGAACTGCTTGCCGACGTGACGGGCAAGCGCCTCGACTTCGCCGTCATGAACGCCGAGGTATGACCAATCCGCAGGCCCCGCAGGGGAGGGGGTCGTGAGGAATTCCGCCGCAGGGCGCCGAACGACCCCCTCCCGGAGGGCCGGCGAAGGTCGGCTCTCTACCGCAGCTTCCGGTCGATGCGATCGAGCACTGTCTTCCTGTTTGCGTGGCGCTGCTCGTAGTCGCGCAGGCGGCGCAGCTCCGCGGGGGTGAGGCCGTCGAGGCGGTCCTGCACCTGCGCCGCGGACAGATCGTCATAGCCGGCGATCGGCAGCCCGCGCTCGGTCACCGGCGCGGACTCGAGGTCGTCTCCTCGACTGCCCAGCATGCGCTCGACGTCCGACAGGAAGTCATCCGTCGCGCGGGCGCTTCGCGAGAGCAGGCTCTGGGCCATCTCCTGCGCGTCGGATCGGGTCATCCGCCCGCGGCTGACCGCGTCGTCCAGCACCTCCTCGATGTGCCTACGGGTGAGCAGCACGGCGTTCAGCGGCGCCAGCACGCTGCGCACGATCCGGTCCCGCGCGGCGGCCACCTTCCCGGCGCTGCCGGGACCGCTGTCCGGCCGTGTCCCGCTCGCGCCGGCCGAGCGTTTGGCGCGGGGGGTTCCACCGGCTCTCGAGCCGCTGCGCGCTGAGGGGCCGGTCCGCGCCATCGCGGCAGGGAACCTATCGCACCAGGAACCGTGCCTCGACCGGCGCATGGTCTGACAGCCGTAGGCGCCGGTGCTCCAGGCCCGTCAGCACGTCGAGCTCCCGCCGCTGCGGCGACCATGTCGTCGGCGGCTCCATCGTCTCGAGGCTGCGCGCCAGGATGTGGTCGATCCCATCCGGGCTTGTCGTCCCGCACAGCGAGGCAGCGTCACAGAGGTCCTCGAACACGGCGCTGGAGCCCGGCCGGACGTTGAAGTCGCCTCCGAGCAGGACCGGCGCGCCGCGGGCCCAGTCGAGCGCGGCCTCGGCGGCCCGGCGGGCCTCCCGCGCCGCGTGGTCGGCGTTCGTGCTCAGGTGCAGGTTCCCGACGCACACCTCCAGGTCGCGGTCGACCAGTCGCGTCAGGGCAAGCCGCCGCCGCTCGCGCAGGCGGCGTTGCCGAAACGGGTTCAGCAGCACCGACGTTCCCTCGACGAGTTGCCAGGGCGGTCGCACGAGCGTGAGGTTCGACCCGCCCTCCCAGGAGCCCATCAGGTCGGGGTTGCGCTCCGCGATCGCACTGCGCAGGAAGGAAAGCCAGTTTCGTGACGTGAGCGCTCCATAGGCCGCTGCCTGGCATTCCTCCGAGAGCCGGTCGACCCATCGCGGCGGGCACTCCTGGAGCAGGCAGACATCCCAGTTGGCGGCACAGAGCACGCCGGCGAACTCCTCGTACAGCGACCTGTTCACCTGAACGTGCGTGCTGTTGTGCGCCGTGGAGCGAAATAGCACGGAGCGCAGCTTGCGCAGCGACGGGTCCGGTGGGAAATCGCGCCCATGGAAAAGGTTCCACGAGAGAACGCGCAGCTCCCCCGGCGTGCGGGCCCGTTCCCGCCTATCCGGCACGAGCGATCTGAGCCGGCGCAGGCTCGGTGGGTCAGCGCGCTCGGCTTCGCGCCCCGGGACCGCCGGACCGTCCACCTAGAATCCCACCGTGAGCGACCCGCGCCACTTCATTACCGGTACCGAGCTTACGGATAGGGAACTCGGAACGGTCGTCGAGCGCGCCTTGGAGCTGAAGAGTGTCGGCCCGGCCGGCCCCCGACCGCTCCGGGACCGCAGCATCGCGCTCCTGTTCGAGAAGCCGTCCACCCGCACCCGCGTCTCGTTCCAGGTCGGTATCTCGCAGCTCGGCGGCCACGTGTTGCTGCTCCGGAGCGAGGAGCTTCAACTTGCGCGGGGGGAGTCGGTGAAGGACACCGCCCTGGTCCTCTCGCGATACATAGACGCGATCGCGGGCCGGGTCGGCGAGCACGCCGTACTGGAGGAGCTGGCCGAGTACGCCTCGGTGCCGGTGGTGAACGCGCTCACACCGCTCCACCATCCGTGCCAGGCGCTGGCCGACCTACTCACCCTGCGCGAGCGCTTCGGCCGCACGGAGGGGCTGCGCGTCGCCTACGTGGGCGACGGGAACAACGTGTGTCACTCCCTGATGCTGCTCGGTGCGCGCGCGGGCGTCGAGGTCGTGGCGGCCACGCCCGCCGAGCTGCGCCCGGATGACGCCATCGTGGCCGAGGCCGGGGACCTGGCCAGCGTCGTGGAGGATCCGGCCGAGGCGGCTGCGGGAGCGCATGCTCTGTACACCGATGTGTGGGTCAGCATGGGGGACGAGTCCGAGTCCACACCCAGGCGTGAGTTGCTGGAGCCCTACCGGCTCGACGCCGCCCTCCTGGCACACGCCCGTGACGACGCCATCGTGATGCACTGCCTGCCCGCCCACGTCGGCGAGGAGATCACCGCCGAGCTGCTGTACGGCGAGCGGTCCGCCGTGTGGGACCAGGCCGAGAACCGCTTGCATGCCCAGAAGGCGCTGCTCGAAGCCCTGCTGGGCTGAGCGTCGCGGGCCGGACTACCGGGCCGGCCTGCAGGTCTAATCTGCGGGTCTAATATTCAAGGGACGGGAGCCCGTTCGGGGCTGAGAGGGCGGCTGGTGCGCCGCCGACCGTGGAACCTGATCCGGGTAATGCCGGCGCAGGGAGAGATGACCGTCGAGACAGGACACACAGTTACGGCGACCGCCGACGCGGTTGTCGTCGGAGCGGGCGCCGTGGGACTCGCGGCTGCCTGGAGCGCCGCCCGGCGAGGGTTGCGCGTGGTGGTCGTGGAGGCATCGGAGCCCGGCGCCGGCGCCACCGGCGTGGCGGCAGGCATGTTGGCGCCGGTCACCGAGGCCGACTTCGGAGAGCGTGAGCTGATCGAGCTGAACCTCGCCGGAGCACGTGCCTGGCCGTCCTTCGCGCAGGAGCTCGAGGCCGCGTCCGGCACCGTAACGGGCTATCGCGCGACGGGAACGCTGACCGTCGCGGTCGACCGCGACGACGCCGAGCGTCTTCATCGGATGCACGACCTCCAGCGCGAGCTGGGCCTCGACGCCGAGTGGCTGGCCGGGAGCGCCTGCCGTCGCCTGGAGCCGGGTCTCGCCCCGGGCATCGCCGCCGGCATCCTCGCCCCCTCCGACCATCAGGTGGCCCCGCGCGCCCTGGTGGCCGCGCTCGCGTCCGCGTTCACCGCCGCGGGAGGAGAGCTGCGCCGCGGCAGCCGCATGATCGGGTTGGAGACCGGGCCGGAAGGCGTTGAGGCGGTGCAGCTCGAGGACGGCGCTCGCCTCGCCGCACGTGCGGTCGTACTCGCCACCGGCGCGGAGTCCGGGCGCCTCGACGTGCCGGAGGCCGCCCGCGTGCCGGTGCGCCCGGTGAAGGGACAGATCCTCCGGCTGCGCGCCCGAGCGGGTGCGCCGCTGCCGGCGGCGCGGGTGATCCGCACCCCCGACGTCTATGCGGTGCCCCGTCCGGACGGCAGGCTGGTGGTTGGCGCCACGGTCGAGGAGCAGGGCTTCGACGTGTCGGTCACGGCCGGCGGAGTGCTCGAGCTCCTGCGGCGGGCCTACGAAGCAATGCCCGGAATCTCCGAGCTGGAGTTCGTCGAGGCGCGAGCGGGCCTACGGCCCGCTGCCCCCGACAACGGGCCGATCGTGGGCGAGGGTGCGGTCGGCGGGCTCGTGTGGGCCACCGGTCACTGGCGCAACGGGATCCTGCTCGCGCCGATCACCGGCCGGGCGGTGGCCGCGCTCCTCACCGGAGAAGAGCCGCCTCCGGAGCTGGCTCCCTTCTCACCACGCCGCTTCGCCGATCATGCTGCCGAGGTGGCGCGATGAGGATCGTCGTGAACGGCTCCGAGCGCGAGGTGTCCGCCCCGATCACGGTGGCCGAGCTGGTCCGCGATCTCGGTGCGGGTGGCGCGAACGGTCGCGGCGTGGCCGTCGCGGTCGAGGCGCAGGTGGTGCCGCACAGCCAGTGGGAGGGCGTCGAGCTGTCAGAGGGTCAGCGCGTCGAGGTGCTCGGCGCGATCCAAGGGGGATGAGGGTGGAGGCCGCCGCCAATTCGTGGTTGGAGATCGCGGGCCGCCGGTGGAGCTCGCGCCTGATCGTCGGCACCGGTGGCTTTCGCAGTCTCGACGTCACGGAACGTGCGATCGCCGCGGCCGGCGCCGAGATCGTCACGGTCGCGCTGCGACGTGTGGACGTGGCCGCACCCGGGTCGCTGGTCGAGATGCTGGAGCGCGCCGGGGCCTTCCTGTTGCCGAACACCGCCGGATGCTTCACCGCCCACGATGCCGTGTTGACCGCGCGCATGGCGCGGGAGGCGTTCGGCACCGATTGGGTGAAGCTGGAGGTGATCGGCGACGACCGCACGCTGTTCCCGGACGCGGTGGAGCTGCTCGAGGCGGCGGAGACGCTGGTCGAGGACGGCTTCGTGGTCCTGCCATACACCAACGACGACCCGATCCTGGCGCGGCGCCTGGAGGACGTCGGCTGCGCCGCGGTGATGCCGCTGGGCGCGCCGATCGGCAGCGGTATGGGCATCCGCAACCCGTACAACATGGCGATCATCGTCGAGCAGGCCGGCGTGCCGGTGATCTGCGACGCCGGGGTCGGCACGGCGTCCGATGCCGCGATCGCGATGGAGCTCGGCTGTGACGGCGTGCTGATGGCGAGCGCGATCGCGCTCGCGAAGGACCCGGTGAAAATGGCGCGGGCGATGCGCGGCGCGGTCGATTCGGGGCGCCTGGCATTCGAGGCGGGACGGATCCCCCGCCGCCGGCACGCGAAAGCCTCGACGCCCGAGGTCGGGCTTCCGGAATACGGCTAGGAGGTGGCCAAACCGTATCGTTGTGGCCGTGACCTCTGCCGACAACTGCCATGACAACTGACAGCGACGCCATCGCGGACCGGCGGCGGGAGTGGCTGCGCCGCGCGCGGCTGTACCTCGTGTGCGAGGCGCGCCCCGGGGGGCGCGACCCCGAAGAGCTGCTGCGCCCTGCCCTGCAGGCGGGCGTCGACGTGGTGCAGCTGCGCGAGAAGCATGCGGATGACGGGGAGATCGTGCGCGCCGGGCGCGTCTTCCGGCGCCTGTGCGATGCCTATGACGCCCTGTTCATCGTGAACGACCGGCCCGAGGTCGCAATGGCGTGCGCCGCCGACGGCGTGCACGTGGGGCAGGACGATGCTCCTCCTGCCGAGGTGCGCCGCATGATCGGTGAAGACGCGCTGATCGGACTGTCGACGCATTCGGTCGATCAGGTGGACGCGGCGGAAGGAGTCGATTACTTCTGCGTCGGCCCGGTTTACGCAACGCCCACAAAGCCGGACTACGAGCCGGTCGGCCTCGAACTCGTGCGGTATGCGGCCGGGCACGCGACCGTCCCGTACTTCGCGATCGGCGGCATCGATCCCGGCAACGTGGGTGAGATCGTCCGCGCCGGTGCCGAGCGCGTGGTCGTGGTGCGGGCGATTCGCGATGCCGGCGATCCGGGCGCCGCGGCACGTGCGCTGCGGCAGGGAATCGAAGCGGCCCTCCCCGCCGCCGCGCGAGGCTAGCTAGGGATGGCGGGCCGGGAACGGGCCAAGCGCGATCGCAAGCGGCGAGCCCGGCGCCCGCCGCCGCCGGGCGCGACGGCCGAGCCGCTGCCCGGGGAGGCGCGGCCGTCCAAAGACGATCTTGCCCGTGAGCGCCTCGAACCGCTCGAAAGGGGCGAGCGGCCGCGCGCGGTCACGGTGGGCGCCGTGATCGCGACGGGGATGTCGGTGTCGACCATCGTGCTGTTCGCAGCCGGCGTCGAGGTGCAGGGAAGCGCGGCCCGCGCGCCCGGCACGATCGTCTACGCGACGCTGATGGGTGCGATGGCGGCCGGCATGTGGCTCGCGCGCTACTGGGCGGTGCTGGGGTTCCAGACACTGCTCGCGTTCGCGATCGTGATCTGGTCGCTGCTGCTGATGAAGGCGGAGACGCCGCTCGGCGCGCTGCTCGCGGTGACCGTGATCGCCGCCGCGGGCACGATGTTCTGGTTCCTCGTGAAGGCGATGGCGCGCATCCAGATGCCCGAACGCCGCCCCCCAACATGAGAAGCGAGCGCCGGAGGCGCGAAGCACGGGACTTTAGGTGGGGCGAAGCCCCCAGATGTATGAGAAGCGAGCGCCGGAGGCGCGAAGCACGGGACTTTAGGTGGGGGCGAAGCCCCAGATTATGAGAAGCGAGCGCCGGAGGCGCGAAGCACGGGACTTTAGGTGGGGCGAAGCCCAAGTTACGTGAGCGACGAGGCCGTCGCACGGGTCGTGCGACTGGTTGTGCCGCCCGGCGCACGGGTTGCGGTGGAATCCCACGCTGCTGGCGCTCGAGCGCTGCGTGACGCGGGAGTCGAGTTTCTCGTGCTCGCGGGGACGGAGGCGCCTGCATCCGTGCTCGAGGAGTTCCGACTCGTATGGCGGAAGCCGGGCGTCTGCGATGTCCTGGCACTTGCTGAGCGGGTGGAGCCGCGGACCGGTACCGCGAAGGACGGGCTGCCGTACCCGCCGCCCGAGATGATTCGATTGGTCGCAGGTATAACCTCGCCGCACCGGTATTACCAGCGTTTCATCGGCGGCGGCGCCCGCGTCGCGGAGCGCATCGGCGCGATGGTGGCCGAGGCGGGTGCCCCACTCGAGTCGCTGGATTCTGTACTCGACTTCGGATGCGGTTGCGGGCGCGTGATGCGCCATTGGCGTGACCTGCACGGGCCCGCGATGGTCGGCACCGACTACAACCCGTACCTGATCGAGTGGTGCCGCGCGAACCTGCCGTTCGCCTCCTTCGAGGTGAACGGTCTTGAACCCCGCCTCCCACATCCAGACGGCACATTCGATCTCGTGTATTCGTACTCCGTCTTCACTCATCTGCCGGAGGCGATGCAACGGCGCTGGATCGAGGAGCTCTTTCGCGTCACCCGGCCGGCCGGGCACGTGTTCGTGACCCTTCACGGTGAGAGCCGTGTGGGAGCGCTGGCCGAGGAAGAGCAGCGCCGGTTCGCGGCGGGCGAGCTGGTTGTGGTGACGCGCGACGACCGCGATTGGGGTACGAACAATTGCAACGCCTACCACCCCGATGCATGGGTGCGCGACACGCTCGCGGCGGGCCTGGAAGTGGTGGCCCATGTGCCCGCCGACGATCAGGTCCCGCAAGACTCGTATCTGCTGCAACGCCCTGCGCAGCCGCCGGCCACGACCGCTGGATAAGCTGCCAGCCATGGCCGAGAAGTACGAGATGGTGGTGATCGGGTCCGGCCCCGGCGGCTACGTGACCGCGATCCGAGCGGCACAGGTCGGTCTGAAGACAGCAGTGGTGGAGCGAATGGAGGTGCTCGGCGGCCGGTGCGGGAACGTTGCCTGCATCCCGGCGAAGGCGATGCTGCGCGCGGCGGACGTCCTCGGCGAGGTACGCGCGGGCGCCGAGTTCGGGATCTCGGCGAAGGGGCTCGATTTCGACATCAAGGGCGCGGCCGCGCACCGCGACAAGGTCGTGAAGACGCTCAACGGGGGCGTCGCCGGGCTGATGAAGAAGAACAAGATCGACGTGATCCAGGGAACGGCGTCGCTGGCCGGTAAGGGTCGCGTGGCCGTGGACGGAAACGACGTCGAGGCCGACAAGATCGTGCTCGCCACCGGCTCGGTCTCGCTGCCGATCCCCGGCACGACCTTCGAGGGCCGCGTGCTCGACACCGAGGGGATGTGGACGCTGAACGAGCAGCCCGCGCGCCTCGCCGTGATCGGCGCCGGAGCGTCGGGCACCGAGGTCGCGTCCGCGTTCGGCCGTTTCGGGACCGAGGTGGTCCTGATCGAGATGCTGGACCAGATTCTGCCGCTCGAGGACGCCGAGATCGCAAAGGTGGTCGCATCGGAGCTGAAGAAGCAGAACGTGAAGGTCGTGACCGGTGCGCGCGTGGAGAACGTGAAGGCATCGGCCAAGTCGGTCGAGCTCGACTGGGGCGACGGCGCGCAGAGCTTCGACTACCTGTGCATCGCCGCGGGCCGGGCGCCCGACGTGGAGGGCCTCGGCCTCGACGCCGCCGGCGTGAAGACGGCCGACCGCGGGATGATCGAGATCGACGAGCGCATGCGGACCTCGGCCGACGGCGTGTGGGCGATCGGTGACCTGGTCCACGGACCGGCACTTGCCCACAAGGCGTCCGACGAGGGCATCATCGCGGCCGAGGACGCGGCCGGGCAGCAGACGCACCCGATCGACTACGACATGATCCCCGGCGCAACGTTCTGCATGCCGCAGGTGGCGAGCTTCGGCTTCACCGAGGCAGAGGCGCGCGAGCGCGGTGCCGATGTCGTCGTGGGGAAGTTCCCGATGGGCGGTGTCGGGGCGGCCACCGTCTACGGCGACCGCAAGGGAATGGTGAAGATCGTCGGCGATGCCCGCTACGGCGAGCTGCTCGGTGCGCACATCGTCGGCGCCCGGGCCACCGAGATGATCGCGGAGCTGGTCGTCGCCCGGACGCTGGAAGGCGGCTTCGAGGAGGTCGCGCGCACGATCCATCCACACCCGACCTTCTCCGAGGCAGTCATGGAAGGCGCCCGCGCGACCGCCGGGTGGGCCATCCACGTATAGGGAGGCCGGAATTTCCGCAGGCGGAAATTCCGGGAGCTCTGATCGCCCGGTCTTTTATTACGACCTCGGTTCTCCTTATTCCTATCTGGCGGCGGAGCGGATCCATTCAGTGTTCGACGAGCCGCCGGTGTGGCGGCCGATCCTGCTGGGGGCGCTGTTCAGGCTGCACGGCCGCGACTCCTGGGCGAACGGGCCTGAGCGCGAGGCCGGCATGCGGGAGGTCGAGCGGCGCGCGGCCGACTATGGGCTGCCGCCGGTGAGGTGGCCCGACCCGTGGCCCGGCAACACCCTGTTCGCGATGCGGGCCGCGACGTTCGCGACGCAGATCGGCAAGGCGGTGTCGTTCGCGCAGGCGGCGTTCCGGCAGGCATTTGCCGGTGGGAAGGACCTGACCGATCCCGAAAACGTGCTGATTGCCGCGGCGGCGTGCGAGCTGCACCCCAACGCGCTGGTGAAGGCCGTCGAGACCAAGGGCGTGAAGGACGCGTTGCGCGCCGCGACGGACGAGGCCGCGAGCCGGGGCGTGACCGGCGTTCCGACCGTAGTCGTCGATGGAGAGGCCTATTGGGGAGATGACAGGTTGGAAGAGGCGGCGGCCGCAGGCCGCTAATGTGACCGCGCAGGCGAGCGCCGAGGCGCAGCAGATAGGAATGGCGACTCAGCGCACAGCCCAGCAGAAAGGCCGCCGGTCGGGACAGGCGGCCGACGGCGCGCCGCCCGAGCGCAAGCTCCCCGACAAGAAGACGGCGCTCGAGCTGCTCGACAAGATGCTCCTGATCCGCCATTTCGAGGAGCGCGCGCAGGAGATGTACATGAAGGCCAAGATCGGTGGCTTCATGCACCTCGCGATCGGGGAGGAGGCGACGATCGTCGGCACGGTCGCCGCCATGCGCGACGAGGACTACCTGCTCTCGACCTACCGGGAGCACGGTCAGGTGATCGCTCGCGGCACCGATCCGAACGTCGTGATGGCCGAGCTGTTCGGCCGGGAGGGCGGCACCTCACGCGGCCGCGGTGGCTCCATGCACCTGTTCGACCCTGAGCGCCGCTTCCTCGGTGGCTACGGGATCGTAGGCGGCAACTTGCCGCTGGCGGCAGGCGTTGCTCTGGCCTCCGACTACAAGGGCGAGGATTCCGTGACGGTGTGCATGTTCGGCGACGGCGCGTCGAACCAGGGGACGTTCGGCGAGACGATGAACCTCGCGGCGCTCTGGAAGCTGCCGGTCGTGTTCGTCGTGGTCAACAACCAGTATGGGATGGGGACCGCGATCCATCGTCACTCGGCGGTCACGGACCTGTCGCAAAAGGCCTCGTGTCTGGGCGTCCCCGGCGAGCGCGTGGACGGGATGGACGTGCTTGCCGTGCGCGAGGTCATGGCGGAGCACCTGCGGCGCGCGCGCGAGGAGCGCGAGCCGACGTTGGTCGAGGCCCTGACCTACCGGTTCCGCGGACACTCGGCCGCCGACCCGGAGGTCTACCGCTCGAAGGAGGAGGTCGCGCAGTGGCGCGAGCGCGATCCGATTCTCTCCTACATGAAGCTGCTCGAGAAGGAGGGCGTGCTTACCGACGACGAGTTCCAGGAGCACGATCGCGGGGCGATCGAGATCGTCGATCGGGCGGTCGAGTCGGCCGATGCCAGCCCCGAGCCCGCGCTCGAGTCGCTGTACGACAACGTCTACGTGCTCGGCGACCAGATCCAGGGCTGGTATTCCGTGGACGAGCGCACGCCCGAGGTCCACCGCGGGGAGGACGAGCCCGAGATCGGCAAGCACGGCGTCGCCCACGAGCTCGCGGAGGCCGGCGCTGCCTACGCGGGCGCCGGAGACGTGCAGAGACGCCGCCGCGCCCAGGAAGATCCCGAAGACGAGAAACCTGGTGAGTGATGGCCGTGATGCGCTACCGCGAGGCGCTGAACGCGGCCATGCGGGAGGAGATGCGAGCGGACGAGTCCGTGTTCCTGATGGGAGAGGACGTGGGCGTGTTCCAGGGCGCCTTCAAGGTCAGCGAGGGGATGCTCGAGGAGTTCGGGGAGAAGCGCGTGCGCGACACGCCGATCTCGGAGAACACGATCGTCGGGATGGGGGTCGGCGCGGCGATGGCCGGGCTACGCCCGATCGTCGAGATCATGACCGTCAACTTCGCGCTGCTGGCGATGGATCAGATCATCAACTCGGCCGCGCACATCCACTACATGTTCGGCGGCCAGGCACGGGTGCCGCTGACCGTGCGCTTCCCGCAGGGTGGTGGACACCAGCTCGGCCCCACGCACTCCCACACGATGGAGGCGATGTTCCTGCACGTCCCCGGTCTGCTCGTTGCCGTACCGTCCACTCCCGCGGACGCGAAGGGCCTGCTGAAGGCCGCGATCCGGGACGACAACCCTGTGATCTTCATCGAGCACGAGAGCCTCTACGGCATGCGCGGCGACGTGCCCGACAACGGGGAACCGATGCGCTTCGGCGAGGCGGCGATTCGCCGCGAGGGCACTGACGTGACCATCGTCGGCATCTCGCGCATGGCGATCACGGCGCAGCGAGCCGCCGAGACGCTCGCCTCGAACGAGGAAATCGAGGCCGAGGTGATCGATCCGCGCACGCTCCGTCCGCTGGACCTCGACACGATCATCGACTCCGTGCGCAAGACGAACCGTTGCGTGGTGGTCGAGGAGGGATGGCCGCACGGCGGCGTCGGCGCCAACCTCGCGGCGCTGGTGCAGGAGCAGGCCTTCGACTACCTCGACTCACCGATCCAGCGCGTGACCGGCGCAGACGTGCCGATGCCGTACTCAAAAGCACTCGAGCAAGCGGCAATGCCGCATGAGGAGCATGTTGTTAAAGCAGCGCTGGCGACATTCCGTGATGTTTAGTTCGCAGTCGGCAGTCGGCAGTTGGCAGACCTCGGTCCACAGTGGACTGCGAACTGCGAACTGCGAATTTTGAGCTGATGAGCGTCGACGTGACAATGCCGCGCCTGAGTGACTCGATGGAGGAAGGCACTGTCCTGCGGTGGATGAAGTCGGTCGGTGACGAGGTGAAGCGCGGGGACGAGCTTGTCGAGATCGAGACCGACAAGGCCAACATGACCTACGAGGCCACCGACGAGGGTGTTCTGCTGGAGATCCTCGCGGAGGAGGGGTCCACGCTTCCGATCGGAGAGCCGATTGCGCGCATCGGCGAGGCCGGTGAGGCGAGCTCGAACGGCGCGCCGAAGCGAGAGCAGCCGAAGGAGGAAGAGAAGCAGCCGGAGCCGGAGCCGGCTCGCGCGCCGGCCGCAACGCAGGAGCGTGCGGCGCCGTCACCGTCCGCCGACGGCGACGGCCGGGTGAAGGCGTCGCCCGTCGCCCGCCGCATGGCCCGCGAGCTGAACGTGCAACTCGACCAGGTCCAGGGATCCGGTCCGGGAGGCCGGATCGTGAAGGCCGATGTGGAGGCGGCCGCCGGCAGCACACAGGCACAGCCCGCACCCGCCGCCGCTCCCCGGGGCGAGCGCGCGCCGGCGCCCGAGACTGCGAAGGGGGACGCGCAGCTGATCGAGTTGACGCGCATCCAGGCCACGATCGCCCGTCGCATGGCGGAGTCCAAGGCGACGATCCCGCACTTCTACCTGTCGATGGAGATCGACATGACCGAGGCGGTCAAGCTCCGGGCGCGGCTGAAGGAGATCGCGGCGGAGGGCCAGGCGGTCCCGACCTTCAACGACATGGTCGTGAAAGGGTGCGCTCGGGCGCTGCGCGACTTTCCACGCGCCAACGGCGCTTACCGCGACGGGCGCCTGGAGCTGTACTCGCGCGTGAACGTTGGCGTCGCCGTGGCGGCCCAGGACGCGCTGGTCGTACCGACGATCTTCGATGCGGACATGAAGTCGCTGGGTGAGATCGCGGCTCGCTCGAGGGAGCTGGCGGCGAAGGTTCGCGAGGGAACGGTCACGCCTCCTGAGCTGTCGGGCGGCACGTTCACGGTCTCCAACCTGGGCATGTTCGGTATCTCGAACTTCTCGGCGGTGATCAACCCTCCGCAGGCGGCCATCCTGGCCGTCGGGGCGCTCGAGCCCAAGGCGGTCGTAGACCGTGACACGCGCCGCGTCGCGGTGCGCGACATGATGGGAGTCACGCTCGCCTGCGACCACCGCATCCTGTATGGAGCGGACGGTGCGCAGTTCCTCGGGCGCGTGCGGGACCTGCTCCAGCAGCCGCTCGCCCTCGCCCTGTAAGCACGACCCTGAACTACAGCGGCGTTCGCCATCGGTCGATAGAGACCGTGCCGTCTCGAGCGGAGCGGTACTCGCATGCCCAGCGCTGACTTCACTGCCACACCCCGGATGACCACAGCGGTTCGGATCCTGTTGTGTGGCGCCGCGCTGGCCACCGTCGCCCACGGCATGTTCACGGTCTTCGGCGACAGGCAAGCCCGGCCTGAACGACATCTTCAACGAGTGGCTCTACGACGGTGTGATCGTGGCCGCCGCGCTTGCCTGTCTGCTCGAGGGGGATCCTCGTGCGCGACGATCGGGCCGCCTGGTTGATGATCGCCGCGGGCGCGTGGCTGTGGGCGATCGGCGACGTCTACTGGAACCTCGAGCTCGCAAAGCTCGACGAGATCCCGTACCCGTCGGCTGCCGATTTCTTCTACATCAGCGGATATCCCGCGTTTTACGCCGGCCTCGCGCTGCTCACCCACGTGCGTCTCAACCGGTACGAGAAGAGCGTCTGGCTCGATGGGCTGATCGGTGCGCTCGCGGTCGCGGCGATCGGGGCCGCGTTCCTGTATCCGGCCTTCCAGGGCAGCACCGAGGGCAACGCGGCGACGGTCGCCGTCAACCTCGCCTACCCGCTCGGGGATCTCCTGCTCGCGTCGTTCGTCGTTGCGGCCGTTGCGCTGAGCGGGTGGCGCCCCGACCGGAGCTGGGCCTGCTCGGCGGCGGCTTGGCGGTGGTGGCATTCGCCGATGGCGTCTACCTTCAGCAGGAGGCGACGGTCGGCTACACGGCGGGGTCATGGCCCGACACTCTGTGGCTCGTCGGGCCGATGGCGATCGCGGCGGCCGGGTGGACGCTGGGCGGGCGAGCCCGGCCGGCGGCTCGGTCACACGGCGCATGCTCGTGCTTCCGGCGCTGTTTGCGCTCGGTGGTGTCGGGGTGCTGGTCTACGACCACTTCGAGCGGGTCTCCGACCTGGCGATCTGGCTCTCGGGGGCATCGCTCCTGCTCGTCGTCGTCCGGATGGTCCTTGCATTCGAGGAGAACGTGAAGCTGCTTCGCGAATCTCAGTCGGAGGCATTCACGGATTCGCTCACCGGGCTCGGCAACCGGCGGCGGCTGCTGCGCGACCTCGAACGGGTCACGGCGGGGGCGAGAGGGGCAGCGGCAAATGGTTGCGATCTTCGACCTCGACGGGTTCAAGAGCTACAACGACAGCTTCGGCCACCTCGCCGGAGACGTGCTGCTCTCGCGTCTGGGCCAGAAGCTGGCGGCATCGGTCGAGCCGCATGGTGTCGCGTATCGCCTCGGTGGAGACGAGTTCTGTGTGCTCGCGCGTCTCGACAGAGCATCACCCGAGGCGATCGCCGAGGCCGCAACGCTCGCCCTTCGCGAAGACGGAGAGGCGTTCTCGATCGGCAGCTCACGGGGCGTCGTGCTGTTTCCCGAGGAGGCCGACGCCGCGGCTGACGCCCTGCGGCTTGCGGACCGCCGGATGTATGCCGAGAAGGGGACCCGGCCCGGTTCGGCGGAGCGCCAGACGATGGAGGTCCTGATGCGAACGCTGCACGAGCGCGAACCGGAGCTCGAAACGCACCTCGAGGGCGTGGCGCTGCTGGCGGTTGGGCTCGGTCGCTGTCTCGAGCTGGGCGGCGAGGAGATGGACGTCGTCGCACGAGCTGCGCGGATGCATGACGTCGGCAAGATGGCGGTACCGGACCAGATCCTCAAGAAGCCGGGCCCCCTGAACGACCGCGAATGGGAGGTGATCCGGACTCACACATTGATCGGGGAGCGGATCCTGGCGTCCGCGCCGGCCCTGGTCCCCGTCTCAAAGCTGGTTCGCTCCAGCCACGAGCGCTGGGACGGCGGCGGCTACCCGGACGGGCTCTCCGGCGAGGAGATACCGCTCGGCGCGCGGATCATCGCGATCTGCGACGCCTACGAGGCGATGGTCGAGGATCGGCCCTGGCGCACCTCCAAGGATTCGGATGAGGCGCTCGCCGAGCTGCGCCACTGCGCCGGAACCCAGTTCGACCCCCGTTTGGTCGAGATCTTCTGTCGCCAGTTCTTCTGCGAGATCGGCGCCTCGCGGTTCGCAGCCCCCGCCGCGGCGTCTGCCTGACCCGGTTTTCCGCCTAGCTGCGCGGGATTCCTTCAAGGCGCGTGGTCGTGGCGTCGATATCCGCCGAGCCCCACGGAATCGATGCTTGCCGGTTTGAACAGCCCCATGCCGCGCGCGGTACGACTGCTCCTCTTCGCGGCGCTTGCAGCGCTGCTGGTGCACGTCGCGCACTCGGTGTTCGGCGTGGGCGGAGCTCCGTCACATCCGCTCGTCGACGACTGGCTCTACACGCTGGTGCTGGCGGCGTGCGCTCTGATGTGCATGGCGCGCAGTATCGGCCCACGCGGCGAGCGCGCGGCGTGGTTCCTGATCGGGTTGGGCATCGCGGCGTGGACTGCCGGCGACGCCTACTGGGCCTTCCACCTGTCCCACCAGGAGGAGATCGCGTACCCGTCGCTGGCCGACGCCGCCCGCCTGATGTTGTTCCCCGCCGCATACGCGGGGATCGTTTTGCTCGTGCGCGCTCGTGTGCCGCGCTTCCACGCGAGCCTGTGGCTCGATGGCGCGATCGGTGCGCTGGCGATCGGCGCGGTCGGGTCCGCGATCCTGTATCGGGCGATCGAGCGGGCGACGGAGGGCAACGTCGAGGCCGTGGCCGCCAATGTCGCATATCCGCTCGGCGACATGCTCCTGGTCGGGTTCGTGATGGGGGCGGTCGCGCTCACCGGCTGGCGCCCGGGCCGGGGCTTGGTCCTGATCGCGCTCGGCCTGTCCGTGAACGCGATCGCGAACGGCATCTACCTGTATCGCGACGCGACGGGCGGCGCGATGGAGCACTCTCCAGTCGACTCCCTGTGGCTGCTGTCCGCCTTGCTCCTGGCGCTCGCCGCGTGGATACCGGCCACGCGCTCCCGCGCAATCCGGCTCGAGGGTCGCCGGCTGCTCGCGATCCCTTCCTTCTTCGCAGCGGTGGCGGTGGGGCTCCAGGTCTACAACCAGTTCGCGCCGGTGAACCCGGTCGCGGCCGGCTTCGCGACCGCGACGCTCGGCGTGGTGATCGTACGGATGGCGCTGCTGTTCGCCGACCACCTCACGCTGCTGGCCGTGAGCCGCCGGGAGTCGCAGTCGGATCCCGTCACCGGGCTGGGCAATCGGCGACGTCTGATGATCGACCTCGAGGAGGCAATCGATGCCGGCCGCCCGCACGCGTTTGCGCTGTTCGACCTCGACGGGTTCAAGGCGTACAACGACAGCTTCGGGCATCCCGCCGGGGATGCGCTGCTGAGCCGCCTGGGCGAGAACCTGGCCGCCGCGGTGCAGCCGAGCGGCTCCGCCTATCGCCTCGGCGGGGATGAGTTTTGCGTCCTGGCGCCGCTCGAGGGCCCGAGTGGGGACAGTGTCGTGGCAATCGGCTCGGCGGCCCTGTCGGACGCCGGCAGGGCGTTCTCGATCTCCAGCTCGAACGGCTCCGTGTTGCTCCCCGACGAGGCCGACGACGCCTCGACGGCGCTGCTGCTCGCGGACCGCCGCATGTACGGGCAGAAGCGACTCCGCTCCCACTCGGCCGAGCGCCAGACGCGCAACGTGCTGCTGCGGATCCTGCGCGAGCGGGAGCCGGACCTGAACGAGCATCTGCGCAGCGTCGCGAGCCTCGCCGTGCTGCTCGCGCGCCACGCGGGCTTGGAGGGTGAGGAGCTGGACGTCGTGGCGCGAGCGGCCGAGCTGCACGACGTGGGCAAGATCGCGATCCCCGAACGCGTGCTGCACAAGCGTGGCGCGCTGACGTCGGTCGAGCGTGAGCTGATCCGCAAGCACACGCTGATCGGTGAGCGCATCCTGGCCGCCGCGCCCGCCATGGTGCCCGTCGCACGGCTGGTACGTGCGAGCCACGAGCGCTGGGACGGGGATGGGTACCCGGATCGGCTCCGCGGAGACGAGATCCCGATCGGGGCGCGCGTGATCGCGGTCTGTGACGCCTTCGACGCGATGGTGTCGAAGAAGCCCTACCGCCGCAGCCTCGACTCCCAGCAGGCACTGGATGAGCTGAGACGCTGCTCCGGCACACAGTTCGACCCCCGGCTCGTCGAGCTGTTCTGCGAGCACGTGTACCCGCAGGTGGGCAACTGGGCCATGGAGCGCCACGAGTCGCCGCCCGCCCTCCCGGCGCAGACACAGGCACCAGCACAGGCACAGGCACACGCAGAGGCACACGCAGAGGCAGCGGCTCCGCTCGGCGACTAGGTCCCTTGCCCCGCGCCTGGAACAATGGGCGGACGATGTCTGAGGTCGGATACCGCCCGCCCGAGCTGTGGTGCATGCGCAGAGGCCTGGTTCCCTATGCGGAGAGCCTGGTCGAGCAGAAGACGCTCGAGGCCGCGCGCCAGGCGGGCAGCATCCCGGACGTTCTGCTTCTGCTCGAGCACCCGCCGGTATACACGCGCGGCCGGCGCTCCGAACAGGGTGAGTTGCCGATGGGCGAGGACTGGTACCGCGCCCAGGGGATCGACCTCGTGGACACCGACCGTGGAGGGCGCGTGACCTATCACGGGCCCGGCCAGCTGGTCGGCTATCCGATCATGAGCCTGAGGCCGTACCGGGATGACATCGGCGAGTACATCCGCCGCATGGAGAGCGCGATCATCGCGGCGCTTGCCGACGTTGGCATCGAGGCCGGCCCGATCGACGGGCTGACCGGCGTGTGGACCCGCGAGCCGCGCAAGATCGCGTCGATCGGCGTGCACGTGAGCCGCGGCGTGACGACCCATGGGTTCGCGATCAACGTCAACAACGACCTCCAGCCGTTCGAGTGGATCGTCCCGTGCGGGATCGACAACTGCCGCATGACCTCGGTGACGAAGGAGCTCCATGCCCAATTCGACATGGAGCGCTTCATGGACATAGTGAGCCGCGAGCTCGGCGTCGCGTATGCGCGCCTCCCGGTCCGGCAGGACCGCGTCATCACGGCGCGCGCGGAGGCCGCGTGACGGAGCGGCTGCACGTCACCCGCTCGCGGGCCAATCCAGGCGGCGCTGCGGACGTGGACGCCGATGTGGTGCCGTTCCGCTCGCGCAAGCCGCCCTGGCTGAAGGTGAAGGCGCCGGGTGGGCCGGCCTACCGCCACATCGAGCGCCTGATGCGCAGCAAGGCGCTGCACACCGTGTGCGAGGAGGCGAACTGCCCGAACATAGGCGAGTGCTGGGAACGGGGCACCGCCACGTTCATGATCCTGGGCGACACCTGCACGCGCCGGTGCGGCTTCTGCAACGTGAAGTCGGGCGTTCCGGAGGCGGTCGACCGCGCGGAGCCGTTGCGCGTCGCCCACGCGGTCGCCCAGATGAGCCTGCGCCACTGCGTCGTCACCTCGGTGGACCGCGACGATCTCCCGGACCTCGGCGCGGGGGCGTTCGCCGCCACGATCCGCGCGATCCGCCACCGCGCGCCGGACTGCGCCGTCGAGGTGCTGACCCCCGACTTCCGTGGCCAGGAGATGCCGCTCGCGCGGGTGATCGACGCCCGCCCCGACGTGTTCAACCACAACGTCGAGACGGTGCAGCGGCTGTACCCGCGGGCACGGCGGGGGTCGGAGTTCAGGCGCTCCTGCCGGGTGCTCCAGAACGCAAAGCGGATGGACCCGGGCGTCGTCACCAAGTCGGGCCTGATGGTCGGCCTCGGCGAGTCGATGGCCGAGATGCTGGAGGCGTTCGCGCTTCTGCGCGAGCACGAAGTGCAGGTCCTGACCGTGGGTCAGTACCTGCGCCCGTCCGAGCAGCACCTGCCGGTCGTCCGCTACTGGAGGCCCGAGGAGTTCGCCCACATGGAGCGCGAGGCGTATGCGATGGGCTTCGAGTCCGTGGCGTCCGGGCCGCTCGTGCGCAGCTCCTACCACGCGGACGAGCAGGTCCCGGTGCGCCGCGCCGCAGCCGGCCGCTAGGCGTCCGCGCGGCGGTACCAGACGTCCTCGACCACCGCGTCGCGGATGCCCGTGCGCTCGCAGTAGTGGAACAGGTCCGACGAGCGGTTGATGAAGCCGAGGCCCTTGAAGTTCAGCGAGGTGTTGCACAGCACGCCGTAGCCTGTGCGGCGCGACTGCGCTTGCAACAGCTCGCGAAAGGGTGGATCGCCGGTCGGCCCGACGGACTGCACCCGCGCGGTACCGTCCACGTGCGTGATTGCGGGTAGAGCATCGGTGGTCACGTTCGCGAAGAACAGCATGTATGGGTCGTCGCGGTCGTCGTCGAACCACTGTCCCTGCTCCTCGAGCAGGCAGGCGGGCGCAATTGGGCGGTAGTCCTCGCGCTGCTTGATGTCGTTCAGCACGTCCTTCGACTCCGCGCGCAACGGAGACGCCAGCAGGGAGCGGTGACCGAGGGCCCGCGGGCCGATCTCGGCGCGGCCCTGTACCCAGGCCACCACGGCTCCCTCGGTGATCGTCTCCGAGAGCCGGTCGTGGTCGAGCGGCACACGCTCCCAATCGGAGGGACTGGGCTCGAAGTCGGCGATGAAGTCCGGCCCGGTGTACACGTCCCATTCCAGCCTCTGCGGACCCCCGAGCGTGAGCTGCGCGTCCAGAGCGGTGCCGATTGCGCAACCGGTGTCGTTTGTGCACGGCGGTACGAACACATCGGTGAAATGCCCGCACTCGGCCCAGCGGCGATTCCATTCGCAGTTCAGGCCGCAGCCTCCCGAGATCATCAGCGGCAGGCCCGACGGTAGGTGCTTCCGCGCGGCCTGGAGGTAGATGTCGAACAGCCGGTCGCTGAGGTGTGCGGCTGCGCGATGCACAAGCGGGGTGTGGACGCCTGCGTTGTAGAGCGGCGAGTCACGCAGCGCCGCCTTGTCGAGCGGGTCGATCAGCGGTACCTCGAGGATCCAGTCCACTACTCGCACGACCTCGGCGGGAAGCGGGGAGTCGAGGTCGGCGTAGCCGGCCAAGGCCATCAGCTTTCCGGCCTGCGTGTGGTCGGGGGTGCGCCCGCGGTCGGCGAAGTCCGGGTTGGCGATCGAGAACAGGGCGGCATACCGCTGGCCGGGCTGATCGAGCACCGGAAATGGAGCAATCTCCGCACCACCCCTGCGCCAGTGGTACAGGCTCCCGAGCACGCCCTCCCAGGTCAGAACCGCGCACTCGTCGAACGGCGCCTGCGGCGCCATCAACGTCGACATGTAGATGTGCGAGCGCTCGTGGGAGGAATGGAAGTAGCGCACGGGGGTGCCGAACAGCTTGCCCTCGTGTACGTCGGGCTCGTTGAGGCCGACGTACCCGGCGCCCAGCCCCGGCCGTCGGCTGCCGGTGCGCTTGTGCCACCCGCCCATCGCGACCACGTCGGGGAAGCCGTCCGCCGCCTCCAGAGCCTGCAGCACAAGCGGAGCCGAGATGCGGCTGTAACGACCGAACGAGTCCTTCTCGTTCTCGAACGAGAACCGCAGGACGCCGTCCTCGATGTAAGCGATGGCCCCGTCGTGGCCGGAATGCAGGCTCAGAATGCGCATGAGGGTCGGAGAGGGTATCGGTCGCTCGGCCTGCGGCCCGTACCTATGCAGCGCCGCCGAGCGCGAACACGCGTACGCGCTCGTTGTCGAGCAGGGTGGTGCAGTCCTGCGTCAGATGGGCGGCCACGCCCGGGCGTTCGTTCAGCCACTCGAATCGGGTCCAGAGGACGACCAGGTGCCGGAGGCCCGCGTCCCGGGCGGTGGCAAGCACCTTCAGCGCGGCGCCGGCATCCAAGTCGCGCAGGCGCTGCGGCGCTTCGGCGAGTGGCTTGGGGGGACCGGCCCGCAGCGTCTCCGGCAGGCCGTGATGGTCGCTCACGAGCAGGAACGGCGTTCCCGGGTCGAGCACTGAGTCGACGTCCTTGCCGGCCGCCACTCCGGACCGCAGCCGCTCCATCCGGGCACTGCCGGGACGGCCGTGCCAGAACCGCGCCGCATCGGGGTAAGCGACGCTGAGCTCGACGGCGTCCGGGCACAGGTCCGCCGCGCAGTCGACGAATGACACCAGTTCCCCGCTGGTGCGCTCGAGCGCCTGTGCGAGATCGGCCGCCGGCTCGGCGACGATCAATTCCGTGTCGGACCAGGTCTGGGCGCCGAGTGCCTCGGTGGTCCTCGCGACAGCGTCCCGGTCGGAGGTCGGCAGCAGCACCACCGAGACCGCGGACGTCGGGCCGGGTGACGGCGCCTCGGGCGGCGGCGGGCCCTCGCGGAGGTGTCCCAGCACGAGTGCAGGCTCCGGGGTGTCGCCATCGCGGCCTCTGCGCAGCACCATGGTCCCGTTCCAGAAGGTGGGGTGGCGGTTGGCCCCAGTGCGAGCGTCGAGCAGCACCGAATAGTTGTGTCGGCTCTGCTCGGCGAAGTCGAGCATCGCCTGGCGTCGCGGGCTCCTGTTGGTGTCGTCGGCCATCAGGATGCAGCCATCGGCGAAGTACGGCTCGGCGGCCGTCAGGGCCTCGAACTCGCCCTCGTAGCTGTCTTCGCCGTCGTAGAGGTACATCCCGATCGGGCCGTCGTGGACGTCCGACAGATAGTCGCGGTAGTCCATGTCGTGAAACGTGTGCCGGGGCGAGCGAGCCGCCTCGAAGCGCGCATTGAACTCGTCGCGCGGCCCGCCGAACTCGGAGAAGTCGTCGATCCCGACGCAGAGCGCATCCGGGTTTCCTGCCATTGCGGCCAGCAGCGTGTACCCGTGCCACACGCCCGCGTTTACGAAGGCATGTCCGGCCGGCATCGAGGCGACGCCACGGTTCAGGACCGCGCCGATCGCCATTGTGGACATTCGAGGCACATCGAGGAGCGGGCGCAGCGCATTTGTCAGCCCTGCGCTGCCGACATCGGTGTTCGCGGCGTCGAAAGGGGCTCCGAGCAGTTCCAGCAGCGCGGCGTCATGCGAGCCGCGCTTGATCCGAAAGCGCCCACGCCGGTCGCGCCGGTGCCCCGGCTCGAGCAGGTTGAAGTCGATCGTGGCTATGAAGTTCTCGAGTCCCATCGTGCTCCGGCCCGTTGCCGGGCCGATAATGCTGCGGATGTCAGGTTATCTGGCGGTCCGCGCCGTCGAGCGCGAACACCCGTACGCGCTCGTTGTCGAGCAGGGTGGTGCAGTCCTGCGTCAGGTGGGCGGTTAGGCCCGGCCGCTGCTCGAGCCAGTCGAAGCGCATCCACAGCACCGCGAGGTGCCGGGCTCCCGCCTCGCGCCCGTCCCGGAGTGCGCGCAGGGCCTCGTCGTCGCCGAGGTTCCGCAGGCGCCACGGCGCCCCGGCAAGCGGCATCCTGGGACCCGCATTCATGGTCTGCGGAATCCCCTGCGGGTCGCCCGCGAACAGGAAGGGCGTCCCCGGCGACAGGACCGAGTCGATGTCGGCGCCCGCGGCGAGGCCTGTGTGCAGCCGATGGAGGCGCTCTCCCTCGAGAGGGGCGTGCCAGAACCGCGCGGCGTCCGGAAAGGCAATGCACAGCTCCACGGCATCCTCGCGCAGCTGCACGGAGCTGTCGGCGAAGGCCACGTGGCTGCCCGCGGTCCGCGCGAGGGCGTCTGCGAGGGCTGCGCTTGCGGCGCGGCGCGTGCTGTCCGCCACGAGGACCTCGACATCGGGCCACGTCTGGGCATGCGCCGACTCGACAGCCGCACTTTGATCGGCGTCGCCATCTCTGTCGAGCACCACGAGGGTGACGCTCGGTCGCGCCGTGGGGGATCCCGGCGAGGGCGGTCGCGCCTGGGGCTTGGGCATCACAAGCGGTTCGCCTCCGTCGCCCCTGCGAACCACGAGCAGCCCGTTCCAGAACGTCGGGTGTGTCTTGGCGCCGGTCCCGATGTCGGCGACCACGCCGTATTCCCCCGGCCGCCCGGCCACGAAGTCGAGCATCGCCTGCCGGCGCGGCGCATGATTTGCGTCGTCGGCGATCAGCACGCAGTCATCCGCGAAGAACCGCTCGGCCTCCACCAGTGCCTCGAACTCGGCCTCGTAGCTGTCCGCGCCGTCATAGAGATAGACGCCGATCGGGCCTTCGTGGATCTCGGCCAGGTACTCGCGATAGTCCATGTCATGGAAGCTGTGCCGCTCCGAGCGCGCCGCCTCGAAGCGGGCGCCGGACTCCTCCCGCGGTCCACCGAACTCCGAGAAGTCGTCGATGCCGACGCAGATCGCGTCGGGGTTGCCCGCCATCGCGGCCAGCAGCGTGAATCCGTGCCACGTGCCGACGTTCACGAATGCCTCGCCGGGGCGCATGCATGCCACAGCGCGGTTGATGACCGCGGCCATCGCCAGGGTGGACATGCGGGGAACGGCGAGCAGCGGCCGCAAAAGCCCCCTCACGTCCTCCGGCAGCTCCGTGTTCATCTCATCGAACGGTGCTCCCGGGAGCTCGAGCAGGGTCGCGGGCTCGCGGCCGTCCCGATCCAGCTCGAAGCACTTTGGCGACCTGGGGACATCACCGGGCTGCACCAGCCGAAATGACAGCGAGCGGATCAGAGCTTCGAGGGTTGTGGCTGCATGCGTCATGCGGGCGGAGGTTGCATCGAGGCTGCCGGTGTGGCACGCCGCACGGATAATGCCGCGGATGTCAGGTTATCTGGCCGCCTGCGCCATTTTCCGCAACGAAGCGCGCTACCTCGCCGAGTGGGTCGCATTCCACCGGATCGTCGGGGTCGAGCACCTGTTCCTCTACAACAACCTCAGCGACGACGGCTACGCCGAGGTGCTGGAGCCGTTCGTGGCCGAGGGCTCGGTCACGCTGATCGACTGGCCGTCGTACCCGGGCCAGAACCAGGCATACGACGACTGCGTCGAGCGGACCCGCGGCGAGTGGCGGTGGGTGGCCTTCATCGACCTCGACGAGTTCCTGTTCTCACCACGCATCAGACCCGTGCCGGAGCTGCTGACCCAGTTCGAGCATCTCCCCGGCGTGGGCGTTCCATGGGCTCAGTTCGGCACCTCCGGTCACAGCACGCCGCCTCCCGGCCTCGTGATCGAGAACTACACCAAGAGACGGGTGGGGCGGCGCAACCTCCGTCAGTTCAAGAGCCTCGTCGACCCCGCGGCGGTCCGGCGGTGCCTGGGGCCGCACTCCTTCCAGTACGCCGATCCGAGGTACGGCGGGCCGGTTCCGCGCTTCGCCTTCTCCCACGACCTGCGCGTGAACCACTACTTCAGTCGATCGGAGGCGGAGTTCCAGGCAAAGATCACGGCCATGGACTCGTACGGCGAGCATCGAAACGCCAAGGCCTTCATCGCCACGAACCGCGCAGCCACGGTTCTCGACCAGACCATCACCGCGTACGGCCCCGCTGTCCGCGACGCGCTCACCCGGGCGGGCCGGACATAGCCGGGCCCGCTGTGGACCTGCCGTTCATGTGGCGCGCCGTCGCTAGGCTTGCCGGGCCTTGATCCCCCTGAGGGACAACATCCCCTCCGACCGCTTCCCGGTCGTGACCCTTACGTTCATCGTGATCAACGTGCTCGTGTTCCTGCTTCTCCAGGGTCCCTCGTTCTCGTTCTCGAATATCGAGAGCGTGGACACCAAGACGGTGGTGGAGTACGGCGCGATCCCCTACCGGATCACGCATCCGGGCAAGGAATGCGACCTGGCCAAGGTGGGGATCACGGAGGTGGCTCCGGGGCAGTTCCAGGCGGTATCGGGTCAGGAGACCCCCCTGTGTGAGGGGACACCCGAGTTCGTCGCCGCGGCGGCCAGCGCTCAGCCCATTCCTGTGGAGGACCTGCAGCAGCCGCCGGCCTTCCTCACGATCCTGACCTCGATGTTCATGCACGGCGGATGGCTGCACATCGCGGGCAACATGATCTTCCTGTGGATCTTCGGCAACAACGTGGAGGACTCGATGGGGCGGCTTCGCTATGTGTTCTTCTACCTGCTCGGGGGTATCGCGGCTGCGGGCGCGCAGGTTGCCATCAGCCCGGACTCGACGGTGCCCCTGGTGGGTGCCAGCGGGGCGATTGCGGCGGTGCTGGGCGGCTACGCGCTGCTGTATCCGCGGGCGCGGGTGCTCACCCTCTTCTTTTTCTTCTTCATCTTCTTCATCGAGGTGCCGGCTCTTCTCCTGCTGGGGCTGTGGATCTTCACCCAGTTCCTGCCGGCGGTGGGCAGCTTGCCACCCCCGAGGTCGGAGGAGGCGGCGGCGTGGCCTACTGGGCGCACATCGGCGGCTTCCTGTTCGGGCTTGCCGCGATCAAGCTGTTCGCGCAAAGGCGAAGTACCCATTACGACCGACCGAAGTATCCGGTCTACTAGGGGCTGATGAGCCGTGCAGACGGGGGTACTGGTGGTGGTGCTCGGGTTCCTCGTGCTCTTTGCCGCGATGACGTTCGAGGTGATCTCGCGGACCGGGCTCGACATCCTGAGCGGGCTGGCTTTGTTCTTCATCGTCCTGATGGCACTCCCGCTGATCGCCGGCCTGCTCGGCTCACCACCCGATGACGACTGACGACCGCCCACCGCTCCTTCAGGGAGGCAGGCGCCGCCGCCGCTCCCCGCTGCGGCTGCTGCCGGTGGCGATGCTGCTCGGGGTGCTGCTGTGGATCGGTCTGGCGGCGGTCGATTCGCGGCCGGCCGGCGAGGACGATCGCTCCCAAGATGGGCGGACTGCGCAGCGGCATCGCGATCCCGACCCGCCGCGGCTGCTCGACGAGGCCCGTACGCCGCCCGCCGGGGCCGCGCGCCAGCGGGCGTCGCGTTTCCGGGTCGACCTGTCCGGACAGGACGCGGTGCGCCTGCGGTTCGTTCGCAAGCCGCGGGCCGGCCTGCTCTTCGACGTGCGGACGGGGCGCGTGCTGTGGCGCCGCAACGCCGATCGCCGGACGCCGATCGCGAGCCTGACGAAGATGATGACCGCGCTCCTGATCGTGGAGCGCGAGGATGCGCACGAGCGCGTCCGCATCACGCGCCGCGCGACGCGCACCGCCGGCTCGGCCATCGGGGTCCTGCCGCGCGGGAAGAAGGTGCAGCTCGAGGCGCTCCTGAACGGCCTGCTGCTCGTGTCTGGCAACGACGCGGCCGTCGCGCTCGCCCAGCACAGCGCCGGGACGGTGCCCGACTTCGTGCGGGTGATGAACCAGCGAGCCGCGGAGATGGGCCTCGACTGCACGCGGTTCTCGACTCCTCACGGCCTGAAGGACGAGCACAACCATTCGTGTGCCGCCGATCTGGCCGCGCTTGCCCGGGCCGACCTGCACCTGCGCCGCATCAGGCGCATCGCGCGCCGCAAGCGGGCGATCCTGAAGTTCCCGATCGAGGGTGGGCGCCTCTTCCTCTACAACAACAACCCGCTGATGCGGCAGCGCTACCGCGGCGTGACCGGTCTGAAGACCGGCTACACGGAGCGCGCCGGGCGCTCGATCGTCGCCACCGCGAGGCGCGGCGACGTGGAGCTCGGCGTCGTGCTGCTGCGCTCCTACGACCCCGCCACGCAGGCCCGCAAGCTGCTCGACCGGGGCTTCAGGGCGATGCGCGAGCGGCCCTAGCTCAAGCCGGAGGGGCGGCGGACCTGCTGTAAAGGATCGCGGTGCGGTCGCCGTACCGGTGGGGGAGCGAGGCGATCTCCTCGCAGAAGGCCTCCACCACGGTGGGATCGAACTGCGTCCCGGAGCAGGCGCGGATCTCGGTCAGCGCATCCTCGACGCTCATCGCGTCGCGGTAAGGCCGGCTCGTGGTCATCGCGTCGAAGGCGTCGCACACGGCGACGATCCGGGCGCCGAGCAGGATTGTCTCGCCGGCGAGCCCGTCCGGGTAGCCGGACCCGTCCCAGTGCTCGTGGCTCGCGCGCACCAGCTTCGCAACCGCGAGCAGCGCGGGCGCGGCGCCCAGGATGCGCTCACCGATGATCGTGTGCTGGCGCACGAAGGACCACTCTTCGTCGGTCAGGGGGCCGGGCTTGTGCAAGATCTCGTCCGGGATCGCCATCTTGCCGACGTCGTGCAGCTCCGCCGCACGCACGACCTCGTCCAGCTCCTCGGAGAGCAGCGACAGCCGTGAGCCGACTCCCATCGCCAGTTGTGCGACGCCCTTCAGGTGCTCGCCCAGGTCGGGTTCGCGCTCCTGCAGGACCTGGAGCAGGATGTCGCGCGTCTGACGGGTCGCCGAGGAACGCCGGTCCTCCTTGTGTGCGTACATGCGCTGGTCGGCGATCTTCATCGCGAGGGTTGCGTCTCGCGCCTCGTGCGGCAGGATCACCGCCCCGTGCGAGGCCTTGATCGCAAACCCTTCGCCCTGCTCGGACAGCGCGGCGGAGGCCAGGGCGATGATCGTCTTCGCGCTCGATGCGCCGGTCATCACCAGCACGCAGAACTCGTCTCCCCCGACGCGATAGGCACCACCGTAGGGCTTCATCGCGCGGCCGAGATTGGCGCCGAGCCTTGCGAGCAGGACGTCGCCCGCCGGGTGCCCGTAGGTGTCGTTGTAGCGCTTGAAGCCATCGAGGTCGAACAGCACCAGCACGCGCGGGGAGGCCACGCTCGCGAGCTGAAGCTCGCGGCGCAGGTCCGTCATCAGCTTGCGGCGGTTGCCGAGGCCCGTGAGGGAGTCGGTCTGTGCCTCGATGCGCGCATCGGCGAACATCTGCAGCGACTCCTTGAAGGACACGGCGGCCCGCGCGATCAGCGCCACGAGGGTGGCGGCCGCAAGCGTCACCGCGGCGAAGCCGACCGACAGGAATTGGCCCACCACCAGCACCGCGAGAGCAGCGGTGGCCGCGGCCGAGGTCGCGCTCAGCCGGCGTGAGCCCTCAAGCTTCACCGGTAGGGCGTCGTCGTGCGGCTGCCACGCCGCATACACGAGCAGCAGCCCGGCACCGAGCCACAGGGAGTCCAGGGCCGAGCCGGCTGCATAGGTGCCGTGCACGATCTGCACAACGAAGAACGCGGAAGCGACCGTGGCCAGGGCGAGGCTGATCGCGGCAGTCAGCCACATGCGATTCGGCTTCCAGCCGATCAGGGCGATCACCCAGATGGAGAACGCAAGCAGCATCGCCGCACAGAGGGGGAACGTCAGCTTCAGGGCAAGCACGGCGGTACCCGCCTCCACTCCGCGCAGCACGACCGCATACATCAGCACGGCGGCCAGCGCTCCGACGGAGAGCGACACGATCAGGCCGTCGAGCAGGATCGTGGGCTGGAACGGCTTCACGCGCGAGCGGACAAGCATCGCAACCGCAAAAGCAGCCGCGCACGCGAACGGCGCCAGCAGCGCATCGTCGATGTTGAACGAATACAGCGTGTCATCCACGCTGCCACCGCTCGCGTAGTAGACCGATCCAATGAACCAAGCTCCGAAGGCGATGCTGGTGGCGATCCACGCCGGGCGCTCGTCGTGGACCAGACCCGAGCGTGCCACGCTGGCGCCCACGGCAACCAGCGCGAGGCCGTAGAAGGCCCAGCTCGCCGCCATGTCACCCCATCCGCTGGTGGAGTCGGGGCCGAAGAGCGCGTACCCGGCATGCAGCAGGAGCCCTACGACGCCCGCCGCAAGCAGCAGCTTGGCGGGCTTGCCGTTTCTGAAGACCTCGGTCTTCGCGGCGCGGGACCTCATCGCGACACCACGAAGTTCGCTGTGGCGGGAGCGGATTTGCCACCCGCGGCGGTGCCGACCGCCGTGGCGCGGTAGCGGCCCGGCTTCAGCTTCCCGCCGTTGAGCTTGCCGGAGAAGCGCAGTGTGTTGCGCCCCGCGGGGCCGGACTGGGAGAGCTTGCCGATCGCCGAAAAGAAGGTGCACGCTCGCTTCTTGCGGTTCTTGCGAGTCTGCTTCTTGCAGGTGCGGCCGTCCTTGCGACCCGGCCGCGCCTGGTCGATGGCGATGGTGACGCTTGCCGCCTTGTCCAGGGAGTAGGAAAACGTGCCGGGGCGGCCGCTGCGCATCCTGGACACTGCGAGGTTCGAGATCACCGGAGCCGTCGCGGCCGGAGTGGTGCCGGCGGGGGTGCCCGGCGCCGTTGTGCCGCCGCCGGTGCCCGTGCCGGGGGGCGGGGTGCCGCCGGAGCTGTCGATCCGGGTCACGTTCTCGCAGTCTGCGGCGACCGTGTCGGCCGTGTGGGCCATGACGGTGTCGGCGCCCAGCAGGCAGACGATGTCGTTCACCCCGGCGCCACCGGTGAGCGTGTCATCTGGTCGATGCCGGTCACGTCCTCGAATCCGCGAGGGTGTCGGTGCCGGACCGCCGGTCGTGGCCGTGGGAGTGTGGGGATCGTCACACCGGCGGTCGCATCGAAATAGGTCACCCGTCGCCGTTCCGTTCGCGCCGTCGAGCGTGTCGTTACCACCCGCCGCCGTTCGGAGGTCGTTGTTGCCGCCCTCGTTGGTGTCGCCGGCCGTTCCGGTCAACGTGTCGTCTGGGCGCTGCCCGTGACGCTCTCGATGTCGACGAGTCGTGTCCGTTCCCGCTCCGCCGGGGCGCGCGCGGGTTGGACAGGTTCACGGTGACGTCGGTGCCGGCCACGGTACGAGACCACGTCGGCGCTGCCACCGCCGCCGGTCAGATGCGTCGTCGCCGGGGCCACCCGTGAGCTGTCGTCGCCGCTGCCGCCGGTGAGCGTCTCACCGCGGCGCCGATCGTGACGTGGTCGTCACCCGATGGTACGATGGCGCGGTCTGCCAGCGGGTGGCATCGGATCGGATGATCGACGTTATGGACGTTCAGATCCGATTCCCGAGGCGACCGTGCATCCGGCCCCGGGTGAGCCGTTTCCGGTATCGGTGACATGTGGGGTCGGAGCCAGACTGGAGATCACAACCACGTTTTGCGGCGCCGGAGTCGGCCTCGAATACGAGCCGCGATGCCGCTCAGTGCGGCCGACCGGAGCCGAGATCGGATCGGCCCAACGAAGCGCTGCACCCGGCTGTTCCCGACATCCATGACGAAGAAACGGTCGAGCGTGCCGGTGGCGATCACCCTGCGGGCTAGCGAACTGCGCCGTCGGCGGAGCCGGGGGCGTCCCACTTGCCTCGAACGTGCCGGCGGAGCTCGAACTGCTCGACGCTGTTGCCTGAGTCGTCGTCGACCACGAACACCTTTCCGGTTTCCGATGACACGGACACGTCGAATGGGTTCACGAACGCGGGGTTGTTACCGGTCTGGCGAAGCCGATCCACGAATGAGCGGTCGGAGCGCACCCGCTCGTGGTCCCAGCGCTGCACGCGGTCGTTGCCCTCGTTGGTGACGTACGACCGTGCCGCCGGCGCTGACGTCGATGCCCGTCGGGGAGTTGAACTCGCTGGGGCCTGAGCCGGTCGAACCGAAGAGCGTCACGAAGGCCCCGGACGAGGCGAACTTCTGCACCCGGTCGTTGCCGTGGTCGGTGACGTAGACGTTGCCCGCAGGAGTCCGTCGCGACCCCGTACGGATTGTCGAACTGGCCGTCGCCCGTCGTTCCGATCGCGCGCCCACTTGGTACGAAGGTGCCGGCGGCGGTGAACTTCTGGATGCGGTTTGCGACCCGGTCGGCGACATACACGTCGCCGCGGCGCTGTCGACCGTCACGTCCGTCGGGGCTCGTGAACTGCCCGTTCCCGCTGCCCAGGGTCCCCCACTGGGTGATGCAGCTCCCCGTCGGGGCTGAACTTCTGGATCCGGTGGTTGCCGAAGTCGGCGACGTAGACGTTGTCGAAGCGGTCGGTGTCGATGCCGTCGGCGCCGTTGAACTGGCCCGGGCCGGACCCGGGCGACCCCCACTGCAGTTTCGCGTAGACGTGGTTCGCGGCGGCCGGAGCGGGCACCGCGAGCGCGGCCATGGCAGCGAGCGCCGTCAAGCAGCGGAGACTTCTCCTCCGTGATATTGCCGCACGAGAACGCATTCGGTCCGCACGCTGCATCGACAAAAACCGCGCCCCACTTGACCTTCGGGGGCCCGGCTGGCCGGGCTTTTTCGCCTCCGGCGGCGCCTCAGCGGCGGCGCGGGCCGATCACCGCGACGGGCAGGAGAGCGGGCGGCCGCTCCCAGGCACCAGGCACATGTCGGCACGGCTGGGGGACTTGCGCCGGCGGATGGCGAATCGCGTGTACTTCCCGACCGCGTCGGGACGCGTGACGAACAGCGTCAGCTTCACGCCGGGTCGAAGCAGCCGGCCCTCGACACGGCGGATCCGCAGCAGCCGTGTGGGCGGCAGCTCACGGTTGGCCCGCACGCGCAGCGAGATGGTCCGGAGCAGGCGTTTGAACGGGCAGCCTCGCCCGCTGCAGCGCACCTTCACCCCCGTGCCGGGCGGTGCGTCGATCGTGAGCCTCCGGATCCGGGCACCGCGGCCTGAGACCTGCCCACTGATCCGTACGACCGGGAACGGGCTGATCAGAGAGAGCGCGCGCTGGCCGACACCGGTCCCTGGGACACCGGGCGCGCCCACGTTCAGGACCACCGTCGCGACGGCGGCCTTGTTCGTGGAGATGCGAAGCGAGATCGTGTACGCGCCGGCCACCGGATAGGACGTCGTCGCACTCGGCCCCTCTGCGTCGTCGAAGACTCCGTCGCCGTTCAGGTCCCAGTGCAGGGCCGATGCCGGAATGGGGGAATCCGCGTCGGTGGAGGTCGACACGAACGTGATCAGCTCGCCGGCCACCGGCCCGGCGGGGAAGAAGACGAACGAGGCCTGGGGCGGGAGGTTGGCGCTCATGTCCGCAACAACGGTCACGGCCTTCCGCCGCTGGCTGACGGCGCCTTGGTCGTCCACGGTCCGCAGCCCGATCTCGTATGTCCTCACGGACCGGAAGGTGCGGCGCACCTGCGGCCCGGTTGCGTCGCCGTAGGACCCGTTGCCGTCGAGGTCCCAGGCGTACGCGGTGATCGAGGGGTTGGTGACCGCCGTGAAGGTCATTTGCCGGTTCACCACCGGGGGGTCGGGCGACCAGCTGAAATCGGCCTCCGCCGCGGCAGCCTCCTGTGCCAGGGCGCCAGACGTGGCAAGTCCAGCGACCAGGAGCAGCAGGCATCGCAGGGCAGCGCGCCCGGAGCATCCGGCATGGGTCACTGGGCGAAACAGGACAGGGCCTCCACAAACACGGCCGTCGTCGTGACGGTTCATGCATTACCCGGTGCGCCTGGGCGTCCGGGGTGCCCCCTTGGCACGGCGGCCAATATAGCTTCGCCCTCGGCCGGTCCCGGCCCGATGCTCCGAATTCCGGCTTGTTTAGTGCGCTAATTGCGCACGTATCGCGCTAGCCCGGCGGCAGGGGGCCGATGTGCGCCTCGACCTTGGCCTGCACCTCGCCGCAGAGCTTCTTCAGCTCGGCCGGCTGGACCGATGCGTTCGTCAGGAGCAGGCGCAGAAAGCCCATTTCCTCGAGCGACAGCTCGAGGGTGAAGTTCTCCGGCACGGCGGTGACGGCGGGTTGCTCCCGGTCGGGTTCGTTCTCGGTCAAGGCGCGACGGTGTCGGTGGTCACTTCGCTGGTCACAGGGTACGGCCCCGGCGTTGCGAGCGGAAGGGTCGTGTACAGGGTCGTGCCGGCGTCGTTCCACTGCACGACGAGCTTGCCGTTCTTCACGTACAGGCGTGCCTGGCCGGACGGCGCGGGAGGAGCCGGGTCACCCGTTTCCTGATCGAGGGTCAGCGATCCGTGTGAGCTCGCATTGCCGCGCAGATGCAGGATGGTCTCGGCCGCGGCCTGAGAGCCGATGCCGACGCAGCCGGAGTGGCGCATCTGCACACCGGGGCCGAACGAGCGCAGCGAGTAGTTGTTCGTCCCGCGCCCCTTGAGGTCCCGGATGTCGAGGCCGGTGAGGTTCAGGATCGTGCCCGTCCCGCCGGGCGCCTCCACGCGCAGGAGCGCATAGTTGTTGACGTTCCATCCCGCGTCCACGGTGGCGAGCGGCGGCGCGTAGAAGCCGAACACATTCGTGAACCGGCCGGTTCCGCCGGCCGCGATCGGCCGCAGGCGCAGCTGGTGCTGAAAGCTCGAGACGACCGAGCCCACGATGCCGTCGGCGGCGCCGGACAGGCCGTTCACGGACAGGCCGCTCTTGTAGATCTCGACCGCCTGCAGGTCCGTCGCGGCCGACGGCGTCACGACGCTGCTCACGCCGAACATCTGCAGCGACGTCGGGTCGAGTACGCCGTTCGTGGAGATCGCCGCCGAGACCGTCATTCCCCTCAGCCCCGCGCCGGGATTGAGCGTGATCGTGGCTGAGGACGGAATATGCGCTGCGCACCAGCGCCCGCCGCTGACGTTCGCGCCGGCCGCGGCCAGCCGCAGGGCGCCGTCCGTTGCGAGCAGGGCCGAATCCGCGCGGTACAGGTTCGCGTCACCGCCGACGACCAGGCCACCCTGAGACCCCTGCGCCGCGAGCTCCAGCCGGCCGGGAGCGGTCAGCCGCAGCAGGTCCGTGCCCGGCCCGCCGTTGCGGATGTGCAGCAGGTCGCCGGTGGTCGGGTTCCCGGCGTCGTTCCCGATGTAGATGCCCTGGCACGCCGTCCCGGCTCCTTCGAGCGCGATCGACAACGCCGACGCGTTCGCATCCGAGCCGATCGGCTTGGCATGGGTGATCTTGACCGTGCCCTTGCCGGTCTCCCGACCTCGCACGCCGAGCGCCGTGTCCTGCTCGTTGGTGGAGACGATGTCGACCGCCTCGGCGGTCGGATCGCCGGCTCCTTCCCCGGGGTCGTGGAAGATCGACACCGTGTGTGCCGTGCCCACATTCTGGATCCGAACGGCGTGCTGCGGGTTCGAGGGGTTGGCCTGGTTCACCACCAGCAGGCGGCCAAGCGCATCGGCTCCCCGGTTGGAGTACAGGACGACACCCGCGCCGCTGGACGCTGTGTTGTCGAGGTTCAGGCTCCCGCCGGTGACAGCCGAATGCGGCACGCTGCCCGAGCAAAGCAGCCTCAGGGCGGCCGCGCCGGCCGGGGGTACGACCTCGACCGTGTCGTCGAACCGGGTCGTCGCCGCGCGCGCTGTCGGTGCGGCCAGGCCGAGCAGCCCCAGCGTTCCGGCCGCCACTCCTGCCCGGGCCAGCATCGAACGCCGCGTCCCGTCGGTCCGAGACGCGTCCCTGCAACGCTCGTCGAACTGTGCGCGGATCGAATCCGTGCTCACGGCGGCTCCCGGGGAGGACGTACCCGGCATGCGGGAAATTCGAACTCTTCTCCGCGCGACCGCCTCCGCATGGGTCATTCGGAGGGGCCGCCTAGAATCAGTCCTGCGGGGCCATAGCTCAGCTGGGAGAGCGTCCGGTTTGCATCCGGGAGGTCGCGGGTTCGAATCCCGCTGGCTCCACTGCCACAGGGAGAGGAGGCAGGTCGCAGTAATCCTCCGCGCTTCGTGTGCCCACCTGTTGGCCGTTTCGCGCCGGAGCCAGCCGCAGGTGCATCATCGATCTTCCGGCTCCGAGCTCGGTTGCCGGGACGTAGAAGCAACGATCGGTTGACCTATCCCAGATGGCGATCCAGTCGATCGTCTTCGACGTGTAGTGCTTCACGGTCCTGATCTTGCCGTTGGTCAGGGAATGTGACCGGCACTTGACGACAAGCACCCCGTCTCTCGATGCTGCGTGCTTGACCTGGATGCGCTCCAGAATCCCTCCCCGGCAGACGATCAAGTCAAAGTCCGAGTCCTCGCCATATGGGATCGCGATGCCGTACCCGCGCCGAATCAAGTCACAGGCGACTTTCAGTTCTGCGAGGTCTCCCTTGCCCTTTCTGGTCAGTGACCCTTGCAACGTCTGCTCACGATATGGACGGCTCCGTGATCGAACCAGGCACGCCAGTCACAAATGAGGGCGGCGATCGTCGAAATCGAAAACGCCCGCCCAGGTGCCCGTCACTCCACCATCCGGGAATACTGTGGGACACTCCGATCGGAGAAGGAGCTTGACCGATCCCGAAATGAAGAACGGCAGCGGCACGGTCGCCGAGGCGGCTCCCCCGCCCGCCGAGCCCACGCCGCAGCGCTCCGCCGGCCGCGCTTCGATCTCCGACCTCGAGATCGTCAGGCATTACTTCGACGCGGCCTGCGAGCGGATCGGCCTGCCGGACGACGTTCAGGAGGTCCTGCGCACCTCCTACCGGGAGACGTCGGTCCAGATCCCGGTGAAGCTCGCTGACGGGCGCATCCACGTCTTCCAGGGGTACCGCGTGCAGCACAACGGCGCGCGGGGCCCCTACAAGGGTGGGCTGCGGTACCACCCCGACGTCGACCTCGACGAAGTGCGCGCGCTGGCGATGCTGATGACCTGGAAGACGGCGATCGTCGGCATCCCGTTCGGCGGCGCGAAGGGCGGGGTCAACTGCCCGGGCGACAAGCTGAGCCAAGCGGAGCTGCAGGCCGTCACGCGCTCGCTGCTGGCCAAGATCGAGAAGGTGCTCGGGCCGACCCGCGACATCATGGCGCCCGACGTCAACACGAGCGCGCAGGTGATGGCCTGGCTGATGGATGAGTACGGGAAGCTGAACGGCCACACCCCCGCGATCGTGACCGGCAAGCCGCTCGCGCTCGAGGGCTCCTACGGTCGCGAGTCTGCCACCGGTCGCGGCCTCGTCTATCTGTTTCGCGAGGCGGCGCCGAAGCTCGGTCTGTCACCCGCTTCGACGACCGCGGTGATCCAGGGCTTCGGCAACGTCGGATCGTGGGCCGCCCGCATCCTGCATCAGCTCGGGGTACGGATCATCGGCATCTCGAACGCGGACGGCGCGATTCGCTCGGACGCGGGAATCGACGTCGGCAAGCTGAGCGAATTCATCGTCGGCGGTGGAAACCTGACCGAGTTCGAGGGCGTGGAGGCCATCCCGCCCGAGGACCTGCTGTCGATACCGTGCGACGTGCTTGTGCCCGCGGCCCTCGGCGGGATGATCCACGAGGGGAACGTCGACAGCATCCAGTGCAGGATGCTGCTCGAGGGAGCGAACAGCCCCACGACTCCGGGCGCCGACGCGGTGCTGAACGAGAAGGGGGTGTACGTGGTCCCCGACGTGATGGCGAACGCCGGCGGGGTGGTCGTGTCCTACTTCGAGTGGGTGCAGAACCTGCAGCACTTCCGCTGGGAGGAGCGGGAGGTCAACGACAAGCTCGGCAACATCATGCGGCGCGCGTTCCGTGAGGTCGACGCCGCCGCCAAAGAGCGCAGCCTCAGCCTCCGCGAGGCGTCCTACCAGGTCGGGATCGAGCGCGTGGTCGAGACGGCAAAGCTCCGCGGCTACATCTAGCTCCGTTGCTCCCTCCCCCTGCGGGATACTGCGCGGGCGATGTCGCAGGAGCGCGTGGAGATCGTGCGAGCCGTCTATGAGCAGTGGAGTGAGGGCGACTTTCGTGCCAGCGCCGACCTGCTCGACCCACACGTCGTCTTGGTGCTGGGGCCGGAGTTCCCCGACGCCGGGATGCATTCCGGCGTCGAAGCAGTGGCGGCGTACACGCGGGGCTTGCTGGAGCCCTGGACCCACTTCACAATGGAGGCGGAGGAGATCATCGCGGCGGGAGACAGCGTGCTTGCGGCGGTGCGCCAGCGCGGCGTCGGAAGCACCAGCGGCGTTCCGACCGTGCTCAGTTACTTCACGCTCTGGACCTTCCGCGGCCGCAAGGTGATCCACATCGAGAGCTTCCGGGAGCGTGCAGAAGCCCTCAAAGCCGCCGGCCTCCCGGAGTAGGCGATGTCGCAGGAGAACGTGGAGATCGCCAAAGCGTTCTTCTCGCTACTTTTGCTAGGAGTCGTGCTTAGCGTCGCAGCTTGCGGCGGGGATGAGGACCGAGCCGACACGACGCGCTCACAGCAATCGCCCACTACGACCGATGCTCCGACGTTCGGAACCAATGAGGCTACGACGCCGGGAAGCGGTGGCTTCATCGAGACGCCGCAGGCGAAAGTTGATGAGGCCGCTAGGGACGCGCCCGACACCTTCGAGGGCGAGGAACGACAGATTTACGGGCAGGCCAAGGCCGCCTGCGCCGGGTTTCCCAAAAAGGTCGCGCGACGCAACCTCACGTTGTTCGCGGACGCACTGGGGCGGGGCGACAAGATGCGGCGCCGGGCGGCCATGGAGGGATGCCGCGCTGGTTTGAAGTAACTAGGGTCCGGGAGGACGGCGCTCGACCGCCACGTCGAGCTCGCCGACTCGCAGCCGGCCGACGTCGAGCTCGTCGACGCGCAGGTGCTTGATCCGCGCCCGGCCGATTGCCAGCCGGCCAATCGCAAGCGCGCCGATCGCAAGCGCGCCGCACGGCGAGTGCGCCCAGCGCCATCGAGCCGCGCGCGAGCGTGCCCTGCGCGGTGGCGCCGACGGCCATCGCGCCCACGGCCGAGGCGGGCCGTGCCGATGATCGCCTGTGCGACGCCATGCGCCGGCGCGAACAGTATCACTCGGACCGCCAGTCCTTTCCGATCGCCTCGCTCGCGTTGTCCGAGCTGGTGAACATCTCCACTCGCACGATCCGGTCCTCGCTCCATGTCCAGACCTGCGGGAAGGCGGGGGTCGTGACCTCCGCGCCGCTGTCGCGCCCGATCCCGTGGATCGCGCGCGATCACCACTACGTGGTCGTCGAGGTCGTGCACCTCCACGATCTCGCTCCTGAAGTCCACGAAGGCCTCGTGCCACATGTCCCAGAACCGGCGTACTCCCTCCGGCCCCCTGTGCGGGCCGGGATCCGGAACCATGTCCGGTGCGACCCACTCGATGTCATCGGGGAAGCCGACCAGGGCCTCGATCGAGCTCGCCCTGGTTGAACAGCTCGTATCCGGCCAGGATCCGGTCGACGCGCTCCTGCGACACCCGAACGGCTAGCGCTTGTCCATCGGGACGTAGTCCCGGGGGCCGCCGCCGGTGTAGATCTGGCGCGGCCGCGCGATCTTCTGCTCCGAGTCGTCGACCATCTCCTGCCACTGCGCCATCCACCCGGACGTGCGCGGGATCGCGAACATCACGGTGAACATCTCGGGCGGGAGGCTGAGCGCCTCGTAGATCAGGCCGGAGTAGAAGTCGACGTTCGGGTAGAGCTTGCGGCTCACGAAGTAGTCGTCGTCGAGCGCCCGCTTCTCCAGCTCCACCGCGATGTCGAGCTTCGGGTTGCGGCCGGTCACCTCGAACACCGCGTCGACGTGCTTCTTGATGATCCGCGCGCGCGGGTCGTAGTTCTTGTACACGCGGTGGCCGAAGCCCATCAGGCGCTCCTTGCCCTCCTTCACGCCGTCCAGGAACCCGGGGATGTTGTCCGTGTTGCCGATCCGGTCGAGCATCTTCAGCACGGCCTCGTTGGCACCGCCGTGGAGGGGGCCGTACAGCGCCGCGACTCCGGCCGCGACCGCCGAGTAGGGGTCCACCTGCGACGAGCCGACGCTGCGCACGGCGGCCGTGGAGCAGTTCTGCTCGTGGTCGGCGTGCAGGATCCAGAGCACGTCCAGCGCCTTCGCGAGCCGCGGGTCCGGCTCGTACTTGATCTCGGTCATCTTGAACATCATCGAGAGGAAGTTGCCCGGGTAGTCGCAGGTCGTTGTCGGGATAGACGTACGGGAGGCCGAGGTTGTGGCGGTAGGCGAACGCGGCCAGCGTCGGCATCTTGGCGATCATGCGGATCGTCGCCATGTAGCGCTCGTGCTTGTCGTCGATGTTCTTCGCGTCGGGATAGAAGGTGGACAGCGCACCGACCGTGGCGAGCAGCATGCCCATCGGGTGGGCGTCGTAGCGGAAGCCCTCCACGAACTTCTTGATGTTCTCGTGCACGAAGGTGTGGGTCGTGATGTCGAACACCCACGCCTCGAGCTCGTCCTGCTTGGGCAGCTCCCCGAAGATCAGCAGGTAGGCGACCTCCAGGTAGCTGCTGTGCTCGCACAGCTGCTCGATCGGGATGCCGCGGTGCCACAGCTCGCCCTTGTCGCCGTCGATCCAGGTGATCGCGCTGCGGCAGGAGGCCGTGTTCAGGAACGCCGGGTCATACGACATCAAGCCGAAGTCGTCCTCGGACACCTTGATCTGCCGCAGCTCGGCCGCGCGGATCGCGCCGTCCTCGATCGGCAGCTCGTACTGGCGGCCGGTGCGCTCGTCCGTGACGCTCAGGACGTCGCGCCCGCTCGCGGATACGCCGTCGGCCTGCTCGGGCTTGATGGTCTGCTCGGTTGTCATCGCGGCTCCCTCGAGGACTCTTTGGTCGTGCTAAATCCCGCGATTTGCGGGTTCAGGGCAACCGACAGGCTAGCGAGAAGGCCGCGGGTAGGTCTCAGCCGGAGACGCGCAACTCGAGCGGCACCGCGTCGAGATGCGTGATCAGCTTGAACTCCTCGAAGCGGCGGTTGATCTCGTCGTGCGTGAGGCGCTGCACCCGCTCGGTGCCGAACTGCTCCACGTTGAAGGAGGCCATCACGGAGCCGTAGGTCATCGCCCGCCGCAGCGCCTGGTCGTCGACGGCGTCGGGCCCGATCGCGTCCAGATAGCCGAGGAATCCGCCGGCGAAGCTGTCGCCGGCGCCGGTCGGGTCGACGACCTCCTCCAGCGGGTAGCCCGGCAGCGCGAAGAAGCTGTCCTCGGTGAACAGCGCCGCGCCGTACTCGCCCTGCTTGGCGACCACCATGCGCGGCCCCATCGCCATCACGTCGCGCGCGGCGCGGACCAGGTTGGGCTGCTCGGTGAGCATGCGCAGCTCGGCGTCGTTCATCAGGACGAGGTCCACGGCGCCGATCGCGCGGACCAGCGAGTCGCGCGCGGTGTCGATCCACAGGTTCATCGAGTCGAGGCCGACGAGCGTCGCGGCGTCGCACTGCTCGCGGACCTCGTGCTGGAGGTCCGGCTGGATGTTGGCGAGGAAGACGGACTCTGCGGCCCTTCGACTCCTCGGACAGCTTGGGCTGGAAGTCGCCGAACACGTTCAGCTGCGTGTCGTCGGTGTGGGCGACGTTGAGGTCGTAGTCGTAGTGCCCGCGCCAGAAGAAGGTCTTCCCGCCCGCCACGTGCTCGATGTCGTCGGTGCTGCACGCCGCGGGCGGCGAGCACCTCGTACTCCGCCTCGCCGAAGTCGTCGCCGACCGGGCCGACCACGCTCACATCGGTGAAGAAGCTGGACGCGAGCGAGAAGTGGACGGCGGAGCCGCCCAGCATGCGCTCGCGCTCGCCGAACGGCGTGCGCACGGCGTCGAAGGCGATGGATCCCACTGCTACGAGGCTCATGGCCGCGACAGGGTATTGGAGAATTCGCCGCCGTGGCCGCCCTGCTGCTCGCATTCGCCTCCAGCGTCGCCTGGGGCGCCGGGGACTTCCTCGGCGGGCTGAAGAGCCGGCAGCACCCCGTGCTGGTCGTGCTGCTGGTCGCGCAGTTCACCGGCCTGGTGCTGATCGCGGGGTTCGTCGCGATCCGCGGCGGAGGGGCCGCCCGGGGGCGAGCTTGCGCTGTGGGCGCCCGCTCTCGGGGGTCGCCGGCGTGGTCGGCCTGGCGGCCTTCTACCGCGCCCTGGCGGTCGGCAACATGGGCGTGGTCGCGCCGATCTCGGCCACGCGCCGCGGTGGTCCCGCTGGTCGTCGGGGTCGCCGGCGGAGACCGGCCCGGCGGGCTCCAGTACGCGGGGATCGCGCTGGCCCTGGTCGGAGTGGTCCTCGCGTCGCGCGAGGAGGTCGGCGGGGGCCTCGGCGGGGGGACGTCGCCCGCGGCGCCGGGCTGGCGCTGCTGTCGGCGCTCGGCTTCGGGCTGTTCTTCGTCTGCATGGACCGGGCCAGCGACGAGGACGTCGCGTGGGCGATCCTGGTCAACCGCTCGACCAGCGTGACGCTGCTGCTGGTTGCCTTCGCCGCGCTGCGCCCGCAGCGTCGCCCTGGCGCGGGCCGACCTCGGTGTGCTGGTCGCGGTGGGAACGCTCGACATCGCGGCCAACGCGATGTTCGCCATCGCCTCGACCAAGGACCTGGTGAGCCTCGTGTCCGTGCTGGCCTCGCTCTATCCGATCACGACCGTCGGACTGGCCGCGGTGGTGCTGGGCGAGCGGCCGCACCGGACGGCCGCAGGTGGGGGTGGTGCTGGCGCTGTGCGG
>CAVSXO010000034.1:0-32943 GCA_963731895.1 uncultured Solirubrobacterales bacterium
AAGACAAGGTTTTCCTCGAAGAACGGCTCAACGACCTCTACCCGGGGGGCACGCCTGGGGCCACGAAGCGCTGATGATGCAGGCCAGCCTGATCTACGACGAGACGCTTAGGAAAGGAGCGAGCCGCCGTTCAAACTGGACACGCCGTCGATGAGGCAATGACCGTCGCAGACGGCTGGCTCCGCGAGAGCGGCTGGATCTGATTCCTGGCGAGCGCTCATCGGGATCTCGCTGTGGTGGAGCGCCTCTCAGACGACGCGAGACAACGTGCAGGAAGTCGGCGGATGGCTGCGGACCAAGTTCCGCTGCCCAAACAGGTACGCCAAACCGAACTCGTCGGAAAATGTCCCGCGACGACATCCTCGCCATGGCCGAAGAGGCATAAGGAGCCTCGAACTCGAGGAGCATTGCCGAACGCTCGCGCAAGCCACCCTCGTCTTCTCTTGTCCAGCGACGAGGGCAGGCGCGGACGAAGCGCCTGCCCTCGTACGACGGGTCTTAGCTTTGCGCCGCCGCCAGGGCGTCGACAAGCCCGTGGCCGTAGAAGGAGGTGCGTCCGCCGCCGCCGTAGCAGCGCCGGCGGGGTCATCCTCGGCGAGTCCGGGCACGGCAGTGGCTGGGCTGTGCGCGTGACTGCCGCGATTACAGCGCCCGAGCTCCATCCGGGGTGCATCTGTCGAACCAGGGCAGCTACACCTGCTGCGTGCGGTGAGGCCATCGATGTGCCAGTGATCCAGATGTACCTCGCCGTCCCATCCACGGCGGTGATACCCGGGAAGATCGGCTCGAGCTCCTCGTCGAAGAACTCCCAGGTTCCGTCAGTCCCGGTACTCGTCCAGGCTCCGAGAACGGCGTCCTGCACACTGTCAGTCGCGGCGAAGTAATCGCCGCCGGGAGCAGCGACATCAATAACGCCGATGCCGACGGTCGAATAGGAGGCGATCTCCTTCGGACCCGTCGCAGACACCGTCAGCACACCCGGGATCTCGGCCGGGGCGACACGGCAATTGTTCCCAACCTCCCGCTCCTCAGCTGCGTCAGGCGGCCAGTCCGGGCTGATCACATGGATATCCGGATGCTGCAGGTCATGCGCCTCGTTGCCGGCGCCGCGACGATCACGACCCCGCGCTGCTGCGCGTACTTCGCGGCGTCTCTGAGCTCCTGGTACATCGCCCGTTGTTCACCATCGTTGCCGCAGTAGTAGAG
Source organism: uncultured Solirubrobacterales bacterium (assembly GCA_963731895.1). Taxonomy (GTDB): domain Bacteria; phylum Actinomycetota; class Thermoleophilia; order Solirubrobacterales; family JBBDJG01; genus CAVSXO01. The sequence goes on from CAVSXO010000034.1 coordinate 1,207, forward strand.
ATAGGGGTCGGCGAAGAGGCTCAAATTGACCACGTCGAGCGCGAGGTCGCCGGCCTTCCGCAAGCCCGCAGCGACCGAGTCGACGAAGCAGTAGCCGACCGCGGTACAGACCTTCAACGCAACGATCGTGGCCTGGGTGCCACACCGCGATCCCGATCCCGTTCACCGGGGCGGCGATGTTCGACGCTACGTGAGTGCCGTGCCCGTTCAGATCCTGCACAGCCGCCTTGTTGGCGCAATCGCCGTTCGCCATCTCCTCCGGCAAAGCCGTCGGCGTGTGGCTGAAAATGAACGAACAAGAGGAGGCGATGTCCAGGTTCGGCGCCACATCCGGGTGGTCATGTCCACCCGGAGTCGAGCACCCCGACCTTCACCCCGCGACCAGTGGCGACAGCGTGCGAGCCAGACGCAGTCGCGTGATTGCGAGCATGTCCCACTGACAGACACCGAGCGGCTCACTGGACGCGCTCGCACCACCAGTGATCGGCCCCAGCACATCCTCGCAAATCGCCTCATCTCAGGCACAGTCGCCGCGGCCAACGCCGTCGAGCTAGCCGAGCTGTCGGCACGAGCACGACCGCCGCAGCAGCCGCAAAGCTCACCAGAGTTCGCAGTGAACTCATTCACCCTCCCTTACTCGCAGACGCGGGCTCCCGAACCGCCGCAACCGGCTTGACCCGTGTCGCTCAAACGTACGCCTCGCGTTCGCGCATATCAAGACCCGCCAAGACCTCCTCAGACAAGGCGCGGTTACTGTCGCCTCGTGCGCCCAAACGCGAGAACTCCTAGAGCCGCTCGACCTAGACAACCGTCCGGCAGCTCGTCGCCGAAGGGCCGCCTCAACGCGCCGAAGCGCCGCTTTCGAACCTGAGCCGTTGCCCTGATCAACCTGAGTAGGTCGTAGAGCCAGAACAGCAGCCTGCGTCGGTTGTGTGCGGGAGGTCCTCCGAGGCGGCGATGCGTCAGAAGGGTGGCGCCGCTGCTTTCCGGGATCTCGAGATGGGCCACCAATGGAGAGGAGTCGAGTCGTCGGCTAGCTCCTTGCGTCGTCGGCGGAGGCAACAATTCACACCTCAACGTGACCATGAGGCTTGGTGAGTTGCCATTCCAGACGACAGATCATTCCTATTTGCAGGGATTTTGAGCGGATGATGGGACTCGAACCCACGACCTTCTGCATGGCAAGCAGACGCTCTAGCCAACTGAGCTACATCCGCGTGGGTCGCCAGTATAGCGACGGTCAGCCGGCGGCTTCGGCGTCGAGCGCCTCGTTCACGAGCTTGTCGGCGAGCTCGTTGTGCTCGCGCCGAACCGCCTTGTAGCTCACCGATCCCAGTCCGCGCGCGAGCCGCGACGCCTGCTGCGAGAGGTCGCGCAGCGCCTCGTTCTTGACCCGATACTCGCCGCGCATCTGCTTCACCATCAGCTCGGAGTCGGAGATCACCTCGAGCTCGCTCACCCCCACTTCCAACGCTTTCTCGAGCCCGGCGACGAGCGCGCTGTACTCGGCGACGTTGTTCGTCGCGACACCGATCGCCTCACCGTGCGCCGCCAGCACCGTCCCGTCGTCGGCCTCGAGCACGTACGCGTAGGCGGCCGGGCCAGGGTTCCCGCGAGAGCCGCCGTCGGTGGACAGTCGCGCCCTCACCCGACACGTCCCGAAAAGACTTTGTGTTTCTGAAACACAAGCTCATTCGCGCCAGCGCTGCGCTCGATCTCCCTGCACGCCGCCGACTTCCCGCCGCGGGGAGACTTTGTGTTTCTGAAACACAAGGCGGGTTTCAGAGCTCGAGCTCGGGCGCGGCCGCGACGCCCGAGTCTCCGGTGTTCGGAGTTCCCTCGGGCTCGATCAGCAGGATCTCCGCGCCGTCGTCGGAGACGGGGCAGTGCTCGACGCCTGCCGGGACGACGTAGAGGTCGCCGGGGCCGAGCTCGACGTCGCGGTCGCGCAGCTTGATCGTCAGCTGCCCCTTCACGACGAGGAAGAGGTCATCCGTGTCCGGGTGCGAGTGCCAGACGAACTCGCCGCGGGTCTTCGCGACCTGGAGCTTGTTGTCGTTGTAACGGCCGATGATCCTCGGCGAGAAAGGCTCGTCGAACGTCGCAAGCGCCTCGGCGAGGTTGACCTTGTCCCGCATCTACTCGACGTTGTCGATCTGCGCCCGCTGCAGCTTGCCGGAGTAGTCGACGTACAGCGACTTCCACTCGGTGAAGACGTCGAGCGCCGCCTGACCGGCTTCGCGATGGCCGTTGCCGGTGTCCTTGGTGCCGCCGAACGGGAGGTGCACCTCGGCTCCGGTCGTGCCGGCGTTGATGTACGTGATGCCCGTCTGCAGGTCGCGCATCGCGCGAAACGCCTTGTTGACGTCGCGCGTGAAGATCGAGGACGAGAGCCCGTAGCGGATCCCGTTCGCGACCCGGAGCGCCTCGTCGAAGTCCTTGACCGGGATGAGCGCGGTCGTCGGCCCGAAGATCTCCTCCTGCGCGATCCGCATCTGCGGATCGACGTCCGCGAAGATCGTCGGGCGGTAGAAGAAGCCCTTGCCGAGGTCGCCCTCGGTTGCCGCCTCGCCGCCGGTGAGGAGCTTGGCGCCTTCGTCGGTGCCGATGCCCGTGTAGGAGTGGATCTTGTCGAGTGACTCCTGGTTGATCACCGGGCCGAGGTCGGTCTCGGGATCCCAGCCGGGGCCGATGCGCATCTTCTCGGCGCGCTCGACGAGCCGCTTCTGCAGCTCGGGGTAGACGGCCTCCTGGACGATCACGCGGCTCGCTGCCGTACAGCGCTGGCCGGAGGTGCCGAAGGCCGACCAGACGATTCCCTCCACCGCGAGCTCGAGATCGGCATCGTCGAGAACGATGATCGCGTTCTTGCCGCCGAGCTCCAGGTGGACGTGCTTGAGGTGATCGGCGGCCGCCTTCGTGACCGCGACGCCGGTCTCGCGCGAGCCGGTGAAGGTGATGATCGGGACGTCGGGATGGCGGACGAGCCGCTCGCCGGCCTCCTCGCCGTAGCCGTGCACGAGGTTGACCACGCCGTCGGGCAGACCCGACTCGCCGAGCAGCTCGATGAAGCGCTCGGCCAGAGCCGGGGTGTCCTCGGCCGGTTTCAGGACGACGGTGTTCCCGCACACGAGCGCCGGGCGCGAGCTTCCACGCGGGGATTGCGATCGGGAAGTTCCACGGCGTGATCGCGCCGACGACGCCGACAGGCATGCCGCACGGACATCTGGAACTTGTCCCGCAGCTCCGAGGGTGTCGTCTGGCCGGAGAGGCGGCGTCCTTCACCGGCCATGTAGATCGACATGTCGATCGCCTCCTGGACGTCTCCCCCGGCCTCCGCGAGCACCTTGCCCATCTCGCGGCTCATCAGCTCGGTCAGCTCGTCCTTCTGGTCCTCGAGCAGGCGCGCGAAGCGGAAGAGGACGTTGCCACGCTCGGGCGCCGGCGTGAGCCGCCACTCCTCGAACGCGGCTTTCGCTGCCTCGACGGCGCGGTCGACGTCCTCGGCGCTCGAGCGCGGGAAGGTTCCGAGCGTGTCCCCGGTCGCCGGGACACGCGACTCGAAGGTCTCGCCGGAGGCCGCGTCGGTCCACTCACCACCGACGTAGTTCTTGCTCTGTTTCGCCGCGACCGCCATCGGGGCGGAGTGTAGTCGGAGGGCTCTTAGCAGTCGCGCAGAGTCACGCAGAGCTGCCGGATCGGCACGGCGAAGTTCAGGTTCTGGCCGCCGCCCGAGACGAGCACGCCGACGACGCGGCCGTGCCGGTCGACAGCGGGACCGCCAGAGTTGCCGGGATTCGCGGCCGCGTCGGTCTGGATCTCATTTGGGCGCACAGCGCTGACGACGCCGCTCGTAACCGTGCCGCTCAAGCCGTACGGGCTGCCGACCAGCAGCAGCTCATCGCCGGGCCGCGGGCGGTTGCGCAAAGGCTTCTGCCAGAGCGGCTTGGAGCCGACGGGACGACCCGACACACGCAAGACCGCGAGGTCGCGCTTCGTGTCCATCCCAACGACCTCTGCGTCCCAGGAACCGTTGTTCCGCTCCAGGTTCACGTGCTCGCCGATCTCCGAGACGACGTGGGCGGCCGTGACGATGTACAGCTGGCCGTCCGTGACCCAACCGGCGAAGCCGGCGCCAAGTCCGTCTTCGGTCTCGACCGTGTAGACGCTCTTGAGGACCTTCGCCGCGAGCGGCGCCTTGCCGAGATCCTTCTGACGTAGCTTCCCCTCGGCGCCCTTCACGCGGCCCTGGAGCTGCTTGTCGGTGAGACGGAATTCCTCGAGCCGACCTTCGAGCTCGCGGACGTCCGTCTCGAGGAGGCTGACCTTCGTGCCCTGCGTCTTCACCGAGGCATAGGAGAGCAGCGAGAAGCCGATAGCCGAGAGCACCGCGAGGCCGGCGACGATCAGCGGCAGCGTGAGCGTTCGCGTCCGAGGAGGCCCGTACTCTTCGTCGAGCATAGTCACCTCTCGGCACACACGGCGCCAAGGCACTCACCCGAATGGGGGAGGAGGAGGCTAGGTGTCGGGGTCTGTATCCGGGAACGTGCCCGGAATACGCGCGCGACGCCGATCGCGGGTCTCGCGCAGGCCGCCGTATTCGCGGCCGTTTCGACGGTCGTCCCCGTCGCGCCGGTCGACGATCACCGTCACGTTGGGGTTGTCCTTGTAGTACTCGACCATCTTGTCGAAGAGCTCGGTTTCCAGCTCGCGGGGGATGACGCAGTAGATCATCGCTCTGAGTGTAGGTCTTCGCGCCGCACTTGTTAGTACCTTTTTGCAGAAGCGGTCACTGCGCCGAGCCCGACGAACACCGAACCAGAGACGTAACGCTGGACGGCGAGGAAGCGTCTGTTGCCCCGCAGCCGCTCGGATGCGGTCCCGGCGATCAGCGCCCAGACGCTGTCGCTGATCACCGCAAGCGCGACGAAGAAGAGGCCGAGAACGCCGATCTGCAACGCGGCCGAGCCCTTGTCCGGATCGACGAACTGAGGCAGGAAGGCGAAGAAGAAGAGCGCCGTCTTCGGATTCAGCACGTTCACGACGACGCCTTGTCCGAAGCGGCGGCGAAGGCGACGTTCTCTCGGCACAGCGGCCTCCGGCTCCTCTCTCCTGGCGAACAGCGTGTAGAGCCCGAGCCCGATCAGGTACGCCGCACCCGCGTACTTGACCACGGCGAACGCGGTCGCGGAGGAGACGAGCAGCGACGAGAGGCCGATCGCGGCAGCCGTGACGTGAACGAGCCCGCCGACCGCGACGCCGAGTGCGGAGACGATCCCCGCGAGCCGGCCGCGATCGATGCTCTGCGCGACGATGTAGAGGACGGCCGGGCCGGGGACGACGATCAGCGCCAGCGCGGCAGCGCCGAAGATCACGAGCGTCGACGAGTCGGGCACGCGAGCTCCGCTAGACGCGGGCGATGTCCGGCATCAACCGGCCGTCGTCGGCAAGCTGCGCGTTCCACTCCTGAAAGCTCGGGTCGAGCTCCTCCAGGTCGTGGCCGCGCTCGACGAGCCGTACGGGCTGAGGCGCATCGGGCGAGACACGGTACTGGTACCAGGAGATATCCCAGGTGACCGTGACGACCATTTCTCCGCTCACGCCGGAGAGTGGGACGATCGACGACTTCGGCGCGCCGAGGCTCTTGGCGACGCCGGCGACGGTGCGGCGGTGTGGGCTCGAGTTGAAGAGGTCGGCGGCCTCGACGAGCGCGAGCTCGGGCTCGGAGAGGCGGCGCAGGATCGGCTCGTCCGCCACCGGCGCCTCGTCCGCACGCCTGCCGCCTCCGAGCAGACCACCCCAACGGCTCTTGCGGCGCCGCGCATCGAGCGGAACCGTCGGCATCGACGGGCTCCCCTCCCGCAGCCAGCCGTGCTCGAGTGCGATCTCCGCGCAGAGCGGGCAAACGTCGACGTAGTCGCCTCCGTCCGGAGAGAAGCGGATCGCATGCTCGCCCATCAGGAGCGAGCGCTCGCAGACTGCGCACGTCCGCGCAGCGGCGTTTCGCATCACGCGCATGCGGCGACCGTAGCAGACGTTCTCGCGAGTTTTCCACAGGCCGGAGCGGGCGGCTGCTCAGTGCCATTTGCTATATGTTTTATACATATGTATCGACGCGGACATGGAGGACATCGGCGCGGCCGGGGCGGTCGGATCGAGCGCTTTCAGGTCGCGGCGATCCTGCTCCTGCTGAGTGAACGCCCGGGACATGGCTACGACCTGCTCGAGCGGCTTCCGGCCGTGATCGAAGAGGAACGCGTCGATGTCGGCAACCTCTACCGCGTCCTGCGGGCGCTCGAGGAGCAGGGCATCGTCGCCAGCGAATGGGACGAGACGCTCCCGGGACCGGCCAAGCGCACCTACGAGCTCACAGACGCCGGGGCAGCCGCTCTCGAACGCTGGGCGACGGCGCTGACCGAGACCCGCACCCGCATCGACCGCTTTCTCGAACGGTACGAGGGAAGGAGGTGACCATGCATCACCGCAGATTCCATCGCAGGCGTCCGCCACTCGGCAGCCGCTTCTACGCGAGCGAGAACGTGCTCGAGCGGCTCGACGAATACCAGCGCGACCTCGAACAGGAGCTCGCCGACGTCGTCGAGCTGATCAAGCGCCTTCGCGCCGAAGAGGCGCCGCCGCAGCCGCAGACCGTCTAGCTCACTCCCTCGCCGGCTCGGCGCTCAATGCGCTGAGCCGGCGGCCTCGCGCTCCGCTTTCGTATCCTCGATCACCTTCTGGGCGACGTGGGCCGGCACTTCCTCGTAGCGCAGGAAGTGCATCGAGTACTCGCCCCGGCCGCCGGTGATCGACGTGAGCGTCTGCGAGTAGGTGAGCACCTCCGACATCGGCACCTCGGCCTTGATCGTGGTCATCCCCGCGGCCGGCTCCATCCCGTGCAGGCGGCCCCGGCGTGAGTTGAGGTCGCCGTTGGTCGCGCCGACTGCCTCGTCGGGAACCGTCACCTCCAGCTCCATGATCGGCTCGAGCAGCACGGGCTCGGCCTTCGAATACGCGTCCTTGAATGCCATCGAGCCGGCGATCTTGAACGCCATCTCGGAGGAGTCGACGGTGTGGTAGGAGCCGTCGACCAGCAGCACCCGGACGCCCTGCACCGGGCGCGCCGGCGAGCTCTCCGTGGTGCATCGCCTCCTGGATCCCCTTGTCGACGGCAGGCCGGAAGCCCTGAGGAATCACGCCGCCGACGATCTTGTCGACGAACTCGTAGCCGACGTTTCCATCGATCGGCTCGAGCACGATCGTGCAGTCGCCGAACTGGCCGCGACCGCCCGTCTGCTTCTTGTACCGCGCGTGAGAGCGCGACTCCTTCCGGATCGTCTCGAGATAGGGAACGCGCGGCTTGTGCAGCTCGACGTCGACGCCGAAGCGCCGCTTCGCGCGGTCCAGCGCGACCTCGACGTGCATCTGGCTCATCCCGGACAGGATCTCCTCCCCGGTCTGCTGGTCGCGCCGCAGGTGCAGGGTCGGGTCCTCTTCGGCGAGCCGGCGGATCGCTGTTGCGACCTTCTCCTCGTCGCCCTTCGACTTCGGCGTGATCGCGAAGCTCATCACCGGCTCCGGGAACCCGATCTCGGGAACGTCGGTGGCAACCTCCTTGTCGAGCAGCAGGTCGCCGGTCTGCACCTCCTTCAGCTTCGCGACGGCGCCGATGTCCCCCGGCCCGAACTCGTCGGCGGGGATGTGCTCCTTCCCCTGCTGGAAGAGCAGCGAGCCCATCCGCTCCTTGGCGTGGGTACGCGCGTCGACGAGCGTCTGGTCTGGCTTGACCGAGCCCTGAAGGACGCGGAACAGGTTGATCCGGCCCGCGAATGGGTCGGCGATCGTCTTGAACACGAAGGCGGCCGTCTCGGCGCCTTCGATGTGGGTGATCGAGCCTGCCTTCGCCGGCGAGGGCACGCCCTCGACGATCAGGTCGAGCAGGGCATGCGTGCCGAGGTTCTTCGTCGCGATCCCGCACGCGACCGGGAACACCTCGCCGCGGGTGACCGCGTCCTTGAGCGCGTGCGCGACCGCGTCCATGCCGAGCTCCTCGCCCTCGAGGTACTTCTCCATCAGCGCCTCGTCGGTCTGGACGACCTCGTCGAGCAGCTTCTCTCGGTACTCGGCCACGAGGCCCGCCATCTCCTCCGGGATCGGACCGGGCTCCGGCTCCTTCGCGCCGTCGGGCGTCGTGTACGCACACATGTGGAGGACGTCGACGATTCCCGTCATCTCGTGCTCGGAGCCGATCGGGAGATGCACCGCCACGCAGCGTTCGGAGAGCTGCTCCTGCATCTGGCCGAGCGCCCGGAAGAAGTCGGCTCGCTCGCGGTCGAGCATGTTGACGAAGAGGAGGCGAGCGATCCCGAGCTCCTCGGCCCGCTTCCAGACCCGCGAGGTGCCTACCTCGACGCCCATCACTCCGCTGAGGACGACCAGCGCGCCCTCGACGACCCGGAGCGACGACCGAGCCTCTCCCTGGAAGCTCGGATCGCCCGGAACGTCGATCAGGTTGAGCTTCCGCTCTTGCCACTCTGCGTGCGTGAGCGAGAGCGAGATCGACATCTTCCGCTGCTGCTCGTCGTCGTCCCAGTCGGCCGTCGTCGATCCCGCGTCGATCGTCCCGAGCCTGTTCGTCTCGCCGGCCTGGAAGAGCAACGCCTCGACGAGGGACGTCTTGCCGGTGCCGCGATGGCCGACGACGGCGACGTTGCGGATCTTTCCAGGCTCGAAAACAGGCATACGCGACTTCCTCCTCAGATCACTGGAGCGGGATCCGAATCGTAACGCGGTCGCGTACGACTACGCGGATGCCACGCGGGCGGCGCCGCCGAGGCGAGCCTTGAGCCGGAGGATCGCCTTCGTGTGCAGCTGCGAGACGCGCGACTCCGTGACGCCGAGCACCTCGCCGATCTCGCGGAGGGTCAGCTCCTCGTAGTAGTAGAGCGTGACGACGAGCTTCTCGCGGTCGGGGAGCCGCGAGATCGCCTCGCCGAGCGCCTCCTTCATCTCTACCTGCGCGAGCGCCGACTGCGGCTCGGGACCCTGAGTGTCCTCGATCGTGTCGATCAGGGCGATCTGGTCGCCACCCGCCGAGACCGTCCAGAGCTCGTCGAGCGCGGCAATCGAGGAGCGCGAGATCTCGGTCAGGCTCGCACCGAGCTCGTCCTCGGTCATGCCCAGCTTCCCCGCGATCTCCTCGTCGGTCGGAGCGCGGTGCAGCTTCTTCTCGAGCTCGGCGATCGCCCGCTCGATGTCCCGGGCGCGCGCCCGCACGGAGCGCGGCACCCAGTCGAGCGCGCGCAGCTCGTCGATGATCGCGCCCTTGATCCGCGCGATCGCGTACGTCTCGAACTTGATCTCCCGGTCTGGGTCGAACCGCTCGATCGCGCCGATCAGCCCGAGCAGGCCGTACGAGACGAGATCGCCCTCGTCCACGTGCGCCGGCAGGCCGCTGCCGAGGCGGCCGGCGACGAACTTCACGAGCGGTGCATAGGTGAGGATCAGGCGGTCGCGGACCCCGCGATCGCCCGTCTTCCGGAACTCCTGCCAGAGCTCGCTGGTGTCCTCGGTCTTCGCCACGGAGAGAGAATACGCCGCAGGCGCCTCGACTCTTGCTCAGCGCCGCTTCAGCAACCGCATCGACATGGTCGCCATCCAGCCGCCGAGCGCCGTCGCGGCGAGCGCGACAGGCCATACCCCCGCTCGCCCGGCCGCCAGCGCGATCAGGCCGAATCCGAGCGTGAGGACGAGGAAGAGCAGTCCGAGCGCGTGGCGCTGCGACGGCATCAGGCAAGGCTACAATCCGACCCCGAGTCGTAGGGGCGTAGCTCAGTTGGTAGAGCGGCGGTCTCCAAAACCGTAGGTCGCAGGTTCGAGCCCTGTCGCCCCTGTCCATTTCAAGCCGTTTCTGAAGGGTCGGCGTTCGCTCTATTCGGTGAGTGAGTTGCTCGTTGCCCCCGATGCGCTCTTCCGTGTCCAGGTGCTAGCCACTGCCTCGCTCATGACCACCGTCTCGCCGGTACCCACTCGGTGGACGGCAGCGCAACGGTCATGGTGGTTCCGACGTTGACGGTCGAGCTAACCGCGATCGAGCCGCCGCTTTGAGACACGATCCCGTAGATGGTGGCGAGGCCGAGGCCGGTTCCCGCCGCGGGTGGCTTGGTCGTGAAGAAGGGGTCGAAGATGTGTGGCAGCACATGCTCTGCAATCCCGGAGCCGGTGTCCATTACCTGCAGGACGCCTGCTGCCGCACCGCTTGTCGATGCACCGTTGCTGGTGCCGATCGTGATCGAGCCATTGGTGGGTATGGCGTCACGGCTGTTCACTGCAAGGTTCAGCAGCACCTGTTCGAGCTGGGAGCGATCGACGTAGACCGGAACAGGCGCGGGTGAGAGGCTCCAGACGAGGTCGATGCGAGGTGGCACCAGTTGGCGCAGCAGCTGCGAAATGGCCTCGACAACCTCGTTCAGTTCGAGCACGACTGGAGAGAGAACCTGTTCGCGGGCGAAGACGAGCATCTGGCGCGTCAACGCAACCGCTTTCTCGCTTGCCGCTTCGATCTGGTTGAAGTAGTCGATCGTCTGCTTGTCGATGGAACCGAGCGGCCGAGTTGGGCGAAGCCGCCCACTGCACTGAGCAGATTGTTGAAATCGTGAGCGACGCCGGCGCTGACGCGACCGAGCGCCTCCAGCCGCTCGCTCTGCCAGATGTGGGCATCGCGTACCCGCTGGTCGGTCACGTCCGTGAAGTAGATCGCCAGACCGTCGGGAACCGGGTAGGCCCGAACCTCATGCGTCCGGCCGGTGGGCTCGTGCACCTCCTCGAAGCGAACCGGAACCTGGTCGCGGACCGCTCGATGGTATTCGTAGTAGAAGCGGGTTCCGACATCGTCCGGGAACTCCTCCCAGAGGTTCTTCCCGAGCAGCTCGTCCCGTCTGCACCCGAGAATGGTCTCCGCCTGCGGATTCAGATACGTGAAGCGCCACTCCGAGTCGAGCGTTTCGAAGCCATCACTCATGCACTCCAGCGTCTCCAGCGCACGCTGCGCAGCGACCGCGTGCTCGATGTGTTCCACGAGCGCGTGTGCGCGCTCATCCGCCGCCGTGACTCCGGTCCTCTGCTGCCTCGACCCGGTCCTCAGCCGCTCGGTGCCTGTCCTCCGCTGCCTCGACACGGTCGCGCTTGGCCAACCGATTCGTGATGTCCGCGTTCGCGTCTCCCGACCTCTGCGCGGCCACGTCGTCCCGTAGCACCGAGACCCAGTCACGTTCACGCCTCGTCCGCTGCCGCGCCAGCACACCCCGCCGATAACTGGCAAGCACGCTGCCACTCGCATCGCCCGACAGCCGCCAACTCCTGGTCGCCGGAGCGCTGGTCCTCGTCTGCGCTGCGCTGATCCTGTCGGCTCGCCGCCTGATTCTGGTCTGACAACACTTGATCCCGATCACTCGCCGACCGAAGGCGTTTGCTCGCTCGTCTGGCCCTGCAGCCGAGACTGCACGTCGCGATCCTCCCCATCCCGATCGCGCAGCTCCGCCGCTCGATCGCGAACCTCTGCCGCTCAGGTCACGATCGGTTGCAGCCTCATCTCCGCCCCGCTTCACGGCGCGAGGCGACGCCTCGGCAGCACAGAAAGAACACTCGGCGCGAGAGGTCGCCCTGCCGCAGTCTGGACAACTCACTGGCTTCAGCCATCGTCTGACCATCGCGGGGAACAGGAGGTTCATTGCTCAACCCCACCCGAACCGCGTGGGCCAAGCTCCCAACCCGAGCGCGTCGTCTGCGCCTCGTCGTGCGAGTGGTGAGAAAGATGCGAGGGCACCTGCACCTGCCTTCCCTGCTGCGACTGCGGCGCCGGCGTAAAGGAGCCGGCGTGCGACCCGATGGCTTGAGGGAGGCACTGGTGCGGGCCGATTCATGTGGCCCGCGCTGGCAACACTAGCGCAAATTGCCACTAGGAAAGACTGGCAGTCTCACTACGTGAGACGGCCGCACAAGCACGAAGACACGGGAACCCCGAGTCGCTACAGAGTCAGGCGCTCGTCTTGTCGAGAAGCTGCAGCAACTCGTGAGCGGCGAGCTCGACGTCTTTGTGACGCCACTCGGCAGCTCGGTACACGCAGGCGATCAGGCCGCTGCGATGAACGCGGCGAAAGTCGCCGTAGACAAAGCATGTCTGGCCTTCGTCTCGTCGGAAGCGCCGGCTGTCAGGCCAAGGTGCCACTCGCCGTACTCAGCCCACGAGTGCTGCTCCAGGAAAGCGTTCTCGACGGCGGCGTCGGGCTGAACGTCGCCCCACTCGCTCTCGAGCACGTACTGGCGAGCCTCGATCGCTCGTCGAGCGCGTTGCACGGCGCGATCGTTGACTGTGTAGGAAGCCATGGCTCATTCTGGCGCACGGAGCCGTGGCGCGAGCGGACGCGGCTTGTCGCACCTGCGAATGACGACGGTGACCGAAATACGGGTGCTAGCCGTACTGTGCCGGCCGCCTGATGCTGCGAAGCTGGTCTCGACGATCGCAGAAGGCGCCGCTTCGACTCGCGGTGGCAGATGCGTAGCCCCACCAATCACTCGAATCGAAGGAGCACCTGAACATGACCTCCCCGCAAGCCGCCTTTCCGGTTCGCCTGACCGGCGAGCTCGACCCCGACGTGGGACGCTGGCAGTGGCTTTTCAAGTGGCTGCTCGCCATCCCGCACTTCGTCGTTCTCTTCTTCCTCTGGATCGGCTTCGTGGCTCTCGACCGTCGTCGCAGGCTTCGCGATCCTCTTCACCGGCCGCTACCCCCGCAGGATCTTCGACTTCAACGTCGGCGTGCTCCGCTGGTCGTGGCGCGTCGGCTTCTACTCCTACAGCGCCCTCGGGACCGACAAGTACCCGCCCTTCTCCCTTGCCGATGACCCCGCGTACCCGGCGAGGCTCGAAGTCGAGTATCCCGAGCGGCTCTCGCGCGGGCTCGTCCTCGTCAAGTGGTGGCTGCTCGCGATCCCGCAGTACCTGATCGTCGCGATCTTCACCGGCGGCGCCTGGTCTGCCTGGTCGGATGACGGCGACGGCTGCCTCTACGCCACCGGCGGTGGCTTGATCGGGCTGCTCGTGCTCTTCGCCGGGCTCACCCTGCTCTTCACGGGTCGCTACCCGCGACCGCTCTACGACTTCGTCCTCGGCCTGAACCGCTGGGTCTTCCGAGTCGTCGCCTACGCGGGCCTCATGACCGACACCTACCCGCCGTTCCGGCTCGACTCCGGAAGCACCGAGCCTCCCCGGGCGACGGCCGCCGCCACCTCGGTGTCGACGACTCCGGTGCCGACCGCCTAGCGCACCGAGGGCCCGCCTGAGCACCTGGGCGGGCCTTCGGGTGCCCGGGGAGCCTCAGCCCTCGGCTTCGACGAGGACTGCTCGGGCGGCTTCCAGATCCGACGGATGCACGAGGATCTCGCGCGGGCCGGGGCCATGAACGCCTCGAGTGTCGAGTCGAGTGCCTCGGTGTCGCGGTAGCCGCATTCGATCCCGGCCGCGCGCAAGAGGCCGCAGACGAGCTCAGCTTCAGACTCGTCGGAAACCACTTTCGCCACGACCGGATCATCCATCGCCGCAGCGTATACCCGTGGTGAACCGCACATGGGGTTTCGGCAGTTCAGAGCTGGGGTGTGCCCTTGTTGTGTCCGACCGGTCGGGTTCAATGGGCCGGTGTCGCGGCCCACCCAAGTGGTCCAGGCTGTCGGGTCCGCGTTCCGCAATGCGGACGTCCGGCGGGTGGAGATCGCCTGGGGTGCAGCGATCACGGCGGAGTGGGCGCACTTCGTGGCATTCGGTGTGTTCGCCTACGAGTTCGGCGGCGTGTCGGCGGTCGGGATCGCGGGCGTCGTCAGGTTGCTGCCGGCGGCGCTCGTCGCGCCGTTCGCGGCGTCATTCGGCGACCGCTTTTCGCGTGAGCGATTCCTGCTCACGATGTCGCTTCTGGGCGCATTCGCCCTCGCCGGCTCGGCCGCGGCGGTGGTGGTGGACGCGGACGTCTTGGTCTTCGCGTTCGCAGCCGTCTTCGGGCTCGCCGTCACGCTGATCAGACCCGCATTGCAGGCCCTGCTGCCGTCACTGGCGAGAACGCCGACGGAGCTGATCGCCTCGAACGGTGCGACCTCGACGATCGAGAGCCTCGGGACGCTGGTCGGGCCGCTGCTCGCGGGCGTGCTTGTCGCACTGTCGGGCGCCGGCCTTGTGTTCCTCGTTGGCGCAGGGGCGCTCCTGGTTGCCGCGGGGGTTGTCTCGCGGGTGCGGGTCCAGGGGCGGATCGAGCTGCACGCCCCAACGGATCAACACGACGTCGGGCGCGCCCTCCTTGCCGGGCTCGCGGCAGTCACGCATGCACCGAGAGCGCGTCTGGTCGTGGGGCTCGCGGTGGCGCAGGCGTTTGTGCGTGGCTGCCTCAACGTTCTCATTGTCGTCGCGGCCTTCCAGGTCCTCCACGCGGGCGGCGAGGCGGTCGGCTACATGACCGCGGCGATGGGAGTCGGTGGCCTGCTCGGAGCCGTTGGCGCGATGACGCTCGGCGGCCGTCGGCTCGCGGTTCCCTTCGGCATCGCTCTGATCTTCTGGGGCGCGCCGATCGCTCTCATCGGACCGTTGCCCGACTTCGCGGTCGCTGTCGTGCTGTTGGCGGTGGTGGGAGCGGCCAACAGTGTCGAAGACGTCGCCCTCTTCACGCTGCTTCAGCGACTCGTGCCCGACGACATCCTGACGCGTGTGCTCGGACTCGTCTGGAGCCTCGTGGCGGGCGCCGTCGCACTGGGTTCGCTCCTCGCGCCGGTCGTGGTCGACGCGATCGGCCCGCGTCCGGCATTCGTGTGCGTCGGATTGATTCTCCCGCTCCTCGCGCTCGTGACCTACCGAAGGCTTGTCGCGATCGACCGCGCGGTCGCCCCGGCGGCGGAGCTGGAGCTCGTCGAGCGGGTGCCGATGTTCGCGCCGCTCTCGATGGCGGCAAAGGAACGTGTGGCGGCAAAGCTGGCGCCGCTGGCTGTGCACGCCGGCGAGATCGTCATCCAGACCGGGGAAACCGGTGACCGCTTCTACATCATCGGGGACGGCGAGGTGCTCGTCGACGCAGCCGGAGTCAGCTCAACCCTCCGCCACCCCGACTGTTTCGGTGAGATTGCGCTGCTGCGCTCCGTGCCGCGGACAGCGACGGTGACGGCGCTCATCGACACACAGCTCTTCGCTCTGCAACGAGACGACTTCCTGGCCGCCGTCATGGGACACGACTCCGTACGCGCCGCCGCCGACGCGGTTGCGGCGCAACGGCTCGCACGGACGGAAGAGGTTCACACCCCATCAGCCCCGTGACGCACCTACGAGCTGTTTGCCCACGAGGAAAAGCGACGGGGTGGGCTGCGGCTCCCACCCCGTCTAATCCGGGCTCTCGATCGGCGACTGCGGCATCGTCGTCGGAACACAGCGGACTTTCCTGATCAATACATCGGCCGCAACGGTCGCTGCCCCGATCCCTCGGCCGAGTGAACCAGGGCGGTCAACTCCGGAAGGGTGATGGTGTGAAGTAGGGCTCCGCAACCAGGATGCATTCAGGAAGGCACCTCGGGCGGCGAGGCGCTGCACCTACTGGGCGAGAGATGCGATCCCTGCGGCGGACGCGCGTCTCTCGCCCTCTCTACATCCCTGACTGTCTCCGCGCAGGGCTTCACCACCGGGCCGAACTACTGCGGGATCGGGGCGGCTTCGGCCGTGCGCAGCTGGCTCTCGATCGGCCAGCGGCAAATGTCGACGTGACCGTCAACGGCAAGAAGCGCAAGCTCCACCCGGGCACGGTGTCAGTCTTCTAGGCGCGAGTAGAGGTTCGTCAGACGAGACGCTCGCCCGGGCCGCCATCGAGGCGGAGGCGAGGTCGCGCGGACGTTGCATACGCCAGAGACGCAGCAGACCGATTCGACTTCTCGATCGCACGCACGAGCCGCACGAGGGGCTCGGCGAGACCAAGACGGGACATGATTGTGAAACGGATCATCGGTGCTCCTGTTCTCGGCGAGAACAGTGCAGCCTTCTTATCCCCCGATCGGAGGATTCCTACACGATCCACCGGCCGGAGAGGCACTAGACGGCGATCGCAATGGGTCCGGGGCAGCGGCTCGAACAAGGACACGCTCCAGCGCACCCACGCAGCGGGCGTCGAATGCCGTCCCGGCTTCCTCGCGGAGAAGCCCGATAGCCCGCTCGTGCGACCAGGCTGGCCGGTAAACCCGCTCCGAACGCAGCGCGTCATAGACGTCGCAGACCGCGAGGACCCTGGTCTCGAGTGAGAGCAAGATGGCGCCGTCGGGATAGCCGCTGCCGTCCAGGCGCTCGTGGTGACCGCGCACCAGCAGCCGGACGCGGGGCGAGAAGCCGAGGTGGCCGAGGAGCGTGTCGCCCCACACTGCGTGACGCTGGACGAGCGCATATTCCTCGTCATCCAGTGCACCCGGCTTCTGCAGGACATCGTCGGGGACCGAGAGCTTGCCGATGTCGTGGAGCAGGCCACCGGTTGCGAGCTCGCGCAGCCGTGCGGGAGCAAGTCCGAGCTGCTCCCCCACCGCGACGGCCAGCAGCGCCACGCGGCGGGTGTGGCCTTCGGTGTACGCGTCCTTCTCCGCGAGGAGGCGCATCAGGCCGCCGACCTGGGAGCCGAGGAAAGCTTCTTCGGCGGACACGAGCTCGGCGCCACTGAGATCGCCGGCGAGTGGGCGCGAGGGCGAGGAGCGGAAGAGATCCGCGGCGACCGGAGCACCGACCAGTAGCACCCCCGCGACTTCGAGCCCGTGGCCGAGCCACCAGGCAAGATCGAGGTAGGTCAGCATCAGCGCGGGCACGAGCGCGCCGGCAAGCCAGACGAGGCCGACAAAGACTGCGAGATCGGCGCGGCGACGGGTGAGCAGGACCGTGCGCAGCGCGCGCAGCGCGAGCAGCCCGTAGAAGGCAACGCCGACGGCGAGCATGACGATCGCCACGAGGCTGGCAGGCTTGGGCACGGATGGAACGAGACTCGGCAGCCACATTGCCGCAACGCCGAGCGCGACCACGCCGACCATCAGCGCGCCCTGAAGCCAGAGCAGCGGCTGCACTGCCCGCGGGCGGTTCGCGACCGGCCAGGCAGAGAGCGCGAGGATGACGGCTCCGACCGGCAGCGTCGCGGCGCCGGTCAGCGAGACGACGCCGTTCATCTCGACGATGAAACCCGGGGCTGGCGAGCCCGTGGACGACGAGCAGCGAGGCCATCACGGTGAATGCCGTGCCGACCAGAACAGCGCGCGCGTCGCCGCGGCGCCAACCGCCGAACGAGAGGGCGACACCGGCCGCGGTCGCGACCAGCGCCGAGAGGACGACGCTCCAGAAGTGCGTCTTGCTCGAAAGGTCCACCTGACCCCGACTGATGAAGTGGATCAACGCAGGCGGCACGATCGCGACGGCGCCGGCAGCCACGAGCATCGGTCTGAATGTGTCTCGGTGCACGAGGCCGTTATCGGCACCGGCTGAGGCGTTCGTTAGGCTCGCTGCATGGCGCTTCTCACCTCGCAGTTCGAGCGCGACGAGACCTTCGCGCGGCGCGCCAAGCGGATGGAGACGCTCGTCGCCGAACTGCGCGACCGCACGTCCCGAGTGGCGAGCGGCGGTGGCGAGAAAGCGGTGGAACGCCACCGGTCCCGCGGGAAGCTGACGGCCCGCGAGCGGGTCGATCGGCTCATCGATCCCGGTACGGCGTTCCTCGAGCTGAACGCGCTCGCCGCCTGGGATCTGTACGACGGCGCTGCCCCCTCGGCCGGGATCGTCACGGGCATCGGCGTCGTCGAGAGCCAGGAGTGCGTGATCGTCGCGAACGACGCGACCGTGAAGGGAGGGTCCTACTTCCCGCTGACCGTGAAGAAGCACCTACGCGCGCAGGAGGTCGCGGAGCAGAACCACCTGCCGTGCATCTACCTCGTCGACTCGGGCGGCGCCTTCCTCCCGCTCCAGGCCGAGGTCTTCCCCGACCGCGACCACTTCGGCCGGATCTTCTACAACCAGGCGCGGATGTCCGCGAAGGGCATTCCGCAGATCGCGGTCGTGATGGGGTCGTGCACCGCCGGCGGCGCATACGTGCCGGCGATGAGCGACGAGACGGTGATCGTGCAGGGCACGGGGACGATCTTCATCGGCGGCCCGCCGCTGGTGAAGGCCGCGACGGGGCAAGACGTGACCGCCGAAGAGCTCGGCGGCGCCGATGTCCACACACGCCGCTCCGGGGTTGCCGACCACTACGCCGTCTCCGACGAGCACGCGCTCGGCCTCGCACGGCAGATCGTCCGGAACCTGCACCGGCGAAAGGAGCTCCCCTGGGACGTCGCCCCCTCGGAGCCGCCGGCGCTCGACCCCGGCGATCTCTACGGGCTCGTACCCGAGGACTTCAAGCACGAGATGGACGCGCACGAGCTGATCGCCCGAATCGTCGACGGCAGCAGGTTCGCCGAGTTCAAGGCGCTCTACGGCGAGACGCTCGTCTGCGGCTTCGCGCGCATCGAGGGCTATCCCGTCGCGATCCTCGCGAACAAGGGCGTGCTGTTCGCGGAGTCCGCGCAGAAGGGTGCGCACTTCATCGAACTGGCGGCCAAACGGAAGATCCCGCTCGTCTTCCTCCAGAACATCACGGGCTTCATGGTCGGCAAGGAGTACGAGGAAGGCGGGATCGCGCGTGACGGCGCCAAGCTCGTGACCGCGGTGGCGTGCGCCGACGTGCCGAAGTTCACGGTCGTCACAGGCGGTTCCTTCGGCGCCGGCAACTACGCGATGTGCGGTCGCGCCTACGGGCCGCGCCAGCTGTGGATGTGGCCGAACGCGCGCATCTCCGTCATGGGCGGCGAGCAGGCGGCAATCGTCCTGACGATGGTCGGCGACGCCGACGCCGACGAGATCCGCGCCACGTACGAGGCGGAAGGCAATCCGTACTACTCGACTGCGCGGCTCTGGGACGACGGGATCATCGATCCTCGCGACACCCGGCGCGTGCTCGCTCTCGGGATCTCGGCGGCCCTGAACGCACCCGTCCCGGAAAGCACGTTCGGCATCTTTCGGATGTAGGAGGAGGGAGGAACCATGGCAATCACGGCAGCGGAGCTGGCGGTCGAGCTGCGTGAGGCGGAGGCGGCGCACGGGGTCTACGAGAAGGAGCTCGGCCACCCCGATCCGGACTGGCCCACGTGGTATGCGAACTTCATCGTCGACAGGCTCGCCCAACCACGCGGGATCGGGCTCGACGCGGAGGATCTCCGCATTCTCGAGGCCGCCCTCCACGCCTACCTGAACGACTTCGGACACGATGAGGCCGACGTCCTCCGGCAGGCAAAGGCGACCCTCGCGAAGGTGCAGGCCACCTGAGGTGGGTTACAGCAAGCTCAACGTCGAGGACGTCGAGGGCGCCGGCCCGGGCGGTGCGTTCCACTTCGTCCGCCGCGAGCTCGGAGTGCTCGCCTTCGGCGTCAACTGGATCGAGCTCCGGCCGGGCGCCGAGGGGCACGAGCACGACGAGCGCGATTCCGGCCAGGAGGAGGTCAACGTGGTCGTCGCCGGCTCCGGCACCTACCGTGTCGACGGCGAGGAGATCCCCGTCCGCACCGGTGACTTCCTCCGCTTCGACGCCGAGACGACCCGCTGCCCGATTGCCGGGCCCGACGGCCTGACGCTGGTTGCTGTCGGCGCGCCGCGTGGCTCCTACGAGCCTCGCGGTCCCTACTGATGGTGGTCCGGATCGTCCTCTGGGGCCTCGCCGATTCCAAGACGACGGTCGAGGAGCTCCGCCGGTACCTCCGCGACGAGGCGGTCGACGAATACGCCGACGTCGACGGATTGCGCTTCAAGGCCTGGATCTCCGACCCACTCGGTGAGCGGTGGGGCGCGTTCTACCTGTTCGAGTCGCGCGAGGCGGCCGATCAGGCGCTGCCGACGGGCGCTCGCGATCTGATCGGGAAGGATCCCGAGATCGTCGAGGAGTTCGACCTCGAGGCGACGGTCGAGGGCAGCTACCTGGACGAGGAGCTCTCCCGGCTCGGCCTCGCGTTCGAGTAACCAGGAGCTACTTGACGACGAACGTGTTGCTGCCGAGCAGCTTTCCGTACTGCGGCTTCGCGAGCGTCCCGCGCGCGCCCCAGACGTACCAGTTGTACTGCCCGCGCTCGAGGCGCCGCAGCTTGCCGGCATAGCGCCAGGTCTTGCCGACGCGGAACGTCGGCGTCTTCGGCCAGAAGGTCAGCACCTTCTTGCCGTTCCGGTAGAGCTGGACGTTGTAGAACGTCGCTCCCTTGACGGCCTCCCACGCGAGGACGAGCGGCGCCCGCACGGCCGCGCCTGTCGCCGGCTTGTAAGAGCGCCGCCTTGGCGATCGTCGGCTGTGACGGCCTTCTCGACCATGTTGCCGGCGACGTCGCTGGCCCGGATCTCGTAGCGATAGCGAACGCCCTCGCGCACGGTCTTGTCGGTGAAGCTCACACCGTTGCCTCTGTAGACAATGGTCGTCTTCCTCCCGTTGATCCCCGGCGAGCGCTCGAGCTCGACGAGCACAGCGTCCGGCGAACGCTGCCAGACGATCTTCGCGACGCCCTTCGCGACCATGGCCTTGGCGACGGGGAGGGTCGGCGCCGTCGCGTCGTACTGGAACGGCGCGCCCGCCTCGGCGACGTTTCCGGCCGCGTCGCGGCACGAGCCGACAATCGATGCCTCGGCCACGTCGGGGCCCTTGTACTGGGTCGGCGCCGAGCAGGCAGCGATCCCGGACGTGACGTCGGTGCCGGCGAAGCTGAAGGTGACCGGCTTTCGGTACCAGCTCTTCGGTCCGGCGGGCGGTCGGCGATGGCGTGACCGCAGGTGGAGTCGCGTCGTACTTGAAGCCGAAGCTTCCGCTGCTCGAGTTGCCCGCCGCATCGCTGCACGAGCCAGCGACGGAGGACCGAGGCGCCGTCGCCGGCTCCGTAGGACGGAGTCGTGCACGACGCGATACCCGATGTCGCGTCGTACCGGAGAACGCCACCGACAGCGAATGGTTGAACCAGCCATTGGAGTCGGGGGCACGTGACGGAGTTGCGCCGGTGATCTGAGGTGGCGTGGCGTCGCGATTTCACGGTCGACCGTGCGGGCGTACGTATCGGTTCCGTTGGCCCGTACGAAACGCTGCATGTGCGGTCAACGCCGCTCGTGTCCGTCAGCACGGGCAGGGAGTTGCAGTTGATGGCTGTCCAGCCTGGTTCGTACTGCCAACTGACCGAGACGTCGCCCGTATGCCAGGCTGAACAGTCGGCCGGTCCCGGTGCGCAGGTGGGAACGGGTGCATACGGAGGTGCCGCCTCTCCGGCCGCTGGAACAAACGCGACAAGGGCGAGAACCCCGAGCAACGCGAGCTCCAGTTGGCGCCGCGCGGCGAAGAGCACGACCGCGCCGCCCATCGCAACGAGCAACAGCGCGAGCCTGCGAGCGCGAGTAAGTCGCGGTCGACCGAATCGGCCGCCGGGGACGAAGACGGGGTGAAGGCAGCCAGAGGCACCCGGTTGCGGTCGTGAGGCGGTCGCAGCACCGGAGCCGGCTTCGAAGCCTTCGGCTTCGCGACCGGCTTGGCCTGACCTTGGCTCGGGCCGGGGCGGGCTTCGGCTTGACGCGCTGCGCCGGAGCCTTCGCGACCGGGGTCGAGTGTGTGACGACGGGTGCCGGCCTCACCACAGGCACCTGGCGCACGACGGTCACGGTCGGTTGCACCGGCTTCGCCTTCGGAGGCGCCGGCAGCGGCGGCGGATCAGGTGCGGGGCGCTGCAAGAGCGGAAGCGGCCAAAACGAGAACAAGCGCGAGCAAGGCTCCGGTCGGAGCGCACAACCGCCGCACTGACGATCCGACCCCCCACTCAGTCATTTCGGTCCGCCCCTCCGTCGTGTCCTCCCTTCGAAGCTACTGCTGGTTTGCAAGCGTGTCAACGCGATCCGAACCAGGGAAGGCCGGGCCGAAGCCCGGCCTTCCAGGTCACGGATTGCTCTCAGTCTGCTTGCCTCCTGTTGCTCGGATTGAGTTGAGCAGCCAGCGACGCGCCCAGCGCGCCCTGCCAGCTCCCTGCCTGCTGGCCGATCGCCTGAATGCCGACCGCGTTCGCGCAGCCGCAGCCGCCCGCCTGGGCCTGTGCGGCACCCTGGTGGGTCAGGTTCAGGTTCAGGGCCTTCGCCGCCGAGGCGACGTTGTTCGACTGCGAGACAGCGCCGGCGTCGCCGTCGCTGTCCACAGCCACCGGCGAGTTGCTGTTCGAGGCGCCGAGCTGCAACGCCGCGGACAGGCCGATCGCCGCCTGCTTGTTCCATGCCGACTGGCCGATCGCCTGGATCGCGATCCCACCGACGCCGCCCTGAGCCTGAGTCGCGCTCTGACCGAGCCCGTTCAGGTTCGCAGCGGTCGCCGAGGAGCCGGCGTTGTTCGACTGGTCGACCGAGCCGCCGTTGCCGTCGCTGTCCACGCTCACCGGGGCGTTGTCGTTGCTCGCCCCGGCCTGGAGCGCGAACGAGAAGGCAGCAGCACCCTGCCCGCTCTTCGCCTGCTGACCGATCGCCTGGATGCCGATCGAGTCGGCGCAGCCACAGCTGCCCGCCTGGACCTGCTCTGCAGACTGACCCGTCAGATTGGCGTTCAGCCCAGTCGCGCGGGAGCCGACGTTGTTCGACTGCGAGACGTCGCCGCCG
This sequence comes from uncultured Solirubrobacterales bacterium, assembly GCA_963731895.1. Classification (GTDB taxonomy): domain Bacteria; phylum Actinomycetota; class Thermoleophilia; order Solirubrobacterales; family JBBDJG01; genus CAVSXO01. The sequence continues at coordinate 23,932 of CAVSXO010000034.1, forward strand.
TCGCCGTCGCTGTCGACCCGCACCGGCGAGTTGCTGTTGGAAGCGCCGAGCTGCAGCGCCGCCGACAGACCAGCCGCCGTCTGGTAGTTCGACGCATCCTGGCCGATCGCCTGGATGCCGCCCGAACCGCCCTGAGCCTGGCTCGCGCCCTGCCCGAGACCGTTCAGGTTCGCAGCGGTTCCCGACGACCAGACGTTGTTCGACTGGTCGACCGAGCCACCGTTGCCTTCGCTGTCAACACGAGTCGGCGCGTTCGAGTTCCCACCCGAACCGCAACCGCACTTGTCGCGGCCGAACTCCTGCACGGCCAGCGAGCCGGCGAGCGCGCCCTGCGTGTTCGAGGCATCCTGACCGATGGCCTGAAGCCCATTCGAACCGCAGCGGCATTCGCCACCACGCTGAGCCTGAATCGCGCCCTGCTCGAGCCCGTTCAGGTTCGCGGCAGTCGCCGACGAACCGACGTTGTTGGACTGCGACACGTTGCCGCCGTCCCCGTCGCTGTCGACCCGCACCGGCGAGTTGCTGTTCGAGGCGCCATGCTGCAGCGCTGCCGACAGCGCTACCGCCGTCTGGTCGTTCGAGGCATCCTGGCCGATCGCCTGGATGCCACCGGCACCACCCTGAGCCTGAGCGGCGCCCTGGCCGGTCAGGTTCGCGTTCGCGGCGGTTGCCCACGAGCCGACGTTGTTCGACTGGTCGACGTCGCCGCCGTTCCCGTCGCTGTCAACGCTCACAGGCGTGTTGGCGTTCGAGGCGCCGGCCTGGGCCGCCGCGGAGAACGCACCTGCTGCCTGCGTGCTCGAGGCGTCCTGGCCGATCGCCTGGATGCCGCCTGAGCCGCAACCGCAGTTGCTGCCGGCCTGAAGCTGGGTCGCATCCTGCCCGAGCCCGTTCAGGTTGGCCGCCTTCGCGGACGAGCCGACGTTGTTCGACTGCGAGACGTTGCCGCCGTCCCCGTCGCTGTCGACCCGCACCGGCGAGTTGCTGTTCGAGGCGCCGAACTGCAACGCCGCCGACAGCGCAGCCGCCGTCTGGTTGTTCGATGCGTCCTGGCCGATTGCCTGCGTGCCGCCGCCGGCGCCCTGGGCCTGGCCGGCGCTCTGGCCGGTCAGGTTCAGGTTCGCCGCCGTAGCAGACGAATCGACGCTGTTGGACTGATCGACGGAACCACCGTCGCCGTCGCTGTCAACACGCACGGGCGCGTTGACATTGCCACCCGACGCGCAGCCGCACATGTCGCGGCCTGCCGACTGGGCGGCGAGAGACGCCGCTACAGCCGACTGGTCGTTCGACGCGTCCTGACCGATCGCCTGGATGCCACCCGAGCCACAGCATCCGCCGCCGGCCTGGGCCTGATCCGCGTTCTGGCCGGTCAGGTTGACGTTCAGCGCGTTCGCATCGGACTCGACGCTGTTCGACTGCGAGACGTCACCGTCGTCGCCGTCGCTGTCGACGCGGACCGGCGTGTTCGTGTTCGACGCACCGGACTGCACCGCCGCCGACAGGGCAGCAGCCGACTGGCTGCTCTCGGCATCCTGGCCGATGGCCTGGATCCCGCCGGGCGCGCAGAGGCAGTCGCCTCCACGGCTGACCTGGCCCGCATTCTGCTCGAGCCCGTTCAGGTTGCCGGCGTTCGCCGATGAGCTGACGCTGTTCGACTGCGAGACGGCACCGCCATCGCCGGAGCTGAGGACTCGCACCGGGATGTTGGTGTTGCTCGCGCCCCGCTGCTCGGCAGCGGACAGAGCGCCTGCGGACTGGTTGTTGTCCGCGTCCTGGCCGATCGCCTGCGTGCCGCCCCCGCCGCCCTGCCCGGCGCTCTGGCCGGTCAGGTTCAGGTTCGCCGCCGTTGCAGATGAATCGACGCTGTTTGACTGGTCAACGGACCCGTCGTCGCCGTCGCTCAGAACGCGAACAGAGATGTTCGTGTTCTTTGCACCGGTCTGGCTGGCCCCCGAAGCTGCGGCGGCATCCTGCTCGTTGCCCGCCGACTGTCCGACTGCCTGCGTACCCGATCCGCCGGCGAGCTGGTCGGCGGTCTGGCCCGTTGCGTTCGCGTTCGCAGCGGTCGCGTTGGACTCAACGCTGTTCGACTGCGAGACCGAACCATTGTCTCCCGGGCTCAGGACCCGGACTGGGATGTTCGTGTTGCTCGCGCCACTCTGCGTGGCGTACGACAGTGCTGTCGCGGACTGGCTGTTGTCCGCATCCTGGCCGATCGCTTGCGTTCCGCCCGCGCATCCGCACGAGCCGTCCTGGGTCTGTCCGGCCGACTGGCCGGTGAGGTTCGCGTTCCCTGCCGTCGGCGTTCGAGCTGACGGTGTTCGCCTGCGAGACGTCACCGTTGTCGCCGTCGCTGAGGACGCGGACCGAGATGTTCTGATTCGCCGGTTGACTCTGCGACGCGCCCGACAGCGCTCCAGCGGCCTGACCGCTTGCAGCGGCCTGGCCGAGCGCTTGCGCGGCAGGGTCTCCCGGCGGTGTCGCCGACGCGTAGCCCGCGCTCACGAGGAGCCCGAGCATCGCGGCGACGACCGCGAGTATCTGTTTCATCAATCCCTTCTCCTTCCGAAGCATTTGCGAGCGGGCAGCCTCCCGCTCGACAGAAATTGGAGAAGGGCGCGCTAGCCCGGTTTTTCGCGCCGACGGCCGGAGTCCGCGGCCTCGGCTTTCCACTCCTCGGCGACACGCCGAGCGGCATCGGCGAAAGCGAGGAGGAACGGGATAAGGAACGAGGAAGATGAGTCGCGGCGTGCGGTCGGACCCGGTCGTGCCCAGCGGGCCGACGCTCGCGTAGCTGACTGCGCTCGCGGCGAGGCGATCCGACACGATCGGGCGCGCGTGCGTGCGTGGACGCTGCTCCTGCGCTTTCGCGCGTCGAGCCGCTTCGACCGCGGGCGCCGGGGGCGCCAGCGCGGCAATCGCCGCTGCCGAGACCGGTGCCGGAGCGCCTCTTGCGATGCTCTCGGCGGTGTGGCGAGGTGCGCGCTCGGGCGCGCGGCTGGAGGATCGAGGGAGGCGTCGGGCGGTCGCCGGCCGGCTCCGAGGCAAGTCAATCATTCTTGCCCTCGTTCGGGCCTGCCTGCCGCACCTGGTTCAGATTACGTATTGCTGGCGGCCTACAACGCGGTGACCGAGTACCTCGATCACTTCCAGCCGGTACGCGGAGCCCGCACCAGCCGCGCAGCCGCCGACACCCGCGCCCTGCGCGCGGTCACCCCCGGCAGCGGGGTCGAGACGCTCAAGCTCGACGCGTTCCGGCTGCTGCAGACCACCTAACCCGGTGACCTGGTGGGCAGGGAACCCCTCGCCCTGCCCACCAGGCACCCCAGCCCAGCACAAGCCATCGGGCGGCCGCCGCCGGCGGCCGGCAACCCGACGCCCAGCGGAAACGCCTCCGGCGTTGCTGAATTTCTTTTCTCCACCCCTCATCGCCTCAAAAGTGTGACCGGTGCCGTGTTCCGCGCAAGGCCACGGACAAAGGGCCTGACGGCCCGAAAACTTTTCGGCAACAACGCTCGCTCACGCTCGCTGAAAACTTTTCGTCCGTACCATTGCGCGGCCCGCGCTCACCCGGTCAAAAGAACGGCGCGATGAGGCCCGAAAGAAAGGATGGACACAGCCAGCGGCAAACCTGGTCACACAGTCTGACAAGCGCGGATAGCTGATTTTCTGCAACGGCGAGAAAGGGAGTTCAGCGACGGCTAAGAAAACATTACAGAATAGCCGATAAACGCAAATACGCATTGCCGGCACACCCGAATAGCGTTAAAATCAATAACAGAATCCAGCACCGCAGAAAGGCCGAAACAATGAATCAAATCACCGTCTACACCAAACCCGCATGCATGCAATGCAACGCCGTTTTCCGTGCCCTCGACAAAGCGGGCATCGAATACCGGAAGGTCGATATTTCCACGGACTCCGAAGCCCGCGAATACGTCATGGCGCTGGGCTACCTCCAGGCCCCCGTGATCTACGCAGGCCCCGACAACCATTTCTGCGGATTCCGGCCCGACCGGATCAAAGCACTCGCGGCCGCCGCCTAACCCAAGCCGCCGGCCATTACCACCTCGAGGAGCCCGCCATGCACCAGCTGACCATCGCCACCGACACCGCCACCAGCACCACCGGCCACGACGACTTCGCCGACGCGCACCGCGCGCTCATGTCGCACGTCATCGCCCAAGATCTCTACCTGCACGCCAGCTGGCCCACGCCCCGCACCGCGGTCACGTTCAAACTGGTCAGCCTCGACCCAGCCGACCGCCAGCCGCACATCACCGGAACCGCCACCATCGAGCCCGCCCCGGCCAAACCCGTTATGGGCCCGTACTACTCAGCCGAAGCCGCCCTGCGATGGACCGCCGACCACACCGCCACCTGGCGCCACGGCTGCGACACCGACCCCGGCGTGCGCTACCCGCTGGCCGTGCTCACCGCCGCACGCGCCGAAGCGCGGTATTCGTTCACCGCCGGCACCATCTACAACGAGGCCGCCGAGCTGTCCGACGTCGGAATCGCCGACGTGCCCCGGCCCCGGCAAAACACCTTCGAGATCCTGCGCGACAGCGCGATCACCGCCGGCCGAAACGGCAGCATCACCACTGCCGCAGAACTGGCCGACGCCGTGCAAGCACAGCTGACCGCCGACCTCACATCGCACCAAACAGCCGCTCTCATTTGGTATTACGCACTGATTCTGTGGGGAGTGACCGCATGATGACCGCCGCACACCAGCGCCGCGCCGCCCTGGAACTCGTCCCCGACCCCGACGACACCGTTACCGGCGCCCCAACCGAAGACCTCGACGACTGGCGCGCGCAATCCGTCATCGACAAGTACAGCCCGGAACACCAGTTCGTCGGGTCCCTGATGTGGCTAAGCGTCGATGCGGCCCAGCCCCTGCTGGACTTGGTGCCCGAGACCGCGATCTGGCGGCCCCAAACCCGTTGGGCCTACGAGCTGATCCGCCGGGTCATCGACAGCGGCAACGACGCCACCCCGCCGGCCGTGCTTGCCGCCGGCCGCCGCCACGACGCCGCCGACGCGATCAACCCCGACGCTGCGCCCACCGCGCAGCGGCAGCGGCAACTGGCCCTATACCTGTTCGACGCCTACCAGCAAGTCATTGCCCCCAAGACCTCCGCCGGCGACTACGCCCGCGAGGTCCTCGAGGAGGCCTACCGCCGCGGGTTCACCCAAGCCGGCATCCGGATGCAACAGCTCGGCGAATGCGGCGCCGAACCTCAAGCACTGACCACCCAGTTCATCACGATCCGCGACGAGCTCGCCGACCTGCGCCGCCGCGCCGAAGCCGCCGCAAAGCCCGGTTGGTGGCAGCCATGAGCAGCACCGAACCACTGGACCGGCACGTGGTCACCCGGGCGGCGAGCCAGCTCACCGCCACCAGCTTCACCCACCCCGGCAGCGCCCCCACCCGGGCCGTGACACTCATCGACAGCGTCTACACCCGCGCGCAGATGCGCGCCGAACGTCGCTATAGCCGCAAAACCGGCACCGCGGTCGCCTGACACAACACCGGCACCCCGGTGTACCGGACAGCTACGGCAACGATTCGAAATCCGTAGCTGCTCAGCAACTTTCAGCGATCACCTGCACGAAGGCTAATCGATGGGTCACAGTTTCATCGGTCCGTGCGGCCAGATCACATCGAGGCAACCGGGATCGGCTGGCATCGATTCACCGAACACCACCCAGCGCAAGCACGACTCCGCGGCCGGGCCGCCGGCAGCGACCAGATGCTCCAGTAACGCTGACTCCACGCCGTCATTATCCCCCACGACGCGACCGGGCACGGCCGGGAAATTACGCGGCCACCGGCGGCGGCCCGAAATCCGTAGCCCCTCAACTCTTTTGCCTGTCAGCAGGTGCTCATCGTAGCGGCGGGGACCCCCGGCCCCGGTCAACCCACAAGCGGGCACCCGCACCGGCGGCCGAGTGACATTTGACGCCCTACGGCAGCCCGCCCGGGCGCTGACGCGCCGGCGAGCCCGGGCGCCAAATCCGCCTGGCGTGCACCCGCTCTCTTCGGGGTTGACCAGACCCACCCCACCGCGCCCTGGCACCCGTGCCGACCGGCACACCACCACTGACCGTCAGAAACGGAGAACAGCAATGACCACCACAACACCGATCGCGGGCAACTACACCGACAACGCCGCCGCCGCGCAGCGACTCAAGCACGCCGCGATCGACAGTTTGCACTCGTTTCGCCCCGGCACCGGCCCGCTGACCGTCGCCCCGGTCTCCGACGAGCTCGAGGTCACCGCACGGTTCATCCAACACACCTGGGGACACAGCGCCCAACTGTGGGCGCGCGACGAGCACGCCCTTATTCAGGCCTCCGCCGAGGCCAGCGTCATCGACCCCGCCGGCGGCAACGCTATCCGCTCACGCATCAAGCAGTTCCGCACCGGTCCCCTGCTGTGGACCCACATCGCTACGCCGGTCAACCAGGAGCCGATCATCGCCGGCCCCAACGCCTACATCGCCGCGGCCGGCGAGCACATTTACCAGCTGCACCAGGAATACGACGCCCGATACCGGCCGGTGTGGCTGCTGACCACCCCAGGGCTCGATCTCCTCGAGGAGCGCCGCTTCGCCGGCATCCCCAGCGCGGTCGCCTACATCACCGACACACTGACACCGGCACAGGCCGCCTAGCGCTGACCACCGGGCCCGGTCAGGCTCTCTCGCGGGGTTGGCCGGGCCCCCTTTTACTTCCGGAACCCGCGCGCGCCCCCGGGGGCGCGGATGGCCACCTGGCGGTGGCCGAAATCCGTAGCCCCTCACCTTCTTTAGCCGTCGGCGGTGCACCCAGCATGACCGATGAGGACCCCGAGCCGCCCACACCCGCACCGGGCTCCGCGGGCCGGGTGACCTTTTCGGCCCAACCCTGGGCCCACGCAACGGCGCTGACGCGCCGGCGGGGCCCGGGGCTCGGGGTTGACCAGCCCACCCCACCGGTCCCACCGCACACCGCACCGACCGGCACCAGCCGGTCACCGTCAGAAACGGAGAACCATCATGACCTTCAACCGAATCGCCGTCATGGGCGAGATCCGCACCCACCTCATCAACAACACCGCTCCTGACGCGGACCTGGCCAACCGCGCAGGACGCATGGCCGCCGACTACGACCAGCACCACCTGGTCAAGATCTGCAATGGCCGCTTCCTGGCCGGCGGGCTGCTATTCCAGCGGGTGGCCGACCAGCTCAGCGGCGAACCCCAGGTCGGTGCGCTCACCGTGGCCGCGCTGTGCGCGCTCAACGGCGGAAACCCCGGCCTAGCCGCCTGCGCCATCACCCGCCTCGAGGTCATCGCCAACCGCCGCCACATCAAGGTGTCCCCGCTCGTCGAGATTCTCAAGATCGACTACCGCATCGCCGAGCAGCTGCACCCCAGCGTGTAGCCGACTAGCCCCGCCGGCCGGGTCGCCCAACGTGGGCCCGGCCGGCAAGCCCCACTTGTCCTTATCCACCCCGCAGAACGGAGCACACTCATGCCCGCACCGACCCGCCGCGACGGAAACGCCCACTACTACAGCCACATCGACCCGCCGCGCCACCACTTCATCGAGCAAGCCGTCACCGTGTACCTGCGGTTGTCCGACGACGGCACCCGCTGGATCGTCGACGGCCCCAGCGTCGACGGATACTCCCTCAACGGCGCCCTTGAAGATCTGCGCGCCACCAACTGCGAGTGCGCCTGCCAGCGCCCCGCCGAATGCCGCAAGGTCCTCGAGGCCGCCGACAAGCTGCCGCTGCCCACCGCGGTCGAGCTCGTCGATCTCATCACCCAAGCGCTGGACCTACCGCCGCAGAACTGACTTTCCCGCACCGGGGCCCGGTCACCCCTTCCCCCGAGGGTGGCCGGGCCCCCTTTTTTTCCGGATCCCGTGCGTCCGACCACGCGCCTGGCGGCGCCGATAGCCACCTGGCGGTGGCCGAAATCCGTAGCCCCTTACCATGTTTTGCCTGTCAGCAGCCGCCCAGCATGACCGATGGGACCCCCAGGCCCGCTCAACCCACACCCGCGCCGGGCTGCGCAGGCCGAGTGACCTTTTCGGCCCAACCCTGCCCCGCCCAGAGGCGCTGCGCGCCGGCGGGCCGGGGCCGAAAACCCTGCTGCACCCGCCACGGCCTCTGCGGGGTTGACCAGACCCACCCCACGGTCCAACCGCGCCCGCGCCGACCGGCACCACGCCGGTCACCGACGAAAGGAACATTCCCATGTCCGACTGCATCGAAGCCGACCAAGGCCGCTGCGCCGGCGAGGTTTTCGAGCGCTACACCCTGTCCCGATCTGGCATGACCTTCCCGCGCTGCGACCACCACTACGACGCATACGTGGAGCGCACCCAGCCGATCATCGACATCGACCGTCGCTATCCCGCCACCGCGCCCGCCGACTTCGACCCAAGCTTCGCCGGAGAGGTCTGGTCCGAAGATGAGTACTGACCGAGGGGTCGAATACACCGAGTACTGGGAGCACTGGGTCGGATCCACCGCCCGGCCTCTCGAACAGCCCAGCCCCAGGGCCCGGGTCACCAAACGAGACGGCCGCCGCTGGATCACCTGCCCCGACGAAATCGCGGGCAAGAAGGTCATCATCGAGATGCCCGACAACGCACCCACCAAGTCCTGCCAACAGGGCCGCCACGACAGCTGCTCACACCGGCTCGGCGGCCCGGCCGAAGGCGGCATCCTGTTCAAGTACAACTTCTTGTGGCGCTGCGGATGCCCATGTCACCACGATCCACACCGCGCCGGCCGCCTGTTCTGACCACCGGGGCCCGGCCACCCTCATCGCGCGGGTGGCCGGGCCCCCCTTTTCTTCCGGCAGCACCCGTGCGTGAGTGCGGGCGCCTCTGGCGGCGCCGATGGTCACCTGGCGGTGGCCGTAATCGGTAGCCCCTCACCTTCTTTAACCGTCAGCAGGGGTCGCAGCGTAATCGGCCGGGGGCCCGAGCGGTCAACCCTTATCT
>CAVSXO010000035.1:0-41710 GCA_963731895.1 uncultured Solirubrobacterales bacterium
ATCCGATGACCCGGAGACCCGGCAGGAGTTGCTGACGTTCATGTTCGTGGGTGGCGGCTACGCAGGCCTCGAGGCGCTGGCGGAGCTACAGGACTTCGCCGCCGAGGCCATCGAGACCTATCCACGGGCAAGGCTGCAGGGAATGCGCTGGATCCTGGTGGAGGCAATGGACCGGGTCCTGCCCGAGATCGACCCTCGCCTGGCGGACTATGCCGTGCGCCAGCTGCGCGGGCGGGGGATCGACATCCGGCTCGGGACGACCCTCGAGGAGGTGACCGCCACCTCGGCACGGATCTCCACCGGCGAGACCGTCGGCACGCGGACCGTCGTCTGGACCGCCGGGGTGGTCCCGCATCCGAGCGCCCGCAATCTGGGGTTGGCCGTCGACGAGCACGGCCGCATCGTGGTCGACGACCACCTGCGCGTGAGCGGCGAGGACGACGTCTGGGCCCTCGGCGACGCGGCTGCGGTCCCCGACCCGGCGAAGCCCGGCCGGCTCTGCCCGCCCACCTCGCAACACGCGATCCGGCAGGGAAGGACCGCCGGGCGCAACGTGGCCGCGTCGCTGGGCATCGGGGAACCTGCGCCCTTCTCCTACAAGACACGCGGGGCATTCGTGAACCTCGGTCGGTACAAGGCGGTGGCGCGCGTCGGGCCGTTCACCTTCCGCGGGTTCCCGGCGTGGTGGCTGGCGCGGACGTACCACGTGAGCCAGATTCCGGGCACGGCGCGCAAGGTCCGCGCGGTGATGGACTGGACCATCGGCCTGCCGTTCAAGCGCGACATCGCCGAGGTGGGCTCGATCGGCCACCCCCGCCCGCTGCGCGCCGACGCGTACGAGCGCTCGGGTTCGCACCGCAGCTAGCCTGCCGCGGCCAGGCGGACACCGCAGAGTGGGGCGACTTCGGAGCGCGCGCCGGGTGCGGGCCGCGCTCTGCGGGCGGGCTGCCGTCGCGCCGTCCCGGGCGGTGACGCGCGGGCGTGCGGGCGGCGCGCTGCGGGCGACCGTTGCGCCGGCCGTTCTGGGACTCGAGGCGCCTCGTCGAGCACCTGCTCGATGCGGTCCACGAAGATGAAGTCGAGGTCCTTGCGCAGGTGCTCGGGGATGTCCTCGATGTCCTGCTCGTTCAGTTTCGGCGCGATCACGCGCTCGATGCCGGCGGCCTGGGCGGCAAGCGCCTTCTCCTTCAGCCCGCCGATCGGGAGCACCTGCCCGATCAGGGTCAGCTCCCCGGTCATGGCGGTGTCCTTGCGCACCGGCCGGCCGGCGATCAGCGAGGAGAGCGCGGTGGCCATCGTGACGCCGGCGGAGGGCCCGTCCTTCGGGATCGCCCCGGCCGGCACATGGATATGGAGGTCGTGCGTCTGGAAGAAGTCCTCCGGCAGATCGGGCTTCAGCTGGCCGATGTGCGCGCGCACGAATGACAGTGCCGCCTGCGCGGACTCGCGCATCACGTCGCCGAGCTGCCCGGTGATGATCAGCTTGCCCGAACCGGCGTACTGGGTCGCCTCGACGAACAGCACCTCGCCGCCGACCGGAGTCCACGCGAGACCTGTGGCGACACCCGGCTCCTTCGTGCGCAGCCTCGACTCCGAGAAGAAACGCCGCCTGCCCAACATCGCTCGCGCCTTGGCGGGCGTGACCGTCACCTTGCGCTTCGCCCTGCCCTCGGCGAACTCGCGCGCCACCTTGCGGCACAGCGTTCCGAGCTCGCGCTCGAGGTTGCGGACGCCGGCCTCGCGCGTGTACTCGCGGATCACGATGTCGATCACCTCGTCCTTGACCTCCACCTGCTCGGGCGCCAGCCCGTTGCGCTCGATCTGGCGCGGGACCAGGTAGCGGCGCGCGATCTCGTGCTTCTCCTCGGCCGTGTAGCCGGAGAGCTGGATCACCTCCATGCGGTCGCGCAGAGGGGCTGGAATCGCCTCGAGGATGTTCGCCGTGGTGATGAACATCACGTTCGAGAGGTCGAACGGCAGATCGAGGTAGTGATCGCGGAAGGAGTGGTTCTGCTCGGGATCGAGCACCTCGAGCATCGCGCTCGCCGGGTCGCCGCGGAAGTCGGTTCCCATCTTGTCGATCTCGTCGATCATGAACACGGGGTTGTTCGACTCCGCGTCGCGCAACGCGCGGACGATCGTGCCCGGCAGCGCGCCGATGTAGGTGCGGCGGTGTCCACGGATCTCGGCCTCGTCGCGCACGCCGCCCACCGAGATGCGCTCGAACTTGCGCCCGAGAGCCTTGGCGATCGACTTCCCGAGTGACGTCTTGCCGACGCCGGGGGGACCGACAAACGACAGGATCGAGCCCCGTGCGTCGGGCTTCAGCTTCCGCACCGCGAGATGGTCCAGGATCCTTTCCTTGACCTTCTCGATGTCGTAGTGATCGGCGTCGAGCGTCTTGCGCGCGTGGGGGATGTCGAGGTTGTCGTCTGTCCCCTTGCTCCAGGGCAGCGAGACGATCCATTCGAGGTAGGTGCGGATCACGCCATGCTCGGCTGCCGCCGGCGGCAGCTTCTCGAGTCGTGACAGCTCACGCTCGGCCTGTTTGCGCACGTTTTCGGGCAGGCCGGCCTCGTCCATCTGCTCGCGCAGCTCGTTGATCTCGGCCTGGGTCTCGTCCTCCTCGCCCAACTCCTTCTGAATCGCCTTCAGCTGCTCGCGCAGGAAGTACTCGCGCTGGGTCTTGTCCATCTCGTTCTGGACCTCGGACTGGATCTTCGAGCCGAGCTCCATCACCTCGAGCTCGCGCGCGAGGATCTCCGACAGGCGCCGCAGCCGTTTGGTGACGTTGCGCTCCTCGAGCAGCTCCTGCTTCTCGTCGACCCTGATCCGCAGCGACCCGGCGATCATGTGACCGAGCGCCTCGGGGTCGTCGACGTTCGCGATCGCGATCTGAAGCTCTTCGGGCAGATATGGGACGCCCTCGATGATGCTCGAGAAGGTGGTCTGGATGTGCCGCGTGAGCGCCTCCAGCTCCGAGGACAGCTCCACGACGTCGGGCTCCTCATGGATGCTCGCGACGAGGTAGGGCTCGGTCCCGGTGAAGTCGTCGATGCGGACGCGTGCGCCACTCTGGACGAGGATCCGCAGCGTGCCGTCGGGCATCTTCAGCATGCGTGCGATCACCCCCGCGACGCCGACGCGGTAGACGTCGTCGGGACCGGGCTCCTCGATTTCGGAGTCCTTGCTGGCCACCATCACGAGCATGCGGTCGCGGGAGAGCGCATCGTTGACGAGCTGCACGGAACGCTCCTGGCCCACGGCCAGCGGCGTCATCGTGTTCGGGAAGGCGACGGTCTCCTTCAGCGGGAGGACCGGGAGCGCGTCGGGCAGGGTCGTCGCCTCGACGTCGACGACGTCGTCCTCGACGCCGGGGCCCTGGGTGACCTCGATCACGACTCCTCCGCTTCCTGCTCGTCCCGGGCGGACTCGATCTGGACCTGCCGTGCGCCCTCGCGCGGATCGGCCAGCGGCAGCTCCACCAGGAGGATTCCGTCCTCGTAGGTCGCCCGCGCCTCGTCGGCCACAACGTCGGCCCCCAGTTGGATCTCGCGCGCGAACGGGCCGTGGCCGATCTCGATCTGCTGGTAGACGCGGCCCTCGGTGTCACGAGGCCGGCGTTCGCCGCTGATGATCAACGCCCGGCCGCGCACCTCGAGGCTGACCTCGTTCGGGTCGACACCGGCAAGGTCGGCCTTGATCACCGCCTTCGGCGGATCTCCGTAGTAGTAGACGTCCACGCGGGGGCTGAACGCGCGCCGGCTCGGGGACAGTCCTGTGCGGCCCCAGACGTCACCGAACAGCTCGTCGATCTGACGGCGCATGCGGTCGAAATTCGCGAACGGATCGCGGGGCGGCGGCATCTGGGCAAGATTAGCGGTAGGCCGCCGGCGGCCGGTGACCAGCCGGGTCCCTTACCTCCCCCACGTCGGTGTGATGGAAATCGGTCGCTATGAGGATCGAAATCCCCACACCAGGCTTGTGTGCCCGCCGTCACGCTTCGTATATCTGGCGGCCTTAAAGGCTTGTGTGCCCGCCTACGGCGGTCACGCCTCGTATACGGCGCCCTCGCGGGCGACCGAGATGGGCCCGGCGAAGGCCCGCTTCGCGCAGCTGCGCACCCACAGCTCGTCGAGCTCATCGGATACGTGGGTGAGCAGCACCTGCTTGACGTTCGCCCTGCAGGCGTGCTCGGCGGCCTCCTCGGGGGTCAGGTGCCCGCGGACGCCGGTGCGCTCCGGCCGCGGGAGCGTGGCCTCGACGATCAGCAGGTCCGTGCCGCGCGCGAACTCGACCAGCGCCTCGTTCGGAGAGCAGTCGGCGCCGTAGGTGATCCGGCCGCCACCATTCATCGAGGCGATGTCGATCGCGAACGTCTCGGTGAAGTGCGGCACGTGCTTGAACCGGAATCGCATCGAGCCGATCTCGAGCACGCTTTCCGGCTCGAACTCCTGGACGTCGAATGCGTTCTCGATCAGGTCGTCGTTACCCCACGCGCCGACGACCCGCCGGAACAGCTCCTTCGCGCCATGCGGCGCGTGCAGCTGGGGACGGGCGGGCGTCTGCGTACCGGGCCACCGCGCGACGGGGGTGGGCTGCTGGCGCGGCGCATAGGTGAGCGCGTAGGAGAATGGGACCAGGTCGAGGAAGTGGTCCGCATGCAGGTGGGAGATCACGACCGCGTCGACCTTGGTGTAGTCGCGGAAGCGGCGCAGCTTGGAGAACACGCCGTTGCCGCAGTCGAGCAGCACGGTCGTGCCGTCCTCTTCGATGAGGTACCCGCTGCAAGCGCCGTCCGCGTCCTGCCAGGACGGAGACTTGCCGAGCACCGTCAGCCGCACGTCTTCCTCACCTCAATTTGTGAGTTTGACACCAAATGGCAACTGACTGGCAACAACTCATGTGATGGTGGTCACACAAGCCCACCCGCCAAGATGTCTGCCCTCCCGCGATGAGCCTCGACTTCTCCGAATCCCTACTGGTCCTCGGCGCCCTGGTGGCCGCCGCGGCGGCGCTCTCCGGGCTGTTCCGCGGCAGCATCCTGAACGCGTCGGTGCTCGCCGTGGCGGCCGGCGTCGGGCTGGCCGCGATCGGCGTCGTCTCGGTCGACAGCGAGTCCGACACGGTCAGGCATGCGATCGAGCTGGCATTGATCCTGACGCTGTTCTCCGACGGGTTGGTCGTCGAGCGGGAGGTGCTCGGCAAGCACTGGGGTCCTCCCGCCCGCGCGCTGATCATCGCGATGCCGCATCACCATGGGACTGATCGCGGTGGCCGCGAGGCTGCTTTTCCCGACGCTCGACTGGGTCGAGTGCTTCCTGCTCGGAGCGGTGCTGGCGCCGACGGACCCGGTCGTGACCTCGACCGTGGTCACGGCGCGGCGCGTGCCGGCGCGTCGTGCGCCACACGCTGAACCTGGAGTCGGGTCTCAACGACGGGCTCGCGCTGCCGTTCGTGCTCTTCTTCGTGGCGCTCGCGATCCCGAACGCCGATGCCTTCTCAGCGGCGCGCCGAGCTGATCGGCGAGGTGGCGGTCGGAGCCGCGATCGGCTTCGCGCTCGCGTACATGGCCGGGCCGCGTGCTGCAGCGCCTCCCCGGGGGTGGCCTCGCCCACAACTACGAGGGCGTCTACGCGCTCGGGCTGGCGCTGCTCGCGTACGGGCTCGCCGACGTCACCTGGGGCAATGGCCTGATCGCCGCCTTCGTCGCCGGGGTCGCGCTGGCGGTGGCGGAGCACGACATTCCCGAGGCGTTCAGCGTCTTCAACGAGAACGTGGGTGCCGTGTTCCAGGCGATCACCTTCTTCCTCTTCGGCGCGCTGATCGTGAACACTCCCTGGGACAAGGGCGCCCTGGTCCTGCTGGCGTTCATCGTGTTCACGCTCCTGATCGCGAGACCGGTGGCTGTGCTGCTCGCACTTGCCGGCACGCGTCGTCCTCAGCCGGAGAAGCTCTTCATCGCCTGGTTCGGCCCCAAGGGCGTCGCCTCGATGCTGTTCGCGCTGCTGGTGCTGAACTCGGCGGTCCCCCACCACGAGCTCGTGTTCGAGACGGCCTCGTTCGTGATCATCGCGTCGATCATCGCCCACGGCCTGACCGACACGGTCGGCACACGGTGGCTCGAGCGGCGCACGTCGACCCCCGGGTCCCCGCTCGGGGAGGTCGTGGACTCGACCGTCTGAGCGCCCGGCGCTAGACCCGCGTGGGCTCGAAGCGCAGGGAGTCGATTCTGGGCTGGTGCCTGAAGACGAAGGCGAGCTGGCGAGGCGGGCGCAGCCCGTCGGGATGGGCCGGGCGGAACGTCGGGCACGGCGTCTTCTCCTCCAGCGCGCACAGCAGGTTCTGGTGGAAGAAGCAGTCCTCGCAGCGTGGCTTCTTGGTGGTCCGCCTGGGGCTCGGGGCTGGTGTTGCGAGGGGGGTGCTCATCGGAGGAGCGGCATAGTCAGACATCGCGCCGGACTTGTCTACGCGAACACGCGTTCGCTTCGCGCAAATCGCCTGATTTTCGGTCTGGAGGCCGGAACTACCCGGTCGCAAATACGGCATTCGGCGTATCTGAACGGCGAAGTCAGCCCGGCTCGACCGGGGTGAGGGGGGCGCGTCCCTCGACCACCGCGATCACGTTCTCGGCCACGAGCCGCGCCATACCGTCGCGGGCCGCGGCGGTGGCCGAGCCGATGTGCGGCGCAAGCACGACGTTCTCCAGCTCGATCAGCTCGGGCGGGACCTTGGGCTCCTCCTCGTAGACGTCGAGCCCGGCGCCGGCGAGCCGCTCCTCGCGCAGCGCGCGGGCCAGCGCAGCGGAGTCGACGAGCCCGCCGCGCGAGGTGTTCACGAGGATCGCTCCCGGCTTGATCCGCCCGAGCGCATGGGCGTCGATCAGATGATGCGTCTGCGGTGAGAGCGGGACGTGAAGCGTGACGAAGTCGGAGCGCTCCAGCAGGTCGTCGAGGACCGCATGCTCGGCTCCAAGGCTCCGCTCGCGCTTCGGGATGGCGCGAGCGGGCCGCGTACAGCAGGTCGGCGCCGAACCCACGCAGCAGCTCGGCGACCCGCGTCCCGATGCGGCCCAGTCCCACGATTCCGACCACCGCGCCGCTCAGCTCCCGGCCCAGGAGCTGGCTCGGCTCCCAGCCGGTCCAGCGCCCCGCGCGCACGCAGCCGCTCAGCCTCGCCCAGCCGCCGGGCGGCCGCCAGCATCAGTGCAACCGCCAGCTCGGCCGTCGCGTTCGTGAGCACGTCGGGCGTGTTGGTGACGACCACGCCGCGCTCGCGGCACGCCTCCACATCCACGTTGTCGTAGCCGACCGCGAAGTTGGCGACCACCCGCAGAGTCGGAGCCGGCGGCGTCGAGCAGCTCCGCGTCGACCGGGACGGTCGGGTCGGCCACCAGCGCCGCCGCGCCGGCGACGCGGCTCCAGAAGCTCGTCGCGACCGGCCTCCGCCCCGTCCTGATCGACCTCGAAGCGCTCCGCCAGCCGAGCGCGACCCGCCTCGGGCAGGTAGCGGGCGACGACTACGCGCGGGCGGCTCAGTGCCCGAGCGCCGCCATCGCGTCGACCAGCTCGCGCACGGCGTCGGCGGAGCTGTGCAGGTCGGCCCGCTCCTGCTCGGACAGCTCGATCTCGATGATCTCCTCGACGCCGTCCTTGCCGAGCTTCACCGGCACGCCCACGAACAGCCCGTCGATTCCGTACTCGCCCTGACAAAGGGCCGCACAGGGGAGCACGCGCTTCTGGTCGTACACGATCGAGTCGATCATCTCCGCGACCGCGGCGGCGGGCGCGTAGAACGCCGAGCCGGACTTCAGAAGCTTCACCACCTCGGCGCCTCCGTCGCGGGTGCGCTGCACGATCTCCTCGAGGCGGCCGCCGTCGATCTTCTGCGAGACGGGGACACCTGCGACGTTCGTGTAGCTCACGATCGGCACCATCGTGTCGCCGTGGCCGCCGAGCACGAATCCGGTCACGTCGCGCGCGGACACTCCGAGCTCCCAGGCGAGAAAGGTGCGAAACCGGGCGGAGTCGAGAATGCCCGCCATCCCGACCACCCGCTGGCGCGGGAACCCGGATCTGTCGAGTGCGACATGACACATCGCGTCGAGCGGGTTGGTGACACAGATGATGATCGAGTCTGGTGAACGGTCAGCCACTTCGCCTGTCACTCCGCCGACGATCTCACGGTTGGCGGCAAGCAGGTCGTCACGACTCATCCCGGGCTTGCGGGGAAGGCCGGATGTGATCACCACGATGTCCGACCCGGAGGTTTCGTCATAGCCGTTCGTGCCGACGACGTTCGGCTCGTAGCCGACGACCGGCCCGGCCTGGTTGAGGTCGAGCGCCTTGCCCTGCGGCATGCCTTCGACGATGTCCACCAGGACGACATCGGCGTAGTCCCGCTCGGCCAGCCTCTGTGCGGTGGTGGCGCCCACGTTTCCGGCTCCAACCACGGTGATCTTGCGTCTCATCGTGCTCGACCCTCCCTATTCAACAGTGACAAACGTAGACAATCGCGACTGGGATCTGAAAGAGTGGTGGCTGCAAGTCGCGTTCCATCTGGGAGAAAAAGAGGTGACAGCATGGCCCCCCGTACCGATTTCCTCACCAAGCAGCGCCAGCAGATCGAGGCGCGGCTCAAGGAGCTGCAGCCGGCGCACGAAGAGTATCTGACCCTGCTCAAGGCGCGAGACGCGCTGGCAGCCGTGAAGCCCGCGAATGGGCGCCGCGGTCCGGGCCGCGCCGCCCGGCAAGAGGGGTCCCGGCCGCCCGCGCGGCAGCCGCACAGGGGCCGGGCGCGCGGCGGCGACCAACGGGCGGCGCACACGTAAGCGTGGCCGCGGCACCCGTTCGAACACGCGCGCCGATCAGGCGCTGGCGCTGATCAAGCAGAACCCCGGCATCAAGGTGCCGGACATCGCCGACAAGATGGGAATCCGCCAGAACTACCTCTATCGCGTGACCGCCGGCCTGGAGAAGCAGCGTCTCGTCCGGCGCCGTGGCGGTGGGTTTCACGCCGCCTGACGGAGTACCCAATCACAGAGTGACTGGCTGACGGGAGTGACCAAGTGATTAGGCCGTCACTCCCGCCTTCATCTTTTCGATGATCGCGTCCGCGACGTCTGAAGTGCCCACTGCGGTCGGGTCGTCGCGCGTCGGCTTCATGTCGTAGGTGACCGACTTTCCCTCCTCGATCACCGCGGCGATCGCCGACTCCAGGCGCCCGGCCGCTTCCTGCTCACGGAGATGGCGCAGCATCATCACTCCACTGAGCATCAGCGCCATGGGATTCACCTTGTTCATCCCCTTGTACTTCGGGGCAGAGCCGTGTGTCGCCTCGAAGACCGCGTACTCGTCACCGATGTTCCCGCCGGGCGCCATCCCCAGCCCACCGATCATCCCGGCGGCGAGGTCCGACACGATGTCCCCGTAGAGGTTCGGCAGCACGATCACGTCGTACTCCTCCGGCCGGGAGACGAGCTGGTTGCAGAGGTTGTCGATGATGCGGTCCTCGAACTCGATGTCGGAGTACTCCTTGGCGACCTGCTCGGCCGTGCGCAGGAACAGTCCGTCGGAGAACTTCATGATGTTCGCCTTGTGCGCGGCGGTCACCTTACGGCGCCCGTTTGCGCGTGCGTAGTCGAATGCGGAGCGCACGATCCGCTGCGTGCCGAAGATGGAGATCGGCTTGATCGAGATGCCGGCGTCCTCGCGGATCTCCTTGCCCGACAGCTCCTTGATCGTCTCCCGCAGGCGACGCGGCCTCATCCGAGCCCTGCTCGAACTCGATGCCCGCGTACAGGTCCTCGTGGTTCTCGCGCACGATCACGATGTCGGTCTCGGGGAAGCGGGTGCGCACGCCCTCGTACGCCTTGCAGGGGCGCAGGCAGCAGTAGAGGTCGAGCTCCTTGCGCAGGGCGACGTTCACCGACCGGAAGCCGGAGCCGACGGGTGTCGTGATCGGCGCCTTGATTGCGACCTTGTTGCGCCTGATCGACTCGAGCACGCGGTCGGGCATCGGTGTGCCCTCGGCCTCGTATACGTCCACGCCTGCGTCCTGCCAGTCCCACTCGAACTCGACCCCGGTCGCCTCGAGCACCCGGGCCGTGGCCTCGGCCAGCTCGGGCCCGGTTCCGTCTCCGCGGATGAACGTCACTGTGTACGCCACTTTTAGGTCTCCTGTTCGGGTATCACACGGCTTCGCCGCGCGAAAGCCTAGAGGTACCCGGCCGGCGACGGTAAAGTGGGTCGGGCATGGCCGTCACCGAACCTCGCCATACGCGCGTCGGGCCCACCCACGAGGTGGTCAACCAGGTCCCGCCGCTGGAGCCCTACAACGTCTTCGAGCAGGACCGTCCGCTGGTCGAGGCCCTGCACCGCGAGGGTGCGGGCTGGGCCGAGGCACAGGTCAGCGCGGTCGGCGAGATCGCCGGCGGCGAGGCGGTCGAGTGGGGGCGGCAGGCGAACGAGAACCCGCCCACGCTGCGCACACACGACCGCTACGGCCACCGGATCGACGAGGTGGAGTTCCACCCCGCCTGGCACAAGCTGATGGACGTCGCCGTCTCGCACGGGCTCCACTCCCTGCCCTGGACCGAGGAGCGCCCCGGCGGTCACGTCGCGCGCGCCGCCGCGTTCATGACGATGGGCCAGGCGGAGGGCGGCCACCTGTGCCCGATCTCGATGACCTATTCCGGCGTGCCGGCGCTGCGAGCCACGCCCGAGCTGGCAGGCGAGTGGGAGCCACGCCTGACGTCGACCTCGTACGACCCGCGCCTGGTCAACGCCGCCGACAAGAGCGGGCGCGCTCTGCGGAATGGCGATGACCGAGAAGCAGGGCGGCTCGGACGTGCGCGCCAACACGACAGTGGCGCGGCCGCTGAACGGCGGCGGGCCCGCGGGCCGAATACGAGATCACCGGCCACAAGTGGTTCTGCTCGGCGCCGATGTGCGACGCGTTCCTCGTGCTCGCGCAGGCGGACGGCGGGCTGTCGTGCTTCCTGCTGCCGCGGATCCTGCCGGACGGATCGCGCAACCGCTTCCACCTCCAGCGCCTGAAGGACAAGCTCGGGAACCGCTCCAACGCGTCGAGCGAGGTCGAGTTCGACGGCGCGTGGGCACGGATGGTCGGCGAGGAGGGTCGCGGGGTGCCGACCATCATCGAGATGGTCAACCACACGCGCCTGGATTGCGTGCTCGGCTCGACGTCCGGGATGCGGGCCGGCGTCGCGCGTGCGACACACCAGGCCGCGCACCGTTCCGCCTTCGGCAAGCTGCTGATCGACCAACCTCTGATGCAGAACGTGCTGGCCGACCTGTGCATCGAGTCGGAGGCCGCGACCGTCACCGCAATGCGGCTGGCGCGCGCCTATGACGAGGGTCCCCACGACGAGCGGGAGACGCTCTTCAAGCGACTCGCCACAGCCGTGTCCAAGTACTGGATCTGCAAGCGCGCGCCGGTCCACGCGGTCGAGGCGCTCGAATGCTTCGGCGGCAACGGCTACGTGGAGGAGTCGGGCATGCCGCGCATCTACCGCGAGGCTCCGCTGAACTCGATCTGGGAAGGGTCCGGCAACGTGATCTGTCTCGACGTGCTCCGCGCGATGGTCAAGAGCCCGGAGTCGGTGCAGATCTTCTTCGAAGAGATCGAGGCGACCGCGCCCGCCGAGCCCGCCGTCGCCGAGTCGGTGCGGAAGCTGAAGGTCGACCTGTCGGACTTCGAGGGCATCGAGGCGCGCGCGCGCACGATCGTGGAGCGCATGGCACTCACCCTCCAGGGCGCGCTGCTGGTGCGCGACGGCGATCAGGCGGTGGCCGACGCGTTTTGCGCAACCCGCCTCGGCGGCGACTGGGGCCGCGCCTTCGGCACGCTCCCGGCGGGTGTCGACGTGATGCGCATCATCGAGCGCCACACGCCTCAGCCGGCACAGCGCCTAAGCGCAGGCGCGCCCGCGCTCCGGGCTACGTCCGCGCTCCCGCATCCCTGCTGCAGCCATCGGTTTGCGATTTCCCATGACAGTCATGGAAAATCGCGGAACCGATTTGGTGGGAAAGCCGGCGCGGCGCAAGTTGGCGCTCGCTTCCGCGTTACGGGAGTGTGTCCAGTGCCGTGCAGAGCTCGCTCTCGCCGACCGAAGCGGCGGCCTGGCAGGGTCTGCTCCGCGCGCACGCCTCGCTGGTGCGTGACGTAGACGGTGAGCTGCGGGCCGCCCATGGGCTTCCCCTGTCGTGGTACGACGTCCTGTGCGAGGTGGCATCAGCCCGCGAGGGCCGGATCCGCATGAAGGAGCTGGCAGGCAGGGTGATGCTCACCCCAGCGGGGGTGAGCGGCCTCGTCGACCGCCTGGTGGGCGCGAACCTGCTCGAACGGCGTCCCTGCGAAGGCGATGCACGGGGTACGTATGCCGTCGTCACCAGCGAGGGGCTCAGACAGCTCCAGAGGGCGGAAAGGACACATCGAAATGCGGTGCGCCATCACTACACGAGCCGCTTCGATGACACAGAGCTGGAGCTGGTCCGGAGTGTCTGGGACCGAGTCGTCGCCGGGCGCCGTTCCGGCTGAAGCGGGCCCACCCCCTACCATCAAGCCATGTTGGGTGGCAGGTCGATCCCGCTCATGCGAGTCTTCGGCATCCGGATCGGAGTCGATCCGAGCTGGTTCCTGGCGCTGTTCCTGTTCATCTGGTGGCTGACGGACTACTACCAGTCGGCGCTGCCAGGAGGCGATGACGGCACCGCCTTCGCGCTTGCGACGGTCAGCGCCCTGCTGTTCTTCTTATCGATCCTGCTGCATGAGCTGGGCCATGCCGTGGTGGCGATCCGCAACGGGATCTCGATCGCGGGCATCGACCTGTGGTTGTTCGGCGGGATCGCGAAGATGTCGCAGGACACGTCGTCCCCGGGCGTCGAGTTCCGCGTCGCGGTCGCCGGTCCCGTGGTGACGCTGGTGATCGCGATCCTGTGCGCGGGCCTCGGGATGCTCGCCGCCGGAGGGGCCAGCGACTACTGGAACGCCGTCGCCTTCGACGCCGAGGGATCGGCCGGCGGGTTCGTCGCGATGATGTCCTACCTCGCCAGCATCAACGTCGTGCTGCTGGTGTTCAACCTGATCCCGGCATTCCCGCTCGACGGCGGCCGGATCGCACGGGCGATCGCCTGGAAGGTGACCGGCGACCGCACCACGGCCACCAACTTCGCAGCCACGATCGGCCAGGGGTTCGCCTACGTCCTGATCGGGACAGGCATCGCGGGCCTCCTGGGAGCCGAGCTGCCGCTGCTCGGGAAACTGGACTTCATCGGAGGGCTGTGGTTCATCTTCATCGGCATGTTCCTCGGCCAGGCCGCCCGCTCGGCCACCTACCAGACGGCCGTGCTTTCCCGGATCGAGGGAGTCCGCGTGGCCGACGTGATGGACGACGAGCCGGTCGCGATCCCCGCCAACATGACCATCGGGGACGCCCTGCACGAGTACTTCCTGCGCTACCGCTACGACTGGTTCCCTGTCGTGGACGACAAGGGACGGTTCGTCGGGATCGTCGACCGCGAGCGCGCGGAGAGGATCCCCGAGGACCGCCAGTCCGTGTTCACGGTCAGGGAGATCCTGCGCAGCGAGGAGGACAACCTGCGTGTGAAGTCGGACGACCCGCTCGAGGCGCTGCTCGGCAGGCAGGCCCTGATGCACCTCGGAGCCCTGATGGCGGTTGACGAGGGCGACCACCTGCTGGGAATCGTGACCTGGGACCAGGTGCGGCGCGCGCTTCAGCAGGGGACCGCCGGAGCGGCTCCCTGACCGCTTGCAATGAGGATATCTGGGGCTTCGCCCCTCCTAAAGTCATGTGCTTCGCGCCTGCGGCGCTCGCCAAGGTCATATAGGATCCCGCGCCGTGCCTGAGCATGATGTCCTCGTGATCGGCGCCGGCCTGGCCGGCCAGCGCGCCGCCCTGAGCGCGGCCCAGGCAGGAGCGTCCGTGGGGATCATCTCCAAGGTCCACCCGGTCCGGTCGCACTCCAACGCGGCCCAGGGCGGCATCAACGCCGCTCTCAACCCCGAGGACTCGTGGGAATCGCACGCCTACGACACGGTCAAGGGATCGGACTACCTCGGCGACCAGGACGCGATCGAGATCATGTGCCGGGAGGCCCCCGACGAGCTGCTCGAGCTCGAGCACATGGGCGTCACCTTCCACCGCAATCCCGAGGGCCTGCTGGGCACCCGCGCCTTCGGCGGCGCCTCCGCCGCCCGCACCTACTACGTGGCGGACATCACCGGCCAGGCGATCCTGCACGTCCTCTACGAGCAGCTGATGAAGCACTCTGAGGTGCACCGCTACGAGGAGTGGTTCACGACCGGGCTGGCGCTCGACGAGTCAGGTCACTGCGCGGGCGCGATCACCCGCGACCTGCGCGACGGCTCGATGGAGCTGTTCAAGGCCAAGTCCGTGATTCTCGCGACCGGCGGCAACGGCCAGTGCTTCAGGCCCACGACCAACGCGCTGATCTGCACAGGCGACGGGATCTCGATGGCGTACCGGGTCGGCGCGCCGCTGATGGACATGGAGATGGTTCAGTACCACCCCACCACGCTCGCCGGCAACGGGCTCCTGATCACGGAGGGAGCGCGCGGCGAGGGGGCGCACCTCTACAACGCGCTGGGCGAGCGGTTCATGGAGAAGTACGCGCCCAACAAGATGGAGCTCGCCTCTCGCGACGTGGTCTCGCGCGCCGAGCAGACCGAGATCCTCGAGGGCCGTGGCTTTCCGGACGGGACGGTGGCGCTCGACATCACGGTCGTCCCTCGAAAGCGCATACACGAGGCGCTGCGCGAGATCGTGAACGTGGGACGGGACTTCGCCGGGGTCGACATCACGAAGGAGCCGATCCACATCAAGCCCGGCAACCACTACGTGATGGGCGGCGTGAAGACCGACGTCGACGGCCAGACCGAGGTGCCGGGGCTGTACGCGGCGGGCGAGTGCGCGTGCGTCTCGGTCCACGGCGGCAATAGGCTCGGCGCGAACTCGCTGCTCGACACGCTCGTCTTCGGCCGCCGCGCCGGCGCGCATGCCGCTGCCCGCGCGAGCGACATGGTGCTGAACCCGCCGTCGGAGGCGCTGCTCGCGGACGAGGAGCGACGCATCGGGGAGCTGATCCGGCGCGACCCGGGCCCGGCACGGCGCGTCTCGGCGCTGCGTGAGGACCTCGGCACGACGATGGACCGCTATTGCGCCGTGTACCGCGACGCCGAGGGGCTTCAGACGGCGCTCGAGACCGTTCAGCGCCTGAAGGAGGAGTACGAAGGAGTGGCGATCGACGACCGCGGCTCGGTCTTCAACCAGGACCTGCTCGGAGCGATCGAGCTGGGGTACATGCTGGACTGTGCCGAGGCAACCGCGATCTCGGCGATCCACCGCACAGAGAGCCGCGGCGCCCATTTCCGCACCGACTTCCCCGAACGTAACGACGAGGAGTGGCTGAAGCACATCAACCTGACTCTGGGCGGAGAGGGCGAGCCGCACATCAGCTACTCGCCTGTGACGATTACACAGTGGCAGCCGGAAGAACGGAAATACTAGTTACGCATGGCTGACTACACGCTTCGAATCCGCACGCCACATCCCGGAGACAGGCGACGCCCCCTATTGGCAGGAATATCCCGTCGACCTGGAGGGGCACCGCTCGGTGCTGGACGGGATCCTGCAGGCGCGGGACCGCATCGACGGCTCGATCGGGATCCGCTGCTCATGCCAGGCCGCGATCTGCGGGTCGTGCGGGGTGCGGGTCAACGGGCAGGCGAAGCTGGCGTGCAACACGAAGCTGAGCGAGGCGGCCGCGAAGGCGAAGGACGGCGCGATCGTCGTGGAGCCGATGGGCAACATGCCGGTCCTGAAGGACCTGATCGTGAACATGGACGCGGTCCACTGGAAGAAGGTCCAGCGGATCGTGCCGTGGCTGCTCCCGGCAGGAGACCCGCCCGAGCGCGAGTACGTCGTGCCGGCCGAGTCGATGATCGACGTCACGCAGGCGATGGCCTGCATCCACTGCGGCGCGTGCGTGTCCGACTGCCTGTCGATGGAGGTGGACCCCCTGTTCATCGGTCCGGCCGCACTGGCGAAGGCGTACCGCTTCGTGGGCGATCCGCGCGACTCCCAGGACGAGGAGCGGCTGCGCGACCTCGCGGAGGATCCGCATGGGATCTACGACTGCACGCACTGCTTCAACTGCGTCGAGGTGTGCCCGAAGGGCGTCGCGCCGATGGACCAGATCATGCGACTGCGCCGGCGCGCGACCCGCGACTTCGAGATCAACGACCAGAACAACGGCCGCCGCCACGAGCACGCGTTCACGAGCATCATCCGCAAGAAGGGGACGCTCGACGAGCGCCAGCTGCTCCAGAACAGCCTCGGCCCGTTCCGCCCGCAGGGTGCCGTGGAGCTGATCCGGGCCCTTCCCACCGGCCTGCGTGGGTTCGCCCGCGGCAAGATCACGCCCAAGACGGCGCTGCTCCACGAGAAGCTGCCCGGCATCGAGAACGTGCAGCGGATCTACGACCACGCGGAGCAGCACCACGAGGAGCTGAACCTCTACATCGTGGGCGAGGGCGGCGACGAGGAGGAGCCGGCAATGGCCGAGACGGCGAAGGAGGGCTCGTGAAGGTCGCGTACTGGCCCGGCTGCGTGTCCCGGGGCTTCACGCCGGAGCTGCACGGCTCGATGGCGCTGGTCGCCGAGCTGCTCGACATCGAGCTGGTGGAGCTCGACCGGGCCAACTGCTGCGGCGCCGGCGTGATCGCCGAGCACAACCCCGAGCTGGCCGACACGCTGAACGCGCGCACGTTCGCGATGGCCCAGAAAACCGGCCTCTCGATGATGAACATCTGCTCGACCTGCCAGGGCGCGCAGTCGGAGTGCCAGGAGCGGCTCGACGCGGACTCCGTCTATCGCGCACACATCAACGAGGCCCTGGCGCCCGAGGGGCTCGAGTACCAGGGCGGCGTCACCAACAAGAACTTCCTCTGGCTGCTGGTCGAGGACTACGGGCTCGACAAGATCAAGGATCGGGTGAAGCGACCGTTGACCGGGCTCCGTCTGGGTCCGTTCTATGGTTGCTACGTCCTGCGCCCGACGAGCCGGCTCGGCTACGACGAGCATCCCGACCGCGACCGTTACCTCGAGCAGCTGATCGAGGCGCTGGGTGGCGACGCGGTCGACTACGCCGGAGCGCGCAAGTGCTGCGGCTTCCCCGTCATCACGATGAACCGCGAGACCTCCCTGAGCCAGGCGGGACGTCACGTCGGCGACGCCATCGACGCCGGCGCCGATGCCCTCGTCACCCCCTGCCCGCTGTGCCACCTGAACCTTGACCTTCAGCAGCCGGATGCCGCCAAGGTCGTCGGCCGGGACCTGGACCTGCCCGTCCTGCACCTCCCCCAGCTCGTCGGGCTGGCACTTGGGCTCGAGCCCAAGGAGCTGGGGATGGGAAAGCACGTGGTGCGCACCACCGGCGTCGAGCGCAAGCTGTCGCCCGCCGCCGCCGCGGCCTGAGCCGTGACGCGCCCGCGGCTGGCGCTGCTCCAACGCGTCGCAAAGGATGTTGCGCAGGCGGCGCGCAGGCGCCGTCAGCCCCCCGAGGCGCAGCCTGCGGACGCCGCGACGGCCGACGAGCTGGCCCGCCGCCTCGACGAGACGCGCGAGCGGTTGCGGCGCGACATCCCGCCGCCCGACTCCGAATTCCGCTAGCGGCGCTTCGTCCGCACGACCAGCGCAGGAGACCCGTCACCCGCGCTGTCCTCGTCGCCCGCCCACTGGGCCACGAAGGCGGCGGTCTTCGCGACACGCCACCTTGTCGTGAAGGTGCCGTTCGACGCCACGGTGGCCTCCTGGTCGGCCCAGCCGCTCTCGCCGCGCTCGCGCCGCGCCACGAGCACGCGGGCTCCCGCGCGTGCGCCGCGCACCCGGCCGCTGAGGCGAATCACGGTCCGCCGCCTCACGGTGCGCCGCGTGGTGCGAATCGTGACCTTGGAGGGCTCTCCGCGATCGCCACCGGACGTCGTGAAGAGCAACACGTTCGAATCCGCGAGCAGGAAGGCGGCACTCGCGCCGATGGCAGCCAGCCCCTCGGCCCTCGGTGTGTCGCTCGACACGAGCTGCGGACGCCAGGTCCGGCCGCCGTCGGTGGTGTGGAGGACGTGTCCACTCGAGTCTTCGCCGAAGCCCGACAGCGTCAGGTAGCCGCGTGACTCGCTGCCGAACGCCATGCCGGTGGCGTCGTCGGAGCCGATCGCCGACAGATCCGCCCAGCGGCGCCCGCCGTTGCGCGTCTTGAACAGCTGGCCGTCCTGGCCGAGTACGAAGCCGGTCCGCGCGCTGACGAAGTCGAGCGAGGCGAGCAGCGCCTTGCGCGGCCTCAGGACCTTCTTCCAGGTGCGCCCGCGGTCGGATGAGGCGACGATGTTCTTCGAGCCGTACGCGAATATCCGCCCCCCGGCGCGATCTACGTTGAACAGGCGCGCCGCGGCCACGATCCGCGCGCGAATGCGCGAGAAGGTGTTACCGCCGTCCGTGGAGCGCAGCACCCCGCGGCCGCCGATCAGGAGCACCGTCCGGGGATCCAGCGCGAGGACCGCCTGCGGCGTCGCTGAATAGCCGGTGTTCAGGATCTGCCACGAGATACCCCCGTTCTCGGTGCGAAGGACGGTGCCGGCGGCGTCGACCGCGTAGCCGACGAAGGCGTCGGCGAACGACACGTCGACCACGTCCTCGGTGGTGGAGACGCCGAGCGGCGACCACGAGCGACCGCCGTCGCTCGTGCGCGCGAGCGACCCGTTCGGACCAACCGCGAACACCAGTGAAGCGGACACCGCCCTGATGCGGGTGAAGGTCTGCGAGAGGCGGCCCCCGATCGGCGCCCAGGTGACACCGGCGTCGTCCGACACCACGGTGACGCCGTCCTCACCCGCGGCGACCACCCGACGGCCCGCAGCGAATGTGGCCCCGAGCAGCTTCGTCGAGGAGGGGCTGACCGAGGTGAAGGTGACTCCGCCGTCGATCGTCCGCATCAGCGATTGGCCCGACGGCGTCGTTGCCACGCAGGTGAGCGTGTCCACGCAGCGGATGCGCGAGAGAGCCGGTCCGTTCGCCACCTGTTCCCACGTCGCTCCACCGTTCTCGGTGCGCAGCACGCGTTGGGTGCCCACCGCCAACGCAACCGTGGAGGTGACGAAGTGGACATCCTCGGTCAATCCTGGGTCCTCGCGCACCTGCGTCCACGACGCGGCCGCATCCGTCGTCTTGAAGAGGCGCCCCTGGGTGGTCGAAGCGATTCCCTCGACCGGGCTCGTGAACGCGATGTCGGTGGGGCCGAAGCTCGCTCCCGCCGCGCGGGTACCGGGTACCGCGGTGCGCCGGGACCACGTCCGCCCCCCGTCCTCGGTGCGCAGAATCGATCCGTCCACGAGCAGGAGGTAGCCCGTCTCGTTGGCCAGGAACTCCGGCGTCATGACGCCTTCACCGCAGCGTGCGTCGCTTGCGGTCCATGGCAGGCGCACGAATGTGCGACCGCCGTCGTCGGACCGGCGGACGGTGCATCCGCCCGAGACGACCACGGAGTCCTGGTCCACGATGCTGATGCGGTCGAGCGATTCCGTGATGCCGGTCGCGGCACCGCTCCATGTCGCTCCCGAATCTTCGGTGGTCAGCACCGTGCCGAAGGCGCCGGCCGCGTAACCGCGCGCGCCCTCGAACTCGAGCGCGTTGATCGTCTGGCCCTGAGGGAGCGGGTTTCCCCAGTTCCAGCCCGAGTGACCGACAGTGACGTCGCCCTGTGCCGCCGGGACGATGAGAAGCGCTGCGGCAAACACGAGCACGGCTGTCAGGCGGCGCGTTCCCATCGGCCGGATTAAACTCGCGCGCCGGCTCGAAGTTGCGCGCGCGGTTGGTTGTTCTTCGGATCGAGCGCTACGGCGCGATGTTCTGGTTCACCCGGAACAGGTTGTCCGGGTCGTAGCGCCGCTTCACCTCCACGAGCCGGTCGTAGTTGTCCCCGTAGGTGGCCTTCACGCGTTCGTCGCCCTCGTCGTGCATGAGGAAGTTCACGTACGCGCCGCCGGCCGAGTACGGGTGCAGAGCCTCCCAGTAGCGCTTGGTCCAGTCCGTGATCGCGGCAGCGTTCCCCGGCTCGGGATCGACGCCCACGATCACCTCGGCCCAGCGCGAGTCGCGATTTGCGAACGCCGTCTCGTCCTGGCCCACTCTGTGCACCGCCCCGTCGATCGGATACAGGTGCATGGTGGAGTGCATGCTCGGTAGTTGCCTGCCGTACTCGGCGTGCGCCGCGATTGCTTCCTCCGGCAGCTCGTTCACGAAGTCGGCCCGCCAGTACCACTGCAGTCCCGGCGGGTACACCTCGTCGAATGCGCTCTGCATGTCCGGGAACGGCATCTGCTGCACGCCGTCGAGCAGCGGCGGTCCGAACTCCCGCGCGGGCCGCATGGCCTCCTCGGCCGCGTCCATGTCTCCGGTGCAGCACCACACGACCCCGCACACCTGGCGCATGTGCAGCTCCTCCGGAAACGGGTCCCCAGGCGGCACGGTCAGGAAGGCGAAGAAGCCGTTCACGTCCTCGGGCGCGCCGGCGATGAACTCGTCGTAGAAGCGCAGCACCTCCTCGGTCTGCTCGAGCGGCCAGAACATCGGGCCGGCCAGCACGGTGTCGACGGGATTACCGCGGAACAGGAACGAGGTGACGGCGCCGAAATTCCCCCCGCCCCCGCGCAACGCCCAGAACAGGTCCTGGTTTTCGTCCTCGCTGGCCGTGACCGTGCTGCCGTCCGCCAGCACCACGTCGGCCGCCAGGAGGCTGTCGATCCCGAGCCCGTACTTGCGAGACAGGTGGCCGATCCCTCCGCCCAGCGTCAGCCCGCCAACACCGGTCGTAGAAATGATCCCGCACGGCACGGCAAGACCATGCTCGTGCGTGGCGCGATCCACCTCGCCCCAGGTCGCGCCGCCCTGCACGCGCACGGTCCCCGCGGCCGGATCGACCTCGATGTCGCGCATCGGCGAGAGGTCGATCACGAGCCCGTCGTCGCACACCCCGAGTCCGCCGGCGTTGTGGCCGCCGCCGCGAATCGAGACCAGGGTGCCTTCCCGGCGCGCGAAGTCGACCGCCTGGGCGACATCCTTGGCGTCGGCGCAGCGGGCGATCAGGCCCGGGCGGCGGTCGATCATGCCGTTGTAGACCTTGCGTGCGTCGTCGTAGTCGCGGTCCTCCGGAGAGATCAGTTTTCCCCGGAAATCCGGCGCCAATCGGCTGCTCGCAGCCGGGTCGAGAGTGCTGGTGGTTGCCACGGGATCCCCTCCTTCGAGACGAACGTAAACTTGCCGCCCACAGAGTATTGACCAATCCCTGGCGGGAGCACCTTCTGGAGAACATCGAGATCATCCGGCAGTTCCTGGTCTCCACGACCCGCAAGGACGTCGAGGGGATGGTCGCGCTCGTGCACGACGACCTCGAGTTCGTGCCGATCACGGCCGCGATGGAGGGACGTACTTACTCAGGCCAAGCCGGCGTGAGGCAATTCATGGAGGACCTCGACGCCTACTGGGAGTTCTTCGACACGATCCAGGAGGAGTGGCATGACCTGGGTGACCGCGTGGTCGCGCTCGGGTACTGGCACGCTCGCGGGAGGGCCAGCGGCGCGGAGATCCACGGCCAGCCGGCCGTATGGCTCGCCTATATCCGGGACGGCAAGATCGCTCGCTGGCGCACCTACACCAACCTCGCGGAGGGCCTCGAGGCCGCCGGCCTTTCGAAGGACGAGGTCAAGTTCTCCCCCAGCCTAGGGGCGGCAGGGCGCGCGGAACCGGTCGCGCGTATTGCCGGCGGCGTCGATCGCCTTGCCGTGGAAAACCCTCTTCTCCACCCGGATGCGCAGGCGGTGGAAGAAGACGCCGCGCCGCGCGGACCATTTCGGCCGGCGCTTGGTGACGAACCCGTTCAGGCTCGCACCGCCACCGCCGGTCACGATGTAGACGATGCCGCGCCGCCGGTTGCGGCGGCCCGAGCGCAGGGGCTTGGAGCGCTCGTAGTTCTGCACGTGGCCGTTGAGCACGAGGTCGACGCCGCCATGCTCCAGGATCGGGATGAAGCTCTTGCGCCGCAGGTGCCGCGTATGCCCGCGATATCCGCGCCCGCTCGACCACAGCGGGTGGTGGAAGTAGGCGACCTTGCAGCGGGCGCTCGACCCGCGCAGCTCGGCCCGCAGCCAGCGCCGCTGCTTGCGCGTCGAAGCGATTGGAGTCGAGCGCGACGAACAGGACTCCACCGTAGGTGAAGCTGTAGTACAGGCCCCCGTTCGGCAGCGCGAAGAAGCGCAGATAGTTCTGGAGGTTGTAGTAGTCGTGATTGCCGACACTCGGCCAGAACGGCTTCGTGGCGATCAGGTCGCGCAGGGGGCCGAGCACGAACCGCCGGTATTCGTCCTCCGTGCCGTAGATCTGCGCGTTGTCGCCGGTCGTGATCGCCAGGTCCACGGCCGGGTCGGCCGACAGGCGGCGCAGGTTCGCCCGCGCGGCGGGCGTTCCGATGCCGAAGTCACCTATGACTCCGAACGAGAATACGTCCGGCCCGGCCACCGGAGTGCGGAAGGAGGCGACCTTGCCGAGCTTGCCGTCCGACTCCCACTGGTAGCTGTAGTCCGCTCCCGGCTGAAGGCCACGGACCGGCACCGCGTGGCGCCGGCGCAGCTCCGGGTCGCGCTCGACGACGGCGAGCGGGCCGCCTGTGGGACCGAAGCGGAGTGCGGTGGTGGCCGGCTCGTAGGTCTGCCAGACGATCTCGGCTCCGGAAGGCGTCAATTGCTGGAGGTAGGGCCCGATCTCGAAGGCCTGCGAGACAGGAGTCGTGATCCGCGCCACGGGCGAGTCCTGACTCTCGCCCTCGGGACCGAGCGCCCGCACGACGTACTCGTAGCGGGTGCTCTCCAGCAGCCAGTCGTCCACGAACCGTGCCGTGTCCGCCTCCCCGATTCGCACGCCGTCGCGGTAGACGGCGTAGCGCTCGCCTTCGGAAGCCGGGTCCGAGCCCGATCGCCAGGTCACAACGACCTGGTCCGGCCGGGTTGCCTCCCCGTACGTGTCACGTGGCGCGGGCGGGGGATCGGCGGCGGCCGGCGCCGAGGAGCAGGCGAGCACCGCGAGCGCGGCCAGCATCGCGGCCCAGCGTGACATCGATGCTCCTAGTACCCCGTTAGCGGGCGAGCGCTCGGGCGCGCGACTCGATCAGGCCACGCTCCACGATCAGCTCGGCGAGCTGCACTGCATTCGTGGCGGCGCCCTTGCGCAGGTTGTCCGACACGACCCACATGTTGAGGCACCGCTCGTGCGAGGGGTCGCGCCTGATCCGGCCGACGAACACGTCGTCACGCCCGGCAGCGGTGATCGGCATCGGATAGCGCCCGGCCGCGGGGTCGTCCACCACGGTCACCCCGGGAAAGGAGTCGAGCAGCTCGCGGCAGCGCTCCGGCGACAGGTCCTCGCGGGTCTGCACGTTGACCGATTCCGAGTGCGCGTTGTAGACCGGGACGCGCACGCAGGTGGCGGAGACCGGGATCGACTCGTCGCCGAGGATCTTGCGCGTCTCGGCCATCATCTTGCGCTCCTCGGTGGTGTAGTCGTCGCCGTCCTTGAACGTCTCCACCTGCGGCAGGATGTTGAACGCGATCTGGTGCGGGTAGACGGTCGCGCTGACCTCGTGCGCCTCGAGCACGGCCTGGGTCTGGTCGTGCAGCTCCTCCACCGCGCGCTGGCCGGTGCCCGACGTCGATTGGTAGGTCGAGACGATCACGCGCTCGATGCCGGCCGCGTCGTGAATGGGCTTCAGCGCCATCACCATCTGCATCGTCGAGCAGTTCGGGTTCGCGACGATCCCCTGATGCCCGTCGAGTGCGTCACCGTTCACCTCCGCCACCACCAGCGGCACGTTCGGCTCCATGCGCCAGGCGCTCGAGTTGTCGACCACCACGCAGCCGGTCGCCGCAAACCGCGGCGCCCACTCGCGCGAGACGCCGCCGCCTGCCGAGAACAACGCGATGTCGAAGCCGTCGACCGAGGCCTCTTCCAAGAGTCGCACCATCAGTTCGGTGTCGCCGTACCTGACCGTGCGGCCGGCCGAGCGCGCCGAGGCCAGCGGCACGACCTCGCTCGCGGGGAATCCCCGCTCGGTCATCACCTCCAGCATCGTTGAGCCGACGGCTCCAGTGGCGCCGACGACCGCGAGTCTCGGCAGCGACTCTGCCGGGCTCATCGTGGGCCCCCGTCCTCGCGCTCGACCTCATCCTTGCCGAGCTCGAATGCGTCGTGCAGCGAGCGGACCGCGTCCGACACCCGGTCGGCCGCGATCACGCAGGAGATCTTGATGGGAGAGGTGGAGATCATCTCGATGTTGATCTCCTGTTCGCCGAGGGTCTGGAACACCCTCGCCGCGACGCCGGGATGACTGCGCATCCCCGCGCCCACCACGGAGACCTTGCCCATCTGCTCGTTGGCGATCACGTCCGCGAGCCCCAGCTCGGCCGTGAGCCCCTGGAGCGACCGCTTGGCGACGCTCAGGTCCGAGCGCGGCACGGTGAAGGAGATCTCTGCCATCCGGTCGCCCGTGACAGGCTCGTTCTGCACGATCATGTCGACATTCACGTCCGCTTCGGCCAGCGTGCCGAAGATGCGCGCGGCGATGCCGGGCCGGTCGGGAACGCCGGTGAGCGTCACGCGAGCGTCCTCGGTGGAGTGGGTCACGGCGGTGATCAGAGGTCGTTCCATCGTCTCGTCTTCCCCGAGCACGAGGGTACCGGAGCCGTCACCGAAGCTCGGCCGCACGTGGATCCGGACACCGTAGTTGCGCGCGTACTCCACGGAGCGCAGCTGCAGGACCTTCGCCCCCGAGGCGGACATCTCGAGCATCTCCTCGAACGACAGGACCGGCAGCTTGCGCGCATCGGGCACGATTCGCGGATCTGCCGAGAAGACACCGTCCACATCGGTGTAGATCTCGCACACGTCGGCTCCCAGGGCAGCCGCCAGCGCGACGGCCGTCGTGTCCGAACCGCCACGGCCGAGCGTCGTCACGTCGCGCGAGGTCGAGACCCCCTGGAACCCGGCCACCAGCACGATGTTGCCGTCCTCGAGGCCGGCGCGGATGCGATCCGCGCGCACGTCCAGGATCCGGGCCTTGGTGTGTGACGTGTCGGTCACGATGCCGGCCTGCGAGCCCGACAGGGAGATCGCCTGGCTGCCCAGGTCGTTCAGCGCCATCGCACACAGGGCGCAGGAGATCCGCTCACCGGTGGAGAGCAGCATGTCCATCTCGCGCGGGTGCGGCTCGGGGGAGATCTCCTGTGCCATCTCCACCAACTGGTCGGTCGTCGCCCCGCGCGCGGACAGCACCGCGACCACGGATTGCCCGTCCTCGCGCGCGCGCACCATCCGCTTCGCCGCGCTGATCAGGTGCTCGGCGTCGGCGACGGATGTTCCGCCGAACTTCATCACGACGATGCCGTCCGAGCTGGGCACGCTCAAACCGAGCGACGTCCGGACAGTGCCCTGCCCAGCGTGATCTCGTCCGCGTACTCGAGGTCTGCGCCCACCGGCAGACCGCTCGCAAGGCGTGTCACCGCGACGTCTCCACCCAGCTCGCGAACGGCCTCTGCGATGTAGAACGCGGTTGCCTCGCCCGACGTCGTGGGGTTGGTCGCGATCACCACCTCGCGTACCTCGCCGGCGCGCACGCGCTGCACCAGCTCGGCGATCTTCAGGTCCTCGGGGTCCACGCCGTCGATCGGTGACAGCGCACCTCCCAGCACGTGATACAGGCCGCGGTACTCGTTCGTGCGCTCGACCGGCACCACGTCGGCAGGCTCCTCCACGACGCAGATCACGGAGCGGTCGCGCCGCTGGTCGAGGCAGATCGGGCAGCGTGGCCCCTCGGCGAGGTTGAAGCACTCCTCGCACAGCACGATGCGCTCCTTCACCTCCCGGATCGCGGCGGCGAGGGCGAATGCTTCCTGCTCGGGCACGCGCAGGACGTGGAAGGCCAGGCGCTGGGCCGTGCGCTGGCCGATGCCGGGGAGCTTCGCAAGCTCGGTGATCAGCCTGTTGACCGGCGGAGTGAACATGTCAGGGAGCGGCGCCGAGCCGGGTCTACAGACCCATCAGACGCCGGGCATGCCGGGCAGGCCGAGGTCACCCAGACCGCCCGAGAGGCCGCCAAGCTTGCGCGACGCCAGCTCCTCGGCCGACCGGCTCGCCTCGTTGACCGCCGCGACGAGCGTGTCCTGAAGCATTTCGAGGTCCTCCGCGGCGATGTCGTCGCCCAGCGCGGAGGGGTCGATGCGGACCTCCTTCACCTCGCGGTCGCCCGTCATCTTCACCGTCACCATGCCACCGCCGGCCGAGGCCTCGACCTCCTCGTCCTTCAGCTGCTCCTGCGCCTTCATCATGTCGGCCTGCATCTGCTGGACCTGCTTCAGCATCTTGTTGATGTTCGGCTGCGGCACATCTCCCCCGTTCGGCGTCAGTTTTCCTCGGCGGCAGCCGTCGTGTCCCCGGCGCGCTGCTGATCCGCAACGTCCTCCGCGTCGAACTCGCTCTTGAAGCGCGAGATCACCTCGTCCTCGGTGAGACGGGGCGGCGGCGTGCCGGACTCATCATGACTCTCCGGGCCGTCGTGTATCTCGAAGCGGGCCGCGAGCGGGCGGCCCGACACCAGCCGCAGCGCCTGTCCGAGGCGCTCGCTGTTGGCCGTGTCCTCGATCTTGCGCTTGTTGAACGAGGCGGACGCGGGATAGGAAAGGACGAGCACGTCGTCCTCCAGGGCGACGGGTCGGGCCTCTGCCAGCAGCGCGGCCATCATCTCTCCGCCCTCGGCGTCGCAGGCGCGCTCCAGCACGGCCGGCCACAGCCGCTCGAGCTCGACGTCGCCCTGTAGCGGGGCCGGCGGAGCCGGCGAGGGTGGGGTCGGCTCGGTCGGCTCTGTAGCGGCGGCGGGCGCGGTGGTCGTGGTCTGGGTCGGGGTCGGCGTCTCGCGCTTGGGAGGAGCCGGTACCGGTCCCGGAGTGCCACCCTCGGGAGCTCCCTGCTCGAGCCGCTCGAGGCGCATCAGCAGCGCCTCGATCGACGCATCCGAGCGCGGGCGTGCGGCCTTCAGGAGCGCCAGCTCGAGCTGTGTGCGCGAATCGGCCCCCTCCTTCACGGCCGCGATCGCGTCCGCCAGCAGGTCGATCGCGCGCACCGCCTCGGCCTGGGGCAGGTCTCGGGCCTGGCCCTCCAGCCGTGGGACCTGGTCGGCGGTCACACTGAAGGAGTCGGGCGGCTCGCCCAGGGTCTGGACGACGATCAGGTGGCGGAGGTGGCCGGTCAGGTCGCGCATGAACTGGACAGGGTCGCGGCCAGAGTCGCTCAGCGCCTGCACTTGGCGCAACGCCGCCCCGGGATCGCGTCCGATCACCGCGTCGGCGGCCGCGAACACGAGCTCCGCGTCGGCGACGTCGAGCAGCTCCATCACGTCCTCGAACGAGACCTGCTTGCCGCCGTAGGTCACCAGCTGGTCGAGCGTGCCGATCGCATCACGGAAGCTGCCGCTCGCGGAGCGGGCGATCATCGCCAGCGCGCGGTCGTCCGCCTCGATCCCCTCGGCGGCGGCGATGCGCTTCAGCACCGTCGTGATCTGCTCCAGCGAAGGGCGGTGGAAGTCGAACCGGTGGCAGCGGTCGACGATCGTGGGGAGCACCTTGTGGGCCTCGGTGGTGGCGAGCACGAACGTGGTCCGCGGTGGCGGCTCCTCGAGCGTCTTCAGAAAAGCGTTCCACGCCTGGCCCGAGAGCATGTGGGCCTCGTCCAGGATGTAGACCTTCCAGCCGTCCATCGTCGGCGCGAACCCGACCTTCTCCCGCAGGTCCCGGATGTCGTCGACGGAGTTGTTCGAGGCGGCATCCATCTCGATCACGTCGAGTGAGGTGGAATTCGTGATCGCCGTGCACGCCTCACACTCGCCGCAGGGCTCGAGCGTCGGACCGTTCACGCAGTTCAGCGAGCGAGCGAGGATCTTTGCCACAGACGTCTTGCCCGTCCCCCGGGAACCGACGAACAGGTAGGCGTGATGCACCTTCTCATTCGTGATCGCGTTGCTCAGCGTGCGCACGATCGCGGGCTGGCCGACGACGTCGGCAAAGGTCTGCGGGCGGTGGCGGCGATATAGGGAGGCCATGAAGGTCGGCAGTTCGCAGTTCGCAGTCGGCAGTCGGCAGCGGCCGCCCGACTCATCCTAGCTTGCCCCTCCGGTGGGCCCGGTGACCTGGCCGGTAGCCTTCCGCGCTGCGTGCGACCCTTTCTTCGCGCCCCTTCCTGGGCGGTGAACACAGCCGCTGCCGCGGCGATCGGGGGCCTTTCCTGGCTGATATTCAGCCGCGCGTTTCTCAACTACGACACGCTCTACGGGCTGATCTGGGGCCGGGACCTGATCTCCGGGCGCACTCCCGACTACGAGGTCACGCTCGCCCCCACTCCTCACCCGCTGGTCGAGGCGGTTGGGGCGCCGTTATCGCTGATCGGCGAGGACGGCGGGTATATCGCGATGCTGGCGGTGGCGATGCTGGCCTTCGGCGCGCTGGTGTGGGGCATCTTCCTGCTCGGCCGCGAGTCCTTCGGATGGCCCGTGGGCGCGCTGGCGGCGTTCACGCTGGCGACCCGGGTGCCCTTCCTGTCCCAGGGCATGCGCGCCTATGTGGACATCCCGTTCCTGGCGCTGGTGGTCGCCGCGGCGGTGCTCGAGGCGCGCAGACCGCGCCGTGGAGTGCCGGTGCTCGTCCTGCTCGCCCTGGCGGGCCTGCTGCGCCCGGAGGCGTGGCTGCTCGCGGGCGCCTATTGGCTCTACCTGCTGCCGGCCGTGCCGCGACCACGCGCGGCGCAACTCGCGGGCCTGGTCCTGGCCGCGCCGCTTGTCTGGGCGATCAGCGACCTGGCCATCACCGGCGACGCGCTCCACTCCCTCACGTTCACGCGGGACACGGCCGAGACACTCGGCCGGCCGCAGGGCATCGAGAACGTGCCGGAGGTGATGCCGCGCCGGCTGGGAGAGATCCTGCGCTGGGTGCCCCTGCTGGGCGGCACCGCCGGGTTCTTCCTGGCGCTGCGCTTTGCGCGGGAGCGGGCCGTCCTCCCCGCGGCGCTGGTGGTGCTCGGGGTCCTTGCGTTCGTGGCGATCGGCATCGCGGGCCTGTCACTGCTCGGGCGTTACCTGTTCCTGCCCGCGGCGATGCTGTGCATCTTCTTCGGGTTCGCCGCGCTGGGCTGGATCGGCCGCCCGCTCGCCGGCCCCTGGCGCACCTGGGTCGGCGGCGCCGCGGTGCTCCTGGTCGCGTTCGTGGGCTCGACCATCTCCCACCAGACCGACCGGCTCGACAGCCTGCGCGACGGCATCCAGCTGCGGGGCGAGATCCAGGACGACCTGCGCGACCTGACACGGGTCGACGCGGCCGAGGCTGCCTTCGAGCGCTGCAAGCCGGTCTACGTCCCCAACCACCGCGCCGTCCCGATCCTGGCGTGGTACCTGGACCGCAAGCCCGGCAACTTCCGCTCCGCGCAGCTCGAGGCTCCGCGCCGCGGTCTGTACGTGGGACCGCAGACGGACGTGGTGGCGGAGAAGTTCATCCTCGACCCGCGCGACCCGAAGCGGTTCGACGTCCCGCGCCAGCCGGCCGGTTTCAGGCCCGTGGCGGCCAACGAGTCATGGGCGCTCTACGAGCGCGGGTGCTAGCGCCGCCGATATTCAAAGTGGATCGTGCACCCGTCTCCGAGATCGGGCCCCCAGGCGTGTCAGCCGCGATTTGGCTCCGGCCAGGCGGTTCCGCGGCGCATAGAGAAGACCGCTTAAGGCTGCTTCCTTCCGGATCTGACCTGGTTCACGGGACTCCATCGCGCGGGACCTGGCCATCAACGCCGCATGCGGCGTACTGACCCTGAAGGCCGAACCCTCGGACGGGAGTTCAGCCCCGCTGGAGCGGATTGCGAGTTACAGGGCACCGCTAGCGCCCCGCCTAGCACGATCCGCACCCAACTGTAGAGCAGGTTCGGCGCTACTGGGCCGCGGGGGGTGGCGTATCCGACCGGCGGCCTGGCCGGCGCCGCCTCCAGCGGGTCCCCCCGGAACCGCGCGACGAGGGCGCGCATCGCCAGGTGGTAGCCCACGATCCAGATGAACAGCGCGTTCACGACGTGCAGGGCCGCCACGCCGGGGGCGTCGTCACGTGCCTCCGGAAGGGAGAACTGAATCGTCACGATCACGAACAACACGACCGCGAGGATGATGTCGGTGCGGTTGCGCCGCACGAAGATCGCGAGCAGGAGCAGCAGCAGCGCCAGCAGGTGGAACACCCCGGCGAAGTCCTTGTGCGGCTCGAAGGTCTTGGCCCCGAAGGTCCCGAGCCCTGCAAGGAAGAACTGCGTGATCACGGCGGCGAGGAACAGCCACGCGAGGCCGACGTAGATGTTGTGCCAGACACGTCTCACCGGCGCGCACCCTAGAGCGCCCGACCGGCCGGACTCACGCGCGCTTGCGGCTGTCTGAGCACGCGTTTAGGGTGAACACGAAGGAGGATGCCGTGAGGCGGGAGGGCTTCCCAACAGAAGGACATAACCGGCGCTGGTCGGCGGTGGCCGTCGTGCTGCTCGCCGCCACTGTCCTTGCTGCCTCCGCGCAGGCGGGCACTTCGCAGACGTCCTTGACCGCCGGGGAGCTGGCACTGCGTGAGACAGAGACGGCCTCTCTTGGCGCGGCGCACGCCGCTGAGCACGCTGCGTTGCGCGCAACCGCCCTTTCGGATGAATCCGCCGGCGCAGCTCCGCAGGCGTCGGTCGCGGCGGTGAGCACCGATCCCGCCGTGGTCGGTCAGTGGACGCCGAAGTTCACGATCCCGGGGGTGGCGGTCCATGCCGTGATGCTGCACACCGGCAAGATCCTCTACTTCACCGGGACCAGCTCCGGGCGCGCTTACCTGCTCGACCCGATCACGAGGACGACCAGGGCCGTCTTCCCGCCTCGGATCGCCGAGGGAGAGAACGAGCCGGCCAACATCTTCTGCGCAGGACAGTCGTTCCTCGACGACGGCACCGTGCTCGTCATGGGCGGCACGATCGGCCGCCGCGAGGGCCTGAACACGATCTACACGTTCGATCCCCTCACCGAGACCTGGCGTCGCCAGGCCAACATGCGCCACGGGCGCTGGTACCCGACCCAGGTGCTGCTCGCGGACGGGCGCACCGTGGTGCTGGATGGGCTCAACGAGCAGGGCGAGCCCAACGTCAATCCGCAGATCGAGAGCTACAACGCGAACTACGACTTCGTCACGCTGCTGAGCGTGCGGGGGCAGCAGGGCCATCCCCCGTCGGGCGGCCTGTACCCGCACACCTTCCAGATGCCGAGCGGGCGCGTGCTGGTCGCCGGCCCCGAGCCGAGCGACAGCTGGTTCTTCTCGCTGAACCGCATCGGAGCGCTGTCGTGGGAAGACGCCCCGAACCCGACGCGCCACACATGGGGAACCGGAGCGCTCCTGCCCGGCGGCACGAGCGGCTCCACCCGCGTCGCGCTGATCGGTGGGGTCGACCGGGCGTCGCTTCCCGACACCGGCAGCTCGACCCCGCTGCCGGGAGTCCAGACCTTCGACGAGGCCAACCCGGGCGCCGGCTGGACGACCGCCCCTCCGCTGAACCACGGCCGCGCGCACCACAACACGGTGCAGCTGCCCGACCGCTCGATGGTCACGGTCGGGGGCGGCTACGGGATCCTGAACGGCAACCGGCGCTCCGGTGACGCGGCGATCCATCGCAACATCGAGCTCTACGACGCGGCCACGGGCCAGTGGACCCTCGGGCCGGCGCAGGACGAGCTGCGCACGTATCACTCGACCGCCCTGCTGTTGCCGGACGGGCGCGTGATGTCCGCAGGAGATGACGGCTACGGCGGCAGCTCGAACGACACCGCCGAGATCTATGAGCCCCCGTACCTGTTCAAGGGAGCGCGACCCTCGATCGCTTCCGCTCCGGGCGCGGTCACGTACGGGGACACCTTCACGGTCCAGACTTCGAGCGATGCCACGAAGGCCGTCCTGATGGCGCCGGCGGCGGTCACTCACGCGAACGACATGAGCCAGCGAAACGTGCCGCTCGCGGCCACGGTGCAGTCGCCGGGGACGCTGACCGTCAGCGCTCCCGCCGCTCCCGAGCTCGCGCCCCCCACCTATTACATGCTGTTCGTCCTGAACGACAATGGAGTGCCGTCGGTCGCGAAGTTCATCCGCCTCAAGCTCGGCCGGGCCGACGCACCGCCGGACCCGCCCGCCGAAGAGCCCCCGCTCGACACCACCGACCCCGAGACGTCGATCGCGTCCGGCCCTTCGCAGACCACGACCGCGACGTCGGCCACGTTCGCGTTCTCGTCGAGCGAGGCAAGCTCGAGCTTCGAGTGCCGCGTCGACACCGGCGACTGGGCGAGCTGCGTTTCCCCGGCCACGCTCACGGGCCTCTCCACCGTCCCGCACACCTTCGCGGCGCGCGCGACCGACCCGGCGGGCAATACCGATCCCACTCCGGCGACTTGGGATTGGACGGTTGTGCCGGTGAGCTCCGACACCGTTGCGCCCGAGACGACCATCGTCACCGGTCCGCCCGTTACGACGACCTCGACGTCGGCCACCTTCGACTTTGCCTCCAGCGAAGCGGGCTCGACCTTCGAGTGCCTGCTGGACGCCGGCAATTGGACGCCCTGTGCTTCTCCGACCGACTACTTCTCTCTCGACACGGCTCCGCATGCGTTCCACGTCCGCGCCACCGATGCCGCCGGGAACACCGACCAGAGCTCGGCCGAGTGGGACTGGGTGATCGCGGCCAGCACCGCGCCTCCGGCCTCCGGCCCCGGCGGGCCCGCCGGGGGAGGCGGAACCACACTTGCAGAGGGTGGACCGGTTGGCCCACTCGCCGCGTCCGACTCCACCCCACCCACGCTCAGCGTGCTTGGCAAAGCGGTGAAGCAGAGACGAGTCCTGCTGGACGTCGGCTGCCCAACCGAGGCCTGCACGGCGACGGCCGCCGGGCGCGTCCTCGTTCCCGGGGCAGCTCGTGTCTTCGGGCTCCCGCCGGCTTCGGCCCAGATTCAGAAGGGCTACAGCGCACGGCTGAAGCTGCAGCTCTCCAAGAAAGCCTGGCGGGTCGCGCGACGGGCTCTGAGCACCCGCAAGAGGGTGCGCGTTCGCATCCAGCTGTCGGCGAGGGATGCCGCCGGCAACGTGGCTGCGGCACAGCGCAGCATCCGGTTGAAGCGCTGAGTCGGCTTGGCGGGAATGCGCCGCCTAGAATGGCGTTTCTCCCGGGCGCGTAGCTCAGTGGGAGAGCGCTCGCTTCACACGCGAGAGGTCGCAGGTTCGAAACCCGCCGCGCCCATCCCCGCTACCGGCGATCACGTTCACGCACTGCAATGCGTTGCCATTGTCCCGAGCGCGGTTACCATCCGCCGTCTGCCACACCAGCAACCGCCTCGATCCCAAGATCCCCGTTTTCGTTCGCAATGTTCCGGGACACCAAGTCCGGGCCGAGAATCTCCGACACGAAGGACACTTCGATTCCATCGTCGCCGTTGGCGATCGCCCGGTTCCCGATCACCCGGTCACCACAGCAGTCGAGGCGGATGCCGTCCACCTCGTTGGCGTACACGAAGTTACCCTCCACCCGGGTGCGGTAGTCAGTCGTCCGAATTCCGACGACGCCGCGCGAGACCGTGTTCTGGACGATCGCGCTGTCCGACCCTTGGTCGAGGCCGATCCCGCCCCTCGAGATCATGTTCCTCGTAATGAGCGCACCGGATGCGGCGGCCGTCCCGATGCCGGCGTCCACCAAGCGATTGCGATCGATGAGGGCGTCACGGGAGCTGGCCAAGCCGATCCCCGTGCCGTTGAGCGAGTTCCTCTCTATGCGGACGCGGTCGCTCTGATTGATCCAGACCCCATTGTCGGAGAGCGCCAGCCGAGCGATCGTGCTGTCGTCCACCACCTCGAGCGCAACGCCGTAAGCGAACTCGCGGATGGAGCCGTTCGCGACCGTCACGCCCGACAGAGTCGCGGGCAGTGGGCCCCATCCCAACTCGATCAGCCGCTCGATGTCGGCTACCACACCGAATGGACGGTGGCTGAACGTCGAGCCGATCCCGTCGATCGTGTGACCGCCAAGGTCAAGCGTGATGTCGCTCGCGCCGATCACGGATCCCGTCGCCGGGGCAGTCGACCAGGTCCGAGTCGAGCCTCGTGTCCTGCGTGATCACGTCGCCGCACTGGACGTGGTTGGCCAGCGCTACGTCCGTAACCACGCCGAACGGCAGCGTGGCGATCAGCATCGTTACGACAAAAATGGCCAAGAAATTTAGGCATCCGTTCCTCTGCTCCGATCTCGACCGACCTTAACGGCAGGAGATCGAGACGAGCAAGATGACGGTTATCAAGTATTTGGGCACTGCCCGCCTTCCGGTGCCCATATCCGCCTACATCCAGCCGTATCCCGACCCCATTTCGTGCGGCGGCTCGATCGTCTATTGCGCCGACTGCCCGGTGCGAAGCGGGAAACGGCGACTTGTCGTCTTCTCGGTCGTCGCG
Source organism: uncultured Solirubrobacterales bacterium (assembly GCA_963731895.1). Lineage (GTDB taxonomy): Bacteria > Actinomycetota > Thermoleophilia > Solirubrobacterales > JBBDJG01 > CAVSXO01. The sequence goes on from CAVSXO010000035.1 coordinate 34,681, forward strand.
CTTCACACGCGAGAGGTCGCAGGTTCGAAACCCGCCGCGCCCATTGACAAAACCGCCGCACGTCGGCGCAACTGGTGCAGCCGCCTCTGTTCCTCGATCTTCTTCTGGGCGGTCCTCGCCGATCAGTCCGCCTGGCGGCCAGTGTCCACCCGTCAAGTTCGCCAGGGCGCGAGCCACCGGCTTGTTGTAGACCAGTGCCCCTACGGCGAGAGCCATTACCACCAGAAAGCCGACCAGTTAGGACACGGCGAACCAGCCAATGATCAGCACGGATGCCACGTGGCCGAGACCGTAGACGTCGGTATCCCGCAGGCTCAGGAGTCGGCGTGAGCGTCTTGGTCCGACAGCCCCACGGCTTCGAGGGCCTCGGCCCGCGTCTCGAAGAAGCGCCACCAGACGCACTTCCCGCGCCGCCACCGGGCCATCTGCCAGGTCGCCTGGTTCGCCGGAGCGCCGCTACCCGCGCCGTGGCCGCGAACGAACAGGTCTGCGACTGTCAGGTCCCCAAGGTCGCGAACCGCGAGAACCTCGATGTTCCAGTCGGGAAAGACTCGAGCACGTTGTCCCACCAGCGGCGGACTCCCTCGTGGCGGCGATAGCTGCTCTCGCCCTCCACGGCACCCGCGCGAGGGACGACCTCCACGTCATCGTCCATCAGTGTCAGAAAGGCGCCGAGGTCGCGGCGGTTGAAGGCGTCAATCGCCGGTAGTGGAGGTCCACGTTCTCCTGCGACATCGCCTACCTCGAAAGCCCGCGGCGTCGAAGGCCGGCGTGATCCCAGAAGTACTCAACGAAAACGATCTTGCCCTTTCGAGGAGTGAGGGTGTAGACGATGCGTAAGAACTCGATGTCGGAGTCCAGCACGCGGCCGGCACCATGCCAAACCGCCCTCACGACAACTCGGTCGGCGGCGGCGATAAAGTCGCTGAACTCGGCTTCAAAACAGTAGTCGGAAGCATCCAGGTCTCGCGATTCTGCTCAAGTTGGCGCAAAACCGCCTCCCGCCCCACGTACGGCCCTGGGAGCTCCGGCCATCCCTCCGGGGTCCGCGATAGATAAAGGCGTCGGGGTCGAAGGCCTCGCGAACGGCACTCATGTTGCCCGCGTGTGGACCACGCTTCGAACCCGGACCGCATGATCTCCACGTTCTCCTGCGACATCGCCTACTCCGAGAGGCCCACGGCTTCGAGGGCATCCGCGTGATCCCAGAAGTATTCGATCGTCATGACCTTGCCCTTGCGCACGGTGCACATGTTCGTCCACTCCAGCGCCAACTCGGGGCCGTGGCCTAGGCCCCGCCAGATCATCCTCACAAGAACTCGGGTCGCCGACGCCGATGAAATCGCCGATCGGTTCCAGCGTGTAGGCGTCAAAGACCTGACGGTTCTGCTCGAACTGGCGCATGGCCACCTCCCGGCCTAGGTACGGTCCCCGGCTCGGGCCACCCGTCGGGGAGCCGAAGGATGACGTCGGCCGCCGAGAAGCTCACCAAAAGCACTCATGTCTCCTGCGTTCCATGCGTCGGAACCCGGCCTTCACGATCTCCACGTTTCTCCTGCGACATCGCTTACTCCGACAGGCCAGCGGCTTCGAAGGCCTCGGCAGCCTCGTTCTAAACCAGTCGCCAGTGCACGGCCTTCCTTCGCGCAACGTCCACACGTGCCACGCGGGCCAATCGATCTCGACGGACCGCTGCTTCCCCCGCGCCCGTAGAACCGCACGCCCAGGACGAGCAGTGATCGCCTGCGGGAAAGCACTCCTCGATCTCGGTGCGGGCGTCCTCGAATTCCCCCCAGAACGCCTCCAGCATCTGCGCGAAGCAGTCTGGGAAATCCCCGATAGATGCCGTCGAGGTCGCCCCCGAGGCGCAGAGCTTCGACCTCGATCTCGGGGTCAATTGACTCCAACAAGGGGGAGTAGTCGCCTTGACCGATCACTTCTTCGTGCCCGCCTTCGACCAAGCGCCGCACGATCTCCACGTTCTCCTGCGACATCGCCTCTCCGAGAGGCCGGCGGCTTCGAGGGCCTCGGATCGGTCGGAGTACTCCTCCCAGCGCACCGTCTTGCCGTCTTTGACGGTGTGGACCTGGAAGAACCGGCCTTCGACCTCGACCCGCTGCCCCGACCGCGTCCGCGAAAGAGGGTGGCTCGAGGTCGTAGCCCGCATCGATGATCTCCTCGGATGTCATCTCCAGCTCGTCCCAGTCAGCCTCCCAACGTTCCAGCGAGGCCCGAACCGCATCTCGTCCGCGAACCGCCGCTTCCTGGGCCGGCTTGTAGACGACATCGGGCTCGAGGTTGGCGAGCGCCTCGTCAAGATCACCCCTCGCGTAGGCCTCGAAGCCCCTGCGCAAGTTGTCGACGTTCTCCTGCGACATCGCCTACTCCGACCGACCCCACCGCTTCGAGGGCCTCCTTACGAGATTCGTACTGGCGGTAACGAATCACCTTCGAATCACTGAGGTCATAGACGCCGAAGAAGTCGCGCTCGCTTCTAACGCCGCTGCCCCGTCCAATCCCGCCTGGCGGAACACGATCACGACCGGACCGCCAGCATCGATGTATTCGCGGGCCTCCATCTTGTAGTCCGTCCAGGCTCCCAGCCACTCGCGGAAGAGATCGTTCGACCCCTCCGTGGCCGTGATAGATGCCTGCCGAGGGCATAGTGGTCGCGGACGTGTCCCAAACCACATCGGCATCGAAGTAGTCGCGCCACACATTTCGGTCGCCTGCCTCGAACCGGCTCGTAAACGATTTGAACCACCTCCACGTTCTCCTGCGACATCGCCTACTCCGACCGGCCTAGGGCTTCGAGAGCTTTCGGATGATCCAGGAAGTTTGCTCTCCCGGCGGCGGTAAGGTCCCACAGCTCAGGCGGCGGGTCGATACTAGTTCGGCTGATCAGTCATCAGAAGTCCCAAGAGCAGGACGCCCCCCTCCCACCAGCATGCCGACCACGACTCTGTGCAATACCAGGCCCGTGGCCACGCCGATCACAACCGCCAGCGCGATGAACCCCATCACACGGCCCATGGACCTATCCTCCCCGCGACCGCCATCGTGGGCACGATCTCCACGTTCTCCTGCGACATCGCCCGCGCAGTATCCCGCAGGCTCAGGAGTCGGACGGGAGCGTCTTTGCTCCGATAGCCCACGGCTTCGAGGGCTTCCTCCCTGTTTCGAAAAGCCTGTTCTCGTACGACCCGATCGCCCTTGAACGTGAACACGAACGCGAACCGATCATTCAGAGCGATCTGGCTGATGGACCGGCGCCCACTACCTGGGCGACGGCCACCACCTTGTCCCCGGCATCGATCAGCTCCACGGGGATGACGTCATAACCGGACATGGTTCTTTGGTTCTCCGCGTAGATCAGCCGGATGGCCTCGTTGCCATGGTGGGTCCCGAGCAGCAGCGTCTCGAACACCACCTCGGGATCGTAGAACTCGATCAGTGCATCGATGTCGCCACGGTTGTGCGCCGCGAATCTGCTTCGACCCGCTCCACGTTCTCCTGAGACATCGCCTACTCCGCCAGCCCCACGGCTTGGAGGGCTTCGCGGCGGTCGCAGAGAAAGATGCGGACGCGCTTGATCTTGCCATCGGCGAGGTCGTAAACGTTTGTGGCGGGGATGTCACCACCGAGGCTTATGCGGCTTGGCTCGCCCGCTCATGTTGAGGCGCACGAACCCGACTACCCGGTCAGCGCCGACGGTCTCCAGTCGGTCGATGGTGACCCGGAAATCCGGGCCTGCATCGCCCAGATCGGCGAAGTATCGTTCGATCCCTTCGGACCCTTTGTAGATGCCTTCAATTGGCGACACCGGGGTCTGCAACAACTGGATGTCCTCGGTGCAACAAGCCATGTAGGCGTCGATGTCGCGGTCGTTTATTGCCGCAACCGCTGGCTGCCCACGATCTCCACGTTCTCCTGCGACATCGCCCGCGCAGTATCCCGCAGGCTCAGGAGTCGGCGTGAGCGTCTTGCTCCGACAGGCCGAGGTCGGCGAGTGCACGCTCGCGATGGAAGTAGCCGACGAGGCGCGTCACCTTGCCATCGCGAACGTGAAACATGACTGCTCCTCCCTGCGATGGCACCTGATCGATGTCCAACCCGCTCGTCTTACCTCGCCCGATAAGCCGCTGGAGCACAAGCACACGCTCGCCGTCGAGTTTGAGGTACTTGTCCGCCTTGTGATGGAACCCCTCATAGCCACCTATGGATCCGCCCCAGTCCTTTGCCATCCCGGCCAGCCCTGTTCCTCCCTGGGCGCCGGCCCATCGGCGGCGAACTCCCATTCGATTTTGGGGTGCGCCCACTCGGCGGAGCTGTAATCGCCACGTTCCCAAGCCGCGTAGATCGACTGAACAAGTTCCCTCCTCCTCCCCCCCCCCCCCCCCCCCTCCCCCTTCCCCCCTCCCTCCCCCTCCCCCCCCCTCTCCCCCCCCCTCCCCCACGTTCTCCTGCGACATCGCCTGCTCCGACAGCCCCACGGCTTCGAGGGCTTCCTCCACGCTCGCGTACAGCTGCATCCTGATCCCCTGTCCGTCCCGGAGCGTCCACACTTGAGCGAAGCGCATCTCGACGGGAATTCCCGTGCCCTTCGAACGCCCCCGCTGGATGAGGATGACGACGACGCGCTCCCCGGCGTCGATGTAATCCTCGGGCTCCATCTCCCAGTCATCCCATGCATCGGCCCACTCGGCGTTGAATTGCATCGCGCCCTCGGGCCCGGTGTAGACCTGCTGGTCGGGCCAGCCGAGGTTGGACACATCCCAGACCAAATCGGGATGGGCGCGGATGTCACGCCGGTGGCCGAGAAGTGCTCGTAGCCGCGCCGGATGATCTCGACGTTCTCCTGCGACATCGTCCGCGCAGTATCGCGCCAAGCAAGCGCACCTGCCTCGGCGGGCAAAACCATATCTCTGCCACCTGGTCAGGCCGCGCGCGGCCAGGTAGGCTCGCGGCCGATGGGTGGAGGCCTCGCGACGATCGACGAGCTGCTCGAGCGTGCATGCGCGGAGGGAGTGGTCCCCGGCGTGGTCGCGATGGTCGCGGACAGGGACGGTGTCGTATACGAGGGCGCGGCCGGGCGCTTGCGGGTCGGCGACGACCCGCCGGCGACCACCGACACGATGTTCCGGATCGCCTCGATGACGAAGGCGCTGACGAGCGTCGCTGCGCTGCAACTGGTCGAGCAGGGCCGCCTCGCGCTCGACCAGACGGTCGTCTCGGTGATCCCCGCCTTCGGGGCGTTGCAGCTGCTCGAGGGCTTCGACGGTGATGAGCCGCGCCTGCGCGACCTGTCGCGGCAGCCGACGATCCAGCACCTGCTCACGCATACGTCCGGGTTGTCGTACTGGTTCTCGAACGTGGACCTGAAGAAGTGGCACGACCTCACGGGCGCACCGAACCCGCTCACCGGGCTGCGGAAATGTCTCGACACTCCCTTCGTCGCCGAGCCGGGCGAGCGGTGGGAGTACGGCGTCAACACCGCCTGGCTGGGGCTCGTGGTGGAAGCCGTCACCGGTCAGCCGCTCGACGAGTACCTCGCACAACACGTCTTCGCGCCGCTGGGCATGACCGACACGACCTTCCGCCCCACCGAGGCGCAGCGCGAGCGGCTGATGGGGATCCACGTCCGCACGCCGGAGGGCGGCCTGGCGCCGAGCGACCTCGACCTCTTCGAAGAGCCAGAGCTCGCGTTCGGCGGCGAGGGCGCATACGGGACCGCCGGCGATTACATGCGCTTCCTGCGTGCGCTGCTGCGGGGCGGCGAGCTCGACGGCGCGCGGATCCTCGAGCCGGAGACCGTCGCCCTGATGTTCACGGACCACCTCGGGGGGGTGCCGCTGCCGGAGGTGATGCGTTCCGCGATACCGGAGCTGACCAACGACGTCCCGTCGCTGCCTTTCCGGCAGGGCTGGGGCCTCGGCCTGCACCTGCTGCTCGAGGACGTCCCCGCCATGCGGAGGGCCGGCTCGGGCGACTGGGCGGGTCTGTTCAACTCCTACTACTGGGTCGATCCCGCGACCGGGATCACGGCGGCGATCTTCACCCAGCTGCTGCCCTTCTTCGACGCGCGCATGGTCGAGACACTGATGCAGTTCGAGCAGGGCGTCTACGCTCAGCTCGGCGCCGCGACGGCCGCGTAGCTCGCTGCCGGCAAAGGGAGAGGGGGGGGGGGGGGGGGGGGGGGGGGGGGGGGGGGGGGGGGGGGGGGGGGGGGGGGGGGGGGGGGGGGGGGGGGGGGGGGGGGGGAAAAGGTTTCGAACCGCGAGGTTGCGGGCGATGCGGCTGGCGCGACTCCAATAAAAATCGAGGTGCGGCGGGTATCTTGCAGTTTCCGCTCCCATTACCTGGGCTTTTGGAGCAAGAGTGATCTCGATGCGCTCGCCTGAGCGCGAATCGGGGGTTTGGAGCGAGACGGCGCCGGGGAGCCAAGGTAGGTTCCCGTACAGAAAGGAGCATGGGTATTAGGGACAGCTCTGGTTCTGCCGGCCGTCTGGGTCCGCGCAGGCCGATCGCCTTGGCCCTCGGCCTGGGAGTCGTCGCGGCTGGGGCATTCCTGGTCACGGCCCCGTCGTCGCTCTACGAGGTCGAGGAGCAGGGGCGACACCTCCTGCCGTACCAGACGGGCGAGGTCTACCGCGTGAAGGTGCTCGACACCGTCACCGTCTATGCAGACGGGGAATCACGACCGGTCACCAGCGCCATTCAGGGCACATTGCTCGCGGCGCTCTCGACCGCGGCTTTCATGACGTTCTTCTTTCTCCGGCGCGCCCATGCGCGTCCCCAGGTTGTGCAGTTCTACCTCGTCGCGGGCGCCGGATTGGCATTCGTCGCGTTCGACGAGCTGTTCGCTGTGCACGAGACCGCCGGGCACAACATCCGCCCACTCGCCGACTTGCCGGGCGTGGAGCGGCCCGACGACGTGCTCGTACTGCTTTACGCGATACCGCTCGCCTATTGCGCCTATCGCTTCCGCGGGGTGATCGCCGAATCGCGAAGAGCTTCGCGGCTGCTCGCG
>CAVSXO010000036.1:0-43659 GCA_963731895.1 uncultured Solirubrobacterales bacterium
CCCCGGCTGAAGTTGTGGCGGCGGATCGTGCCCTGGAAGCCCTTGCCCTTGGCGCGGCGCGGACCTTCACCTTCTGGCCCTTCTCGAACACGTCCTCGACACGCAGCTCGTCGCCGATCTTCAGCTCGCGCTCGTCGTCGTCGGCGAGCCGGAACTCGACCAGGTGGCGCATCGGTGCGACGCCCGCCCGCTTCAGGTGCCCGAGCCGTGGCTTGCCGATCCGGGCCTCCTTCGTCTCCCCGAAGGCGAGTTGGACGGCGCGGTAACCGTCGCGCTCGGATTCGCGCACAGCGGTCACGGCACACGGACCAGCCTGGATGACAGTGACGCTGACGCGCTCACCCTCATCGGTGAAAAGTTGAGTCATGCCGAGTTTCTTTCCGAGGATGCCGGCCATGATCAGTCGCGGTTGGCGGTCGGCAGTTGGCAGGGCCCGAGCCAAGTCTGCGACTGCGACTGCGGACTGCGCTCTAAGACGAATCTCGATGTCCACTCCGGCCGGAAGATGGTCGAGCCTCTGTAGAGAGTCCACCGTCTTGGGAGACGGCTGATGTATGTCGATCAGCCGCTTGTGAGTGCGGATCTCGAAGTGCTCGCGGGAGTCCTTGTCCTTGAACGGGCTCTTGATCACCACGTAGACGTTCTTCTCGGTCGGCAGCGGCACGGGGCCGGACACGGTCGCGCCGGTTCGCTCGGCCGTCTCCACGATCTCCGCCGCAGCACGGTCGATGGCGTCGTGGTCGTAGGCCTTGAGCCTGATCCTGATCTTGTTTTGGGGTATCGCTGCCATGGTGTCCTAGTCGTGCGCGGGGGCGAGGCCCCCTGGAGAGCCCCGCCCCGTCGCAAAACGCGTGAAAAGGGCGGGACCGCGGCCCCGCCCGTTGAAACGCCTATTCGATGATCTCGGTCACCACCCCTGAGCCGACCGTGCGACCGCCCTCGCGGATGGCGAAGCGAAGCTGCTCGTCCATCGCGATCGGCTGGATCAAATCGATCTCCATCTGGGTGTTGTCACCCGGCATCACCATCTCCGTGCCCTCGGGGAGCTGACAGACGCCGGTGACGTCCGTCGTGCGGAAGTAGAACTGCGGCCGGTAGCCGTTGAAGAAGGGCGTGTGGCGCCCGCCTTCGTCCTTGGTGAGGCAGTAGACCTCGGCCTTGAACTTCGTGTGTGGGGTGATCGAAGCGGGCTTGGCCAGTACCTGGCCGCGCTCGATCTCCTCGCGCTTCACGCCTCGCAGCAGGCAGCCCACGTTGTCGCCGGCCTGTCCGTAGTCGAGCAGCTTGCGGAACATCTCGACGCCGGTCACGACGGTCTTGTTCGTCTGCTCGTGGATGCCGACCAGCTCGACCTCGTCGCCGACGTTGACCTTCCCCTGCTCGATGCGGCCCGTTGCCACCGTGCCGCGTCCCGTGATCGTGAACACGTCCTCGACCGGCATCAGGAACGGCTTGTCGAGGTCGCGTTGCGGCTCGGGGATGTAGTCGTCGAGCGCGGCGGTCAGCTCCATGATCGTGTTCTTCGCGTCCTCGTCGCCCTCGAGCGCCTTCAGCGCGGAGCCCTTGATCACCGGCACGTCGTCGCCGGGAAAGTCGTAGTTCGACAGCAGCTCCCGGACCTCGACCTCGACCAGCTCGAGCAGCTCGGGGTCGTCGACCATGTCGACCTTGTTCAGGAACACGACGATGTAGGGCACGTTCACCTGGCGCGCGAGCAGCACGTGCTCCCGCGTCTGCGGCATCGGGCCGTCGGCGGCCGACACCACCAGGATCGCGCCGTCCATCTGGGCGGCGCCCGTGATCATGTTCTTGATGTAGTCGTGGTGGCCCGGACAGTCGACGTGCGCGTAGTGGCGCTTGTCCGTCGAGTACTCGACGTGGGCGGTCGCGATCGTGATCCCGCGCGCCTTCTCCTCCGGAGCCTTGTCGATCTCGTCGAACTTGGTCTCCTCCGCCATGCCCTTCTCGGCGAGGACCTTCGTCAGGGCGGCGGTGAGCGTCGTCTTGCCATGGTCGATGTGACCGATCGTGCCGACGTTGACGTGCGGCTTATCGCGCTCGAATTTTGCCTTCGACAATTCTCTGGCTCCTTGAAATCGTTATACGGACGGGGTCTTAGCGGCTGTCGGCAACGCCGGGCCCCGGCGTACAGGGCGCCACGCGGGGCAACCGCGAAAATATAGCTGTATTGCGGCTTTCGGCTTGGCCTCGTCAGGCGCTGGCGCCCACGAGGGTGCCGCCACGGTGCTCGATGATCTCCTCGGACAGGGCCGAGGGCACCTCGCTGTAGCGGTCGAACTGCATCGTGTAGGTGGCCCGGCCCTGAGTGGCAGATCGCAGGTCCGTGGCATACCCGAACATCTCCGCGAGCGGCACGTGGGCCCGGATCACCTGCGCGTTCCCGCGCGGCTCCATGCCCTCGATCCGGCCCCGGCGGCGGTTCAGATCGCCGATCACGTCACCCATGAACTCCTCCGGCGTCACGACCTCGACCGCCATGATCGGCTCCAGCAGGACCGGCTTCGCCCGCCGGGCGGCTTCGCGGAACGCCATGGAGCCGGCCACCTTGAAGGCCATCTCCGAAGAGTCGACGTCGTGGTAGGACCCGTCGGTCAGCGTCACCCGGACGTCCACCATCGGGTAACCGGCCTTCACGCCCGACTCGAGCGCCTCCTCGATCCCCTGCTCGACCGCTGGGATGAACTCGGACGGGATATTGCCGCCCTTGACCTTGTTCACGAAGTCGAAGCCCTCGCCCGGAGCGGGCTCGAGGTCGATGACGGCGTGGCCGTACTGGCCCCGGCCGCCGGTCTGGCGTACGAAACGGCCGTGGATCTTCTGCACGGACTCGCGCACGGTCTCGCTGTAGGCGACCTGCGGCCGGCCGACCGTCGCGTCGACCTTGAACTCGCGCAGCAGCCGGTCCGTGATCACCTCGAGGTGCAGCTCGCCCATGCCCGGAGATCAGCGTCTGGCCGGTCTCCTCGTCGGAGCGCACCTGGAACGTCGGGTCCTCCTCGCCCAGGCGCGCCAGCCCGGCGCCCATCTTCTCCTGGTCGGCCTTCGTCTTGGGCTCGATCGAGACGGCGATCACCGGCTCGGGGAACTCGATCGACTCGAGCTTGACCGGCGCGTCCGGATCGCAAAGCGTGTCGCCGGTGGAGGTCTGCTTCAGCCCCACGCCGGCGACGATGTCGCCGGCGAAGATCTCCTCGCGCTCCTCGCGGTGGTTGGCGTGCATCTCGAGGATGCGGCCGACACGCTCCTGGCGCCCGGTGCTCGCGTTCATGACCTTGGAGCCGGCCTTCAGCGTGCCGGAGTAGACCCGGAAATAGGTCAGCTTCCCGACATATGGGTCGGCCATGATCTTGAAGGCGAGCGCCGCAAAGGGGGCATTGTCGTCCGGCGGGCGCTCGGCCGCGCGGCCGTTCTCGTCGCCCTTCACGGGCTCGATGCCCATCAGCGGCGGAACGTCGAGCGGCGACGGGAGGTAGTCGATCACGGCGTCCAGCAGCGGCTGCACGCCCTTGTTCTTGAAGCTCGACCCGCACAGCACCGGGGTCACCTTGATGTCGAGGGTGGCCTGGCGCAGGGCCTTCTTGATCCGCTCCGGCGAGATGTCCTCCTCGGCGAGGTAGGCCTCCATCAGCTCGTCGTCGTAGTCGGCGCAGGCCTCGATCAGGTGGGTGCGCTGCTCGTGCACCGCATCGGCCATGTCGGCCGGGATGTCCTCCTCCTGCCACTCCGTGCCGAGCTCGTCGTTCCAGACCAGCGCACGGTCGGTGACGAGGTCGACGACGCCCTTGAAGTCGCCCTCCTCGCCGATCGGCAGCTGGATCGGGAGCGGATGCGCGCCGAGCCGCTCCTTCATCGTCTTCACGGCCGCCGTCGAAGTCCGCGCCGGTGCGGTCCATCTTGTTGATGTACGCGATCCGGGGCACGCGGTACTTGTCGGCCTGCCGCCAGACGGTCTCGGACTGCGGCTCGACCCCCGCGACGGAGTCGAACAGGGCGATCGCGCCGTCGAGCACGCGCAGCGAACGCTCGACCTCGACGGTGAAGTCGACGTGGCCGGGCGTGTCGATGATGTTGATGCGGTGGCCCTCCCACTCGCACGCGGTCGCGGCCGAGGTGATCGTGATGCCGCGCTCCTGCTCCTGCTCCATCCAGTCCATGACGGCAGCGCCCTCGTGGACCTCGCCCATCTTGTGGGTGCGGCCGGTGTAGTAGAGGATGCGCTCGGTCGTGGTCGTCTTACCGGCATCGATGTGGGCCATGATGCCGATGTTGCGGAGCTTGTCGAGTGGCGTGGTATCGCGGCATTGAGTTCTCTTATCGATCGTCTGGGTTCAGGGCAAAAAAAGAGCCCTCGCGGGCCATGCAGGTCGGCTCGCGACGAGGGAACTATCTGGAGTAGAGGTCCATTTCTAGGATTCCCCGGCAATTCCCCCTGAAACGCGCCCTGCGGCGCTCCAAAGGCACGCGGCGTGTGCACCGGGAGGCTTCGGCGATGATAGCAGAGGCCTGATGGCATCCAAAGGCGCTGAAACCGCATCAGAAAGCCCGCACAGGGGCCCCCCGCGGGGGGCCTGCCAGAGCGCGCGTGGCGGCCCTTGCGGCCCGGTTCGCAGGGCTCGTGCGCCGGCCACCGCCTCGGCATCGCGGCCACGGTCGCCGTGCTCGGCGGCCTGCTGCTGCTGTATGCGGAGGCACTCGACCTCTACCGGATCGTCACGCCGAGCGGCAGCGTGTCGAACGCGGCGGGGTCGGTGCGCACCGGCTCCGACCAGCACTCGTGGGCGCTCGGGATCATGGGAGTGGCCGGTGCGGCCGCGGCCGTGTTCGCGCTCCTCACCCGCCAGCGCCTGCCCGCGCTGCGCGGCCGCGATGCTGGGACTGATCGCGCTCGTGGTCGCACTGGCGTTCGACCTGCCGGACGTGACGGCATCCGGAGTGACCACGGACCTGGAGATCGCCGACGCCGAGCCGGCGGCCGGCTTCTGGTTCGAGCTGGCCGGAGCCGTCGTCCTGACCGCAGGCGCCGGGGTGCTCGCGCTGCTGCTCGCTCCGTGCAGTCTCGCCCGCGCGACGCGGACCGCCGGCGTGGACAGGCGGCGAGGCAGAGACCCTGAACGGCTCGCCCACCCCGATGCTCGAAGCGCTCGACGAGGCGCCGCTGACGCGGCGCTTCTACCTGCTGGCCGGGGCGGTGATGGTGGGCGCGGTGCTGGACCTGTTCGACTTCTTCCTGATCGCCTTCGTCGTCCCCGATCTGGCCGACGAATGGGACCTGACCTTCGGCCAGGCGGCAGTGATGCTGCTGTCCGCGGGCGTGGGGGCGATCGGCGGCAGCATCGTCTGGGGGCGTGCCGGCGACCGCCTCGGCCGGCGCCGCCCGCTGATGGCGGGCATCCTCATGTTCTCGCTCGCCACCGGGGCGCTCGCCCTGGCGCCGGACGGCGGCTGGTGGTACATCGCGGCGCTGCGCCTCGTGGTCGGCGCCGGCGTCGCCGGCGTGGCGGTGATCGCTGTTCCGCTGGCGCTCGAGTTCACGCCCACGCGGCTGCGCACGCGCGTGGTCGGCTTCGTGACCACGGCGATGGTGCCGGTGGGGATCATGGTGGCCGCGGTCGTCGCCGCGGCGCTTCCGTGGCGCGCGGCGTTCGCGATCGGGCTCCTGCCCGTCCTGCTGGTCTTCTTCGTCCAGGCCTACGTGCCGGAGTCGCCGCGCTGGCTCGCCGACAAGGGGCGCCTGCGTGAGGCCCGCAGCGTGGTGGCCTGGCTGATCCAGCGCCCGGAGGAGGAGCTGGCGCTCGAGGCGCCGCCAGCCCCTGCGTCCGGGACGTCCTACGCGGACCTGCGCCGCTACCGCGCCAGCGTGACGGTCACGGTGCTCGCCTGGCTGGGAGCCTCGATCGCGGTCTCCGGCCTCGTGCTGTGGGGGCCGACCTTCCTCGAGCGCATCCTCGACATCTCCTCCGACGAGGCAGCGCTGCTGTTCCTCCTCGTGGCGCTCGGATCCTTTGCCGGGCGGCTGTTCTTCTCGTTCGTGCCGCAACGCCTCGGCCGGCGCACGTGCGGGCTCGTGATGGGGTTCGGCGCCGTCCCGCCGCTCGTGCTGGCCGCGTTCAGCAGCGACACCGAGATCGCGGGCGTGCCGCTGTTCCTGGCCGCGCTGATCCCCGCCGCCTTCTTCGTGGACGGAGGCTTCGCCAACCTCGCGCCATACACGCCGGAGATCTTCCCCACCAGCCTGCGCACGCACGGGATGGGCCTCGCCTGGGCGGTCAGCGGCCTGGGCCGGATCATCGGCCCGCTGGTGATCGCCCTGGTAGCCGGCACCGGCGACCTGGTGGACCCGGAGGCAACCCTCGACGCCCTCGCCCCGTCGTTCCTGTTCCTGGCCGCCTCATCCCTGCTGGTAGGAATCGGCTTCCTGCTGGTCCGAATCGAACCCCACGGCCGAGACCTAGAAACGCTCTCCGCGGAACTGACAGAAGAGGCAGCCCACCCCACCGGCGGCGCGGCCGCGCTCGAGCAGACCTAGCGCGCAGACGCAGCGGCGCACGGGCCCCGCAGGGGAGGGGGTCGAGAGGAAATCCGCCGCAGGGCGCCGAACGACCCCCTCCCCGGAGGGGCCGACACGAGCGGCGGCGTAGCTACCAGCGGTAGTGCGCGAAGGCCTTGTTGGCCTGCGCCATGCGGTAGATGTCGTCCTTGCGCTTGTAGGCGTCGCCCTGCTGCTCGCCGGCGTCGGCCAGCTCGTTCGCGAGCCGCTCGGACATCGACTTCTCGCGGCGGCGGCGGGCGAACTCGACGAGCCAGCGCACGGCCAGCGTGCGGGCGCGCCGCGCGGGAACCTCGACCGGCACCTGGTAGGTGGCGCCGCCGACCCGGCGGGAGCGCACCTCGAGCACCGGCGTGAGCGTCTTGATCGACTGCTCCAGCGCCTCGACCGGCTCCTTGCCGGTCTTGCGCGACGAGGATGTCGAGCGCGTCGTAGGTGATCTTCTCGGCGGTGGACTTCTTGCCGTCCATCATCACCTTGTTGATCACCTGCTGCACGAGGCGGCTGTTGTAGACCTTGTCCGGCTCGACCGGCCGGGGGCTGATGTCTCCGCGGCGAGGCATCGTGACGCGGCTAGCTGGCCTTGACGCCGTACTGCGAGCGGGCCTTCTTGCGGTCCGACACGCCGGCGGCGTCGAGCGTCCCGCGCACGACCTTGTAGCGCACGCCCGGCAGGTCCTTCACCCGGCCGCCGCGCACGAGCACGACGGAGTGCTCCTGCAGGTTGTGGCCCTCGCCCGGGATGTAGGCGGTGACCTCCATCTCGTTCGTGAGCCGCACGCGCGCGACCTTGCGCAGCGCCGAGTTCGGCTTCTTCGGCGTGGTCGTGTAGACGCGGGTGCAGACGCCGCGGCGCTGGGGCGCGGCCAGGCGGCGCTTGCCACCCTGGCTCGACTTCAGGCCGGGGTGGAGACCTTCTTGCGCGGCCGGTTGCGGCCCTTGCGAACCAGCTGGTTGATGCTTGGCATGCGACGGCGAAGCGTAGCAGCAGCCTGCGCCGGCGCGAAGATGCTGCGTGCGGTGCTAGGCCGTGCGTGCAGCCGCGCGCATCGGCGCGGGCATCAGCGCGGTCGCGGCGATCACCATCGCGAACGCCATGCCGCGGGCGACGGCCTCGAACGGGTCGGCGCCCAGCGGATCGCCGAACACGAGGATGCCGCCGAGGATCGCCGACAGGTTGGCCGACACGGACGTGAGCGCGATCACCGACAGGCCCTCGCCGACCTGCAGACCGCGGGCCGAGGCATAGAAGGCGGCGACCGAGGCCACGATGGCCACGAGCGTCCACGGGCTGACGATCGACATCAGCTCCCCCGGGACCGTCCCGGTGAGCGCCTTGATCGAGATGTCGGACACCCCGAACAGGATTCCTGCGGCGGCGCCGAGGATCAGGCCGCGTGCGGTGCCGGACGCCGCTCGACCCGGTGCGACAGCAGCAGGAGCGCGCCGAGGAAGACCATCGCGCCCTCGAAGGCGATCATGCCCGAGATCGAGTAGCTCGAGTGCGAGCCGCCCGCCGCCGGTCTGGACCGTGAGGCCCAGGAAGGCGAGGCCGACAGCCGTCAGGGCGACGCCCATCCACTCCCGCTTGCCGAGCTCGAAGCCGAACCAGCGGTCGGCCAGCACGGCGAGGAAGACGAGGCCACCTGAGATGACCGCCTGGACCAGCGAGATCGGGGCAAGCGCCAGCGCGGCGACGTGGAGGACCCAGGCGACGAGCGCAACGCCGAAGCCGATCGTCCACCACTTCGAGGCGAACAGCCCCTTCGCGCTCGCGAGCGGATGGCGGACGTTGACCTCAGGCGCTGCGACGGCGCCCCTGTGCTTCCAGAGGAAGGCGAGGTTCGTCGCGAAGGCGCAACCAAGGGCAAGCAGCAGTCCGATTTGTACGGTCATCTAATGGAGAGGGGAATTCGGGGAGAAGTCGCGCCGCTAGCGGGCCATCAGGCGCGGTGTTCTAGATTTCGACCTCGTACCCTTCGAGCTTGACGGCTCACCGCCAGAACTCGACAAGCGTCCGGGTCACGTGGACGGATACCCCTATCACCGGGATCTCACACCGGTTCCGGCGCGCAGACGTTGCGCGTGACGCGCTAGATGCATATGCAACAACATCGCGAAAAACCGCTGCTGTTCGTCGACGTGGACGGCGTGATCAGCCTGTTCGGCTTCAGGGAGGGCTAGGGCTCGCACCGGGCGACGCGCCGTTCTCGCACTGCCCTCCGGGCCGGCTGCACTCGATCAACGGCGTCATGCACTACATATCCTCCGAGTGCGGCGCGCGCCTGCTGCAGCTCGCGGAGCGCTACGAGCTCGATCTGGGCCACCGGCTGGGAGGAGGCGGCGAACGACTACCTCCCCCACCTGCTCGGCCTGCCCGGCCACCTGCCGTTCCTGACCTTCGACGGGCGCGTCGCGGCCGGCGCGGCCCACTGGAAGGTGGACGCGATCGCCGAGCACGCCGGCGACCGCGCCGCTGGCCTGGATCGACGACAACATCGACGAGTCGTGCCACGACTGGGCCGCGCGCAGCGCCGGCGCCGACGCTGATCATCGAGACGCTGCGGCATGAGGGCATGGGCCAAGAGCACGTGGAGATGCTGCTGCGGTGGGCGGACGGCCTGGAGGCGGCAGCGCTCGCGGCAGGCGCCGCCAGCCGTCCCAGACTAGCCGCGATCCTAGGACTCGTCGCTGGTGCCCTCCGAGGCGGCGGGCGCGCGCCCGTCCCCGCCCTCGGAGAGGTCGAAGTCGGAGCCGAAGTCGTCCCCGAAGTCGGTCGTGGAGATCTCGGCGCCGAGGCCCTCGAGGCCCTCGGCCTCCAGCCCCAGCTCGGCCGCGAGCTGATCCTCGTCGAGCAGGCCGATCTCGTCCGCGGTCGGCCGCTGGACCGGCTCGGTCGGCTCGATCTCGAGCATGCGGTAGTGCTTGAGCCCCGTTGCCGCCGGGATCAGCTTCCCGATGATCACGTTCTCCTTCAGGCCCGAGCAGGCGGTCGACCTTGCCCTCGAGCGCTGCGTCCGTGAGGACCTTGGTGGTCTCCTGGAAGGAGGCCGCCGACAGGAACGAGTCGGTCGCCAGCGAGGCCTTGGTGATCCCGAGGATCACCTCCTCGCCGGTGGCGGTCTCGCTCGCCCGCCTTCTTGAGCTCGTCGTTGCGGCGCTTGAGCGCGTGCCGGTCGACCAGCGAGCCGGGCAGGAGGTCCGTGTCGCCCTTGCGCTCGATGCGCACGCGCTTGAGCATCTGGCGCGCGATCAGCTCGATGTGCTTGTCGTTGATGTCCACGCCCTGGGACTTGTAGACCTGCTGCACCTCGGCGACGAGGTAGCGCTCGGTCTCGTCGCGGCCCCGCACCTCGAGCAGCTCGGCCGGGTACAGCGAGCCCTCGTTGAGCTGGTGGCCGGCCTCGATCGTCTGGCCCTCGGACACGCTCAGGTGCGTGCGCCGCGGGAGCGTGTAGGCGTGCTCCTCGCCCTTGGCGTCGAGGATGATCACCTTCTGGGACTTCTCGTCTCGCTCGATCGCGACCTTGCCGCTCTGACGGGCGATCTCCGCGACGCCCTTCGGCTTGCGCGCCTCGAACAGCTCGACGACGCGCGGCAGACCGTGCGTGATGTCGGCGCCCGCCACACCACCGGTGTGGAACGTCCGCATCGTGAGCTGGGTTCCGGGCTCGCCGATCGACTGCGCCGCGACGATGCCGACCGCGTCGCCGAGGTTCGCCAGCTCGCCGGTGGCCAGCGAGACGCCGTAGCAGGCGCGGCACACGCCGGCCTCGGCCTCGCACTTCAGCACCGAGCGGACCGGCACGGCGGTCGCATCGGCGCCGTCCTCGTTCGGGAACGCCTCGAGCAGGTCGTCCAGCATCTCGCGGTTGATCACGTCGTTCTTCTTCAGCAGCTCGCGACCGCGCTTGGTCGCGAGCTTCTGCGCCGCACGACGCGGCCGAGCGAGGTTGTCGTTCAGCCGGCCGTCGTCGCGGTAGAGCGGCATCTCGATGAACCCACGCGTCTTGCAGTCGTCGAGCCGGACGATCACGTCCTGCGCCACGTCCACCAGGCGGCGGGTCAGGTAGCCCGAGTCGGCGGTCCGCAGCGCGGTGTCGGCGAGACCCTTGCGGGCGCCGTGGGTCGAGATGAAGTACTCGAGCACCGTCAGGCCCTCCATGAAGCTGGCCTTGATCGGGCGCTCGATGATCTCGCCCTTCGGATTGGCCATCAGGCCTCGCATGCCGGCCAGCTGGCGGATCTGCGTGAACGATCCACGCGCTCCGGAGTTGGCCATCATGTAGATCGGGTTCAGCCGGTCGAGGTTGGCCTCCATCGCCCGGGCCACGACCTCGTTCGCCTCCGTCCACTTGTCGACGACCTTCTCGTGGCGCTCCTCGTAGGTGATCAGGCCCATGTCGTACTGCGACTGGATCTCCTGCGACCTCGTTCTCGTAGCGCTCGAGGATCTGCTCCTTGTCGGGCGGGGTCACGACGTCGTTCTTGGAGATCGTGATGCCCGCCTGGCTCGCGTAGTGGAACCCGAGGTCCTTGAAGGCGTCCAGCACCAGCGCGATCGAACCTGCGCCGTAGTTGAACACGAGCGACGCGACGAGCGTGCCGATCTCCCGCTTCGTGAGGGTCTGGTTGATGAACTCGTATCCGGCCGGGTCGAACTTGTCGCCCAGCGTCTCCGCCAGCGCGCGCTGGATGCTGTCGTTGAACAGGATCCGGCCGACCGTCGTGGTGACGTGGTGGCCGGCAGCCGGCCGGTAGCGCGCGATGTCCTGGAGGCGCACCTGCTTGTCCTCGTAGGCCAGCTCGGCCTCCTGCGCCGTGCGGTAGATGTGCGGGCGCGGCTTCACCTTGTCCGGGTCGATCTTCTCCAGCTCGTCCGGGTCGGGCCCGTAGGTCAGGTAGTAGACGCCCAGCACCATGTCCTGGGTCGGCGTGGCGAGCGGCCCGCCGTGCGCCGGGGACAGGATGTTGTTCGCGCTCAGCATCAGGATCCGCGCCTCCGCCTGCGCCTCGGCGCTCAGCGGAACGTGCACGGCCATCTGGTCGCCGTCGAAGTCCGCGTTGAACGCGTGGCAGACGAGCGGGTGGATCTGGATCGCCTTGCCCTCGACCAGCACCGGCTCGAAGGCCTGGATGCCGAGGCGGTGGAGCGTCGGCGCACGGTTCAGCAGCACCGGGTGCTCGCGGATGACCTCCTCGAGCACGTCCCACACCTCGGGGATCATCGACTCGACCATCTTCTTGGCGGCCTTGATGTTCTGGACCGCCTTGCGCTCGACGAGCCGCGCCATGATGAACGGCTTGAACAGCTCCAGCGCCATCAGCTTCGGCAGCCCGCACTGGTGCAGCTTCAGCGACGGGCCGGCGACGATCACCGAACGGCCGGAGTAGTCGACGCGCTTGCCGAGCAGGTTCTGGCGGAACCGGCCCTGCTTGCCCTTCAGCATGTCGGACAGGGACTTCAGCGCGCGGTTGCCCGGCCCGGTCACGGGCCGGCCCCGGCGGCCGTTGTCGAACAGGGCGTCGACGGCCTCCTGGAGCATGCGCTTCTCGTTGTTCACGATGATCTCGGGCGCGCCGAGGTCGAGCAGCCGCTTGAGGCGGTTGTTGCGGTTGATGACGCGCCGGTAGAGGTCGTTCAGGTCGGAGGTGGCGAACCGGCCGCCGTCGAGCTGGACCATCGGGCGCAGCTCCGGCGGGATCACCGGCACGGCCTCGAGGATCATCCACTCGGGCCGGTTCTTCGAGTTCCGGAACGCGGACACGACCTTCAGGCGCTTGATCGCCTTGTTCTGCTTCTGGCCCTTGGAGCTCTTGATCGTGAGCTCGAGCTCGTCGGCCTCGGCCTCGAGGTTCGACCTGCTCGAGCAGGTCGCGCACGGCCTCGGCGCCCATGCCGCCGCGGAAGTACTCGCCCCAGCCGAACGGGGAACCGAACCGCTCCTTCAGCTCACGGAAGAGAGCCTCGTCGGCGATGACCTCCTTGACGGTCATGTCCTGGAACTTCTCCCAGGCCAGCCGCATGCGCTCGGCGGCGTCGTCGATGTAGGCCTCGGTGTCGTCGATGTCCTGGTCGAAGGCCTTGCGCAGGTCCTTCTCGAGCTTCTCGCGGTCGGCCTCGGAGAGCTTCTTCACGTTGACCTCGAGCGAGTCCGCCCACAGGTGGTCCTCGTCGTTGAAGCCGGTCTGCTTGCCGCTCTTCAGGAACTCGAGCCGCCGCTCGAGGGACTCCCGCAGCTCCTGCACGCGCTGCTGCTTCTCGGCCTCGTAGGCGTCGACGACCTTGTCGACCTCCTTCTCGAGCTTGCCGAGGTCCTTCGGCGCGCGCCTCCTCGTCGATCCAGGTCACGAAGGAGGCGGCGAAGTAGAGGACCTTCTCGAGCTCCTTGGGCGCGATGTCGAGCAGGTAGCCGATCCGGCTCGGCACGCCCTTGAAGAACCAGATGTGCGAGACGGGAGCGGCGAGGTCGACGTGGCCCATCCGCTCGCGCCGCACCTTCGAGCGCGTGACCTCCACGCCACAGCGCTCGCAGACGATGCCCTTGTAGCGGACCCGCTTGTACTTGCCGCAGTAGCACTCCCAGTCCTTCGTGGGACCGAAGATGCGCTCGCAGAAAAGGCCGTCCTTCTCGGGCTTCAGCGTCCGGTAGTTGATCGTCTCGGGCTTGGTCACCTCACCGGAGGACCAGCTCCGGATCTGCTTGGACGAGGCGAGGCTGATCTCGATTGCGTCGAAATTGTTGATGTCGATCAAGTGTGTTCCTTTGGCTCAGTCGCTGAAGTGCAGTCGCCGTCGCAGTCCGTGCGTCGGCCGTCTGCCGGCTGGCTCGGCGCTACTCCTCTTCGACCGTCTCCGCCTTCGCCTCTTCGCTGCCAGGTCGTCCTCGGTGACCTCGGTCTCCTCGGCCTCGTCCGCCGGCGGTGTCCGCCGGCTGCTTGCCGTCCTTGTCGGTCGCGCGCACCCCCGAGAGGTCGATGCCGAGCTCCTCGGCAGCGCGCAGGAGGTCGTCCTCCTCCTCGCGGATCTCGATGTCCGTGCCCTCCTCGGAGATCACGTTCACGTCCAGCGAGAGGCTCTGCATCTCCTTCAGCAGGACCTTGAAGGACTCGGGGATCGACGGCTCGGGGATGTTCTCGCCCTTCACGATCGCCTCGTAGGCCTTCACGCGGCCGACGGTGTCGTCGGACTTCACGGTCAGCATCTCCTGGAGCGTGTAGGCGGCGCCGTAGGCCTCCAGCGCCCAGACCTCCATCTCGCCGAAGCGCTGGCCGCCGAACTGCGCCTTGCCGCCCAGCGGCTGCTGGGTGACGAGCGAGTAGGGGCCCGTCGAACGCGCGTGGATCTTGTCGTCGACGAGGTGCAGCAGCTTCAGGATGTACATCTGGCCGACGGTCACCTGCGACTCGTAGGGCTCGCCCGACTGGCCGTCGTACAGGGTGGCCTTGCCGGAGCAGCGGCTGCCCGGCGCGCTTGGAGGTGTCCATGTCGAGGTTGATCCCCGACTTCGTCTCCTGCTGCCAGCGCACGAGCGCCTCGTCGACCTGCTCGACCGTCGCGCCGTCGAACACCGGGGTGGCCACGAACACGCGTCCGCCGTTCTCCTGCGACTCCTTGTACGCCTCCGATCCGTCGTCGTACCAGCCGTTCGCGGCGACCCACCCGAGGTGCGTCTCCAGGATCTGGCCGACGTTCATCCGGCTCGGCACGCCCAGCGGGTTCAGGATCACGTCCACGGGCGATGCCGTTCTCGAGGAACGGCATGTCCTCCTCGGGCACGATCTTGGAGATCACGCCCTTGTTCCCGTGGCGGCCGGCGAGCTTGTCGCCCTCGGCGATCTTGCGCTTGCTGGCCACATACACGCGCACCAGGTCGTTGACGCCCGGTGCGAGATCGTCGCCCGCGTCGCGGGAGAAGATCTTCACGTCGATCACGACGCCGCCCTCGCCGTGCGGGACCTTCAGCGAGGTGTCGCGGACCTCGCGCGCCTTCTCCTTGAAGATCGCGCGGATCAGCTTCTCCTCGGCGGTCAGCTCGGTCTCGCCCTTGGGCGTCACCTTTCCGACCAGCAGGTCGCCGGAGGTCACCTCGGCGCCGACGCGCACCACCCCGCGCTCGTCGAGGTTGCGCAGCGACTCCTCCGAGCGGTTGGGGATGTCGCGAGTGATCTCCTCGTCGCCCAGCTTGGTCGTGCGGGCGTCGATCTCGTACTCCTCGATGTGGATCGACGTCAGGACGTCGTCCTTCACGAGCCGCTCCGAGATCACGATCGCGTCCTCGAAGTTGTAGCCCTCCCAGGACATGAAGGCGACCGTCACGTTCTTGCCGAGCGCAAGCTCGCCGCCCGACGTCGAGGAGCCGTCGGCGAGCACGTCCCCCTTCTTCACCTTGTCGCCGACCCGCACGAGCGGGCGCTGGTCGATCAGCGTGCCCTGGTTGGAACGCATGAACTTGTGCAGCTCGTGCGCGGTCTTGCCGATCACGATCTCCTCTGCGTCCACGGACGTGACCTCGCCGCCTCCTCGCGCGAAACGACCACGTCACCGCTGTCGCTCGCGGCCCGGCGCTCCATGCCGGTCCCGATCAGCGGCGGGTCCGGCCGCAGCAGCGGGACCGCCTGGCGCTGCATGTTCGAGCCCATCAGGGCGCGGTTCGCGTCGTCGTGCTCGAGGAACGGGATCAGCGCCGTCGCCACCGACCAGATCTGGGTCGGCGACACGTCCATCAGCTCGACCTGGCGCGGGGAGGTCGTGACGACCTCGCCGTCACGTGCGCGGCACATGACCTGCCCCTTCAGCTTGTTCTTGGAGTCGAGCTCCGCGTTCGCCTGGGCGATCACGTGCTCCTCCTCCTGCGTGGCGTCGAGCCAGACGATCTTGTCCGTCACGACGCCCTCCTCGACGACCCGGTACGGCGTCTGGACGAAGCCGTGCTCGGACACGGTCGCGTAGGAGGAGAGCGAGCCGATCAGGCCGATGTTCGGCCCTTCCGGCGTCTCGATCGGGCACATGCGCCCGTAGTGGGTCGGATGCACGTCGCGCACCTCGATGGGAGCGCGCTCACGGGTCAGGCCGCCGGCGCCCAGCGCCGACAGCCGTCGCCGGTGGGTCAGCCCGGTCAGGGAGTTGGTCTGATCCATGAACTGGGACAGCTGGGAGGACCCGAAGAACTCCTTCAGCGCCGCGACCACGGGCCGGATGTTGATGATCGTCTGGGGGGTGATCGTGTCGGCGTCCTCGGTCGTGAGGCGCTCGCGGACGACTCGCTCCATCCGGTAGAGGCCGATCCGGAACGCTTCCTGGATCAGCTCGCCCACCGTGCGCAGACGGCGGTTGCCGAAGTGCTCGTACTCGTCGAGGTGGTCGGCGATGGTGTCCCAGGAGGCATCCTGAGCCTCGGCCGCGTAGTCCTTGATGGCCTCCTGCTCCTCCGGCAGCGCCGGCTCCCCGCGCTGGCCGAGCAGCTTCCGAGGCACAGTCACGAGCTCGCGCACGAGCGCGACGATGTCGTCCTTGGTGAGGACGCGCGTGTCGAGGTCGACATCCAGTCCGAGCCGGGAGTTCAGCTTGTACCGGCCGACGCGCGTGAGGTCGTAGCGCTTGGGATCGAAGAACAGCTGATTGAGCAAGTTCTTCGCGGCATCGAGCGACGGCGGCTCACCGGGGCGCTGCTTCTTGAACAGCTCGATCAGCGCACCCTCCTCGGACTTGATGTTCTCGGGGTCGGAGTCCATCGTGTTGCGGATGTAGACCGAGTTGTCGAAGAGCTTCAGGATCTCTTCGTCGTTGGCGTAACCGATCGCGCGCAGCAGCACGGTGACCGGCAGCTTGCGCTTGCGGTCGACACGTACGTAGACACGACCCTTCTTGTCGATCTCGAGCTCGAGCCACGAACCGCGAGCCGGCATCAGGTTTGCGATCAGGACCTGCTTCTCGCGGTCCTTGGGCTGCATCACATAGGCGCCCGGCGAACGCACGAGCTGCGTCACGACGACACGCTCGGTGCCGTTGATGATGAACGTGCCCCACTCCGTCATCCACGGGAAATCCCCCATGAAGACGGTCTGCTCACGGATCTCTCCGGTGTCGCGGTTCTGGAACGCGACCTTCATGTTCAGCGGCCGCGAATAGATCATGTCCTTCTCGCGGCACTCGGCGATGGAGGCCAGCGGTTCGTCGAACCACAGCTCACCGAACACGATGGCAAGGTTGCCCGTGTAGTCGGTGATCGGCGAAATGTCGTCGACCGTCTCGCGCAGACCCCCCTTCTGAGCGTCTGTCAACCACTCGAAGGAGGTGCGCTGTATGTCGATCAGGTTCGGTAGTTCTAGAACGTTTTCCAGGGACGCAAAGCTTCTACGATGGCGTGCAACGTCCACACGTGCCAAAAAGGGGCTCCTCTAGTGTTGGCTCAAACGGGAAAGCGGACCGCTCGGGCGGAAGGGCAGGCAAAACAACGCGCGACCGCACATAGTACCAAAGGCAATCGCAACCTCGAAAGGCCTGGAAAATCTATGGGCCGCCGGTCTGCGAGCTGATCGGCGGGTGTGGCAGGACGAGATTTCTCGCGACGCAGCTTACTTGAGTTCGACCGAGGCTCCAGCTTCCTCGAGCTCCCCCTTCAACTTGTCGGCCTCGTCCTTCTCGAGACCCTCCTTGACCGCCTTCGGGGCCTCGTCCACCAGGGCCTTTGCTTCCTTCAGGCCCAGCCCGGTGGCCGCCCGGACGACCTTGATGACCTGGATCTTCTTGTCACCGGGGCCCGTGAGGACGACGTCGAACGTGCTCTTCTCCTCCTCCGCGGCGGCGCCGTCACCACCGCCGGCCGCAGCCGCCGGAGCTGCTGCCGCGACCGCAGTCGCGGACACTCCGAACTCCTCCTCGAGCGCCTTGATGCGCTCCGCTAGCTCCATGACCGAGATCGCCTTGAGCTCCTCGATCCATTCCTCTGTGCTGATCTTGGTTGCCACTGCTATCGCGCCTCCTGTTCGGCTTCGGACTGCTCATCGTTTTGCTCTTCGTCGCTCGGTGCCGGCTCTTCGTCGCTCGGTGCCGGCTCGGCGTCCCCGGATGCCTCCGTCGATTCCGGGGCGCTCTGCGCCTCCTCGGCCGGAGGGGTCTCCTCCTCCGCAGCAGCCGGCGCCTCAGCCTCAGCGGACGGGGGCGGGCCTTCGGCCTCCTTTTTGTCGCGCACCTGAGCGAGGGCGATCGCGAGCCCGGCCACCATCGAACCCAGACCGCGCACCAGACCGGTCAGCGGGGAAGCGACGACGCCTGCAAACTGGGCCGTCAGGACTTCGCGACTCGGCAGGCGCGCGAGGCTACGGAAGTCGTCCTGAGCAAGAACACGGCCCTCGAGGAGCCCGCCCTTCACTTCCAGGACGTTCGCCCGCCGGCTGAACGTGTCGAGAGCCTTGGCGGTCAGCGCGGCATCCCCCCGCACGAACGTGAGCGCCGTCGGGCCGCCGGCCACGAGCTCCTTGATTGCATCCACACCCGCCTTGTCGGCCGCGCGCAGCGTGAGTGTGTTCTTCACGATGCGGAAGGTTGCGTCGAGCTCACGCAGGCTGGCCCGCAGCTCGGCCGCCTGCGGCACGCTGATCCCGCGGTAGTCGACCGCGTAGATCGCCTGCGCATCGCCCAGCTGGGCTGCGAGCTCGTCGACCACCTGTGCCTTCTGCTCTTTTTTCATGTGTTAAGTCTTCCGTCCGGGGCTCTGATGGAGCCGCACCAGGGCGTGAGCCCAATGAAAAGCCCGCACGCAGGCGGGCAGGAACGGGACCATGTCGGTCATTCCGCTTCCGCCGCCTGGACCGGTCTTACACCTGGGCCGCCGGCCGTCTTGGGCGCGCAAGCAAGTTGTCGGTGGGCGATGGTACTACGCGGCTGCTTCCTCCACGAGATCGCGCGTGCGCGTCGGGTCCACATGGATCCCTGGACCCATGGTGGTCGTCAACGTGATCGAACGGATGTAGCGGCCCTTGGCCGCAGCGGGCTTGGCGCGCACGATCTCCTCGACCAGCGCGGCGTAGTTCTCCAGCAAGGGGCGCTGCTCGAAGTCCGCCCGCCCGATCACCAGATGCACGATGCCCGTGCGGTCGGTCCGGTATTCGACTCGGCCCGCCTTCGCCTGCTCGACCGCCCGGCCCACGTCCTCGGTGACCGTACCCACCTTCGGGTTCGGCATCTTGCCCTGCGGGCCGAGGACCCGGCCGAGCCGCCCCACGACCGGCATCATGTCCGGAGTCGCGATTGCGACATCGAAATCGGTGAAGCCATCCGTGACGCGCTGTGCCAGGTCCTCGCCACCCACGTGATCGGCACCGGCGGCTTCCGCCTCCCGAGCCTTGTCGCCCTGCGCAAACACCGCCACGGTGACGTCGCGCCCGAGACCATGCGGCAGGACGAGGGTCCCGCGAACCTGCTGGTCGGCATGGCGCACGTTGACCCCGAGCCGGATGTGGACCTCGACCGCCTCCGTGAACTTGGCGGACTGCATCGCCCTGACGGTCTCCACCGCCTCTGCAGGCGGGTACTCCCGCGTGCGGTCGATCTGCTCGCGCAGGCTTCGGTAGCGCTTTCCCCGCTTCATGCCACATCAACTCCCATCGATCGCGCGGTGCCCTCGATGATCTTCATCGCCTGGTCGACGTCGTGGGCATTGAGGTCTGGCAGCTTCGTCTCGGCAATTTCACGCACCTGGTCTCGCGAGATGGTCCCGACCTTCTCCCGGTTCGGCTCTCCGGACCCCTTCTCGATTCCGATCGCCTGGCGGATCAGTACCGCGGCGGGCGGCGTCTTTGTGATGAAGGTGAACGAGCGGTCCTCGTACACCGTGATCTCGACCGGGATGATCGTGCCCGCGTCCGCCTGCGTCTGGGCGTTGAAGGCCTTGCAGAACTCCATGATGTTGACGCCGTGCTGGCCGAGGGCAGGGCCGACCGGTGGCGCCGGGTTGGCGGCCGCCGCTGGGATCTGGAGCTTGATCATTGTGAGGACTTTCCGAGCCATCAGCCTTCGCTAGATCCGGAGTTCGCAGTTCGCAGTTCGCGGTTCGCAGTCTGCCGACTGCCAACCGCCGACTGCCGACTCATATCTTCTTCACCTGGTCATAGCCGACTTCCACCGGGGTTTCCCGGCCGAAGATCGACACCAGCACCTTCAGCTTCGCGGCGTCCTCGTTGATCTCCGCAATCTCGCCGGAAAAGTCCGACAGTGGGCCCGAGATCACCTTCACCGACTCGCCGATCGAGAACTGCGCCCGCGTGCGTGGCCGCTCCGCGGTCTCGCGGTGCATCAGCCGGTCCACCTCGGGCTTGCTGAGGGGAAGCGGCTTGTCGCGCGAACCCACGAATCCGGTGACTCCTGGCGTGTTCTTGACCAGCATCCAGGTGTCGTCGTTCATCTCCATGTTGACCAGCACGTAGCCGGGCATGGTGCGGCGCTCGCTCTGGACCTTCTGGCCGTTCTTCATCTCTGACACCTGCTCCGTCGGGACCACGACCTGGCGGATGTTCGACTGCTGCTCCATCGTCGACACGCGATGCTCGATGTTGTGCTTGACCTTGTTCTCGTGGCCCGAGTAGGTGTTTATGACGTACCAGCGGAACATTTCAGGCCCTCCCGGGGCTCACAGAAGCCAAGTCACGAATTCGCTGAAGACGAAGTCCCACAGCGCGAGGTAGGCGCCGGCGAGGAAGCAGAAGACTATGACCACGCCGGTCGCCTGGGTGACCTGGTTGCGGTCCGGCCACTGCACCCGCCGCAGCTCGGCCCACACCTGTACGAGGAAATTGGTTACGCGTCCACGGCGGCGCGGCTCGCGCTTGCGCTCCGGCTTGGGGTCGCGGCGGCGCTCCGGCTTCTTCGCCTCGCGCTGCCGCGCCGGCGGCTTGGCGCGCTCCTTCGTGACCGGCGTCTCGGCGGGAGGCGCCTCCGCAGCCGGGGCATCGTCGGCCTCGATCTGTTCCTCGAGCTCGTCGGCGACCTCGAGCGCCTCGGCATGGTCGATCACAGCCTGCTCGGCGGGATTCATCGGCTGTTCCTTCGCCGCACCCGACCGGCGGCTCGCCTTCAGCTGCTCCTCGCGCCGCTTCGCCTTTCGCTTTTGTCTGGTCCGCGCCATCGACAGCCCCGATCGTGGCTAGCGGGTTTCCTTGTGCGCGGTGTGATGGCGACACCAGCGACAGTATTTGCGCATCTCGATACGGTCCGGATCGTTCCGGCGATTCTTGTCCGTCTGGTAGTTGCGGCGCTTGCATTCCTCGCAAGCGAGCGTTACCGCGATTCGTACTTCTCCGCGAGCCATTCCTCAGGGTCCAGGCGATCGGTGGGGCCGAGCCGGTCGAGATACAAAAAAGAGCCCCGCGACCCACGCGGGGTGGTCGAAAGAATAGCGCCTGCAGCCGGAGGCCATGAGGTGCGGCCGCAAAAGACTGCGGGCGCCCTTTCGGGCGCCCGCCAAGTCGCTCGAATGACCCACGTGCGCTACGGGGCGAAGATCCCCTGGCGCATGAACGTCGTCTCGTCACCGTCACCGCAGGTCGGCGGGCAGGCGGCGTAGCCGGTGCCGTTCGGGCCGGCGTCGCGGACCACCGTCTGACCCAGCTCCCAGAGCGTGCGCTTGGTCTCCAGCACCGCGCCTGGGAACAGCGCGTTCATGCTGGTCGTGGCGGTACAGGCGCTCCCCCTGGTGGTGTCCGCGGTCGCCGTGCACTGGACGGCCCACTCGAGTGGGAAGGCCTGGACGGTGCCGGGCTCCGGCTGCTCCGGAGCGTTGCGGTTGTCGGTGATCTTGAGGTTGACGCTGAAACCGATCCGGCCGGTGTAGTCCGTGCCGGCTGGGTGATTGCGCACGTCATCGACCTTGACGAGCGCTTGGACGTCGGCCTCGTTGGCCTCCGTTGCCGCGTTCCCCGAGACCACCTTGTACTTCACCGACGACACCGAGTTCGCTGCGAATCCGTTGGCGTCGGGCGAGCCGATTGTCAACACGCCGGAAGACCGCACCGGCGGGTTGCACGACGGGTAGGCCAGCGGCGTCCCGTGGATGCGGTTCGCCACACCGACTGCGCAGGCGTTGTACGCCGGCACCAGCGGAGCCCGCATAGGAGTGGCTCCCTTCGGCCGCGCGAATCCGACCACGTCTCGGCGGCGGGATGACTGCACCCGCAGCTTGGTGCCGTCAGAGCGCGTCCAGACGACGACGCCGTTCGCGTCCACGTTGGGACCGGCAGCCTGCTGTGGGTTGAACCCGTCCTGCCCCGGTTCGGACAGGGTCACCTCGGCGAGGAAGGTGCCGGCGGCACCCGGGTTACGAATGCTTGCCTGCACGCGGAGGTTCGCGCCGTCATAGCGCTGCCACACCGCGATCGCCTTCCCGGAGTTGTCGAAGTCCACCTGCGGGCGGCTGGCGTCGAAGCCCGGGTCCGACACGGTGACCGGGGCAGTGAAGCCCCCACCGAACGTCTTGAAGGTGGCCTGCACGCGAAGGTTCGTCCCGTCGGAGCGCGTCCACACGACGAGCAGGTTGCCCGACGGGTCGACATCGAGCTGGGGCTCCGATGCGGCCTGGCCGGCGTCGGAGATGTTGACCGGCGCGCTCCAGTCGCCATTCGCCGTCCGCGTGGAGTACTGGATCCTGAAATGGCTACCGTCGGAGCGCGTCCAGACGGCATGCACGTTGCCGGAGCCGTCGACGCCAACCTGCGGCTGGAAACCATCTTCGCCGGCAGCGGACAGATTGATCGCCGACAAGTAGACAGGCGATGCTTGCGCGGTCCCCGCGAACGCGAAGATCGATACGACTACAGCGACGAGGAAATGCCAGCGTGAAACCACAGAACAGACCCCTCCCGGTGAGTACCCCTGCACCAACGGCGCTGATCGTAACACAGCAGCTGGGGTCTGGGCGCGTTAAGTTGAGCGGCCTACCAATCGGATGAGCAGAGGCTCATCCGGCCTCATCGACTGAGTGTCAAGACGCAACACATATCTGCTCGGCGGGCTGGCGGTCCTCGCCGGCGTCGTGATGCTCGTGATCGCGATCTCGGGCCTCACCTCGGACGGCGACGACTCGACTACGGCAAACGAGGCGAACGCGCCGGAGCGTCCGCTGTCTCCCGGCTCACCGGCCCCGCCGGCGGGTGACGGGAGCGAAGCGCAGCCGCCGGCAACAGAGGCGCAGGGTGAGCAGATCCGTCGGAACCTGGCCCGGCGCCGGCCCGTGAAGGCTCCGGACTTTTCGGCTGAGCTGATTCACGCGGGCACACTTCCCAAGTCGCTCCAGGAGCCGTTCGAGCGCGCCGCGGCGAAGGACTCTCTCGAGCTCTCACAGCTGCGCGGGACGCCGGTCGTGCTTTATATGTGGTCCTCCCAGTGCGCCCCCTGCCGCGCAGATACGCGCCTGGTCGAGGCAACGTGGAAGCGATGGGGACCGCGCGGCGTGATGTTCGTCGGCGCGAACGTCAAAGAGCCCACCGGCGCGGCCCGCGCGGTGATCGGCCAATACGACCTCACCTATCCGGGGATCTCCGATCGGAGCGGCAAGATCGCAGCCCAGTACGGCGTCACCGCCCTGCCGCAGACGTTCTTCATCTCCTCCGAGGGCGACATCGTTGGCGAGGTCGCGGGCAGCCCGTCGGTCCGCCAGCTCGAGCTGGGGAGCTCATCGGCGGATTCAGGGCGCACGTTCGGGGCCGAGCAGGGAAGCAGCCGGGTGCCGGTGCCGTGAGCGGCGCGAAGCTCTAGACCGGCTCTTGCAGCGCGGCGATCTCCCGCGTGCGTGCCAGCCGCGCCAGACCGTCCGCCTCGAGCCGGCGAACCTTGTTGCGTGAGATTCCGAGCTGCTCCACCACCTGCTCGATGGTGCGCGGCTCGCCTTCGTCGGTGAGGCCGTAGCGCAGCGCGAGCACCGTGCGGCGGTCGTCTGGAAGCTCGGCGAGCGCCTTGCGGACCACTTCCTCCGTGAGACTCAGCTCCACCTCCTCGGCCGGCGCGGCGTCGGGGCTCTCCAGGACGTCGGCGAGTGACGTGTTCTCCTGCTCGCCGAGCGGCTTGTCGAGGCTGGTCACGGTCCGCGCCGCGGCCTGAACGGCGCGCACCTGCGTGAGCGGCATCTCGGCGGCTCGAGCGATCTCCTCCTCGCTTGGCTGGTAGCCGAGGGCCGTGGTCAGCCGGCGCTGTGCGCGAGCAATCTTCTTCTCCCGCTCGATGACGTACACGGGGAGCCTGATCGTTCGCGCCCCGTTCGCGATACCTCGTTCGACAGCCTGCCGGATCCACCACGTGGCATACGTCGAGAACTTGTAACCACGTCGCCAATCGAACTTCTCGGTCGCCCGGATCAAACCCAGGATCCCCTCCTGGATCAGGTCGAGCAGGGTGAGCTGGTTGCCCTGGTAACGGCGCGCGATGGAGATCACGAGGCGCAGATTCGCGTTGACCATCATGGCCTTCGCGTGGCGGTCGCCGCGCTCGATGCGCTTCGCGAGGTCGACCTCCTGGGCAGCCGTCAACAGATCGAAGCGGTTGACCTCCCTGAGGAAGAGCTGGAGCGCGTCGGTGGTGACCGCCGCAAGCGAGTCGTTCGCATAGGTCACCTGCTCGGCGACCTCGCGACCGCAGTCGTCCTTCAGCTCGATCCCGTGCGCCTCGATCTGGTCGAGCAGGTCCTCGACCGCGATATCCGGCAGATCCAGCTCCTCTGCGAGCTGCCCCACCTCGGACAGCTCGACGCAGCCCGTCTCGCCTCCGTACGTCAGCAGGGCGCGGATGCGGTCGTCCTGCCCGCTGTCGGCGCTGGTGGCTTTCTGACGCTCGCCCGGGATCCCCATCTCGACCTCCTTGTTTCCCGTCAAAGGCGTTCGTACGCCCCAAATTCGCCCCGCGTCAGGCGTAGACAAAGGCCGGGGGGCGGCTCCTGCCGCCCCCCGGGTTGGTTCGCCCTCGGCCTATCTAGGCCCGACTACGGGATGTAGATGCCCTGCACGCCGAACAGCGTGTTGGGCGTGGTGGCCACGACGCCGTCAGGACCGCCGTCGATGACCTGCACCTGGCCGACCTGAACGATCGCCCGCTTGGTGTCCTTGACTACCGGGTCCGCCCAGGGCGGTCCCGGCCCTCCGATCACTGCGTTCGCCGTGGTGTTCACCGAGCAGGTGCTGCCGATTGAGGTGCTGGCAGTCGCCGCACAGCTCGTGTTCACGGGGAACGGAATGTCGATCACGGTCGCTGCGTCAGGGCCGCCGCCCGGAGCCACCGCGTTCCAGTGGTCCGTGATGCGGATCTGGGCATCGCCCTGGAGCTCGCCCGTGTAGTCCGCGCCGTCGGCCGCATTGGCAGAGCCACATGCGGCTGTCCCGGCCTTACAGCGGACGTCGGTGACGTTGGCCGTGAGGGCCACGTCGGAGTCCTCAGGCGGGCCCGGCGCGCCCGCGATCACGGCGATCCTGATGGAACCGACCGAGTTCGCCGTGGCACCGTTCGCATCGGGCGAGCCGATGGTGACGGCGGTCGACGACTGAACCGGCGGGTTGCACGACGGGAACGCCAGCGGCGTTCCGTGCGTGCGGTTCGGTGAAGCGCATGCGTTGTACGCGGGCACCATCGATAGCCGCAACGGAGTTGCACCCTTCGGACGCGGGTGGGTCGCCGAGGCGAACTCGGCGGCGACCAGCATCGTGAGGGCAGAAGCGGCCAGTGCCAGCGGCACCAGGGTACGAGCCTTCAGGGCCATATAGCACTCCTCCCAATCGCTTGGGTGTAGTTGATCTCTCCCCCGCCGCCCGCAGAGCTGCTGCGGCGACGGCAGCCCTGTCCTACCCGATTTTTCGTCTTCCTGAACGTTGAGTCAGTAAAAAAGCGGAGAGCGCAGAAAATTGTCGAAACTTGCCTGGAAATGAAGAGCCTGTTCGAGACGTATCCCCGGCTCCAATGCACAGGTCGCGGTGTACGATCCGTCGCCGGAGCGGGCCTGCTGCCCGCGCTCCCGGACAGGTTCCAGCCACTTCACTGACCTCCGTCCTTCCTCGCTGACCCTCCCCTCCCGACAGTGACGCTCATCGCCCGATGACGTTCGCGGTCGCGTGGCTCGCCTTCCCGGTGGTCCTCGGGCTGGTCTGCTTCGGGTGTGGGCTCCTGCTCGAGGAGGTGACCCGGCGCCGCCTACCGGTCCTGTTGCTGATGCCGATCGGGCTCGCATTCGTGATCGTGGTGGTCCAGCTCGCCACGATCAGTGACAAGACCGCCGAGCTCGGCGTGCCGGCGGCGGTCGCGGCGGCGGCTGCCGGCTTCGGCCTCTCCTATCCGTGGGGGCGCATCGATCCCTGGGCGGTGCTTGCGCCGCTGCTCGCCTACGCCATCTATGCAGCCCCGGTCGTGCTGTCGGGAGATCCGACGTTCACCGGCTACATCAAGCTCGACGACACGGCCACCTGGTTCGCCCTCACCGACCGCGTGATGGAGCACGGCCGCAGCTTGGAGGGGCTCGCGCCGTCCTCCTACGAGGCAACCCTCGCCTTCAATCTGGCCGACGGCTATCCGATCGGGGCGTTTCTTCCGCTGGGAGTGGGCCGCGCCCTGGTCGGGACGGGACGTGGCGTGGGTGTTCCAGCCGTACCTCGCCTTCGCCGCGGCGATGCTCGCCTCCGCGCTCTACGTCCTCGCGGGCACCGTCCTTCGTTCCGGACCGGCCCGCATGGTGGCCGCCGTCGTCGCGGCTCAGCCCGCGCTGCTCTTCGGGTACGTGCTGTGGGGCGGCATAAAGGAGATCGTCGGAGCAGCACTGATCGCGCTGCTTGCGACCCTGGTCGCGCTGGCGCTTGCGGAGAAGGAAGGGCCGCGCGACCGCGACCTCGTGCTGATCGCCGTCACATGCGCGGCCGTGATCGCTGTGCTGAGCGCGTCGGGGGGCGTTTGGCTGCTGGGCATCCTGCTGCCTGCATCGGTAATCGTCCTGCGACGACGCGGGACCCTCGCGGCGATCCGCGGTGGTGCGCTGGTCGCGATTCCGGCGTTGGTGCTGTCGGCGCCGCTGTTCGTGGCCGGAGGCGTCGTGCCACCGACGTCCTCGCCCGTGACGAGCGACACGGCGAAGGGCAACCTCGTGGAGCCACTCAACTGGCTGCAGGTCTTCGGCGTCTGGCCGGAGGGCGACTTCCGCTTCGAGCCGAACGACATGCTCGTCACATACTTCCTCGTGGGAGTGGTTGCGCTGGCGGCAATCACCGGTCTCGTGTTCGCCTGGCGGCGGCGCGCCACCGGGGTGTTGCTGTTCGTGGGGGGCACCGTCGCGGCAGGCACCGCGATCGCTGCGGTCGGCTCGCCGTGGATCGACGCGAAGGCGCTCGCGACGACCTCACCCGTAATGGTGTTCGCGGCGCTGGTCGGGGCCGGTCTGCTGGCGACGGGGGGGCGCCGGGCCGAGGGCGCCGTCGTGGCCGTGCTCGTCTGCGGAGGAGTGCTGTGGTCGAACGTGCTGGCTTACCACGAGGTGAATCTGGCGCCATACGACCGGCATCTGGAGCTCGAGCACATCGGCGACCGGATCGCCGGCGAGGGACCGGCGTTGATGACCGAGTACGAGCCGTACGGCGTGCGCCACTTTCTTCGCAAGGCTGATGCGGAGGGCGCGTCGGAGTTGCGCAGGCGGGTCATCCCGCTGCGCTCGGGCCGGCCGCTGCGAAAGCTCGGCACCGCCGACATCGACGAGTTCGAGCTGGCCGGGCTCCGCGCCTACCGCACCCTGGTCCTGCGCCGGTCACCGGTCGCGAGCCGGCCACCATCGGTATACCGGCTGCTGTCGCGGGGCCGGTTCTACGACGTGTGGCAGCTGGCCCCGGGCCTGGAGGACTCGCTTCTGGAGCACATACCGCTGGGCGACACCGCCGACCCCGCGGCACGCCCGGCGTGCGCACGGGTGCGGGCACTCGGCCGCCGCGCGGCGGCCGCGGGCGGCCGGCTTGCCGTCGCACGCGCACCGCGGGCAGCGCGGGTCGATCTCGTCGCGGCCGCCTCGGGGAGCCAGGGCCAGACACAACCGGTCCCGGGCATGCCTGGGACGGTTTACCCCGGCAAGCGAAGCGCGCTTCGACGCCACCATCACGGTGCGCCGTCCGGGCCGGCACCTGGTCTACGTGAGGGGCGCATTCAGGCGAGAGCTCGAGGTCGCGGTCGATGGGCGCCGCGTCGCGACGAGGCGGCACCGCCTCAGCCACTCCGGCCACTACGAGCCGATGGGCGAAGTCGAGCTGGCGCGAGGATCGCACCGGCTGGAAGTTCGCTACCGCCCCGCCGAGCTCGCGCCGGGGAGCGGTGGGCCGCCCTTGCCGCTCGGCCCTCTATATGTGGTGGAGCCCGCGGACCCGCGCGTGGACGTGCTGCCACCTGCAAGGGCCGCCAGCCTGTGTGGCGAGCGGCTGGACTGGATCGAGTCCGTCACTCGCTGAGCAGATGCGTCTGCGGCCAACGTGCGAGGGCCGGGTCTCACCCGGCCCCCGCTGCTCTGCAGTTGACCCGCCGGCGCTGTAGTAGGGGAGGATCGCGTGGGCGGATCGCCTTCGTGCCTCAGGGACCAAGGCCCCCATGACCCCGAAGCTGGCGGTAGTCGGCGATTCGGGCCGACATCAAAGCTCTGGGCGATTCACGCCGCCACTCACTAGCGATCATGGACCTTCTCAATCCCGGACTATCTCGGCTCCATCCTCCCCAGGAAACCGTACTCAGCGCGGCGCAGCCTAACATGAAGGGTGGTTCCTGTAAAGGGAGTCAGGAAACCCATAACAAACTTACCGGTCAGTCGGAAAGCCCCCGCCTCGCAAGCCCATCCTGACATCGGGATGGGCCTCGTCTTCTACCCCCGGGGCGGGTCGTCGCAGGTGGTCCGGTACCTCGTTCCAGCGCTCGCGGCCGCGGGCTGGCCGGTCGCCCTCGTGGCCGGTTCACTCGGTGCGCCGGGCGACCGCCGGCACGCGGAAAGCTTCTTCAAGCATGCGCTCCTGACCCCGGTCGCGTACGACGACGCCGTACGGGCCCACGCCGACGGTCGCGACCCGCACTCCGAGCCCGTGCCGATGCACCCCTCCTTCGAAGACCGGCCGGGAGCGCCCGACAGGGTGTTCGCGTCGCTGGCACCCGAGGTCGGCGAACACATCGCGCGGGCTTGGCAGAGGGTCCTCGCCGGCGCGTGGGCGGAGGCGCCCTCGGTGATGCACCTCCACCACCTGACACCCATCCACGACGCCGCAACGGCGCTGTTCCCCGACACGCCGCTGGTAACCCATCTGCACGGGACGGAGATCCTGATGCTGGAGCAGATCGACCGCCTGTCCGCGATCGCGCGTTTGCTCGGGACCGACCTGGCCGGGATGGCGGAAGGACCCCCGGCCAACTGGGAGGCGGACGAGGACCTGACCCGGGATGAACGGCGCCTGATCGCCGAGACGCGTTGGGGATGCTGGGTGCACGGCGAGCACTGGTCGCGGCGCCTGCGCGCCGCGGCGAAGAGGTCGGACCGCGTGGTCGCCATCTCGCCTCACCTCCGTGAGGAGGCGGCGAAGGTTCTCGCACTACCCCCGGAGCGCCTGCTCTCGATCCCCAACGGCGTCGACGTGTCCCGTTTCGAGCAACTGCACCTGCCGGCCGCGGAGCGCCTGGCTCGCTGGCGACACTGGCTCGTCGAGGCGCCCCAGGGATGGGACGAATCTGGAACCCCCGGCACGATCGCCTACCGGGATGAGGACCTGCGCTGGTTCGAGGCCGGGCCGGAAGGTGGGCATGCGCCCGTGCTGCTCTTCGTCGGCCGGTTCACCGAGGTGAAGCAGCTGCCGATGCTGATTCGCGCCTACGCCCGCGCCCGCGAGCGCTTCGCCCGCCCGGCGCCCCTCGTGATCTGGGGCGGCTTCCCCGGCGAATGGGAGGGCGAACACCCCTGGTCGGTGGCCCGCGACGTGGGGCCTGAAGGCATCTTCTTCGTCGGCTGGCGGGGACACACCGACCTTCCGGACGGCCTCGCCTGCGCGGACGTGATGGTCGCTCCGTCGGCGCGCGAGGGATTCGGCCAGATGCTGGTCGAGGCCATGGCGTGCGGGTTGCCCGTGATCGCGACGCGCAGCGGCGGACCCACCTCGTTCGTGAACACCGAACCCGGGAGCCCGAACGGATGGCTGCTGGACCCCGATGACCGGGACGGATTGGAGGAGGCGCTCGTCGAGGCCGTGAACGACGAAGAGACCCGCCGTCGCCGCGGGGAGGCCGCGTACATACAGGTGAGGCGCTCGCACTCCTGGGACGCGGTGGCCGCGCGCTTCGGCACCCTTTATGAGGAGCTGCTCGCAGGCAAATAGCCAGATTTCGTGGTCACGGGAAGTTAACGGCTCGGTTGCACGATTTTCACGGCAGAAGTGCCGCAAATTGCGTACTTTGGATACGTGGCCGCAATCGCAGCGAGGTCGCTCCCTGGGGTCCTCCCCCAGGGCTTTCCAACGCCGGTCAGCTTCCGCGCGGAGCTCTCGGATGGCCTCGGCACGACCGTGCACATGGCCGCCTACGACCTTGCGACAACGGAGGCCCGCGTCGTCACGCTGGCGCACCGGGAGCCGCTGCACGATTGGTGTGCACGCGCGCAGGTCGCGCACGCGCTTGTCGGAGGGTTCTTTGTCACCACCACAGGAGAGCCACTCGGAGAGCTGCGGGCGGCAGGAATCCGGCGCCCCTCGGTTCCGTTCACCGCGCCGTGGGACGAGATCCGCTCTTGCATCGTGGTGGACGGAGGCGAGGTGCGCATCGCACGCCGCTCCGCGCTGCCTGCCGACCCCCGCGGAGATCTGCTCCAGGCGGGGCCGCTGCTGGTCCACGCGGGCGCACCCGTGATGCTGGATGGCGCGGACCCGGAAGGCTTCTCCTCCGCAAGCGGACAATTCGACTCCGACATCACGGCCGGGCGGCATCCTCGAGCGGCGCTCGGTGTCGGTCACGGGTTCCTGGTGGCGCTGGTCTGCGACGGGCGCGGGCCAGACGATGCCGGCCTGTCGCTCGGCGAGCTTGCGGAGCTGATGGCATCGCTCGGGACACGCGAAGCGATCAACCTCGACGGCGGCGGCTCTGCCTCACTCGTCTGTGACGGGCGCCTGCTGAATCGCCCGCGCGAACAGGACGGCACCGACATCCCGGGCGGCCGGTCCGTGGTGACGGCGCTGGCGCTCACCCCCGCCTAGTCGCCCAAGTCCACCCTGCGTTAGCTTGGCCGGATGGAGGACGGCGAAGCACAGGCAGACGGTCGACGTCGCGATCGTCGGCGGCGGGCTGAGCGGGTTGACCGCAGCGCGCCGGGTGCGCGCCGGGGGACGGTCCGTGACTGGTGCTGGAGGCGCGCGAGCGGGTCGGCGGGAAGATGCGCACCGACACCATCGATGGGCACCGTGCCGACCTGGGCGCCCACTGGATCGGCCCCACCCAGGACCGCATCGCCGCGCTCGCCGGAGAATTCGGCGTGCGTGTCCAGCGCCAGCATCTCGAGGGCAAGGCGGTGCTGGTGTCCGCCGGTAGGCGGCGAACGTTCAGCGGGTCGCTGCCGCCGCTCTCACCGCTGTCACTCGCCGAGCTCGGCATCGCGCAGCTGCGGCTCAACCGACTCCGGCGACGCGTATCGGTCGAACAACCGTGGGTTCCGGCCGCACTCACCGATTGGGATGCGCAGACAGTCGAAACCTTCGCCCGGCGCCACCTTCACACCGCGGGTGGGCGGTTGTTCTTCAATCTCGCCACGGAGCTCGTGTTCGGCGCGGAGCCCGAGGAGCTTTCTCTCCTGTATTTCCTGTTCTACCTGCAGTCAGGAGGGGGCCTCGACTCGCTGACCGAGTTCGAGGGAGGAGCGCAGCAGGACCACTTCGTGGGCGGCAGCCAGCAGCTCTGCGACCGGCTGGCGGAGACATTGGACGGAGCAGTTCGGCTGAACAGCGCGGTCGCGGCGGTCGAGCAGGACGGCGACGGGGTCCTGCTGCGCACGGAGGACGGCTCCACGATCCGGGCACGCCAGGCGATCGTGGCCGTCTCGCCGGCGCTGGCGGGACGGTGGCACTGGGCGCGGCCGCTGCCCGCCGACAGAGACATGCTCGCCCAGCGCATGCCGATGGGCGCCTACATGAAGGTGGTGGTCGCCTACGAGCGCGCGTGGTGGCGCGACGCCGACCTGTCCGGCATCGCGTACGCGGACGCGGGTCCCGTGCAGATGGTGGTCGATGCGAGCAGCCGGGATGCCAGCGGCGGGCTGCTTGCCTGCTTCATCACCGGGCGGGCGGTCGAGCGCTACGGTCGCCTCGAGCTCGGGGTGCGCCAGGCCGCGGTACGGGAGACGCTCAGCAAGATGTTCGGGCAGCGGGCCGGCAGCTGGACGGCCTACGCGGAGTGCGACTGGACCGCCGAGCCCTACAGCCGGGGTGGGCCGGTCGGGTTGATGGGACCCGGGACGCTGGGGCGGTACGGGCACGTGCTGCGGCGCCCCGAGGGCCTGGTGCACTGGGCCGGCACCGACACCGCAACCGTCTGGAACGGCTACATGGACGGCGCGATCCAGGCAGGTGAGCGGGCGGCGGACGAGGTGCTGGCCCGCTGACCAGCGCTTCCCCGGATCGCCATCTGGGCCGTGACTTCAGGTACGCTGGACACATGCCCAAGAAGACAGGTCGTCCCGGAGAGGCAAAACCTCTCGCCGCGGAGGCCAAGCCTGAGCCGGTGGAGCGCGAGAAACCGACAGGCATGTCAAAGGGGGCAATGGCGGCTGAACGAGCGTCCGCGGGCATCGGAACCGATGACCGCGATCCGGACAACTGGTTCCGCCCGTCCAAGCGCGCGTAGGGCCGCCGTTCGACACCCCTGACGTGCTGGTCCTCGGAGGCGGGGGGATCCTCGGTGAAGCATGGATGACCGCCGTGCTGGTCGGCATCGATGAGGTGGCCGGCTTCGACGCCTGCGATTGCGAGGGGTATGTCGGCACCTCCGCGGGCTCAATCGTTGCGGCGGCGCTGACCGCCGGGATCGAGCCGCGGTCGCGGCTTGGGGAGTTGCCCGAGCAGCCGGAGGTGCCTGCTTCGGACCTGCCCGCGCAGCGCGGCCCGTTCGCACGCGCACTCAGATCAGGTCTCGCCGCGGGCGGTGTTCCGGCCGCGCCGCTGGCGGCGCTCGGGCTCCGCACCACGGAGGCCGGTGGCGCCTTGTTGCGCCGAGCGGCGCTCGCGCGGCTACCGGCAGGACGGCGCTC
Organism: uncultured Solirubrobacterales bacterium; assembly: GCA_963731895.1. Classification (GTDB taxonomy): domain Bacteria; phylum Actinomycetota; class Thermoleophilia; order Solirubrobacterales; family JBBDJG01; genus CAVSXO01. Next base: position 32,824 of record CAVSXO010000036.1, read on the forward strand.
GCTGTCCGACCTCGGACGGGAGGTCGACCAGAACGGCGCCCGGTGGGACGGACGCCTGGCGGTATCCGCAGTCGAGGTCGAGAGTGGGCGCCGCGTCATGTTCGGCATGCCAGGCGCACCTTCGGTCTCGGTCGGCACCGCGGTCCGGGCGTCGTGCTCCATCCCGGGGGTGTTCCGCCCGGTCGTCGTTGACGGCAGTGCCTACGTGGACGGCGGCGTATGGAGCCCGACCAACATGGATCGAGCGCCGGCCGGTCGCGGGACACGCGTGCTGTGCCTCAACCCGACCGGTTCGTTGCGGGTGAATCGAATTGCGCCGTTCGGCGGGATCGGGTTGCTGTCGCGCTCGCTGGCCGGGGTTGAGGCACTCGCACTCCAGCGGCGGGGGGCGCGTGTCATGACCATCTCGCCCGACGCGGCCTCGCGCGTGGCGATGGGGACGAACCTGATGGATTCCGAACCACGCTCACGCGTGATCGCGGCCGGGCTGTCACAGGGCCGGGCAGTCGGGCTGGGTCACGACGGGTGACGGCACTCGCGCGCACGCCGCAGCACTGGGTAGGGTGCGCCGCATGTTCAAGGCATGGCAGATCGAGCTGCATGGCCATCGGGTGATCTACCGGATCGCCGGCAGCGGCCCGCCCGTGGTCCTGATCCACGGGATGGTGAACTCATCGCGGCACTGGGAGGCGGTGGCGCTGCGGCTGGCTGATTCGTACACCGTGATCGCTCCCGACTTGATCGGGCACGGTGACTCCGCGACGCCCCGCGGCGACTACTCGCTCGGCGCGCACGCAGCCGGCATTCGCGACCTGCTCTCAGCGATCGGAGTTCGACAGCGCGACAATCGTGGGCCACTCGCTGGGTGGCGGCGTCGCGATGCAGTTCTTCTACCAGTTCCCCCAGCGCACGGAGCGGCTCGTGCTCGTGTCGAGCGGCGGGCTCGGCCGCGAGGTGAGTCCACTCCTGCGAAGCGCCGTGCTGCCCGGAGCGTCCACGCTGCTCGCGCTGGCTGCACACCCGTTCGTCCTGTCGATGCTCCGGCACACCGGTGAGCGGCTGCAGCGGCGTGGGTCCGGGAAGGGCGTGTACCTGCGCGCGATCGCGCGCGCCTTGCAACCGCTCGAAAGACCAGGCGCTCGCCGGGCCTTCCTCCAGACGCTGCGCTCGGTGATCGACCTCAGGGGCCAGCGAGTGAGCGCCGTCGACCGGCTCTACCTCCTGAGCTCCATGCCGACGCTGATCGTCTGGGGAGGGCGGGACAACACGATTCCGATTCGGCACGGGCACGCAGCGCACGAAGCCGCCCCAGGCAGCCGCTTCGAATGCCTTCCCGACGCCGCCCACTTTCCCAACCTCGAGGATCCGGAAGGATTGGCCGCGGTGTTGCGCGACTTCCTCGAGACGACGCAGCCGGCGCGGATGGACGATGCGGATTGGAACAGCCTTGTTGCCCGTCGCTCACCGCGCACCTGGCCGATGCGCAGGGCCGCGGCTTAGGCTGCTAGTCGTCCACTCCGGACGCGCTGCGTCCTGGGATGTGGGCGCGCCGGAGCCCGACGGCTGACGGTCCTTGACCGCCTTTCGCCGACGACCGATAATTGCGGCGCTGATGAAGCTCGATCAGTACAGACGGGCGAGCCAGGAGATCTGGGACGCGATGGCCCCCGGCTGGGAAAGCGGACGGGCGTTCATCTGGGACGTGACCCGGGAGGTGGGCGAGCGGCTGGTGGCGGCGCTCGATCCCAAACCCGGAGACACGGTGCTCGAGCTCGCGGCTGGAACGGGTGAGACCGGGTTCGCGGCGGCGCGGACGGTCGGGTCGGAGGGAAAGTTGCTCAGCACCGACTTCTCGCCCGCGATGGTGGACGCGGCGCGCAGACGGGGGTCAGAGCTCGGACTCGAGAACGTCGACTACCGGGTGCTCGACGCCGAGCGGATGGATCTCCCCGACGCAAGCGTCGACGGTGTGCTCTGCCGCTACGGCTACATGCTGATGGGGGACCCATCGGCGGCGCTGGCCGAGACCCGGCGGGTATTGAAGCCAGGCGGCCGGCTCTCGTTCGCTGTCGTGGGCTCTCCCGAGAGAAATCCGTGGGCGTCGGTTCCCGGGCGGGTTCTGGTCGAGCTCGGGCATGCCCCACCTCCCGAGCCGGGCGCCCCGGGGATCTTCGCGATGGCGGATGAGGCGCGGATCCGTGAGCTGGTCGCCCGTGCGGGATTCGACCCGCCGCGGGTGGAAGAGGTCGAAGTGGTCTGGTCGTTCGCCGACGAGGAGGAGCTCTGGCGCTTCATCACCGAGTTGGCGGGCGCGCTCGCGCTCATGATCCGAGGTCTGCCCGAAAAGGAGCAGCTGCGAGTGCGCTCCGAGGTCGAGCGAGCGAGTGAGCCGCTGCGATCAAACGGCGGCTACGACATGCCGGGACTCACCCTGAACGTGCTGGCGCAGTAGTGGCACGGCAGTGTGGCTCTTTACCGGCGCACCGGCGGCAAGCTCGGGTTTAGTAGAGGCGGCCCTCTACTACGATCTAGCGGATTCGCCGATGGCAAGGCCACAGGTACACCCGACCGACACCATGCTCGACGCGGCGCGCGATCTTTTGCTCGACCAGGGATCGCGAAGCGCGACGATGGAGGCAATCGCAGACGCCAGCGGCGCTCCCACTGGATCGATCTATCACCGGTTCGGATCCAGAGACGAGCTGATTGCCCGGCTCTGGATCCGAGCGGTCTACCGATCTCAGGCTTCGTTCGTAGCCGCGATGGAGCACGATGACGCCAAGGAGGCAGCACTGGCCGCGGCCATGTCGATCATCGGCTTCTGCGAGGAGCATCCAGGGGATGCAGAGCTGCTGGTCGCCTTCCGGCGCGAAGATCTGATCAAGGCAATGCCCAACGGCGCCCTGGCCGAGGAGCTCGAGGACCTGAACCGACCGGTCGAGCGGGCCGTCGTCCAGCTGGCCCGCCGGCTCTACGGTGGACGGAGCCGAGCAGCGCTCGACCGCACGCTTCTGGCCGTCTTCGATCTTCCCTACGGCGCGGCGCGACGGTACCTGATCGCCGGTCTGCCCCTACCCGCGGGATTGCGAGCCGATGTCGCCAGTGCGGTAGCCGCCGTCATTGACGAGCCGCTGCGCGGCCGGCGCGGGTCTGTCTAACCCCGCTCCAGGAACGCCACGATCGCCGCGGTGTCGTAATGGAACATCTGGGCGCGGGCGAACTTGCCGTCCCGCACCTCGTAAAGACCCAGCACGGGAGACTCGAAGCGCTCGCCGCTGGGCGCGAGGGCTCGGGAGGTGTACTGGACGACGACCTCGTCCCCGTCCGTCGCGACCACTCGGGGATCCATGCGCCGCTCGGCCTCCGTCGGCTGCAGAGGGCCCCAAGTTCCGAGCCAGGTCATTTCGGGCGCCGTCTCGAACTGCTCGCGCAACTCATCCTTGCCGCGCGCCGTGTACGCGTAGGGAAGGGATGGTGCGTCATGGAGCTCGACATCGTCGTGGTAGAGCTCGAACAGCGCCTCTGCATCTCGCTCCTCCACTGCGCGGATGACCGCCAGTACGACTTCTGCGTTGCTCTGCATGGCAGAACTCCTATCTCTTGGAGGGCGGGTCTGTAGACCCACGAGCCTTGAATTATAGAGGATATATTCTATAATGTCTGTCAGGCATCACATGTGGGCATGACGCGCTGGGGGTTCATCCGGCGCTCGACCAAGTTTTGATCAATGCCGGTGCAGGCCACCCTGGTCTACGACGCTGAGTGTGGGTTTTGCCGTTGGGCTGTGGCAAAGGTCATGGTGTGGGACCGCGCCCGAGCGATCCGGTTCGTCGCGCTGCAGGATCGAGCGAAGGCCGATCGCCTATTGAGCCCGATGGACGAAGCGACCCGCATGGCTTCATGGCATCTCGTCACCGTCGAGGGCCGGGTCTATTCCGCAGGGGAGGGAGTGGCGCCGCTGTTGCGGCTGATGCCCGGTGGCGGCCCGCCTGCCCGCCTGGCTGCCGCGGCGCAGCCGCTCACCGACCGCGTGTACGACTTCGTCGCCACGCGTAGGGCGGTGTTCGGTCGGCTGCTGCCAAGGCATGCGCGAGAGCGCGCGAACGAACGCCTGCGGCGCCATGAGGCACCGCCTCGTTAGGGGTTTCGCACACCGTCGCGGCCCGCTTGCGCCCGGACCTCTTTGGTCAGCTGCAAGATCTGCCTGGATAGGTCGAGCAGCTCCTTGTTCTGCTGGTCCTCCTCCTGGACCGTGCTCCACTGCTCGTTGGCGATCACCTGGCGCTTCGCGTCGGCGCGGTTCTGGCTGATCATCACGAAGGTCGAAAGGAAGATCGCCTCGAGCGAGACAATCATCGTCAGGAGGCCGTAGGGGTAGCTCTCGACTCCGAAGCCGATCCAGCAGCCGAACCAGACGATGTGGATGTAGACGAACAGCATCGAACCCGCGAAGGTGGTGACCCTGTCCGCGAGCCGGTTTTGCCGCGCCTCGGCACGCTCCTGTTCGTGCTTCAGCAGGGCCGGATCGATTGGAGCCTTCAGCTTGGGCATCGGCGCGAGGAAGCTGTGTAGCCGCTGGCCGAGCGTCGTGAGGTCCGGCGCGGTCCTTGCTTGGTCAGTCACTGGGCGGGGACCGCAGAATCCGCCAGGTACTCGAGGACGCCGGCCTCCTGCGGAACCCATCCGAGCGCGTCGTGGGCGTGGCGAGCGGTGAACTGTTGATCCAAAGCCAGCGCATCCGCGAGCGGGCCCCAGACCTGCTGCGCGTCCCCGAGGCTCAGCGATCTTGTCGCCCCTCCCGCGCCGGCGGCGCGGCTCGCTGCTTCTGCGACCTGGCGCATGGTCGCGTCGGATTCGCCCACGCCGAGGTACCTCGATCCGGCTGGGGCGCCCAGCGCGAGCACGTAGAGCCGTGCAATGTCGCGCCGGTGAACCAGGGCCATGTGGTTGCCTCCGTCGGCGATGTAGGTCGCGTAGCCCTGGGACCTGACGGGCTCGACCATCGCAGCTGTGATGAGGCCGGCGTTGTCGCCGTAGACGGCGCCGGGCATGATCAGCACCGGCCGCCCGCCCTGGTCTGCGGCGGACATGATCGCGCGGGTGTTCGCGACGCGCCAGGCGACGATCGGAGGCGGCGCGAGCGGCGCATCTTCGTCTACGACACCGTCCGTGTCTCCGTAGACCCAGGCACCGCCGGTGAAAACGAATGGACGGTTGCCGAGCCGCTCCTGAAGCGCGGTCGAGGCGGCCAGGTCCGTATCCGGATCCGACGGGGCGAGGTGGATCACCGCGTCCGCGCGGTCGCCTGCCGCGCGCAGCAGGTCGAGCTCGCCCAGATGCCCGCGCCGGAGCTCGGCGCCGATGTCCGACACGACGCTCGCGTCGGCTCCCTCGCGCACCAGCGCCTCGACGTCGTGGCCTTCGGCGACGAGCGCTTCGACAACAGCTCGTCCGATGTAGCCACTGCCGCCTGTGATGAATACACGCATGCGGATCCCTTCGGGTCGGTAGTTGGAGAACAAATACCGGACCCGCCAAGCACTTCGATAACAGCCGGCGATCAGTCGAGATCGAAGATGAATCAGCCGCCGCCGTTCGCCTTCACGGGCGTGCGGAAGCGTGGCCTAGCGGCACAGCACCTTTAGGCACTGCAGCAAGTTGCCGTTGCCGAGCGCCCGATTGCCGCCGCCGTCGAGCACGCCTGCGACGGCCTCGATGCCAAGGTCGGTGTTCCATCGAGCCCGGTTCTCGACCAGCAACACCTTGTCGCTCTCCACGTCGATCCCGTCGTCGCCATTGCGGTCCGTGCGATTGCCTTGCAGCTCCGAGACCGCGATGTGCGTCTCGGGGTCCAACATTTCCTGGCCCACGTGGATGCCGTCCACCCCGTTCGCGGTGGAGTGGTTCCGGCTGATGTTCATGCCGCCCGCGTCCTCGTACAGGATCCCGACCCAGATTCCGTGCCCGGTGTTGCCATAGACGTGGTTCGAGGCGATGGCGGTCCCCCCGCTCTCGGACGTGATCACGATCCCGCCGTCACCGCCGTTCTCCGAGACCCGGTTCCCGGTGACCCGGTTGTCATCGCCCTCGTCGATGGTGATTCCGCCTGACACCGATCCGGGCTGCGCCGCACGGGCGTTGCGGAGCACAGCGTTCCTCTCCACCCGGTTGAGATCGACTCCTTCGTCCATCGCGATGCCGGAGAGGCCGTTGTCCCATGCGCGGTTGCCCTCGATCTGGTTCCCGGAGGGCCCATCTGCGAGATGAAAGCCGGCACCGCGGTTGCCGAACGACCGATTTCCCCTGATCAGCACTCGCGGGAGCCAAAGAGGAAGAAGCCGTCCGCGCCGTTGCCGAACGCGACGTTCCGCTCGAGCCGGTCTCCGGCAACGCCGCCCGCGAGCTCGAGGCCGTGGCCGGCGTTGCGGCCCATGAGATTGCCGGTGATCGTGGTGCGCCCGGCCGGCTCGTAGACCGCGATGCCCGCGCTGTTGTTGTCGAACGCGCGGTTGCCCTGGATGCGGCCGTTAGACATCAGGTACGTGGCGATGCCCCCGAACCCGGTGTTGTCCTCCAGCACGAGCCGGAGCACCGTGTTCCGATCGGCGTCCACGACCTGCACCCCGTGCGCGAACTCGCGCACGGTCCCGTTCCGGATCGTCACCCCGTCGTGGCCCGGCGGTGCCCCGCCGCAGTTGTCGAACCGCCCGTTCACGATCCCTGTGTCGCACCCGAGGCGCGGCCGAGGATCGCCGTCGCCGTCGACCGTGTGACCGTTCAGATCGAGCGTGATGCCGGGCGCTCCGATCACGATCCCGTGGCCCGGGCAGTCGAGCAGGTCGCTGTCGAGCGTCGTATCAGTCGTGATCACGTCACCGCACGTGACGTGATTGCCGAGCGCTTCGCTCACCAGCATGCCGAGCAGCGCCCACGTCACGAGCGCCACGACAAACACCACCCCAAAGGATCTCGGCATCCGTACCTCCCCTCCCGAATCCGGTCCGACCCTAACCGGAATGCCCTGCAATGACAAGGCGTTTACTTGAAGCGGCCGGGCACGTCGCACCTGATGTTCAGGCACTGCAGCGGGTTGCGGTTGCCGAACGCGACGTTCCCGCCACCGTCGCTCACGCCCGGCACCGCCTCGATGCCGAGATCGCCATTGCGGACGGCCATGTTGTGCGCGAACGTCGTCGAGCCGGGGCTCGCGACGTCGATGCCGTCGTCGGTGTTCCCGCCAGCCATGGTTCCGTCGCACCACGTGTGCCAGGATCGCCCCGAGGCGAAGATGGATGCCATCGCCGCCGATTCGCCAGACAGGAGGTTGCGCCTCGACCAGGTTCTCCGCGCCGTCCGGGTCGAGCACGATGCCATGACCGCTGGCGAACAAGACGGTTCGGAGACGAGGTTGTTCCGTTCGTTGGCCGAGCAGCACGATTCGCTCCGCCGAGTTGCGAGACATCGTTGTTTCGGATCACGTTCTCCGGTCGACGACGATCGCCGCTGTTCAGAGGGCGCCAATGCGGCGGCGCGAGTCCGTTCCGGAGCACCGAGTTCCCCTCGATGCGATTCCGGCGGGTGCCCTCGAATACCGCGATTCCGGCATCCCCGTTGCCCGTGACGCGGTTTCTCACGACCTCGGTTGTCGGACACGCCGTCCTGGAGATCGATGCCGTACACCCCGTTGTCCTCGACCCGGTTGCGCCCCACGACTCCCCCCGTAGCCGAGACCAGGTCGAGGCCGGCTCCGTCGTTGTCACGACGACGTTGCCGCTCGAGCCGGTAGCGCTCCAAGTCCATGCCGAGATCCCGGTCGTCATTCGCGGACAGCACACTCCGGGCGACCGTGGTGTCATAGACGTCGTTCAGGGAGATGCCGACGCCGTTGGCGACCAGCGCGGTCTTCTCCACCAGGGCGGCGACGACTCCAGCACCATCCCGGATTCCCGCACCGAACTCGCGGATCGTGCCGCCGCGGATCGTGACGTCTCGCGTGCGCCCGGTTCGCACGAAAGGCCCCTCCCGGACGTTGGCGATTCCTGATTCGAAGGCCGGCCGCGGCCGTATCCCGGTCGCCGTCCATCGGCGTGCCCGCCAAGGTCGAGCGTGACTGCGTCGGCCCCGATCACGATGACCGTCGCCCGTGCAGTCGACCAGGTCAGAATCCAGCGTCGTGTCCTGCGTGATCACGTCGCCGCATGTGACATGGGCCGCGAACGCCTGGCCACCCTGCAAGGCGAACAGCATGACGGCCAGCGCTCCAACGACCAGGCCAAGAAATCTAGGCATCCGTTCCTCTTCCTCCGATCCAGAGCGACCCTAACTGCAGAGGCGTCGGTGAGCAAGGCGCGTCAGCGCGAGGCGGCTGCACTCTCACGCGGAAGGGGAATCGTTGGTCAGCTACTCGACGAAGCAGTAGGAGTCGCTCGACGCGTCCCCGCCCTGGAGGCGGGTTTGGTGCACCCGCAGCCCACGGAAGTCGTCGCCGTGGGGGAAGAACTGCGGGTCGACGGTCATGCCACCGGTTTCGGTATTCGCGTCGATGCGGGCCATCCAAGCGCCTACGCCGTCCGGGTAGAAGACGTCGTCCCACGACGCGTAGAGCGAGTTGGTGAAGTACACGCGCCGCCCGTCCCGGCTTACCTCCACCATCTGAGGCGCGCCCGCCAGTTGCAGGTCGGGGGCGGCCGGGTGCGGGGTTCGGCCGACGATCCCGCCCAAGCGCACTGAGCCCGCCTCCCGCGGGTTGTGTGGATCGCTTACGTCGTACTGCTTGAGCTCCCCGGTTCCCCAGCACGACACGTACAGCCAGCGGTCGTCGACAGACAGGTCGATGTCGCTCACCAGCGGCGGAACCGCGCCAAAGGGTTGAAGCGCGGGTGGGAGCTCGGAGGCTTCAGCCGGCTCGGCGGGGATCGTGATCACCTTCTTCGCCGCCCAGCGGTCGCCATCCCGGTGCCACAGCCACACCGAGGCCGACAGATCGGCGACGCTGATCACGACCCCGACGAAACCCCAGAGCTTCTGAGGATTGTGAGCCGGTCTCAGCTCGAGCACCATCTGATGTTCGTCGCCCAGGTCGATCCGCTGTAGCAGCTTGCCTTCCGACAGGCTCCAGAAGTCGAGGTGGTGGCCGAACCGCCGCCCCAGGAGATCTTCGGGGTTGAGTCCGTTCTCGATCATCGACGGGGTGGCCCACTCCGACGTTATGGCGACGTCGTCGTTGAGGTGCCACCAAACGTCGTAGGCGAAGTGCTGCTCGCCCCGGTCCGTCTCCCAGGCACCGGTCACCTCGAATGTCTCGTGGTCGAGGAGCGCAACCCCTCCCGGGCCGTCGCTACCGTTGGCGCCGCCCAGGTTGGACATGAAGATGCCGCCGGGCCCGCAGTGCACCGTGTGCGGGCGGGAGTAGCCGGCCTTGGCAGCGAGCTCTTCGGGCTCGATGGTGCGGACGATTTGCGGTTGCCGCGGATCCGGCTTTGTGTCCAGCACGTAGGTTCGGGACGACCGGATGCCCGGCACGATCAGGTAACGGCGCTCGAGCGAGCCGTTGTGGGCATGGCCCTCGTGGCAGAGCGCGCTCGAGCAGGCATTCCATCCGAAGTGGTGCAGTTCGTTGCCGCTGGTGGGAAGCTCCGTCCAGCCGACCACTGTGCCGTAGGTGGGCGAGCCGGCGTCACAGTCGACAACGGTCATGGCGTCGCGCTGCACGCCTTCCGGGTCGAACGCCGCGACGTAGGCGAGCTGTTCTGGTGCCGCCGCGATCGCGGCAGCAGGTGACCGATAGAACGTGGGGTCGACAACCTGTTCCACGTGAACCTCCTCTTCGCCAGCTCCCTGGAGAATCGGATTCTACGCCCGCCCCAGGGTTGCCGCACTTTGCTTCGCCCGATGAGGCATGACGCGCTGCCCAGCAGGGTGAAAGATAAACTACAGCTGAGCGTAGACTCAGTGATCGTGGAAAACGCGATCCGGGTAGTCGAGGACAACGTCGAGGCCACCGAGGCCTGGAACGGCCCGCTGTTCGACATCTGGATCGAGTACCGCGACATCGTCGCCGAGGGACTTCGCGATCACGGTGAGAGCGCGCTCACGGCCAACCCGCCGAGTGAGGGCGACCGCGTGCTGGACATCGGCTGCGGGCTCGGCGACACGACGGTGCGGCTCGCGGGCCTCGTCGGCGCCGCCGGCCACGCACATGGCGTCGACGTGGCGGAGCGGATGATCGACACGGCGATCGAGGAAGCCGCCGAGGCCGGACTCACGAACGTCAGCTTCGCGGCCTGCGACGTCGAGGTGACGAAGTTCGACCAGAAGTTCGACTACGCGTACTCACGGATGGGGACGATGTTCTTCGCGAACCCCGTGGCGGCGCTTCGCAACGTGCGCGAGGCGCTTACGCACGGTGGGCTCTTGAACATGGTGGTGTGGCGGCGCAAGCTCGACAACGAGTTCATGCACCGGGCTGAGCTGGTCGTCGCGGAGTACCTCGAGGAGCCGGAGGAGTCCGACGTGCCGCGCTGTGGGCCCGGGCCGTTCTCGATGGCGAACGCCGACACAGTCACGGACGTGCTGAAGAGCGCCGGCTACGAGGACATCCGCCTCGCTCGCCAGGACCTGCCGTACAAGATCGGCAACGACCTCGAGCACGCGGTCGCGTTCAACATGGCGCTCGGGCCCGCGGCGGAGGTCCTGCGCATGTGGGGCGAGCGCGTGGACGACATCAGGCCGAAGATCGCCGACGACCTGCGCGCTGCGCTCTCGGATTACGTGGTGGACGGTGGCGCGGTCGTCGCCCCGGCGTCGACCTGGGCCGTGACCGCCCGGGCGCGATAG
>CAVSXO010000037.1:0-42717 GCA_963731895.1 uncultured Solirubrobacterales bacterium
TCTTCGAACGTCTCGTCCGCTCCTTCTCGCTTGTGATAGGCCCAGAGGGACACATCCAGTCCCAAGGGTTGCGCCGGAAGGCGATCGCGGGTAGATTCGCGGCTCCGGGGGGACGTGATGATAGGCGAGGTGCGGGCCGCGAACCGGGCTTCCATCGACCTGTTGATGGCGCGCTCAGAAAACCGCCCCCCGTCTTGGGCATGTGTATGAATACGAACTCGCTGGTCACCATCATGCTTGTAATTAAACGCCAATTCACGCGACATCACGCGTGATCCGCGCAGTAACGATGTCCCGGAGAAGGTGCTCGCACATCGAGACTGTTCGTGGCGCTCGAGCTGCCGGAGGACGTGGTGGAAGGCGTCGCTGCTCTGGCGCGGGATGCGTTCGGGCCGGTGGACGAGCTGCGACTTGTGCGCCCGGAGTCGCTCCACGTGACGCTCGTGTTCCTCGGCTACCAGCCCGAGCGCGAGGTCGAGAGGATCGCGGAGATCGCCTTCGACCAACCGGCCGGCCCATTCGACCTCGTGGCGGACGCCGTCGTGCCGGTGCCGCAAAGGCGGCCGCGCCTGTACGCGCTCGGCCTCGAGGACGCCGGCGGTGCGCTGCACGGCTGGCAGGACAGACTGTCACGGCGCCTCGAGGAGGCGCGGCTGTACGAGCCCGAGAAGCGGCCGTTCTGGCCCCACGTGACCCTGGCGCGGGTGAAGCGAGGGGCGCGGGTGCCGGGCGCCCTGGCGCCTCCGGAGCTGCCGGCGGAGCTGCGGCAGCCGTTCCGCGCGAGCCGTGTGACGCTGTTCAGGTCGACGCTGAAGCCGAGCGGGGCCGTGTACGAGCCGCTCGCCGGAATTGAGGGTTGACCGAACGTCGAGAAGGATGCTACGGTCGCCCGAATCGCGACGCCTCCGTCGCGTTTTGGGGAAACCGGGAGAGGAGCAGCATGACTGACGCCGCCCGCAGTTCGCGCAGGTTCGTCCGCTGGTCGATCGTCGCCGTCACGGCGTGCGCGCTGATGGGGTTCACCCCATCCGCTGACGCAGCGATCACGAGCGTGTTCACCGCCACTCCGGCACCGATTCCGTGCGCCGTGCAGGGCAGTGGCGTGCGTCTCTGCGACCAGACCATCGCGGGCAACCCCGGTGGGACCGCGCGCAGCACCGTGAAGACGTTCGACGGCGTGCCGATCGATGTCCGGGTCGCGTTCCCGCCTGAGCCGGTGAGCGGACCGGACGGCCCCTACCCGCTGATCATGATGTTCCACGGCTACGCCGGGTCGAAGCTGTCGCTGGCGAGCATGCAGCCCTTCCTCAACGCCGGCTACGCGACCTTCAGCATGACCACGCGCGGGTTCGGCCAGTCGTGCGGCACCACTGCGGCACGCAGCGCGGACCCGGCGGGATGCACGGCCGGCCACGTGCGCCTGATGGACACGCGCTACGAGGTCCGCGACGCCCAGGAGTTCGCCGGCCTGCTGGCCGACGAGGGCCGCACGTCGTTCACGCAGATCGGCGCGATCGGCGGCTCCTACGGAGGCGGCATGTCGATGGCGCTGGCAGCGCTCAAGAACCGCAAGATGCTTCCGGACGGCTCGCTGACACCGTGGCAGAGCCCACTCGGGACGCCGATGCAGATCGCGGCGGCAACGCCGGAGATCCCGTGGACCGACCTGCCGTACTCGCTGGTCCCGAACGGCCGCACGCTCGACTACGTCGCCGATGCGCCCTACGTGGGCCGCACCGGCGTGCTGAAGTCGTCCTGGGAGAACGCGCTCTACAACTCCGGCCTCTCGTTCTTCTACGCCGCGGCCGGCGCGGATCCGGACGCCGACCTGCGCAACTGGCACCTCACCTTCAACAACGGCGAGCCCTACGACGACGCGAGCGGCAACCCGCTGCCGGCGTTCGCCGACATCCGCGACGAGCTCACCACCCACCACTCGTCGTACTACATCGACCATTCGATAGCGCCGGCGCCGCTGCTGATCTCGAGCGGCTTCACGGATGACCTGTTCCCCGCCGACGAGGCGATCCGGTTCTACAACCGCACGCGCAGCCAGTATCCGGGCGCCGACATCTCGCTGTTCTTCGGCAGCTTCGGGCACCAGCGCGGTCAGAACAAGGCCGACGCCACTGTCGGCGCGCTCGGCCGCGGAGCTGGCCTGGTTCGACTACTACGTGAGGGGCATCGGCGGCGTCCCGTTCCAGGGCGTCACCACGTACACGCAGACCTGCCCGAACGCGGCCGCATCCGGCGGCCCGTACGCCGCCGGCAGCTGGGCGGCGCTGGCTCCCGGCGAGGTGCGCCTCCAGGGACTCGCGCCGCAGACGATCCTGCCGACGGCCGGCTCGTCGGCGATCGCGGCCCCGTTCGATCCGATCACGGGCGCCGGCGCATGCGCCACGACGCTCCGCGACGGACCAGGCCGACACGGCGACGTACCGCACGGACCCCGTCCCGACGGGCGGCTACACGCTGATGGGATCGCCCACCGTGGAGGCCGACATCACGTCGGCGGGCTCCGATTCCCAGATCGCCGCCAGGCTGCTGGACGTCGACCCGGGCACCAACACGCAGACGCTCGTCGCCCGTGGGCTGTGGCGGCCGGCGATCACGTCGACCCCCGAGCGCCAGGTGTTCCAGCTGCACCCGAACGGCTACCGGTTCGCCGACGGCCACGTGGCGAAGCTCGAGCTCCTGCCGAAGGACTCGGGCACGGTCGCGGGCAACAGCTACGGCCGCACGTCAAACAACCAGCCGAACGTGACGGTCGAGAACCTCGAGCTGCGGCTGCCGGTGCTCGAGGCGCCCGATTCGCTCGGGGGCGTGGTCGAGGACCCCGCGACGAAGTTCCTGCCCTCGGGCTACACGATGGCTCCGGGCTATCCGCCCCTCGGCTACCCACGGCCCAAGGGTGCAACGCCGCTACGGGTGCCGCTGGTACCGGCCTACAAGAACTGCACGGCGCCGAGCAAGGCGCACGGCCCACCGCTCGCATTCCCGTCGTGCACACCGCAACAGGAGTCGAGCGACCTCACAGTCGGCACCCCCGATGCGAACGGCAAGTCGGCGCAGTCCATCGGGTTCGCGCGGTACGCGGTTCAGCCCGGCAATCCCGCCACTCCCGTCGACGAGGCGGACGTGGGCATCCAGCTGTCGATCACGGACGTCCGCCGCAGCAGCGACCTCGAGGACTACACGGGCGAGGTCACCTTGCAGAGTCAGTTCCGCTGGACGGACCGCGATAACGCCATCGGTCCCGGCGGTGGTGGCAACAACCCTGCGACCATGGTCGACATCCCGCTCCCCGTGGTCGCATCGTGTTCCCCGACGGTCGATCCCAACGTGGGCTCGACCTGCTCGATCACGACGACGTTCGACGCGATCATCGGGAACAACCCTGCTGCCGTCAAGGAGGGCAAGCGGTCGATCTGGGGGATGGGCCAGGTCTTCGTGGAGGACGGCGGAGCCGACGGTGTGGCGGCCACCAACCCGAACACGCTGTTCGCACGCCAGGGCGTGTTCGCACCGTAGGCGTCGGTTAGAAGAAGCGCTTCTGAAGCGCCCCGCACAACAGCGGGGCGCTTCGCTTGAGTGGTCGTTGCCCAACCCCTCGGGTGGTCCGACAGCGGTGCGGGGCTACTCAGTCGGTGGCTGTCCTCGAAACCGGCGCCGTAGTGGGCGAAGGGTCGCCGCGTAGACATCTTGCCTTCCGGCGTACTCATGCTCGATCATGTTCACGACGCGGAAGTCCTCCAGGAGTGAGAGCACGTATGAGGGGTGAGCGCGGGCGAGGCCGTACCCTCGCTGACCGGGATAGTCCGCGTAGCCGAAGCCTGTTGCCTCGTAGTCGCGCAAGACCTGCTCGGCAGCGTCGGCCGTGATCCCGGCCAGTTTGCCTCGCCGCATGGTCTCGATCACGAATCGGCCGGCGGTCGAGAAGATCAGGACGCCATCTTCGCTGAGGCTGCTGTGGAACAGATCGAGCCATGGCTTCCACTCGGAAACGTGCGTGAGCAGCGAGCCGCACCAGATCAGGTCGAAGGTGCGCCCCAGTTGTATTTGCTGCGGGTCCTGTTCGGAGTACACGCCCGTAGCGCCGAATCTCTCCACGCAGAAGTCCACCCCGTCGCGGTCAATGTCACAGGCGACGATCTCCGCCTCGGGGTATTCAACGGTGAGATACCGAAGGACCCGCCCGTGGCCGCTCGGCAGGTCGAGGATGCTGCTCGGCTGCACGTTTCCCAGCACGCGCTGGATGCATTCCAACCCTGACTGCCCGATCCTGAAGTACCACTCCTCCGGACCGACGTGCATAGCGTCGTTGGGGGAGATGGTGCGGTCTATCTCAAGCGTCTTTGACAGGTTTGTCTTCAAGGGGGGCATGGAGAAACCGTACCTACCCTGACATGAGGCTTCCTTGCCTCCGTCCGTCCGATCGGCGTAGAGGGCATCCGGCGCACTGGCGGCTCTGTTTCGTGCGGCTCCCGCGTTGTAGCGCGATTCCCTGCTCCATAGCTTTGAGTGTCCAGGACCGGCGCGGCACCGTCCGACCGCGTCCCTAATTTTCGCTGGTCACGACGGCGTGGCCATATACGCACGAGACGGGAGAACTGACGATGGAAGCGGACAAGAGCAAGGGCGAGGCAAAGAACGGCCGGGCGGCACGCGTCAAGGCCGACGACAGGAACGGCAAGGGCTCCGGGCCCGAGGGCACCAGGGGCGCTGCGCTGAACGCCGCCGTGACGCAGATCGAGCGCGAGTTCGGCCAGGGTTCGCTGATGCGCCTCGGCGACGACGCGGCCCGCGTCGGGGTGTCCGCGATCCCGACCGGCGCGCTGTCGATCGACATCGCGCTCGGCGTGGGCGGCGTGCCACGCGGGCGCATCGTGGAGATCTTCGGTCCCGAGTCGTCGGGAAAGACGACGCTCGTCTACGAGATCATCGCCCAGGCCCAGAAGATGGGCGGGATCTGCGCCTTCATCGACACCGAGCACGCGATCGACCCCGCGTACGCGCGCACGATCGGCGTGGACATCGACGAGCTGCTCGTCTCACAGCCCGACCACGGCGAGCAGGCACTCGAGATCGCGGATGTGCTGATCCGCTCGGGCGCGATCGACGTGGTCGCGATCGACTCGGTTGCGGCGCTGACGCCGCGCGCGGAGCTCGAGGGGCAGATGGGCGACCAGACGGTCGGCCTCCAGGCCCGCCTCATGTCGCAGGCGCTGCGCAAGCTCGCCGGCAACCTGAACCGGGCGAACACCGTCTGCCTGTTCACGAACCAGATCAGGGAAAAAATAGGCGTGATGTTTGGAAGTCCCGAGACCCAGCCCGGCGGTCGCGCGCTCAAGTTCTATGCCTCACAGCGCATCGACATCCGCCGCATCGAGACCCTCAAGGAAGGCACCGAAGCCGTCGGCAACCGCGTGCGCGCCAAGATCGTCAAGAACAAGGTCGCGCCCCCGTTTCGCCAGGCCGAGTTCGACATCGAATACGGCGTCGGCATCTCGTCGGAGGGCTGCCTGATCGACCTCGGCATCGAGCACGGCATCGTGCAGAAGTCGGGCGCCTTCTTCAGCTACGACGGCGAGCGGCTCGGCCAGGGCCGCAACAACGCAAAGGCCTTCCTCCGCGAGAACACCTCGGTTGCGAACGAGATCGAGGAGAAGATCTACGAGAAGCTCGATATCGAGCGCCCCGGAACACCGAAGGCGGAGCCGGCCGAGGCTGACAAGCCCAAGGCCGAGTCAAAGCCCACCCCAAAGCCCGAGGCCGCCAACGGCGCCCAGCCGGCCCAGCCGGCGCGCGCTGCGGCCTAGAAGAAGCTACCTCCCACCAATCCCTCCCAAGCTCCCGCCCCGCGACAAGGGCTGCCGCGGGGCGGCGGGCTGCCGATAATCGTCACGAGCGTTGTGATGGATCGGTCCCTCAGCCGTAGTAAGGGTGTGAAGGAGTTCGAGGAGCTTTATCGCGCCAGCCGCGACGACGTGTATGCCTACGTCGCCACGCTGCTGCGGGACAGGTTTGCGGCCGAGGACGTCACGGCGCTCGCATTCGAGCGGGCCTATCGCAAGCGGGGGAGCTTCCGCCCGGGTCGCGGGTCTCTGCGTGCGTGGCTGTTCGGGATCGCGCGGAATGCGGCGCTGGACGAGTTGCGGCGGCGCGGCCGAATCACACCGGTTGATGGAGAACCCGTGGACGAGGACGTCGTGTCCTTCGAGGACGAGGCAGAGATCGGTGCGCGCCGGATGGCGGTCCGGGCCGGCCTGGAGTCGCTGCACCCGCGGGAGCGCGAGCTGGTCGCGCTGAAGTTCTTTGCCGGGCTCTCGAACACCGAGCTCGCCGCCGTCCTGGGCACGAGCGAGACCAACGCCGGGACGCGCGTGCATCGCGCCATCCACAAGCTCAGAGAGGCATGCCATGAGACTGCGTAAGGAGCCGGAGATGGACCCGTCGACGAGGCGCGAGCTGGAGGCGCTCGACGCCGCGCTGGCCGGCCTGCCGGTCGACCCTCGTGACGAGGAGCTGGCATCGCTTGCGGTCGCCCTGCGCGAGGAACGGCCCCTGCCGCGCCCGGAGTTTGCACTCGACCTGGATCTGCGTGCTCGCGACGGCTTCCCGGCGGCGGAGGCTGCTCGACCGGCGCCACGCCCCAAGCGGGCGATTGCCTTCCGCCGCCGCTGGGCGCTGGCGCTCGGCACGGCTGCGTCGCTGTTCATCGTGGCGGCGGCGGTGCTCACCTCCGGCGGTCGGAGGCGACGGTCAATTCCGCGTCGGCGAGCCGCGACGGTGCGGCGCCGACCCAGCCCGAGACTCTCTCGAATCGAGGACTCCGCGCGCCAGCGCCGTCGGCCGCGAGTCGGAGCGGCGCCGGCGACCGCCGCCGGCGGAGGCGCGACCGCCCAGCCCGACATCGCTCCCGTCCCGCCGCCGGCCGGGGGGGTCGCTCCCAGGGCACGCGATCGCAAGGTCGAGCGCGGCGCCTCGCTGACGCTCTCGACACCGCGTGACGAGATCGAGAACGTCGCGGACGGCGCGATCCGCGTCACCGACCGCCACGGCGGCTTCGTGCTGACCTCGAGCGTCTCGTCCGGCGAGGGGACGGAGGCGGGGGCGACCCTCGACCTGCGGATCCCCTCAGCGCGGCTACAGCCCGCACTGGCCGACCTCTCCGATCTCGCCCACGTGCGCGCCCGCACCCAGGATGCCCGTGACATCACGGCCGCGTTCACCTCCCCGCGGCGCCGTCTCTCCGATGCGCTGGCCGAGCGGCGTGGGCCTGCTGCGCCAGCTCGCCCGCGCGGACACGCCGAACGAGACAGCTGCGGTCAGGGCGCGGCTGCGGGCGGTCAATCGCCGTATCGACCGGTCCCAGGCCGAGCTGCGCCGGCTGCGTGACCGCGTCTCGTTTGCCGCTGTCACCGTGGCGATCGAGCCGGGCGGCGCCGGCGACTCGGGCGACGGTGGCGGTTGGTCGCTGGGCGACGCCGCCGGCGATGCTCTCGGCGTCCTGCGCACGCTGCTGGGCGGCGCGCTGGTAGCGCTCGCGGTGCTGGTCCCGGCGGCCCTCCTCGGCGGCGCCGGCTGGCTTGCCTACCGCCGCTGGGTCAGGCACCGCCGGGAGCGCGTGCTCGAGGCCTAGCCGCTCGCCGGCTGGCGATATCACCGCGCCGGCACCGGTCGCGATATCACGCCACCGAGCACCCCCTCTTTCCCAACGGCTGATAGCGCCGGCGCTATCCCCGATCCCGCCGGCGCTATCACCATTACCGCCGGCGCTAGCGCTGATACCGCCGGCGGTGGCAGGCACCGGCTTTTCCTTTCCCTCCCCCTCCGTGATATCACCGACGGCGCTGCGCCGGACCCGAGGGTGTTGGGGCGCCGACCGCGCCGGCGCCGGCCCGCCTAGCCGCTCGCCTCCGCGAGATACCGCTCGACCCACTCGTCGGACCGCTGGTCGGCCTGGCGGTCGAGCACGGGGGGAGGGAGATGCAGGTCGGCGGGCGCGTCAACGCCGAGCTCATCGAGCACCGCGCGCACCGTCCCTTCCTGTGCCTCGACGAAATCCTCGTACACGACCCGGTACGGCTCGATGCCGTGGCGCGAGAACAGTGACTCCCACACCTCCTCCTCGCGATCGATCCGCCCGAGCTTCTGCGTGATGTGCTCATGGTCGAAGGCCTCCGGGCGCTCAACCGGCGGGCTGTCCTCGGTCGCCCACTTGAGGGTCTGCAGGGCGCGGACCCACGACACCGCCTGGCGCAGCCTGTCCCGCCGCGTGATGAACACCAGCCGGAGTCCCGGGAACACCGTGCGGGGGTCCGACTCACCGAACAGCGGCTTGTACTGGCCCCAGTGCGCCTTGGTCCCGAACACGCCGTTGGGGCTCGTCTTGCGTGCGAGCAGCTCCCGCAGGTAGTCGTCCAGCTCGTCCACGCCCCAGCGCCCCTGTAGCGCGGCCATCTTGTCCGGGTGGAAGAACTCCGCGGGCACGCCCGCAAGGCCGGTGCCGGCCAGCAACTCGCACAGCAGCGAGCTGCCGGAGCGCGGAATCGAGCACACCAGGTACGACGCGTGCGGCTCCATGCGGTCGAATTCGAAGAAGAGACGGTCGTATGAGTCGTTGTCGTGTGCGGCCATGGGCGTTATTCAAGAAGTACCAGATCGCCGGCGCGGCGATTGAGAAAGAGATCGCCCGGTAGTACGATGCGGGCACAGCGGCACGGCCGCGTTGAGATTTGATTAATTCTAAATTTGCAGAGCTTTTGTCACTGGAACGGTTTTTGCCTTTCCCATTGAAACGCAGACGACTCAACCGCCATACGGAGGGACGCAGGGACCGCCGGGTCCCGGTGACCCACTAGGCCGGAAGAGTTGGCCGGCCCTGCCGGCAAGCCGCTTCTCGACGTTCAGTCTCGCGCAGCCGCGTCAACGTTCGGTGATGTTGCCATGAGACGACTGAGAGAGAGCCATGGAGCTTGTGATCGCAGCGGCCGCGACGGCCTGCCTTGCGGCAGCCGCCGCGTGGGCCGTGCGCGGAAGGATCAACACACAGACCGCTGGCCCAAGGGGTGAGGGGGTCACTCAGGCCACCCTTGTCGCACCGGCCTCGGCCACACGCACCGGCGGCGCCGGTGTAGGGACCTCGACCCCCGGCCTCGGTACCGGCGAGGCGGCACTCGCGGCGGCGACCGACGCCGTCGAGCGCTCGACGGAGATCGTGCGCCTGGAGGAGCGGATCCTGCAGCGCGAGGAGTCCCTCGAGCAACGGCTGGCGCAGGTAGCGGACCGCGAGCAGGCGCTCGGCAGGCGCGAGCGCGAGGTCGACCAGCTCGCGAGCGAGCTGGAGCAGACCTCGCAGCGGCGCGTGGACGAGCTCGAGCGCCTGGCGGGGATCGGTCGCGCGCAGGCGCGTCAGCTCCTGCTGCAGGAGGTCGAGGAGCAGGCCCGCCACGAGAAGGCGCGCGTGGTGCGCCAGGTGGAGGAGGAGGCCCGCCGGGAGGCGACGCGCCGCTCCCGCAACATCCTCTCTGCCTGCATGCAGCGCCTGGCGGCAAGTCACGCCGCGGAGACGACCGTGTCCCTGGTCCCGCTGCCGTCCGACGAGATGAAGGGGCGCATCATCGGGCGCGAGGGGCGGAACATCCGCACACTCGAGAACATCACCGGGGTCGACCTGATCATCGACGAGACCCCCTCGGCCGTCGTGCTGTCGTGCTTCGACCCGGTGCGGCGGGAGATCGCCCGCCTGACGCTCGAGAAGCTGATCGCCGACGGGCGCATCCACCCGGCCCGGATCGAGGAGGCGTATTACCAGGCCAAGACCGAGATCGACAACCACATCATGGAGCAGGGTGAGCAGGCGCTGTTCGAGGCGAACGTGCACGCGATGCACCCGGAGCTGGTGAAGCTGCTCGGCCGGCTGAAGTTCAGGACCAGCTACGGGCAGAACGTCCTGGCGCACTCGATCGAGATCTCCCGCCTCGCCGCGATGATCGCCGACGAGCTGGGCGCAAGCGCCAAGACCGCCCGCCGCGCCGCCCTGCTGCACGACCTCGGGAAGGCGGTGACCCACGAGCTCGAGGGGCCGCACGCGCTCGTCGCCGGCGAGCTGGCCCGACGTTACGGCGAGTCCGAGGCCGTCGCGCACGCGATGGAGGCGCACCACAATGAGGTTGAGATGCAAACCGTGGAGGCGGTGATCGTCCAGACGGCCGACGCGCTGTCGGGCGCGCGGCCCGGCGCGCGCGGCGAGTCGCTCGACCAGTACGTGAAACGGCTCAGCAACCTCGAGGAGATCGTCAGCCGCCACAGGGGCGTCGACAAGGTGTATGCGGTGCAGGCCGGTCGCGAGGTCCGCGTGATGGTTGCGCCCGGTGAGCTGGACGACGACGGCGCCACGCTCCTGTCACACGAGATCGCCCGCCAGATCGAGCGAGAGGTCGAGTATCCGGGCCAGATCAAGGTGACCGTGATCCGCGAGAGCCGGTCCGTCGACTATGCCAAGTAGCCCGCGATGACCGGCTTCCTCTCACGCGGCTTCAGCGGCCGCCGGCGGGTGCCCGAGGAGCTGAAGGATCGGCTTCCTCCCGGCCAGTACTACGAGCAAGGATTCCCGGTCCTGACCGCCGGCCCGACGCCCCGGGTCGACACCGCCGAGTGGAGCTTCCGCATCGACGGAATGGTCGCCGCCGAGCGGGAGTGGACGTGGGAGGAGTTCGCCCGGCTGCCGTTCGAGACCGTGCCGTGCGACATCCACTGCGTCACGAAGTGGTCGAAGCTGGGCACCAGCTTCGGCGGCGTCTCGGTCGACACCCTGTTCGAGGACGTCGAGCCCGTGGGCGCATACGCGATGGCCTACTCGAGCGGTGGATACACGACCAACCTGGCGCTCGAGGATCTCACCGGCGGCAAGGCCTGGGTGGTCACCGAGCACGAGGGGGACCCCCTGCCGCGTGAACACGGCGGCCCGGCACGGCTACTCGTCCCGCACCTGTACTTCTGGAAGAGCGCCAAGTGGGTTGCGGGACTGCGGATCATGGATCACGACGAGCCCGGGTTCTGGGAGCAAAACGGCTACCACAACCGCGGCGATCCCTGGCGGGAGGAGCGCTATTGGGGCGACTGACGCCAGCCCTTCCGGCGGTCGAGCAGCGGGCGCCCGGACAGTGGCAGATCGCCACCGTTTCGTCGATCAAGCAGGAGACGCCGCGGGTGAAGTCGTTCTGGTTCGACCTGCCGATGTGGATGCCGCACCTGCCGGGCCAGCACTACGACGTGCGGCTCACCGCTCCGGACGGATATCGCGCCCAGCGCTCGTATTCGATCGCCTCGTCACCCCTCGACGAGGGACAGGTCGAGCTGACGATCGACCGGCTCGACGACGGCGAGGTCTCCCCGTACTTCCACGACGTGGTGATGGAGGGCGATCAGGCCGAGTTGCGGGGTCCGTTCACGTCGTACTTCGTGTGGCGGGGCGAGCATCCGGTGCTGCTGGTCGGCGGTGGCTCCGGTGTGGTCCCCCTGATGGCGATGCTCCGTCACCGCCGCCGGACGATGCCCGACCTCGAGATGCGGCTCGTCTACTCGGTGCGATCAGCCTGAAGAGGTGATCTACGCCGGCGAGCTCGGGGACGACGCGGTGCTGACCTTTACACGGGAGGCTCCGGAGGGGTGGACGGGCCACACCGGGCGCATCGACGCTGAGCTGATCGCGGCAGCGGCGTCCCGCGAGCGCGGCACCGCGTTCGTGTGCGGCTCGAACGGTTTCGTCGAGTCAGCTTCACAGCTGTTGCTCGAGACCGGTTTCGAGCCGCAGCACATCCGCACCGAGCGCTTCGGGCCAACCGGCTGACTACGCGTAGCAGTCGCGGAGCGCCCGTTTCTGCACCCCGTCGCGATCGAAGTTCGCCGGCGCGAGCCATGCCTGGAAACCGCGGCGGATCGCGGGCCACTCGTCGTCGGTGATCGCAAACCACGCTGTGTCGCGGTTGCGCCCCTTGATCACCTGGTGGTTGCGGAACACTCCCTCGAAGGTGAACCCGAACCGTTCCGCCGCCCGCCGCGACGGAGCGTTCAGCGCGTTGCACTTCCACTCGAGCCGGCGGTACCCGAGGTCGTCGAAGATGTGGCGCGCCAGTAGGAAGATTGCCTCGGTCGCCGCGGTGGTCCGCCGCAGCGGCGGTCCGAACCAGATGTGGCCGATCTCGATGACGCCGAATTCGGGAGTGATGCGCTGGTATGACGCCAGCCCCAGCGGTTGGCCGTCGCGGGGGCTCACGAGCGTGAAATAGAGCGAGTCCTCCGCGGTCTGCGCCCAGGTCAACATCTGGCGCAGATGCTCCGGGTCCTCATAGGGGCCGTCGGGAAGATAAGTCCAGATCGCCGGGTCGCCGCCGGGCGGATGGGAGAGCGCGTAGAGCGGCTCCGCGTCGGTGGCCGGGTCCACCGGGCGCAGCACGATATGGGTGCCACGCAGCGGGGCGCGCGAGGGGGGCTCGACCGGCGCCCAGTCGACCTCTGCGCCGAGGGGAGGCTTGTTGGTGGACGGGTTACCCTGCACGGGATGAAGAAGTACCACCTCACCACCTTCGGGTGCCAGATGAACGAGCACGACTCCGAGCGCATGAAGGGCATGCTGGAGTCGCTCGGCTACGCGGAGTCGGGCGAGCGCGACGGCGCCGATCTGATCCTCTTCAACACCTGCTCGATCCGGGAGTCGGCGGACAACCGCCTGATCGGCAACCTGGGGGAGGCGAAGCGGCTGAAGAGCGAGGACCCGAGCCGGGTGGTCGGCGTGGGCGGTTGCTGGTCGCAGTCGCTGAAGGACCAGGTGTTCGAGCAGTTCCCCTTCGTCGACGTGGCGTTCGGCCCGGGGCAGATCGACAAGCTGGGCGAGTTCCTGACCTCCGACGACCTCGAGGCGCAGGGCTTCTTCGAGTTCGCGGGCTTCCCGGCGGACCTGCCGCCCAAGCGCGAGCGGCCATTCCAGGCGTGGGTCCAGATCTCCGTCGGTTGCAACTGCGCGTGCTCGTACTGCATCGTGCCGTCCACGCGTGGGCGCGAGCAGAGCCGGCCGGCCGCCGACATCATGCGCGAGGTCGAGGCGCTGGCGGCGGACGGTGTCATCGAGGTGACACTGCTGGGCCAGAACGTGAACTCGTACGGGCGGGACCTGCCCCGCGAGGAGCGGATCGACTTCGCCGACCTACTGGCGCTCGTGGACGGGGTCGAGGGCATCAGCCGCGTGCGCTACACGAGCCCGCATCCGAAGGACATGCGCGAGAAGGTGATCGTCGCCCACGCCGAGCTGCCGAGCCTGTGCGAGCACATCCACCTGCCGCTGCAGTCGGGGTCGAGCCGCATCCTGAAGGCGATGCGCCGCACGTATGACCGCGAGCGCTACATGGCGCGCGTCGCGTTGATCCGCGAGCACGTCCCCGATTGCGCGATCACGACCGACATCATCGTCGGCTTTCCTGGCGAGACCGAGGAGGACTTCCGCGCCACGCTCGAGGTCGCCGAGGAGGTCGGCTACGACTCGGCCTTCACATTCGTGTTCTCGCCGCGGCGCGGGACCGAAGCGGCGAAGCTTCCCGACCAGCTTTCCCATGCGGTGAAGCGCGAGCGGATGGAGCGCCTGGTCGAGGTCGTCCAGCGGCGCGCGCTGGAGCGCTCGAGCCGGTTCGTCGGGACCACGCAGGAGGTGCTGGTCGAGGGTCCGAGCCGCACCGACCCGGCCAGGCTGCGCGGCCGCAGCCGCCACAACAAGACCGTGAACTTCACGGGGCTCGGCCGGCCCGGGGAGCTGGTCGCGGTCGAGATCACCGGGGCGACCTCGACCACGCTGGCGGGCGAGGAATCCCTGGTCGCACGCGTCGCTTGATCGCCATCTTCGGCCCCACGGGGGTGGGAAAGACGGCGATCGCGGTCGAGCTCGCCGACCTGCTGCGCGAGCGCGGGGAGGACCCGGTTGCCGTGTCCGCGGACGCGATCGCCGTCTACGAAGGCCTCGACGTGCTGGCTGCCAAGCCCTCGACCGAGCGGCTCGAGCACCGGCTGGTGTCATTTGTGCCGATCGAGGAGGAGTTCAGCGCGGGCCGGTTCGCGGCGCTTGCCCATGCCGAGATCGACGATCTCCTGGACAACGGGAAGACACCGATCGTGGTGGGAGGCACCGGCCTCTACCTGCGCGCCGCGTTGACTGAGCTCGACCTGCGCCCGCCTGTGGAGCCGGACCTGCGCGCAGGCCTGGAGCGTGAGCTCGCCGAGGCGGGTCCCGCGGCGCTGCACGATCGCCTCTCGCCGGCGACGGCGGCCGCCGTGCATCCGAACGACCGGAAGCGGATCGTGCGGGCGCTGGAGCTCGAGCAGACCGGCACGACCCCGCACCCCGCGTCCGATCAGCTGTGGTCCGAAGACCTGCGGCGCCCCACAGCGCTGTTCGGGATCGTCATGGATCGTGAGGCGCTCGGGGCTCGGATCGAGACCCGGGTGGGCGAAATGCTCGCGGGCGGCGCGATCGAGGAGGTCGAGCGCGCCCTCGAGCGGGGCGCGTCGCGCACCGCGCGCAAGGCGCTCGGGTTCAAGGAGATCGCCGCCCACCTCGCCGGTGAGGCGAGCATGGATGACGTGCGCGAGCGCATCGAGCGCGGACACCGCGCATACGTCCGCCGCCAGCTCACCTGGATGCGCAAGCTGTCCGGGGTGGAGACGATCGATCGCACAGACCTGTCGGCACGCGACGTGGCGCAGCAGATCGCGTCATGAGCGACTCGCCGCTCGAACTGGTGGAGGCGATCAACGAGGCGTGGACGGAGGGCCGCGCGGCCGAGGCGCTGCCGCGCATGTTCACTGAAGAGGCCGTGATCGTCGGGCCGGACCTGAGCCGCCTCGCGGAGGGACGTGACGCGTGTGTGGAGAGCTACGTCCAGTTCGCGGCAGAGATCGCGCTGATCGAGTTCGCGGAGTTCGATCACCGGGTCGACTCGTTCGGTGTGGCGGCGATGGTCGATTACGCCTACCGGGCCGTGTACGAGCGCGAGGGAGAGGAGCTCACCGACTTCGGGCGCGACGTGATCATGGCGGTCGACACGGGTTCCGGGTGGCAGGCCGCGTGGCGCATGGCGCGCCCCGATCTCTAGACTGGCGCCGCCTTGGCCCTCCCGTTCCAGAAGTGGCAGGCGCTCGGCAACGACTACATCATCGTCGAGCGCGACAAGCTCCCTTTCGAGCTGACGCCCGAGCGCGTGCGCCTGATGTGCGCCGCCCACCTGGGCTGCCACTCCGACGGCGTGCTGGAGCTATCGCCGCCCGGCGACGAGCGCTTCGTCGCGCGCCTGCGGATCTTCAACCCCGACGGGTCGGAGGCGGAGCTGTCGGGCAACGGCGCGCGCGAGGCGGTCCTGTACCTGCGCCGTGAGGGCTGGACCGATCGCGACGAGTTCTCGATCGAGACCGCGGCCGGCGAGGTGCGCCCGACGATCACGTCCCCGCGCACGAGCCGGTGGAGATGGGCCGCGCGCGCCTGCGCTCCCCGGACTTCCCGTCCGGCGGGGACGACGGGCGGGGCGAGGTGATCGTGGACGGGCGCGAGATCGCGTTCCAGCACGTGAGCATCGGCAACCCGCAGTGCGCGATCCGGGTGGCCGAGGGCCTCGAGGAGCTGGACCTCGCGGCGATCGGGCCTCCGATCGAGCACAGCGAGCTGTTCCCGAACCGCACGAACGTGTCGTTCTTCCGGGTCGACGGCGACGGATCGCGTGCGGGCGCGAATCTTCGAGCGCGGGGTGGGGGAGACGCTGTCCTCCGGGACCGGGGCATCCGGGGCGGCGGTGGCCGCGGTGCTCGACGGCGCGCGCAGCCCGGTGACCGTCGAGCTGGACGGCGGCGAGCTCGAGGTCGAGGTCAGCCCCGATCTGGACGTGACGCTCACCGGGCTGGGCCGAGCCCGTCTTCAGCGGCGAGTTCTCGGACGAGTTCGTGGCCGAGCTGGAGCGCGCGTCGTGAGGCCGGCCGAGCGCCTGGAGCGCATTCCGCCCTACCTGTTCGCCCAGCTCGAGCAGAAGATCGCCGACAAGAAGGCCGCCGGCGTCGACGTGATCTCGCTCGGCATCGGGGATCCCGACATGCCAACTCCTCCCAACGTCGTCGAGGCGATGGAGCGGGCGGTGCGCGACCCGAGCACCCACACGTACCCGTCGAACCGGGGCCGGCCGGAGTTCCGCGAGGCGGTGACGTCCTTTTACCGAACGCGCTTCGGCGTGGAGCTCGACCCCGAGACGCAGGTGATGCCCGCGATCGGCGGCAAGGAGTGCATCTTCAACATCAACTTCGCGTTCCTCGACGAGGGCGACGTGGCGCTCGCGGCCGACCCCGGCTATCCGCCCTACACCGGCGGCCCGCTGATCGCGGACGCACAGCCGGTGCTGATGCCGCTCGTGCCGGAGCTGGGCTTCGTTCCGGACCTGGGCGGCGATTCCGGAATCCGCGCTCGAGCGCGCGCGGCTGATGTTCGTCAACTACCCGAACAACCCGACGGGGGCGATCGTGCCGGACGGCTTCTTCGATCGCGTCGTCGAGTTCGCGCGCGAGCACGACCTGCTGGTCGTGCACGACTCCGCCTACTCGGAGCTGACCTACGACGGCTACGTCGCGCCGAGCTTCCTCGCGACGCCGGGAGCCATGGACGTCGGCGTGGAGGTGTTCTCGCTCTCGAAGGGCTGGAACATGACCGGCTGGCGCTGCGCGGCGATCGCCGGCAACGCCGATGCGATCGCCGCGTACTGGAAGCTGAAGACGAACGTCGACTCGGGCCTCTTCGAGGCGGTGCAGCTGGCGGGCGCGGAGGCGCTCACCGGGCCGCAGGACTCCGTCCGCGAGATGTGCGCGATCTACGTCCGCCGGCGCGACCTCGTGATCGGGGCGCTGCGCGAGATCGGGATCGAGATCGAGCCGCCGAAGGGGACGATCTACGTGTGGGCGCCCGTGCCCGGCGGGACACACCTCCGCATCGTTCTGCGAGGAGGTGCTGGAGCAGTCGGGCGTGGTCGTCAGCCCGGGCTCCGCCTACGGACCCAACGGCGAGGGCTTCTTCCGGATCTCGCTGACCGTGCCCGACGACCGCCTCGGCGAGGCGGTCGAGCGGATGCGCGGCTCGCTGGGCTGACCTCGCAGCCGTAGGGCACATCCGAACAGAGCCCGCACCCCTGGCTACGACCTGGATGACTTCGCGGATGCGGCGTCCTCGGTCGACCCAATACCGGTTTGGGTATTGGGTCTCCCTGCGTCCTTGCCCCGCTTGTCCCCCTGGGTGTCGAGGAAAGAGCTGCTGCGGACCGCGGGCGTCGCGGTAGCCGGCGAGGTGGTGCAGCGCCGCCAGCACCCGGATCCGAACGCGTACTTCGGCAAGGGAAAGCTGGAGGAGCCGGGCACGCGGTCGCCGCGTCGGGGGCCAACCTGGTGGCCGTCGACGTCGAGCTGCTGTTGCGCCAGGAGCGCAACCTCGAGCTCGCCGAGGCGGTCGAGCGCATGCGAGGGTCGCTGGGGTAGGAGTCCACACCTGGGTTGACAGCGTCCGACATTCGCTGTAACGTTGTACCAATGAATGTCAAGGCAGCTTCTCGTCCCTATCGCATGGATGCCCGCGCCGCGGCCGCCGAGGCCACGCGCGAGCGCATCCTCGACATTGCCTACGCGCAGTTCATGGACCGCTGGTACGACGAGGTCACGCTGCGCGACACGGCGAAGGAGGCGGGGGTCGCGCTCCAGACCGTCGTCAACCACTTCGGTACGAAGGAGAACCTCTTCTTCGCGGTGCGTGGAGCGCTTCAGCGCGACCATCGCCGAGACGCGTGGGGGAGTGCTGCCGGACGACATCGCCGGCGCGGCCGCCGCGCTCGTCGCGGACTACGAGCAGACGGGGGACACGAACATGCGCATGCTCGCGCTCGAGGAGCGGGTGCCCGCGGTCGCGGAGGGCCTCGCCTCTGGGCGCCGGAGCCACCGCGAGTGGGTGGAGCGCATCTTTCCGGCTGCCCTTTCCACCCTTCGGGGTGCCCACCGCCGGCGCTGCCTCGCCGAGCTTCTGACGATCACCGACGTTCTCACCTGGAAGATGCTGCGCCGCGACCACGGGCTGAGCCGGGCTCAGACCGAGGATGCGATTCGCGAGCTGCTCGAGGCGGTACACGACCATCACAAGGAGAGTTGACATGAGCAATTACCTGTTCGCCCTGATCGACGGTGGCGGCGCCGTGCCGCCCGCTCTGAGCGTCGCGGGCGCGCTGGTCCGCAACGGGCACGACGTGCGGGTCCTGGGCGACCCGGTGCTGCGGGCAGAGGTGGAGGCCGTCGGCGCGCGTCACATCGATTGGACGACCGCCCCAGCTCGCCACGAGCGAAGCAAGGATGCCGACATAGTCGCCGACTGGCAGGCGCGCACGCCCCTGGGCGCGATGGCGAGGACGCGCGACGGCTTCATGGTCGGACCGGCCGGCCGAGTACGCGCAGGACACTCTCGACGAGCTCGCCCGACGCCCCGCCGACGCGGTCGTCAGCGAAATGCTCTGCATGGGGGCGATGCTCGGCGGCGCAGGCAGCCGGCGTGCCGGTTGCGGCACTGATCACGACCGTTCTGCCGCTCCCGGTCCCGGGCCGCCCTCCGTTCGGGCCCGGGTTCATGCCCGCGCGTGGACCGCTCGGTCGCGCACGGGACGCCGCTGTCGCTCGCCTGTCCAGCGCCATGTGGAACAAGGCGCTGCCCAAGCTCAACGCGACGCGGGCCCAACACGGCCTGCCCGCCTTCCAGCACGTGTTCGAGCAGCTGGCGGGAGTCGACCGCGTCGTCGTGCTGACCAGCGAGGCGTTCGAATTCCCGGGCGGCTCGCTGCCGCCGAACGTGCGGTACGTCGGGCCCGCGCCTCGACGACCCCGAGTGGGTGGAGGAGTGGACGCCGCCGGCCGGCGACCAGCCGCTGGTCCTCGTCGGCATGAGCTCGACGTACCAGGACCACGTCGGGATGCTGCAGCGAGTGGCGGCCGGCCTCGGGCGGCTCCCCGTTCGCGGGCTCGTCACCACAGGGCCCACCGTCGCGCCGGACGACATCGACGCACCGCCGAACGTGACGGTGGTCAGGTCGGCTCCGCATGCGGAGGTGCTCCAGCACGCGCGCGCGGTCGTCACCCATGCGGGGCACGGCACGGCGATCAAGGCACTCGCCCATGGGGTCCCGGTGGTCGCAATGCCGATCGGCCGCGACCAGCCGGACATCGCCGCTCGCATCGTGGCATCGGGGGCGGGACTGCGCCTGCGCCCGAAAGCGTCGCCGGCCAAGATCGCCACGGCTGTCCGCCGTGTGCTGGACGAGCCCTCCTTCGCCGCCGCCGCCGAGCGCATGGCGAAGTCGATCCGGGCCGACATGGCGGAGGATCGGGCCGTCGCGGAGCTGGAGGCGCTGGTGGGCGATCGGAGGAGGGGCGGCTCTAAACTCCCCTTGGGTGTCTAAGGCCAAACGGAACGGGCGTACACGGCAGTCGCAGTATGCGGCTTCGAGCAGTGCAGGGATCGTCAACCCGCGTGCCCGCCAGCGCGCGCTGTGCATCGCCGTGCTCCCGCAGCGAGGCGGGGAGGACGGGCGCGACGAGCTGGCCGAGCTGAAGGAGCTGCTGCGCACCGCGGGCGTCGCGGTCGCCGGCGAGCTGGTGCAGCGCCGCCAGCATCCCGACCCGAACGCCTACTTCGGCAAGGGGAAGCTCGACGAGCTGAAGGCAGCGGTCGCCGAGTCGGGAGCCAACCTGGTCGCCTGTCGACGACGAGCTGCTGCCGCGCCAGGAGCGCAACCTCGAGCAGGCGGTGGGCGTGCCGGTGGTCGACCGCACCGCGATCATCCTCGACATCTTCGCCGACCACGCCCATACCGCCGAGGGCAACCTGCAGGTCGAGCTGGCGCAGCTCGAGTACAACCTCGCGCGCATGCGAGGGCTGTGGACCCACCTCGAGCGGCTCGGCGGCGGCATCGGCACGCGCGGCCCCGGTGAGACCCAGATCGAGACCGACCGCCGCCTCGCGCGCGACCGCATCTCGCAGCTGAAGCGCCGCCTCGAGCAGACCGAGCGCAACCGGCGCGTGATGCGCAAGCGCCGCGACGAGTCGCACACGCCGCGCGTCGCGCTCGCGGGCTACACGAACGCCGGCAAGTCGACGCTGCTGAACGCGCTCACCGACGCCGACGTGAGCGTGGGGGAGAGGCTGTTCCACACGCTCGATCCGACGACGCGCGCGTTCAGGCACGAGGGCCGCGACTATCTGGTGACCGACACGGTCGGGTTCATCCGCAAGCTGCCGCACCAGCTCGTGGAGGCGTTCAAGGCGACGCTCGAGGAGACGGTGAACGCGGACCTGATCCTGCACGTCGTCGACGCGTCGGTGCCCGAGGACGAGCTGGACGCAGATGATGCGCGCGGTGGACGAGGTGCTCGACGAGATCGGCGCCGGCGACAAGCCGACGCTGCTGGTGCTGAACAAGGTGGACCAGCTGGACGAGGACGACCGCCGGTCGGTCGCCGGCCTCGCACCGGGACGCGGTGCTCGTGTCGGCGCTCACCGGCGAGGGCATCGAGGAGCTGCGGCAGCGCATCGAGCGCGCGTTTCGCGCCCAGCTGGAGCGGGTCGAGCTGCTCGTGCCGTACGACCGCGGCGCGGTCCTGTCGGAGCTGCACGACGTCGCCGGCGACCTCGAGCGCGAGGACACCGGCGAAGGCGTGCGGGTGAAGGCGCGCGTGCCGGCGGCGGTCGCCGAGCGCCTGCGCGCCGTTCGAGCTCAACGGCCGCCCGCCGGCCGAGTGAGGGTCGAGTTCCAGCGCCTCTCCGAGCGAGGCGCGGGCGCCCGAGCGCGCCCACGAGCACGACGCCGGCTGGGACCTGCGCGCCGGCGAGGCGGCGACGCATCGGCCCGGGGGAGAGGGCGAGCGTCGGCACCGGCATCGCCGTCGCGATCCCCGAGGGCCGCGCGGGTCTGGTGCTGCCGCGCTCGGGCCTGGCCGCGCGGCACGGCATCGCGCTCGTGAACGCGCCCGGCCTGATCGACGCCGGCTACCGCGGCGAGGTGCGGGTCCTGCTGCTGAACACCGACCGCGCCGAGCCGTTCGAGATCGGCGTGGGGGACCGGATCGCCCAGCTCGTGATCGTGGACCTGCCGCGTCGAGTTCGCCGAGTCCGCGGAGCTGCCGGAGACGGCCCGCGGCGGCGGCCGGCTTCGGCTCGAGCGGCGTGGGCTAGGCGCGACGCTCCGCGGCTGGAAGCTACAGCCCTACCCCAGCGCCGCCCGCACCGCCGACTCGTGGGCCGCCTGCTCGAGCCGGTCGTCGAGCGGCTCCAGCTCCGGCGGCGTCGCCGTGGCGCTCGAGCGCCCAGGCGATCAGCACGTCCGCGAGCCAGGCGTTCTTCGGCAGCAGCGGGCCGTGCAGGTAGGTGCCGATCAGGCGGCCGCGGCGCACGCCCTCGGCGCCGTCCTGGCCGTTGTTCCCGAAGCCGGAGACCACCTTGCCCAGCGGCTGCTCGCCGGTCCCCAGGTACGTGCGGCCGCCGTGGTTCTCGAAGCCGGCCAGGCGCCGCGGGCCGGCGCCGAGGTCGGCCTCGATCACGACGTTGCCGATCAGGCGCTCGCCGGGCTCGCGCACCGTGCGCAGGTCGACCAGGCCGAGGCCCGGGAGCGACTCGTCGCCGACCTCGTAGGAGTGGCCGAGCAGCTGGTAGCCGCCGCAGACGGCCAGCATCGAGGCGCCGCGAGTCGAGCGCGCCGGCCAGCGCCTCGCGCTTGGTCTCGACCAGGTCGCGCGCCACCAGCGCCTGGTCGCGGTCCTGGCCGCCGCCCATGTAGAAGAGGTCGTGCGCGTCGGGGTCGACCGGGTCGCCCGGGCCCGGCCGTGCCGAGCTCGAACCCGATGCCGCGCCACTCGCAGCGGCGCTCGAGCACGGCGATGTTGCCGCGGTCCGCGTAGATGTTCATGTGGTCCGGGTAGAGCCACATGACCCGAAGCGTTGCGGCCGTCATGGCGCCGTCGCCAGCACGACCACGCTGCCCACGTGGTCGTCGGTGGGCGGGATCGACCCTGCGGCCGGCGAGTCACGAGGCCGGCCGGCCGCGATCTCCTCCTCGAACTCGTCGGGCGACAGCAGCTCGAGGCGGATCTCCGACGGCTCACTCGTGCGCGCGCCGTCGGGTGCGACGATCGTGCGCTCGCGGTCGAGCGAGATCGCGGCGCCGCCGTCGAGCAGGCGCACGGCAACCGGCTGGCTGGAGTAGACCCATCCGTCGACGTCGCGCATGTCGGGTCCGGGAGGGATGTACTCGTCGCCGACGGTCCTCGCCCTCGAGGCTCATCAGGGCGGCCGCGAACAGCCCGCCGGGGCGCAGGTGCGCGGCGACCGCGTTGAGCATCGCAAGGCGCTCCGCCGGACCATGGAACAGCTGGACGAGCTGCATCGGGGCGAGGACCAGGTCGAACCGGCGGCCGAGGTCGAACGAGCGGGCGTCCGCGGTCGACCGTGTCGAGGTCGACCTTCCACGCCTGCGCGCGCCGCGCCGCCTCCTCGAGGAACGCCGGCTCGAGGTCGAGCGCCCGTCACGCGGTGGCCGTGGCGCGCGAGCCGCACCGACACCCGGCCCGTGCCGCAGCCCAGGTCGAGGACGTCGCGCGGCGCCGGCCCCGCCAGCTCGTCCCACAGGGTCAGGTCGGCGGCGTACGAGCCGCACTCGATGTCATGCCAGACGGCCTCGCTCATTCCCAGAACGGCGCTGCGTAGCCGCGGCCGGCAAGCACGTCGCGCAGCTCGAGCAGGGCCGTGTAGGTGGGGAGGGCGTAGAGCGTCCGCTGCGGTGCTTCCCATGTGCGCGCGGTCGAAGTCCGCGCTCGAGCGCGGGGATCACCTCGAGCCGCCGCTGGCCGACACCCGCGTACTTCAGCCGCAGCGCCAGCTCCTCGGCGCGCGTCCCCGAGCAGACCACCCGCCCGGCGCGGGGCGCGAGCGTCTCGAAGTCGGCGTCCCAGATCCAGGAGATGTCGCGCCCGTCGGCGATGCGGTCGTTGAGCACCATCCACACGTCGAGCTCGCCCTCGTCGTCCAATCCCGCGAGCGTGCGGAACACCTCGTTCGCGCCGGCCGGGTTCTTCATCAGCAGGATCGCCACCTCCCGGTCCCCGAGATCGATCTGCTCCGCCCGTCCGAAAGAGGCCGAGAAGAGCTCCAGGCCGCGCTTCACCTGGTCCAGCGTGATCCCGACCTGGAGGCAGCAGGCGGCGGCCGCGGTGGCGTTGTAGACGTTGTAGAGCCCGGGAAGGCGCAACGTGACGCTCGATCTCGCCCGCCGGAGCGGTGAGGGTGAAGCCCGAACCCTTCATCCCGCTCAATTCCACGCGCGCGCGCCGCCACCGAGGGCTCGGGCCGCGCGTTGCCGCAGTTCGGGCACTCGTACACCCCGAGGTGGCCGAGATATGCGGCCGAGTACGTGTACGCGGTGCCGCAGCGGCGGCAGTGCTTCGCATCCGAGGCGTGCTCGATCCGCTCCAGCGCGTGCGAGCGGTCCTCGAGGCCGAAGTAGGTGACGCGCTCGCGCGGCGCGCCGTCGGGGTCCCGACCGAGGTCGGCCACCAGCGGGTCGTCGGCGTTCAGCACGAACGACGTGCGCCCGGCGCGGCCGGCGACCAGCGCGCTCCACTCGTCGGCGAGCTTCTCCAACTCCCCGTAGCGGTCCAGCTGGTCGCGAAACAGGTTGCCGAGCAGCACCGTGTGGGGGGCGACGTCCTCGACCACGCTCGGCAGCCACGCCTCGTCGACCTCGAACAGCCCGATCGCCGGCTTGCCGTTGCCGCCGGTCTGCTCGAGCAGCGCGGTGGCGACACCGCCCGGCATGTTCGCTCCGGCGCGATTGTGCACCGGCGTCACCTGCGCCTCGCGGAGGATCGCGGCGATCATCCCGGCCGTCGTCGTCTTGCCGTTGGTCGCGCTGACCACGATCGCGCCGCGGTCCAGCCGCCGCGACAGGCGTGCGATCGCACGCGAGTCCATGCGCAGCAGCAGCTTGCCGGGGAAGCTGGTGCCGCCGCCGCGGCGGCTTGCGCGGGAGAGCGCCCCCGCCGCGCGCGCGAGCGCCACCTTCAGCCTCAGGCCGGGCTCAGGCACGCGGCACGATCACGCTCAGGCCGCCGCGCACCAGCCGGATCGTGGCCGGCAGGGTCGTCAGCGGGTCCCCGTCCGCGTACACGTCGAACGGCCGGTCGGCCGCGATCTCCACCTCGCGTGCGCGATGCACGCTGACCGTCCTGTCCTTGACGTGGGTGCCCTTGAACACCCTCGGAAGGTTGCCGATGTACCGCAGCTTGGGCCCGTCCTCGACGATGACGACCTCGAGCAGGCCGTCGGAGGGGTCGGCGTCCGGAGCCAAGTGCATGCCGCCGCCGTGGTAGCCGGTGTTGGCGGCCGCGACGGTGTAGCCCACGAAGCGATGCTCCCGGCCATCGAGGCGCACCGTGAAGTGCGCCGGCTTCCACGCGAGCAGGGCCCTGATGCCGGCATATGCGTACACCAGGTTGCCGCGCACGAGCTTCGCCTCGTTCGCGATCCGGTTCGCCTCGGACTCGTAGCCCATGGCCGCGATGCACGCAAACGGGTTGCCGTTCGCCTCGCCGAGGTCGAGGGCCTTCCGCACGCCGTCGAGCAGCACGCGCGTGGCCCCGGCGACGTCCTCCGGGATGCCGAGCGCGCGCGCGAAGTCGTTGCCCCGGCCGGCCGGCACGACGCCGAGCGGGGTGGAGTCGCGCAGCGCGCCGGCGAGCTTGCCGACCAGTCCGTCCCCGCCCAGCGCCACGACCACCTCGCCGCGCCCGGATGCCTCGCGTGCTGCGTGCGTGGCGTGGGCCATGTCGCGCGTCTCGACGAGGCGGTGCTCGGCGCCGGCCGCGTCGAGCTCCCGTTGGAGGCCGGGCAGCACACGCAGTGGCTTTCCCCCGGCAGACGCGGGGTTCATCAGGATCGCGAAACGGCGGTCGGAACTCACGGCCGCCGCGCAAGGTAGTACGTCCCGGGACCCGCCGTCCCCGCGGCGACGGTCTCGAGGCCGTGGCGCGCAAACCCGCGCGCGAGCGTCCGGGTGGGCGTGAAGAAGGGCGTCGTGGGCCCGCGCGAGGCGATCACCGCCACGTGCCCGCCCGGTCGCAGCAGGTTTGCGACCTGTTCGAAGAACGCCGGCATGTTGAGCAGCACCACGAGGTCGTACCCGTGACCGGGGTCGAGCGTCGCGACGTCCGCGACCAGGAACCGGATGCGCGGGTCGTTCGTCTTTCCCTGTGCGACGGCGATCATCGATGGCGCGACGTCGATCCCCGTCACCTGCGCGTCGGACCACCGGCCGGCCGCCAGCATCGCGGCCGCACCTGTGCCGGTGCCCACGTCGAGCACGCGCTGGGGCGGGGCGGGCAGCAGGTCGAGCGCGGCGGTCAGCGGCTCCAGCCGCGTCGGGTCGCTCGCGAAGCGCTGATCCCATCCCCCGGCGACGCTGTCGAAGAACCGGGTCACGGGACGGCGCAACAGGCGCCAGCTCCATGGCGCGCGGGTGACGGTGCGGCAGACAACACGCGCAACTCGCTGGGCCAGCGGGCGCCGGCCGCGCGGCCGTGCCGCCGAGCTCGTCAAAAGCCGGTGGCCGCCCGCTGAGCGGCCCATTGGCCGCGCGCGGCGCCGGACAGCTCGCCCGCGTCCAGCGGCTCGAACTCGACCGAGTCGGCGCGCGAGCCGAGCAGCCGCTGGATCCGCGGATGGTCGGGGTCGCCCGGATCGCACACCAGCAGCTCGTCCTGACCGAACTCGCTCCAGTGCTCGTCCTCGGTGAGCTCCTCGCTGGCGACCAGCACGACGTGCTCGCCGCGCGGGCGCTCGAGGTGGAGGTGGAACCGCGTCTGCGTGTCGGCGTCCAGGTTCATCGACCGCAGCCGCCAGTACAGCTTGTAGACGCCGAAGCGGTAGGCGTACATGCGGCGCCCGTCGCAGAACAGGAAGTTGAGGGCGGAGAAACGGCACGTGTCGCAGGTTCGCTCGACCGCCCGGCGCAGCGACGCGATCACGTCGCCGGAGTCGAAGTCGGTCATCAGGAGGTTGAAGAAGCGCTCCGAGTCGGTGTCCCCGACGGGCGGGCAGTCCGCCAGCGGCTCCAGCTCGGAGGCCTTCAGGATCGTCCCGTTGTGGCAGTAGGAGTACCGGCCACGCGTGAACGGATGCGTGTTCTCCAGGGTCAGGCCCCCGATCGTCGCGCGGCGCACATGGACCATGATCAGGCGCGCCCGTCCGCTGGTGAGATCGTCGAACGATTCGTCCGCATGTGCCGCCTGCGGGAAGCGGTTCACCTCCTCGCCTTGCGGCGTGTAGTAGACGCTGCCCCAGCCGGAGTCGTGCGCCTCCGACTGGCGCAGGACGGAGTTGTCGGAGCGCAGCAGCTCGAACGAGACGTCGACCGGGTTGCTGGCGGCTGCAGCGAAGAGCCTGCACATGTACTGGATTGTAGGAGCGACGCCCGCCTTCCCCGGGTCATCACCGAACGGCAAGGGTGCCGACCATGCCGAGCTCGCGATGACCCGGGACGGTGCACACCATCACGTACCGGCCCGGAGGGAGGTCCACGCGCAGGTGCGCGCTGTCCCCCTTCAGGAAGCTGTCGGTGCCGGCCACCCGTTCGGTCTCATCACGCGGGTTGGGCCCGCGTTCGATCGTGAGGTTGTGCGCGATGCCTCCCTCGTTGACGACCGTCAGCGTCTGGCCGCGGCGCACGCGCACGTCGCGAGGGTGATAGGCGTAGTCGGACATCACGACCGTGTCAGGCCGGTCCGTCACAGGGCCCTCGTCGTCCCCGCAGCCCACGATCAGGGCGGGCGCAAGGCACGCGAGCGCCGCTGCGAGGCGGGGGAGGGGGCGCATCGGCGCGCCACTCTAGCCAACTGTCCTGCAGACGCCCCGCGCCGGATCGGCAGCTAAGCTGCGCCGGTGCTCGAGCGGCTCACCCGCAGCAGGTATGCCTTCCCGGCCGCGATCCTGGCCGTCGCCGCGATCGCCGGCATCGTCGTCCTGATCGTCCAGAGCGGGGGGGACGACGGCGGTTCGGAGGAGGAGGCAACGTGCACGCAGGTCTCCGCTCCCTCGCCAAAGGAGGTCTCGGGCCTGAAGGCACCGAAGGGGCGCCTCGACGCCGCCAAGACCTACACGGCGACCGTGAAGACGAACTGCGGCACGTTCGCGTTCGAGCTCGGCGTCGAGGAGGCGCCCCGCACCGCCGCTTCCTTTGTCGCCCTGGCGCGCGACGGGTTCTATGACGGGCTCGGGTTTCACCGCATCGCGCCCGGGTTCGTGATCCAGGGCGGCGACCCTAACGGCGACGGCACCGGCGGCCCCGGCTACAAGACGCGTGACACGCCGCCCGACGACGTCGTCTACTCCGAGGGCGTGGTGGCGATGGCGAAGGGCGGCGATGAGCCGGCCGGGACGGGGGGAAGCCAGTTCTTCGTCGTGACGGCGCCGGACGCCGGCCTGCCGGCCGACTACGCGGTCCTCGGCAAGGTCGTGGACGGCATCGACGTCGTGAACCGCATCGAGGGGATGGCGGAGCCCGAGACGCCCCAGCAGGGCGGCCCTCCGCGAGAGCCCGTCGTGATGGAGAAGGTGACGATCACCGAGGAGTAGGGGCCGGCCGGAACTCGTCCATCGTCCGACTTTTCCTCCCCCTGCCGGGAAAAGTCATGACTGTTAGTAAAGGGCCGCCGCCAGCTTGCGGCGGTACTCCCGTGACAGCGGGTGGTCGTTCCCCAGCTCGTTGAACGTCCCCACGATCACGCGCCGGATCTGGTCGCGGGTCGCCTCGCCGTCCTCGCCGTCGGCCTCCTCGAGCGCGGTGACCAGCCGCTCGAGCGCCTGCTCGTAATTCCCCGCCGCGAGCGCATCCAGGCCCTCCGCGAGCGCGCCGTCGGATGACCCGTCGAGGCGCAGGCGCGCCTGTGCGGCCAGGCCCTCGGCGGCAAAGTCGCCCTTCACCGGGCCGAGCACTTCCGACGCCTCCTGCACGTCGCCGCGCTCGAGCAGCGTGCGGCCGAGCGAGGTGGCCGCGTCGGCGCGGCCCGGCTCGAGTTCGAGCGCCTGGCGGAGGGACGCCTCGTCGCCGACCGCCACGAGGTTGTCCGCCTCGGAGGGCACCAGCTTGCGGAAGAACCGCTCCACGGCCGCGGCCGGCTGCGCCCCCACGAACTCATCCACGACCTCGCCGTCGCGAAAGGCCTTCACGGCCGGAATCCCCTGGACCTCATACTGCGCGTGAGAGCTGCTGGTTCGCGTCCACGTCGACCTTCACGAGGTCGACGTCGTCGCCCATGGACTCGGCGACGCGCTCGAGCGTGGGGCTGAGGGCCCGGCACGGCCCGCACCACGACGCCCAGAAGTCCACCACCACGGGGACCTCTCGCGAGCGGTCGATCACCGCCTGCTGGAAGCCGGCCTCGTCTACGTCGGTCGCCATCTCAAGAAATATAGGGCTGCGCACCCGGCAGTTCGTTTTCCCGGCGCTGCCCGTAGGGTAGGAGTCCTCCCATGGCCGCAAAGCTCCTGTTCACCCCGCTCAGCATCGGCTTCAGCCTGCTGGCCGGCCTGCTCGGCAAGAAGGTGTTCGAGCAGATCTGGGGCATGATCGACAAGGAGGAGCCGCCGCATCCCCAGCACCGCGAGATCTCGGTGCCGAAGATGCTGATCGCCCTCGCGATCGAGGGCGCGATCTTCCGCACGACGAAGGGCGCGCTGGATCACTGGGCGCGGCGCTCGTTCCAGCGGTTCACCGGCACCTGGCCGGGCGAGGAACAGCCCGAGCCCGAGTAGGCCCGCGGCATCGTGCTGGACGCGGGCCTGTGGGGCCTGTTCGCGGGATCGTCGCTGCTGCTGGGCGCGGTGGCCGGCCTGTTCCTGCGCCTGCCGCAGCACCTGATCGCGGCGATCACCGGCTTCGGCGCCGGGAGTGCTGACCTCAGCCGTGGCGTTCGAGCTGACCGAGGAGGCCTACACGGTCGGCGGCGCGGATGCGGTTGCGCTCGGCCTCGCGGCCGGAGCGCTGGTGTACTTCGCCGGCGCCAGGTACATCGATCGCATGGGCGGCCCGGATGACACCTCCAGGGCGATCGCCTTCGGGGCGGCCCTGGACGCCGTGCCGGAGTCGGCTGCGATCGGGCTGTCGGTGCTCGCGGCGGGCACCGTCGAGCCGGCCCTGGTCGGAGCCGTGTTCCTGTCCAACGTGCCGGAGGCGCTGTCGTCCACGGCCGACTCGATGGCGGGCCATCGCCGCGGCCGGGTGATCGTCACCTGGGCGGCGATCGTGCTCCTGTCCGGTGTCTCGGCGGCGCTCGGCTACAGGCTGCTGGACGGCGCCTCGGAGAACCTCGTCGCCTTCACGCAGGCGTTCGCGGGCGGCGCCGTGCTGTGCATGCTCACCGACACGATGCTCCCGAAGGCCTACGCGGACTACCAGGGCAGCCCGAAGGTGGGGCTGACCACGGTGCTGGGCTTCGCGGTGGCTTTCCTGCTCAGCACGGTGTGAATCCGGTATCGAGTTGACATAAGCGACGTTATCGCGCATTGGATTCGCGGTTGGAGCCCGCCTTTGTCCCCTCCCTGAGGGCTCCGCGCGCGCTACGGCGGCGGCGCCATCACGCACGGCACGCTGCGTCGGCTCGAACAACTGGGGCATTGACACCCGTGGCGGCCGCCGGGAGGATCGGTTTTCCGCGACCCTCGGA
The DNA here is from genome assembly GCA_963731895.1 of uncultured Solirubrobacterales bacterium. Lineage (GTDB taxonomy): Bacteria > Actinomycetota > Thermoleophilia > Solirubrobacterales > JBBDJG01 > CAVSXO01. The sequence goes on from CAVSXO010000037.1 coordinate 29,815, forward strand.
GGACCCTTGGCCAGACTTGCTGCCGTGACGCGTGCCCATGCGCGCCGCCGCGCGGCTCCATGGCTCGCGGTCGTGGCGGTCGCGATTGGCTGCCTGGCACCAGGTCCCGAATCATCTGCGGCTGCGGTGCCTGAGGGCTTCGACGACCAGCACGTGACCACGCTCCCCCGGCCCACGGCGATGGCGTTCACCCCCGACGAGCGCCTGCTGATCGCCGGCAAGCTCGGGGCGTTGCGGGTCTACGAGGACGGCGCGCTCCTCCCAACCGCGGCGCTCGATCTCACTGATCGCGTCTGCTCGGACAGCGAGCGCGGCCTGCTCGGGATCGCGGTCGATCCGGAATTTGGTGCCAACCGCTTCATCTACCTCTACTACACGTTCAACAAGTTCGGCGTCTGCGACCGCAACACCCCCACGGCCCCCGTCAACCGCATATCGCGGTTCGTGCTGGGGGACGATGACCTGGTCGACCCGGTGAGCGAGCTGGTGCTGGTCGACAACATCCCATCGCCCGACGGCATCCACAACGCCGGCGACCTCGGATTCGGCAAGGACGGATACCTCTACGCGAGCGTGGGCGACGGCGGTTGCGACTTTCGTGGCGACAGCGGCTGCATCCTCCTCAACGACGCTGCTCGTGACCTCGGCTGGCCTGAGCGGCAAGCTGTTGCGGATCACCCGCGACGGCGGGATCCCGCCGGGCAACCCGTTCACCGGAGGCGCCACCGTCCGCTGCAATATCACCGGCCAGGCACACCGGTCAAAGCGCTGTCAGGAGATCTACGCCTTCGGGCTCCGCAACCCGTTCCGGTTCTCGTTCGATCCGGTTGCGACTCAGACGCGCGTGCACATCAACGATGTGGGCCAGAGAAGGTGGGAGGAGCTGGACCTCGCGGCCGCCGGCGCCGACTACGGCTGGAACGTGCGCGAGGGACGCTGCGCGGCCGACTCGCTCACCAACTGCGGCCCTCCTCCCGCCGGGATGACGAACCCGATCTACGACTATGGGCACGACGAGGGCTGCACGTCGATGACCTTGAGCGCCACGGTCCCGGAGGGCATCTGGCCGGTGGAGTACGACGGCGCCTATCTGTACGGGGACTCGACCTGCCGAAAGATCTTCAGGCTCGACCCGGCGGAGGGAGGCGGATTCACGGCGGTCGAGATCATGAACGCCACCGGCTCGGTGATCGACGGCATCTTCGGTCCCTACGGGGACACGCAGGCCCTCTACTACTTCGACTGGCGCGCCTTCCCGAACGACCAGGTGCGGCGGCTCGCCTTCACAGGCCAGCAAAACCGGGCACCGACGGCGCAGGCGGCCGCCGACCCGGCCCATGGCGATCTCCCACTCGTCGTCAGCCTCGACGGAACCGCGAGCAGCGACCCGGACGACGACCCGCTCAGCTACGAGTGGGACTTCGGGGACGGCTCGCCGCCCGAGACGACGGCGATTGCGACGCACACCTACACGACGCAGGGCACCTTCGCCGCGACCCTGCGCGTGGACGACGGACGCGGAGGAGTGGACACGACCTCGGTCAGGATCGACGCCGGCAACAACCCGCCCGCGCCGGCGATCTCGAGTCCGGCCTCGAGCCACCGCTTCTACGTCGAGGAGTCGATCATGCTCGACGGCTCTGCCATGGACCCCGAGGACGGCGCGCTGCCTGCAACGGCGCTCACCTGGGAGGTGATCCGCCACCACGACACGCACACCCACCCCTTCCTTCCCCCCACGTCCGGCACCGGCATCCAGATCACGGCGCCAACCCCCGAGGACATCTACGGGACGACCACCAGCTACCTCGAGATCATGCTGACCGCGACCGACTCGCGGGGACTCTCGCGGACGGTGAGCCAGGAGCTGAGGCCGCGGCTCGTGGACCTCATGTTCGACACGGCTCCCCCCGGCCTGGGGCTCGAGGTCGCCGGCAGCTCGATCGTCGCGCCCGCGACGGTCACTTCCTGGGAGGGCTGGCAGGTCCCGGTGAACGCACCGGACCAGGTCGACTCGTCCGGGCAGGGCGTCACGTTCGTGTCCTGGTCCGACGGCGGGGCGCGCACGCATGAGGTGGCGACGCCCCAAGCTCCCGCGACCTACACCGCCACCTTCACGCAACGGTACGCGCGCCCGAAGGGCGCGACGCCCACGCGGCTGTCGCTGGCTCTGGCCTACCGCGCGTGCACGCAGCCGAACCGCACGCACGGGGAGCCGCTCGCGTACGGTTCGTGCGCGCCGCCGCAGCTGGCTTCGGACCACCTCACGGTCGGCACCCCGGACGCGAACGGGGAGCCCGCGAGCTCGGTTGGTTTCGCACACCTGCGAGTGTTGCCCGGGGACCCGGCCACGATCGAGGACGAGGCGGACGTCGCGCTCGAGCTCTCGATCGGCGACGTGCGCGTCGCGCCTTCGCTCGAGGATTACTCCGGCGAGCTTTCGCCCTCTGTCCAGCTTCGGGTCACCGACGGCTACAACGGCGCGTCGTCGATGGACGCCGCGACAATGACGGATTGGCCGCTTCGGTTCACGGTCCCGTGTGCGGCGACGCCCGACCCCTCCGTGGGAAGCACGTGCTCGACCAGCACGTCCGCGGACTCCCTCTTACCCGGGATCGCGGTCGAGGGCTCGCGCGCGATATGGGAGCTCGGCAAGCTGGAGCTCTTCGACGGCGGCGCCGACGGCGACGGCGACACTACAGCCGACAACACCCTGTTCGCGACGCAGGGTCTGTTCGTGCCCTGAGGTCAATCCACGCTCGCTACTCGGCCAGTCGCTGGACGCTCGCCAGGTCCTGCCCGTTGAAGCGGCCCTCGGTGAAGCCCACGAGTCGTAGCTGCGGCCGGCGCTCGACCATCTCGCACACGAACGACGGGCGCACGAGCGAGATTCCGTAGTTGCGCGGCAGCGAGAGCGACTCGCGGTACTCGTCCGAGAACGTGTAGTCGCGGTACCCCACCCCCTCCTGCTCGTACGCGCTCAGCACCTGCTCACGGTGGGCAGGCTCCTTCAGGTACTCCCGGCCGGTCTCGGGGTCGCGGATGCGCTCGGCGATCCGGCGGCCGTGCGTCGTGAATACGAGCAGGCCCTCGGGCGCGAGCGCACGTTCGAACATGGCCAGGAAGCCATCCCAGCGCTCCGGAGGCAGGTGCGTGAACAGCGACCCGCACCAGATCAGCTCATACGGGGTGTCGATCTCGATGTCGGACGGGTCCTCATGGCCATACACCGGCGTCGCGCCGAAGGTGGCGGCGCAGAAGTCGACCCCGTCGTGGTCGATGTCGCCCGCACCGAGTCGCGCATCCGGGAACTCGGCCTTGATCCAGCGCAGCACCCGGCCGTGCCCGGACGGCAGGTCAAGGGCGCTCGCCACGGTGGTCCTCCCCGCCGCAACCATGCTCAGCCGGATGCAGTCGAGCGCCTTCTGCCCCGAGCGGAGATAGCGCTTCCTCACGCGGAACATGTGGTCGCGCGGCGAGACCTCCTCGATCACGCCATCCGGGTAGCGCTCCAGCGCGCTCGCGGCGGCGCGTGCGCCGGGCGTGGCCGGGGCCGGGTCGTCGTCAATCACACGCGCAGTTTGCTTGACAGCCGCCATTAGGGAACCCTAATATGCTGTCCGCGTCATTAGGCCACCCTAATGGCACTGCCACCGCGAACTCGAAGGGAGCCGACTTGTCGTTTGCAGAGACCGTCCTGCTGGGGGGCCTTGCGGGCCTGACGATCTTTCTCAGCCTGCCTTTCGGCCGGCTGCAGATGTTGAACGATCGTGCTCGCGTCGGTCTTGCGATGTTCGCGGTCGGCGTGCTCGCCTTCCTGTTCGCCGACGTGTTCGAGCATGCGCTGCACATCGCCGAGGAGGCGGTCGAGGGCTATGAGGCAGGCGAGGGGTCCCTCGGCAAGGCGATCGGCTTCCCGGCGATGCTGGCCGGCGGCTTCGCGCTGGGCTGTGCCGGTCTGGCGATTCTCGAGCGTCGCATCCGCCGCTCCAGCGACCTGCCCCGGATGGCCGGCGGATCGAGCGACGCGATGACCGTGGAGCAGGCACAGGCCTTCGCCCTGGCTGACGCGGATGTCGGCCGCAGGCGGGCGCTGCGGTTGGGCATGACGATCGCGGCGGCGATCGGGATCCACAATTTCGCCGAAGGGCTTGCGATCGGCGTGTCCGCGAGCACCGGCGAGATTGGCCTGGCAACGGTGCTGATCATCGGCTTCGCTCTCCACAACGCGACGGAGGGCTTCGGAATCGTGGGCCCGCTGGGGAACGTTCGCCCCTCGTGGAGCTGGTTGCTGGTCGCCGGGATCGTCGGCGGCGCCCCGGTCTTCCTGGGAGCGATGGTGGGCTACAACGTCAACTCCGAGCCGCTCGAGCTGGCCTTCTACGGTGTTGCCGGCGGCGCGATCCTGTATGTGATCGGCGAGGTCTGGAATGCCATGCGGCGGTACGGGTTCAAGGAGTTCGGGCTCGCCCTGCTGTGCGCGGGCTTCGCGGCCGGTCTCGTGACAGACATGTTCGTCGCGTACGGCGGCGGGTAGGTCTAACTCCCAACCACGTCGTTCTGCGCGGCCGGACCGACCGGGCCGGGGCGGCAGGCTCGGCTAAACCCGGCACCAGGCACCCCTCCCCATCGCCGCCCGGGCGCTGCCGAGCCGGGACCGCGCAAAACGGACGTTTCACGACGACAGCCGGGGCTTAGGCGACCGGCCCGACCTGCCGATGAGGGTCGCAGGAAGCGTCATGAACGCCGTGGTTTCAAACAGAGATGACATGGGCCGCATCGCTGCTGCGGTATGGGGCGCGATTGCGCTGTCCGGAGCCATCGCGACGATCGGGCCGCTCGAGATTCCGGGCTCGGACACGACGCAGATGCGCGATCTGGCCGGCCTGGCAGCGCTGTTTGCCGGCATCTCCTTCGTTCTGCCGTGGTCGCGGCTGCCACGGGTTGCATTCAGCTTCGGCCTGGTCCTGATGAGCGCGGTGATCGCCGGACTGGCGCACGCTTCCGGCTCCGCGGACAGCGTGCTCACGATCCTGTTCACCTTCGTGGTGGCGCTCGGTGCCTCATTCATGCCGGTCCGCTCGAGCGTCGCTCAGCTGGCGGTCATCGCGGGGCTGCTGGTCGCCCTCGTGCTCGTGGTGGGCCAGTCTGACTCGGGCCACGTCGAGGTGTTCAAGGTCGCCCTGCTGCTCGCCACGCTGATCATGCTCTGCGGGCTCGTGCTGCTGATGCGCGCGACGCTCGACCAGGGCGCGCTCGGGATGCGTGGACAGGGCAACCAGCGCTACCGCGCGATCCTGCTCGAGACGCCCCAGTTCGAGGCCGCTCTCGACACTGAGCTTTCCAGGGCGGGACGGCACGAGCGCCCGCTGTCCGTAGTGATGCTCGAGGTGGTCGGCTCGGTTCCCGAGAAGGAGGGTCGCCAGCGCCGCAACGCGTTTGCCGCGATCGCCCGAGCGATCGTCGAGCGGATCCGCATCGAGGACAGTGTGGGCCACCTGGGAGGCATGCGCTTCGCTGTGATCGCTCCGGAGACGACCTCTTCCGGCGTCGCCGCCATGGCGGCGACGGTGGCCGGAGTCGTTCGCCAGCGGCTTCTCGTGGCCGGCTTTGATCCCGACAGCTTCGACGTGGCCCTGGGATGGGCAGAGTTCCCGCATCGTGCCACCGATCGAATGGGCCTCATGACGGCCGCACTGGAGGCGCTCGAGGCCTCCGCAGGCGGGTCCGCCGCGGCCCGTGCGGCACACGCCGGGGCCCGCACCGAGCCAGCCACAGACTCTCCTTGAACGGTTCCCGCCCAGGCGGGAAATAAAGTCTGCGCGGGCCTTGTTTTCCGCCCGGGATGCGGGAAGATTGCGCCTGGCCTATGGCCGCCGACAGACTCACAGCACTCGACGCGTCGTTCCTGCACCTGGAGGACGAGTCGTCGCACATGCACGTTGCGGGTGTGTCGATCTTCGCGGGCGAGCCCCCGACGTACGAGGAGATGCTCGAGCACGTCGGCGGGCGGCTCTCACTGGTGCCGCGCTTCCGCCAGAAGCTGCGATTCGTCCCGTACGGCCAGGGACGCCCGGTGTGGGTCGACGACCCCCACTTCAACCTCAAGTACCACGTGCGCTCGACCGCGCTGCCACCGCCGGGCAGCGAGGAGCAGTTGAAGAACCTTGCCAGCCGAGTGTTCGCGCAGCAACTGGACCGCACGAAGCCACTCTGGGAGATCTGGCTGGTCGAGGGGCTCGGCCCGGCCGCCTCGAACGGCGCCTCCGCGGGGTCGCAGCCCGAGCCACGGTTTGCGCTGCTTTCCAAGACCCACCACGCGCTCGTCGACGGCGTCGCCGGGGTGGACATCACCGCGGTGCTGTTCGACACGGCTCCCGACCCTGAGACACCTCCTGGCCAGGGCATGCCCTGGCAGCCACGCCCCGAGCCGACCTCGATGCAGGTGCTCGGCGACGCGCTGATCGAGCGCGCGATCCAGCCGGCCGAAGTCGTGCGCTCCGCGCGGGCGGCATTCCGGACACCCCGCCGGATCGCGAGCCGCGCACTCGAGAGCGCGGTGGCCGTGGGAGCGCTGGCCAAGGCGGGCATGAGCGCCCCGTCCACGCTCCTGAACGTCGACATCGGCCCGCACCGCCGGTTCGACTGGGTGCGGACCGACCTCAGCGACATCAAGGCGATCAAGAACAAGCTCGGCGGCACGGTGAACGACGTCGTGCTGGCAGTCGTAACCGGGGCGCTCCGCGGCTTCATGCAGCAGCGCGGCGAGCCGGTGGACGGCGTCACGCTGAAGGCGATGGTCCCGGTGAGCGTGCGGCGGGAGAACGAGTATGGGATGACCGGCAACCGTGTCGCGGCGATGATGGCGTCGCTCCCGATCTACGAGGTCGATCCTGTCGAGCGCCTGCGGATCCTGAGCGACGAGCTGTCCGGCCTGAAGGAATCCGGCCAGGCGGTCGGCGCCGAGGCGCTCACGCAGCTGGCGGGGTTTGCGCCACCGACGGTGCTGGCGCAGGCCAGCCGCCTGCAGTCGCGACAGCGCTTTTTCAACCTGGTCGTCACGAACGTGCCCGGCCCCCAGATGGAGCTGTACGTGCTCGGCCGCCCGCTCGTCGACGTGTTTCCGCTCGCCCCGCTGGCGCGCCGCCAGGCGCTGTGCATCGCGATCATGAGCTACCACGGCAAGTTGAACTTCGGCCTCCTGGGCGACTTCGACGCGATGCCGGACCTGGACGTCCTCGCGCAGGGCATCAGCGACTCGATCGATGAGCTACGTGCGGCGGCCGGCCTCGGCAGGCGGCGCGGCCGCCGCGCCGCGCGCCGCCGGCCCACCACGGTCGGCAGCCGCTCCAACGGTTCGACCGACAACGGCTCCCGCTAGTCCCTCATTTCGGGTAGGGCGTTTGGTTTGGCCGCCTCGACGGGCGGAGATGCTGCGTATGGGCCCTCCCACGAGGGAGGAGCCGATACGAGGCGGCGACGTGACGACACGAGTCAGTCGGCCGGATGGTTATTGTTCCCGGCCGTGCAGGAAAACCGGATTGAGCTGGATCGCTCAGGAAGCGGCGTCGCTGTGTTGTCAGTTCAGGGCGAGCACGACGTGTATACCGCGCCGTCCCTCACTGAGCAAGTTGAGGGCCTGATCGATGAGCGGGTGCCGTTCGTGATCGACCTCACTCCTGCCACCTTCGTCGACTCGTCGGTGCTGCGCGTGCTGCTCGAAGCACGCCGCAGGGCCGAGGAGGAGGGAGTTGGCTTCGCAGTGGCCCTCGACCAGGATGACTCTGGGGCAGTTCGTAGGGTCCTCGAAGTCACCGGGTTGATCCCGGTGCTCCCCGTGCACCCCGCACGCGACGCCGCGATGGAGGCAGCCAGCACGGGCCACAGCGAGGGATGAGCGCAGCGGTCAGCCTGAGACTGCCGGCCCGCCCCGAGAACGTGGCGGTCGTCCGGCAGGCGCTGACCGGTTTGGGCGATGCGTACGACCTCGACCCCGAGCTGCTCGGGGACATCAAGACGGCGGTCACGGAGGCCTGTAACAACGTCGTCCTGCACGCCTATCCCGACGGCGACGGCCTGGTCGAGATCGAGGCGGATTCCGACGGGGAGTACACCGACGTGATCGTGCGGGACTTCGGCGAGGGAATCCAGCCCCGCGGGTTCACGGAGGAGCGCTCCCTCGGCCTCGGGCTCCCGCTGATCGCAACGCTCTCGAGCCGGTTCGAGATCCGCGGCGGCGGCCCTACCAGCGGCATTGAGGTCGACATGACCTTTTCGGCCGAGGATGCCCGGGAGCGGCGGGAGCGCGCGGGCCTTGCCCGCGAGCCGGTGGACCATCCTTTCGACGCTCCGCGTGCCGCCGGGCTCATGATCCAGCCAGGCCCGCTCGTGGCCTCAGTCGCGAGCCGGGTGACCGCCATCCTGGCCGCCCGCGCGGACTTCCCGCTCGACCGGCTGGCGGATGCGGTGCTGGTGAGCGACGCGATCTCGGCCCACGCATCCGACTACATCTCCGGCAGCGACGTCGGTCTCGTGATCGAGGACGGCGACGGAACGCTTGACTTCCGCGTCGGCCCTCTCCACGAGGGCGGCGGCCAGAGCCTCCTCCAGCAGATGGAGGTGCCCGGCCTCGGTCACTCGCTGGAGCGGCTGGTGGACGAGGTGAAGGTCGAGCGGGGCGACGGCGTGCCGGGGACGGCGGAGTCGGTGGCTGACTTTGAGTTTCTCTCTTTGCGGATTGGCAAGGGGTAGTTCTTAGGGATTAGGGACGGGTTAGGGATTAGGGATTAGGGACGGGCGTCCTTGCCTGCGGCGGGCGGGGGTCTGTTTCGCCGCTAAAAACCTAAGGCTGCACAGACCCCCGCCCGCCTCCGGCGTCCCTCCCCTCTCCCGCCCGGGCTCGAGCGAGCTCTGCGCCCCCCGCCCCGGGCCTTGCGCTGAGTGGGCGATCGGTGCGGCTATCGGCCGGACTCGCGGCGCTCGCGGAGGCCGGCGTACGTGCCACATGCGACAACTACCAGGCCAAGCAGCACCAAAAAACCGGTCGTGCCCAGGAATCGGCTCAGCAGGACGGCGGCCAGCATTCCCGCAAGCGCGAAGAAGATCCGGCGGGGCCGGGCGTCCACTACGCAAGCCTATTTGCCCTCCCCCGCTTTTCCGAGCCCGGCACCCACGCCCCGCGGCCCCCGGCCGAATCAAAGAAATGCACACAGGCCCGGGCGTCGGACCGGGCCTGCGTGGCTAATAGCCCCAAGCCTGGAAACCGGGCCATTGCTGGTCCCTGGGCTGGCTTCGTTGAGCGGCTTGGGTCTGGACACCTTTATTACCCAGGGCACGCGGACGCCTAAACACGCTTCACCGGCTGGACACCGCCCGGGTCCCGCGTGGGCGGACCCTAGAATCGGCTCATGTCCCGGATTGACAGGCCACTGCGGCTCGCGCTGGCCCAGATCGACGTCACGGTGGGCGACGTGGATGGGAACGCGGCCAAGATCAGCGACTACCTGGGCCAGGCGGCCGAGGCCGGCGCGCAGGTCGCCATTTTCCCCGAACTGGCGATCAACGGCTATCCGCCGGAGGACCTGCTGCTGAAGACGCACTTCCTGGAGGCCGGGCGCCGGGCGCTCGATCGTGTCGCGCGCGACGTGCAGGGGATGGTCGCGCTGGTCGGGTTCGCCGAGCACGCGGAGGACGTCTACAACTCGCTGGCCGTGCTGGCCGACGGACAGGTGCGGGGTGTCTACCGCAAGATCTTCCTGCCCAACTACGGGGTGTTCGACGAGCAGCGCTACTTCCAGGTCGGCGATGCGCCCGCGGTGATCCGCGTCGGCGATACGACCATCGGCCTGACGGTCTGCGAGGACATCTGGGAGCCGGGCCCTCCCGCCAGCGACGAGGCGTTGGCCGGCGCGGAGGTGATCGTGAACATCTCCGCCTCGCCGTATCACCGCGGAAAGGGCGCTCAGCGCGAGCGGATGCTGGTGCAGCGGGCCCGGGACAGCCTCGCGTACGTGGCGTTCTGCAACCTGGTGGGCGGGCAGGACGAGCTCGTGTTCGACGGCTACAGCCTGGTCGTGGACCAGGACGGCGAGCTGGTGGCGCGTGGCGCCCAGTTCCGCGAGGAGCTGATCCTGTGTGACATCGACCCATCCACGGCGGACGCCGCACGTCTGCGTGACGCCCGCCACCGTCCCGCCGCGCGGGTGCGGCGCCCGGCTGTCACGGACCTTGGGCACCTCGACGCTCCGCCCCGGCACGAGGCGACCGCCGTTGGGGGCCCCCGGGCGAAGCCGCTCGAGGTCGACGAGGAGGTCTACGAGGCGCTTTGCCTGGGCCTGCGCGACTACGTCGACAAGAACGGCTTCGAGCGGGTGCTGCTGGGACTGTCCGGGGGGATCGACTCGGCGCTCACCGCATGCGTGGCGGCCGATGCGCTGGGCTCCGACCGGGTCGCATGTGCGGTGATGCCCTCCCCCCACTCCTCACCCGAGACCCAGAGCGACGCTCGCACGCTGGCGGACAACCTCGAGATCGACCGGGTCGAGATGCGGCTCGAGCCGCTGATGGACGTGTACGACCGGGTGCTTTCAGAGCCATTCAGGGGCACGGAGAAGGGCATCGCGGAGGAGAACATCCAGGCCAGGATCCGGGGCAACCTGCTGATGGCCCTCTCCAACAAGTTCGGCTGGCTGGTCCTCACCACGGGCAACAAGAGCGAGTATTCCGTCGGCTACACGACCCTGTACGGGGACATGGCGGGCGGGTTCGGCGTCCTGAAGGACGTTCCCAAGACGCTCGTCTACCGGCTCGCGCACTATCGCAACGGCCTCGGGAAGCACCCGGTCATCCCGGCCCCGATCATCGAGCGGCCGCCCTCGGCCGAGCTCCGCCCCGACCAGCAGGACACGGACAGCCTGCCCCCCTACGACCTGCTCGACGCGATCCTCGAGGCCTACGTCGAGGAGGACCAGGGCCGCGACCAGCTGATCCGGCGCGGCATGCCCGAGGACGTCGTGGATCGTGTGATCCGGATGGTCGACTCAGCGGAATACAAGCGGCGCCAGGCGCCACCTGGCATCAAGATCTCGCCAAAGGCGTTCGGTCGCGACCGGCGGCTGCCGATCACCAACCGGTATCGGGAAGGTCCCGAATAGGGCGCTGAGCCTGCGGTGGCTGAGCCTGCGGCGGACGGGGGTCTGTTTCGCCGCTAAAAACCCAAGGCTGCACAGACCCTCGCCCGCCTCACCACTCCCCACTGCCGACCCGCCAGCCCGACCCGGCGAACTGATCCGTCTCGCGTCCGGGGGGTGGACGTCGGACGGATCAGTTCAGGCATTGGGCGCGCCGCCCGGACGTACCGCGATGGTTGCGCGTACGAGCGCGCAGAGGCGGCCCGTCGTCGTCGGTGATCTCGACGTCCCACACCCAGGCCGTGCGGCCGCGCCGGCGAGCGGTCGCCAGCCCGTTCACGTGCCCGCTGCTGATCGGGCGCATGAGGCTGGCGCTGATCTCCTGACCGAGGGCGAGGTTGCCCTCGTCCTTGACGCCGACCCATGTGCCGTGCGACGCGAGCGTCTCGGCCAGCGCCAGCAGCGCGCCGCCGTGGACCAGCCCGTACGGCTGCATGATCCGGTCGCTGACCGGGATCCGACCGCGCACGGTGCCGTCCTCGGCCGCCTCGGTCTCGATGCCGAGCGTGCCGATCATCGTGCGCTCCGGGGGGAGGCCGATCTCCTCGCCGCTGCTCACGGGCCTTCCTGGCCGGGAATCAGCTTGCCGGGATTCAGGACTCCGGCCGGGTCGACCTGCGCCTTCAGGCTCCTCAGCATCGCGATCCCCTGCACACCGACCTCGGCCGGCATCCACGGCACGTGGTCGCGGCCGATCGCGTGGTGATGCGTGATCGTGCCGCCGGCTGCCACGATCGCATCGCAGGCGGCTGACTTCGCGCTTGCGCCACTGCTCCAGCTCGGCGCCCTCCTCCTGCCGCGCGAGGAACGTGAAGTAGAGCGAGGCCCCGTCCGGGTACAGGTGGGAGATGTGGCACATCACCCGTCCGGGCGTCCCGCGGGCCTCGAGCGCGCCGCCGATCGCCGCCCGGACCGCCTCGTAGAGATCGAGCAGGCCCGACCAGGGTGCCGCTGTCTCGAGCGTCTCCCCCATGATGCCGTGGTCGAGCAACGCGTCACGCAGGTACGGGCCCTCGTAGCGCTGGCGCAGCCAGGCGCGGCCCGGCGAAGCGCCGAGCGCCAACGCGCCGCCGCGTCGCATGATGCGCCGCGCGCGGGCGCGCCGGCCGTCGACGTCCTGTCGCGTACCTTCGAAGCCCAGGATCGCCAGGCACCCGTTCGCGTAGCGGCGCGCGCCGATGTAGGCGCGGCCCGCACGCTGGGAGAGCGAGGCCTCCTCCGAGAGGGACAGCGCCTGTCGCGTCTCGGCTTCGTCGGAGAGTCGCGCCAGATCCGGGATCACATGTCCCTGTTCCAGCGCACGGAAGGCCTCCGCGCCCTGCTCGAAACTCCTGAACATCCAGCCCTCGTAGTGGGCCGCATCAGGCAGCGGCCGCACCCGCACGGTGGCCTCCGTGATGACTCCCAGCACGCCCTCCGAACCGACCAGCAGCTGGCGCAGCCCCGGGCCGGCGGCGGTCGCGGGCAGGGCGCGAAGCGGCGATGTCTCCCGACGGCGCCACGCAGCGCAGCCCGGCGACCAGCTTGTCGATGCTGCCGTACCCGGTCGAGGCCTGGCCGGCCGAACGGGTGGCGACCCATCCGCCGAGCGTCGCGTACTCCCACGACTGCGGGAAGTGACCCAGAGTGAGGCCGTGTCGTCCGAGCGCGCGCTCGACGGCGGGCCCGCGCAGGCCGGCTCCCAGCACGGCGGTCAGCGAACGCATGTCGACCT
>CAVSXO010000038.1:0-13642 GCA_963731895.1 uncultured Solirubrobacterales bacterium
GCCGCCCGACGCGCACAGGGGCACCCAAGCAGACGCCGCTCCCTCGCATGGAAAGGGGAAGCCGTGGCGGCGCGCTACCGGCGGATAACCAAGCCGTCGCTGAGTCGCAGGGCGGCGCCCTCGTTGTCAACGACCAGCTCGAGCATTTGCGGGCCTGGCTGGTAGACGATGGGTGGTCCGGAGAACGGCGGCAGCGACGGCGCGGACGGTCCGCGGACGTGGACCTCGCGTAGCTCGCCGGGACGGGGATGCGCGACGGCTTCCGACATCCACACTCGCGGCCGAAGGTTTTCCATCTCCTCGCCGCCGGCTTCGAGCACGAAGACCAGAGGACGCTCCGGGAAGCGCTCGTTGTCGCGATGAATCCAGATGCGCGGTCCGAGCGCGTCGTAGAGCCAGAACTCGTCGCGCTGCGCTAGCTCGATCCGGCCCCGGAACCCCAGACCGAACGGACTGGCTCCCGTAGTGGCCCAATCGGCGCGCCGATCCAGGCGCAACGCGTTGGCACGTGCCTCTGCCGGGTCGGACACCCACAACAGCTCGAAGAACTGCTCCGGCCACGCCAGGCGCCGGTTTCGCGTGCCCTGCCCGCGGTGCGCCTGTCCCGGATCCAGCTCCCACCCATCGTCTTCAAGTCGCCGCGCCGCCTGATGCGGATCGGTCACAAAGGAGAAGACGTGGTCGAGTTCGAGCACGGTCGCGAGCGACGGTAGAGCAGGGCACCAGGTCACGCCCCTTATCTCAGCGTCGCTTCCGCCTTGGACGACAAGCAGCACTCTTAAGGACGCCGCGGCCGTCTGCGAGTGCGGGATCGCTGCTCCGTCGACGCCGCCGCATCCGCAGTTGGTCAAGCGGACGGCCACCCATGGGGTTTGGGGACGCGGGACGAGAAGGGACGCCGTCGTGGGGTGCAGAGAACCCCGCCGCGCGACCGTCGTGAATCGCCGCGCTTCCACGACGCTTCCACAGCACGATTCGGGACATGTCCGTCCGCCCGCGCCGTGGCGGCGGCTCCGCTTCGGAAGCGGACTCGTGAGGATGGGCGGTGCCCGGCTCGAACGGGCGACCTCCTGCTTGTAAGGCAATCGAGAACGCCCACGACGGGTACACCGCCGTCCACGGTCCCGCTCCTGGAGCGGAACCTGTGAGCGGATCCGTTCGCTGATAGCCGCCCGGTGGCGGCAACGATGTTCGGAGAATGTTCGGAGCCTGAGCGCCCGTGTCCCGACCGGATGGAACCCTGGCTCGACGGACGCGCCTGGGGACGCTGTAAGGAAGCCCGGATGTTGGCGTCCGGTTCGCCTGCGGGGCGCCATGGAATGGGTATGTCAATCGCCGTCATCCGCGTCATCCGATGACGGCGATGACGGCGATGACGGCCCGATGCGTACCCATTCCAGCGCGGTTTTGTGACACCCGCGCTTGTGACAATTCGTATATGAGCACGCAGACGCCGACGCGGGACGGCAAGGTCCTTCTGACTCCCGCCGATGCCGCTCGGCTGGCGAACGTCTCGCGGGACACGATCTACCGAGAGGTCCGGCGCGGCGCGCTGCCCGCCAGGCACATCGGCCGCCAGCTCCGGATCGAGCCGGCCGAGTTCGCGCGCTACCTGGAGACCGACCAGGGGATGCGATGAGTCCCGGCTCGCAGCCGCAGGAGAGCCCGGAGTCGCGGCTGCTCGCGGCGGGCTTTACGCGCCGGTTGGAGTTCTGGTGTGCGCCCGGCGAGGAGCGGGCCCTCAGCCTGACCGACGCGATCGCCGCGCTCGAGGCCGGCGAGATCCAGCCACCCCACCTCGCTTGGCCGGGTGTCCACCCGGACGCCGTCGTGGGCTTCCAGGCGCCGAGCGAGGACGAGCTTGACCGCATGCTCCGCCCGCCTGCCCCTGCCGAGCCGCCACCCCTGCCAGGGTGGGCCGAGCCCTGGGCGCAGCTGGTGGCCGAGAAGCTGAAGCCGGTGCTGCGCGCCGAAATCCGTGCGGCGCTGAAGGCGGAGGCCGGCCGGAAGGCACGAGGAGCCGAAGGCGTGAGCGTGACCCGGACGCTGCCAGGGAGCCGCGAGAGAGCACAGCACGAGGCTCACCATGCTGCGGGCTTGTGCCTCGCGGGGATGGTGCCGAAGCAGGTGCGGACCGACTGGCCCGCGGCGGACCTGGCTGGATTGGTGACGGTCGACTGGGGCGACGGACCCGACCGCGACAAGGCCAAACACGTGCTCGTGGCGATCCTGGTGGGCGCGATGACCGAGGGCTGCGGGGGCTGGCAGGAATGGCCGATCGATCCCGAGCGGCTGCCCGCAGCGGCCCGGCGTGACGCCGAGCAGGCACGCCACCTCGCCGGGTACATCGGGATCGCCGATCGCGCCACGTGGGGGTTCTACGTGTGGCAGGCCAACCAGCTGGCGCGGCGCCCGGAGTTCCGGCGGCTGGCCGTGGCGATCGCCGACGAACTGGAGCGCGTCGAGGTGCTGACAGCCCAAGACCTCGAGCTCTGATCGCCACCACCGAGGAAACATGGAGCACCGAGGTCTGAGGCTGTCCCGCCTACTCCCGCAGCCCGACGGCTTCGAGGGCCTCGGACCGCTCCCGGTAGCTGCGATGGCGAGTGACCTTCCCGTCACGCAATGTGAAGACGTGGTAGGTCGGGAGCCTCACTTCTACGCCGCTACCTCGGCCGCGGCCGATCTGCATGCCGCCTACGAGTACGTGATCTCCGTGGTCGAGCACTTCCTCGGGCTCAAATCTGTGCGTATCCCATGCCGCGAGCCACTCGGCAAACCCCCTGTGGACCTCGTCGCGGCCACGGAAGACCTCCCGGCCGATGGCGATCCCGGGGGGAACCTGCCACTCGATTTCAGGGTCAAGCGCCTCAAGCGCCGCCTCATAATCGGCGCGATCAAACGCGCTGAGCAGCGTACGCACGACCTCGACGTTGCTCCTGCGACATCGCCCGCCCAGATCCCCCGCCGCAGGGGCGAGGGCCTGAACCGATGAGCCCGACCTCCAAACACCACTGATGCCCGTCCGCCTCTGCAGCGAACCCCGCTGCCCCAACGTCCAGACCTACCGTGGCCGCTGCCCCGACCACGCCCGCCGGCGCAACCAGGACACCCACCGCAACCGCCACATCTACAACTCGAAGCGGTGGCGCATCCTCCGACGCCGTGTGCTGTACGACCAGCCCATCTGCCAACACTGCGACCAGGAGCTCGCCACCGACGTCGACCACATCCGCCCCATCGGACGGCGCGGCGACCCGTGGGCGATCGCCAACCTCCAAGCGCTATGCCGGCGCTGCCACGGCCGCAAGACGAAGGCCGAACTGTCGTGACCCCGCGCTCAGCTGTTATGCAAAGACCAGAACGAGGGAGGAAGGCCGGGCTACTCCGACAGCCCTACGGCCTGGAGGGCCTAGCGGCGGCTTCGAAGCTACTGCATGTGATGTTCGTGCACTGCAGGGGGTTACCGGTGCATGTGATGTTCGTGCACTGCAGGGGGTTGCCGTTGCCAAAGGCCTTGTTTCCGCCGCCGTCGGTCACGCCGAACACAGCCTCGATGCCGAGGTCGCCGTTGCGCACCGCTCGGTTGGCAGTCAGCGTCGTTGTAGAGCTGTCCACGTCGAAGCCGTCGTCTGCGGACCGGGTGACGACGTTGCCGATCAGCTCGCTGTGGCGGTCTTTTTGTACGACGACGATCCCGTCGACGCCGCTGCCGTGGACGACGTTTCCGCGGACGACGTTGTCGGCACCGCCGATGAACGGGTCGTGAATTCCGAGCGTGATGCCGACGTGACGAGTGCCAACGACGAGGTTGGCGGCGACCAGATTGTCGTGTCCCTTCTCGACGCGGATGCCGTCACTGCCTCCCACTATGCGGTTATTGGCGACCAGGCTTCGGTTGCTGGGGCCGAGTGTGATGCCGCCGCCGTTCTCGGACAAAGCGATTGCGGGTCATTCGATAGCGAGCGGCGCCTTCTACGAGAATTCCCTCATCGCCGTTGCGCGAGAAGACGTTCCCCCTGATCAAGTTGCGGCTCGATTGGCCAGTGTTGATGCCGTTATGGGGGTTGTCGCGGAACGAGTTGTTCAGGATCAGGACGTGATGCGAATCGGCCAGGCCCATCCCGCTCCCCTCGCGGTCCAGCGAGCCGTCCCCCGAGCTGTTTCGCACCAGGCCTCGGACCTGGGAAAAGATCCCGATGCCGGCGAACTGGTTCCTGGTCGCGGAAACGCCCAGCACGCGGTTGTTTCGTGCCCTACCGGTGGCGGTGCCGAACAACACCCCAACCGCGAAGTCCCGCACCGAGCCGTGCATCACGGTGACGCCATCATGGCCGTCGTTGAACAGCCCGAAATCACATGGCTCCTTCTGGTTATCGCAGTTGGCAGCCGGGGTGCCGTCGCCGTCGACCAGGTGGCCGTTCAGGTCGAGCGTCACGTCGTCGGCGCCTATCACGATCCCGTGGTTCGGGCAGTTGACGAGGTCGCTGTCGAGCGTCGTGTCGGCGGTGATCGTGTCACCGCAGCTCACATGGCTCGCCAGCGCCCGACCGCCGCCCAGAGCCATCGCGCCCGCGGCGGCAACTACGGCTACGAGGACAGCTACGAGCAAGCGCGCCCGCATTGGGCACCCCTTTCGACCGAGTCCAGTGCCCTACGTACTGCGTGGCTTACACCCGCCGATCGGCCGAGTCAAGGCCCCATCCAAGGGGAGGGTCTGACCCCATGAGCCCAGCGTCCGGCCACCGCCAGGTGGGGCGCTCTGTAAGGAACTCGAAGTTGGAACTGGGACGACCGTTGGCAGACGGGGAAGGGCCGGATGGAGCGTTTGAGCGTCCGACTGACTGACCGGATGTTCCTGCAGCTCGACGCGCTCGCCGCGGAGCGCGGGATCGACCGGACACGCGTGGTCCGGCAGCTGCTCGAGGCGGGGCTGCGTGACCGTCCGGCCCCGCCTTCGGACACTCCGTCTGAGGATGAGCTGTTGGCGTTGCTGACTGAGACGGGCCAGGGCGGGGAACGTTGCGGCCATTCGGTCGCTGCTGCTGCGCGAGGAGCAGAAGGACCCGCGGGCGCAGGCAATCGCGCTGTTTCAAACGATGGCGGCGGAGCGTCAGCCGTGAGCCAGCTTGTGTTCCGGGCGTTCCAGGCGATCGGGCCGCCCGGGCCGGAGTACAGGCGGGAGGTCGCCCTCGTCGCCAAGACGATCCGTGAGAGTGGAGACGAGGAGGCGTTGGCGGTGTTTGGTGTGGGCGCTGAGCCGGATCCTGATCCCGTGTTCGACCGTGAGGCGTGCGCCCGGGTGACCGAGGTTGCCGAGCACGCCGGTGCGGACGGGCTCACCGCCCTGGACCTGTACACCGCCGTCGTCAACCCCAACTGGGCGCCTTTCGGTGGCTCCCCGTACTACGAGGGCGCCGCGTGACCGTGGCGGCGCGGGCGCCCGACCGGGGAGCGGGAACTGCTGCTTTTCGTCCATTGCGGTAGCGGCGCTCACGCACCGCTGCTAGCGCTTCTGCCTCAAAGGAGCAACACGTTGCGGGCGCTTCGCAGGCGTGGGATGGTTCGCGTCACCCAGTCCAAAGGAGGGTGCTCATGCCGAAGTACCTCATTGAGGCGTCGTACACCCATGAGGGCGTTGAGGGCGTTCGGACCAAGGGCGGATCAAGTCGGCGCGACGCGGTGGCGCATACTGCCAAGAGTCTGGGCGGACAGCTCGACGCGTTCTACTTCGCGTTCGGCGATCACGACGCGGTCGTGATCGTGGACCTGCCCGACAACGAGGCTGCGGCTGCGGTCGCGCTGTCCGTCGACTCGGCCGGAGGCGCGACCACCAGGACGACCGTTCTGCTTACCCCCGAGCAGGTCGACGACGCTGCGCAGCGCTCGGTCGAGGCGGTCGACTACCGCCCACCGGGAACCTGATCCATCAGGAGCGTCGCTGGGCGGCGACTTGCGCAACGGCTGCGCGATGCGGTTGCGGGCGAGACCGTCGGCGCTGTCCGGCCTCCCGGTTCGGGTGCAAGAGGAGCGGCGTTGGCGGCGCTGCTCCTTTACGCCGGACACGAGCAGTCCTGCGCCGTCCCTCTCGGCCACCGTCGCGCTGTCGCTTTCCATGCAAAGCAGTAGTCCGATCAGCTCTGTCTTGATGGCCCCTGGACCTGCTCGATCTAGGCTCTGCCAATGGCGAGCGCAGAGCTGAGCCGCCCCTACGGTCGCGCTCCTGCCACGGGCGGATCAGTCGAGCGTTACAACCGTACAGTCGGTCGCATACGTCGCTGGCCCGGTCAGGCTCCAAAAGATGCTGACGGTCGTGCCGCGCAACTCCCCAACGTCGGCAGGGGTGAACTTGACGTCGGCTCTGCCATTGCCCCGCGCATTGGTCGAGAGCATGGCCGTCGGAATTACTGTGCTCGGTCCCGTGCAGTCCGAACTGGTCGGAAACAGCGTTAGGCGCACCTGATAGGTCCCAGGAACTGCGTGCCGAAGGACGTATATCTCGTGCGCGTAGACGTTCGGGCCATTTGCATGAATGTTCACGACGATTCCGCCACCCGGTGCGCCGCCGACGCCACTCAGCTCAAGCCGCTCCGTGTGGTAGACGCGGTCGGCCGTCGCGGTCCCCGCGAAGATGGCGGCCGCCGCCGTCCCCAAACAGAACACCGCAAACAGAAATCTCCTCCGCACTGGAATCCCTCCTTTGGTTAACGCCAGGCGCCTGCCGTAAGTCGTGACCTACACCTCCGGGCGCCCCAGGTCAAGCCCCGCCTCGCGCCCACTGGTCTCGAGCTTCCAGGGCCTTCAGCGTCGAGAGTGCTCCTCGAGGCCGGCAGTTTCGAGGATCTGCCCGGTAAGTGGCAGGCGGCGATCCTTAAGGCTGAGCAGAACCTGCCGAAGCTGAGGGTTATCGGCGGCGACTAGACGCTGGGCCGCCGCTGCAAAACGAACTGCCACGCCCGACTCGAGTGCTGCTTTTCGTCCAACTCGATAGCCGGGCCCGTCGGCCCAGCACTCTCGCGTCTGCCTCGATGCGATAGCGAGCTCGTCGGATCGAGAGCTCTCGCGCGGCGACGTCGTGCCTATGCATCGGATGCCACGACTCCGGCGAGGTGGCACGCCCGTGTGTCGTCCAACTCGACACTCTCGCTGAGGTTCGTCGAGGTGCCCCGCTTCGCCGGCGACGCAGCAGTCGAGCTTTGGGCGACCTCGGCCGCCTTATCTCCTACCGTCGAGCCAGCGGCTTTCCCCCGTGGTGAGCGACGAGCCGTGTGGGGACAATGAGCACCGATGTCAACCGGGAAAGGCGCCCGCCTCATCCTCGCTCTGCTTTCGGTGGCGGCGATCGCCCTCGCGGGCGGGACTCTCGTTCGGCGCTACCAGCGTGACATCCGTGCTGCCCAGGACCGATTGGCCACCTGCGATCGACAGGTGATTACGACCGCCGTTTCTGACGTCGAGTACGTGGACCGCGCTACTGGCGAGCCGTTGCTCGTTAGTCACGGCATCTTCGGAAGCTGCGAAAGCGTGCTGCTGTTCGCTGACCTCTTTGGCGACCGTCGAGTGATTGCGCCGTCCCGGTTCGGCTATCTGGGCTCGCGCGTGCCGGCCGGTGCTACGCCGGCCGACCAGGCCGATGCGTTCGTGGCGCTCTTGGATGCGCTTGGCATCCGCGCGGTCGACGTCGTCGGCATCTCGGCCGGAACCACGTCGGTACTTCAGCTAGCCGTCCGGCACCCGGAGCGGCTGAAGCACCTGGTCGTGCTGTCGGGCAACCTTCCGGGTAGCTCGACCGCGGTCGTCCAACCGTCCTGGGCCCGGCTGGTGAACCGGCAGCTGCCGATGTGGGCACTCAAGCTCTTCGCCCCAGCGACCATGGCGTTCCTGGCGGGAGTTCCGAGGGGGCTACCGATGACGAGCGACGATGCTCATTTCGTTGCTGGGTTCATCGAGAGGCTCTTCCCAGTCACCCCCAACCTCGCGGGCGTGGCATTCGACGCCTTCGTCTCCAACGTGGATGTCAACAGCTATGAGCTGGAGACGATCAGGGTGCCGACGCTCCTCATCCACGCCAAGGACGATCCGCTTGTCTCCTACGACGCTGCCGAGCGAGCCGCCAACCGGATCCCGGGCGCCCACCTCGTCAGTCTCGACTCAGGCGGCCACCTCATGGTCGGACAAACCAAAACCGTTCGAAACGAACTCGCCAACTTCTTGTCCGAGCGCACTGCCGACTGAGAGAGATGTGCGCGGGCACGCCGCTCCCATCTCGGCCCTTGCATAAGTACTGCCTAGGCGCATCGGCAACCTCGCGGTGTTGCGCCCGTCGAGCACGTCGCTCTCCCTTTCGCCTGAGGCTGTCGCATAAGTCTCGGCGACGATTTGCAGGCGCGTTTCGCCGCGTGTGATTTGCCTCGATGACATCTCGGAAGCCCTTAGAACGCCTGTGTGTGCGTCGGCGATTTCGATCGCGCCTCCGCCGCAGACTTATGCGACAGCCTCGCCTGCCAGCGGTAGCCGCGGTCGAATACGCGGTAGCTACCGCGTGTGCTGCTCCTTTGTCAAGAAGTTGATGGGTGGGGCGTCGTTTCTGACACCGGGTGGGGCGCGCGCAGCAGTTGCCAGATGCGGCGGGCGAGGTGGCGCTTGAGGCAGCGGATGGCTTCGCGGTGGGTCTTGCCTTCGGTCTTCTTGCGCGCGATGAACTCGATCGTTTCGGGGTGACAGCGGGCGCGGGTGACGGCGACGCGGTGGATGGCGGCGTTGATCTGGCGGTTGCCGCCGCGATCGAGGCGGTGGCGGTCGGTTCGGCCGGAGCTGACCGGGATCGGTGCGAGCCCGGCCGCGCGGGCGAGCTTGGCGTCGCTGGCGAAGCGGCCGGCGCCGGCGATCTCGCCGACGAGCTTGGCGGCGGTCAGCGGCCCGAACCCCGGCTCGTCGAGCAGCTGCGGCGCGACTCTGCGCGACGAGCTCGGCGATCTCGCTCTCGAGCGCGTTGATCGCCTGGGTGAGCTCGCGTAGCCGGCGCAGCTCGTCGCGGGCGATCCGGACGCGCATCGTCTGCTCGGCGCGCGCCAGGCGCCGCGCGATCCGCGGACCCCACTTGCCGTAGAACAGGCGAGCTGCCCGGCAGCACCAGCTCGGGCCAGAGATCGTGCAGGTGCCACTGCAGCGTGTTGTTGAGCCCGACGCGCGCCGCTGACCAGCCGTTCGCGATGGTCGACGAGCAGCCGGATGTCGAGCTCCGGCCCGGCCAGCTCAGCGGTCGGCAGCGTCCCGATGCCCTCGGCCAGCGCGGCGCGCGCGACGGCGATCGCGTCGATGCGGTCGGACTTGCCGCGCTCGCGGCTCGAGCGCCGCGTGTTGGCCATCAGCCGCGTCGGGACCCGAACCACCCGCTCGCCGCGGGCGATCAGAAACCGCTCGAAGGACCCGGACACGTGCCGGCAGTCCTCCAAGCGCCCACACCCGCTCAGGGCCGAGACCGCGCGCCCACCGCAGCACGGCATCGAACCCGCGAGCGCCGACCGCGGCGGTCTTCTCATCGAGCATCTCGCCCGTCGCCGCGGCGACAGCGGCGAGCGTGTGCGAGCTCTTGTGCATGTCCGCACCGAGCACGATCATCAGCTGCGTCCCCTTCTCCTCGCGGTTGAAGTGGACGGCCGGCGGACACGGCTTGCTGGGGGCGAGGCCACGCTCCTTTCAAGTCACGCCGGACATCCCCGACCGGCGACGAGCGACACAACAAAAGGAAGTCAGGCCCAACGGCCGACAGCCTCAAAGAGAGTCAGCTCGCCGCCGGTCGGGACCTTCTCCTCAGCGCCGGACGTCACCGACGAGGCGAATCACAACAGCAAGCCTCGAAGCAGCAGCGCGGCTATTGTCGTTTCGGCTAAGCTGCTTCTGAGCCGCGGGCGCACCGCTTGAGGCGTGGGGCGTAGAAAGGCCGACTAACCCCGCTCGCATCGTCGTAATCCGGAGGGTGGACCCCAGGGTCGCCTGGAGGACCCCCCTCAATCACGATCTCGTTTCGGCGAGTTCTCCAGGCAGTCAGACGACGACGAAGTCTCGCCATGGGCGCGGCGGGCCCCGCAAGTCGAGAAAACCGCACACTCAGATCCTAGGCGGCGTGTGTCGAATCTGCCTCGATGCGGCAGCCGGCGATCTCGGCGTCTCGGAGCAGATCGAGCACGGGCACTGATTGTGACGCAGCGCCCGTGCCCGCATTTCTGCTACGGCGTGACCGTGACCGTGCTCTTCATGAACGGGTGGATCAGGCAGATCAGCGAAGACCCCGGCGCCGTGAACGGATCTTCGTGCTCGCTGGCAGTGGCGACGCCCCACCTGTCGAGGAACCCGGAGTTGTAGAAGCCGTTGCCGTGGTTCGTGCCGGTGTACGGATCGGGCTGGCCGGCGGCGGATCGCTCGGGTAGCGCCGCGCGGATCGATCGCCCGCCCATCAGGTTGTCCGCGAGCAGCGGCATGCGTACGCCTCCGGGCCGAACGTGAACGTATGGACCTCCGTCGAGGTGGGCGCCATCTGGAACGTCACCGCGTCGCCGACCTTGTACGACGGGTTCGCGCGGGAAGAACTTGAAGACGGTCGGGCCCGTGCGCCGGTCGTTGCCGGCCTGCATCGTGTTGGTCAGATGTCGGTACCGGTGGTGAGCCGCTGCACCGCGCTGCAACGCACTTGGCCTGCTCGCGTCGCCGCGCGCTTGTCCTGGTCTTTCGACGGGATGGTCTTCCTTCGGTGCCGACGACCCGGACGCTCCCGGCCATACCCGGGTGCACGATGCACAGGTAGGTGAACCGCCCCTTCTGCTTGAACTTCAGCTTGTACGCCGGCGGCGGGCCCTGCCAACGGCAGCCCGGAGTTCTCAGCTTGTCGGGGTTGAACGTCCCGCCGCCCTGCTTCAGCGCGACCTCGGGGTTGAAGCTCAGGTTCGGCTGGCCGTTGAACCAGAACGGAACGGGCGGGCTCGCCGCGTCCAGGACCCCCGTCACGGGGTTGGCGGGATCGGGCACGATCAGCGCCGGCGCTTCCACGCCGCCCGGCACGAACGTCACCGCGTGGAAGCCGTTCATCTTCCACTTCACCCTGTCGCCCTTGTGGATCGTGACAGTCCGGCGGAAGAACTGGTTTGCGTCGCCGACCGCCTGCTGGAACCCCTGCGCTGCCGTCTTGCCGAAAGGCCCGGCCTGGACCGTCTTGGTCGCAGCGCCCGCGGTGGCCGGAACAGCGAGCGTCGCCGTCACGATCAGCCCGACACGTACAGCACGTCCGTGCATCGCTCCCCCCTTGAAGGGTCTCGTCCGGGGTGCGAGCCTATCCCGGGACGAGCGCCCGGCGCAAGGGGACATGTCGCCCCCGCCTCATCGGGTAGTCCTCGGCTCGGACCAAAAAGGCTTCCGCTTCCGCTGCTCCTTATCTGTGCTGAGCCGGCGACGTCAATCCCGGTGGGGCGTGGGCGTGGTTGGTGGTGCGGATCGGGTGCGCGCGGACGCCCAGCCTTATCTCGGTGCTCGATCTCGGGTTGCCCCGGGGTCGGCGACATGATGGTTGATGGGGTGTTCCGTGACGCGGTGCGGCCGCTCGATCTATGAAGGCCGGCCAACGGCTGCTGGCGGCAGGAGCATTTCGGGAACTGGCCGCGGTGCATCGGCGTGATTGTGGGCTCGCGCGGTCCGACCGGGTTAGGCCGGGGCGAGTGCCTCGTCGCCGAGGTTTCTGAGCGTGTGGTAGCTGCGCTTGAGTAGCTTGCGCGCGACGGCGAGGCAGGCCCGGTTGCCGCCCAGCCGTGCGGCGGCTTGGAGGTAGTACTCGTGGTCGGGCGACGCCGGGCGGCGTGCGCACTGCGCTGCCTCAAACACGGCCCAGCGCAGCGCAGCTGGTCCTTGGCGCGAGAGCCGGCCGGGGGACCGATGTGCGTCGGATTGGTGAACGGTGATGTCGAGCCCGGCGAAGCGGACGGCCTGGCCGGAGTTGTTGAAGCGTCGGGCGTCGCCGAGCTCGGCGAGGATCGTGACCGACGTCAGCGGCCCGATCCCGAAGTGCTGCGTCAGCGCGCGGCAGCCGGGTTGGCGTTTGGCGTAGTCGCGCAGCCGGGCGTCGAGTGGGCTGAGCTGGGCATCGAGTGCGTCGACAAGCGCGAGCGCGGTGGTGAGCTGCTCGCGCGCGTCCGGCGCCAGGTCAAGGCTCGAGAGCCAGCGCCGCGATTCGACGCCGAGCAGCCACGCACGAGCGGGAACGCCGTGGTGATAGAGGACGGCCTGCATCCGTTGCTGCCACTCGCGGCGCTGGTCGACGAGGGTGTGCCGCAGCCGCACGCGGGCGCGCAGCTCGAGCAAGTGCTCGGGCGGGATCCAGGACTCCGGCAGCCGGCCTGTGCCAAGCAGCTCGCGCAGGTGCTTGGCGTCGGCGCGGTCGGTCTTGGCGCGCCGCTTGGTCCCGCGCAGCGCGGCGGCCTCGGCCGGCTCGGCGAGATGCACCCTGGCGCCGGTCGCGGCGAACTCGTCGGCAGCGAATCGCCACCCCGTTGTCGCCTCTAGAGCAACGTCGAGGTCCTGGCCTTGGAACCGGGCGGCGAACGCCCGGACGCCGGCGCGGTCGGCGGGGCTGACCCGTCGACGGTTGATCTCGCCGCTGTCGGTGTCTAGCCACTCGGCGGTGATCTGCGCCCGGTGCTGATCGAGGCCCATCACGATCGACACTGCACCCTCCGTCCCTCGAGGGCGCGGCCCATCGCTGCGCCCGCTCGCGCCGGTCTACCTCCACGACAGGACAGACCGCGACGCCCGGCACATGCCATCTATGTCAAGAGATTGATTGTGTGATCGTCTGGTCCGGGTTGGGCGCTTGGGGTTTGCAGGAGGTGCCAGATGCGGCGGGTGAGGTGGCGTTTGAGGCAGCGGATGGCTTCTTTGGTGCTTTTGCCTTCGGCGCGTTTGCGGGCGATGTAGTCCTGGGTCTCGGCGTGTGAGCGCAGGCGGGTGACCGCGATGCGGTGGATCGTCGCGTTGATCTGGCGGTTGCCGCCGCGGTCGAGGCGGTGGCGGTTGGTCTTGCCGGAGCTGACCGGGATCGGGGCGACGCCGGCGGCGCGCGCGAGCTTGGCGTCGCTGGTGAACCGTTCGGCGCCGGCGATCTCGCCGACGAGCTTGGCCGCGGTCAGGGGTCCGAAGCCGGGCTCTGTGAGCAGCTGCGGCGCGACTGTGGCGACGAGCTCTGCGATCTCTGTCTCGAGTGCCTTGATCGTCTGTGAGAGCTCGCGGATCCGGCGCAGCTCGTCGCGCGCGATGCGCACGCGCATCGTCTGCTCGGCCCGCGCGAGCCGCCGCGCGACCCGCGGCGCCCAGCGGCCGTAGAACAGCGAACTGCCCGGCAGCTGCAGTTCGGGCCAGAGGTCGTGCAGATGCCATTGCAGCGTGTTGTTGAGCGCGACGCGCTGGCGGATCAGGCGCTCGCGGTGATCGACCAACAGCCGCAGGTCGAGCTCGGGACCTTCCAGCTGCGCAGCCGGCAAGGCATCCAAGCCTTCGCGCAGCGCCGCCCGCGCGACCGCGATCGCGTCGATGCTGTCGGACTTCCCGCGCCCGCGAGCGCGCGCCGCGTGTCGGCCATCAGCTTGCTGGTGCACGCGCA
>CAVSXO010000039.1:0-17535 GCA_963731895.1 uncultured Solirubrobacterales bacterium
GCAAGCTGGAAGACTTCGAGACCGAGCACCGCCGCAAGGACGGCAGCATCGTCCCCGTGTCCGTGACGGTGTCCGCGATGCGCGACTCGCGGCGGGCGATCGTCGGCGCCTCCGTGATCGTGCGCGACCGCACAGAGCGCAAGCGCGCCGAGGATGCGATGCGCGAGGTGCAGGAGGCGTTCCGCCGCGCGTTCGAGGACGCGCCGATCGGGGTGGCGCTGTTCGGCGTCGAGGCCGAGCAGCGCGGGCGGCTGCTTCAGGTCAACCACTCGATGTCGCAGATCACCGGCTATTCGGTCGCGCGAGCTGCTGTCGATGTCGCTCGAGGAGATCACCCATCCCTACGACGCCGACCTCGAGCGGCCGCTCTACGACCAGCTGATGAGCACCGAGATCCCGAACTACCAGCTCGAGAAGCGATACCTGCGCGGCGACGGCGGAACGGTCTGGGTGATGCACAACGCCTCGATCGCGCACGACTCCTCCGGCCGCCTGCTGTACGGGATCGCCCAGGTGCAGGACATCACGCGCCGCAAGCAGACCGAGGACCGCCTGGCGAGCGTCGCCTCGGAGCTGGAGCGCCGCGCCTCGGAGCTCGAGCGCTCCAACTCGGACCTCCAGGAGTTCGCCTACGTCGCCTCACACGACCTCTCGGAGCCGCTGCGCATGGTGGCCAGCTACACCCAGCTGCTGGCCCGCCGCTACCAGGGCCAGCTCGACTCGGACGCGGACGAGTTCATCGGTTTCGCGGTCGACGGCGTGAACCGGATGCAGCGCCTGATCGACGACCTGCTCGCCTACTCGCGCGCCGGCACCTCCGAGTACCGGTTCGGCCCCGTCGACGTCGCGGAGCTGGTGCGGGACACGCTGGTCGGCATGCAGACGACCGTCGCGGAGTCCGGCGCGACGGTGACGACGGGTGAGCTGCCGACCGTGTGGGGCGACGAGGGCCAGCTGCGACAGCTGTTCCAGAACCTGATCGGCAACGGCATCAAGTTCCGGGCCGACGACCCTCCGCGGGTCGAGGTGACCGCCGAGCGCCAGGGCAACGCCTGGCTGTTCCGGGTGTCGGACAACGGAATCGGGATCGATCCGCGCCACGTCGAGCGCATCTTCAGCGTCTTCAAGCGCCTGCACGGCCGCGACGAGTATCCGGGCAGCGGCATCGGCCTCTCGATCTGCAAGCGGATCGTGGAGCGCCACCACGGCCGTATATCGGTTGAGCGCAGCCCCGCCGGCGGGAGCAGCTTCTGCTTCACGATCCCGGACCGGGAGCAGCGCCGTACGGGCGATTCAGAGGAGAACGGCGAGGAGGAGGGCGAGCGCGCCTAAACGCATGTCCGATCACCACCGGCGCCGCTAGTCACGACAACAACCGAGGACGGACCCATGGGCTTCAGAGTGCTACAGGAGGGCAGGATGGCGATTCCGCAGGAGATCGCGCCATCGGTCGACGCCACGCGGGAGGCCCGGGAGTTCCCGGCGCGCGCGCGGCTGTCGGCGAACGGCATCGACGGGACGGTCGAGATATTGCTCGTGGAGGACAATCCCGCCGACGCCCGGCTCACACGCGAGGTGTTCGAGGGCGGCCGGCTGTCGACCCATCTGAACGTCGTCGCCGACGGAGAGCAGGCGCTCGCCTTCCTGCGCCGCGAGGGAGCCTACGCGGAGGCTCCGCGCCCAAAGCTCGTGCTGCTTGATCTCAACCTGCCGCGCAAAGACGGCCGCGAGGTGCTGGAAGAGCTGAAGTCCGACGCCACGCTGTCGCGCATCCCGGTGATCGTGCTCACCACCTCGGCCGCGGAGAGCGACATCCTGCACTCCTACGACCTGCAGGCGAACTGCTTCATCACGAAGCCGCTCGACCTGGACGAGTACTTCGCGGTGGTCCGGTCGATCGAGGACTTCTGGCTCACGACCGCCCGGCTGCCGTCGGGATGACCGAGGTCCGAGAGGCGATGACGGCGACCGCGCCGGAGCAGGAGAAGACCTTTCCGGTCCTCCTGGTCGAGGACAACCCCGGTGACGCCCGCCTCGTGCAGGAGCTGCTGTCGGAGACGGGCTCGCAGTTCGAGCTCACCCACGTCGCGTCGCTCACCGACGCACGTCACCAGCTGATGACCGAGGGCGCCTACTGCGTGCTGCTCGACCTCTCGCTGCCGGACGCGAGCCGCCTCGAGGCGCCGATGCAGCTGCGGGCCGCCGCGCCTGACGTGCCGATCGTGATCCTGAGCGGCCTTCAGGACGAGCTGCTCGCGATCAAGGCGGTGCAGGAAGGCGCGCAGGACTACCTGGTCAAGGGTCGCGTCGACGGCGCCGCGATCGGCCGCTCGATCACCTACGCGGCCGAGCGCAAGGCGCTCGAGATGCAGATGGCCCACAAGGCGATGCACGACGCGCTCACCGAGCTTCCGAACCGCACGCTGTTCCAGGACCGGCTGAAGCATGCCGTGATGCGCGCAAAGCGCCACGAGAGCCTGCTGGGTGTGATGTTCATCGACCTCGACGGGTTCAAGCCGATCAACGACGGCCTCGGCCACGACGTCGGCGACCTGCTGCTGAAGGCGCTCGGCCGGCGCCTGCAGGAGGGGCTGCGCGCCAGCGACACGGCGGCGCGCTTCGGCGGTGACGAGTTCATGGTGCTGTGCGAGGACGTCGCGGACGAGCAGCACGTGATCAGCATCGCCGAGCGCCTGCAGGGCGCGATCGCGGAGCCGTTCATGATCGATGGGCACGAGCTGTCCGTCTCGTCCAGCATGGGCATCGTGGTCAGCAGCGGCCACGACGAGAGCGCCGAGAGCCTGGTTCGCAACGCCGATGCGGCGATGTACCGCGCAAAGCGCCAGGGAGTGGCCTACGAGGTCTTCGATGACGGGATGCGCAGCCGCGTGCGCGCGCGGGCGCGCACCGAGTCCGATCTGCACCGCGCGATCGAGGAGCGTGAGTTCCGGCTGCTGTACCAGCCCCAGGTCGACCTGCGCAGCGGCCACATCGTCGGCCTCGAGGCCCTGCTGCGCTGGGACCATCCCGAGCGCGGCGTGGTCGAGCCGTCCGAGTTCCTGTGGCTTGCGGAGGAGACCGGCCTGATCACCAAGATCGGCGAGTTTGCCCTGCGCCAAGCCTGCCTGCAGGCGCGGGCCTGGGGCGCGCACAACGGATCGCCGCTGCAGGTGTCGGTCAACCTGTCCGCGCGCCAGCACCGCGACCCGGGCCTGGTCGACCTGGTGGAGCGCATCCTGACCGAGACGCGCACGGAGCCTGAAACGCTGTGCCTCGAGATCACCGAGAGCGTGGTGGTCAACGACGCGGACAATGCCGGCGCGACCCTGCGGGCCCTGAAGGGCCTGGGGGTGAAGCTGTCGATCGACGAGTTCGGAACCGGCCACTCGTCACTCGGATCGCTGAAGCGCATCCCGCTCGACATGGTGAAGGTGGACAGCTCGTTCGTCAGTGGCCTGGGCACCGATACCGAGGACGCCGCGATCGTGACGGCGATCATCAACCTCGCCCACAGCCTCGGTCTGGCCACGGTGGCCGACGGGGTCGAGACCAAGGAGCAGGTCGACGAGCTGCGCACGCTGGGCTGCGACATCGGCCAGGGCTTCTACTTCGCCCGCCCGCGGCCCAGCGACGCGATCGCCGAGCTGCTGGGCTCCCACTAGACCCTGGCGAGACCGAGCTGCAGCCAGCGAGTCGTCATGGCGGCGTGCCGCGGGGCTCCCGCGAAGGTCAAGCGCAGCGTGCGCGCGATCGGACGCGCACGCTGCGACTTGGTTTTCCCTCGCCGGCGCGGTCGGTAAACCGCGTTCACAACCACCCGGCGCGCTTGAAGCGCCGGTAGAGCACGACGCACACGATCAGGATGAACAGCAGGACCCCGGGATACCCGAACTCGGAGTCGCAAGCTCCGGCATGTGCTCGAAGTTCATGCCGTAGATCCCGGCCACCGCCGTCGGGACCGCCAGGATCGCGACCCATGCGGAGATACGGCGCATGTCCTCGTTCTGGCGGACGCTGATCTGGGTCAGATTTGCGTGCAGGGCGGTCGAGAGCAGCTCCCGGAAGCCGTGCACCTGCGGCACGACCCGCAGCAGGTGGTCGAGGACATCGAGGATGTAGCGGCGCAGCTCCTTGTCGATCACGCTGAACTCACGGCGCGCGAGCCGGTCCACGGCGGTCGCCAGCGGGGCGACGGCGCGGTCGAAGTCGAGCACCTCGCTCTCGAGCCGGTAGATCCGCTGGGCCGGGTTCAGGTGCCGGTCGTCGCTGAACACCTGCTCCTCGATCTGCTGGATGTCGGCGTCGACACCCTCGATGACCGGCTCGTAGTCGTCCACGACACGGTCGAGGATCGCGTACAGGACCGCGCCGGGCCCGTGCGAGATCAGATCGGGGTCGGCATCCAGGCGGGCTCGCACCGCCTGGAGCGGGCTGGGCTTGCCGTGCCGCACCGAGATCACGAATGACGGGTTGACGAACAGCAGGATCTCCCCGATCTCGATCACTTCCTCGGGGTCGATGTAACGCACGGGCTTCAGCACGAAGAACAGCGTGTCTCCGTACACCTCGAGCTTTGGGCGCTGGTGCGCCTTGACCGCATCCTCCACCGCCAGCGGGTGCAGACCGAACTCCGCCTCGACGCGCTCCAGCTCTTCCTCGCTCGGCTCGAAGAGGCCGAGCCAGGCGAAGGAACCGTCGCGCCGGCAGAGCTTCGACGCCTCTGCGAGCGAGACCTCTCCGTCCCGCCGCCGGCCCTCCTCGTACACCGCGCAATCGACGATCACAACGGCTCAGTATGCCCGGGCCGAAGGCCGGTTCGAAGGTCCGACCCATTCCCTACGGTTGCGCCCGTGGGGATCGCCGACGCGCCCGTCAAGGCCATCGTGAAGATCGTGCTGGTCATCGTCGCGGTGATCCTGTGCCTGTACCTGATCTACCTCCTGCGCAGGCCGATCACGTGGCTGTTCATCGCGATGTTCATCGCGGTCGCGCTTTCTCCCGCGGTGAACTTGCTGTCGCGCCACATGAAACGCGGATTCGCGATCGCGCTCGTGTACCTGGCGGTCGTCGGCGTGGTGGGAGGGCTGACCGCCCTGCTGGTGCCGCCGATCGTGAACGAGGGGACCAATCTTGCCGACAACGCTCCGCGGTACGTCGAGGACGTGCGCGACTACGTGGAAAAGAACGAGCGCCTGAACGAGATCAACCAGGACTACCAGATCACCGACAAGCTCGAGGAGGAGGCAGCCACGCTGCCCAGCCGGATCGGCGCCGGGGCCGGCGTCCTGCGCGACATCGGCTTCGGCCTGGTGAACGGCATCTTCGCCCTCGTGACGATTCTGGTCCTGGCGGCGTTCATGCTGAGCGGCGGCCCGGACTGGCGCCGGCGCGCACTGGGTTTGATGCCGCCTGATCAGGCTGAGCGCCTGGACCGGATCCTCACCCACATGGCACGAGCAGTGAGCGGCTACGTGACCGGGGCGCTGGTGATCGCCGTGATCGCCGGGACGGCGACGTTCATCGTGCTGACGATCATCGGAGCCCCGTTCGCGGGGCCGCTTGCCGTGGTGGCGGGCCTGTTCTCGCTGGTGCCGCTGGTGGGCGCAACGATCGCCGCGGTGCTGATCGGCATCGTCACGCTCTTCGGTGACTTCCCCACGGACACGATCCTGTGGACCGTGTGGGCGATCGTGTACCAGCAGATCGAGAACAACCTGATCCAGCCCCAGGTCCAGAAGCGCACGGTGAACGTGAACGGCTTCGTGGTGCTGGTCTCGGTGCTGTTCGGCGCTACGTTGCTGGGCGTGCTCGGCGCCCTGGTCGCGATCCCGATCGCGGCTTCGATCCAGATCATGATCAAGGAGTGGTGGAACTACCGGCGCGAGAACCGGATTACAACGGGCTCGATGCCCGAAGCGGGCGCCACCGGACCGGCGCCGACGCCTGGCTGACGGCAACGGCGCAGTTAACCCTTCTTCACGTTCCTGGGCTCGAGCGCGATCGTCTGATCCTCGGGCACCCCTCCCTCGAGCTCACGAGCACGCTCCACCTCGGCGTTCAGCTCGGCGCCCAGGAGCACGGCAATGTTCGAGATCCACAGCCAGATCAGGAACGCGATCACGCCACCGAGACTGCCGTAGGTCTTGTTGTAGGAGGCGAAGCTCGCGACGTACAGCGCGAACGCGGCTGACGCGACGATCCACACGATCACGGCCAGCACGCCGCCGGGAGTCAGCCAGCGAAAGCCGGGTTGCTTCACGTTGGGCGCCGCCCAGTAGAGGATCGAGAACACGAAGCTGACGAGCAGCACCAGTACGGGCCACTTCGCGATGTCCCATGCGGTCACGGCCGCGTCGCCGAGGCCGATCACGTTGCCGACCTGCTCCGCCAGCGGGCCGGTGAGGACCACCGCGACGGCGCCGATCGAGACCAGGATCATCATCACCAGCGTGATCGCGATCTGGACCGGCCGTAGCTTCCAGAACGGGCGACCCTCGTCGACCTCGTAGATCGAGTTGGAGGCGCGCATGAATGCGCCCACATAGCCGGAGGCGGACCACAGCGCGGTCGCGAGGCCGACCACGAACAGCACCCCGGCCGCACCCTGGTTCTGGTTCAGGTTCTCGATCGCGTTCGTGACGATCTCCTGCGCGGGCCCGGGAGTCAGCTCGGTGAGGTTGTCGAGCAGCGGCTGCGTGGCGGACTCGCCGATCAGGCCCAGCACCGAGACCACGGCCAGCAGCGCCGGGAAGATCGAGAGGATCGCGTAGTAGGTGAGGGCTGCGGCCCAGTCGGTGAGGTTGTCCTCGCGGAACTCCCGGACCGTCCGTCTCAGGACCCCCCACCAGGACCTGGCGCTCGAGGTCGGTCGGCTCCTCGGGCGCGTGCCCATTCATGTCCGCACGCTGCTCCCGCGTGCCGGGTCGGCTCGGCCATGCGGTTCCGGTTACCCAGTGCTCACCGCGAGGCAAACGGCGCCCGCCCGTTACCCTGGCCGACCATGGGTCTTCTGTCCTCCATCGGACTGTCGGGCACGCGCGACATGGCGATCGACCTCGGAACCGCGAACACGCTCGTGTTCGTGAAGGGCCAGGGCATCGTCGTGTCGGAGCCGTCCGTGGTCGCGATCGACTCGATGAACGGCGCCGTGCATGCGGTCGGCGATGACGCGAAGCGGATGATCGGCCGCACCCCGGCCACGATCTCCGCCATCAGGCCCCTGCGCCACGGCGTGATCGCGGACTTCGAGGTCACGGAGCAGATGCTCCGGCACTTCATCCGCAAGACGAACCAGACGAGACTCGCGCATCCCCGGGTCGTGATGTGCGCGCCGTCTGGGATCACCGACGTCGAGAAGCGGGCGATCGTGGAGGCCTCGCTGTCGGCCGGGGCGCGCAAGGTGAACCTGATCGAGGAGACCATCGCCGCCGCGATCGGGGCCGGTCTGGCGATCGAGGAGCCGGTCGGGAACATGGTCGTCGACGTGGGCGGTGGCACGAGCGAGGTGGCGGTGATCTCGCTCGGCGGGATCGTCGTGTCGGAGTCCGCCCGCGTGGGTGGCTACGACCTCGACGAGGCGATCATGGCCCACGTGAAGCAGCGGCACGGCATCACGATCGGGCAGCAGACGGCCGAGCACGTCAAGTTCGAGATCGGCTCGGCCTGGCCAGTCGAGGACGACCTGACCGCCGAGGTGAAGGGACGCGATCTCCTGTCCGGCCTCCCGAAGACGGTGACGCTCACGGCCGAGGAGGTCCGCGGGGCGCTCGAGGAGCCGCTGCGGGTGATCATCGGGACGATCAGGGAGACGCTCGAGCGCACGCCGCCCGAGCTGGCCGCCGACGTTGTGCGCAGAGGAATCATGCTGGCCGGCGGGGGGTCACTCCTGAAGGGCTTCGACGAGCGGGTGCGCGTCGAGACCAAGATGTCGACCTACCTGGCGGAGTCGCCGCTGACGTGCGTGGTCATCGGCTCGGGCCGATCCCTCGAGGAGTTCGACGTGATGAGCGCTCAGGCATTGGGAGGATCGGGAGCGCGCAGGCACTTCGGGCGCCGCCCGTGAGACGTCTGCGCGAGTGAGCGACGGTGCGCCGATCGTCGTCGGTGCGCTCGGGGGCAGCGGCACCCGTGTGGCGGCCCAGGCGCTGATCGATTCGGGGGCATACCTCGGCAGGGCCGGCGCATGGGGAGGACTTCACGCCGGAGCAACTCGCGGCGGTGGAGTCGTTCGGATTCGAGGTCCGCTAGCGCGCGGGTCTCACAGCGTGAGCACAGCCGCCAGCGCGTCCCCGACGGGCGTGTCACCGGCCCTGACGTAGACGATCAGGTGCGTGGCACTCGGCTCGTGCAGGGCGGCAGCCAGGACCGCCGCCACGTCATCCCGGCTGACCTCTCCGTCGAGGGGCTCGACGTCGAGCCGCACCCTCCCTGCGCCGGGATCGTCGGTCAGGGAGACCGGCCTCACGATGATCCATTCCCGGTCGCTCGCGGTCAGCGCGCGATCTGCTTCCGCCTTGGCGCGCAGGTAGACACTGAACACGTCGTCGCCATCCGGAGGATTCTGGGCGCCGATGGAGCTGACCATCAGGTAGCGCTCGACGCCGGCGGCACGCGCCGCCTCGAGCAGCTTCACGGCTCCGTCCCGGTCCACGGTCAGCTTGCGCTGTGCGCCGCTGCCCGGCCCCGCGCCGGCCGCGAACACGACCGCGTCGGCGCCCTCGATCGCCGTGGCCACCTCCTCTACACCCGAGCTCTCGAGGTCACATACGACTGGTTCGGTGCCGTCCGCTCGCAGGTCGTCTTCATGGTCCGGGTTTCGGATCAGGCCTCGAACCCGGTCACCCCGAGCGATCAGCAGCCGTGACAGTCGCCTTGCCACCTTCCCGTGCGCGCCGGCGATCGCAACGTCCATACCGGCCAGAATAGGCCGCTGAGGGCGGATGCCGTCACCCGGGTCGTGGATCATGGCGAGGCCTTGCTCAAGGTCGTGGGAACCGTGTTGCTGACGGGAGCGATTACCTCCGCAACCGGAATGGCCGCGCTCACGCCCAGGGACGGGCTCCCGGAGGGGGCAACGTCATCCGCTGAGGCGCGTACGCAGACGGCGGTCGCCCATCGGAAGGCTCGGAAGACTGCGGTGCTGACGACCGCCGCCGGGATTCGCAGAGCCCGGCGCTTCGCGCGCTCGCGCCAGGGTGTGGTCGCATTCGCCGTCCTCGACACCGAACACCGCCCGCGCGGGCTGCGCCGTACCGCCCGGTTCCCGTCGGCAAGCGTCTCGAAGGCCATGCTGCTCGTCGCGGCCCTGCGGCGGGCCGACGGCAAACGACTGGGTGACACGGACCGCCGCTTCCTGCGGCCGATGATCACGTTGTCCGACAACGATGCGGCGGGCGCCATCTACGCGCGGGTCGGTGGTGAAGGGTTGCGCCGGGTCGCCCGCGCCGCCGGGATGAGGAGGTTCGACGACGTCGGTCACTGGGCCGGTGCCCGGATCACGGCCGCCGACCAGGCGCGCTTCTTCCTCCGCATCGACAAGCTCGTGCCGGCCGCGCACCGGCGCTACGCGCGAAAGCTCCTGTCGTCGATCGTCACATCGCAGCGGTGGGGCATCGCGCGGGCCGCCCGGCGCGAGCACGTGAAGGCCTTCTTCAAGGGTGGCTGGCGCAACGGCATCACCCACCAGATCGCCCTGCTCGAACGCGGTGGCCGGCGGCTGGCGCTGGCCGTTCTGACGAGCGCCTCGCCCTCGATGGCGTACGCCGAGGAGACGATCGAGCGGATCGCGAGCCGGGTCCTCGACTAGGCAGGCACCCTCGCCAGCGCTCCCTTGAGCTCCAGAAAGCTCGGGAATACGCGAGCCAGACCGTGTTCCTCGAAGAGAGCCCAGACATGGTCATTTGGCCGCACGATCGCCAACTGCCCGTCGCGGGCCTTCGCCTCGATGGCACCGCGGGAGAACATGGTGAGCATCGCAGGGGCAAGAGAGGTCACCCCTCTGAGATCGAACACGATCTCCGTTCGCCCGGCGTCGAACGCTGCGAGGATGCGCCTCTCCGCCTCCGCCGCTGTCGATGCGTCGCACCGGCCGTCGAGCGTGAGTATCTGTATGAACTCGCCCGTGCTATCGGACGAGAAAGAAATGTCTCGGGCCATCAGAGGCCCCCTTGGGTGGCGCTTGGGTAAAAGAGCCGCGGGGGCTATGAAGCGCCTGACGTAACCGACTCGGCACCAACCAGCCTACCAATCAGGACGTCGTTCTCCGCGGCGCGGGTGGGATCACGCGCGCGGCGCTTCGACCGGTTGCTCGTCGCGCACCCTTGCCGCCCTGATCTCATCGTCAGGCCGGTAAGGCTGGTCCGTCTCGGCGACGTGCTGCCGGAAGAGCGTCACGAGCCCCGCGAGGATGCTCACAACCGCAAGCAGCTCGAACGCCTCCTCCGCAGGAGCCGAAGCCACGTCGGCGACCACGGACAAGAAGAAGAGTGCGACACCTGCCGCGAGCAGCCGCGAAGCTCTTCGCGATTCGGCGATCACCCCGCGGAAGCGATAGGCGCAATAGGCGAGCGGTATCGCGTAAAGCAGTACGAGCACGTCGTCGGGCCGCTCCACGCCCGGCAAGTCGGCGAGTGGGCGGATGTTGTGCCCGGCGGTCTCGTGCACAGCGAACAGCTCGTCGAACGCGACGAATGCCAATCCGGCGCCCGCGACGAGGTAGAACTGCACAACCTGGGGACGCGCATGGGCG
Source organism: uncultured Solirubrobacterales bacterium (assembly GCA_963731895.1). GTDB lineage: Bacteria > Actinomycetota > Thermoleophilia > Solirubrobacterales > JBBDJG01 > CAVSXO01. The sequence continues at coordinate 10,748 of CAVSXO010000039.1, forward strand.
CGCCGGAGAAAGTAGAACGTCATGAAAGCCGCGGTCGAGAGCGCCGCGAGCAATGTGCCCTGAATGGCGCTGGTGACCGGTCGTGATTCCCCGTCTGCATAGACGGTGACGGTGTCGAGCACCTTCACGCGGTAGACCTCGCCCGTCTGGTACGGCAGGAGGTGTCGCCCTTTCTCCTCAACCTCGTAGAGCGACGACGGGGCCGTGACCAGGAATGCCCCAGCCGCGACGACTCCCAGGCCGAGCGCCAAGGCGATCGGCCTGCGCGGACCCAGACGGCCGGCAGAACCAGAGGTGTCCCTAATACCCATGCTCCTTTCTGTACGGGAACCTACCTTGGCTCCCCGGCGCCGTTTCGCTCCAAACCCCCGATTCGCGCTCAGGCGAGCGCATCGAGATCACTCTTGCTCCAAAAGCCCAGGTAATGGGAGCGGAAACTGGGAGTTGCCTGCCGTGCGGCGATTCACCTAGGATCGCACCAGCCGCTGTACGCTGGCTAAATCGCCCGCAACCTCGCGGTTCGAAACGGCGATCTCGGAATCGAGGCGGTGGCGGGAGTGACGGACGGCGGCGGCAATCGCGCCACGAGGAACGGCAACCCGCTCCAGTGCGTCGTGGTGGTCTGCCGGTAGCGAGCTACGCGGCCGTCGCTGCGCCGAGCTGGGCGTAGATGCCCTCCTCGAACTGCAACAGCGTCTCGACCATGCGCTCGTCGAAGAAGGGGATCAGCTGCGTGAAGATCGCCGCCGTGACCCCGGTCGCGGGATCGATCCAGTAGTAGCAGTTGAACAGACCCGCCCAGTCGCCCGAGCCGGCCCTTCGCATGCCCGGGACGTCCTCCAGCAGCAGGTGCAGGCCAAGGCCCCAGCCCTGCTGGAAGGGAAGCGACGGGACCTCATTCGTGAGCTCAGGTATCGCGGTGCGCATGACCTCCGGTAGCGGCGCGCCCTCGAGGTGGTCGGTGAACATCAGTGCGGCAGTTTCCGGCTCCAGGATCCGAGCGCCGTCGAGCTCGCCGCCCCTGAGCAGGGTGCGCAGGAAGCGGATGTAGTCGCCGGCCGTCCCGTATGCGCCCTCGCCGCCGAATGCGAGCTCGGGCTCCTCGAAGAGCTCAAGGTCGCTCGGCACCAAGCCGCCGTCCGGCGTGCGGGCGTGGATCTCCATCAGCCGTTCGCGCTGGGCCTCCGTGGGGTAGAAGGTCGTGTCCGTCATGCCGAGTGGCGCGAAGACGTGTTCGGCGAGATAGTCGTCGAGCGCCTGACCGGTGACGGCCTCCACCACGAGCCCGAGCCAGGCGGTGTTGACCCCGTACTCCCACCGCTCGCCAGGCTCTGCGACGAAGGGAGTGTCGAGGCATTTCCGCAGTCCCGTGAGCGGGCTCGGCGCGCCCGTGACGTCGTGCCACCGCTTCATGTCCACGTTCGAGAACCAGTACGACAACCCCGACGTGTGCGTAAGCAGGTGCTGGATCGTCGGTTTGCGCGACAGGTCGCGTAGCCGCGGCTCGTCCCCGTCGAAGCCCTCGAGCAGCTGCAACTCCCCGAAGGCGGGGATCACCGAGGCGACCTCCTGGTCGAGCGCGAGGCGGCCCTCCTCGATCAGGCGCAGCGCCGCGACGCTCGTCAGCGCTTTCGTCATCGAGGCGATCCGGAACATCGTGTCGGTGGTCGCCGGCGCGTCGTCGCCGACTCGCAAGTGGCCGGCGGCGCCCTCGTACATCAAGCCATCCCTGTCCGCGACCATCGCGACCACGCCGGGGACCACACCCTCCGCGCATGCGCGTTCGAGCAGGTCGTCGATCGTCGCGAGGCCTCCACCCATCGACCGGGAGCCTACCTGGCCGCGCGCGGTCTGACCAGGTTGGCCGAGATACGGTTTTGCCCGCCGGGCAGGTGCACTTGCTTGGCGCGATACTGCGCGGACGATGTCGCAGGAGAACGTGGAGATCATCCGGCGCGGCTACGAGCACTTCTCAGCCACCGGCGGTGACATCCGCGCTCATCCCGATTTGGTCTGGGATGTGTCCAACCTCGGTTGGCCCGAGCAGCAGGTCTACACCGGGCCCGAGGGCGCGATGCAATTCAACGCCGAGTGGGCCGATGCATGGGATGACTGGGAGATGGTGCCCGAGGATTACATCGACGCCGGGGAGCGCGTCGTCGTCATCCTGATCCAGCGGGGGCGCTCGAAGGGCACTGGCGTTCCCGTCGAGATGCGCTTCGCTCAAGTCTGGACGCTCCGGGACGGACAGGGGATCCGAATGCAGCTGTACGCGAGCGTGGAGGAAGCCCTCGAAGCCGTGGGGCTGTCGGAGTAGGCGATGTCGCAGGAGAACGTGGAACTTGTTCAGTCGATCTACGCGGCCTGGGAGCGTGGCGACTACAGCTCCGCCGAGTGGGCGCACCCCGAAATTGAATGGGAGTTCGCCGCTGATGGGCCGGCGCCCAGGGGAGGAACAGGGCTGGCCGGGATGGCAAAGGACTGGGGCGGATACATAGGTGGCTATGAGGGGTTCCACCACAAGGCGGACAAGTACCTCGAACTCGACGGCGAGCGTGTGCTTGTGCTCCAACGGCTCATCGGGCGGGGTAAGACGAGCGGGTTGGACATCGAGCAGGTGCCATCGCAGGGAGGAGCTGTCATGTTTCACGTTCGCGATGGCAAGGTGACGCGCCTCGTGGGCTACTTCCATCGCGAGCGTGCACTCGCCGACCTCGGCCTGTCGGAGCAAGACGCTCACGCCGACTCCTGAGCCTGCGGGATACTGCGCGGGCGATGTCGCAGGAGAACGTGGAGATCGTGGAGCGAGCGGTTGCGGCAATAAACGACCGCGACATCGACGCCTACATGGCTTGTTGCACCGAGGACATCCAGTTGCAGACCCCGGTGTCGCCAATTGAAGGCATCTACAAAGGGTCCGAAGGGATCGAACGATACTTCGCCGATCTGGGCGATGCAGGCCCGGATTTCCGGGTCACCATCGACCGACTGGAGACCGTCGGCGCTGACCGGGTAGTCGGGTTCGTGCGCCTCAACATGAGCGGGCGAGCGAGTGGCATAAGCCTCGGCGGTGACATCCCCGCCACAAACGTTTAGGACCTCGCCGATGGCAAGATCAAGCGCGTCCGCATTTTTCTCGACCGCCGCGAAGCCCTCGAAGCCGTGGGGCTGTCGGAGTAGGCGATGTCGCAGGAGAACGTGGAGCGGGTCAAGGCAGGATTCGCGGCGCACAACCGCGGCGACATGGATGCCCTGGTCGAGTTCTACGACCCGGAGGTGGTGTTCGAGACGCTGCTCCTCGGAACCCACCATGGCAATGAGGCGATCCGGGTGATCTACGAGGAGAACCAAAAGACCTTGTCCGGCTACGACGTGGTCCCCGTGGAGCTGATCGATGCCGGGGACAAGGTGGTGGCCGTGGCTCAAACCGTTGGTGCCGGTACCGTCAGCGAGATTGCCGTCGATGATCGGTTCGCCTTCGTGTTCACGTTCAAGGGCGAGCGCTGCGTGCGCGAACAGGCCTTCCGGAACAAGCAGGAAGCCCTCGAAGCCGTGGGGCTGTCGGAGCAAGACGCTCATGCCGACTCCTGAGCCTGCGGGATACTGCGCGGGCGATGTCGCAGGAGAACGTGGAGATTGTGCGCGGCGCTTTCGCGGAGTTCGAGCGGGGCAACTTTTGGATCCCAGAGGTCTTCGACCCGAGCATCCGCGTCGTCTGGCTGGACCCCATTGCCGGCGGAGAGACGGAGACCGTAGGCCTCGACGGGATGACCCGCACGTTGAAAGAGTGGCTGGAATCCTTTGAGCGGATCATCACCGTCGCCGAGCGGTTCATCGATGTCGGAGATCAGGTGGTCGTCATCGGCGAGTGGCGGGGGCGTGGCAAGGCGTCCGGTGCGTCTACCACGTGGCGCTACGGGGCGGTGTGGACCGTGCGCGACGGGAAGGTGATTAGTCTCATCTCGTATTCCGATCCTGCCGAAGCGCTCGAAGCCGTTGGCCTGTCGGAGTAAGGCGATGTCGCAGGAGAATGTGGAAGTCGTGCAAGCCGGGCTTGATGCGTGGAACGCGGGGGACATGGATGCTTTTGGTGAGCTACTCGCCACGGACGTCATCCTTCGGCTCCCCGACGGGTGGCCTGAGCCGGGACCGTACCTAGGCCGGGAGGCGGCCATGCGCCAGTTCGAGCAGAACCGTGAGGTCTTTGACGCCGACACGCTGGAACCGATCGGCGATTTCATCGGCGTCGGCGACCGAGTTCTCGTGAGGATGATCTGGCGGGGCCTGGGCCACGGCCCCGAGTCGGCGCTGGAGTGGACGAACATGTGCACCGTGCGCAAGGGCAAGGTCGCGACGATCGAGTACTTCTGGGATCACGCGGATGCCCTCGAAGCCGTGGGGCTCTCGGAGTAGGCGATGTCGCAGGAGAACGTGGAGATCGTTCGAGCGCACATCGAGGCGTTCCTCCATGACGCGCCACGCGCCCTCTCGTTCTTCGATCCCTATGTCGTGATCGATTGGAGTCGGGGTCCCCACCTCCTCGACTTCGAAGTGGCCTACGGACAGGAGGCGGTCGCCCAAGCAGCCGCGCGCTTCGTGGGGGCGTTCGACGAATACGCCTATGAAGTGGAAGGCCTCACCGACCTCGGCTCCGGCGCGATCCTTGCCGCCGTGACCGAGACGGGCCGTGGCAGGAGCAGCGGCGTTCCGGTTCGACGCTCCTACGCCGCGCTCTACACCGTGATCGATCGCAAGATCGCCAGGATCACCATCTTTCCGAGTGAGGAACGGGCCCTCGAAGCCGTGGGGCTGTCGGAGTAGGCGATGTCGCAGGAGAACGTGGAACTGCATTACCGAGCCGTTGACGCCTTCAACCGGCGCGACCTCGACGCCTTTCTGACACTGATGGACGATGACGTGGAGGTCGTCCCTCGCGCGGGTGCCATGGAGGGCGAGAGCAGCTATCGCCGCCACGAGGGAGTCCGCCGCTGGTGGAACACCGTGCTCGATGTCTTTCCCGACTGGAACATCGAGGTTCTCGCGGTTCGCGACCTTGGGGACCTGACAGTCGCAGACCTGGTCGTTCGCGGCCACGGCGCGGGTAGCGGCGCTCCGGCGAACCAGGCGACCTGGCAGATGGCCCGGTGGCGGCGCGGGAAGTGCGTCTGGTGGCGCTTCTTCGAGACGCGGGCCGAAGCCCTCGAAGCCGTGGGGCTGTCGGAGCAGGACGCTCACGCCGACTCCTGAGCCCTGCGGGATACCGACGTCTACGGTCTCGGCCACGTGGCATCCGTGCTGATCATTGGCTGGTTCGCCGTGTCCTAACTGGTCGGCTTTCTGGTGGTAATGGCTCTCGCCGTAGGGGCACTGGTCTACAACAAGCCGGTGGCTCGCGCCCTGGCGAACTTGACGGGTGGACACTGGCCGCCAGGCGGACTGATCGGCGAGGACCGCCCAGAAAAGATCGAGGAACAGAGGCGGCTGCACCAGTTGCGCCGACGTGCGGCGGTTTTGTCAATGGGCGCGGCGGGTTTCGAACCTGCGACCTCTCGCGTGTGAAGCGCGACGACCCAGAAGGCGCAAAGCGGCTGTTTCCCGCTCTACGCCGCCGAACATGGTGCGGGAGAGCGATCCGCGCCGACCGACGAAATGGGGCCGGATACGGCTAGATGTACGGCGGATATGGGCACTGAAAGCCGCGCAGTGCCCAATGCCTGACCCCTTGCCGCACCGATACCCATGCCGCTAGGGTCAGCACAGATTCGCGAACGAGGGAACGGATGCCCAAACTCATCGGCCCAGGCTTTTTGACGGTGCTCACCGTAGCTGCACTTCTCGCAAGCGGCACCCAGGCGCTTGCGAGCCACGTCCAGTGCGGCGACGTGATCACGCAGGACACGCGCCTCGACTCGGACCTCCGCGAGTGCCCCGGCGACGGCCTTCTGATCGGCGCCAGCAACGTCACGCTCGATCTCGGAGGGCACACGATCGACGGGATCGGCTCGACGTTCAGCCACCGTCCATTCGGTGTGGTGGCCGACATCGAGCGGCTGATCGAGTTGGGATGGGGCCCACTGCCCGCGACTCTGTCGGGCGTGACGGTCGCGAACGGCTCCATCCGCGAGTTCGCTTACGGCGTTGCGCTCGAGGTGGTGGACGACAGCACGATCGCTCGGCTGGCGCTCTCCGACAATGGGGTCTGGATCAATCAGAGCGACCGCGTCCGCATAGAGCGGAACTCGCTCAACGGCACGGGGATCGGCTTGGCCAGCTCCCGTGACGCCCTCATCGATCGCAATCGCTTGGTGGACGCCGGCATCGGGACGGCCGCCGCATCCGGTGCGCTCATTACGAGGAACATGATCTCGAGGGGCGGGATCAGCCTCAGCCAAGGGTCGGACAGCGCGATCGTCCAGAACACGGTCTCGCGCGGCGTCGTCGGAATTCGGACGACTGACTACCGCACCCGGGTGGAGGGTAACTTCGTGTACGCCAACGAGGTGGACGGCATCCGCCTCGACTGCTGTGGTGACCGGGTGATCGGGAACCGGGCGATCGCCAACGGCGACGATGGAATCGAAGTGTCCTTCGTGTCGGAGATTCTCGGCCCGGACTTGGTGTCCCGGAACATTGCGAACGAAAACGGGGATCTTGGGATCGAGGCGGTTGCTGGTGTGGCAGACGGCGGTGGTAACCGCGCTCGGGGCAATGGCAACGCATTGCAGTGCGTGAACGTGATCTGCCGGTAGCGGGGATGGGCGCGGCGGGTTTCGAACCTGCGACCTCTC
>CAVSXO010000040.1:0-15258 GCA_963731895.1 uncultured Solirubrobacterales bacterium
GGAGGTCGCCGAAGCCGTGGCCTAGGCATCGGGCATCCGTCCACCCCGGAGGAGGTTCGTCCGCACCCGGTCGTCTAGTCCGGTAGATGACGAGCACCACGAGGCTGGGGGCGCTGCGATTCGACATCCTGCTGCTGGCCGCGGTCGCCGCGGCGAGCCTCGGGCTGCCTGCCGGCGCGCGAGGAGCGCTGGCGCCACCCGCGGGTCTTGCCGTCACGGACGCCGGATCGGGGAACGTTCGCCTCGTGTGGTCGCGCAGTGGCCCGAACGCGGCGCAGGTGACCGGCTACCGGGTGTACCGGGACGGCCGGTTCTACAAGCGCGTGCGCGGCCTTTCGATGCGGGTCAGAGCCTCCCGCCTGCACACCTACCGTGTGGCGGCATCCGACACCGACGGCCGGCCCGGCGCGAAGAGCGGCGTCGTGAAGGTCATCCGCCGCCACCGCCCACCGGGCCGCCCCGGCCGGTTGAAGCGCAGGGTCACGGACTCGGAGGTGCGGCTGTCGTGGTCACGCAGCCCCCGCCGCAGCGGGAAGATCGCCGGGTACCGCATCTATCGCGACCGCGTCCTGGTGCGCCAGGTGCGGGGGCGCAGAGCACGGGACCGCGACCTCGCAGCGGGCACGCGTTACCGGTTCACCGTTGCGGCGATCGACACGCATGGATACATGGGGCCGGCCGCACGAGCATCGGCGAGCACCGCCGATCCGAGCCCGACCGAGGGGAGCACCCACGCGTTCCTGCTGGCCTCGACCGGAGAGAGCTTCCGTGACCTCCAGCGCCACTACCGCCAGGTCGGGACCGTGTATCCCACGTACTTCGAGTGCGAGAAGACGCGCGGAGCGATCGTGGGGGACGACGATCCGCTCGTGACCCGGTGGGCGCAGCTGCGGCGCATTCGCGTGCTGCCCCGGTTCGACTGCCAGAAGCCCGCGGCACTGCACTTGATCCTGACCGATCCGGCGGTGCGCGCGGCGACCATCGCGGGCATCGTCGCGCTGGTACGCAAGCACGGCTACGACGGGATCAACGCCGACTTCGAGAACGGGCCCGCGACCGACCGCGATGCGCTCACCGCCTTCGTGTCCGATCTGGCCGCGGCGCTTCATGCGATCGGGAAGGACCTCTCGGTCGAGGTCTCGGCGAAGTTCCAGCACACGACCACCGGCCGGTCGGGCCTCTACGACTACGAGGCGCTCGGCGCGGCGGCCGACCACGTGTTCGTCATGAACTGGGGCTGGCACTGGTCGACGTCGGCTCCCGGCGCACCGGACGACATGGAGAAGTGCCGGCGGGTCGCCGACTACGTCGCCTCGATGCCGAACAAGGAGCGGTTCGTGCTCGCCACGCACATGTACGGCATGGACTGGCCCGCGGGGGGCGGACCCGCGCACACGGCCGCGGCGCTCGAGTACGCGGATGTGCAGGCCCTGATCGCTCAGCATCGGGCGACGCCGGTGCTCGACCCGGTGTCCGACGCGTGGACGTTCAGCTACACCGACGCGGCGGCGTCCCGCACGAGGTTTGGTACCCGGACGCGGCCACGATCGCGAGACGCGTGACGCTTGCTCGCGAGCGCGGACTGGGAATCGGCTTCTGGCGCCTGGGCGAAGAGGACCAGCGTGTCTGGGACGACCCCCAGATCGCTCCCGGCACCGCCTGGCCCTAGGTGTAGCGCCTAGGCACGCCGCTTCATCCGGCCCCTTTGGAGGCTGGGGTGGTGTCGATCCGATCCGCGGTTGGAGGTGGCCGGCGGGGCGCCCTCGGCCGTGCTCGGGTGCAATCGAAGACCGGGTAGGTAGGGGGATGTGATCGAGGCGGCGTTGGGCTGCCGCGGGCGGTATCTGTACGAGAGTCGTGCAAACGTCACGCATCGGGCCTGATCGGAGGCGGACTTGTCGCGATCCGTGACAGGGCCTGCAATCGGTTGGTGAGTTGTGGCCTGCTATGGACGGGTAAAAGTCACCAAACGATCGAAGGGGCGCGATACCAAACACGCGCACACGCGCCGTTTTCGACCAACGCATGCACGGCGCATCACAAACAGCGCGTGGCTCGTGAACCCTCCTCACCGCGTCCCGGACCCACTCCCCTTACCTACCTGGTTTTTCCAAGCCCGGTACCCTCGCCACCCCCGACGCCCCCAAAGGTGGTCCGCACAACTCCGAACGACGTCGTCGGGAACTACACCTAGCTCCTGGTCATCCGGAATGTGAGGTCTCCGCGCGCCGCCGCCCGCAACGCGTCGAGGAGCTGACGCCAGCCGCTCTCCGGGACGAGGTCGAACTCGGCCACCTGAACTCCGGAACCCGAGCTCTCGAGGCCGGCGGGCTGAAGGCCCGGTTGGTCGAGCAGCCTGAACATCGCCTGGTTGTCACCCAGGACGCTGGCGCGAAAGCGGCGCACGTCCTCCTGCCTGGCGCGGGCGATCAGTTGCCGAAGCAGGGCGGTGCCGACCCCGCGGTGCTGCCACTCGTCCACCACGGCAAGCGCGGCCTCCGCGACGTGCGGCTGTGCAGGGTCCCGCACGTAGCGGGCGACGCCGACCGGCTCGCCGCTCTCCGGCTCGAGCGCGATCAGCGCCTCGTGGTCGTGGTGGTCCACCTCGGTCAGGTAGGCGAGCTCGGCCGAGGTGAAGCTCGGCTTCGGCGACAGGAAGCGGCGGTAGCGCGACTCCTCGCCCATCCGGTCCAGTCCCTCGACGAGCAGCGGCTTGTCATCGGGCTCGAGAGCCCGGATCACGATCCTGCTGCCATCACGGGTCGATTCGGTCGTTGGGAGGGATCGCATCGGACCGGACAGGTAACACCCCCGACCCCATCGGGTTGCGTGACGCCGGTCGCTTAGCATTGCACCCCGGATGGCTGAGGTCGTGATTCCGGCCCGCTTCAACGGGCCGCCCGAGACCGCCCACGGAGGGTATGCATGCGCGGTCGCGGCTCAGTTCCTGGGCTGGTCGGCGGAGGTCAGCCTCCGGCGCCCGCCACCGCTGGAGCGACCGCTCGAGGTCCAACGTGAGGACGACGGATCGGTGACGCTGCTCGAGGGCGATGCCGTTGTGATGCTCGCCCGGCCCGCGGATCTGCACCTCGACATTCCCGATCCCGTGTCGCTTGCAGAGGCGCAGGCGGCCGCGGCCGCCTGTCCCTGGCTCGTGCGCCACCCCTTCCCGACATGCTTCGGCTGCGGGCCCGAGCGACGGCCCGGCGACGGGATGCGCGAATTTCCAGGACCGGTGGCGGGCCGGAAGGGACTGTGGGCCACGCCGTGGGTCCCGGACGCCTCGCTTGCCGCCTCCGGCGACGAGGTGGATCCGCTCTTCACGTTCTCGGCGCTCGACTGCCCCAGCGGGGCGGGGGCGATCGACGCCACCGGCGCCTCCAAGGTGCACGTCCTGGGGCGTTTGCGCGGCCAGGTGCTGGGTCCCGCCCGCGCCGAGGAGCCACACGTCGTGATCGCCTGGCCGACCGGCGTGGATGGCCGCAAGCGGACCGCCGGAGCCGCGATCTTCGCCGGCTCGAAACTGTGCGCGGTTGCCGAGGCGACATGGATAGAGCTGGCCGATCCCACCACCTTCGGCGCACAGGCCGAAAGGTTCGGCGGGCCCGCCGGCCGTTGACACCATTTGCCCTGCAAAGTAGGGTCGTCCGTGAACCACGGAGGGCTCACCCGCGCTCGTAATTTCAGGGTGGGGCCAGGAGGAGGCCCAAATGCATCGCGTCAAGGAGAGTCGCCTTGGCGTTGCTGTGGGCGTCGTTGGCCTCACGCTCCTTGGCGCCCCGCTCGCTGAGCGGGCCGGGGCGGAGAGCAGGGTCACGCTGAGCCCCGCTTCCGGTCTCGCGGGCAGTCAGGTGCACCTCGTTGGGCGTGACCTTGGCAAGCGTGACCCGGTCGTGGTCCGGGTGCGCAATCAGGTGGTCGCGAAGACTCGAACCAGCCGACGCAGATCGTTCAGGGCCTCCTTCGCCGTTCCCCACCTGCCACCCGGCAAATGGAGAATTGTCTCGCGAAGCAGAGGGCGACGAGTCGTGAACGTGTTTCGCGTGGTCGCCTCCTCATCGAGCGTGCGGCCGGTGGGCGAGGTCGCCTCGCGCCGCGGGCGGCGAGTGCGCTGGACGCCCGGCGAGGGGTCGTCCGGCAGCGCGGTTCGCCTGGAGGGCGCGCGGTTCCCGCCGCAGCGATTGGTGCGCATCAGGTTCGGGGGAGTGCACGCCGGGAGCGCGCGAACGGGCCGCCGGGGGCGGTTCTCGACGCGATTGACGGTGCCGGCATTGGCTGCCGGCCGCCGTCTCGTCCGGGTCAAGCTGAGGTCGAGGGCGCTGGGCTTCATGTTCAGCCATCACCGAGGGGCCCGAGAAGCCGGTGCCGGACCGGCGCCCGGCGTCACACCCGACGCGACAGCCGCTCGGAGCGGTGATCGCGGCGGCCGGCGACATCGCCTGCGACCCGGGCTTCACCTACTTCAACAATGGCCTCGGCACATCGGGCCGCTGCCGCCAAAAGTACACGTCGGACCTGCTGGTGAACGCCGGCCTTGCGGCCGTGCTCCCGCTGGGAGACATTCAGTACGACTGCGGCAGCGCGAGCGAGTTCGCCCGGTCATACAACCTGTCGTGGGGACGGGTGAAGGCGATCACGCGCCCCGCGATCGGCAATCACGAGTACCACACGACCGGTGGCACCGGCTGCAGCACGTCGGCGAACGGCGGCGGCTACTTCGGCTACTTCGGCGCTGCGGCGGGAGAGCCCGGGAAGGGCTACTACAGCTACGACATCGGCGCCTGGCATCTGATCGCGCTGAACTCGAACTGTTCGTTCGTGAGCTGCGGCTCCTCGTCGGCACAGGCGCAGTGGCTCCGGGCCGATCTCGCTGCCCATCCGGCGAAATGCACGCTCGCCTACTGGCATCACCCCAGGTTCACGTCGGGAACGAATTCTCCCGGCAGCAACTCGGTCACGCCCCTCTACCAGGCGCTGTACGACTACGGCGCGGATGTGGTGCTGGTAGGGCACGACCATCACTACGAGCGGTTTGGGCCGCAGAGTCCGTCCGGGGGCCGGGATCTGGCGCGAGGAATCAGGCAGTTCCTGGTCGGTACGGGCGGCAGAGGCTTTCATCCGCTCAAGAGCCCCCGTCCGAACAGCGAGGTCCGCAACAACGTCACCTTCGGCGTGCTGAAGCTGACCCTGCACCCCGCAAGCTACGACTGGCAGTTCGTGCCGGAGGCCGGCAAGAGCTTCAGCGATGCCGGCTCGCAGGCGTGCCACTGAGCCTGCCCCATTACCGCATAGGGTGCACGGCGATGGCGGCAAAGGTCACGGCTGAGCAGGTCAGGGAGCTCGTCGACGGCGGCGGGCAGCTGCTCGAGGTGCTCCCGCACGAGGAGTACGAGGAGCAGCACCTCCCGGGAGCGATCAGCCTCCCGTTGAAGGAGCTGGACGCCGACGCGGTCGCGGGGCTGAACCGCGACAAGGCCGCGATCGTGTACTGCTGGGACTCGATATGAGACCTCAGCCCACGAGCCGCGTGCCGGCTCGAGACGCTTGGCTTCGGCCACGTGTACGACTACGTCGCGGGCAAGGCGGACTGGCTCGCGCGCGGGCTTCCCACCGAGGGTGAGGAGGCCGACCGCCCGGCGGCCAGGCATTTGATGAGGGACGACGCCGTCACCTGCGGCCTGTCGGACCGCATCGGTGAGGTGTACGAGCGCGTAAAGGAGTCGCCGTATGGCTTCGCGCTCGTGATCGCCGAGGGCGGGTGCCTGCTCGGCCGCCTGCGTGGGTCGGCGCTCGAAAAGTGCGACCCGGATTCCACGGCCGAGGCGGTGATGGAATCGGGGCCGTCGACCGTCAGGCCCGACAAGGAGCTCGGTGCACTCGTGAAACGGCTCGACGAGCGCGGCCTGATGTTCGCGGTCGTGACCGATCCCGAGGGCCGGCTGGCCGGAGTGGTGCGGCGCTCCGAGGCGGAGGCGTTCCTGTCCAGCCGCGGTTAGGCGGTCGATGCGTCGTACTCGGCGACCACGCGCCTGGGTGCTCTGATGCGCCAGGCATCCTCGAGCAGCTCCGCGAGCTCGTCCGGCTTCACGGCGTCCAATCGCACCAGGACGTACGGATAACCGTCGTAGTGCGGCGTCGAGAAGAACGCCTCGGGCCGGCCCTGGATCAGGGCCTGCCGATCCACGAGATCGACCACGCGAACCACCAGCGCGTCGGGGTCGGTGCGCAGCCGGCACATGCCCTTGCCCCGGACCTTCAGCGCCGGGGTGCCGTATGACGTCGCGAGCTCCACGCCCGGAAACCGCAGCCCGATCGCGACGACGTCATCCCAGGTCGGCACGGATCAGTCGATCAGGCGGGCGGTCATGCGCTGCACAGCGACTCGCCACAGGGCGACGGCGAAGCGCGATCAGCACGGCGAAGCGAATCAGGTCCGTCGCCTCGAACCCGAAGCTCGCGTGACGGACCAGCTCCACGAGTTGATGGAGCGGGTTGAACTGTGCCGCCACCTGAAAGCCCTCGGGGAGCTGGTCGATCGGGAAGAACGTTCCGGCGACCAGGAACAGAGGCGTGACGAACAGCGTGGTCACGTAGCTGAACTGGTCGATCTTGTCGACCGTCGCGGCGACGGCGATTCCGAAGGCGGCAAAGCCGAGCGCCGTGACCAGGCAGAACAGGGGCACGAGCAGCATCCCGGGGGCGGGGTCGAGCCCGAAGGCCATCGCCACGATCAGCGGGAAGCAGCCGTAGAAGCCCGCCCGGATCCCGATCCACAGCATCTCGGCGGTGACCAGCTCCTCGACGTCGACCGGCGCGGCCAGGATCGCGTCGTAGGTGTTCTGGAAGCGATGCTTCACGAACGTCCCGAACATCGCCGGCAGCGCGCTCGAGAAGATCACCGCGGTGGCGACCATCCCGGTGCCCACGAACTCGACGTACTCGAGCCCGTCCACCCGGTCGACGATCGTCGAGCCGAGGCCGAGTCCGAACGCGAGCAGGTAGATGATCGGCTCCAGCACGCTGGAGAACGTCGTCGCCTTCCAGAACGTGCGGAAGTTCGCCACCTCGCGGCTCATCACGCCCGTGATGGCCGCCGGCTCGAGCCGCCTCATTCGGCCTCCGCGCCCGTGAGCAGCACGAACACGTCCTCCAGGGAGGCGGCGCGGCGCACCGCGTCCTCCGGCACGGCCCCGTCCTGCGCCCGTTCGGAGCCGACGATCGCGACCGCGGGGCCGGCGGGGCGCACAGCGCAGTCCCTGCGCCTCGGCCACCGCGCGCACCTCGGCGAGCCGCGCGGGCGGGGCGTACACCTCGGCCGTCTCGCGGCCCGCGTGCTCGGCGATCAGGTCAGCTGGGCCGGCCGCGGGCGATGATCTTGCCGTGCGCCATCACGGCCACCTCGTCCGCGAGCCGCTCGGCCTCCTCGATGTAGTGGGTGGACATGAGGATCGTGGTGCCTGCCGGTGCGCAGCCCGTCGATCAGCGACCACAGCTCCGTGCGGATCTGCGGGTCGAGCCCGACGGTCGGCTCGTCGAGCAGCATCAGCGGCGGGCGGTGCACCAGCCCGCGCGCCAGGAGCAGCCGGCGGCGCATCCCGCCCGAGAGCTTGTCGACCTCGTCGCGGCGGCGCGCACCCAGGCGCGCCAGCTCCAGCCCGCGCTCGACCGCGGCGCGCACGTCGGCGACGCGGTACAGGCGCGCGTACACGGCGAGGTTGTCCTCCACGGTCACGTCGATGTCCAGGTTGTCGAGCTGGGGCACGACCCCCATCTCGGCGCGGGCGGCCTTGGCCTCCTGGGGCAGATCGTGCCCGAGCACGCGGATCTCGCCCGCGTTGGCGATCGCCTGCCCGGTCAGCAGTCGCATGGTGGTGGACTTGCCGGCGCCGTTCGGCCCCAGCAGCCCGAGGCAGATGCCCCGGGGCACCTCCAGGTCCAGGCCGTCCACCGCCGTGATGGTCCCGAACCGCTTCACGACGCCCTTCATCTCGATCGCAGGCATCAGGTGAGGATAGGCCGTGCGGCGAATCGCTCGCCGGCACCCCCGCGGACGCCGTTTCCCGATTAACTGACGCGCATGACCATGCCGAGACGCGCGCTCACCGTGGCCGAGCAATTCATCGAGGTCATCAGGCAGGCCGGCGTGAGGCAGATCTACGGGCTCGTCGGCGACAGCCTCAACCCCATCGTCGACGCCGTCCGTCGCACCGACGGCGTCGAATGGGTCCACGTCCACAACGAGGAGGCGGCTGCGTTTGCGGCTGGGGCGGAGGCGCAGCTCACCGGGCGGCTGGCGGTGTGCGCCGGGAGCGCCGGGCCGGGCAACACGCACCTCGTCCAGGGCCTGTATGACGCGCATCGCAGCGGCGCGCCGGTCCTGGCGCTCGCCTCTCACATCCCGAGCGCCCAGATCGGGACCGGGTTCTTCCAGGAGACACATCCGGAAAAGCTGTTCGACGAGTGCAGCCACTACTGCGAGCTGATCGGCCGCCCGGACCAGATGCCGCGCGTCCTGCGAATCGCGATCCAGCACGCGCTCGGCCGGGGCGGGGTGGCGGTGGTGGTGATGCCCGGCGACGTTGCGCACCGTCCGGCCGCACACCCGACCGGAACGAGTGTGCTGGGCGGCCCGCGCGGGCGGCTGCTGCCGGCTGCGGCCGAGGTTGAGGCGCTCGCCGAGGCGCTCAACCGGGCGGCCACCGTGACGCTGTTCGCCGGAGCCGGGGTCCGCGATGCCCACGACGAGGTGATGCAGCTTGCCGGGAAGCTGCTCTCCCCGGTCGGTCATGCACTCGGCGGCAAGGAGTGGATCCAGTTCGACAACCCCTACGACGTCGGCATGAGCGGGCTGCTGGGCTACGGGGCCTGCCACGAGGCCACCCACGGCGCCGACCGGCTGGTCCTGCTCGGCACCGATTTCCCCTACGACAACTTCCTGCCCGGCGGCCCGGCCGCGCAGGTCGATCACGACCCGGCCAAGCTCGGGCGCCGCATCCCGGTCGACGTTGGCGTGACGGGCGACGTGCGCGAGACCATCCGCGCGGTACTGCCACTGGTCGAGCAGAAGACCGATCGCACGTTCCTCGACCGGATGCTGCGCCGCCACGCCGAGATCCTGGAAAGCGTGGTCGCGGCCTACACGCGCAACGTCGAGGACCGCGTGCCGATCCATCCGGAGTACGTCGCGTCCGTGCTGGACGAGCTTGCGGAGGACGACGCGGTCTTCACGGTCGACACGGGGATGTGCAACGTCTGGGCGGCGCGATATCTGACGCCGAACGGCAGGCGACGCGTGATCGGCTCCTGGAAGCACGGCACGATGGCGAATGCGCTCCCGCAGGCGATCGGCGCCCAGCTCGCGTTTCCGGGCCGGCAGGTGGTGTCGATGTCCGGCGACGGCGGGTTGGCGATGCTGCTCGGAGAGCTGCTCACCGTCCGCCTACACGACCTGCCGCTCAAGATCGCCCTCTTCAACAACGCGTCGCTCGGGATGGTGAAGCTCGAGATGCTGGTCTCCGGCATGCCGGACTTCGAGACCGATCACCCTCCGGTCGACTTCTCGGCGATCGCGCATGCGATCGGGATCGACGCGATCCGCGTCGAGCAGCCCGCGGACGTGCGCGATGCCCTTGCGGACGCGCTGGCGCGCAAGGGGCCGGTCCTGACGGAGTTCGTCACGGACTCGAACGCGCTCTCGATGCCGCCCAGCATCACCGCGGAGCAGATCAAGGGCTTTGCGCTCGCGGCGAGCAAGATCGTCCTCGACGGCGGCGTGGGAAGGATGATCGAGCTGGCCCGCAGCAACCTGCGCAACATCCCGCGGCCCTGAATCACCTGAGCGCCAGTAGTGTGCGCCCATCAACCAGTGTGCGCCCATTGACCAATCGAATACGAGGAGAGACATGCTGAACCGGTACGCCGCATCGCTGCTCGGACTCGCCATCGGCGCCCTGCTGCTGGCGGCGCCGGCACAGGCACACGAGCTGACCAAGAAGAAGGCAAAGAGTGCCCTGAAGCCCGTTGCGGCGGAGCTCGTCGGCACGGTCGGCCCGGTGATCGCGCAGAAGCTGCCCGGCGCGACCATCGTCAAGTCCACCGTCGCAGCCTGCAAGATCAAGAAGTCTCACCGGGCCGAATGCGTGATCTCGTTCACCATCAAGGGCGCCGCCACGGGCGAGACCGAATGTGGGCTTGACGCTCTCGTTCGCTTCAAGAGCGCCAAGTCCAAGGAGCTGAAGATCTCGACCGGACCGGCGCTGATCTGTTTCTTCGCCGCGCCGCTCGAGTAGCGCCCAGCGCTACGCCCGGATCAGCGCAGGCGTTCGACGATCATCGCCTCACCCTGCCCGCCGGCGACGCACATGGTCTCCAGACCGATCGTGCCGTCGAGGGTCTCGAGGTCGTTCAGCAGCGTCGTCATGATGCGGACGCCGGTCATGCCGAACGGGTGTCCGAGCGCGATCGCCCCTCCGTGCGGGTTGAGCTTGGCGTAGTCGAATCCGACCGCCTCGGCGATCGGGATCACCTGCGCCGCGAACGCCTCGTTGAGCTCGTAGACGTCGACGTCGCCGATGCTCATGCCGGCGCGCTCGAGCGCCTTCCTGGTCGCGCCGATCGGCGCGACGCCCATGTACTCCGGCTCGTTGCCCCAGGTGGCGGCGGTGATGATCCGGGCACGCGGCGCGAGGCCAAGCTCGGCGGCCCTCGCCTCGCTCATCACGATCGCGGCGGCCGCGCCGTCGTTGAGCGGGCACGAGTTGCCGGCGGTGACGGTCCCGTTCTCCCTGAACGCGGGTGGCAGGGTCCGGAGCTTCTCGAGCGTGGACGAGGGGCGCGGCCCGTCGTCCTGCGTCACGACAGTGCCGTTGACGTTCACCGGGACGATCTCGCGATCGAAGACCCCGGCCTGCTGCGCGGCCACCGCCCGCTCCTGGGAGCGCTGGGCGTATTCGTCCTGCTGCTCACGCGAGACGCCGTAGCGCTCCGCGACGTTCTCGGCGGTCAGGCCCATCGTGATGAACGCGTCCGGACGGCCGTTCTTTCCCTGTAGCTGCTCGTGCTGGTCCTCGGGCCGGGTTGCCTCCTGCGCGCCGTTGTAGCTCGAGACGAACTCGACGCCCGCGGCGACATAGGTGTGGCCCTGTCCGGCCGCGACGTTGTTCGCTGCGACGCGGATCGCGTCGAGACCCGAGGAGCAATACCTCGAGATTGTCGAGCCCGCGGTCTCCTGGCCCAGCTTGCCGCTCAGCAGCACCGCGATGCGGGCGATGTTGTTCGCCTGCAGGCCCTGCGGCTGGCCGCAGCCGGCGATCACCTCCTCGACGCTCGCGGGGTCGACATCCGGGTTGCGCTCCAGGACCTGGTCGATGACGTACGCCAGGGTCTCGTCCGGCCGCAGTGAGGCCAGCGAGCCCTTGAGGGCACGCCCGATCGGGGTCCGAATCGCGTCGACGATGACGGCTTCGGGCATGGCGACTTCCTTTCGATGGTGCCCGGCGGTCGCACTCCACGGGCAGGTTTATCCCCCGGCGGTCGCACTCCACGGGGCCTATGTGGTCAGGATATACGAGACGTGCCCGAACATCACGCCGACTGGCAGTACGAGCTCTACCTGCGCGGCCTCAGCGGGGCCACACCCGGCCTTTCCATGGGCCTGCCCATGGCATGGGAGGAACTGGAGCGCCGCGCCGCGGCGGCGCTTGACCCGCAGCCGCGCGGGTTCGTGTGGGGCGGCGCCGGCACAGGGGAGACGATGCGGTCCAACCTGGAGGCGCTGCGGCGCTGGCGGATCGTGCCGCGCATGCTGCGAGACGTCTCGGAGCGGGATCTGAGCACGACGGTGCTCGGCACGTGGATGCCGGCGCCCGTGCTGCTCGCGCCGGTCGGGGTCCAGACGATCGTCCATCCCGACGGCGAGCTCGCAACGGCTCGAGCCGCGGCGGAGGTCGGCCTGCCGGTCGTCGCCAGCACCGCCGCGGCGCATTCGCTCGAGGAGGTCGCCCAGGCGGGTGGTGACGCGCCCAGGTGGTTCCAGCTCTACCTGCCGAAGGACGACGAGATCACGGCGAGCCTGGTCCGGCGAGCCGAGCAGGCCGGCTATCAGGCACTCGTCGTGACGCTCGACTCGGTGTTCCTGGGCTGGCGCCCGGCAGACCTGTCGCACGGCTACCTGCCCTTCCTCGAGGGGATCGGGCTGGCGCAGTTCACAACCGATCCGGTGTTCCGCGAGAGGCTCGAGCACCCGCCCGAAGAGGACACCGAGGCGACGGTCGGCCGATGGGCGCAGATCATCAACAAAGTGGTGACGTGGGACGACCTCGCGTCGCTGCGCTCTCTCACCTCACTGCCGATCGTCGTGAAGGGGATCCTTCATCCGGACGACGCGCGCCTTGCGAGGAAGCATGGGATGGACGGCGTGATCGTCTCCAACCACGGCGGCCGCCAGGTCGACGGCGCGATCGGCGCGCTCGATGCACTCCCGCCGATCGTCGATGCGGTCGGCGACGAGATTCCGGTCCTCTTCGACAGCGGCATCCGCAGCGGCGCGGACGTCGTCAAGGCACTGGCGCTGGGTGCCGACGCGGTGCTGCTCGGCCGTCCCTACCTGTGGGGGCTGGCGCTCGACGGCCGGGCCGGTGTCGAGACGGTCCTGCGAATGCTCCTCGCCGAGCTCGACCTCACCCTCGCACTGAGCGGCTGCGCGACCCCGGCCGAGCTCGACCGGAGCGCCCTGTTCCGTGTTCCACCGCCCGCTTGAGGCGGGGCAGGCGCTCGTCCCAGGCAGCCTCCGTCCGCCGCAGCCAGACCGTGGCAGGCTCCAGGGCACGTGCCCGGAGCCGGTAATTGACCTCCCGCCCGCCGCCCGGGGCGCGCTCGATCAGGCCCGCGTCGCTGAGGGTCGCAAGATGCTTGGCGACCGCCTGCCGGGTGATCGGCAGCGCGGACGTCAGCTCCGGTACCGACGCCGACCCCTCATGCAGAAGCGTCTCCACCATCCAGCGGCGCGTCGGGTCGGCGAGCGCCGCGAAGACGGGGCCCGGGTCACGCGTCAAGCGAACGCCCGCGCGAACGCTGAAGCCAGCATCGCCAGCGGAAAGACCGGCACGCTCTCGGTGACCAGCACCCGCGTACCGGCAGGCGCTGCCACGACGAGGAACTCGACCCGCGTAGCGGGCTCGTCGCCTCGCCACCACCACCAGACCAGCCGCGACGGCTCCTCGGCGACCTCCACGTGGATCTCCCGCGCCGGGTCGTCCTCGAGCCAGCGCTCGCGACCGTGCTCCGTGGTCAGCGCGTCCCATACCTCCTCGGGTGTCGCATCGACTTCGATCTCTCGCCGTGCCGGCATGCCGCACCATCCTTTGACAACCATATGGTTGCTATCGTATGACAACCGCCCAGTTGTCGAAAGGATACACATGCCGCTGATTCCAATGGTCATCGAGCAGAGCCCGCGGGGCGAGCGCTCGTTCGACATCTACTCTCGCCTGCTCAACGAGCGCATCGTCTTCATCGGCACGCCTGTCGACGACGAGGTCGCGAACCTGGTCGTGGCGCAGCTGCTCCACCTGGAGAGCGAGGATCCCGAGAAGGACATCTCGCTGTACATCAACTCGCCGGGCGGCGTCGTCTACGCCGGACTGGCGATCTACGACACGATGCAGTTCATCAAGCCGGACGTCCAGACGATCTGCTTCGGGGTCGCGATGAGCATGGGGTCGCTGTTGCTCACAGGCGGCGCAGCGGGCAAGCGCATGGCGCTCCCGAACAGCCGCATCCTGATCCACCAGCCGAGCGGCGGCTTCCAGGGCCAGTCCGCCGACATCGAGATCCATGCCCGGGAGATACTCGCCCTCCGGCAGCGTGTGGACGAGATCTACGCCCGCCACACCGGCCGGCCCATCGACGAGGTCCATGACGACATGGACCGTGACCGCTACTTCACCGGCGACGAGGCGCAGGACTACGGGTTGATCGACCGCGTGATCTCCTCGCACGACGTCCAGCGCCTGCGGACCGGGTTCCGGGCCGGTAGCGACGGAGACGCCGGTTAGATGATCTAGGTGTAGCTCCCAACGACGTCGTTCGGAGTTGTGCCGGACCTGCTTTGGGGGCGTCGGGGGGTGGCGCGGGTGCCGGGGTTGGAAAAGCAGGTGGGTAGGGGGATGGGTCCAGGACGCGGTGGGAGGGTTCACGAACCACGCGCTGTTTGTGATGTGCTGCGCATGCGCTGGTGAAGAAAGCGCCGTTTGTGCGTGATCGGTATCGCGCCCCTTCGTCGAGTGGTGAGTTAGGGCCTCTATAGGGGAAGCCGCCAGCGAACGAAAGCCCAGTTAGGATAGAAAAGCGGCCTCCGATCAGGCCCGATGCGTCGACGTCACACGTCTGGTGAGATGCGCCGCGGCAGCCAACACGCCTCGATCGCCTCCCTACCCCACCGGGTTTTCGATTTCACCCGAGCACGGTCGAGGGCGCCCGGCCGGATGAAACAACGTGGTTGGGAGCTACATCCAGCTCCGACTTCGCACCCACCCGGTCCGGTCTCGTATGGTTTGGCCGTCGATGAACGCATCGAATCCAAACGGCGACCGCCCCGGCCGCGGGTCGCGCTCGATCGCAGTGGTCGGCGGCGGCTTCGGTGGCATCGGCGCGGCCGTGATGCTGCGCCGGGCCGGCTACAACGACGTGACGGTGTTCGAGCGCGGCGAGCGCATGGCGGTGTCTCGACTCACAACACCTATCCCGGCCCGGCTGCGACGTCCCCTCACCTGTACGAGTTCTCCTTCGACCCGAACCCGCGCTGGTCGAGTCGCTACGCACCCCAGGCGGAGATCCAGATCTACCTCGAGGACGTCGCACGCCGCCACGGTGTCCTTGACGTATTCGCACCAGCACGGAGGTGCAGAGCGCACCGTCGGACGGCAGCGCAGCAGGTGGTCCTCCAGACCAGCGCGGGGGACCACGAGGCCGATGTCCTGCTCACGGCATGGGCCAGCTGTCGGTCCCGACCGTGCCGCCAATCCGGGGGCTCGACAGCTTCGAGGGCCCGGCGTCCCACACGGCGGAGTGGCGCCACGACGTCGACCTCACCGGAAAGCGGGTGGCTGTGGTCGGGACGGGGTGAGCGCGATCCAGGTCGTGCCCGCGATCCAGCCGATCGTCGAGCGGGTCGACGTCTACCAGCGCTCGCCGGGGTGGACCTTGCCGAAGATGGACTTCGCGTACTCGGAGCGGGCCAAGCGGCTGTTCGAGCGCTTC
>CAVSXO010000041.1:0-236367 GCA_963731895.1 uncultured Solirubrobacterales bacterium
CATATCGCGGTTGTCCGTCCTATTCGCCTGTCCGCCGTGTCGAGCTGATCTGCTCCCAACCGCCTTTTCCAGAGGCAACGGGGGAGTTTAGCAACAAATTTGGGTCTCGGACAGGGCTGTTGGAAGATTTCCAGCCGCCCTCGAAAGCCGCCCGAGAGGCCCCGGCACGGCAGTATAGGCTCGCCCCGGACGGAGATCGCCTCGGGTCGCCGGGGCGGTGTCAGGCCGTCAGGCGCACCCGGCGGAACTTGCGCCGGCCCACCTGCAGGACCCCGCCGTCGAGCCGGGCAGCCTCGACGTCGAGCTCGTCAGGACCCAGCGGCTCCCCGTCGAGGCGGACCCCTCCCCCGCCCAGCAGCCGGCGGGCCTCGCTGCGTGAGACTCCGAAGTGATCGGCCAGCAGCGCTGGTAGGTGTACGACGCCGTCGGGCAGGGCGCCGCGGGAGACCTCGACCTCCTCGACCTCCTCGGGTGGTTGGTGGTCGCGGTGCACGCGGTCGAAGTGCTGCTCGGCGGCCTCGGCCGCCCCCGGCCCGTGGAAACGGTCCACCAGCAGCCTGCCGAGGGCTCGCTTTTGCTCCACTTCTTTCAGGGCCGGATCGGGCTTCGTGCCTGCCAGGAGCTCGTAGTAGGTCCCCATCGCGTCGTCTGGCACCCGCATCGTCTTGCCGAAGATCTCCTCCGGCGGCTCCGTCACCCCGATGTAGTTCCCGTAGGACTTGCTCATCCGCCGCTCTCCGTCCAGCCCGGGCAGGATGGGCATCGTGAGAACCGCCTGCGGCTCCTGGCCATATGCCTGCTGGACATCGCGGCCCAGGAGCAGGTTGAACTTCTGATCGGTGCCCCCGAGCTCGACGTCGGACTGCACCGCCACCGAGTCGTAGCCCTGCATCACCGGGTAGAGCAGCTCCAGGACCGAGATCGGGCGTCCCTCGGTGATCCGCTGAGCGAAGTCGTCCCGCTCGGTCACCCGCGCCAGCGTGACGTTGCGCACGAGGCGCAGCAGGCCGTCCATCGGCATGTCGAGCCACTCGCTGTTGCGCCGCACCTCGGTGCGGCCCTCATCGAGGACCTTGAACGCCTGCTCCTGAAATGTGCGCGCATTGCGGTCGATCTCCTCGGGCTCCAGCACCGGGCGCAGCGCGGAGCGCCCCGAGGGGTCCCCGATGCGGGCGGTGAAGTCGCCGATGATCAGGACGACGGTGTGCCCGGCGTCCTGAAACTCGCGCAGCTTCTGGAGCACGACGGTGTGGCCCAGGTGGATGTCCGGCGCCGTGGGATCGATGCCGAGCTTCACCCGCAGCGGCCGCCCGGCCGCCGCGGCCTGCCCCAGCTTGGCCTGGAGGCCGCCCTCCGGAAGTGAATCGACCGCGTTGCGCTCGAGGGCGGCGGCCGTCTCGCGCGGGTCGGAGGTCGGTGGGGCCATGCAGGGCCAATGCTAGACTCTCGCGCCGTCCGGGCCGCTCACGATCGCCGCTCTTGGAATCGGCCCCTGCCCCCCGCAAGCGGCCCGCAGGGCGTCACTCGAGCGTCAAGGCCGCCGCACTTGGGCCACCGAGCTCGGCGCTCCTCGGGCAGTCACATCAGATGGCGGACGACCAGCGCAGACGACCAGCCGGAGGCGGCTCGAGCCGCCGCGGTATCGCGCGCCAGAAGCGCGTCCACGCGGCATCCCAGGCTGACGATCGTGGCGGTGATCGCCCGCAACTCCACAAGCTGCGGCTCGGACTGACGCTCTCCGGCCTCCTGGCGCTCGCGCTGGTCTCGACGGTGTTCGGCATGATGATGGCCGTCGCTCAGGACCTGCCCGAGCTGGAGTCCCAGAACGAGTTCCGCGCCGCCCGCAACTCGATCCTGCTCGACAACACGGGGAAGCGCAGGGTCGCCGTGCTGACCGGCTCCGAGAACCGGATCCTGGTCAGGTCCAGCCAGATCTCCTCCAATGTGAAGCGGGCGGTGATTGCGATCGAGGACCGCCGCTTCTACACGCACAAGGGGCTCGACTACACGGGCATCGCGCGCGCCATCGTGGAAGACGTGCGCCGCCAGCGGGCCGCCCAGGGCGCCTCCACGATCACCCAGCAGTTCGTCAAGAACGCGCTGGTCGCGCAGCAGAACCGCTCGCTCTTCCAGAAGCTGAGGGAGGCGGCGCTCGCCTACCAGCTCGAGCGCAAGTGGACCAAGGAGAAGATCCTCACGGAGTATCTGAACACTGTGTACTTCGGCGAGGGCGCGTACGGGATCGAGTCCGCCGCGCGTGTGTACTTCGGGTGGAATCACCCGGGTTGCGAGCCGAACTGCGCGGCCGTGCTCGAGCCTGCGGAGGCGGCCACGCTTGCGGGTCTGATCGCCTCGCCCGCGTCGTACAGCCCTGTGCAGAATCCCTCACTGTCACTGGACCGGCGCAACCTCGTGCTGCAGCGGATGTACGACCAGGGACTGATCACCACCAGCGAGCTGCGTGACGCCCAGCGCCAGTCACTGCCTCCGCGCGATCAGATCCGCACCCCGAAGAAGGTGAGCCGGTCTCCGTACTTCACCTCGTGGGTCGAGGACCAGCTGGTCGACCGCTACGGAAGCGGAAACACCTTCGGCGGAGGTCTCGAGATCCGCACCACGCTCGACCTGGAGTTCCAAAAGGCTGCTGAACAGGCGATCGCCGGGCGCCTGGGAGGCATCGGTCCCAGTGCGGCACTGGTCGCGATCGACAACGACACCGGCGGTGTGCGGGCGATGGTCGGCGGTTCGGACTTCGAGAAGCGGCCCTTCAACCTCGCCACCCAGGGACATCGCCAGCCGGGATCAGCGTTCAAGCCGTTCACCCTGGTGGCCGCGCTCGAGAAGGGCATCTCCCCCGGCCGCACCTTTTCCTCCGCTCCGAAGACGCTCGAGGGGTCGCGGGGGCCGTTCAAGGTGGAGAACTACGAGGATCGCTATGCCGGTGTGACTTCGCTCGCCGCCGCCACGACGGCGTCGGACAACGCGGTCTACGCCGAGGTGGGCTACCAGCTCGTCGGAACGCGGGCGATTGCGCGGGTCGCGCGGGAGATGGGAGTTCGCACCCCCGTCTCGAGGAATCCCGCGATGGTGCTGGGCGGGCTGAAGCAGGGCGTCACGCCGCTCGAGATGGCCAAGGCCTACGAGACGCTGGCCGCGGGCGGTCAGCGTGGTGTCGGGCTCGCTCGCATCCCGCGAGGGCGCCCCGGTCACCTACACGAGGGTGAAGGGCAGCGGGATCGACGACGAGAACAAGACCCGCCGCAAGCGCGTGATCCCGGAGGGGATCGCCAAGCAGGCGACACAGATCCTCAGCACCGTGGTCACGGGCGGCACGGGACGGGCAGCCTCGATCGGCGAGTTCGCCGCCGGCAAGACCGGTACCACGGAGAACTATCAGGACGCCTGGTTCGTCGGCTACAACGACGACATGACCGTCGCCGTGTGGGTCGGATATCCAGAGGGCGCGAAGCCGATGGAGACCGAGTACCGCGGCGAGCCGGTCGCGGGCGGCACGTTCCCGGCAGAGATCTGGCACGACTTCATGCTGTCGGTAAGGAAGATCCGGGAGGTACGGAATCCCGACAAGAAGGAAGAGACGCCGGTTCCGACCGTTCCCACTGCCCCGGCGCCGGTCGAGGGCACGAGCGAGGGCGACACGAAGCCGAAGCGCGAACGCGGGAAGTCAAAGCGGGCGCCGGAGACTGCTCCGCAGGAGGAACCTGCTCCCGCCCCCACGCCCGAGCCGGCGCCCGAGCCCCAGCCTGAACCTGCGCCCACGCCCGGGGGACAGCCCCCACGCCGCCCCCTGGAGGAGGCGGTACCGGCGGGGAGCGCGGCGGGGCCGGCACCGGGGAGCCCTAGCTCAACTCTTCGCGGACGAGCGCCTCCAGGATCAGGTCGTCGTGCTTCTTGGGCGAGACACTCGGAAACACGTTCACCACCTTCCCGTTCGGGCCGATGATGAAGGTGGCCCGCTGGACGCCCCAGTACTTGCGCCCGTACATCGACTTCTCCACCCAGACGCCGTATTTCTCCGCCACCTTGTGGTCAGGATCCGACAGGAGCATGTGCGGCAGGTCGTGCTCGTGAGCGAAGCGCTGCAGCTGCTCCGGCGCGTCGCGAGAGACGCCGATCACCACCGCGCCGGCCGCCTCGTAGTCGGCCCACCGGTCTCTGATGCCGCAGGCCTGCGCGGTGCAGCCGGGTGTGTCCGCCTTCGGAAAGAAATACAGCACCACGGTGTCCCCGGCGAAGTCCGACAGCCGCACGAGCTCGCCGCTCGCGTCCTGCAGCCGGAATGCCGGCGCCCGGCCCTTCTCCTTGATCGGCCCCTCGTTCATCGATGCCTCCTTTTATGAAGACAAGTTCGCGGGCGCCTGCGATTAAGCGTCGTGCCGCGGCCACGGCTTCGAGACGAAGGGGCTGCCGGCGACGCAGAACCGCCACGGATGCTCGACCGCCTTGGTGATGCCGATTCGCGGTGCGGTCACGATCGTGGGATCGGCCCATCCCGGCTCACGACCCAGAACCTCGATCGGACCCTCTCCCAGCGAGACCCCGTTCAGGTCGAGACCGATCGCGAGCGCCTCCGTCAACTTCCCCGGCCCGGAGCAGAGGTCCTCCAGCCGTTCGATGCCGCGCCGCGCGCGCATGGTGTCGATGCCCGCCACCGGCTCGAGCGCCCGGATCAGGACCGCGGCCGCCTCGCCCTCGGGCTCGGCGACGAAGTTGAGCAGGCTGTGGATGCCGTACGACAGGTAGACGTACGCGTGCGCGGGCGGACCGAACAGCACACTGCTGCGCGGGGTCGGCCCGCCGAACGCGTGACAGGCCGGATCGTCGGCGTGGTAACTCTCGGTTTCGACGATCACGCCGGCCGTGCCGGCGTGTGCGACCGTGCAGCCGATCAGGTCCCGCGCAACGTCGTGGACGGAGCGCGCGAAGAACTCCGTGGACAGACGACGAGTGGTCGTGTCGGCCGGCAAAGCCGGGTCAGGATAGTCATTTACGTCATCGCCCTCTTGGAGTCGGGGGCTCGTGCTTCGGGTGGGCGTAGTCGCGCGCCGCAGCGAGTCGGAGCGAGACGCTCACGCCGACTCCTGAGTCTGCGGGATACTGCACGGGCGATGTCGCAGGAGACACGGTTTGACGCGTCTAGTCGAAGGGCACGACGACATGGCAGTTGAAGAGTGGCCTGAGCCAGTCAAAGGGCATCCGACTCCCGGTATGCATATCTGGGCCTGGATGACCCCGGGTCAGCTCGACTGGCTCGGCGCGCAAGCTGCGGAGATGCGGAGCGTGGCTGAAGTTGGAAGCTTGCGCGGTCGCAGTGCGTTCGCGCTGCTGACTGCTTGGGAGGTCCCGTCTACTCATCGATCCGTGGCCCGAGCACTATGAAAGCTTTCTCAGAGAATGCGGCGGCTTTCCGAATCTGGTGGCGATCAGGGCTTCGTCACCGGCCGCCGCCGAGCAGGTACCTGATGTCGACATGGTGTTTCTCGACGGTGACCACGAGTATGAAGGGGTTGCTGCGGACATCGAGGCCTGGTACCCCAAGACGCAGAAGCTGCTCTGTGGCCATGACTACAACCACCCGGATTACCCGGGTGTGGCCAAAGCGGTCGATGAGATCTTCGGCCATCGGATGGCGTCGGCCGGCCCCGGAAACCTCCAGGCCATCTGGACCGTTCGGATCGGTTGACTGAAGACGCCGCGCCCGGATTCGGAACCGGGGGCCCTCGAAGCCGTGGGGCTGTCGGAGCAAGACGCTCACGCCGACTCCTGAGCCTGCGGGATACTGCGCGGGCGATGTCGCAGGAGAACGTGGAGATCGTGCGGCCGGGCTGGAGGCTGGAACGCCGCGACGTCTCGCGGCTCCTTGAGCTGCTGCGACCCAGACGTCGTCTACCACCCGCGCGCAGACGGACCCGACCCGAGGCCCGCACGTCGGTCGCGATGCCTACGAGCGGCTCGCACGCGGATTCGTGGGACGTTTTCCGAGATGTCGTTTGAGATCACTGGAGCTACATCGACGCCGGCGACCATGTGATCGCTTCGACGGTGCTGCACGCGGTGCTGCGCGGGCAGGGAAGCGCCAGCGGCGCTGGCGTTGGCGACACGACGTCTTCGTCTACAGCTGCGCGATGGACTGGTCGTCGGAGGGCTCGGAGTACAGGACGGAACCGGAAGCCCTCGAAGCCGTGGGCCTGTCGGAGCAAGACGCTCACGCCGACTCCTGAGCCTGCGGGATACTGCGCGGGCGATGTCGCAGGAGAACGTGGAGATCTTGCGTGCGCTCGCCGATCAATGGAACGCGGGCGTCCGCAGCGTCCCGACAGAGCATTTCGATCCTGCCGTGGAGGTGGAGTCGCCGTTCTCGTCCGTATCCGGCGAGCCGTACCGCGGTTACGCCGGAGTAGAGCAGTGGGTGCGCGACATCGACGAGCAGTTTGCTGAGTGGCGAATCGATCTCGACGATGTGCGTGAGGCTCGCAACAGCGTGATCGCTATCGCCACCATCCGCGGCCGAGGCCGCGCGAGCGGTATTGCGTTTCAGTTCTCGCCCGCGATGGTCGCATGGTTCGGGAGCGACGACCGCATCACGCGAGGGCGCATTTACCTGGATGTGAACGAAGCCCTCGAAGCCGTGGGGCTGTCGGAGCAAGACGCTCACGCTGACTCCTGAGGCTGCGGTGCAGCCGCTCCGCTCGAAAACCGCCTCGATCCGCCGAGTCGCGCCGGTACGGTCCATGGGCCGTGTGATGGGGTTCATCGCGCTGGCTGTCGTGATCGGCGTGGCCACGGGTCTGGTGCTGCACAGGGTCGTGGTCGGCATGCTGGTGGGTGGGGGCGTCCTGCTTTTGGGGCTTTTCGTCATCATCAGCCGAGCAGATCCGCCGGGCCGCGAGTCGTGACACGAGTTGCCGGGCTGCCAGAGGCGTCCTAGAAGAGGTTCTCCTGGTCCCGCGAGCCTGCCCGGCGTGAGCGTCGCGGCACTCCGGCCGCCTCGGTCAGCGCCGCCTCCACGTCGGCCAGGATCGCCCGCTCCGAGCGCGAGGCGACCAGCGGCTCGCCCAGCCCGTCGACGTGCACGTAGGTGCGCCGCCCGTCGCCGCGCTCGCCGGACTCGATCGGCACCAGCGCGTAGACGCGGTCGGCCTTCACGAACTTGCCGTAGCCCAGCGAGACCATGCGGGCGTCGCGCTTCGCCACGGGCGTCACGGCTTCACTCCCGCCAGCACCGCCCGCGCGCGCTCGAGCTGCTCGCGCAGCCGCGCCGAAGCGGTGCCGCCCTCCGAAACCTTCGACTCGAGCCAGGAGCCGTTGGAGAGCACCGCGTAGTACTCGTCGTCGAGGTGGTCGGAGAACTCCGCCAGCTCTTCACGGGTCAGCTCGGACAGGCGCTTGCCGCCCTCGAGCGCATGGCGCACGAGCCCGGCAACGACCGCGTGCGACTCGCGGAACGGCACGCCGCGGCGCACGAGCAGGTCGGCGATGTCGGTCGCGGCCAGGAACTCGTCGCTCGGCGGCGGCCGCGAGGCGCTCGCGGTCGAAAGGCGGCGGTGCGGAGCATCCCCGTCGCGGCCTCCAGGCACAGGTTCAGCGTGTCGACCGCGTCGAACAGGGGCTCCTTGTCCTCCTGCATGTCCTTGTTGTAGGCGAGCGGGAGCGCGTGCATCACGCCCAGCAGAGTGGAGAGGTCGGCGGCGACGCGGGGCGCCTTGGCGCGCAGCAGCTCTGCCGCATCGGGGTTCTTCTTCTGCGGCATGATGCTGGAGCCCGAGGTGAACGAGTCCCCCAGCTCGAGGAAGCCGAACTCCTCGCTCGACCACAGCACGAGCTCCGCGCCGAGCCGCGACAGGTGCATCGCGCAGATCGCCGCGGCGCTCAGGTAGTCGAGCACGAAGTCGCGGTTGGAGACGGCGTCGAGGGAGTTCTCGACGACGCCGTCGAAGCCGAGCTCGCGCGCAACCGAGTCGCGCC
Organism: uncultured Solirubrobacterales bacterium; assembly: GCA_963731895.1. Lineage (GTDB taxonomy): Bacteria > Actinomycetota > Thermoleophilia > Solirubrobacterales > JBBDJG01 > CAVSXO01. The sequence continues at coordinate 7,984 of CAVSXO010000041.1, forward strand.
GGGTGTCCCAGTTCACTCCGGCCAGCGCGCCCGCGCCGAGCGGCAGCTCGGCGGTCGCGCAGACCGCGGCAGCGAACCGCTCGACGTCGCGGCGGAACATCCAGAAGTACGCCAGCAGGTGGTGGCCCAGGTAGACAGGCTGTGCCCGCTGGAGATGCGTGTAGCCCGGCATCGGCCAGTCGGCGTGGCGCTCGGCGAGGTCCGCGAGCGTGCCCATCAGCTCGCACAGGCGCCGCACGGGTCCCCTCGGACTGCTCGCGCACGAACAGCGCCATGTCGGTCGCCACCTGGTCGTTGCGCGACCGCGCCGTGTGAAGCTTCCCCCCGACCGGGCCGGCGATCTCGGTCAGGCGGCGCTCGATCGCCATGTGGATGTCCTCGTCCCCCGGTTCGAAGGCGAAGGTGCCTCCCTCGAGCTCGGCCGCCACGGCGTCGAGGCCCCGCAGCAACTCGTCGGCCTCGGCCTGCTCGAGGATGCCCGCCTCGGCCAGCATGGCCACGTGGGCCTTGGATTGGCGGACGTCGTAGGGCGCCAGGCGCCGGTCGAACCCGATCGACGCGTTCAGAGCATGGAATACCGGGTCGGGCGGCTCACGAAAGCGGGACATGCAGGGAGTTTACGAGCGGCTGCCCGCGAACTACCAGTTGTGCGCGATGGCGCCGATCTGCACGACCAGCATCGCTCCCAGCAGGTAGAGGCTCACGCCCCACCCCGCCAGAGAGCTGCGGCTGCGTGGGTACAGCGGGTGGTCCGGCGTGCGGCCGATGGACAGCACGACCGGGAGCGCTGCCAGCAGCCCCACGCCCATCAGAGCGAAGCCGATCGCTCCGGTGAGGAGCCAGTTGACGTCCGGCTGGAAGCTGCTCGCCACCTGCGCCAGCAGGTCGCGGAACATCCACGCGGGGACGGCGCCGGCTGCGACAAGGCCCACGATGCCCAGCATGCGCTCCCCGCGCCGGCTCGGCAACGGAGGGGCGGCCGCCCTGGGCGACGTGGTTGACACGTTATGGAGAGTAAACGAAGGGTCTGCGAGCGGCGGGCGCGAGGACTTACCGGCCGAGCGCCGTCTCCAGCGCCTCGCCGACCCGATCCACCTCGGCCTCCCCCATCGCCGTGAAGAACGGCAGGGCGAGCGAGCGGCTCGCCACCCGCTCTGCGACCGGGAACTCCCCGCCCCGGAATCCGAACCGCTCGCGGTAAAGGGGCTGGAGGTGGATGCACGGCAGATAGGCCTTCGAGGCGATGCCCTCCTCGGCCAGCGCGGCGATCACGCCGTCGCGGTCTGCCTCTTCCGGCACCTGCACCACGAACACGAACCAGCTGCGGCGCTCGCTTCCCGCGGTCCTCGCAGGGCAGCACGACCCCCTCGATGCCGGCCAGCCGCTCGCGGTAGAGGCGCGCCACCCGGTCGCGCTCGCCGAGCAGCGTGTCGAGGCGCTCGACCTGCGCGACGCCGAGCGCCGCCGCCACGTCGGAGAGCCGGTAGTTGAAGCCGAGCCGGTCGTGCGAGAGCCAGTCCATGTCGTCGGCGCGACCCTGGTTGCGCTCGCTGCGGACGCGGGCTCGCGACCTCGCGGTCGCCGCAGGTCAGCATGCCGCCCTCCCCCGTCACGAGCTGCTTGTTCGCGTAGAAGCCGAACGCGGCCGGGTTGCCGCTCGCTCCGACCCTGGTGCCGGCGGAGTCGACGGAGCCGAGCGCCTCGCACGCGTCCTCGACGACGCCCAGGCCCCGTTCCCCGGCGAGCTCCTCGAGCGCCTCCATGTCGGCGGGATACCCGAACAGGTGCACCGGCAGCAGCCCGGCCGTCGCTGGGCCCGCATGCCGCAGCCGGCCGCATCCGGGTCGATGTTCAGCGTGCGCTCGTCGATGTCGCAGAAGACCGGCACCGCCTGCTCGTACAGCAGGCAGTTCGCCGACGCGACGAAGCTCAGCGGCGTGGTGACGACCTCGTCCCCGGCGCTCCAACCCAGCGCCCGCACCGCGAGGTGAAGCGCGGCGGTTCCGCTCGACACGGCGACCGCCTCGTCGCTTCCGACCCAGGCCGCGAAGTCGCGCTCGAAGCGCTCCAGCATCGGCCCCAGGGACAGCCGGCCGGAGCGCAGCACGTCGCGCACGAGCTCCTCCTCGCGCGGGCCGACGTCCGGCCGCGCGAGCGGGATCGGCTCTCCCGTCACAGAGGCGGCGAGACCGGTGCCTCGTGGGCGGGCGGAGCCTCGGCCGGCTCACTCGCGCGACCGCGCCCCTGGACGCGCGTACTCGAGCGAGTCGACGAGCGCCTCCCAGCTTGCCTCGATGATGTTCTCCGAGACGCCGATCGTGCCCCATGTCTCGTCGCTGTCGGACGCGTCGATCAGGACGCGCGTGACCGCGCCGGTGCCCTTGTGCTCGTCGATGATCCGCACCTTGTAGTTCACGAGCTCGATCTCGCGCAGGCGCGGGTAGAGATCGGCGATCGCGTCGCGGAGCGCCCTGTCGAGCGCGTTCACCGGGCCGTTGCCCTCGGCGGTGCGCACCAGCCGCTCGCCCCTCGCCCACACCTTGATCGTCGCCTCGGTCTGGACCTTGCCGTCCTCGCGCTTCTCGGTGATCACGCGGAAGCTCTCGAGCCGGAAGAGCGGCTCGTAGTCACCGGACTCCTTGCGCAGGAGCAGGTCGAACGAAGCGTCGGCGGCCTCGAAGTGGTACCCGCGGTGCTCGAGCTCCTTCAGCCGCTCGACCGCGCGCAGGGCGCGTTCGGGCGTCAGCTCGAGTCCCGCCTCCTCGGCGCGCGCGAGCACCGTGCCCTTGCCGGACAGCTCGGACACCAGCAGCTCGCGGCGGTTACCCACCACCTCGGGACTCACGTGCTCGAAGGTGCGCGAGTCCGCGCGCACGCCGGCGACGTGCATGCCGCCCTTGTGAGCGAACGCATTGCGCCCCACGTAGGGCTGGTTCGGATCGGGCGTCATGTTGCACAGCTCGTCCACCAGGTGGGCGGTCTGCGTCAGGCAGGCAAGCTGCTCGCTCGGTCACGCACTCGTAACCGAGCTTGAGCTGCAGCGCGGGCAGGATCGAGACCAGGTTCGCGTTCCCGCAGCGCTCGCCGATGCCGTTCATCGTGCCCTGCACCAGCGACGCGCCCTGCTCGACCGCCGCGAGCGAGTTCGCGACGCCGCACTCGGCGTCGTTGTGGGTGTGGATGCCGACCCGCTCCCCACCCACCTCGGCCACCACGCGGGCGGTTGCCTCCGCCACCTGCGGCGGGAGGCTCGAGCCGTTCGTGTCGCAGAGGGTCACGTTCTCGGCGCCCGCCTCGAGCGCTGCCAGCAGGCACCGCAGGGCGTACTCGGGATCGTCGCGGTAGGCGTCGAAGAAGTGCTCGGCGTCGTAGATCACCCGCTTGCCCTGGGCCACCAGGAAGGCGACGGAGTCGCCGATCAGCTCCAGGTTCTCCTCGGGCGCGGTGTTGATCACCTTCTCCAGGTGCAGTCGCCAGGTCTTGCCGACCAGCGTGCAGACCGGCGCGAAGGAGTCGGCCAGCAGGCGCAGCGCCGGGTCCTCGTCCGCCGCGAGGTCGCGCCGGCGGGTCATGCCGAAGGCGCACAGCTGCGCGTGCTCGAACCGCTCGCGGGCGAGCAGCTCGAACAGGGCCTCCTCCTTGGGGTTGGAGCTGGGGAAGCCGGCCTCGATGAAGTGGATCCCGAGATCGTCGAGCGCGTGCGCGACACGCACCTTCTCGTCGGCGGACAGCGACATGCCCTCCCCCTGCATGCCGTCCCGCAGAGTGGTGTCGTATAGGTGGATCTGCCTGCTCACGTGGTGTCGGTCCTTTCGAAGAAGCGGACGGGTGCGAATCTCGAACGCGGCGCTAGGGTCGCGCCGCGGCGGTAATTCGCCCGGTCTCGCTCTCGAGCTCGACGAAGTCGAGCCACTCGAGATACTCGTCGCGCTTGCCCTTGATGGCGTCGAAGAAGCGCGTCTGGATCGCCTGCGTGAGCTCGCCGGGCGGCCCGACCACGTGGTCGTCGATCTCGCGCACCGGCACGATCTCGGCGGCGGTGCCGGTCAGGAAGACCTCGTCGGCCTGGTACAGCTCGCCCCGCGACACGTCGCGCTGCTCGACCTCGAAGCCGAGGTCGGCCGCGATCTGGACAACCGAGCGGGCCGTGATCCCGTCCAGGATGCAGGACGCCGACGACGGCGTGGAGATGTGCCCGTCGCGCACGACGAACACGTTCTCGCCCGATCCCTCGGACACGTTGCCGTGCTGGTCCAGCAGGATCGCCTCGTCATAGCCGGCCTTGGCGGTCTCGACCTTCGCGAGGATCGAGTTCAGGTACTGGCCGCACGCCTTCGCCTCCGGGATGAAGCTTTCGTCCGACATCCGCCGCCACGAGGAGACCTTGCAGCGGATGCCGTGCTTCTGGCCCTCCTCGCCGAGGTAGGCGCCCCAGGGCCAGACGGCGATGAACACCTCGACCGGCGTGTTGAGCGGGAAGAGGCCCATCTCGCCGTAACCCCGGAAGGCGACCGGGCGGATGTAGCAGCTGCGCAGCTTGTTCACGCGGATCAGCTCGTGCGTCGCCTCCCGCAGCTTCTCCAGCGTGTACGGCAGGTCCATGTAATAGAGGCTCGGCCGAACGGCTCAGGCGGTCCAGGTGGTCCTGGTGGCGAAAGACGGCGGTCCCCCGCTCTGTCTCGTATGCCCTGATGCCCTCGAAGACTCCGGACCCGTAATGCAGCGCGTGCGTCAGCACGTGCACCTTGGCGTCCTCCCACCGGACGAGTTCCCCGTTCATCCAGATGAAGTCCGCCTGCTGCATCACTGTCCTTTCACGCGCCCCCGACGGGAGCGCCAAGCTCGTCGATCACCGCCTGGGTCATGGCGGCGGTTCCCACCGTGGTCTCCTCCGCTTGCCCCGAAGCAAGGTCGGGTGTCCTCAATCCCTGCTCCAACACCCGGTCCATGGCCGATTCTACAGCGGCGGCTGCATCCTCCATTTGCAGGGAATGTCGCAGCATCAGCGCCACCGACCCGAAGGTGGCGAGCGGGTTGGCGCTGCCCTGGCCCGCGATGTCGGGGGCCGAGCCGTGAACGGGCTCGTACAGGCCGGGCGGGCCAGCGCGCCCGGGTTTGCTTTCCCCGACCGAGACTGGCCGACGCGAGCAGCCCGATCGAGCCCGCGATCATCGCGGCCTCGTCGGAGAGGATGTCGCCGAACATGTTCTCCGTCAGCAGCACGTCGAAGTCGCAGGGACGGGCGATCAGCTGCATCGCCGCGTTGTCGACCAGCATGTGCTCGAGCTGCACGCCTGGGTGCTGTGCCGCGATGCGCTCGACGGTCTCGCGCCACAGCCGCGAGGTCTCGAGGATGTTGGCCTTGTCGACCGAGACGACCTGGCCGCGACGGCCGGGCGCGGCCGCAAGGCGAAAGGCCAGGTCGGCGATGCGCTCGATCTCCTCGACCGAGTAGACGCACGTGTCGTGCGCGACGCCGTCGCGCCGGCCCCGGTCCCCGAAGTAGATCCCGCCCGTCAGCTCGCGCACGATCAGCAGGTCGGCGCCGCGCACCCGCTCCGGGCGCAGCGGGCTCGCGTCGAGCAGGGCGTCGGTGACGCGCACCGGACGCAGGTTCGCGAACAGCTCGAGGCCCTTGCGGAGGCCCAGCAGGCCCTGCTCCGGGCGCGGCGCCTCCGGGTCGGTCGAATCCCACTTCGGCCCGCCGACGGCGCCCAGGAGCACCGCGTCCGCGGCGCGACATTCATCCAGCACCTCGGGTAGCAGCGGCACGCCGTGCTCGTCGATCGAGGTGCCGCCGACGGGCAGCTCCGTGAACTCGAAGGCGGCGTCGTGCAGCGGGGCGAGCGCCCGCAGGAGCTGTTGTGCCGCACCGGTGACCTCGGGACCGATGCCGTCGCCCGGGAAGGACGGCTATCCGCATGGCGGCGGTCTAGGGGCCGCCGGCGGCGGCGTCTTCCTGGGCCTGCTCGACCTGGTCGACGCGGTCGGTCAGGTCGGTGACGTCCTGCTGCAGACTCGAGATGTCCTGTCGCCTGCTGCTTCTGCTCGTCGGAGATTTGTTTCAGCTGGCCTTCGACATCAGAGAGCTGCGATTCGAGCTTCTGCGTGTCCTGCCCCGCCTCGTCGGCCGAGGACGTCTGGCGCTCGAGCTTGTTCACGTCATGCTGCGAGCGCCGCGACGTCGTCCCGCAGGCCGGCGCCCGCGTCGCTCTCGGCCTTGTCACGGGCGTCAAGCGCGATCAGGAGCGCGATCACGCCCAATGATCGCTGCCAGCACCGCGGTCGCGGAGCCGAACTTCGACCAGAAGCTCGCGCGGTCGATCTTCTCAGCCAGCGCCGGGTCGAGGCACGACCTCGCGCTCGGCCGGGACCACCTCGCGCTCGACGGCGGTGCCGAGCGGGCGCGTGGCCTGGGTCGGCGGCACATCGCCCGGCGGCGGCTGATGCGGGGGTGGCTGCTGCATCGCAGGCAGCCTACACAGATGTGGTGAGCGAGCCCGCCGGGCCGCCCCGGTCCTCGAAGCGGTCGATGTCGGCCTGGCTCGCCAGGGTGAGGGCGATCTCGTCCAGCCCCTCGAGCAGCCGCCACCGGGTGTCCGGGTTGATTTCGAACGACGCCTAGCCGCCGTCCCATTCCACGATCTGGAGCTCGAGGTCGACCGTGGCCCGGTCCGCCTTCATCAGCTCACGCACGGTCTCGCCCGGCAGCACGACCGGCAGCAGCCCCGTCTTCGTGCAGTTGCCGTAGAAGATGTCCGCAAAGCTGGGCGCGATCACCGCCTGGAAACCGAAGTCCTGCAGCGCCCAGACGGCGTGCTCGCGCGAGGAGCCGCACGCCGAAGTTGCGCTCGGTGACGAGGATCGGCCGCCCTCGGTCGAGCTCCAGCCCCTCCTTGCGCCAGTCCGCGAACAGGAACTCACCGAAGCCGGTGCGCTCGATTCTCTTCAGGTACTGCTTCGGAGATGATCTGATCGGTGTCGACGTCGCTGCGGTCGAGCACCTGGATGCGACCTTCGATCGTGCGTACCGGCTCCATGGCTACCTCCCCTTCTGACGCCGCCGAAGATCGCCATCTCCGGCACCTGGAAGAACACGTCGACGTCCTCGAACCCGGCCTCGCGCAGCCATTCGCACTGCACGTGCGGGTCGGCCAGGATGTCCTCGTCCGCCGCATCGAGGTAGTCGCGCACGACCTCCTCGTCGGGTCGCGGGTCGGGGCGGGCGTGCTCGGCGGCGATCAGGTTGTCGATCATCCACTCCTCGAGCATGCCTTGTGGCCGATGCCCCCCGCGGCCACGTGCTCCCAGTTCAGGAACAGGCCGCCCGGCTCCAGCAGGTCATATGCCTGCGCATACAGCGCCGCGTTTGCGCTCGTCCGGGAGGTGGTGGATGCAGAGGGCGGACACGACGGCGTCATAGCGCCCCTCCGGGAAGGGCCTCCAGCCCAGCCGGCATCCGACAGGTCGGCCAGCACGTACTCCCACCGCCCGGCGTAGGGCCGCGAGCCGGCCGCGCGGCGGCCGCGGCCATCGGCTCGGAGAAGTCGACCAGCACGCCGGTCGACCCCGGTATGCATCGTCCATCACCAGCTGCGCGAATGCTCCGCCACCGGCGCCCAGGTCGAGAAAGCGGCGCACGCGTCGCTCGCCGCGGGTGATCAGGCGCCGGACGAGCTCATCCTGGCCGTCGATCAGCGGTATCAGGGCGCGGCGGTCCTCGACGAACGCCTCGGCGATCTCCGGCCGTTGCCAGGCGCTCCTGGAGCGCGCGGGTCATGCCGTCGCTCCGGCCACGCGCCTCGCGGTCCCATTCGCGGATGTCGACGAAGTGGCCGGCGACCGCGGCGGCCGCGGCCATCTGGGGGCTGACGAGGTGCGTGCGCCCGCCGCGGCCCTGGCGCCCCTCGAAGTTGCGGTTGGACGTCGACGCACAGCGCTCGCCGGGTTGCAGGATGTCCGGGTTCATCCCGAGGCACATCGAGCAGCCGGCCTCGCGCCAGTCGAAACCGGCGGCACGGAAGACCTCGTCGAGGCCCTCCTGCTCGGCCTGCGCCTTGACCTGCTGAGAGCCCGGGAACGACCATCGCGTCCACGGTCCCCGCGACCTGCCGGCCGCGCACCATTGCGGCCGCCACACGCAGATCCTCGATGCGGGAGTTCGTGCAGGAGCCGATGAACACGCGGTCGACCGGGATGTCCTCGATCGCCGTGCCCGGCTCGAGCGCCATGTAGGCGAGGGCGCGCTCCGCCGACTCGCGGTCCGCCGGGGAGTCAAGCTCGGCCGGGTCCGGGACCCTGCCGGTGACGGGAACGACCTGGCCCGGGGTTCGTGCCCCAGGTGACCTGCGGGACCAGCGCGGACGCGTCCACGGTGACCTCGGTGTCGAATGTTGCCCCCCGGTCGGTCGGCAACGAGCGCCAGCGCTCGACGGCGGCCTCGAAGTCATGTGGTGCCGCGGGCCGGCCCTCCAGATAGGAGAACGTCACGTCATCGGGCGCGATCATTCCCGCCCGCGCGCCGGCCTCGATCGACATGTTGCAGATCGTCATGCGTCCCTCGATCGTGAGGGCCTCGATCGCCGCGCCGGCGTACTCGATCGCATGGCCGACCGCGCCCGCGGCGCTGATCTGGCCGATCGTCCCGAGGATCAGGTCCTTCGCCGTGACGCCGAACCCGGGCTCGCCCTCGTAGGTGATGCGCATCGTGCGCGGTCTAACCTGAAGCAGGCACTGCGTGGCCAGGATGTGCTCGACCTCGGAGGTCCCGACACCCATCGCCAGCGCGCCGAGCGCACCGTGGGTGGACGTGTGGGAGTCGCCGCACGCGATCGTGATGCCCGGCTGCGAGAGCCCCAGCTCCGGCCCGATCACGTGCACGATGCCCTGGCGGCGGCTGCGCATGCCGTGCAGCGGCACGCCGAACTCGGCGCAGTTGCGCTCGAGCGCCGCGACCTGCTCGCGGGAGAGGTGGTCGGCGATCGCGTCGAGGCTGGTCCGCTCGCGCGGGTCGGTGGGGACGTTGTGGTCCACGGTCGCCAGCGTGCGGTCGGGCCGGCGCACCTTGCGCCCGGCGAGCCGCAGCGCCCTCGAAGGCCTGCGCGGAGGTGACCTCGTGGACGAGGTGGAGGTCGATGTAGAGCAGCGACGGTCCGCTCTCCTGCTCGGGGCCGCGCACCTCGTGCGTCTCCCAGATCTTCTCGAACATGGTCTTGGGCATCAGCGTCAGCTCCTCCTCAGTCCGGCGGCGATCACCGACATGAACCGTGCCTCGCCGCGGCCGGGGTTCTCGATGTGGTGGGGAAGGTCGGCGTCGAAGGTGACCGCGTCGCCGTCGCCGAGCTCGTGCGCAATGCCCTCGCAGACGAGGGTCAGGCGTCCCGACAGGACCACGACCGTCTCCCGGCTGCCGGCCTCGTGCATCGGCGGGTCGTCGGGCCCGCCGGTGGCAGCCCTGGGTCCCAGCGTGTGTAGCGACACTTCGGCTCGCTGGCCCGGGAGCGGCGGCGTCAGGACCTCATAGCGGTGGCCGTTGCCGCGGCCACCCTCGAGCCGCGCGCCGGCCCGCACGACGGTGACGCCGTCACCCTCGTCCAGGCGCAGCAGCTGGGACAGGCTCAGCTCGAGGCCGGCGGCGATCTTGGCCGCAACCGACAGCGTCGGGCTCGTCTCCCCTCGCTCGACCTGGGAGAGCATCGGCGCCGAGACCCCACAGCGGTCGGCCAGGTCCCGCAGCGAGAGGTCCATCCCCTCGCGCAGTGCGCGGACGCGCGGGCCGACGTCGAGAGGCTCTGTCACCGCCGTGCTCATCGGCGGCGTACGTTATCACATACGGTTGTCTGCTCTAGAGGCGTCCAGCATCAGCGCCGTTGTAGGTTACGAGGCGCACCCACGCGCCCGCTCCGATGGAAGCCGCCACCACCAAGCAGGACACGCCGCCCCTCGAGGGTGTCTCGTCATTCGCGAAGTCGCTGTTCCTCGGCGAGATCCACGACGAGCTCGTCTTTCCCTACCCGAAGCCGGCCGAGAGTGAGCAGGACAGGATCCGCGCTCTCGTCGCGTCGCTGCGAGAACTTGCCGCCGAGTCGATCGACCCCCGCCGGATCGAGGAGGACGGGTGGGTCGGCGACGACCTGATCCGCAAGCTCGGAGAGCGCGGCCTGTGCGGCCTGTACGTGCCCGAGCGCTACGGCGGGCAGGGCCTCTCCCAGACGGGCTACTGCCGGGTGTTCGAGGCCCTCGCCCAGATCGACCCGACCCTGTCGGTCGTGATGGGCGTCCATCAGTCGATCGGCATGAAGGGCATCGTCCTGTTCGGTAGCGACGAGCAGAAGGAGCGCTTCCTCCCCGACCTCGCCGCCGGGCGCAAGCTTGCCGCCTTCGCGCTGACGGAGCCGGAGGCGGGCTCGGATGCGTTCAACCTGCAGTCGCGGGCGACCCTGCAACCCGACGGCTCCTGGAAGCTGAACGGCGAGAAGCGGTTCATCGGCAACGGGGACAAGGGATCTGTGCTCGTCACCTTCGCCCGCACCGAGGTGGACGGCAAGGACCGCCACACGGCATTCATCGTCGAGAAGGGCATGGACGGGTTCGAGGTCGGGCACCGCTACGAGACGATGGGCCTGCGCGGCAACGACCTGCGCCACCTCTACTTCAACGACGTCCGGATCCCGCCCGAGAACGTGCTGGGCGAGCCTGGCGAGGGCTTCCGGATCGCCATGCACGTCCTGAACAACGGCCGGATGAGCCTCGGTACCGGCTCGGTCGGCGGGGCCAAGGCGATGCTGGACCTGGCAATCGAGCATGTCAGGGAGCGGCGCCAGTTCGGTCGCCGCCTGGCGGACTTCGAGCTGGTCGAGGACAAGATCAGCTGGATGGTCTCCTATCTGTTCGGGCTCGAGTCGATGGCCTACCTGACGACGGGACTCGTCGACGCCGGGGTCCCCGACTACTCGACCGAGTCCGCGATCTGCAAGGTCGCCGCGAGCGAGTTCACCTGGTACCAGGCCAACCGAGCGCTGCAGCTCGCCGGCGGGGAGGGCTATCTGCGCGACCGGCCGTACGAGAAGGTCCTCCGTGATCTGCGGATCTTCCCCATCTTCGAAGGCGCGAACGACGTGCTGCGCATCTTCGTGGCACTCTCCGGCCTGAAGCCGCTCGGCGACGAACTGAAGGGCCTGAAGGGGGTCGACTTCAGCGATCCGCTGCGCTCGATGGGGGTGTTGTTGGAGTACGTCGGTGGTCGGATCCAGCGGGAGGTGCAGGCCGGACCGCATCGGACGAGCGCACCCGGAGCTCGAGTCACTCGCGGCGCCGGTGGCGGGCCAGGTGAAGCGGCTGCGCGACTTGTCGGAGTCGCTCCTGCGAAAGCACGGCAAGGACATCGTGGAGCGCCAGTTCCAGCTCAAGCGCCTCGCGGACGCGGTCGCGGACATCTACGCGCAGATCGCGGTGCTGTCGCGCGTGAGCTCGATCTTCGAAGACCAGGGAGTCGAGCCCTCAGGACAGGAGCGCTACATCGCCGAGACGTTCTGCACCCGTGCCGCGAGCCGCGTGGGCGGGTCGCTCGACAGGATCGAACACAACGACGACGAACGGGCAAGCGCGATCGCAAAGCTCGCATACAAGCGGGGCGAGTACGGATACGCGTTCTTCGAGGACTGACCCGCCCGCCTCGTGGTGGAATGAGCGCCGAATCGGCGGCGCTCATCCCGATCCCTACCGATCCCTACTTACTCAGCGGCGCTTCGAGCGGCGGTTGGTGAGGCCGTTCAGCAGGACCTCGAGCGGCGAGTCTCGCTGCTCCTTGCGGCCCTTCTGCACCTCCATGCTGACGTCGCCGACCCCGAGCCGGAAACCGCTCTTGCCGATCTCCTTGCCCACTTCTTGCATTTCATGGGCCAGCGACTTGAACGCACCGCCTCGGCCGGTGACCGCTTTCAGCGCCTTCGGCCGGCCGGTGGGAATCCGTGGGCCTTTCGGGCGGGACAGCATGCGCGCACCAAGCGCGATGCCTCCCGCGAGCCCAGCCGCAGCGGCCGTGCCGACCATCGCCGGCGTCTTCGCCTTCTGTGCGACCGTTCCCACCGAGTTGCCGGCCTTTCCGACGGCTGACCCGATCGAGTCACCGACGCCGGTCAGGGTGCCGGTCACGCCATTGGTCGACTGCCGCGAGGCGGACGAACCAGACCTCGCGCCGCGTGACTTGTTCTGACGTGACCGCGCCGAACCTGAAGAGCGCTTGGTGCTCGCCGAGCGCTTCGCGCTCGACGATGGCCGAGCACTCCGGGTGGGAGCGCTCCGTGTGGCAGCACTCCGTGGAGAACCGCTCCGTGAAGAACTGCTTCGTGGAGAACTGCTGCTCCGCGGAGAACTGCTCCGGCGCGCCGGCGAGGCGCCGTTACTGCGCCGGGCATTGCTTGTGCGCGTCGGCGAGTTGCCGTTGCTGCGCGCACCGGAGGAGCGTCCGCTCGACCGTGTCTTTGTCTGGGCCATATCGACCCACCTCCCTCGTTTTACCTGCCTCAACTGCACTTTTGCCCTGCGTTGTAGGAACGCATTTACCCGGCTTGGTGCTTTTCAACCACGCCGCAAACGTGTTCTCAAAACGGCGGCCCGGCGGTTCAGAGCGCGCGTTCGATCACCGCGCGGAGCTCGTCGTCGGACGGAGCGCCGGGTGTGTTCGCCGCAATGTCGCCGCGCTGCGCGACCCCATCCATGATCCGCGGCACGTCGGCCTCGGTCACGCCAAGCTCTCGCAGCCGCGACACACCGGCGCGGGCGGCCAGCGCCTCCACATCGCCGCCCAGGGCCTCACCAAGCATGTCGATCTCGCGTGGCGCGCGAGGCTCCATGAACCGCACGAAGTGCGGCAGCATCACCGAGTTCGTCTGCGCGTGCGGTGTACCGCACACCCGCACGATCGTCTGGCAGACGGCGTGGTGGACGGCGAAGCCGGTCAATCCGACGGCATAGCCGGCGAGCACGGCTCCCAGGGCGAGCGCCGTGCGGTCCGGCTCCTCCGGCTCGAGCCCCTCGGCGATCAGCTCGGCCGCCCGCAGCGCCGCCATCTCCGCAACCGGGTTGGCGAGCGGCGTATAGAGCGCCTCGACGGCGTGCGCGAGCGCGTTCATCGCGCTCGCGGCCAGGTCCGGCATCGGCTGGGAGGCCATCAACGCCGGGTCGGCAATCACGAGCGCCGGTCGCACGAGCCGAAACTCGGTCGCCCCGGCGGGCATCCGGTGGAACGGCGTCAGCTCGGCGCCGGAGAGGGTGGTCGGCACCGCGGCCACCGCCAGGCCGTCCGCACCGCCGATCGCCTTGGCGGAATCCACGACCCGGCCTCCACCGAGCGCCACGACCGGCCGCCCTCCCACTCCATCGCGCACCGCTGCGGCTGCCTCCGGCACCCCGCCGGCCGGCACGTCCAGCACCACATCGGCTCCCTCGACCAGCGCCGGAGCCGCGCGTGCCGACCGCGGGGTGGTCAGCAGGGCATAACCCTCGAACCCGCGACCTGCGAGCAGCGCCGGCGCTCCGCCGAGCGCCGCCTCGGCGAAGCGGATCAGCCGCTCGCCGTCGATCCAGGTGAAGTCGCGCTCGGCTAAGGCCGCGTCCCGGCTTCGGTCTCGCTCGGCAGTGTCTGGGGTGCGCCGACGCCCGCAAGCGCGTTGGACAGCGCGCGCAGGTACGCGCGCGCCGACGCCTCCAACGTGTCGGTCGAGACGCTCTGGCCGGACACGAGCCGCCCTTCGTGCTCCACCAGCACCGACACTTCGCCGAGCGCATCGGTGTCCGCCGTGACCGCAGCCACGTGGTACTCCTTCAGCACGCCGGGGATGCCGGTCGCTGCATTGATCGCCTGGAGCAGGGCGTCGATGGCCCCGTCGCCCGTTCCTTCGCCCTTCACGGTCTCGCCTGCCGGGGTCGTCACCTCGACCGTCGCGGTCGGGGGTTTGCCGGACTCGTCGTGCAGCTCGAAGCGGGCGAGGTTGTAAGCCTCTGCCTGCTCGCGGATCTCGTCGGAGACGATCGCCTCCAGGTCGAGGGCCGTTACGTGCTTCTTGCGGTCCGCGATGTCCTTGAAGCGCTTGAAGGCGGTGTTCAGAGCCTGGCCGTCGATCCGCACGCCCAGCTCCTCGAGCGCGTTGCGCAGCGCGTGGCGGCCGGAGTGCTTGCCGAGCACGATCGAGTTCGTCTGGAGGCCGATCGTGGTCGCGTCCATGATCTCGTAGGTGGTGCGGTCCTTCAGCACGCCGTCCTGGTGGATGCCGGCCTCGTGCGCGAACGCGTTGCGGCCCACGATCGCCTTGTTGGGCTGCACCGGATACCCGGTCAGCCGCGAGACCAGGCGGCTCGTGCGCGCGATCTCACGCGTCTCGATGCGGGTGTCGAGCCCGACGCTCGAGCGGCGGGTCCGGAGCATCATCACGATCTCCTCCAGCGCCGCGTTGCCGGCGCGCTCGCCGATCCCGTTCACGGCGCACTCCACCTGGCGCGCGCCCGCGCGCAGCCCGGCGAACGAGTTCGCGACCGCCATGCCCAGGTCGTCGTGGCAGTGGACCGAGACCACGACGTCCCGCAACTCGGGCACCAGCCGGTACAGGTCCTCGAAGATCTGCTCGTACTCGTGCGGCATGGTGTAGCCGACCGTGTCGGGGATGTTGATCGTCGTCGCGCCCTCTGCGATCGCGACCTTCACCACCTCGGCCATGAACTCGACGTCGGAGCGGCTGCCGTCCTCCGGGGAGAACTCGACATCGTCGCAGTACTCCTTCGCGTGCGCGACCGCTGCGCGTGCTTGCCCGATCACGTCTTCGCGCGTCGTCTGCAGCTTGCGTTCGATGTGGATGTCGGACGTGGCGATGAACGTGTGGATGCGGGGGCGCTCGGAGTGCTTGACCGCGTTCCAGGCAGCGTCGATGTCCTGCGCCGACGTGCGCGCCAGGCCACAGATCACCGGCCCCTCGACCGCCTTGGCGATCGCGCTCACCGCCTCGAAGTCGCCGGGCGAGGTGATCGGGAAACCCGCCTCGATGATGTCGACGCCCAGGCGCGCGAGCTGGTGCGCGATCTCGAGCTTCTCCTGCACGTTCAGCGAGATGCCGGGCGACTGCTCGCCGTCGCGCAGCGTGGTGTCGAAGATGTACACGCGATCCACGTGCTTACCGTTTGTATGGGAGCCCTCTGTGGGCGTCATGACTTTCCTCCTTCTCCTGGTCTGCGGCTATTCCTGTTGCGCTGTGCGGGCCTCGGCCCGCGGCTTGCCTATTCCCCCCGCAGGGGGAGGAGAAGAAGGAGAAGGCCGAGCAGCAGAGCTCCGAGCGCCAGGCTCGGGGTGGTGATACCGCTGCGGGGCCGAGTGACTCATGAACGAATGATGCTACCGGATCGGATCCCTGGGCGCCCGGCACACGAGCCGCGGTGCGACACTTTCTTCGGCCTCACGCCGACAAATCAGCGTCACTGCCCTGTAGCAGCCGATCCACCAGGGCAGGCATCTCGCGCGCCATGCGGGAGCGCGGCACGACGAGGTCGAACCCGGCCTCCTCGGCTCGTCGCTTCGTGTCGACGTCGACGTGGGAATAGAACCCGAGTCGCGGCACGCCCGGCGGCGGGGCCACGTCGGGCCCGGCGGCGTCGAGGTCCACGATCAGCAGGTCGGCGACCGCATCGCCTGCCGCGGGCGCCTGCACGAGCTCGACGTGATGACCGGCGGCCCGCAGCGTGGCGTCGATCTTCGAGGCGAAGAAAAGGTCGGGCGCGACCGCCGCGATCCGGGCCATGCCGCTAGTGGACCACTAGAGGGTGACGGCTCGCCCGTCCTGGAAGCCCTCGAACGAGACGATCTCGCGGATCACCTCGTCCGGGATCGGCGAGTCGACCGTCACGACCATCACGGCCAGGCGGCCGCTGCCGCCGCCGGCCGGGCTGTCGGGCTCGTGGTCGGGATCGCGCCCGACCGCCGTCGAGGCAACATTGATGCCGTGCTCGCCGAGCACGGTGCCGATCTTGCCGATCATGCCCGGCACGTCCGAGTAGCGGAACACGGCGAGGTGCTTCATCAGCTCGATGTTGAAGCTCTGGCCATAGGCCGAGACCAGGTGGGGGCGGTGACGCGGGCCGATCGTGGTGCCGGCGACCTCGACGCGCTGCCCGTCCGCGACGGTCGCGACCGAGACCAGGTTGGCGTAGTCGCGCGACTCGCTGTCCTTCAGTTCGCTGACCCGGATGCCACGCTCCTCGGCGATCGCCGGCGCGTTGACGAAGTTCACGTTCTCGGCCACGCCCGAGAAGGCGCCGTTCAGAACCGAGACGGTCAGCAGGCGCGTATCGCGCTCGGCCAGCTGGCCGTGGTAGGAGATCTCGAGCCGGTCCACGGATCCGGACTGCGCGAGCGACATCACGAGGCGCCCGAGGTGCGCCGAGACGTTCAGGTAGGGCTCCAGCACCGCCATGTCCTCGCTGCCGACCCGCGGGATGTTGACCGCGTTCGAGACCAACTCGCCGTTCAAAGCGGCCACCACCTGCTCGGCGGTGATCACGCCGGCCCGATCCTGGGCCTCCGCCGTCGAGGCGCCCAGGTGGGGGGTGACGACCACGTTCTCGTGGGCGAAGATGGGATGGTCCGTGACGGGCTCGCCCGGGAACACGTCGAGACTTGCGCCCGCCACCTTGCCGGACTCGATCGCCTCCCCGAGGTCGTTCAGATCGACCAGCTCCCCGCGGGCGCAGTTCACGATCCGCACGCCGTCCTTCATCCGTTCGATTGTGGCGGCATTCACGTAATTCACGGTCTCGTCCGTCTTGGGGAGGTGGATCGTGATGAAGTCGGCACGCTCATAGAGGGCATCGGGCGTTTCGGCCCGCTCCACTCCCAGCTCGCGGTAGCGGTCGGCCGACACGAACGGGTCGTAGGCGGTGACGACCATGCCGAAGCTCTTCGCGCGCTCGGCGACGAGCTGCCCGATCCGGCCGAAGCCGAGGATCCCGAGCGTCTTCTCGAACACCTCCACCCCGCCGAACCTGCTGCGCTCCCACTTGCCGCTCTTAAGAGAGGAGTGCGCCTGGGGGATGTTGCGCACCTGCGCCAGCAGCATCGCGATCGTGTGCTCCGCGGCCGCGATGATGTTCGACTCGGGGGCGTTGGCGACGATGATGCCCTGCTTGGTGGCGGCAGGCACGTCGACGTTGTCGACCCCGATCCCGGCGCGGCCGATCACCTTCAGGCGGCCGGCCCGCTCGATCAGGCCGGCATCCACCTGCGTGGCCGAACGAATCACGATCGCGTCGTAGTCGCCGATCGCCGCGGAGAGCTCCTCCGGGGGCATGTCGGTGCGCACGTCGACGTCGAAGTGCTGCCGCAGGAGGTCCACGCCGGCATCGGCGATCTTCTCCTTCACCAGGACCCGGTAGCCGTTATCGCTCATCGTGCGGTGCGGTTGCTCAACCGACGGGCTGGGCCGCACTCACGCCGGCACGCGCGAAGACCTGCTGCGCACGCGACACTCCGGCACCGAAGGACACGTCGAAGCCGAGCTCGTCGAGCGCCAGCTCGAGCCCCGAGATCGAGGTCAGGACGTCGAACGCCCCGTAGTAGCCGCAGTGGGCGATCCGGACGATCTGGCCCTTCAGGTGGCCCTGACCGCCGGCGATCGTGATGCCGTAGCGGTCACGCATCAGCTTCGGGATCGCGGCGCCGTCGACACTCTCGGGCGTCCGCGCCACCGTCACGACGTTGGCGTTCTCGTCCTCCGGCCCGAACAGCTCGAGGCCGAGTCCCCTGACCGCCTCACGCGCGGCCCGGCCGAGCACCGCGTGGCGCTCGAACACCTCCGGGAGCGTCTCTTCCTCGATCATGCCGAGCGCCACGTCGAGCGCCCGGATCAGCGTGACGGCCGGAGTGAACGGACTGTCCGGCGGCTGCTTGCGTTGACCCTTCAGGGTCCTGTCCCAGTCGAAGTAGTAGTTGCGGGCTCCCCGCCCACGCGCGTCGGCGGCGACCGCGAGCGCACGGTCCGAGACCGATGCGAACGCCAGGCCCGGCGGCGACATCAGTGCCTTCTGCGAGCCCGACACGACCACGTCGGCACCCCATTCGTCGATCGGCAGATCGACCACGCCAAGGCCGGATACCGCGTCGAAGACGCTCACGGCGCCGTGCTCGGCAGCGATCTCTGCCAGCGCACGCACGTCGTTCAGGACGCCGGTGGACGTCTCTGAATGAGTGGTGAACAGCGCCTTGACCTCTCCCCCGCGCTCGGCCAGGGCTTGCTCCACCCGGGCCGGGTCGACCTTCTCGCCCCATTCGAACTCGAGGTGGACCGTCTCGGCGCCGTAGGCGTCGCACAGCTCCGCCCAGCGCTGCCCGAACTTGCCACAGGATGCGACCACCGCGACGTCGCCGGGCGCGATCAGGTTCGCGACGGCCGATTCGAGCGCGCCCGTCCCGGACGCGGCGAAGACCAGCACCTCGTTCTGTGTCTGGAACACCATCTTCAGGCGCTCCAGCACGCGGGCGTACACCTCGATGAACGCCGGCGCGCGGTGGTACAGGATCGGCTCTGCCATCACCTGCGACACCGCCGGCGGCAGGGGCGTGGGCCCCGCCGTCATCAGATATTGCTTGTTGTAAAGGCTTGGCATGCTGGGGCGCCAACCATAGCGAAGGGTCCGGGTTCGCAGTTGGCAGTTCGCAGTTGGCAGTCTGCGAACTGCGAAACCGCGAACTGCGAACTCGGAATATATGCGGCTTCGCCGCGACCTAAAGTCTCGTGCTTCGCGCCTTCGGCGCTCGCTCCCTACTTCAGGCTGAACGGCGGGTAGCGGTCCGTCATCAACCAGTGCGCGTACGCGTTTACCCGGATCTACCAGCGCATGGTCCCACCGCGAAGTCGAACAGCCCGCGCGGATAGCGCCCTGTGAACAGGATCGCGAAGAAGGCGATGAAGACCGTCACGTTCACCGCCACGAACAGGAACACGAGCACGATGTAGTGCGGGATCGCCAGCAGCCATTTGACGAAGATCTGCCAGCGGGACAGGTTCTCGTCGTAGTCGACCTCGAGCGTCACCGGGTACTCCCCGGAGTCACCGGAGAACGGGGGGTACTCGTCGCGCTGCAGGAACAGGGCGTAGGCAGAGACGTTCGCCGCCCAGCGATAGATCTGAACGGTGAAGTCGAACAGGCCACGCGGCCATTTCTTGGTGAAGAGGATCGCGAAGAACGCGATGAACTGCAGGATCCCGGCGACGTTGATCAGGAGCACCACGATGATGAAGTGCGGGATCGCGAACAGCCACTTCAGGAAGATCTTCCAGCGCGACAGGCGCTCCGGGTACTCGACATCGAAGCGCACCGGATAGTCGCCGCCGCCGGTCGCGACGGGCGGTGGGCCTGGCGGCGGTGAAGAAGGTGGCGGCGCGGCGGCTTCCATGTGACCTCCCTGGGGTTGCTATGGGTTGGCTCAGTGAGTGGGCGCAGCCTAACGGGGTGGGCGGCCGTGCCGCGCCTGCCAGGCTTCGACCATCGCGATCCGGTCGATGGTCGACGGATGGGTGCCGAACAGGGCCATCACCCATCCGGGCGGCTCCGGATCGGTATGCGTCTTCTCCGCGAGGTCCTCCTCGAGCTCCGCGGCGGGCCCTGGGTCACGGGTGGTCTGGAGCGCCACCCAATCCGCCTCCGCCTCGTAGCGGCGTGACACGGCGTTCTGGGCCGGCGTGACCGCGAACTGCAATGCAACCGCGACCAGCAGTGCGAGCGGTACGGCTCGTGGCTCGAACATCCCCCCTCGGCGTCGCGTGGCGATCGCGATCAACCACGCCACGGGCAGCGCCCCGAGCGCGTACCAGCCGCTCAGCTTCCACAGATGGTCGCGCGAATGGTGGGCGAGCTCGTGCGCGATCACGACCCGCACCTCACGGTCGCTGAACGGCGGTTCGAGGAGGGTGTTCCAGAGAACCACGCGTCGTGTCGGTCCGAGGCCGATCGCGAAGGCGTTCGGCTCGTCGGTGAATTCGTCGACATCGAGCACGCGTACCTCGATGTCGGAGACGCCCTGCTCGCGGGCGAGCTGCTTCGCCTGTGTGGCGAGCCGGTCGTTTCGCAGGGGCTTCAGCTCACCGAGAAGGAACGGCCCGACGAAGGTGAAGAGCAGGCCAAGCCCGGCGAACATCGCGGCGCCCGGGATCCACCAGCGCTCGCGGAACGGCCGCGCCAGCGCCATCGCGATCAGGACAGCCGCAGAGACGAAGACGAATACGCCGCCCAGCGAGAAGAAGCTGGTCAGGATCCATTCCACGTAGCCCACGTCCGACACGTCGTGGCGGCGGTCCCACCACAGCTGGACGACGCCGAACGGGAGTTGTGCCAGCCACACGAACGCGAACCCGAGCATCGCGAGGAGCATGCCGGTGCCGATGCGCCCCGCCGCCGACTCGCGCGTGAAGCGCTCGCCGTGACGGGCGTAGATCGCCAGCACGGCGAGCAGCGCCACGATCGACAGCACGCCGTTGATCCACGTGAAGCGGGCATAGTCGCGTGCCTCCTCGAGCGCGCCCGCCTCGAAATAGGCGCCGGGATCGAGATCCGGCAGCGAGAGGTCGTCGGGAACGTCTGTCGGCCACAGCAGCGGCACCGTCAGGACCCAGGCCGCCACGACCAGCGCCGCGGGCACCAGCCACTTCAGTGCCCGGGTCAGGTCACCTGCGGCGTCGGGGCCGGCTGAGGCGGCGCGGGGGTCAGCTCCATCTGCCAGCCGGCTGCCGGACCGCTGTACGGGTACCGGTCGGTCAGCAGATAGGCGTAGCCGTACGTCTGCGCCGTGTACCGCAGCTCGAACGCGCCCAGATTCCGCAGCCCGCGCGGCACCCTCCCGCGAGCGAGGGCGTAGAACCAGCTCAGCATCGCGGCCACGAAGGCAGTGGTCGTGAGCGCTCCCGCGACCATGAAGGCCGGAAATGCGAGGATCAGGCGGAATGCCGTCTTCCAGCGGTTCTGGCGCTCGGGAGGATCGATCTCCAGCTCGACGGGATACGTGCCCGGCTTCCCGCTGAACCCGGGGAACGGGTTCGCGACGAGTTGCAGGAAGGCAAAGACCTGGGTCTGGTAGCGCACGAGCCCGGCTATGAAGCGGTGCAGTGGCGCGGCCGGGCGGCCGCGGAACAGGGTCACGAACCAGTTCGCGATCGCGGCAAAGAAGGCCGCGATTCCCCACAGCAGGAGCCACACGAAATGCGGGAACACGAGCGGCAGGCGGAAGAAGACGGTCAGCCGCGACCGCTGCAGGTCATCGGTGACATGGAGCCGGATCGGGTCGCTGCGGTAGACGTTCGCCGCCTCGTACACGGCGGGGTCGCTGTTCGGGTAGCGATCCGTGAGCAGGAGCAGGTAGCCGATCACCTGGGCGGAGTAGCCGATGCAGTAGGCGAGCAGATCCCTGAAGCCTCGCGGCATGCGGGCCGTGAACACGCACGCGAACCAGGCCAGGAAGGCGACGGTGGCCGCCACGCCGCCGGAGCTCCCGAAGCTGCCCCCTGCGAACGAGGTGCCGAAGCCCAGGAGCGTGTCGGCGAGCAGGATCGCGGGGAGCACCAGAAACAGCCGGAAGCCCGTCACCCATCGGTTCTGCTCTGCCCGGGGGTCGACCTCGACGTCGATCGGGTAGCCCGGGCGACCCGTGAAGTCCGGATACGGATTGGCCGCCAGCGTCAGATAGGCGACCAGGTGGGTGACGTAGCGGATGTACGCGCTCAGGAAGTCGTGGAACATCCGCGGTGAAGTGCCGGCGATCAGCGTCGCGATCCAGTTCGCGATCGACAGCGTGGCCGCGACGGAGAACCATCCGGCCGCCCAGAGGAAGTGCGGGAAGGCCAGCAGCAACCGGAACCCGACCGTCAGCCGCGATCGGCTGAGCTCATCCGGATCTCTTACCGCGAGCCTGATCGCGCGGTCACTCATCAAGGTGCCAGCTAATCCTGGCGGATCCAGGGCATCATCGAGCGGAGCTCGCTTCCCACCTTCTCCACCTGGTGGCCCTTCTGCTCCTCGCGCATGCGCTGGAAGTTCTCCTGGCCGGCGCGGTTCTCGGCGATCCACTCGCGCGCGAACTCACCTGACTGGATGTCGGCCAGCACCTGCTTCATCGCGGCTCGGACCTCGGGCCCGATCACCTTGGGTCCCCGGGTCAGGTCGCCGTACTCGGCCGTGTTGGAGATCGAGTCGCGCATGCCCGTGATCCCCTTCTCGTACATCAGGTCGACGATCAGCTTCAGCTCGTGCAGGCATTCGAAGTACGCCAGGCGCGGGTCGTAGCCGGCGTCCACGAGGGTCTCGAAACCCGCGCGCACCAGCTCCGTCGCGCCGCCGCAGAGCACCGACTGCTCGCCGAACAGGTCCGTCTCGGCCTCGTCCTTGAAGGTCGTCTCGATCACCCCTGCGCGCATGCAGCCGATGCCCTTGGCGTAGGCGAGGGTGAGGTCACGAGCGTTCCCGGTGGCGTCCTGGTGCACGGCAAGCAGCCCCGGCACGCCACGGCCCTCGGCGAACTGGCGCCGGACGAGGTGGCCGGGCCCCTTGGGGGCGACCATCGCGACGTCGACCTCGGGCGGCGGGTCGATCTGATCGAAGTGGATCGTGAAGCCGTGCGCGAACAGGAGCAGATTGCCGGGCGCGATCCCGTCCCTGATCTCCTGCTCCCACACCTCGGCCTGCTTCTCGTCGGGGAGCAGGATCATCACGACGTCGCCGGCGCTCGCGGCGTCGGCCACGTCGAGCACTCGCAGGCCGTCGCGCTCGGCATCCGCGCGACTCGCCGAGTCGGGTCGCAACCCGACGACCACGTCGACGCCGGAGTCCTTCAGGTTCAGCGCGTGGGCGTGACCCTGGGAGCCGTACCCGAGCACGGCCACGGTCTTGCCTTCGAGCAGCCCGAGGTCGGCATCGTTCTCGTAGAAGACGTCAGACATCGAGGGCGCAGGCTACCGGAGGCGGTCGCGCTGGAGCTTTCCCTGGGCGTTGCGTGGCAGCTCGCGCGTGAACGACACCGCCTTGGGGACCTTGTGCGGCGCGAGGTGCGCACGGCAGAATTCGCGCAGGTCGTCCTCGGTGATCTCGACGGCGCCGGCCAGCACGACGGTCGCCACCACCGCCTCCTGCCACTCGGGATCCTCGCGGCCGTGCACCGCGGCATCGGCGACGGCCGGATGCTCGAGCAGGGCCTGCTCCACCTCGGCGGGGGCAACGTTCTTGCCACCGGTCACGATCATGTCGTCCGCGCGCCCAAGGACATACAGGTAGCCCTCCTCGTCGAGGCGGCCGACGTCGCTGGTGTGAAGCCAGCCGTCGTCTCCCACCTCCCCGGGCGCCACGCTCGGTCCGCGGACGCAGATCACCCCGTCGTCGTCGATCCTCAGCTCGGTGGTGAGGATCGGCGGACCGGCGGAGCCGGGGCGTTCACCGGCCTCGCCGGGCGACATCGTGGCAACCTGCGAGGCGCACTCGGTCAGCCCGTAGGTCGGCGCGACCGGCACGCCCGCGTCGAGCGCCCGCTCGAGCAGTGGCTGCGGCAGCGGCCCGCCACCGACCAGCGCACACCGCAGCCGGTCAAGCGGAGTGCCCGCGTCCAGCAGCCGCATCAGCATCGTCGGCACGAGGGACACGATCGTCGCGCGGTGCTCGATCGCCGCTGCAACCGCGTCGGCGTCGAAGGGCTCGAGCTCGATGGCGATGCGGTACAGAGCCCCGCGCACGAGGATTGCAAAGCCGCCTACGTGGTGCAGCGGCATGCAACAGAGCCAGCGGTCCGACGGCGACACCCCGATCCGGACTCCGGAGCCGACCGCGTTCCAGAGGTGGTTGCCGTAGGTCAGCGTGACGGCCTTGGGCTCTCCGCTCGTGCCGGAGGTGTGGATCACCGAGTGGGGAGCGTCGGAGTCGAGCGAGGCATCGAGGGGCACGTCCGCCTCGGGAGCGTCCAGGACCTCTCCCGGCTCGCGCACCACGAGCGCCGGCTCGAGCGCGCCCAGCAGCGCGACCTGATCCGTGCCGGGGGCGCTGGGGTCGAGCGGCGCCGCCACCGCACCCAGCTTCGCGAGGCCGTGCAGCAGCACCGCATGCTCGATCGAGGGCTCGGCAAACAGCGCCACGCGGTCGCCCGGATTTACCCCGAGGCCGGCGAACCGACGTGCCGCCGCCGCGGCCTCCTGCTCCAGCTCGGCGAACGTCACCGTGCGCTCACCGGCGATCAGCGCGGGCTGGCGGGGCACCCCTTCCGCGGCGCGCGACAGCCAGTCGTCCAGTCTCAAGCCGGACTCCTGGCGCTCAGTCGGGAGGCTTTATCGTTGCGATCTGCCATGGGCTTCACCTGGGCTGCACACGGCAGCTATACCGACATACGCTACGAGACCGGCGCGGACGATGCGGCGGGGATCGCAAAGATCACCATCGACCGCCCCCAGGTTCGCAACGCATTTCGCCCGGAGACGCTGATCGAGCTCTCGGATGCCTTCGAGCGCGCACGCGAGGATACGTCGATCGGAGTGATCGTGCTGACCGGAGAGGGACCGGACGCATTCTGCTCCGGCGGCGACCAGAGGGCTCGGGGGGACACCGGTTACATCGCCTCCGGCGCGGCGGTCGGCAGGTTCCACGTCACCGATCTGCACGTGCAGATGCGACGGTTGCCCAAGCCGATTGTCGCGATGGTTGCCGGGTATGCGGTCGGCGGCGGCCATGTGCTGCATGTCGTATGCGACCTCACGATCGCGGCCGACAATGCGCGCTTCGGGCAGACGGGTCCGCGTGTCGGGAGCTTCGACGGGGGCTACGGCACCGCGCTCCTCGCAAGGCAGGTCGGTCAGAAGAAGGCGAAGGAGATCTGGTTCCTCTGCCGCCAGTACTCCGCGGCGGAGGCGCTCGAGATGGGGCTTGTCAACACGGTTGTCCCGCTCGAGGATCTGGAGGAGGAGACCGTCGGCTGGTGCCGCGAGATGCTGAAGCTCTCGCCATTCGCGTTGAGGTTGCTGAAGGCGAGCTTCAACGCGTCAGAGGATGGTCTCGCGGGCCTGCAGCAGCTGGCCCACGATGCCAACCTTCTCTTCTACTCGAGCGATGAGGGCCGAGAGGGCCGCGACGCCTTCCGTGACAAGCGGTCGCCCGACTTCTCGAAGTTTCCCCGCCGGCCCTGAGGTCAGCGATGTCGACGGCGTCCGCCAGGCCGGTCCGAAGTCGCGTGCCGCTGCGGATCTGGGCGATGGCGGCGAGGCCCCGCACGCTCCCTGCGGCGGTCGCACCGGTGCTCGTGGGCACGGCGCTGGCCGGGAGCGAGGGCGACATACGGCCACTCGCCTTCTGCGCGGCGCTGGTCGGCAGCATCTTCATCCAGATCGGGACGAACCTCTCCAACGACTACTCCGACGCCCGCCGCGGCGCCGACACGGAGGAGCGTCTGGGGCCGGTCCGGGTCACCGCGGGCGGGCTCGTGCCGCCGCGCAAGGTGCTGGTGGCCACCTGGCTGGCGTTCGCGATCGCGGTTGGCGCGGGCGCATACCTGATCGCCCTCGTCGGCTGGGAGCTGCTCGCGATCGGCGCGGCGTCGATCCTCGCCGGGGTGCTCTACACCGGCGGTCCGCGCCCCTACGGATACGAAGGGCTCGGGGAGCTGTTCGTGTTCGGGTTCTTCGGAGTCGTGGCCGTGACGGGGTCGTACTACGTGCAGACCGAGGAGCTGAGCTGGCTGGCGCTGGCCGTGTCCGTCCCGGTGGGCCTGCTGGCAGCCGCGATCCTGGTCGTCAACAACATCCGCGACGTCGACACCGACCGCCGCGCCGGCAAGCGCACGCTGGCCGTGCGGCTCGGCCGCGACCGGGCCCGGCGCCTGTTCGCCCTCACCGTGACGCTGCCGTTCGCGATCGTCGTGGCCATCGCCGCGATCGATTCGCGGCCGGAGCTGCTGCTTGCCCTGCTGCCGGCGCCCCTCGTCCTGCCGCTCTTGCGCACGGTCTCCTCGCGCACCGACGGACCCTCGCTGAACGGGGCGCTCGCACGCTGCGGGGCGCTGCTGGCGCTGTTCTCCCTGTTTCTCTCCGCGGGCCTCCTCCTCTCATGACCTGGACCGGCGCACGCATCGAGGCGTTCGAGGTGGTCCCATTTTCGCTGCGATTCCGGGAGCCCTACGTGACCGCGCGCGGCCGGCTGGAGGAGCGCCAGATCGCCCTGCTGCGGCTCCGTTCAGAAGGGGCCGAGGGGCTCGGCGAGGCGGCGCCGCTGGCATTGCGCGGGGGGACTCCCCTGGAGCTGGTCGTCGAGGAGCTGGACGCGTTGTGGCGCCCGCAGCTGATGGGCGAGCAGCTCTCGGGGGACCCCGAGGACCACGTGCGGGGAGTGGCCGAATTCTCCCGGCAGGCGAGGGACGCCGTAAAGATGGCGCTGTTCGACCTCGTCGGAAGGCTGTCCGACGTGCCGGTCTGGCGGCTGCTCGGAGCAACCTCGGCGGGGCCGGTGCGATGCAATGCGACGCTGACAGCCGGCGAGCCGGAAGCGGTGGCGGAGAACGCGCGCGCGTGGGCCGCACGCGGTTTTGAGACCTTCAAGTTGAAGGTCGGCATGGACGGCGACGTGGCGCAGGTGCTCGCCGTCAGGGAGGCGGTCGGTCCGCAGGCGCAGATCCGGGTGGATGCCAACGGCTGCTGGTCGGTCGACACCGCGGTCGAGCGCCTGCGGGAGATGGCGCCGCTGGAACTGGCCGAGCAGCCGGTCGCGACGCTGGAGGAGATGGCCGCGCTCAGGGCCCGCACCGACGTGCTGCTGTCAGCCGACGAGAGCGTCGTCACCCCGGAGGACGCTGAGGCCGCAGCCGGCGTGTGCCACGCCGCCACCGTGAAGCTGGCGAAGGTCGGGGGCCCGCGGGCGGCGATGCGGATCGCCGAGCGCATCCCGGTCTATCTGTCGAGCGCCCTCGACGGCCCGGTCGGGATTGCCGCCGGGGGGCACGTGGCGCAGGCGATCGACGACAGCGGGTTTGCGCACGGCCTCGCCACATCTCTCCTGTTCGCCGACACGGTGGCCACGCAGGAGTGTGCCGTCGAGGACGGGAGTCTCCACCTCCCCGCGGGACCGGGCCTCGGAGTGACGATCGACGAGGACGCGCTTGCGAGCAGGCGCATCGCACTCGGTTAGCGTCCCGGCCCGGTTAGCTTCCACTGCCATGGATGCCACCAACCGCAACACGGCCCTTGCCTCGGCGCTGGTCGAGGAGCTTGCCCGGGCCGGCGTCGCGCACGCGTGCGTATCGCCTGGGTCGCGGTCGGCTCCGCTGGCCCGGGCGCTGTGGCAGGAGCCGGCGATCCGGGTTTGGACGCATGTCGACGAGCGCTCCGGCGGCTTCTTCGCGCTCGGCATCGCGCAGCAGACCGGCGCTCCGGTGGCGGTGCTGACGACCTCGGGGACGGCCGGCGCAAACCTCCATCCAGCGGTCGCGGAGGCCTCCGAGGCACGGCTCCCGCTGATCGTGATCACCGCCGACCGCCCGCCGGAGCTGCGTGGGCGGGGAGCGGGCCAGACCATCGACCAGTTGAAGCTGTACGGGTCGGCGGTCCGCTGGTTCTGCGAGCTGGGCGTTGCGCGAGCCGACGACGTGGGGCTGCTCCACTACCGCTCCACGGCGGTGCGCGCGGTCGCCGAGTCGCTCGGGCGCCCGCCCGGGCCCGTGCACCTGAACGTGCCGCTCACCGAGCCGCTGGCGCCCGATCCGGCTCCGGGCGAGGTGACGGCCTCGAACCCGCTCGCGCGCGAGGGGCGTCGCGGCGGGAAGCCGCTGACGGCGGTGCCGCGGGCCGTCTCGGAGCCGAGCGACGAGCTGATCGCGGCCTTTGCCGAGCTCGTATCCGACTGCCGGCGGGGAGTGATCCTGGCGGGGCGCCAACGCGATCCGGAGCTGGCGGAAACGGTCGCGGCGCTGGCCCGGGCGTGTGGCTACCCGGTCCTGCCGGAGCCCACCTCCCAGATTCGCTGCGGCCCGCACGACCGCGAGCTGGTCGCCCCCGCCTACGACCTTGTGTTCCGCGACCTGCCCGAGGCGCTCGAGCCGGAGCTGGTGATCCGCGTCGGCGACATGGTCACGTCGAAGCCGGTCCGCACGTGGCTCGGCGACCATTCCGGCTGCCGGCAGGTCGTGATCGACCCCGACGGTGCGTGGAACGAGCCCACATCGACGGCGGACCTGATCGCCCGTGCGGACCCGGTCGCCCTGCTGAGCGCCTTCGCGGCACAGCTCACCCCGGATGAGGATCGAGGTTGGGAAGAGAGCTGGCTGGCTGCGTCCGCGGCGGCCGAGGCGGCCGTCGACGCGTTCCTCGACAGGCTCGGCGACGAGCTGTTCGAGCCCCGGGTGCACCGGGACCTGGGCGCGCTGGTGCCCCCGCGGAGCACGGTCTTCGTCGCATCCAGCATGCCGATCCGTGACCTGGAGACGTTCCTGCCGAGCAGCGAGCGCGAGCTTCGCTTCCTCGCCAACCGGGGTGCGAACGGGATCGACGGGATGGTTTCGTCGGGACTCGGCGCCGCGGCGGTAGCGCCGGGGCGCACCTATGTCGTGACCGGTGACCTCGGCCTCTACCACGACATGAACGGGCTCCTGGCGGTTCGGCGCCTGGGTGTCGAGGCGACCGTGATCGTGATGAACAACCGCGGCGGCGGGATCTTCGACTTCCTGCCGATCGCCCGCCACACCGACGGCTACGAGGAGTTGTTCGGTACGCCCACCGGTCTCGAGCTCGGCAAGGTCGCAGACCTCTACGGCCTGGCCTTCACGAGCGTTGGCTCCTACGCCGATCTGCCCGATGCCCTGTCGCGTCCCGGCCTGGTCGAGATCCCGCTCGACCGCCCCCGCAACGTGCAGCTGCACCGCGAGCTGTTCGAGGGTGCGTCGGCGTCCGTGCGCGCTGCGGTCGAGTCGCGCCGGCGCTAGAGCTTGAGCCGCACGGCGCCCTTCGCGGAGCGCGTGTTGCCGCCCGCGTCCCGCACCGTCACGGAGAATCGCGCGCGCAGGCGCTGCCCGCGACGCAGTGCGCGGCGTGCGGCACGTTTGGTGTTGGCGGCCATCCGCAGCGAGAGCCGGACGCGGCGGTTGGCCGCGGCGTTCGCGGAGGCGGTCCGAAGGCGGTGGGCACTTGAACGCAAGGAGACCTTCACCCTCCCACGCGCGGTCACTCTGACGGCCTCGCTGGCGGTCACCCAGAGTCCGACGTGGCCGTCGCGGATCGAGTCCCGGCGGAACCGCAGCCTTACGGCCGGTCGCGTCACGTCCTTGGTCGGAGTGCTCCCGGAAGGGCAACCCGTCGACGTTCCGGCGCTGCCGGGGCAGGCGTCCTGGGTCTCGTCACCGTAGCCGTCGCCGTCCACGTCGGCCTCCAGCCGGGCGCTGACGTTCAACCTTCTCGGCGCGAGAGTCGATGGCAGGGTGGCGGTCGAGCCGGGAGGCGGCTCGCTCGCCGCGGCGCCGTAACGGACGGAGTTCCCCGCGGCGGCTGTGAACTCGCAAGCCGCTCCGCCACTGGCGCCCACGCGCAGGCCCAGCAGGTCCCCCGCGCCGACTGGGATGCGCTCTCGAAACGTGTTGATGCCGCCGGGCGTCAGAACGCGCAGGGAGCCGCCTCCGGCGAGCGCGTAGTTCCCAACCGTCGCGGTGGCGCGCCAGAGACGCACGCCGAGGTCCCGGCCCACCGCCGAATTGGCGCGATGGCTCCACGACACGATCACCCAATGCCCAGCGGGCACGACGTACGAGGGCGCACCGGTCTCGGCGCTCTGCACCCAGGCCGAGTGGGCCTGACACTGGCTGACGGGCGTCCCGGTGTCGAGCTGGCCGATCGATGTCGCGGAATCCGCGCGCACTGGAGCTAGGCCGAGCAGCAGAGCACCTGCTGCGCAGACCGAGGCCAGTGCGCGCAGTCCGAGATTCCTCGCGGCCACCCCTACAGGATCGGCTCGGGACCGGACGGCCTGGCGATCCCCGGGTCGGAGTCAGCGTTTCAAGCGCACCCAGCGCTTCGCCGACCCGGTGTTCCCGGCAGCGTCGCGGAGGGTCACCGATACCCGCACGCGCAGGCGCTTGCCGCGGCGCAGAGCCCGCCGGGCGACGCGCCGCGTCTTCTTCGACAGGCGCAGCATCAATCGCTCGCGCTTGCCGGCCACCGCATTGCCGGTCGCGGTCCGCAGCCGGTGCGTGCTTGCCTGGGAGGAGATGCCGAGCGTGCCCCTCGCCGTGACCGTGGCGGCCTCGCTGGCAGTCACCCAGACGGCAACGCGGCCGTCGCGGATCGAGTCGCGGCGGGCGTTCAGCTTCGCGGTCGGCGGGGTGGTGTCCGTGGCCGGCGCGGGGGTCGGGGGCACGCAACCCGACGCCGACCCGGCGGTCCCGGGGCACGAATCCTGCGTCTCGTCGCCAAAGCCGTCCGAGTCCGCGTCGGCCTCGAGACGGGCCGCCATGTTCAGCCGGCTGGCCGGCTGGAGCAAGGAAAGCCCGCTCGTCGAACCGGGAGGCTGCTCGCTTGCAGCGATCGCGTAACGGATCAGGTCACCCACGCCGTCCGTGAAGTAACAGGACGCTCCGCCGCCGGGCGGGTTGCCCACCCGCAGACCGAGAAGGTCTCCGCCGGAGACCGTGATGCGCTCGTACTGGGTGTTGATTCCGCCAGGTGTGAGCGTCCGCAATGCGCCCGCCCCCACGAGCGTGTAGCTCCCCGGGGTCGCCGTCGCGCGCCAGACGCGCACGCCAAGCTCGCGACCGGACGTCGAGTTGGCACGGTGGCTCCAGGACACGATCACCCATCGCCCCGCCGGAACGACGTAGGAGGGCGTACCGCCCTCCGTGCTCTGCACCCAACTCGAGCTGCCGAGGCAGCTACTCGCCAGCGTGCCGGGATCGAGCTCGCCGATCGATGTGGCGGCGGTCGCCGATGATCCGGCGCACAGGAGCAGGACACTCGCTGCGCATACGCAGGCGAGCGTTCGCAGCGCGACGTTCCCGCTCGCTTCCACTCCACCAGGAGGATCGGCCCCTCCTGACACTCCTTGACAACCGGTCGCCATTTAGGCGAACGGACGAGACGCTTGCTGCCTCCTACATGCCAATCAGGGCAGGGACGATCGCCTGCAGCTTCAGCTCGGTCTCTGCGAGCTCTGCCTCGGGATCGGAATCCGCCACCACGCCGACGCCGGCGTAGCAGTGCGCCGTGCCGCCCTGCAGCAGCGCACAGCGAAGGGCCACGCACAGCTCGCCGTCCTCGGCGGCGTCCATCCAGCCGACCGGTGCGGCGTACCAGCCGCGGTCGAGCCGTTCGAGCGCGCGCACCAGCGGATCGGCGGCGCTCCAGGGCTCACCCCCCACCGCGGACGTCGGGTGCAGGGCGCCGGCAAGCTCGACCACACTGCGCGGGTCGGCGAGCTGCGCGCGCACCGGCGTTCCCAGATGCTGGATGTTCGCGACCTTCACGACGGCCGGCTCGTCCGCCGCGGCGACCCAGATCGACAGGGGCTCGAGGGAGCGCTCGATCGTCCCCACAACGATTCGGTGCTCGTCGAGGTCCTTCGGGCTGTGCAACAGCCGCTCTCCGAGATGATCGTCGACCGCCGGGTCGGCGCTGCGACGAGCGGACCCGGCGAGTGCCACGGTGCTCACGACGGCGCCCGCGCGGCGGACCAGCAGCTCCGGGCTCGCACCGATGAACGCCGCCTCGGGCGTCCCCATGCAGAAGCAGTAGCAACTCGGGTATCCGGACCGCAGCGCATCGAACACCGCGCCGGGGTTGAACGGCCGGCCGCTCCCCACCCGTACCTCACGGGCGAGGACCACCTTGTCGACCTCACGTGCGCGCACGCGGCGCGCCGCCTCTGCGACGGACCGCTCGTAGTGCCGCGGCGACAGGACGCTCGCGATCTCGAACCCGCCCGCGGGGTCGGGGTCGGAGAGCGGCAGCGCGGCATGCCGCAGCGAGGCAACCCTGCCGAGCACGCGGTCGACCAAGGCGCCTACGTCGTCTCCCGCCCGGCAGATCAGATTGGCCGTCACGGCCGTCTCGTCCCCCGTGCGGGCCAGGGACACCTCGGGCAGGACCAGCAGCGTCGCGGGCAGGGAGGCCCACTGCGGATCGCATCCTCCGTCCGGGAAGAAGCTGAACCCGCCCACCCACACGGGGCCCGACGCGAGCCGGTCCGGCGGGTCGCCGGTCACCGCGTCTCGCATCAGCTCGGAGCACTGGCGTGCAGCGGCGCCGAAACGTTCGCCCGCAGGAGCCGAGTCGACCGCATGGGCGGTGCCGAGGGCGCCGAGGGCAAAGCGATCACGGTCGGGCTGCTCCCATGCGAACCATCGCTCGTCGGCACGCCGGCTCCCGAACACGATCGCTGAGGGGTCGGCACCGGGTCCGAGCTCGATCGTCGCGCTCGCGAGCACGGGTCGCCGGTGGGCGGCGGCGCGGCGCAGCGCCTCCTCCACGCGGGCGGTGAGCGCGCCGGAAAGCGCCTCAGCCGCTGCGGTTGCCACTAGGTCTGGCTCTTGCCGCGGGCGATCGCGATCTCGCCGGTGCGAACCATCTCGACGAGCCCGAACTGGCGCACCATGCTCTCGAAGCCCTCGATCTTGTCCGCGGTCCCGGTCAGCTCGACGGTCACGGTACGGCTCGACACGTCGATGATCCGGCCCCGGAAGATGTCAGCGAGCTGCATGATCTCGGCGCGGCTCGATCCATCCGCCGAGATCTTGAACAGCGCCATCTCGCGCGCGATCGTCTCCTCGGGCTCTAGATCCCGGATCTTGATCACGTTGACGAGCTTGTGCAGCTGCTTGGTGACCTGGTCGATCGGGTGCGATGCGCCGTCGAGCGTGATTGTGATGCGGGAGATGGACTCGTCCTCTGTGGGGCCCACGGCAAGCGTGCCGATGTTGAAGCCGCGCCGCGCGAACAATCCTGCGATCCGGGTCAGCACGCCCGGCTTGTTCTCCACGAGCACCGACAGCACGTGCTTGCGGCCCGTGTGGATGTTGCCCGCCGCCTCGAGGTCCTCGAGCCGAAGGACTTCTTTTGTGCCAGGTTCGCCCATCAGCCGACCATGTCCCGTCGCAGCAGCTCCTGCCGGAATCATCGGGTAGCAGTTCTCTTCCTTGCGGACGCGCACGTCGAGCACCACCGGGCCCTCGTGCCCGATCGCCTCGCGCATCGCGTCCTCCATGTCGGCGTCCTGGTCCACGCGCATGCCGCGCGCGCCGAACGCCTCGGCCAGCTTCACCCAGTCGGGACTGGAGCCCATGTCGACGGAGCTGTATCGCTTGTCCCAGAAAAGCTCCTGCCACTGGCGGACCATCCCGAGGTAGCCGTTGTTCATGATGAAAACCTTCACGTCGATGTCGTGCTCGACGGCCGTGGCGAGCTCCTGGCACGTCATGACGAGGCTGCCGTCGCCGGCCACGCACACGACCAGCTCGTCGGGCTGCGCGACCTTTGCGCCGATCGCCGACGGCAGGCCGAAGCCCATCGTGCCGAGGCCACCGGAGTTGATCCACTTGCGCGGCTTGTCGAAATGGAAGTGCTGTGCGGTCCACATCTGGTGCTGACCCACGTCCGAGGTCACGATCGCCTCGCCGCCGGTCACCGAGTAGAGGGCCTGGATCATGCGTTGCGGCGGGATGTCGCCGTCCTTCGGTCCCTCGAACTTCAGCGGCCACTCCTCCTGCCACTGGTGCAGTTGCTGCCACCACTCGTCCATGCGTGAGCGGTCGGCCCCCAGCGCGCGGTACTCGGCGGTGAGCTTCGGCAGGATGCGTTTGGTGTCGCCCACGATCGGAATGTGGGCGGCGACGTTCTTGGAGATCTCGGCCGGGTCGATGTCGATGTGGACGAACTTCGCCCGCGGCGCGAACTCGGACATCTTGCCGGTGATGCGGTCGTCGAAGCGAGCGCCGATCGCCACGATCAGGTCGGCGTTGTCCATCGCATAGTTTGCGGTCCGGGTACCGTGCATGCCGAGCATCCCGACCCACTGCTCGTGGGTGGCAGGGAACGCGCCCAGCCCCATCAGCGTGCAGGTGACGGGGAACCCACCGGCGAGCGCGAGCTCGGTCAGCTCCTCGGCCGCGTTGCCGTTCACCACGCCGCCGCCGACGTAGAGGATCGGGCGCCGCGCGTTGGCGAGCGCCTTCGCCGCGATCCGGATCTGCTTGGCGTTGCCCTCGGCGAAGTTCTTGTAGCCGGGCAGGTCCACCTTCTGGGCCTCGCTCGGGTCGTATGGGATGTCGGCGCGCGAGAGGTCCTGCGGGATGTCGACCAGCACGGGGCCCGGCCGCCCCGAACGGGCGACGTGGAAGGCCTCGTGGATCATGTGCGGGATCTCGCGGGGGTCGAGCACCTGGAACGAGTGCTTGATGACGGGCATCGTGATGCCCATCACGTCGGCCTCCTGGAAGCCGTCGGTCCCTAGAAGATCTGTTCTCACCTGCCCGGTGATGAACACCGTCGGCACCGAGTCGAGCATCGCGTCGGCGATCGGCGTGACGAGGTTCGTCGCGCCTGGGCCGGAAGTGGCGAGCGCCACCCCCACGCGGCCGGATGCCTTGGCGTAACCCTCGGCCGCGTGGCCGGCGCCCTGCTCGTGCCGGCACAGGATGCTGCGGATGCCGGCGTCATACAGAGCGTCGTAGGTCGGGAGGTTGGCGCCGCCGGGGATGCCGAATACCGCATCGACGCCCTCCGCCTTCAAGCACTCCATCATCGCGTCGACGGCTCGCATGGCACCCTCCTTTCGTGGCCTCGCTCCCCGGACCTTGCCGGGTGCGAAAACTGGTCATTAGCGGGCGGAATCGAGGCCGCCGCGAGCATGGCGTGGCCCCTGCGCCCGTGACAGGCGAGTGTACCAGCGGCCAAATGGCCATCCTGCGGGCCTAAGCCGACTGGCGGCGCTGCGCCGGCACTACCTCGTCGGGCTCGGGCCAGTCCATGTCCTCCCCGCAGATCGTGCACACCTGGTCGGCGATCGGCCGCACCGATCCGCAGCGCGGGCAGCGGCGGCGCGGCTCGGTGTTCTCGAAGCGGTACAGGATCGCGGCGACCAGGCCGATCCCCGGCAGGCACAGGCCGATCAGGAACCAGACGAAGAAGGAGCTGCCCTTGATCCTCCCCACCACTCCGGCCGCGAGGCCGAAGGAGATCGCGATCACGACCAGTGCGCCGCCCGTCATGCCCGCCTGGCCTCACCCCACGCTCTGAAGGCCGCGAGCGCCAGCGCGACCGCGGCGACGAAGATCACGACCTTGAGCACGAACCCGAGGATCTGAAAGCCGAGCCAGATCGCCACGATCAACGCTGCGACCGCGACCACGAGCCAGAAATTCGGGTTGTCGGTCACAGCGCCCAGCTTCTCCCGAATCAGGCGGTTCACCTCGGCGCCGTCGGCGCGGCCCTTCGTCTCCTTCATGACCGCTCCCACGATCGCGCCGGCGGCCTGCGCCTTCCCGCCCCGGATCTGCTCGACCGCCGCCGCGTTCGCCTCGATCGCGCGATCGACGATCGCCTCCAGCTCGCCGGTGTCGGCGATCGGCGCGAGCCCGCGGGCCTCGACGATCGCTCTGGGATCCCCGCCCTCCGCGGTCAGCTCGCCGAGCACCTCCTTCGCGGCGCCGACGGGAGAGCGTGCGGCCCTCCACCATCCCGACCAGCTCCGCGAGCGCGTCGGGCGAGAGCTTCGACTCGACGCGGGTCCTCGATGCCGTGCTCCCGCAGGTAGGCGACCAGCTCGCCGGTGGTCCACCGCGCGATCGCGCCTGCGTTTCCGTTCGCGGCGGCCACGCTGGCCTCGAAGAATGCGCCCAGCTCACTCCATCCCACCAGCGTGCCGGCGACGTCATCGGCCAGGCCAAAGTCGGAGCGGTAGCGCTCCAGGCGCGCGGCGGGAAGCTCCGGCAGCGCGACACGTGCCCGCTCCAGCATCTCCTCGGTCGGCGCGACCGGCACCAGGTCAGGCTCGGGGAAGTAGCGGTAGTCGTGCACCTCTTCCTTGGAGCGCAGCGGCGTCAACGAACCTGTCACCGGGTCGAAGTGGATCGTCTCCTGGACCACCGTGCCGCCCGACTCCCAGGTGGCGATCTGGCGCGCGATCTCGGCCTCGATCCCGCGCTCGAGGAAGCGGAAGCTGTTCATGTTCTTCAGCTCCGTCTTCGTGCGGTAGCCCTCCTCGCCGGTCTTGCGAACCGATACGTTCGCGTCACAGCGCAGCGAGCCCTCTTCCATGTTCACGTCCGAGACGCCGATCTGCTTCAGAGTCGTGCGCAGGAGCTGCAGGAACTCGCGCGCGTCGGGTGCAGAGCGCACGTCGGGCTCGGTGACGATCTCGACCAGCGGCGTCCCGCCGCGGTTGAAGTCGACCACCGACGATCCAGCGCCGTGGATGCGGCCGGACTCGCCCTGGTGGATCAGCTTGGCCGCGTCCTCCTCGAGGTGCGCGCGGTGGATGCGCACGGAAGGACCGGACGGCACCTCGAGATGTCCTCCCGAGGCGAGCGGAATGTCGTACTGGCTGATCTGGTAGCCCTTCGGCAGGTCCGGATAGAAGTAGTTCTTGCGGTGGAAGATCGACCGCGGCGCAACCTCGCAGCCGAGCGCGAACGCGATCATGAGCCCGTAGTGCACCGCCTGCGCGTTCAGCGTGGGCAGGGTGCCCGGGTGGCCGAGGCAGACCGGACACGTGCGCGTGTTGGGCGGCTCGCCGAACGACAGCTCGCAGGCGCAGAACATCTTGGTGCGGGTCGAGAGCTGTACGTGGATCTCGAGCCCGATCACCGGCTCCCAGCCGGTGGCCGTGCCGGTGGACACGCCACTCACAGGAAGGCCCTCGTGGTGTCGAAGCCGAGCGCCTGCTCGAGTGCGAAGGCGGCGTCCAGCAGCCCGTTCTCCGAGAAGGCCGGCCCCGCGATCTGGAAGCCGACCGGCAGCCCCTCGGGAGGACCGCTCCCGTCCCCGGGCCGCGCCAGTCCGGCAGGGATCGAGACGGCGGGAATGCCCGCCAGCGACATCGGAACCGTGCAGTAGTCCGCCATGTACATGGCCAGCGGGTCGCCGGTGCGCTCGCCGAGCTTGAACGCGACGGTCGGCGACGTCGGGCTCACGACGAAGTCGCACTCCGCGAACGCAGCGCGGAAGTCGTCGGCGATCTTTGTCCGCACGCGCTGCGCGCGGCCGTAGTAGGCCTCGTAGTAGCCGGCCGACAGCGCGAACGTGCCGAGCATGATCCTGCGCTTCACCTCCTCGCCGAACCCCTCCGCGCGCGTGCGCTCGTACAGGTCCAGCAGCGTGCCGTTGCGCGCCCGCAGCCCGTAGCGAACGCCGTCGTAGCGGGCCAGGTTCGAGGACGCCTCGGCGGGGGCGATCACGTAGTAGGCGGAGATCCCGTGCGGTGCATGGGGCAACCCGACCTCCACCACCTCCCCACCAAGCTCCGTGATCTGGTCGATGGTGCGATCGAATACCTCGCCGACGCCGTCCTCGACGCCCTCGGCGCCGGAGCCGAGCTCGCGCGGCACCCCGAACCGCAGCCCCTTCAGGTCCGTGCGGCTGGGCAGCCGGACCTCCTCCGGCAGACCGAGCGAGGTCGAGTCGCAGTGGTCGTGGCCGACCATGTGACGCAGCAGGAGCGTCGCGTCCGTGACCGTGCGTGTGAGCGGGCCGCATTGGTCCAGCGACGATGCGAACGCGACCATCCCGTAGCGGGAGATCGCCCCGTAGGTCGGCTTCAGTCCCACGATCCCGCACAGCGACGCCGGCTGACGGATCGATCCCCCGGTGTCGGTTCCGATCGCCCAGGGCGCGAGGCCGGCTGCCACGGCAGCCGCCGACCCGCCGCTGGAGCCGCCCGGGACCCGCTCCGGATCCCACGGGTTGTGCACGATGCCGTAGCCGGAGTTCTCGTTCGACGAGCCCATCGCGAACTCGTCCATATTCGTCTTGCCGAGCATCGGCGCGCCGGCGGCGGCCAGGCGACGCACCGCGGTCGCGGTGTACAGCGGCCTGTGCCCCTCGAGAATGCGGGACCCCGCAGTGGTCGGGACGCCGTCCGTGCAGAACAGGTCCTTGACAGCGATCGGCACCTGGCCGAGCGGGCTGCCGGCGTCCCCGCCGGGAGGTTCGTCCGCCGTCCACAGGAAGGCGCCCAGGCGGTCGTCGAGCTGCTGGATGCGGTCGCGGTAGACGGAGAACAGCTCCCCGGCCCCGAGGTCTCCGGCGCGCACCCGCTCGGCCGCATCGGCGGCGCTCATGCTCAGCACGTCGGCGCTCATTGGCCCGGTGTGGGGACGCGGAAGCCGCCGTCGGCCGGATCGGGCGCCGACTCGAGGGCGCGCTCGACAGGCCAGCTGGGCCGGGGATCGTCGGGACGCAGGACGTTCTCCACGTCGATCACATGCGAGGTCGGAGGCACGCCGTCGAGATCGAGCTCAGAGATCTTCTCGATGTGGTCGAGGACCGAGGAGAGCTCGCGCGACATCCGGTCGATCTCCTGCTCCTCGATCCGCAGCCGGGCGAGGCGTGCGACGTGAAGTACCTGGTCGCGAGAAATCACGCAGCGGATGTTAGTGACGCGTTCGCAGCCGAAAAGAAAAGGCCCCTCGCAGTCACTGCAGGATTGCGGAGGGGCCCTAAAGCGGCTTGTTGGTCAAGCCGGTCGTCAGGCGAGCTTGACCTCCGACGCCTGCAGCCCCTTTGGGCCCTCGGTGATCTCGAACGAAACACGCTGCCCTTGCTCCAGAGACTTGTATCCATCCTGAGCTATCTGAGAGAAGTGCACGAAGACGTCATCGCCCGACTCGCGCTCGATGAAGCCGAAGCCCTTCTCGTTGCTGAACCACTTGACGGTGCCTTCTTCCGGCACTGCTTCCCCTCCTCCTCGGCGCAGGACACAGCTTGACGCTGCGTCCCGACATGCTGGATAAGACGGGCGCAGCCTACCGGAACAGGCGTGCCGGATGAATGCGCGTGCGGTGTGACGATGGAGCGGCTCAGGGAGCCGGCCGAGGGGGTGGCTGCGAGCCCTCCCTCTCCGGCGGTGGCGCAACCGGCTCAACCGACCCTTCAGGCGCAATCGGCGGCGCAGCATCCGGGACCGCGGGCGCGGTTCGCTCGACGGCGCTATCGGCGGGCCTGCCGGGCGGCCGGCCGCCCGGCCTTGCGGTCGCGCAGCTGGTCGCGGGCGTCCTCGAAGCTGGTGCCCTCCTCCTTCATCGCCTCCCAGCCGCCGTATGCGATCACGGCGGAGGAGATCAGCGCCAGGAAGATCCCGAAGCGCAACTCGATGAACTCGTTCGGCCCTGGCTGGAACACCATGCGCAGCAGCACCATCACCACGGCGGCAATCCCAAGCGTCGCGGTCAGCGCGCTCGCCGCCACGGGCAGCGCGACCGTCCGGGAGGTCGCGGTCACGACCGCGAGACCGATCGCCGCGAGCGCGGCCGCCAGGATCACCAGGTCGGCGATCGTGCCGGTGAAGCCCTGGCCGTCCCAGGGGCCGAAGCCGGCCGAATTCACGGAGACGTCTCCGAATGGGGTGCTGATGTCCGCCCCACCGGCGTACCAGTCCACGAAGAACATCGAGATGAGCAGCGCGATCCCCCCGGCTGCGGCGATCATCTCGCCACGTCTCAACTTGCCTAGCTCCATTTCAAGCACCTCGTTGCCATCTGACCTCCTCTGTGGGACATGCCCGTCAATGGTCCTACATCACCCGGACCGCACAGCCCGGGCTGCCTTGACGGTGTTGCGGAGCAGCATCGCGATCGTCATCGGCCCGACCCCGCCCGGCACGGGAGTGATCGCCCGCGCGCGCTCGGCGGCGGCCTCGAAGTCGACATCACCCACAAGCCCCTCGTCGGTGCGGTTCATGCCGACGTCGATCACGGTCGCGCCCTCGCGCACCATCTCGCCGGTCACGAGGCGAGGGCGGCCGACGGCGGCGACCAGCACGTCCGCAGACCGGCATACCTCCTCGAGATTCCGCGTACGGGAGTGGCACACCGTCACCGTCGCGTTCTGTGCCAGGAGCAGTGAGGCAACCGGCTTACCCACCAGATCGCTGCGGCCCACCACCACCGCGTGCGCGCCTTCCAAGGGAGTGTCGTATGTGCGCAGCAGCTCGATCACGCCCAAGGGAGTCGCCGAAACCAGGCCGTCCCGCCCCTGGACGAGCAGACCCGCATTCGTCGGCGTGAGCCCGTCGACGTCCTTCGCCGGGTCCACGGCAGACGTGGCACGTGCCCCGTCCAGGTGGCCGGGCAGCGGCAGCTGGACGATGATCCCGCTCACCGCTGGATCCGCGTTCAACTCGCTCACGACCGCG
This sequence comes from uncultured Solirubrobacterales bacterium, assembly GCA_963731895.1. Taxonomy (GTDB): domain Bacteria; phylum Actinomycetota; class Thermoleophilia; order Solirubrobacterales; family JBBDJG01; genus CAVSXO01. Next base: position 48,355 of record CAVSXO010000041.1, read on the forward strand.
GCCAGCTCCTCCTGGGCGGCGTCCTCGGGCAGCTCGCGCTCGATCGAGGCGATGCCGACCTCGGCGCACGCGCGGTGCTTGCCCGCTACGTAGATCTGCGAGGGCGGGTCCGAGCCGACCAGGACGGTCGCCAGCCCGGGTGGCGATCCGCGTTCGGAGACGAGCTGCGCCACGTCCTCGGCGACCCGCTCCCGGATCCGGGCCGCCACCGCCTTGCCGTCGATGATCGTCGCCATCCGGTTGGTGCCCTACCGCCGTCGCAGCGGCGCGTAGTCCGCCATCAGCTGGCGCTCCGAGCCGTCGTCGGCGAACCGGACCACCACGATGCCCCCGCGCGCGGTCCCGATCACCACGCCCTCGCCAAAGCTCGCGTGGAGGACGTCGTCGCCGACCCTGAACGTGAGTGGCGCCTCCAGGGGCGCGGTGGGGGTGGTGTTCCAGGAGTCCACCGGCCCTGCCCCGTCGCCCTCCGTGAGGTCGGCGGGAAGCTCGTCGAGGAAGCGCGAGGGCATGTTGTAGGAGCGGGTGCCGAACAGCGACCTCGTGCGCGCGTACGTCATGAAGAGGTGCTTCTCAGCGCGCGTGATGCCGACGTAGCAAAGACGCCGCTCCTCCTCCAGGTTCCCCTCGTCGATCGAGCGCGAGTGCGGGAACACGCCCTCCTCGCACCCGATCATGAAGACCACCGGATACTCCAGCCCCTTGGCGTTGTGGAGGGTCATCAGCGTGACGGTGCTCTCCGCGTCGCGCAGGGCGTCCTGCTCTGAATAGAGCGACAGCTGCTGGAGGAACTCCGCCAGCCCAGGAAGGCCGCGGTCCCCCTCCCAGTTCGCGTCGAACTCGCGCGCAACACCCACCAGCTCCTGGAGGTTCTCCACCCTCCCCTGCGCCTCGATCGTCCGCTCCGCCTCGAGTGACTCCACGAACCCGGTCTCCTCGAGCACGCTCTCCAGCAGGTCGCCGACCGTGGAGTGCTCGGTCAGCTCACGCAGCCGCTCCACGATGGAGGCGAAGCGGTCGAGCGCTTTCACCGCGGCCGGCCCCAGGCCCGGGACCAGCTCCGGGACCGCGGCGATCTCCATCACCGGCTCGCCCATCGTGTTCGCGTGTGCCAGCACCCGGCCGACCGTCGTCTGGCCGATGCCTCGCTTGGGTGTGTTCACGACGCGCCCGAAGGAAACAGAGTCGGCCGGGTTCGTGAGCAACGTCAGGTAGGCGAGCGCGTCCTTGATCTCTGCGCGCTCGTAGAACTTGGTCCCCCCGATCACCTGATACGCGACGTTGGCACGCACCAGCGTGTCCTCCAGCACACGGCTTTGCGCGTTCGTCCGGTAGAAGACCGCGACCTCACCCCGCGAGGTGCCCTCGTCCGCCAGCCGCTCGATCTCCGAGGCGACATAGCGAGCCTCGGCGTGCTCGTCCTCGAGCTCCGCGACCCGGACCGGGTCGCCGGCACCGCAGTCGCTCCAAAGCTCCTTTGGCTTGCGGCCGGCGTTGTTGGAGACCACCGCGTTGGCGGCCGACAGGATGGTCTGGGTGGAGCGATAGTTCTGCTCCAGCTTCACGACGTGCGCGCCCGGGAAGTCGCGCTCGAAGTCGAGGATGTTGTTGATGTCCGCGCCTCTGAAGCAGTAGATCGACTGGTCGTCGTCGCCGACGACGCACACGTTGCGCTCCTCGCCGGCGAGAAGTTGCAGCAGGCGGTACTGGGCGTGGTTGGTGTCCTGGTACTCGTCCACCAGAATCCAGCGGAACGTGCTCCGGTAGCGCTCGGCCACGTCGGAGAACAGCTCCAGCAGGTTCACCGTCCGGAACAGCAGGTCGTCGAAGTCGACCGCGTTCATCTCGTGGATGCGCTTCTCGTACAGCTCGTACACGTCAGCGGCGGTCTGCTCGAAGAAGGAGCTGACTCGTTCCCGGTATGCGGCGGCGTCCTCGAGCTGGTTCTTCGCGCGCGAGATCTGCGACTTGATCGCGCGCGGTGCGAACCGCTTCGGGTCGACCGCCAGCTCGACGAGGCAGCGGCGCACCAGCCGCACGGAGTCGGCGTCGTCGTAGATCGAGAAGCGCTTCGTGTAGCCGAGTCGCTCGGCCTCCGTGCGCAGGATGCGCGCGCAGGCGGAGTGGAAGGTCATCACCCACATCACGCGCACCATTCGGCCGACCACCAGCTCCACGCGGTCGCGCATCTCCTGCGCGGCCTTGTTCGTGAACGTGATCGCGAGGATCTCGGAGGGTTTCGCGGCGCCCGTCGCCACCAGGTGGGCGATGCGGTGCGTGAGCACGCGAGTCTTCCCCGATCCCGCCCCGGCGAGCACGAGCAGTGGGCCGGCGCCGTGCGTGACGGCCTCGCGCTGGGGCGGGTTGAGCCCCTCCAGCAACTGCTCCGCGCGTGCGGAGTTGCGGTCCGCGCCGCCCTGCGGCGCCGCTTGGCTCGTCGCGTCGGCCACCTCGTGGGCCACTAGCCTGAGGCCGGGTTCTGGCCGGACCTGGGCCGCAGGGGGCGGACCTCCGCCGGCTCCTTTTTCTCGATGCCGGTCAGGTCCGCGAGCAGCCGCTCGACCTCGCCGATGCGCTCCGCCAACCCGCGCAGTGCGTCGGCGACCGGGTCAGGCAGGTGCAGCCAGTCGGTGTCGGGGCCCTCCGGCTTGCGACCCTCGACGCGCACCGGGTGCCCCGGGTTCCCGACCACGGTGGCGTTCGGAGGGACGTCGTGGATCACCACGGAGTTCGCCCCCACCTTGGCTCCGTGGCCGACCGTGATCGGGCCGAGCAGCTTTGCGCCCGAGCCGATCGTGACGTTGTCCTCGACGGTCGGGTGCCGCTTGCCGGTGGCGAAGCCGGTCCCGCCGAGCGTGACGCCCTGAAACAGCGTCACGCGGTCGCCGATCTCTGCCGTCTCGCCCACCACGACGCCCGAGCCGTGGTCGACGAAGAAGTCGCGCCCGATGCGGGCCGCGGGATGGATCTCGATCCCGGTCACGACGCGGCTCGCGTTCGACAGGAGGCGGGGCACGAGCGGCACGTCCGCCTGGTGCAGCGCGTGGGAGATCCGGTGGGCGAGGATCGCGTGCACGCCGGGGTAGGTGAGCAGGATCTCCGCCGTTCCGGCCGCGCGCGCGGCCGGGTCGCGGTCGCGGGCCGCCGAGACGTCCTCGCGCAGCTCGCGTGCCACGCGTGCGATCGCGGAGAGCCCTCTCAAGCCGTTGCTTCCTCCGGCACCCCGGCCGCGGCCGCCAGCATCACGAGCGCCTGCTCCGCCGCCCTCAGTCCGTCGAGCGCGTGGCTTCCCTCTGCCGTCACGAGTGCGACGCCGGCAGAGCGGCACGACTCCTCGACAGAGGCGCCGCCACGGCAGTCCACCGCAACGTCATGGCCGAGCAGGATCGCGTAGGCGTTGGCCGCCTCGATGTCGACCGGATAGCTCTCGGTCTGGGTGTCGGTGTTCAGCACGCCGAGCTTCGCGGCCACCGCGTCGGCGCGGTTGGCCCCCACGTCCGGCGTGTAGAGAAGGGACTGCCCGCAGAGGTCCGCGCGGACCACCACTCCGCCGTCGACGACACCGACGTACCCGACTCCGCAAGAGACCAGATGGGCAGCCGCAGCCGACCCGGGAGCACGAGCCCCCAGCACGATCGCGCGCGCCTCCTTCAGGCGCCGCTGAGCCTCGACGCCGATGCGCTCGACCTGCTCCGCGTAGCGTTCGGACTCGGACTCGGACAGCTCGCTGGACACGCCCCAAAGGGTAGGGGACGCTCCACCCGCGTCCACGCCGTCGGGATCAACCGTCTACGGCGCGGGGTCGATCTGCTGCACGATGTCCACCCAGACCCCGGCTGGATCGCGCTTCATGAAATGCCGCTGCCCCCAGGGCTCGTCGCGGAGGTCCACGTCCGGCTCGAATCCCTGCTCCCGGAGGGCGTCCAGTTCGCGCCGCGCGTCTTCGACCTGGAAGGTAAGGATCACGGAGCTTCCGCTGTAGGCGGTGCGGTGCTCCGGGATCTGGTGATCGAGCGCGGGAGCCATGAAGCACACCCCGGTGCGCGCCTCGCCCGCCGGCCGGGACACGTACACGACCCAATCCAGCTCGAAGCTGACCTCCATCCCGAGCCACTTCACATAGAAGTCCCGCGCCTCTGCGAGCCGGTCGGTGACGATCAGGGGATAGCTCTCCTGGATGTCCATCATCGTCTAGGGAGCGAAGAACGGTGTCGAGATGTAGCGCTCCCCTGCGTCGGGGATCACGGTCACGATGCGCTTGCCCTTGAGATCCGGGCGCCCCGCCAGGTGCAGCGCGGCCCACACCGCCGCGCCCGCGGAGATGCCCGCAGAGACGCCTTCCCGGGCGGCCAGGGCCCGCGCCGTGTCGATCGCGTCATCGTCGGTGACCGGGATCACCTCGTCGATCACGTCCCGGTTCAGGATCGGCGGCACGAACCCCGCGCCGATTCCCTGGATCCGGTGCGGTCCCGGCCGGCCACCCGAGAGCACCGGCGAGGCGGCCGGCTCGACCGCGACCACTCGCACCTCGGGATTGCGCTCCTTCAGGACCTCGCCGACCCCGGTGATCGTCCCGCCGGTACCGACTGCCGCCACGAACACGTCCACGCGGCCGTCGACGTCCGACCAGATCTCCTCCGCCGTCGTGCGCCGGTGCATCTCCGGGTTGGCCGGGTTCTCGAACTGCTGAGGAACGAAGGAGTTGGGCGTCTCGCGCGCGATGCGCATCGCCTCGTCGACGGCCTCGTGCATGCCGCCCATCGACTCGGTGATGATCGCCTCCGCCCCGTACAGGCGCAGCAGCGCCTCGCGCTCGCGGCTCATCCCCTGGGGCAGCGTCAGCACACACCGATAGCCGCGTGCCGCGCACACGAATGCGAGCGCGATCCCGGTGTTGCCCGACGTCGGTTCGATGACCGTCGTCACCCCCGGCTCGATCAGCCCGTCCCGCTCAGCGGCCTCGATCATGGCCACCCCGATGCGGTCCTTCACCGACCCGGCCGGGTTGTAGGCCTCCAGCTTGCCGATCACCTCGGCGCCGAGCCCGGCCGCGAGTCGCCCGAACCGCACCATCGGCGTGCCTCCGACGATCTCGGAGAGGTTGGCCGGAATGTCGATCTGCTTTCGGGCCATTCGCCTGACGATATCCCCTTGCGCGGCGCTCGCAACGGTGCGGCGCAAAAGAAGAGGGCCGGCCCGCGTGGCGGACCGGCCCTCGAAACCCTTCCAGGAAGGGCGCGCTACTCGGTCGTTACTTGCTGCACTTCGACGAGAACGGTGTCGTCACCGACGAGCCGTCCGCGAAGAAGAACTGACCCTCCGCCTTCCAGGTGCCCTTGCACTTCTTGGGCGTGACGATCAGCGAGAACTTCCGCTTGCCCTTCTTGATGGTCTTCTTGGGTGTCTTCGTGTCGACCAGGGCCGTAGCGGCGTCAGGCGCGCTCGGCAGGGTCTTGATCGGCGGGATGTTGAAGTCGAGGTTGTAGTCGAAACCACCGGACCTCTTCTTCGAGATCTTGCCGACCGACACGAACGTCGGACCCAGGTCTGGGAACACGTACACGAGGATCGTGTCCTTGCCGCCGATCTTCGCGCCGTTGAAGATCGTCAGCTTCGCGTTCACCGGATCGGTCACGACCGGCTTGGCGTAGCCGATACCGGTACCAGTACCGATCTTCGACTTCGACGGACAACCCTTCGGGCCCTTGGACTGCAGGGACGCCAGGTTGCAGCGCGGGAACTTGCTCGAGTTGTACTTACCGCCCTCGTTCAGCTTGATCACGATGCGGTTCATGATCGGCGGCTGCTCCGCGGCCGGGTCCTTGGACTCGAACCGCACGTTGAGTCCTGCGGGCTTGTTGGCCTTGGCGGGCTTCACCTCGGCCTTGAACGTGACCGTGACCGCCGCGAACGCTGCCGAGGCCAGCATGGCCACGATTGCGCCCACGCCGAGCACGGCTATCAGCTTCTTACGCAAGATTGCTCCTCCTCCGATTGCAGGGGCCTGGGGCGTTACTCACGCGAGCGCATGCGATCGCGACCACCCTTCAGTTCCAACCCGCAAGCCTAACCAAAGGTTGCGGTGCATGTGTCAGTGGGTGATCTCTCTCACCGGGCCCCGAATCGACCCTGGGGCCTGGTGCGACGCTCTAACTGTCTCCGGGCGGCGGGCGACGCGGGCGGGCGCGGGCGACCTTGCCCATGAAATCGCCGTATTGCGACTGCTCCTCGGGTGGACCCGTTTCAGGCGCAGCCGATATCGGCGCGCTCGGACCGGCGGCAGCGAGCGGTGGACCGCCGGGAGGCTGGGGCGCATCGCCGTCCACCGGCCCGCGGCGGGCGCGGTCCTCGCCCATCAAACCCGTCCAGGACTGGCCGCTGAAGGATCGCCACGCGTCGCGCACGGCGTGCTCGGCGATCTCCGCGGTCGTCGACGAGCTCAGCAGTGGGTCGCGCATCCGCGCCATCGCCCACGCGACGCCGTAGCCGAACGCCCATTCGCTGATGCTGGCCTCCAGCTCGGAGAAGTAGTCGCATCCATCCGGGGCCGAGCGCTGGACCTCGGCCAGCGGCTGAGCCGCCTCGTCCTCGAGCGCGTTACCGACCTGTCGCGCCATGTCCAGGGCCGGATCTACGGCAAAGCTCATTGCGCGACCTCCTCTCGCGGGCCTTCCCTGCGCGAACGCGCGAATACTAACCGCGGTCAGCCGGCCTGCGACTGCTCGAGCGCCGTGTCCCTTCGGACGTACAGACGCAGCTTGGAGATCTTGCCGCCGTCGAACTCGAACACGTCGGCGACATCCTCCTCGATCTCGAAGCGGCTGCCCTTTCCTCTGGCGCGCAGGTGCACGAGCGCCACGACCTGGTCGCCGGCGGAGATGAAGTCCTCGGGCTCTGGCTGGTACATGTGCCAGGAGTCGAACCAGCCGCGCAGGTACTCACCCACGTCGCGGTGCCCGCGCGGTGGGACCGCGGCGACCACGTCGGGCGACATGTAGACCTCTACCTCGCGGCCGCACAGATCCAACACGGCCTCGACGTCAGCGACGTTCAGAGCCTCGTAGAAGCTCTTCAGAAGGGTGGCATCGTGCTGGGAAACCATGCTCTCCCCCTGAATCGACCGGCACGGCGTTCGTCTTGAGCGCGGGCCGGCCCAGCGCGAGGCACGCTCGATGGGAGCGCGGCCGGGCCAACCACAGCGCCGCCCCTTTAGGGAGCGGCGCTGAGGGATTCGCAGCCTCCCAGCCTTGGGAGGAACACCCACTTACTCTGGGGAGGAGCCAAGTGGGAGGAGAAAAAGTCTAGCCACTGCCTTGGCCCGTTCATAGGGCCAATCGGGGACCCTAACGGTCGTTGCGCCGGCGCCGGCGCAGCCGCTTGATCGACTTGCGGACCGGCTTGCTGGTGGCGGCGCTGGCCACCGCGACCACCGCCGCCGCCGTGGACATCACGTTCGCGTAGGTGATGCGGCTCTTGGAACGCCTTGAGGGTTTCGAGACCTTGGCCATCAGTGCACCCGAGGGTACCCGCTCATCTAGTGCTTCATCGGCGGGCCCGCGCCGAACAGCATCCGCAGCAACCCACCCCCCCAGTAGCGGCGGCCGCACCGCGGGCAGCGGCGGCCGAGTCGCTGCCCGGGAGACTCACAGTGCCGGCAGATCGCCTGTTCCTCGACTATGTGCATTGACGCGAGGCAGTCATATCAGGTCGAGTCCGGCGACTGAGCGCTACGACCGCCGGACGCAGGTCACGACGTCTTGCGCGCCGGCCCAACCGGTTTCGTGGTAGTCGACGAGCTCCAATCCATCCCTGCCTGCGACCGCTGCACGCACCCACTTCGGCTTCACCAACGCATCCCCCCAGTCGCGCATTCCGGCGTAGTCGCAGTAACCGAACCCGGACGTCTCGTAGTCGGCGAGGATGCGGGCCATCGTCTCCTCGGGATGCTCTGGTTCGGCCACGCCGTTTCGCCAGGAGTGGGCTGTGTGCCGGCCCTGCACCGTGAAAATGAACAGGCCGCCGGGCTCGAGCACCGATTCGATCAGGTCGAGGAAGCCGCTCCAGCGCGGCGCGTCCAGGTGTGTGAACAGCGACCCGCTCCAGACGAGGTCGAAGCGGCCGTCGATCGTGACGCGCGCCGGGTCCGGGTGCGAGAGGACTCCAGTTGCGCCAAACGTCCGCGCACAGAACTCCACTCCGTCCTGGAGCACGTCGCACGCCGTCAGGTCGGTGTCCGGGAACGCGACTCTCAGCATGCGCAGCACACGGCCGTGCCCGCATGCGAAGTCGAGGATGCTTCGCGCTTCCTGCTTGTCAACCAAGCCCATCGACCGTCTGATGCACCGGATCGCCGACGCTCCGACCCAGAGATAGAACGCACGGACACCTTCGATCGCGAACATCCTGTCGTGCGGCGAGATGTCGGCCGAGATCGCCCGGATCGCCGGGCCCAACTCGGCATCGGTCTCAACGCTCCAGATCACCTCGGCCGCGGTGACGCTGCCGACCACCCCGCCGTCGTCGACCACCGGCAGTCGGCTCACCTGCTGGTCCCTGAACGAGGCGAGCCCATCCTCCAGCGACTGGGAGACGTGCAGTGGCGTGATGCCCACGGCCGGGTCGGCGGGGGCCGCCGGCCTTTCCACGATGTCCCCAACAGCCCGCTCGGCCATCGCGAGTCCTTCAGTCGATCAACAGGTGAGCTCGCCGCCCACAGAGGCACTGCAACCGCGCAAGCTACAAGAAGCGATCGAGCCGACGGGGCGTTACTTGACCTGCAGGAGTACGTTCGCGAACGCGGGGTCGGCCGTGGCGTCACCGGCGATGCCCACGCACCCGGATGAACACGTCCGCCTTTGCCGCGGCAGTCACGCTGACCCATCCAGACACCAGCCCGTGCCGATCGCGCCAACCAACAAAGACCAGTGCAAGAACGGCGGCTGGCAGGCTTTCCCACAATTCAAAAATCAAGGCCAGTGCGTCAGCTTCGTGGTGAGCCAACGCAATAGCTGACGGCGCCCTGCAAAGCGGAACGCTTTAGATGTGGTAGGTGCTCGATACTCCGCACGATGTCTGATGAGTCCACGACCCCCGACCTGGTGGAGCTTGTGCAGAGGGCCATCGAGGCTGCGAATCGTCGTGATCTCGACGCGGTGATAACAAGCTTCGCGCCGGATGCGGTCTTCGAAGGGCGGGGTTTGGGAGACATCTTCGAGGGCCGACCGGCGCTTCGCAGCTTCCTTGAGAACTGGTTTGGCACGTACGAGGAGTTGGAGTTCGGGCTTGAGGAAGTCCGCGACCTCGGCAATGGGGTTGTGTTCGCCGTGGTAGTTCAGAATGGGCGTCCGGTTGGCAGCGCCGGTCACCTTCGACAGCGCGAGGGATGGGTCTTCGTCTGGGTGCGGGACTTGATCGCACGCCTTTCGATCTCCGAGATCGACGAGGCCCGCGCATCCGCCGAACGCCTCGCCGAGGAACGGAGGCATGAGAACTCCGAGGTCTGAGGCTATCCCTCAACGACAGCGGGCCGAGAACGGCCCCTTTCGTCAGATGTGGTACATCGGTGCGCCCGAGGCCTGATCTTCCTGCTGCACGACGTCGGCGATCGACGTGCCGCTGAGGGCGTCGCGCAGCGCGGCAACCGCCTTCGGCCACACGGCACTTCCCGCCGCCGCGGCCTCGGCGTCGAACTCGCCCTCGAGCAGCTGGACGATCTTCAGGACCGTCACGTCGCCCGGGTCCTGCACGAAGGAATAACCGCCCTTCACTCCTCGCTGACTCTGCAGCAGGCCGCCCCGGCGCAGCGTGGCGAACAGCTGCTCCAGAAACTGGAGCGGGATGTCGCGCCGGCGGGCAAGCTCGGCGATCGGGACCGGCTGGCCTCCCGGCACAGCGCCCTGGCGCGCGAGCTCGGCCAGCGCCAGAACCGCGTAGCGGGACTTGGAAGTGATCGTGATCAAGAGCCTGTCGTGTGCCGGCCGGCGGCTTCAGATGCCACCATCAAGCGTCGACCAAGTCTATTCATGAGCTCCCACGCCACCCTCTCCCCCGCTCGCGTCGCCGCGCTGGTGCTGCCCCCGCTGGTTGTGATGGGCGTGATCTTCTTCCTCTCGGCGCAGACGAGCGATCCGGTCGAGCGCGCCTGGTGGGACGTGCTCCTGCGAAAGCTCGCGCACTTCACCGAGTACGCCGTGCTGACAGGGCTATGGTGGCGGGCCCTGCGGGGTCTCGGCGTGCGGCTTCCGCTCGCCGTCGCAATGGCGATCAGCCTCGGGTACGCAGCCACCGACGAGTTCCACCAGACGTTCGTTGACGGGCGCAAGGGCACACCGGTGGACGTTCTGATCGACTTTGCCGGCATCGTGACCGCCGCAGCGGTGATCGGGCTCCTGCGGCTACGCGCGCCGGCGGATCTGGGGACCGTCGCGGCCGATGGCCGCGTAGGCGAGGGCCTCGATCGAGCCCGCCAGCCTGGTTAGCTCCGCCACTGCCGGCGGGAGTGCCTCGAGCACTGCGAGCCGCCGCCGCACTGCCTCGAGCTCATCGGCGATGCGCCGCAGCTCCTCGTAAAGAAGGTCGAACTGCTTTTCCTGCAGCTGCTGCTCGCCCATGGCCAGCGGCGCCGATGCTACAGCCAGCCGCGCTCGGAGGCGATCAGTACCGCTTGCGCGCGGTCGACCGCACCGAGCTTGCCGTACACGTTGTGGAGGTGCGTGCGGACGGTGCTGGTCGACAGGCCCAGCTCGAGCGCGATCTGCTTGTAGACCTTGCCCTCGGCGAGCCGTTTCAGCACTTCCAGCTCGCGGCCCGACAGGGGGCATGGCGTCGTGGCGCGGCGCCGGTCGGGCGGCGGGCCGGGAAGCTCGAACAGGACCTCGCGGAGATCCTGGGGGCCGAGGCCGATCTGGCGTGCGACGGCGAGCAGCTGGTCAGGCGCGATTGCCTGGCCCTGCGCGTAGTGCGCAAGCATGTCGGCGAGCCGCACCAGGGCCGCCTCGCCGTTCGCGTCGTCGGTGTGGTGATGCTCGATCGCGGCAGCGAGCTGCTGGGGGAGTCCCCAGCGGCGGGCCATCACTCCGCCGACGAGCGCGTGGTCGATGCCGAGTTCACGGCGCTCGGCGTGAAGGCGCTGCTCGGGCGTGCGGGCCGACGTGTGGATCTGGCCCGGATAGCCCGGATAGGCCTGCACGAGCACCAGCTTGCCGATGTCGTGCAGCAACGAGGAGACCAGCAACTCGTCCCGGTCGGGAAACTCGATCCGGGAGCAGAGCCGGTCCGCCGCGCGCTGCGTCGCCACGGAGTGCAGGCGGAAGCGCTCGGGTGCTGCGTCCCACAGGGGCGTACGCTCGAAGAAGTCAAAGGTCTTGGTCGCGCCGATCAGCGCTTCGACGCCCGCCGGGGTCAGGACCTCGATCGCCTGCGGGATGCTGCGCACGCGCCCGCGGCCGTCGGCGCGCTTGTTCGCGAGCCGCATCACCGCGATCACCAGCGCCACGTCGGACTCGATCGCCGTCACCATCTCGGTCACCGACGGCTGGTCCTGGCTCACGACCCGCAGGACGCGCTTGCGCGACTCGGCCAGCGCGGGAAATGCTTCCAGCGCCTCGAACGCGGCGGTCAGCCGCCGTCCATGCCCTTCGTTGTGCTTGTGGGCGGTCGGCAGCGAGGCTGCCGGGTCGTCCCCACGAAGGGCGGGGCTTCCATTTCGGCTTCCTGCCGGATCCTGCTTCCCTGCTGCACGCGTTGCCATCGAGAACCCATATCGGCAGCAACCGCTCAGGAGTTGACAGGCGTGTTCAGTTTGGGAGTCGCGCAAGCGCCGCATCGACCCGCGCGAGCGACTCTTCACGCCCCAGGAGAGCCAGGCTCTCGAAGATCCCGGCCGACACGGTGCGACCGGTGAGCGCCACGCGCAACGGCTGGAACAGGGCCCCGGGCTTCACGCCCAGACGCTCTGCCACGGCCCTCAGCGCCTGCTCGACATGCTGCTCGTCGAACGGCTCCACCGAGACGAGCGCCTCGCGGGCGGCGGCCAGCGCCTCGGGCGCGCCGTCCTTGCCCATCACCTTGTCCCAGGCCTTCTGGTCGATCTCGACGGGACCGAAGGCGAAGCCGACCAGGCGGGGAACCTCCGCCAGGGTGGAGACCTTGTCCTGCACCGCGGCGACCGCGCGCTCGAGCTGCGGGTGGCCGGCACCGGGAATCCCCGCGCGTTCCATGTAATCGGCAACCCGGCGGGCAAGCTCCTCCGGGTCCAGCTCGCGGATGTAGTGCCCGTTCATCCAGGAGAGCTTCTGCTCGTCGAACACGGCCGGAGAGCGGGACACCCGCTCGAGTGAGAACTTCTCGATCAGCTCCTCGGTGGTGAAGAAGGTGGTCTCCGCGTCGTAGCCCCAGCCCAGCAGTGCCAGGTAGTTGCGCACCGCCTCCTGGAGGTAGCCGGCATCGCGCAGCTCCTGCACGGACGCAGCGCCGTGGCGCTTGGACAGCGGCTTGCCGTCGGTGCCGTGGAGCAGCGGCAGGTGGGCGTACAGGGGTGCGTCGGCGCCGAGCGCGCCCAGCACGAGCAGCTGGCGGGGCGTGTTCGAGAGGTGATCGTCCCCACGGACCACGTGGGTGATGCCCATCTCGGAGTCGTCGACCGCGACGGCGAAGTTGTACAGGGGCGAGCGGTCCGCGCGCGCGATCACGAAGTCGTCGAGCAGCGCGTTCTCGAAGCGTGACTCCCCGCGGATCACGTCGCGCACCACGGTTTCGCCGTCGTCGGGGACGCGCAGGCGCACGGCGGCACCGGGCGTGCCCTCGGGGACCGGCTGACCGCGGTAGCCGCGGCCGCCCCTGCCCTCCTTGCCCTCCTTCAGGTCTGCGGCGCCGGCCGTGTCCCAGTACGCGGCGCCCGCGCTCAGCAGCCGGTCCAGGTGCTCCGCATAGCGCTCGGAGCGCTGGCTCTGGCGGTGCGGGCCCTCGTCCCAGTCGAGGCCGAGCCACTCGAGCGCCTCCAGGATCTGGGCGATCGCCTCGTCGGTGGAGCGCTCGCGGTCGGTGTCCTCGAGGCGCAGGACAAGCGCGTCCTGGGGCGACTTCCGCGCCAGCAGCCAGTTGTAGAGTGCCGTCCTCGCGCCTCCGATGTGCAGGAAGCCTGTTGGGCTGGGTGCGAACCTGAACCGATGCCCGGACACGCTGGCAGATGCTAATCGGCGGTCACGTCTCCACCGCGGGCGGGCTCGAGCGCGCGCTCGAGCGGGCCGAGGAACTCGGCTGCGAGACGATGCAGGTCTTCAACCAGAGCCCGCGGGCGTGGCGGCCGACCCGCTACTCGGAGGAGGACTTCGCCGCCTTCCGCGAGCGGCTCTCAGCGAGCTCCGTGCAGTCGGTGTACATCCATGCGGTCTACCTGATCAACGTGGCCAGCGACGACTCGGAGGTATGCCGGAAGTCGCTCATCTCGCTCACGCATGCCCTGCAGGTCGGCGAAGCGATCGGGGCCGGCGGGGTGATCGTGCACCCCGGCAGCGGCAAGGGACAGGCGCCCGGCCCCACGTTCAAGCAGCTCGGGAAGGCGATGAAGGCGGCGCTGGCCGCAACCGAGTCGTGCCCGCTGTTGTTCGAGAACACCGCGGGCGCCGGCTTCACGATCGGCCGCACGTTCGAGGAGCTGGCGCGGGTGATCGACGTGTCCGGCGCCGGCGAGCGGCTGGGCGTCTGCCTCGATTCCTGCCACCTGCTCGCGTCGGGCTACGAGGTGCGCGAGGCGGCGGCGTTCAAGGCGGTCGTGGACGAGTACGACCGAGTCGTCGGGCTGGACCGCCTGCGGGCCCTGCACCTGAACGACTCCAAGGTCGCGCTCGGCTCAAACGTGGACCGGCACGCGAACCTCGGCAAGGGCGAGCTGGGCGAGGCCGGCATCCGCGTGTTTCTCGCGGAGCGGCGCTTCAGGGGACTGCCGGTGCTGATCGAGGTGCCCGGGCCCGACGGCCACGGCCCCGACAGGAATGAGATCGACCTCGCGAAGCGGGCACGCGACGAGGCGAGCGCTGGTGTGTCGGGGCGGCGCTCGAGCAAGAAGGAGCGGCTCGTGTAATCGCTTTTGCGATTTTCCATGGCTGTCATGGAAAATCGCAAAACCGTCGGCCTGCGCGCCCAAACGCCCTGCTCGACTTTGCGCAGATACGCTCGCCCGGACGATGTGGGCTACATCCGCCGAGACCACGACTCGCGCCGCCCCGGAGGCAGTGTGGGCGCTCTGGGAGGACCCTGGGCGCTGGAAGGACTGGAACGAGCAGATCGCAGAAGCCGACCTGCGCGGGCCGTTCGCGGTAGGGACACGCGCACGGGTCCGCTTCCGGCGCAGGCCGTGGCCCCTCACGTTCACGATCACTGCCCTGGAGCCCGGGCGCCTGTTCACAGATGAAACACGGCTTCCCGGGGCCCGGCTCGGCCACGAGCACGCGATCGAGCACGACGGAGCGACGACCACGATCAGGCACCGGCTCTACTTCGACGGGCCGGCCGAGAAGATCTACGCGCTGCTCATGGGTCGCCAGATGCGCGCGGCCGTCCAGCAATTCGGCGAGCGCGAACGCAACCTTGCGGAGGACCGCGGAGACTGACGCTGGGGGCTAGATCCGGTCGCGCAGGTCGAACGCGCGGTAGCCGCCGGGCTCGTCGTGCGCGGCGTCGAAGAAGCGAGGGTTGACGCAGTCGAACGCCGGGCCGCTGGCCTCGTAGGACATCTCGACGCTGAACGGGCACATCGGGAGCGGTTCGCGCATTGCCTTCACGCCGCCGTAGCCCGCGCGCGTGCGCTCGGCCTTGTGGAACATGTCGACGTCGATCTCGACGCCGAAGACCTTCTGGAGGCAGCCCATGTACTGGCGCCCGGACTTCTCGTCCTCGTATGTGTAGAGGAATGGGCAGTCGGCCTCGATGCACCCGCGCGGCTGGATGGTCTTGTCGCAGAAGGTGCAGCACTGCCTGCACTCCGTCGCCTCTTTGGTCTTGGCTCTCACTGCCATGCGGGCAAGTGTACCCACGATCGAATGACTTCCCCGCACTATTTGGGGGGTCAAACCGATCGGTGAGTCAGGCGACCAGCGCCTCTGGGCCGAGCAGCTCGTCCAACTCCGCGCGCAGGTGTCCCGACACGCTCACGCGGTACTCCGCGCCGAAGCGCAGGCGCCGGGGGCCGCTGGTGGTGAGCATCTCCAGGAGCACCTCGCTCTGCCCGGGAAAATGCTCGAGCAACCCCTTCAGATCAGCGATCAGGTTCTCGTCGCATTGCCGCGCGTCGACCTTGATCACGACGGGCTCTCCGGAGCCGATGGCGGCCGCCGCCGGGCGGCCCGCACGCACTGCCGGCAGGTCGACGGGCGCGGCACCCGCGGCGGCGATCTCCTCCGCGGTCGGCTCGAACGGCTCGACCTCCTGCACGACCAGCTTCGTCTCGCCGCGGTCCTTGTGGTCCACGCGGCCGCGCACGATCACCCGCCGGTCGACGCCGACGTTCGACTCGTTGCTCGCGTAGGCGGAGTTGAAGATCAGCATCTCGACCTGGCCCTCGAGGTCGTCGAGCGTCGCGAACATCATTGGGTCGCCGGACTTGGTCCGGATCCGTTTCGCCTGCGTGATCAGTCCGCCCACCGTCACCCACGAGCCATCCGGCCGGGACGCCACCTCGGCGAGCGAGCAGTCGGTGCGCTTGCGCAGTAGATGGCGGACCTCGGCCAGCGGGTGACTGGAGAGGAAGATGCCGAGGGTCTCCTTCTCCAGCGCGAGGAGCTCGAAGCGCTCGTACTCCTCGGCGGGCAGGGGCGGGTAGTGCGTCGCCGAGGCCTGCGCACTCGCGCCGGTGGGCTCGAGGTCGAAGATCGAGCCCTGGCCGGACTGCGCGTCCTCCTGCGTCTTTGCCCCCGACGCCTGGGCCTGCGGGAGCACGGACAGCATCCCCTTACGGGTCGCGCCGGTCGAGTCGAGCGCGCCGCACTTGATCAGGCTCTCGATTGCCTTCTTGTTCACGGTGCGGCAGTCCACACGTGCGCAGAAGTCCCAGATCGAGGTGAACGCGCCGTCCTTCGCGCGGGCCTCGAGGATCTTCTCAACGGCCGCGTAGCCGACGTTCTTGACGGCGTCGAGCCCGAAGCGGATGTCGCCCTCGACCACCACGAAGTCGTGACCGGACTGGTTCACGTCGGGGGGTAGCACGTCGATGCCCATGTCCTCGCAGCGCGAGACGAAGAACGGGACCTTGTCCTTGGTCGACATCACGCTGGAGATCAGCGCCGCCATGTACTCCGCCGGGTAATTCGCCTTCAGGTAAGCGGTGCGGTACGCGATCAGCGCGTAGCAGGCCGCGTGGCTGCGGTTGAACGAGTAGTCGGCCGCCGACTCCATCAGCGCCCAGAGCTGGTTGCCGACGCTCGAGGAGGTCCCGCTCGTGTTGCAGCCTGCGATGAACTCCGGCTTCAGGCTCGCCATCAGGTCACGCTTCTTCTTGCCGATCGCGGCCCGCAGCGTGTCCGCCTTGGGGCCGGGGAAGCCCGCGATGTCCCGTGCGATCTGCATCAGCTGTTCCTGATAGAGCGCGATGCCATACGTCGACTCCGTGATCGAGCGCAGGCGGTCGTCGAGATAGCGCACCGAGGAGGGGTCGCGCTTGCCGCGTGCGTAGTCAGGGATGAAGCGCATCGGCCCAGGGCGATAGAGGGCGACCAGCGCGACGATGTCGTCGAACTCCGTCGGGCCCACCTTCTTCAGGGCCTCCTGCATGCCCTCGGACTCGAGCTGGAACACGCCCACCGACTCGCCGCGGGCAAGCATGTCGTAGGTCTTCGGGTCGTCCAGCGGGAGAGTCGTGAGGTCGATCCGCTCGCCTCCGGAGCGCTCGATGATCTCGACCGCGCTCTCGAGCACGTCCAGCGTGCGCAATCCCAAGAAGTCCATTTTGAGCAGCCCGATCTCCTCGATCGGGCCCATCGAGTACTGCGTGACCGTCTTGTATACGCGTTCCGGCTTTCCATTCTCTGAGTCGCCGTTCGTGTCCGGGCCGCCGCGGTCCTCCGCGAGCTGGAGCGGCACGATGTCGGTCAGCGGGCGGTCGGCGATCACGACGGCCGCCGCGTGGATGGAGTTGTTGCGCACGATGTCCTCGAGCCCGCGCGCGACGTCGACGATCTGCTGGGCCTGCGGCTCGGAGTCGTAGGCCTGGCGCAGCTCGCTACCGGTGGCCATGCAGTCCTCGAAGCTCGGGCTGCGGCCCATGATCGGCTCGGGGATCAGCTTCGCAAGGCGGTCGCCGGTCGCGTAGTCGAGCCCGAGCACCCGCGCCGCGTCGCGCGTGGCAGCACGTGGCTTCATCTTGCCGAACGTGATGATCTGCGCGACCGAGTCCTTCCCGTACTTGTCCTGCACGTAGCGGATCACGCGATCGCGCCCGCGGATCGAGAAGTCGATGTCGATGTCCGGCATCGAGTTGCGCTCGGGATTCAGGAACCGCTCGAACAGCAGGTTCGAGGCGAGCGGGTCGACGTCCGTGATTCGCAGCACGTAGCTGACGATCGAGCCCGCCGCCGAGCCTCTTCCCGGCCCGACGGCGATGTCGTTGTCCTTCGCGTACTTGACGAAGTCCCACACGATCAGGAAGTACGACTCGAAGCCCATCTTCTCGATCACCTCGAGCTCGGTCTCGAGGCGTTCGACGGCGGCCGCCGGGGGCGGTTCGCCAAAACGCTCGCGCAGGCCCTCGTGTGTGAGGCGCCGCAGGTACTCGGTCGGCGGCGAGCCATCCGGTGTCTGGTAGGTCGGGAGGAGGAGGTTGCCCAGCTCCAGCTCGATGTCGCAGCGCTCGGCGATCTCGAGCGTGGTCGGGACGGCCTCCGGCCATTCGCGGAAGGCCTCCTCCATCTCGGCCACGTCCTTCAAATAGAACTCGTTCGTGTCGAAGCTCAGCTTCGGCTGCGCGAGGGTCGACTTCGTCTGGACGCACAGCAGGGCAGCGTGGGTCGAGTAGTCCTCGCGGCGCAGGTAATGGACGTCCGCGGTCCCCACCAGCGGCCGGCCCAGCTCGCGCGCGATCCGCACGATGCTCTCGTTGGCGCGGTCCTGCTCCGGGATCTTGTTGTTCTGCACCTCGAAGTAGACGTTCTCCGGGCCGAAAACGCCCAGCAGGTCGTCGGCGTGAGCGCGGGCCTCCTGCTCGCGCTCCTGGATGATCCGCTGGCAGAACCGGGACTGGAGGCAGCCCGAGAGCGCCATCACGCCCTCCGAATGGCGCTCCAGCAGCTCCATGTCGACATTTGCCTGGCCGCGGCGAAAGCCCTCCAGGTAGCCGAGCGATGAGAGCTTGATCAGGTTCCGGAACCCTGCGCCGTCGCGGGCCAGCAGCGTCAGGTGGTTGCGCTCGTAGCGCACCTTCTCGCGCTCGAGGCGGTCGTCCACCAGGTAGGCCTCGAGGCCCAGGATCGGCTTCACGCCATGCTTGCGGCACGCCTTGTAGAACTCCACCGCACCGTTCAGGACGCCGTGGTCCGTGAGCCCCAGGGCGGGCATGCCGAGCTCCGCGGCGCGGGCGGCGAGCTTCTCGATCTTGCAGGCGCCGTCGAGCAGGGAATACTCGGAATGGACGTGCAGATGGACGGCGCCGGTCGTGCTCACGGGCGTCAGTCTAGGGCCGAGGGGTGACGCCAGATTGCGCCTCGCGGGCCCCCGGAGATTGAAATCCCGTTAAGAGCGGGGCTCTTTTACGCACGATCCGCGTCAGTTCCGCTACGAGTTGGTTTGACCCCTGGCAGGGGCGGTGACCCGCCCTGAGGTCCCAACGATAGGAGGCACTCGAATGAGACAGTCGACCCGGCGGCGATTCCTCGCCGCTCCCGGAACCGGCCGCTGGCTGCTGATCAGTTCGGTCGTACTGGCCGTGCTGGTGGCGCCGTTCGCCTTTGCCGCCGGCGAGGGCAGGCCGATCGACGGCGGCGAGCGGAACCCGAGCTCGAACAAGAGCCTGGCGTACACCAAGGAGACGGGGATCCTGACCAGCAACGGCACCTACGGCACCCGCCAGTCGAACAAGAAGGACGGCGACGGAGGCGGGGCCATCTACGGTTGCCGGAGCGCCCCGGGACGTGAGCCGTGCATCCGGGCCAACAACCTCAAGAACGGCCGCGCGTTCGAGTTCGCCACGCGCAGCGGCACTCAGGGCGGCTTCATCGGCGTGGGCAGCGGGAACCCGAACGCGAATGCCACCCCGTTCGGCACCAACGCCGCCGGGAAGGTCGCGAACCTGAACGCCGACCGTGTGGACGACCTGCACGCGGACGAGATCATCGCCCGCGCCAAGGACCAGTGGGCAGTGGTGGGCTCCGACGGCGCGCTGACCCGCAAGAACGGCGCCACCGCGGCGAGCCAAGCTCGGCGCCGGCGACTACGAGGTCGTGTTCGGGGCCAGCGTGGCCTCGTGCGCCTACAACGCGACGCTCGGCACGGCCGACACGGCAGACCCGCCGGCGGGCGAGGTGGGCGTCTGCCCAGCGCCGGGCAACGCCAACGCGGTTCGCGTGGTGACCCGCGACAGCGCCGGCGCGGCGGCGGACCGCCCGTTCCATCTGACGGTGAACTGCTAGCCGAGGACGTTCAGCGGCCGGGTCGCATGGCGGCCCGGCCGCGCCTTCAGCACTCCCAGTTGCCGCGGCCGCGGCCGCCGTCCCACAGCTTGGCGGCCAGCCTGTCCTGCTCGGACTTGGGTGCCAGATGAGGGGCGGCGTACTCCCCGCCGAGGCCCTTGTAGGTCTCGGGAAGCATCTGGTAGGCGCCTCCCGCGCCGCTCGACGGGTTGAGCGCGCCGTAGTTCCCGCCGGACTCGCACATCACGATGCCCTGCGGGATCGCGAAGTCGCCAAACCATTGCTGGACCGTCCCGGCCGCGCTACCCGGCGTGCCGGCGGCGGCCTGTAGCTCGCGGACCTGCGCCGTCCACCCCGCCACGCGGGACCGCAGGTCCGCCAGCGAGGCCTGCTGCGCGGCCCGCGCCTTTGCGAGCGTTGCGGCCCTCCGGGTGGCCGCGGCCCGGATGTGGGCGATCTCGTCGCGCGCCGCGGCCACCGCGCTCGACCTCGGCCGCTGCCTGGGCCCGCATCGCGCGCACGCGCTCGAGCGCGCCCCGCACCTGGTCGCGCAGCCGTTGGACCCGGTCCACGAGCGCGTCGTCGGCCTGGTTGATCTCCTGGAGGTAGGCGGTGCGGGTCAGCAGGTCGCTGAAGCCGTCGGATTCGAGCAGCACGGTGGCGAGGTCGGGCGGGTCGCTCTTGTAGATCGCCACCAGGCGGCGGGCCAGCACGCCCTGCGTGCGGCGGAACTGCTCCTGGGCCCGCGCCAGGCGCTCCTGCGCGGCCGTCACCCGCGCCTCGAGCGCGCGTGCCCGGGCGACCCCGCGCGCGAGCGTCGCCTCGAGCTCGGCCTGGCGCCGGCCGGCGGCGGCGGCGCGGCTCTGGGCGGCGGCCAGCTCGGCGGTCCGCATCTGGAGCGAGGACGCGAGCGTGCGTGCCTGCGACCGTGCCTGGTCGACGCGTGCCTGCAGTGCCCCGATGTCGGCGCCGGACGCCGCCCCGGGCAGGGCAAGGACAATCGACCGCGCAGCTCAGCGCGACGGCCTGCTTGAAACGGGGCCGGAGCCCCGGGGCGGAGTTCGGATGTGGCAAGCTCGACTGCTCCTTCGCAAAGGCCTACGGGGTTAGCTGTCGGGCTCGCGCCGAAGGAGTGGCGCTACACGTCGTATCTGTGATTCGCCCCGGGCGGCCGGCGGCCACCGCCTGGTTCCCCCGCTCCCCCACCCTGCCGGCGGGGGATTCGGCGTCGCGGCACTCTAGCAATGTCCTGCAACGAAACGCTATTTGGGCCCTGGCGAGAGCATTCGTGCAGACCCGGTAGGCTCGGCGCCGATGAGCGCGAAGGCCGGCATCGAGGTCCCCGTCAGCCGGGCGGAGGGCGATTACGAGCGCTTCGAACGCGCCACCGAGGGCATCGAGGCGCCGTTTGCGCTGGTCGACCTGGACGCGATGTGGTCGAACTCCGACGACATGCTGCGGCGAGCTGCGGGCAAGCCGATCCGGGTCGCCTCCAAGTCTGTCCGCTCCCGGCCGCTGCTGGAGCGCATCCTCGCCCGGGACCCGGGATATCGAGGATTGTTGACCTTCACGCTGCCCGAGACGCTGTGGCTGGCGCAGGAGGGCTTCGAGGACCTGGTCGTGGGCTACCCGACCGTGGACCGTACGGCGATCGGCGAGCTTGCCCGGCTGACCGACGCGCAACCGGGCTCGGCGCCGGTGCTGATGGTCGACAGCATGGACCACCTCGACCTCATAGAGGCGGCGGCCGGCGAGGGATGCGAAGCGCTCCCATTCGCCTCGCTCTCGAGCTCGATGTCGGCTACTGGCCCCTGGGCGGGCGGTTGAAGATCGGCCCCAAGCGGTCGCCGATCCGCACCCCCCGGCAGGCAGCCGATCTCGCCCGCGAGATCGGCTCCAGGCCGCGGCTCCGCCTGGTGGGGCTGATGGCATACGAGGGGCACATCGCCGGCCTCGGCGACCGCCCGCCGGGGAAACGCCTCCGGGGGCGCGCGATCGAGTGGCTCCAATCCAGCTCGGCACGCGAGATCCGCGACCGGCGCGCGGCGGTCGTCGCGGCGGTGTCCGACCTGGCCCAGCTCGAGTTCGTGAACGGAGGTGGTACCGGCAGCCTGCACGGCACCACGGGCGAGGACGCGGTCACCGAGCTTGCCGCCGGGTCTGGCTTCTTCGCCCCCACGCTGTTCGACTCCTACAGCTCGTTTCGCCTCCGACCCGCGGCGATGTTCGCGATGCCGGTCGTGCGCAAGCCCGCCCCCTCGATCGCGACCGTGCTCGGCGGCGGGTACCTTGCGTCAGGTCTCGGTGAGCCCAGCCGGGTCCCCTCCCCCCACCTCCCTGCCGGACTCAGCCTCGACCGGTTCGAGGGCGCGGGCGAGGTGCAGACGCCGGTGCTGGGCGCGCCCGCGCGTGACCTGCGAATCGGCGACCGCGTCTACTTCAGGCACGCGAAGGCGGGCGAGCTGTGCGAGCGCTTCGAGACGCTCCACCTCGTGTCCGGCGACCGGGTCGTGGACGAGGTGCCGACCTACCGCGGCGAGGGGAAGACCTTCCTCTAGGTCCGCGCCGCGGCCAGCTCCCGCAACTGGGCGACCGTCTCCGGGGGCGCCTTCTCCGGCGACCCGGCGTCGAACGGGGGCTGGGGGTCGTACTCGATCAGGAGCTGGATCGTCTTCGCGTAGTCCTCACCGGAGATCTTCGCCAGCAGGAAGAGGGCCATGTCGATGCCCGACGAGACGCCGGCGGCCGTGATCACCTTCCCCTGCTCCACCACCCGGTGGCCGGTGGGCGTGGCGCCCAGCTCGGCCAGGGTCTCGAGCTCGAGCCAGTGGCTCGTCGCGTCGAGTCCCTCGAGCACGCCCGCGGCGCCCAGCAGCAGCGAGCCGGTGCAGACCGACGTGGTCCACTCGCTGGTCTCGTGCGCGCCGCGGATCCAGTCCAGGATGCGCTCGTCGGACATCGCGTCGCGCGTGCCCCAACCGCCCGGCACACAGAGGATCTCCGGGTTGGGGAGGTCATCGAGCGTGGCCTCGGCCAGGATCGTGAGCATTCCGTTGTCCGTCTTGTAGGGCCCGGCCTCGGTGCCGATGAAGGTGACCCGCGAGTCCGGAATGCGCGAGAGCACCTCGTAGGGCCCGATCGCGTCCAGGGCGGTGAAGCGGTCGTACAGGGGGATTGCGATGTCCATGGTTTCCTCCTAGGCGGCTTGGGTCGATGTGAAGCGAACGCGGTACTCGGCCGGGCCCACGCCCAGGCGGCGATGGAATGCGCGGCGCATGGTCTCGACGGTGCCGAACCCCGTCTGAGCGGCCACGACCTCGACCGGGGTGGCGGTCGACTCGAGCGCGATGCGGGCGGCTTCGACACGCGCGACCTCCACGTATGCCCCGGGGGTGAGGCCCAGCTCGCGCCGGAACGCGCGGGCGAAGTTGCGCTCGCTCATGTGCGCGCGCTCGGCCAGCGCCGGCACCGACAGGTCGCCGTCGAGGTTTCCGGCGATCCACTCCTGAAGGTCGCGCAGCGGCTCCCGCGCGGCGGTCTGGGCGGCAAGCTGGGTGCTGAACTGCGACTGCCCGCCCGGTCGCTTCACGAACAGCACCAGCCAGCGGGCGACCTCCAGCGCCGTCCTTCGGCCGAGGTCCTCCTCCACGAGCGCGAGCGCGAGGTCCATTCCGGCGGTCACGCCGGCCGAGGTGTAGACGTCGCCGTCGCGCACGAAGATCGGGTCGCGCTCCACCGTCACATCCGTGTAACGCTCCGCAAGTCGGTCGCAGCTCGCCCAGTGGGTGGTGGCGCGGCGGCCGTCGAGCAGGCCGCCCGCTGCAAGGACGAACGCGCCCGTGCACACGGAGCACACGCGGCGTGAACGGCCTGCGGCCGCCCCGACCCACGAGACCGTGGCGCGGTCGCGGGCGGCGTCACGCGATCCCGGGCCGCCCGGGACGATCAGCGTGTCGATCGTCCCCCGCGAGTTGCGGAAGGCACGATCGGCGACCAGGCCCACGGAAGTGGAGGGAAGCGGGCCGCTCTCCGCGGCGACGACCTCGACCGAGTAGGTGCCCGGCTCGAGCGCGGCCGCCGTGTGAAACACCTCCGCCGGCCCGATCACGTCAAGCGTCTGGACCCCCGGAAAGGCGACGATGACGATGCGGCGCGGTGTGTCCATGCCGCCATCATGCCGCCTCCATGCGTTGGCAGCAAGGACAAACGCCGGACGGATCCTGCCACGAGCGCCCGCCGGAACCGCGCGGCGCGAGACTAGGCCGACGCCGCGACCGGAGTCCCGACCGGGCCGAGCACGCGCTTGGCGTACTCGTTCTGGAAGTGCCCGCCGGGATCCAGGCGCGCGCGCACCGCCTGGAAGCGGTCCCACTCGGGATAGCGCGGCGCGAGCGTCGCGGCCGACTGGAAGTGGCGCTTGCCCCAGTGGGGTCGCCCCTCGTAGTCGTCCATGATCGCCTCGACCGCGCGGAAGTAGGGCTCCCACGTCATGCCGCGGTACATGTGGACCGCGATGTAGACGGTGTCGCGCTCGTGCGCCGTGCTCAGGTACGCGTCGTCGCCGGCCACGATCCGGTATTCGATCGGGAACGGCACCGCGTATCCGCGCCGCTCGATCATGTCCAGGACACGGCGAAGCGCTTCCGGCCCGTCCGGTCGCGGCACCGCGTACTCCATCTCGGTGAAACGCGTCAGGCGCACGGTGGAGAAGACGCGGTGGCTGGCATCGGTCTTCACGGATCCGGCCAGCGTGCGCGTGATCAGGCGGTTGATCGCCGGAATTCGCCCGGGGAACCGCTTGCCGATCCCGCACAGCAGCGCGAGGGAGTAATTCTCGAGCACCGTCTCGCGCAGGAACCCCTCGACCCGGCCGTAGGGATCCGGCGGCTCCTCGGTGTGCTTGCTCTCGCGGCACAGGGCGGTGCGCGTGTGGGGAAAGACGTAGAACTCGAAGTGGTCGTTTGCCGCGGCCAGCTCGTCGAGGCGGGCGAACGCCTCGTCCAGCGGCAACGGGTGGTCGTGGCGGCGGATCGTGAAGGCCGGTACCACGCGGAAGGTCACCGTGGCGATTGCTCCCAGGCTCCCGAGACCCACCCGCGCGGCGCGCCACAGGTCCGGGTCGGACTCGCGCGAGCACTCGACGAGCGAGCCGTCCGCGGTCACCAGCTCAAGCGCTTCGACCTGCGCCGAGATGTTGCCGAACCGCTCTCCCGTGCCGTGTGTCGCGGTCGAAATCGCGCCCGCGACGGTCTGCACGTCGATGTCCCCGAGGTTCTCGAGCGCAAGCCCTTCCCGGGCCAGCGCCTCGCTCAGATCCCGGATCACGATCCCGGCCTCGACCTTCGCCAGGCCCGCGGCACGATCCACCTCGAGCACCCGGTTCATCCCCTCCAGCCGCAACATCACACCATCGGTGCAGGCGATGTCCGTGAACGAATGGCCCGAGGCCGCGGCCCGGACGGTCTGCCCCGCGTCGACCGCGCGCGTGACCGCACTGCGCAGCTCGTCGACAGACCCGGGCCGCTCCACGGCCGCCGGGCAGCACTGCTGGTCGCCGGCCCAGTTACGCCACACCGCTCGAATCTTATGGCGAAGCCGCGCCCCCACGCCCGCCGCACTTCGATAGAACAGCGGGGCGAGCGTCGTTGGCATAATGCGGCACAGATGGTCATCGGCGAGCATTTCGTGTGGGGTCATCTGCCGAAGACCGGGGGCGAGGCGACGCGCGCCATGTTCCAGCTCCTTCCCGAGCTCGTCGTCTATGCCGACGAGAGCCACACCTTCGAGCAGCACACGACGTTCATCGAGCGCGAGGAAAGGGTGCGAGGCAAGATGCTCGCGCTCAACATCCGCCGGCTCCCGTCCTGGGTTCTGAGCCGCGAGCAGCACAAGGCGCGCTGGGGCGTTCATCCGGACTACGAGCCGGTCCCGATGGCGTCGGCCGAGGAGGTGTGCGAACGCTCCTTCCCGGATTGGCGCCTGTCCGGCTTCCTCCAGAACGGCCTCTATCCGGTCGACTTCTGGCTGCGGGTGGAGTCGCTCGTCGAGGACTTCCTCGGCTTCGCCGGCCGCTTCACCGATGTCGACGACGAGCGGAGGCAGCAGATCGCGGCGATCGGCCCGGTCAACCAGAACGATTACGAGCACGACGTGTGGGCGTGGCTCACGCCCGGACAGGTGGAGCGGCTTTACGCGGCCAACCCGGTGTGGAGCAGCGTCGAGAAGCACGTCTACGGCAACCTGCTCGTGCCTCAGCACGCCTGAGAATGCCCGCCTATGAGGTTCTCGCCGTCTCGGTGCCGGCGGCGACGCCGGCGAAGCTGCTCGGCGCAGGCATCGACCTGCCCAAGACCGGCCTGACCGCAGCGGTGCTGACCCTCCACGTCGCCGGCTGGGCCGTCGGGCGCGAGTCGACCGCGGCCGCGGTCGAGATCCTCTACCAGCCGGCACCCGGGACCGCCCGGCCCGGGCCGGGGCGCGTGATCCGCGTGACGCCGATCCGAGGCCCACGCGGCGACGTCGCGGCTGCCTTCCCGGAGGTCGATCCCGAGGTCGACTGCCACTTCGAGTCGCTCGTCGGCGTGATCGGAATGACGCCGGAGTTCGAGCTGCGGCTGAGGGTGGCGCTCGCAGACGGCAGCCGGGCCGAGATCGGATCGGTGCGCGTCCGCCGCGAGCCGCTCCGGACCGGCTACGAGCCTCGCCTCGCGCCGATCGTTCTGAGCGGCCTCGGGCGCAGCGGCTCGACGTGGCTGATGGCGCTGCTGGCCGCCCATCCCGAGGTCGTCGTCTATCGCGAGTTTCCCTATGAGTCGCGTCCGACCCGCTATTGGATGCAGGCGCTGAAGGTGCTCGCCGAACCCTCCAACATCGTCCAGTCCGCGCATCCGGACACGTTCCAGAACGATCTCTGGTGGACGGGACACAACCCGTTCCACGACATCCGGGTCGCGAACACTCCTCGCCACAACGAGTGGTTCGCGCGCGAGTATGTCGAGGGTCTGGCAACGTTCTTCCAGCGCAGCGTGGACGACTGGTACGGCCTCGTCGCGGAGACCCAGGGCCAGCCCGGCGCGCGCCGGTTCGCCGAGAAGCACCTGTGGCCGAACTACATACCGGTTCTGATGAGAGAGCTGTACCCGTCGCTCAAGGAGGTGTTCCTGGTACGGGACTTCAGGGACATGGCCCTGTCGATCCTGTCCTTCGACGAGAAGCGCGGCTTCGCCGGCTTTGGGCGCGCCGAGGGATCGACCGACGAGGATTACGTGCGCACAGTCCTGAAGCCGGCCGCGCAGAGCCTGATGAACAGCTGGCGCACACGCGGGGGCGACTCGCACCTCGTTCGCTATGAGGATTTGGTGGCCCAGCCTCGCTCGACGCTTGCGGCGCTGTTCGAGTATCTCGACCTGGACGCCGGCGATCCGACGCTCGACGCGATTCTCGCATCGGCGGAGAGGGACAGCGATGAGATGCGCGGGCACCGCACGTCGGGTGGCGCAGAGCGTTCGATCGGGCGCTGGCGCCGCGAGCGCGACGATGCGTTCCGCGCCTTCTCCTCCGAGACCTTCGCCGACGAGCTCGCCGCATTCGGCTATGGAAGCTAGCTGACGCGCGCTACTCGTCGTCGCCGCCGCGCGTGGCGACGTACACCGCGATCAGCGCCGCCGCCGTCGCCACAGCGGCGCCCGGCTTGACGAACCCGCCGTAGCGCTCGCGCAGGTACTTCATCGCCAGGTTCCAGACCGCATATCCAAGTGCTCTGTAGAACATCCCGCTCCTTATGCCCCGTTCTTCCGGTTCCTCACCCGATAGGCCATCCGGCTCTGTAGCGACCAGAGCTCGATGAACCCGGGCGACGCCTGCTGGCTGAACAGGCCGCCCGACTCGCCGAACCCGGCCAGGTCGGCGTCGTACAGCGCGTGCGGGGACGAGCGCGCGACCGCGGTCGCGCGGCCCTTGTAGAGCCGCATCACGATCTTGCCGGTCACCCAGCGGTTGACCGACTCCATGAAGGCGTTCAGATCGCCCATCAACGGCTCGTGCCACAGGCCCGCGTAGGCCAGGAATGCCCAGTGGCGGTCGAGTCCCGGCTTGAAGTTGTTCTGGTGGATCGTTCCCACGAGTTTCTCAAGCTCCTGGTGCGCCGTCAGGATCACCGCCGCCGCGGGCACCTCGTATATGTCACGCACCTTCAGGCCCACGATCCGGTCCTCGATGTGGTCGACCATCCCGACCCCGTGCCGGCCCGCGATGTCGGCGCAGCGCTGGATCAGCTCCACGAGGCCGAGCCGCTCGCCGTCGAGCGCCACCGGGACGCCCTGATCGAATTCGATCTCGAGGTCCTGCGGCTCGTCGGGCGCCCGCTCGGGCGGCGTCACGATGCCCCACACGTCGTCGCGCGGCGGCTCGCCCAGGTCCTCGATCGGCCCGCCCTCGGAGGAGCGCCCCCAGATGTTGTCGTCGACCGAGTACGGCGGGACTTCGGTCCCTCCCTTGATCGGGATGCCGTGCTCGCGCGCGTAGGCGATCTCCTCCTCGCGGCCCATCTGCCAGCTCCGTACCGGCGCGATGATCCGCATGTCCGGGTCGAGCGTCGCGACCGTGGCCTCGATCCGGACCTGGTCGTTGCCCTTCCCGGTGCAGCCGTGGGCGATCGTGTCGCACCCGGTCTCGCGCGCCTTCTCGACCGCCAGCTTCGCGATCAGCGGCCGGCCGAGCGCCGTGAACAGCGGGTAGCCCCCGCCGTAGAGCGCATTCGCCTTGATCGCCGGCAGCACGTAGTCGCGCGCGAACTCCTCCTTCGCGTCGACCACCAGGCAGTCGAGCGCGCCCAGCCTCAGGGCCTTGTCGCGCACGATCTCGAAGTCCTCCCCCGGCTGTCCGAGGTCCACGGTCAGGGCGACGATCTCGGCGCCGTATGAGTCCTGGATCCACTTCAGCATCACCGACGTGTCGAGCCCGCCGGAATAGAGCAGCAGCACACGCCCCACCTCGTCCGGCGACGCCTCGTAGGAGGCGGTCCGCACCCACTGCTGATCGCCCACAACATCTTGCTGTTCGCGCTTCGCGCTCACAGCGCCTGCTTCAGACACTCGAGCACCTGGTCCACGTCGCGCTCGGTCACCACCAGGGGCGGCAGGAAGCGGAGCGTCAGCGGGCCGGTCGCGTTCAGCACGATGCCCTGTTCGAGCGCGCGCGCCACGACCGCGGGCGCCCCGCCCTCCAGCTCGGCGGGCACGTCGGCGGCCAGCATCAGCCCGCGGCCACGAACATCGGTCAAGCGACCGGTGGAGCGCAGCTCCTCCAGCCCCACGCGCAGGCGATCGCCGAGCACGCGCACACGTGACAGCAGCGCGTCGTCGTCGAGGATGTCCATCGTTGCGAGTGCCGCCGCGGCCACCAGCGGTCCGCCACCGAAGGTCGCCCCGTGGTCGCCGGGCTGCAGGACGTCCGCCGCGCGACGGCCCGCGATGCACGCGCCCACCGGCAGGCCGTTCGCGAGCGCCTTGGCGCTCGTCAGCACGTCGGGGCGCACGGGCGTGAGCTCGAACGCCCACAGTGTGCCGGTGCGACCCATGCCGCACTGGATCTCGTCGAAGATCAAGAGCGCGCCCGACCGGTCGCACGCCTCGCGCGCCGCCAGCAGCATCCGCTCCGAGATCGGCCATACGCCGGTCTCACCCTGCACGGGCTCCATCATCACCGCGGCGGTCCTGTCGCCCACAGCCGCCCCGAGCGCCTCGGGATCGTCGCGCGGCACGACCCGGAAGCCGGGCACCAGCGGCGCGAACGGCTCCTGCTTGTCGGGTTGCGGCGTGGCCGACAGCGCGCCCATCGTGCGCCCGTGGAAGGCGCCCTCCAGGACCACGATCTCCCCGCCGCGACGGTGCTTGCGGGCAAGCTTGATCGCCGCCTCGTTTGCCTCCGTGCCGGAGTTGCACAGGAACACCCGGGCGCCGGGCTCGAAGCTGGTCGCCAGCCGCTCCGCCAGCCGCGCCGCCGGCTCGTTGTAGTAGAGGTTGGATATTTGCTGCAGGCGACCGGCCTGGTCCCGGATCGCCTCGACGATGCGGGGATGGCAGTGGCCGGCGTTGCAGACCGAGATCCCGGCGAGGAAGTCGAGGTACTCCCCGCCCTGCGCGTCGTAAAGGCGCGCCCCCTCCCCCAGCACGAACTCGACCGGCAGCCGCTTATACGTCTGCATCATGTACTCACGCTCGAGCTCAATCGCGGACCTGCGAACTGCCGGACTGCCGACCGCCGAACTGTCATCTGCACGACCTTCGTCCCAATGCCCGCATCCGTGAACAGCTCGAGCAACAGCGAGTGTGGCTCGCGCCCGTCCACGATGTGCGCGGAGCCGACCCCCGACTCCACGGCATCGGCGCACGCCGCCAGCTTGGGCAGCATGCCCCCGGTGACCTCCTCGGCGTCGATCACGCGGCGGATCTCGGCCACGTTCGTCTCCGAGACGAGGCTGGCCGGGTCGGCCTGGTCGGCCAGCCAGCCCTCGACGTCGGTCAGGAAGATGACCTTGTATGCGCCGAGTGCCGCCGCCACCGCGCCCGCGGCCTCGTCGGCGTTCACGTTGTACGAGCGGCCCTGGCCGTCCGCCCCCACCGACGCCACCACCGGGATGTAGTCCTCCGCGATGTGGTTCAGCACGTTCACGTCGACGTGGCGGATCGAGCCCACGTACCCGAGGTCGAGCTCGCCGCCATCTGCGTCGATGACCTCACGCTTCGCGACCTGGAACAGTGACCCATCGTCCCCGCACAGTCCCACGGCCGGCTGGCCGTGCCGGTTGAGGCGCAGCACGATGTCCTTGTTCAGCTTTCCGATCAGCACCATCTTCGCGACCTCGACCGTCTGCTCGGTCGACACGCGCAGTCCCTGGACGAACTCCACCTCGAGGCCCAGCCGCCGCATGTAGTCGGTGATCTCCGGGCCCCCGCCGTGCACGATCACCGGATTCAGGCCGACGTACTTCAGCAGCACGACGTCGGTGGCGAATGCCTCCCGGAGCTTTTCATCCGCCATCGCCGCGCCGCCGTACTTGATCACGATCGTGGATCCCGAGAACTCCCGGATGTACGGGAGCGACTCGAGCAGCATCTCGATCCGCGGTCCCTGGCGGGCCGGTGCGCGATCGGTGCTCATGTCGTGTACTCCGAGTTGAAGCGCACGTACTCGGGGCCCAGGTCGCAGAAGAAGATCTCGGCCTCCTCACCGGCAGGAGCGAGATCGAGCCGCATCTCCACCTCGGCGGCGCCCATTGCCTCGCCCAGCCGGCGCCGGCCGTCTTCAGCGAGGGCCACGGCGCCGCCGGCACTGGCGACGTGCACCTCGTCTATGTAGAGCTCCAGCTGGGAAAGGTCTGCATCCGGTACCGCCTGGCCGGCAGCCTGGAGGATCCGGCCCCAGTTCGGATCTCGCCCGTGCAGCGCGCACTTCACCAGCGGCGAGTTCGCCACCGCCCGCGCGACGGGGTCCACCGCCTCCACCGCGCCCCGCACGACGAGGCGGGCCACCCGTTCGGCGCCCTCTCCGTCAGCCACCATCTCGACCGCGAGCTGGCGCAGGAGCGCGTCGAGCGCCGCCGCGAATGCCCGCTCGTCGTCGCTGCCGGGCACGACGGACATCCCCGATGCTCCGCCGGCGATCGCGAACACCGAGTCGTTGGTGGACAGCTGGCCGTCCACGGACACCCGCTCGAACGAGCGCTCCACCCCGGCCCGCAGGAGGCGGTCGAGCGTGGGGGCGTCGATGAGCGCGTCGGTCTGCACGAAGCAGAGCATCGTGGCAAAGCTCGGCGAGAGCATCCCGGCGCCCTTGGCCTGAGCGCACAGGCGGACGGGCCCGCCCTCGAGCGACACCTCGAGGCTGGCCCGCTTGGGCCACCGGTCGCTGGTCATGATCGCCTCCGCGAAGCGAGCCCCGCCGTCCTCGGAGAGCTCCGCGGCCGCACGCCGCGCGCCGCTCGACACGACCTCCATTTCCATTGGCACGCCGATCACCCCGGTCGAGGCCACCCCGACTCGGGGGCGCTCGACCCCGAGCGCATTCGCGACCTCACCGGCCATCGCCTCCGCAACCGCCCGGCCCTGCTCCTTCGTGCCGACGTTTGCGTTGCCGCTGTTCACGACCACTGCTTGCAGCCGCGACAGGTCGGCCTCGCGGGAAACCTCCACCGCCGCCGCCACGAGCGCGTTGCGCGTGAACATCGCCGCCGACGTTGCGTCGCCGTCGCAGGCCACCACCCCGATGTCCAGGCGGCGGGAGGGCTTGATGCCGCACGCGAGGCCGGATGCTCGGAAGCCACGCGGCAGCACACCCGGCTCGAGCTCCGTGATCGCCGCCGGGGCGTCCACCCACCGCGAGCGGAAGAAGGTGCCGTTCTTGCTCATCGCAGACCCTCGGTCTCGTCGGCGCCGAGCATCACGTTCAGGTTCTGCACCGCCTGCCCCGCCGCACCCTTCCACAGGTTGTCGATCGCGGCGAACGTGACCACCCGCCCGTCCGCAAGGCTGGTTGCGTGAATGCGACACAGGTTCGTGTCGCGGACATCA
This sequence comes from uncultured Solirubrobacterales bacterium, assembly GCA_963731895.1. Lineage (GTDB taxonomy): Bacteria > Actinomycetota > Thermoleophilia > Solirubrobacterales > JBBDJG01 > CAVSXO01. Next base: position 80,537 of record CAVSXO010000041.1, read on the forward strand.
CGCACGCCGGGCGGCTGCGCGGCCGCCTCGATGAACGGCTCGCCCGCGTAGAACTCGGCGAACAGGGACGCGACGTCGGCGGCTTCGATCGGGCGCGTCGGCGTCACATAACAGCTGGCGAGCAACCCCTGGTCGAGCGGCAGCAGGTGCGGCATGAAGGTGATGCGCGCGTCGGATCCAAGGGCAGCCAGCTCCTGGTCGACCTCGGGCGCATGGCGATGCCCGTCGACTGCATACGCGCTCACGTTCTCGTCCACGGATACGAAATGGGTGCGGTCGGTCGCAGTGCGGCCCGCGCCGGACACCCCGCTCTTCGCGTCCACGACGGCATCCGCGATCAGCCCCTCCCGGGCAAGCGGCGCCAGCGCCAGGATTGCGGCGGTCGAGTAGCAGCCCGGGTTGGCGATCAGGCTCGCGGCGGCAACCTCCTCGCGGTGCAGTTCGGTCAGCCCGAACACCGCCTCCCCGACGAGGTCGGGTGCCCCGCGCGGCCCGTACCAGCGCTCGTGCAGAGCCTGGTCCGCGAGGCGGAAGTCGGCGGACAGGTCGACCACTCGCATGCCCTGGCCGCGTAGCGCGGCGACCACCTCGGCCGCGGCGCCGTGCGGGTAGGAGACCAGCGCCACGTCGGCCATCCCCGCCAGACGCTCGGCGTCGAAGAGCTCGAGCTGGAGCGGCACGCGGTGGCGCGGGTACAGGTCGTCGAGCCGCCGGCCGGCCTCCGTCCGCGCGGTGACCGCCTCCAGCGACACGCGCGGGTGCGACCAAAGGATGGCCGCCGCGAGCGCGCCGGCAAAGCCCGACGCGCCGACCACGCAGGCACGTGCGAGCGGCTCCCCGGCAAGTGCCTGGGCGCGTCCGGCGGCGCCGGTCTCGACCCTACTCACGCAGGGTCCCCCCTGTCTCGTGCGCGATCGCATCCTTGATCCGGGCCCGCCGCTCGGCCACCTCGGCGTCGGTCAGGGTCCGGTCGGACGAGCGGAACTCGAGCCGCAGCGCGAGCGACTTGCGGCCGTCGCCCACCTGTTCGCCGCGGTAGACGTCGAACACGCGCACGGAGCGCAGCTCGTCGCCGCCCGCGGCCGCGACCGTGTCGACCACGGAGTGCGCCTCGACGGCTTCGTCCACCACGACGGCGATGTCCTGCACGACGGCCGGATAGGTGATCAGGTCCTCGTAGCGGCGCCTGATCCGCTCGGCGGCCGGCAGCACGACGTCGAGATCCAGCTCCAGCAGGGCCGGGGGGCGCTCCAGGTCGTCGAGGCCGAAGTCGGCCGCCACCGCCGGATGCAACTCACCGAGCCAGCCCGCCTCCCGGGCATCCACGACCACCTCGGCCGCCCGGCCGGGATGCAGGAACGGCGGGCCGCCCGCGATCAGGCGCCAGCGCACGCCGAGCGCTTCCAGCAGCGCCACCAGGACGCCCTTGGCCGTGTAGAAGTCGGCCTGCAGGGCCGGCCGCCGCCACGTCGCCGGCAGGAAGTCACCGGCCAGCAGGATCCCGAGGTGCAGCCGCTCGTCGGGAAGCGTGTCGCGCCCCTTCGAGTAGAACACCCGCCCGCACTCGAACAGCGACAGGTCGGCCATGTCGCGGGCGACGTTGTGGCGGGCGACCTCGAGCAGACCGGGGACGAGCGTCGTGCGCATCACCGACTGCTCTTCGCTGAGCGGGTTGGCCACCGGCAGCACCCGGGCGCGCAGATCGCCGTCGGGGACCCGCAGCCGGCGCACCGCCTCGGGAGTCACGAAGCTGAAGGTGACGACTTCGCTCAGTCCCGCTCCGCGTAGCTGGTCCTCGACCTCGCGGCGCAGCTTCTGCTTGCGCGACAGCCCTCCGACCGCGCCGCGGCGCGCCGGCAGCGTGGCGGGGAGACGCTGCAACCCGTGCACGCGTGCGACCTCCTCGATCAGGTCGGCTTCGCGGTAGACGTCGTAGTGGCGGAAGTACGGCACCTCCGCCTCGAGGTCGCGGTCGCGCCGCTCGACGGCGAAGCCGAGGCGCTCGAGGATCGCCTGCGACTCCTCGGGCGGGATCGGCTGGCCGAGCAGCGAGTCGAGTCGCTCGCTGCGCAGGACGACGCGATGCGGCTCCGGCTCGGGCGCCGCCACGTCGACCGTCCCGGGGACCATCCGCGCGCCGCACAGCTCCACCATCAGCCGCGCCGCAAGGCGCTGCGCCTGGAGGGCGAGGCGGGGATGCAACTGCTTCTCGAACCGGTTGCTGGCCTCGGTGCGCAGGCCCAGCTTCTTCGAGGTCATCAGGATGTTGGTGCCGTTCCACGTCGCCGCTTCCATCGCGACCCGGGTGGTGCCCTCGCCGACCTCGCTGCGGGCCCCGCCCATGATCCCGCCGATCCCCGTGGGTCCCTCCGCGTCACACACCAGCACGGCGTCGCCGTCGAAGACACGCTCCTCGCCGTCCAGCGTGGTGAGGCGCTCGCCCTCGCGCGCAGCCCGCACGTGCAGCTCCGGCCCGGCCACGCGATCGAGGTCGTAGGCGTGCATCGGCTGCCCCAGCAGCAGCATCACGTAGTTCGTGATGTCGACGACGTTGCTGATCGGGCGCTGTCCGACCGCCATCAGGCGCGCCTTCAGCCACAGCGGCGAGGGACCGACCTGCACGTCCTCGAACACGCGCACGCTGAACCGCGGGCAGAGCGCGAGGTCCTCCACCGTCACCGAGATGCGCTCCGACGGCCTCGCCTTCGCCCGTCGGCCGCAGCGTCCTCGTCTCCCGGGTCGGGCGCCAGCGGCGCCTCCGTCACGGCGTGCACCTCGCGCGCGACGCCGTACACGCTCAGGGTGTCCGGCCGGTTCGGCGTGATCTCCAGCTCCAGCACGTCGTCCCCCACCGGGAGGTAGCGCTGCGCCTCCTCACCGGCCGTGTAGGAGTCGGGCAGGACCATGATCCCCGCGCTGTCGGTCCCGAATTGGACCTCTGTCTCGGAGAGAATCATTCCGTCGGATTCGACGCCGCGCAGCTTCGCCCGCCCGAGCCGCGTGCCGTCCGGCAGCACCGCCCCCGGCAGCGCCACCATCACCGCCTGCCCCGGCGCCACGTTCGGCGCGCCGCAGACGATCGTGCGCTCGTCCGCCCCCGACAGCGCCACGCGGCAGACCCGCAGGCGGTCGGCGTCCGGATGCTGCTCGACCGACTTCACCTCTCCGATGCGGAACAGCGCCTGGTTGCCGTCGACCCGCGGCACCCCGACGCGCGCGATGCGCTCGACCTCGGTACCGCTCAGGGCGAGCACCGTCGCGAGGTCGTCGACCCCGAGTCCCGGATCGCAGTACTCCCGCAGCCATGCAACCGGTACCTGCATCAGAATTGCCTCAGCAGGCGCAGGTCGTTCTCGAAGAACAGGCGCAGGTCGGGTACGCCGTGGCGCAACATCGCGATCCGATCGATGCCGAGGCCGAACGCGAACCCCTGGATGCCCTGCTCAGGGTCGTAGCCCTGCTCTCGCACGAACCCGAACACGTTGGGATCGACCATGCCGGCGCCGCCGACCTCGATCCAGCCGGTGCCCTTGCAGAGCGGGTCCCGAGAACCGTTGCGCAGCGTGCCCGAGCCGCCGCACGCGAAGCACGACACGTCGAACTCGACGCTCGGCTCGGTGAACGGGAAGTAGTGCGGGCGCAGGCGCACCTTGCGATCGCGGCCGAAGTACGCGCGGGCGAACTCGAGCAGCGTCCCCTGGAGGTCGGCGAGCGTGATGCCCTCGTCGACTGCCAGGCCCTCGAGCTGGTGGAACATCGGCGTGTGCGTCGCATCGGAGTCGCGCCGGTAGACCTTGCCCGGGACGACGATGTAGATCGGCGGACCCTGGAGCTCCATCGCGCGCACCTGCATCGGGGAGGTGTGCGTGCGCAGCACCACTTCGTCCGACACGTAGAAGGTGTCCTGAAGCATGCGCGCGGGGTGGCCGGGTGGGTGGTTGAGCGCGGTGAAGTTGTAGTAGTCCAGCTCCACCTCGGGCCCCTCCACGACCCGGAACCCGAGCCCCACGAAGATGTCCTCGAGCTCGCGCCGGGTGGCGGTGATCAGATGCAGGTGGCCGACCTCGATCGGGTCGCCGGGCAGCGTCACGTCCACCGCCTCCTCGCCCAGCGTGTGCTCCAGCTCGCGGGACCCGAGTGCCGCGGCCCGCTCAGAGACCAGCTCCTCGAGCGCCTGCCGCGCCTCGTTCCCGCGCTTGCCGACGGCCGCCCGCAACTCGGGAGCGAGCTCAGGGATCGAGCGCAGGATCGATGTCAGCTGCGCCTTGCGTCCCAGATACTTCACGCGGAGCTCCTCGAGGTCCGCGGCGGTGCCGGCTTCGAGCACGGCCCGCTCCGCCTCCTCGGCGATCCGGTCGAGGCGATCGAGGGGGTCGTTGCCCGGGTCGTTGCTGTTCGGCGGAGGGGGCTCAGGCATGGCTGGCACGATATTCGTACAGGCAGAGGGTGGCGGCCATCGCGACGTTCAGCGAATCCGCTCCGTCGCGCTCGACCGGGACGTGCGCGATCTCCTCGCAGGTGGCCACGAGGGCTTCGGGCAGGCCGGAGCGCTCGGAGCCGAGCGCGAACAGCACGGCTCCCTCGAGCCCGATGTCCCGCAGCGGGCGCCCCGCCCCCGGCACCAGGGCGATCGTGCGGCGCCCGCCTCGTGCCGACTCGAAGTCCGCACGGGAGACCGGCTGGGCGAACACAGCGCCCATGCCGGCGCGGACCGCCTTTGGCCCGAACGGATCCGCCGTGCGCGGGCTCAGCACGACGCATGCGGCTCCGAACGCCTGCGCAGACCGCAGTGCCGTCCCGACGTTCCCGGGATCGGCGACGTCGTGGAGGTAGAGAACCGGTCCGCGCTCCTCGGGAACCGGTGCCGACGCGATGTCGGGCAGCTCCCACACCCCGATCACTCGCGAGCCGCTGCCGAGGGATCCCGCAGCCGCCAGGGCGTCGGCCGAAGCGCTCACGCGCTCGGTCCGGGCGGGCAGTCGCGCGAGCAGCTCCTCGAGCTGCTGCGAGGAATCCGGCACGGCGAACACGGTCCGCGGCACGGTACCGTGGCGGAGCGCGGTCTCGAGCATGTCCTCGCCCTCCGCCATGAACAGGCCCGCCTCCTCACGGTGCCTGCGATCGCGCAGCTTCCGCAAGGCGCGGATCCGGGAGTTGTGAGTGCTTGTGATCGGGTCGCTCATGAATAGACAGAGGGGCGGAAACAAAAAGGGCGGTCAACCGTCCGGTTGCCGCCCGTGGAGATCGTCTTGTCCGCTGATCCTCAGGATCCGGCCGCGGACACCTCCAGGGCCTGCTTGGCTCGCTCGGCAAATCGCCGGAAGGTTTCGGGGTCGCGCACGGCCACGTCCGCAAGCATCTTGCGGTTCACCTCGACGCCGCCCTCGCGGAGGCCGGCCATCAGACGGCTGTACGTGAGGCCCTCGCGCCGCGCGGCCGCGTTGATCCGCACGATCCACAGCGAGCGGAAGTCGCGCTTGCGGTTGCGCCGGTCGCGATACGCGTACGCGTCCGACTTCATGACCTGTTCCTTGGCGCGCCGGTAACTGGTGCGCTTCTCGCCGCGGTAGCCCTTGGCCTGCTCGAGCACCGCCCGGCGCTTCTTGCGCGCGTTGATGGACCGCTTGACGCGCGTCACTTCGCCCCTCCGCCGCCACCGAGCAGCCGCTTCACCTCGTGCGCATCGCTCGGCTTGACCTCCGCCGCCCGGCCGAGCCGGCGCTTGCGCTTGGCCGACTTCTTGCCAAGGTTGTGCGACGTCATCGCGTGCCGCGCGCGCAGCTTGCCGCCAGCCGTCATGCGGAAGCGCTTCTTCGCGCCGGAATGTGTCTTCATCTTCGGCATCGGCCCGCTATTGAAGCAGATGAGAACTGGCGTGCCCAAACCGCAGCGCCCCGCGGCGGCGCCTGAGCGGTGGCGCGCCGGTATCTTCAGCACAGCGACCAAGGGAGGATCGTCCATGCAACTCCGAACCTGCGCAGCATCAATGGCTGCCGCTCTGGCGGCGGCTGTCACGATCGTCACGGCGACTGCGCTCGCGGAAACCGTCCGCGGTACCAACGGCAGCGAGCGCCTCACCGGAACGCAGGGATCGGACTACATCAAGGCTCGGGGCGGCAACGACCGCATCCGTGGTCTCGGTGGTGACGACCTCATCTCCGCGGGACGCGGAGACGACCGGGCGTCCGGGGGTGAGGGCGCCGACAACCTCACCGGGGGCAAGGGCCTTGGCCGGGACACTCTCTTCGGAGGCGGCGGAGACGACCGGCTGCGTGGCAATGCCGGCAACGACACTCTGAACGGTGGCACCGGCGAGGACTTCCTGTTCGGCAACCCGGGTGACGACACGATCGTCGGCTGGCTCCAGGGTGACCTGATCACGGGGAACGACGGCAACGACACCCTGAACGGCGGCACCGGCGGGGACCGCATCTACGCCGGACGTGGCACCGACTCCGTCAAGGGCGGCGAGCACAACGACCGCGTGCACGGCGGCGACGACGCCGATCGGGTGTTCGGCGACGGCGGACGCGACCTGGCCTCGGGCGGCCGCGGCGACGACGTGGTGGTGGGCGGCTCGGGCAACGATGCCGTGTACGGCAACCAGGGCGCCGACGAGCTGATCGGTGGCGTGGGCGGCGACACGCTCTGGGGGCTGACGCTCGCGGACGTGCCGCTGCCGGGAGTCGACACACTCAGGGGCGAGGGCGGCAGCGACACCTTCCGCACCCGCGACGGCGAACCCGACGTGATCGACTGCGGCACGGGCACCAAGGACAAAGCCCTGATCGACCTCGTGGACGTAATCGTGGACGCAACCGCCGCGAACCCGAAGGGTTCGTGTGAGACGGTCACCCGCGCCGCGCCGAAGGCGAAGGAGGACGCGCCCGAGAACGCCCGCGAGTCGCCCTCCGACGACGGCCGCGAAAACTAGTCCCGGGCCGTCAGCCGGAACAGCTCGAACTCCTCCATCCGGCCTTTGAACTCGCGCAGCTCCACCGTGTGGGGGTCGAAACCGGCGCTCTGCGCCAGCCGGCGCGAGGGCTGATTGAGCGGCGATACGGCGATCTCGATCCACCTCAGGCCGAGCGCCTCGAGGCCGTGGCAGGCCAGCAGCCGCACGGCACGAGCCCCGACACCGGCGCGCCTTGCGGAAGCGGCGACCCAGTAGCCGATCTCACCCCACGGCTCGGGCGCGGCGCGCAGCCGAAGCGCGACGCTGCCCACCGGCCGGCCCTCGCCCTTCCGCACGATCACGAGCTGCAGCTCGCTGCCCTTCTCCCGCTGTATCTCGCTGGCCGCGATCCACAGGCGCGCGTCCTCGAGCGTGTAGGGAGACGGCACCTTCGTCCAGCGTGCGATCTCGGCATCGCTGCATCCCTCGACGATCGCATGGGCGTCCGATTCCCGCGGGGCGCGAAGGCGCACCACTCCGTCGCCCAGCCCGCGCGCCGGGAGGGCGAGCGACGGCAAGACGAACGGCGGCAAGACGAAGGGCGGCGAAGCTAGCCGGTCGCGGTCTGCTGGTCGGCGGCCTGCTCGGGCGCTGCATCTGGCGCGACGGCGGGCGTTTCCTCCGGCGTGTCGTCTGCGGACTCCGCCACTGCGTCCGCCTGCGGCTCCGAGTCGGCCTGTGGTGCGTCGGCCGTGTCGGCGGTGCGCTCCTGCTTGCGCGCGGGCGCGCGGACCGGAGCCACCACCATGATCATGTTTCGCCCCTCCTGGTTCGGCTGCTGCTCGACCGTCCCGAACTCGGCGATCTCGTCGGCGACCTTCCGCAGCAGCGCCTCGCCCCGCTCGGGATGCGCCATCTCCCGCCCGCGGAACATGATCGTCACCTTGACCTTCTGGCCGTGCTTCAGGAACCGGAGGATGTGGCCTTTCTTGGTCTCGTAGTCGTGCGTCGCGATCTTCGGCCGCAACTTCATCTCACGCACCGTCACCTGCTGCTGGTGCTTGCGAGCCGCCTTGCGCCGCTGCTCCTGCTCGTACTTGTACTTCGAGTAGTCGAGCACCCGGCACACCGGCGGACGGGCCTCGGCGGAGATCTCGACCAGATCGAGGTCCTTCTCGCGCGCGTAGTCGAGCGCGTCCTGGATCTTGGTGACGCCGACCTGCTCGCCCTTCTCGTCGATCAACCGCACCTCGGGAACCCGGATGCGCTCGTTGATGCGAGTGGTGTCCCGCTCGGGCGGGCGCCGATCGAACCTACGCGGGATCGGCACTAGCTATGGAGCATGAGGCGATCGCAAGGAAAGAAAAGAGGAGGACAGGACAGGCGCGCGGTTCTGCGTGGCGCTGTGATCAGAAAGTACCCTCCATTCATCGGCGAGTATAGCGGGGGCTCCGGCCTCAAATGCGCTCACTTGCGATTCGATCGGCAGCCGCACCGAGCGCCATGAGGCCGATATCGCCCTCGCGGTGGCGCCGCAACGAGACGCCTTCCTGCTCCTCCTCCTTGTCTCCGACGACCAAGCATGTACGGAACCTTGGCCAGCTCGGCGTCGCGGATCTTGCGGCCCACGGACTCCGAGCGTCCGTCGACGTCGGCGCGCACGCCCGCAGCGCGCAGCTCGTCCGCCACGCGGCTCGCGTACGCGCCGTGGCGGTCGGCGATCGGGAGCACGCGCGCCTGCACCGGAGCGAGCCAGACGGGGAACTCGCCCGCGTGGTGCTCGATCAGGATCCCGAGGAACCGCTCGATCGACCCGAGCAGCGCGCGATGCACCATCACCGGCGTGCGCTGCGTGTCGTCCTGCGCCGTGTAGGTGAGCTCGAAGCGCTCCGCCATGAAGAAGTCCAGCTGGCACGTGCCGCACTGCCAGGAGCGACCCAGCGCGTCGGTGATGTGGAAGTCGATCTTCGGGCCATAGAAGGCGCCGTCGCCGGGATTGAGCTTGTACTCCCGGCCCATTTCCTCGAGCGCCTGCACGAGCGCCGACTCCGCCATCGCCCACTGCGCGTCCGTGCCGATCGACTTCTCGGGACGCGTCGAGAGCTCCACCCGCACGTCGTCGAAGCCGAACAGCGTGTACAGCTCGTCGATCGCCTCGGTGATGTCGCGCACCTCGCCGACGATCTGCTCCTCCGTGCAGTACACGTGTGCGTCGTCCTGCGTGAAGGCACGCACGCGCAGCAGCCCGTGGAGCACGCCCTCGCGCTCGTTTCGCGTGCAGAGCCCGAACTCCGCCAGCCGCAGCGGAAGGTCGCGGTACGAGCGGCGCTGGGACCCGTACACGAGGCAGGCGCCGGGGCAGTTCATCGGCTTGACCGCGTACTGGCGGCGGTTTTCTCCCTCCCCGGACTGCGTGAAGAACATGTTCTCGCGGTAGTTGTCCCAGTGGCCGGAGCGCTTCCAAAGCTCCACGTCGAGGATGTGGGGCGTGCGGATCTCCTGGTAGTCGCGGCGCAGGAGCTGCTCGCGCACGACCCGCTCGATCTCGTTCACGACGGTCACGCCGTTGGGAAGGTAGAACGGCATTCCGGGTGACTCCTCGCGCAGCGTGAACAGCCCCAGCGCCGGCCCCAGGCGGCGGTGATCCCGCGCGCGGGCCTGCTCGAGCATCTCGAGGTGCTGGTCGAGCTCCTTCTGCGAGTTGAACGCCGTCCCGTAGATGCGGGTCAGCATCTTGTTGTGCTCGTCGCCGCGCCAGTAGGCCCCCGCCAGCGACAGCAGCTTGAACGCCTTCACCCGCCCGGTGGAGGGCGCGTGCGGACCCCGGCAAAGGTCCGTGAACGGGCCGTTGCGGTACAGCGAGACGGTCTTCACTCCCTCGTCGGCGACGAGGTCGCGGATCAGCTCGACCTTGTAGTCCTGCTGCTCGGCCGCAAAGCGCTCCTCGGCCACGGAAGGCTCGACATCGGTTCGAACGAATGGCTCGTCGGCGGCGATGTGCTCCCGCATCCGCTCCTCGATCCGAGCCAGGTCCTCGTCGGTGACCTTCACGCCGTCCGGGAACTCGAAGTCGTAGTAGAAGCCGTTCTCGATCGGGGGGCCGATCGAGATCTTGACCCCCGGATAGAGCTCCATCACAGCGGTCGCCATCACGTGTGCGGCGTCGTGGCGGATCAGATCGAGCGATTCCGGGCTGCGGTCCGTGACGATCTCGACCCGCTGCCCATCGGGCAGCGGCGCACTCAGGTCCAGGATACGGCCGTCCTCGACCTTCACCGCCAGCGCGGCCTTCGCCAGCCCCGGCCCGATCTCGGCCGCGAGGTCGGCGCCGGTGGCGCCATCGGGCAACTCGAGCGAGCGGCCGTCGGGAAGGGTGACTTTCATGCGCCGGGATGCTAACGCGGGCAATCCTTGGCACTTCGCGTCCACCCCTCGGACGTAACGCGCCAAAGTTGGCGCGGCTAAACGATGTCGCCTGGCGTGCACCCCTCGCACGTAACGGGCCAACGTTCGCAAGGCGCAGTCGCCGATGTCACCGGACCGCTCGTGCGACCAGCTCTCCTTACCTACCTCGCTCCCTCGCGACCTCCGCCGCACGCCCCTTCAGCGCGAGTGCGCGCAACTCCGACCCCCGATGACGGTTTGTCAATCCGGAGCAGGCACCCGGGCCGCCACGGTTGTGTGACAAGAGTCACCTAACCTGACGGACTGTCAGGGGTACTGCTACGGTAGGCGATTGATTAGTCAATCGGCTGGGTATCGGAAGCCATCGATTACCCGGAGACGGTCCGCTTGAAGAGCCGGGACGGCCGCTGCGGACCGTGGGCAAGCAAGCGAGGCAACGCCTTCGGGCGCGGCGTCGCCGGGGCTTTTGGCCCCACCGCTCCGCGAGGGGCCTGGAAAGGCCTTGCGCGGGGCGCGACGCACGTCCGTTGTTACGAGGGAGAGAGGCCGACCACTGACCAACGACATGAGGAGGACCATTGAGGGCCCCCCTGATTGCCGTAATCAGCGTCGGCATCGCAGCAGCATTACCAGCAGTTGCGAGCTCGGCGATATCGCCGAACGACGAACAGGCAATTGAACCGGCCCCGGCCGGCCCCGCGGGGATCGACCCGCGGCAGCCGATCGGGACCGTAACGATCGACACGACAAAGACAATCGACAAGAGAACCGAAATCCGGCACCAGCGGCTCGTGCACCGGTACCTGAAGCTCAGGAACCGCGCGAACCGGCTGATCGCGCACCGCGACGGACGGCGAGTGCCCCGCAGGGTGCGAACCGCCAAGCAGACCCAGTGGTCCAACCGCGGGCTGCAGCGGGCGATCCGGGTGATGCGCAAGCGCATCCGGAGGGTGCGTGCCGACCTGCATGACCGGCGCGCGGGTTTGACACCCACCGTGCGTGCGGCCCTGAACCAGATCGCCGCATGCGAGTCGCACGGCAATCCGCGCGCGATCGGCGGCGGCGGCGCCTACCGCGGCAAGTACCAGTTCTCATACGGGACCTGGGCGAGCGTCGGTGGCAGGGGCGACCCCGCTGCGGCATCGGAGCGCGAGCAGGACCGGCGCGCGGCGATGCTGCTCACCCGCAGCGGCCGGGGGCACTGGCCGGTCTGCGGCTGAGCCGCAGGGAACGTCACGAAGGGTCGCGGATCGGCGCGGCCCTTTCTCGTTTCGGCGAGCCCGCGCCCTCGGCCGTCAACGCGCGCACGAAGTCGACGGTGATGTCGGGTCGCGAGAGAGCGCCGTTCTCCACCTCGAGGATGTGGGCCTCCGGAAGGAGGGCTCGTGACCGCCGTGCAACCTCGATCGGGAACCACGCGTTGCCCCCGGGCTCGAGCATCCAGAGCCGGTCCCCGAGCGCCCGAGACTGCTCGAGCCCGTCATCGGCGATCCACGACCGCATCCGCTCCGCGGCGACATCCTGCGGGCAGTTCTCGCAGGTCGAGCTGACGCGCATCCGCAACGTCTCCTCGTCGAACGCCGGGTTCGCCGTTCCGATCATGGTGCGCATCGCGCCGCGGTAGTCGGTCTCCATCATCGACACCAGGGCCGCGAGCACCGACTCGGACCCCGCGAGCCCGTCCGTGCCCTCGACCGCTGTCGCGCCGATCGGGTTGCCGCCCGCGCACACCACCGCGTCGATCAGGTCGGGGCGCGCGGCCGCGGCATGCACCGCGCGGTTCGACCCGTCCCCCATGCCCACCACGACCGCGGGTGGCCCGAGGGCCTCAACCAAGCCCACGAGGTCGCGCGCATCGGTTTCGATCTCGTACGGCGGCTGGTGCGTGGAACGTCCCGTTCCGCGAGGGTCATAGGTGATCACCCGATGCTCCTCGGCAAGCAGCGCGATCAGGCGCTCGAACACCCATGCTTCGCTGAAGAACTGGTTCGCGATCACGACGAGCGGACCCTCGCCGCGCTGGTCCCAGTGGATCTCGACGCCGTCTGAAAGCTGTGTGGTCGGCATCCGCCGGCAGGGCCCGCGCTAGACGAGCGCCTTGGCCCAGTCGGAGAGGTGTGCGACACCGAGGCGCTCGAACTCGGCCGCCGCGCGCTCGAGGGCGGCACGCGCCTCGTCTGGGCGCCGGCCCGCGAGGGTATGGCCCAGCAGAAGATCCGTGATGGCCGCGTCGAGGGGTCGCCCGATGCCCGCCCACAGCTCACGCGACTCGCTCAGCATTCGCAGTCCCTCGTCCGGGTCGTCCGAGGTGGTCCCCTTGGCCATCAGAGCGGCCGCCTTGCCGACTGGGTAGTGCAGTCTCTCGGCCAGCCGCCCCGCCTCCTCCGCGTCGTCGCGGGCGGCCTCCCCCTTGCCCTCCATCGCGAGCGTGATGGCCCTCATGGAAGTCGCCTCTATCGACTGCGCGATCAGGCCGGCCCGCTCGCACACGTCGAGCGCGCGGGTCACCTCGGTGACCGCCGCCGTGTGGTCTCCGCTGTCACGCAGGGTGCGACCGAGCCAGTACAGGGCCGCGAACGAGACCTCCGACCACCCGACCTGCTCGGCCAGCTCGTGGGCGCGCGTGCACCACTGCTGCGCATCGTCCCAACGGCCATCGCGCCAGGCCAGCACACCGCGCAGGACGAGTGGATAGCAGAGCTTGCCCACCAGGCCTTCGCGCTCTGCCAGGTCGGCGCTCGCCTCGGCGGCGACCTCGACCTCGTCCCAGGCCGCGCGGTATGACGCCACCTGTGCGATCGAGGACTGCAGCTCCACCTGGGCCGGGAGGTCACCGACCTGCTGGGCAAGTTGCAGCGCCTCGCCGTATGCCTGTCCCGCGCCGGAGTAGTCAGCCTCGGACACCTCGAGGTGATGGCCCAGGGTCAGCAGCGCGCGGATCGTCTCGCCGTCGTCGGAATCGCGCGCCAGCTCGACCGAGCGCTCCAGGTTCTCCCGCGCCTTCTCCTTGTCGCCGATCCGCCCGAAGACGCGGCCGAAGATGCCGTGCGCGCGGCTCGCCACGCGTGTCTCCTGGAGCTTCTCCGCCAGCCTCAGTGCCTTCTCGGAGGCATAGATCGCCAGCATGTTGTCGCCCGCGTGCATGTAGAGCGAGGCCGCCTCCTCGTACAGGTGGACCAGCTCCAGGCAGGGCGGGCCGTCCTTCAGCAGGTTGATGCCCTTCTGGTAGCGCTCGATCGCGAGCTTGCGCTCGCCCTGGTTCCACAGACCCGCGCCGATCTTGCGGTGCAGGTCCGCGACGCGCGTGAGGTCCTCTTGCTGGCGGTGGTGCTCGAGGCACACCTCCCACATCTCCACGGCGGTGCCCACGCGCCCCATCCGGAACGCGACGTCGCCTTCCTTCTCCAGCACCCGCGCGACGGTCGCCGGGTCCTCGGTGATCTCGAGGCGGCGCACGGCCTCGTAGTGCTCGTACGCCTCCGGGTTGGAGTACAAGCGCGCCGCAGCGTCGCCGGCCGCCTCCAGGTACTGGAGCGCCTTCTGGTGGATGAGTCCCACCTCCGCCCCTTCCAGCGCGGCCTCCTTGCACAGCGTCGCCGACCGGCCGAAGTGCTCGGCCAGGAGCGCGACGACCTCGTCGGCGCGCTCACCGGCGCGCTCTTCGATGTAGCGACCGATCTGGAAGTGCTTGCGGCAGCGAACCGCGCGCGGCAGCATGCCGTAGGCGACGTCGCGGATCAGCACGTGCTTGAAGGCGAATTCGCGCTCGCCCGCAAGTCGTACGCCGCCGCTCTCCGGCACGATGATGTCCTTCTCCTGGAGGCGCATCAGCGCGTCCCACGTGCCGGCATCGTCGAGTCCGGCGGTGCCGAGAGCGCCCTCCCAGAACGTGCGCCCGAAGACCGCCGCATGCTGCACGAGCACCCGCTCCGAGGGATCGAGCGAGTCGAGCCGGGCAGCGAGCAGGCTCTGCACGGTCTCGGGCAGCTCGAACAACTCGCCGCTGGACTCGTCGGCCAGCCGGCGCGCCATCTCCTCCGCGAAGAACGGGTTCCCGCCCGCGCGCTCGGCGATCGCCACGACCGCGTCGGCGCCGGCGTCGTCCACCCCGATCACCGCGGCCACCAGGTCGCGCGTCTGGTCGAGCGTCAGCGGCTCGAGCAGGATCGACGTCGCCTCGTGGCGCCCGCCGCCCCAGCGGGCCCGGCGGTCGAGCAACTCGTCGCGTGCCAGGCACAGGAGGATCAGCGGCCCGCGCACCCATTGGGCGAGGTACTCGATCAGGTCGAGCATCCCGTGGTCGGCCCAGTGGATGTCCTCGAACACGAGCACGAGCGGCTGGCGACGCGCCATCCCCTCGATCACGGAGCGCACAGCCGAGAAGAAACTCTCCCGCATGCGCTGCGGGTCCTCTCCCTCCAACTGGTTCGCCTCCCCCCCTGGCGCTTCGATGCCGAGCAGACGCCCGATCACTGCCGCGCGCCTCTCCGCCGGCTCGGCCTGCTCGGAGTCGGAAAAGGCCATCAGACCGTCAACGGTGCCCAGCAGCTTCTTCCATGCCTCCTCTGCGCTGTCGCCGTCGACGATGCCGGCCTCCGCACGGATCACCTCCCCCAGCGCCCAGTACACGATTCCCGAGCCGTAGGGCAGGCAGCGGCCCTCGCGGAAGGTCGGCGCCGGGTCGCGCTCTCCCAGCAGGCGCTCGAGCTCGTTTCGCAGCCGCGACTTACCCACCCCGGCCTGGCCCATCACAGTCACCAGGTGCGGGCGCCCCTCGTTCTCTCCGCGCTCATATATGGAACGCAACAGGTCAAGCTTGTCCGTGCGCCCCACGAGCGGCGTCCGCCCCAGCGACACCCGGCGGACGGGCTGCTTCGTGGCCACGCCGATTGCCTCCCACGCCGGCACCGGCTCGGCCTTGCCCTTCAACGTCAGCGGCTCGAGCTCGTGGTACTGGATCCCCTGGCTGGTCGCACGGAAGGTGCGCTCCCCGACCGTGACGCTGCCCGGGTTGGCGGCGGACTGCAGGCGCGCCGCGACGTTCACCGTGTCGCCGATCACCGTGTAGCCGTCGCCCACCGCGCCGGCCACGACCTCGCCGGTGTTGACCCCGACGCGCAGCGCGAGGTTCACGCCGTGCGTGGCGCCCAGCCGCTCATTGATCTCAGCCATCGCATCCTGCATGGCAAGCGCCGAGCGCACGGCCCGCTCGGCATCGTCCTCGTGCGCGATCGGCGCACCGAAGACCGCCATCACGTTGTCCCCGATGTACTTGTCGACGCGCCCGCCGAATCGGTCCACCTCCTCGCCGAGCCGCTGGAGGCTGCGGTCGACAAGGCTCTTGACCGATTCCGGGTCCATGCGCTCGGCGACCGCCGTATATCCGGACAGGTCGGCGAACACCACTGTCACCTGGCGGCGCTCCTCGGGCAGCGACGTCGAGATCGAGGGCGGCGGCTGTGCAGGCGCCGGCCGGGGAGCGGGCGCCGGCGCCGAATCCTCCGCGATCGAGGTCCCGCACGCCATGCAGAAGCGCGCCCCGGGCGGCGCAGCCGTCCCGCAGCTAGGACACGTCCGCTCGAGCGCGGTTCCACACGACATGCAGAACTTCGCAGAGGTCGGGTTCTCCGTCCCACAGTTGGCACATGCCTGCGACGCCATGCATTCAAGATACGGCATGCCGGGACCGTTCAAGCGTGCTTTTGGCACGGTCGCGCGGACCCGCGGCGAAGCGGTGTGCTACGGGCCGACCGAGTGCCGCAGCTCGCGCATGAGTCCGGCGATCGACACGGACAACAGCACCGTGACGAGCACCACCAGCCACGCGGGGCCGGCCCCGCCGTTGCCGGTCAGCCGTGCCAGCGGGGACTCGGCACCGGGCTGGGCCTGACGCGCCGGGACGTACGGGCTGCCGCCGCCGTCAGCGGAAGCCAGGGTCGCAGGCGTCAGGACGCCGGATGTCGTGGCAAGCAAGGAGAGTTGAAGTGGGCCGATGCGCGACACCGCGAACGGACCGCCGACGGGGCCCGCGCAGCCGGTCCGCTCGGCCGCGACACGCAGCCCTGAGAGGCCGCGGCGCTCGGAGAGGCGGACCTGGCGGGTGGAGACGCCGAGCTGGGAGGCGACCTGCGAGCGCGAGAGCGGCGCGGCGCCCGCACCGCCGGCACGCATCGACAGCACCTGGCGATCTATGGGCACGATCGCCGACATGCACTCCGCGAGCAGCTCGAGGGCCGCACGCAGGCGCTTGCCGCCCGCCGCGGAGAGCGTCGGCGGAAGACCGCCGCCCCCGCCACCCGGGCCGCCGAACGCGCCCCCACCGGGGCCACTCCCCGAACCGCTGCCTCCCGGGCCGGCCGTGCCGCCCGGACCGCCGCCGCCGTCGAAAGCCGAGAGTGCCTGGAGCGCGGGGTTCGTCCCGCCGGCCGTCGTGCCGCCGCCGCCCGCCCCGCCGCCACCGGCAACGCTCCCGACGGTGCCCTTCACGCCCGAGACGGTGTTGCTGGTCGAACCGGAGGTCGAACCGCCCGAGGTCACGCCGCCGACCGCACCGCCGACCGTGCCTGTCACGTCTGATGTCAACTTCTCGACGGCGCCACCCCCGCCACCGCCACCGCCGCCGCCACCGCTGGTCCCGCCGGAACCACCCGACGTCGTGCCGGACGGCGTCTTCACCGTCGGCGTCTTGACCGTTGGAGTCGTGACGGTGGGAGTCGTCACCGTGGGAGTGGTGACCGTGGTGGGCGGAGTGACGGGCGTACCGGGGACCGTCACGCTCGTGCTGGGGACGGTCGTGGTCGGCACCGTCGTCGTGACCGTCGGCGCCGGTAGGCCAACGAGCGCGGGCACATTCACGACGCCAGCGACCATCACCGAGGTCGTGGCCAATGTCGTGAGTGCTGCGATCCGCTTCAGGCGTCCGTTGCCCATCGGCCTTCGGATACCTCGCCTCACCATCGTATAAACGTCCAATCCTGGACGTGAGGGGGCCGGCGGAAGCTCGCGGAAGCGTTAAGCGGCGCGACCGGTCGCGCGCATGAGGTCGCGGCGCCTCTGTGACCGGTAGGCCGTGAGCGCGTCAGTCAGATGCCCGCTCAACGCTTGCTGCAGCGATACCTCGGGCGGCAGCGCCTGGGCGATCCTGCGCACGACGAAGATGCCACGTGCCACAAGCCGATCCTGCTCATCGCCCCGCACGTTGCCCAGCCCGTGGACCGCGTCGCGCACGTAGAGCTCGACGTCCGCGACGTCACGCTCCGCATATTTCTTAGGCAACACTCGTTGCATGGAGCACAAGTTAGGCTGGGGCGAGGACGGAATCCTTCACTTCCACTTCCGTCGCGAGCCGACTACCCCTCCCCCCTGGAGCCGAAACGCAAGCAAACGCTCGGCTGCAGGAAAGCGCCCATCAGCCGGTCGATGTTCCGGCCTGGTGCGAGGTGTGCTCCGGCGTATAGCCCCACGCCTCGAGCGCCGGGAAAACTGCTCGCTCACAGGCCTCTGCCAGATCCGGTTCCAGGTCGCGGCGCCAGCGACCGATCGAGGACGCCACGTCGGCCGTCGTGCGGTGTTCCTCCATGCCGGGCAACCGGCGTCCCGCGCTCTCGATCATCGGGTTTACCGTCTCGTCGCCCGTGCCGAGGCCGAGGTAGCCCGCGACGCCGGCAATCGTCTCCCGCGGGCGCATCATCAGATCCTCGTAGCGCACCAGGTGCGTGCGGTCCTCGCGGCGGCGCCAGCTCCCCAGCACGGCGAGTATGCGGCCCGTGAACTCCTCCTCGACGAAGCGCTGCGGGTCCGCCGGCGGCGTGCGCACGCCGCGCTTGCGCCTCGAGGCCAGGACCGAGATCAACACGTCGCGAGGGTCACGCACCAGCACCACCTCGCGCGCCTCGGGGTAAAGCTCCCACATCAGGTCGGGCACGGTGTCGTTGCGGAGCTTCTCCGCGAAGTAGGTCGCGCCGGATTTCCCCTCCTCGGCCTCGATGCGCGAATAGACGGCTTCGATTCGTGACTGCGCAAACGCGGCCAGGTCCTCCACGGCCTGGCCGGCGAACCACTCCTGCAGCGACTCCGAGCGAAGCCTGCGGGGCACGAGGTCACTGTGCCCCAGCCACCAGTCGCCGTCCAGGCGCCCGGCCGGCGAGATCTGGCGCAACCAGCTCTTCGGTCGCGCGAGCGCGCGCATCACGTCGATCCAATAGGTGGCCACGCGCGGCTCCTCGTCGAACGGCGGATGCACCGCGATGCGCGGATCCCCGGCGAGCATCTGCATGAAGATCGTGGAGCCCGCGCGGCCCGGGCCGGTCACCATCAGCGGCTGCAGGCGCGGAGAGAACGACGTCGTGAGAGCGGCGCGGCGGCCGCGGATCAGGGCCAGTCCGGCGCGCCCACCGTCGGGAAGCAGCGCCTCTATCCGCAGCTCGAATTCGCGCGGCAGGTCGAGCGCGCTGACCGTGGCCCAGAACCCGCTCGTGGCGGCCCCGGGCAGGTCCGGCCGCTCCGCGGCCAGCGCGGGTCTCGCAGCGTTGCAGGGCACGCGGCGAACCGGCCGGCCGGATACCGAGAGCTCGACGTGCACAACCGGCGCGTCGGCGCCAACGGCCCAGCCGCGCACGTCCAGCGACCAGTCGTCGCGCACGGTGCCGACGGCCGCGCTCGAGGCTCGGCCGGTCGATGCCCGACTCGCGCACCAGGCCATCGGAGCCGCCGAGCGGGACCACCTCCAGCACCTCGACCCTCGCGCCCATCCGCGCCCTACTGTACGCCGGCACGACCGCGAGCCGCCTGCCTTAATCCCGCCTTCCCGGGATTTTCAGGAAAGGTTCAGGTTCCGCGCCTACCTTTGACAGCGTTCCTCCCCCTCCCCCATAGAGGAAACGCAGTAACCAGGCGCGGCCGCCCCCCAGGGCGGCCGCGCCGCATTTCAGGCTGTATCCCGACGCAGTCGGCCTAGCGCTTGAACGCGTTCCCCTCCGCGGCCGCACGTGTGCGGGCCACGGTCCAGCCATCGTGGTAGATGACCGACGTGCCAGACACGTCGGGATCGCGGTAGATCCCGATCCGCGCGTGAGAGCAGTCGTCACCCTCGGGGCAGGCCGGGTTGGGATGGTCGGTCGGCGACTTCTGCGTGTGCGTGTAGATCCGGTTCCCCTCGACCGGCTTGCCGAGGTCCAGCCGGGGCACGATCGGGCGCAGGCCCAGGCCGTCCGGGTCGTACCAGGTGGCGGTGAACCCGACCTCCGGGTCCGTCTCGAACTTCGCGTGGACCAGCCAGCGCACCCAGCGGCCCAGCACCATCGGCACCGACCACAACGACTTCATCGAGCCCGACTCGCAGCTGTTGCCGGCGCTGTTGCGCATCGCGAACTGGCCCTTGCCGCTCACGATGCCGAGCGCCGGCGTTCCGCACGAACCGAGCTGCTTCAGCTGCATCAGCAGGCCCCCGTCGCCCGGGAACGACACCGAGGCGCCATCCTCCGCGAACGAGAAGTCCGGCGGCAGGTAGGTCTGGAATGCGATCCACACCTCCTGGCCGCGGTGGAACAGGAGGTCCTCGTGCAGGCGGCTCGCGCTGGTGTTGCCGTTGTCCAGCTCGCAGCGCTCGCCGTAGGAGTCGTCCCCGTCCCGAACCTCGATCCGGTAGGCGCGCTCACCCTGGGCCACCGGGCTGGTGACCTGGCTGAAGCGTGACCGGTCCTGGCAGCTGTAGCTGACCCATTCGTTGTTGTCCGGCCAGCGGCGGCTCTCGAGGGAGTCGTCCCACGGCCGCTCCGCGTCGCCTGTCCAGAGGATGTCGGCCTGATTTGCCGGCGGCGGAGGCGGCGGCGGCGTGCTCGGAGGCGGAGGCCCCGGGGGTGGCGTCGTAGGAGGCGTTGTGGTGTCATCGGTCGCGACCAACTCCAGAGAGTCGAGCAGCAGGTTGCGGTCACAGGTCAGCGGAGGCCGCGGGGTGCCGCTGAACGCATCCGATGGCTCGAAGTAGTCGTTGTCGAAGCGAACTCTCACCTGGTGCGTCCCGGCCGGCAGCGACACCGGCGCCTCGAGCGTCTGGTTGACGCCCTCGACGAACGCCGACATGACCTGCGCGCCGTTGACCTCAACCTCGATGTGCGGCCATTCGGCGCCGCATTTGACCCCGCCGTCGGCCTTCACGACGACCTTCGAGACGCGCGACTGGGTCAGCACGTTCTTCTGGATCACGCCGTTCGTGAAGAACGCCTTCACGGACGGGACCCGCTTGCCCTCCAGCGTTACGAAGCGGCCGCCGGAGACGGCGGTGATCACGGTATCCGCCGCGAGCGCGGGTACGGCAACCACGGCCACAACTACAAGCGCGCGTATGAGCGCACGAACCATGCGTGAGGTACGCATCTATGGACCTCCCTGACTGTCGATGCCCGAGCGAGCCTTCTCCCTGCCACCTTGCTCGAGCTGCTGCTGCGAATACCGGCACGTCCCTGCCCGGCGCGAAGTCGGACAAACTACAGCATCTTGCAGCGGTTGTTGCCGCTGGACCCCCGGAGCATGGGCGCAACTGGTCTCGACCCCGCTGCACGGATGCACCGCGAAGCATAGGCGGCATTGCCAAGCGGTGGTGGGTTCTGAGCACCCACTCGTTCGCCTTGCGGGCCGGCATCTCTGACCGGCGACGGTTGACTCAGGGGTATCGCCTTTGAGAGGGTCCTCCCCGGAGGGGGGGCGCGAATCCCTTTGGGACAGCAGCCCCGCGCCTGGAAGCGCCGTCGCTGAACGGGAGTGACGGCGCTTTTGTTATTCGGCCGACTCTCCGAATCGAGTTACTCTCACGCGAGGCGGCGGGATGGGCGCAACTGGGCTCGAACCAGTGACCTCCAGCTTGTCGAGCTGGCGCTCTCCCAACTGAGCTATGCGCCCCGGCAGGCGTCCGAGTTTAGCCGCTGAACTACGCGACCGGCGTGGCTTCCGGAGTCGCCGGAACGGACGCCGCCTCGCTGCCCGGGGGGGCCGGCGGGGCGAGCCCCTTCGCACGCATCGTGATCTCGAAGGTCTCGCGGCTCGTGTAGCGCGGCGACCAGCCGAGCTCGCTCTTGAGCTTCTCGTTCGAGGCGATCCAGGGGTGCAGCACGAACTCGATCTGGCCCGGCGGTGCCTCGACGTTCCGCAGCCGCAGCTTCCAGGATGCGGAGGCCAATCCGCCGGTACAGCTTCAGCGGCATCTTGCGCACCTTCTTCCCCGCGATCGCCGCCGCCTCAGACATCTTGACCGTGCCGTCCGCGGTCAGGTTGAAGATGCCGCCGCGCCGCTCGGACAGGAGCCGCGACATCGCGTCGACCACGTCGTCCTCGTGCACGTACTGCCAATCCGCGTCGTGCCCGTCCGGCAACACGACGAATGGCTGGTTCTCCCAGAAGCGGACGATGTAGTTGTCGACGTTCGGGCCGAAAACGATCGTCGGCCGCACGATCGTCATCGTGCTCTCGGGGTGCTGCGCCGCCCAGAGCTGGCAGAGACGGTCGATCTCGGTCTTGTCGCGGGCGTACTCGTAGCCCGGCAGGCCGCGCACGGGGTGTTCCTCGGGGATCGGCACGGGGTTGTCCGGCCACGCTCCGTATGCCGTCGTGCTGGATGCGACCAGCAGATGGGGCACGCCCGCGGCCGCGGCGGCGTCGAGCACGTTCGCGGTGCCGTTCACGTCGATGTCGTACATCGTGTGCTCGTCGCGGATCGGGTTGAGGACGAAGGCGAGGTGCACGAGCGCGTCCGGGCGCTCCTGGGCGATCAGCGCGGCGATGCCGCGGTCGCGGATGTCCATGTGCACGAAGCGCGTACGCGACCGGGGCACGGCCGGCGCGCGGATGTCGAGGTTCACGACCTCGTTGTCCTCGTGCTGGACCAGCAGATCGGTGAGGCGGCTGCCGATGTAGCCGGATCCGCCGGTGATCAGGTACTTCATCGCTCTCTTCCTCTCTCTCGCTCGGGTGCCAAACCTACCTCAAAGCGCGTGCGGCGCCGCAACCTGGGGCGATCCCGGTTGTTGGAGCATCAATGGCGCGCGACTGCGCGCCTAAAGGAGACGGACAGGTCTCCGATACAGGTAGAGGAAGAACCGACGGGCCGGTGCGCTGTCTGTGGACGCCGGTGGCACGTTCTTTCGGAACATGGATCGGGCCCCCAATACTTACGGGGGCCCGATCCATGACTGGGCACCGGACGGCATCGACCGTCTCGGCCTCACTTGACGGAGCCCGCCAGCAGGCCCTCGACGAAGTAGCGCTGGAAGGCGAAGAACAGGCCGAGCGGCACCACCAGCGAGATGAAGGCGGCGGGTGCGATCAGCTCGAGGTTCGCGCCGAACTGGCGGAACTCGGAGAAGATCGCAACCGTGATCACCTGGGTGTCGCGCCCGAAGGTGAGCGCGACGAGGAAGTCGTTCCAGGTCCACAGGAACTGGAAGATCGCGAGCGAGGCGATCGCCGGCAGGCCCAGCGGGAGGATCAGCCGCAGGAAGATCGTCAGCTCCGAGGCGCCGTCGATGCGCGCCGATTCGAGGATGTCCTTCGGGATGCCCACGAAGAAGTTGCGCAGCAGGAAGATCGCGAACGGCAGCCCGAACGCGCTGTGGAAGAGGATCAGCGCGAGCGCAGTGTCGAACAGCCCCAGGTTGTTGTAGAGCGAGAACATCGGGATCAGGGCCATCTGGAGCGGGACCACGAGCAGTGCGACGACACCCAGGAAGAGCCAGTCGCGGCCCGGGAACTCGATCCAGGCGAACGCGTAACCGGCGAGCGCACCGACGAAGATCGGGATCGCCGTGCCGAAGATCGCGACGATCAGGGTGGTGCCGAGCGCGCCCGTGATCGAGTCGTTGTCGAGCACGTTGCCGTAGTTCTCGAAGGTGGCCATGCTCGGCTCCGTGAAGATCTTCCACCAGCCCGTCGTGCCGATCGCGTCCGGGCGCCAGCAGCGAGTCGAGAAACAGCCCGAGCGTCGGTATCAGCCACAGCACGCCGATGAACAGGAGCAGCATGTTCAGCGGCGCCTTGGCCAGCGCCCTGGAGACGGCACGCGGCCATCAGGACTCCCTCCTGAAGTTACGGATGTTGAGCAGCAGGATCGGGATCACGAGCAGGAACAGGAAGACGGCGATCGCCGAGCCGAGGCCGAAGTCGTTCACGCCCCCGAACGAGGTGCGCCACATCGCGAGCGCGATCACGTTCGCCTCGTCCTGACTCGATGCGGGCGCGACCGACAGCACGATGTCGAAGATCTTCAGGACGTTGATCAGCATCGTCACGAACACCACGACGAGCACCGGGCGCAGGAGCGGCACCGTCACGCGGCGAAAGACCTGTCCCTCCGAGGCACCGTCGGTGCGCGCCGCTTCGAGCAGGTCCCGCGGGATCGCTGCCAGCCCGGCGCCGATCACCACCATCGCGAAGCCCGCCCAGACCCAGATGTAGGCGAGCATGATCGCGGGCGTGATCAGGGACGCGCCCAGCCACGCCACGCCCTGGAACGGCTCCTCGAACGTCTCCGTCCCGATCGCGACCTGCGCGGACGTGGCCTCGACGCCCTCGAAGGCGAAGCTCCCGTCGTCCTTGGTCTCCGTCTTGGCGATGTTTCCCCCGCCCGGCTCGCGCAGCTCCACCGTGACGCCGGGCAGGCCGAGCTCCCCGCGCTCCACGACGCCGGGCTTGCCGCCCCCTGGCTTGAAGTCGCGCCACACGATGCCGGTGATCGCGCCGGCGGCCTTCGGCGGCGCCCGTGCCTGCACGGCGCCTCCGGGAACGTCCTTCGGCGGGATCCCGGTGAGGCCGAGCAGCGCGGTGTCGCCCGGCCGGACAGGCTGTTCGAGCACAAAGCCGCGGCTGGGGCTGCCGGTGAGGTCGTTGCTGGATGCTTGTGCGTCGGGCAGGGCGCCCGGGGGATCCACGGCGTCGGCGACCACGCCGATCGAGGCGTTGACGGCACCGATGCTCGGATCCTTCTCGTCCATCACGCGCCAGATCACGCCCGCCGCGAACAGCGAGATCGCCATCGGCATGAAGACGACGGTCTTGAACGCAACGGACCAGCGCACTCGCTCCAGGAGCACGGCGAACACGAGCCCGATCGCCGTCACGAGCGCGGGCACGATCGCCAGCCACAGGACGTTGTTCTTGATCGCCGTTGTGAGCGTGTCCTGGGTGAACAGCTCCTGGTAGTTGTCGAGCCCGATGAAGCCCGAGCCTTCGCGGTCGTAGAAGCTGCGCACGAACGTGTAGATCGTCGGATAGACGATCCACACGCCGAGCAGGATCGCGGCAGGGGCGAGGAACGCGATCGTGACGCGGTACCTGCGCCACCACCCGGGCTCCGCCCCAGGGGGCGGAGCCGCGACGGTCCCGGCTGTCGCGGCTCCTCCACTCATCGGACTGGGGTCACCTCAGAATGCTTTCGCTGCTGAGCGCTCCATCGCCTCCGCGGCGCCGTCCACGTCGTCCGGGTTCTTGAGGAAGTCCTGGAACTCCTTCCACAGACCCTGCCCGACCGTCGCGCCGAACGCTGCCGGCTGGAGGTCGGAGAGGTCGAAGCGGAACGTCTCCGCATCGCCGATCGCGGTCGCGGTCTCCCGCAGCAGCGGGTCCTCGTACGCGCTGTCGTCGACGTTCTTGTTCGCGCTCGAGTAGCCGCCCCGCTTCGCCCAGATCTCTGCCGCCTCCGGGGTCGCGAGGTACTCGACCAGCGCCTGCGAGGCGGGCGAGTCGCTGAACATGATGATCGTGTCACCACCACCGACCACCGATGGACCGGAGCCGTCGATCGACGGGAAGTCGAACACGTTGAAGCCCGTCTCCGGCTCCGCCGGCGTTGAATCGGTGATCTCGCTCTCCACGAAGTCGCCCTCGATCACCTGCGCGCCCTCGGGGTTGTTCTTGAACGCGTTGGTGACCGACGTCGGGAAGTCGGTCTCGAGCGCGCCCGAGGTGCCGCCCACGATGTTGCCCGTGTCGCCGACGATGCGCGCCATCGTTTCGAGCGCGTCCTTCACCGACTGGTCGGTCCACGGGATGTCGTGCGTGGCGAGCTGGTCGTACTTCTCGGGACCCGCCTGGCGCAGGTAGATGTTCTCGAACAGGTCCGTGAGCGTCCAGCCGTCTGCGGCGCCGATCGAGTAGGCCTTCGTGCCGGATGCCCTCAGCGTCTTGGCCGCCTCGAGGAACGCGTCGAAGTCCTCCGGCGGCTCCACGCCCGCCTCCTCGAAGAGCGGGACGTTGTACCAGACGGTCGACTTGTTGGCCGCCTTGAACAGCACGCCGTAGGGCTTGCCGTCAACGGTGCCGGCTTCGACCGCGCCCTCGGAGAAGTTGTCGTTGATCGTGCTCTCCGCGAAGTCGAGCGGCTTGCAGTGCGTTCTTCTCGACGAAGTCGCGCACGAGCCCCGGCTGCGCGACCGCCGCGAGGTCGGGCGGGTTGCCGCCCTGGACGGCCGTCGAGAGCACGGTCGGGATCTGATCGCCGACCGGGTTGTACTTGACGGTCACGTCGGGTTGTTCCTGTTTGAAGCCGTCGAGCACCGCGTTGAACGACCTCGCCTCCTGGCCGGTCCAGACGCCGCTGATGGAGAGGTTGCCCGAGACCTTCTCCCGCTCCCGCCTCCGCCACCGTCCGTCGTCGTCGCCGCAGCCCGCGATCGCGAGGCTGAAGGCGGCCACGATCATCGCGAGCACGTACAGGCTGAATTTGCTCCTCATCGGTACCTCTCCTCTCAGCGGCCCCTCAGCCGCCGTCGTAGATTCCCAAGCTCGTCTCCGGATCGAAAAAGTGCAGGCCTCGGGTGTCGACCACCATCTCGACGGGGCTGCCCTCGCGCGCGTGTCGAGCGGGGATCGAAGCGCGCCGTGATCACGGCCTCCTCGGTCCTCGGTGGCGAGCTTCGCCCCCCCACCGGGCTCCGTGCCGAGCGCCCCGGCCAGCTCGCGCACGTCCTCGGTCTCGGCCTGGCGTGCGTCGATGCCCACGTGCGCCACGATCTCCGAGCCCAGCGACTCGCGCAGCTCGACCTGGCCCTTCAGCCGCCGGTCCGCGGGCGCGTCCGTGGCGACCTCCGCGTCCTCCAGCGCCTCGGGACGGATGCCGAGGATCAGGTCGCGCCCCTCGAACGAGCGCAGCGCCGGCCGGTCCGAGAGCAGCTCGGGATCGAGCGCGATCCGCTGCTCGCCGAGCACGGCCTCGTGCCCGCCGTTGCTTGACTCGAGGCGCGCGTCGAGCAGGTTCATCGCGGGGCTGCCGATGAAGCCGCCCACGAACACGTTCCTGGGGCGCTCATAGAGCTCGTCCGGACCGGCCACCTGCTGGAGCTCGCCCTTGCGCATCACCGCAACGCGATCGCCCATCGTCATGGCCTCCACCTGGTCGTGCGTCACGTACACGGTGGTCACGCCCAGGTTGCGCTGCAGCGCGCTGATCTCCGCTCGCACCTGCACGCGCAGCTTCGCGTCGAGGTTGGAAAGGGGTTCATCCATCAGGAAGGCCTGCGGCTCGCGGACGATCGCGCGTCCCATCGCGACCCGCTGGCGCTGCCCTCCGGACAGGGCCCGGGGCTTCTTGTCGAGCAGCTGGTCGAGGCCCAGGATCCGGGCGGCGTTCTCGACCCGCCGGTCCACCTCCTGCTTGTCGATCTTCCGGAGCCGCAGCCCGAATGCCATGTTCTGCCGCACGGTCAGGTGCGGGTAGAGCGCGTAGCTCTGGAACACCATCGCGATGTCGCGGTCGCGCGCGGGCACGTGGTTCACCACGCGCTCGCCGATCTTGATCTCGCCCTCGGTGATGTCCTCGAGGCCGGCGACCATGCGCAGGGCGGTCGTTTTCCCGCATCCTGAGGGGCCGACGAGCACGATGAATTCCCCGTCCTCGCTGTCCAGATCCATCCCCGACACGGCACGCGTCCCGTCCGGATAGACCTTGCTCACGTGGTTGAAGGTGACCGCAGCCATTGCACGGAAACTGTTCTTCCGTACAGGTCCTACCCAGGATTCCGCTCCGTACGCTTTGGACGTCAGCGGCGACAGCTACGGACCGTTACGGCACGAAGATCCCCTGGACCGCGAACAGCGTGTTCGGCGTGGTCGATACGACCCCGTCCGCGCCGCCGTCGTTGACCCGCACCTGGCCGAGCTGCCAGATCGTGCGCTTTGTCTCCTTGATCGCTCCCGCGCCCACGACGGCGTCCACGGTCGTGTTCACCGAGCAGGTGGACCCCACGGTCGTGGACCCGGTGGCGGCGCATGGGATCGTCACCCGGAACGGCGTGTCCTGACCGGTGGCGGTCTCGGTCGGGCCGTTGTCACGGTCGGTCACGCGGATCGTCGTGTCGAGCTGGAGCTGGCCGGTGTAGTCGGTCAGGTCGGAGCGCTTACGGACATCGGTCACCTGCACGCTCACGCTCGCGTCAGCCTCGTCGGTGGACGTCCCGGGATTACCGACGATCACGCCGAGCCTGGCGTATCCCACCGACTGGGCGGCCGCGCCGTTCGCGTCGGTCGACCCAATTGTCAGCTGTGACGATGCCTGGGCGGGCGGGTTGCACGACCCGTCGGGGTTCGTGCCGCCCGGAAGGTCGGGGGGACCATGCACGCGGTTCGGGCTCGTGCACTGCGTGTAGGCCGGCACGAGCGACACGCGCGTCGGCGTCGCGCCCACGGGCCGCGGGTAGCCGGGCGAGGTCGGGACATACCAGGCGAGCATGATTCCCATCACGTCGACCTGTGGTGCTCCGGTGTCGTTCTGGTATTCGCTGTGGAGCCGGATCGTCTGACCGGAGGCAAATGGATACCCGGTCGACGGCAGCTCGCCGGTGGCGGGCCAGGCTTCTGCCTGCTTTGTAGGCAGGAGGTCCGTCGTGATCTGGCATTCGCTCATCGTGTCGAGGTGCCCGCGATACCGGTTGGCCGCCCAGGCGGTCCCGTAGTAGGTCTCGGAGCGGCACATGGTCGCGCCCGTGAGCGATGCCGGTGGCGAGTTGTTGGGGGGCACCGGCCCGAAGTAGTCGTTCGAGTTGCCTCCCACAAGCTCCGCCGACAGGGCAATCCCATGTCCGAGCTCGTCACAGTGATCGGGGCAGGGGTTCGCATTCGTGACGTCCACATCGTGCATGTGCCCACCGAGCCCGACCAGGCGCCCGCTCAGGTTCGAGGTCCAGTCCACGGTCGCGTCGTGGTAGCCGACCGGCGTCGTGTACTCCGAGTCGACACACCCGTCGATGTCGAACCACAGCGGCTTGGCCTCCGTCGCTCCCGCGGTGCGGTACTGGAACACGACCTCGATGTTCAGGCTCTTAGTGACCGCGCCCTTGTTGATCACGTGGGAGATCAGCGACCACGTCGAGCTGCTGTTCTGGTAGCCGAGCGGTGAGGGCAGATGCATCTGGCTGCGCTCGTTGCCGGCGGCGAAGAAGCGTTCGCCGATCTGGCCTTCCAGACCTCCGGGGCAGACGGGGTCGGGGCGCTGCCTGTTGATCAGCACGAAGTGGTGCATCATCGCGTCGGTGTCGAGGTTCGCAACCGTGCCGTTCGGATGGTTGGCGTCGTTCACGTAGACGAGGCTCGGGACCATGTCCGTGATGTAGCAGTTGGTGCAGGGCGACGGCGCGTTGTGGCGGAGCGCGTTGTGGATCGAGTTGCCGGCCGGCAGCACGAAGTCGGACGTCGGCGACAGGCCGTACCGGACACGTTTGATCGTGTGTCCCGGGCGCTGCGGCATCGCGGTGCGCGGGTCCGAGAACGAAGCCAGCGTCGTGACCGAGTCCGCCATCGCCGGCGCACTCCATCCGAGCAGGCCGGTCACGAAGACCGCCACTCCGAGCAGAACTGCGAGCTTCCCCCTCATGAACCCCCCAAGACCCCCGATTGGTGAGACCTATGACCACCCTAACCGACGGGCGGGCATACCTGAGGCCGCCCGGCTACGGCGCGATCACGAAGTTCTTCGTGGCGTCGACGCTCAAGATGTTCAGAAAGGGCAGCTTCACGCGGTAGCCGGTCGCGGGGTCGATCGTGGTCGTGCCCGTCTGCCCGCGATAGCCCTTCGTGCGCTTCAGCGTCCTCTGCAGGCGCGCGAAACCCGTGCCACCGGCCTTCTCCATCGCCGCGAAGAGGATCCTCGCGGAGTCGTAGGTGAACACGCCCCAGACGCCCGGCTCCCGCTTGAAGACCTTGCGGTACCGGCGCACGAACCGCTTCGCCGAAGGCAGCTGGGGCGCGGCCGGCACGCCGCTGAAGACGCAGCGCCGGCTGGGCACCAGGCCGGCGCCCAAGACGAACCCCGGATCGACGTTGGCGAGGCCCATCAGGCACCTGGGCGCGCTTCCGGCGGCCGCCAGCGCCTTGGCGATCTCGGCGCCCTCGGGGAAATACGTGCTGACGTAGAGCAGGTCGGGTGCGGTGGCGAGCGCCTCCGCGACCTTGGACGCGTAGTAGCCGGCCTCCACGTTGTCGGCCAGCTCCTTGATCGAGATGCGCGAAACGGCGATGCCGGCGGCCGCCAAGCGCTTCTGCAGGCGGTCGGCCATCCCGACGGTGAACGCGCCGTTCGGCGTGTCGTCGACCAGCATCGTGACCTTCTTGGCGCCCGCCGCGCGCACGTAGGCGTCCTCGATCGGCGCGATCTGGCTGTTCTTCGGCTGGATCGTGATGCCCTGGCCCCGGGTGTCATCGGAGGAGGTCAGGTGCACCGGCACGACGCGGTTCCTGAGGTAGATCGGGAGGTTGACGATCCCGACCGAGGAGTTGTACGGGCCGATCACCGCGGCGACGTTCTTCCTGATCGCGCGTCTCGCGACCCGCTTGGCGTTCGCGCGGTCTCCCTTGTCGTCGGCCCTGACGATCTCGACCCGGCGCCCGAGCACCCGCTTGCCGGCGTTGGCCTCCCGGACGGCGAGCTGCACGCCGCGCAGCATGTCGAGGCCGTTGGAGGACTGGGATCCGGTCAGCGGAGCCTCGACGGCGATCTTGATCGGCGCCAGCGCCCACGCGTTGGAGACGGCGCCGAAGGCGAG
Organism: uncultured Solirubrobacterales bacterium; assembly: GCA_963731895.1. Lineage (GTDB taxonomy): Bacteria > Actinomycetota > Thermoleophilia > Solirubrobacterales > JBBDJG01 > CAVSXO01. Next base: position 110,855 of record CAVSXO010000041.1, read on the forward strand.
CGCGAAGGCGAGCGCGAAGGCCGCGGCGAACGTGGTGCGAGCACGGCGAGACATGCGACTCCTACTGACAGGGGCCCAGGGACCGGGCGACCCTACCAGCCCGGAGTCAAGACCGAACCGATGAGTTTCGCGGCCACCGGCGATCTAATACTGCAAGTCCGGCGGCGAGCGAAGGAGGCCCAAGATGAGCAGGCTGATCGTGACGGAGTTCGTGACACTCGACGGCGTGATGGAGGCGCCGGGTGGCGAGCCGAGCCACCCCCATACCAACTGGGTGAGCGACTTCATGAGCCCCGAGGAGGCGCAGTACAAGCTCGAACGAGGTGCTCGAGGCCGGGTCGCACCTGCTCGGGCGGGTGACCTATGAGTCCTTCGCCGGCGCCTGGCCCGAGCGAGAGGGCCCCATGGCCGACAAGATGAACTCGATGCCGAAGTACGTCGTGTCCTCGACGCTCGCGGAGCCGCTCGCGTGGAACAACTCGACCGTGATCCAGGGCGACGTCGCGGAGGAGGTCGGAAAGCTGAAGGAGCAGGACGGCGGACCGATCCTGGTCGCCGGCAGCGCCACCCTCGTGCACTCCCTGATCGAGAACGACCTCGTCGACGAGCTGCGCCTGATGGTGTTCCCGGTGATGATCGGCGGCGGCCACGCGACCGTTCCCGGAGTCGCGGCAGAAGAAGGCGTTCAAGCCGGCGGGCACCCAGGCGTTCGACTCGGGCGTCGCCGTCCAGACGTACGAGCCGGCCTGAGCCGGACAAGAGGCGACGACCGGAATCGAACCGGTGTAAAGGGCTTTGCAGGCCCCCGCGTAAGCCACTCCGCCACGTCGCCCGGGACGCGAAGGTTAGCGGCCGAGGGGCGCCACATCCGGGGCTATACTGGCGCTTCTCTGCGGATGTAGCTCAGTTGGCTAGAGCGTCTGCTTGCCATGCAGAAGGTCGTGGGTTCGAGTCCCATCATCCGCTTCAACACAACCCTCGCTGCGGCGGGGGTTTCGTTTTCAGGGCGGGGGCTGAACAGCGCCCGGCGTCGCCCGAGCGTCAGCGGCGCTTCGCGGTGAAGCTGACCGGATAGTCGGAGTTGCACAGCCCGATGGCCGACGGCGGCTTGCGGATGGTGCCCTTGGCCTTCCCGGCCGACGTGACCGTGATCGTGACCTTGAGCGTGCCGACATTCGGGTTCTTGTAGGTGGCCGAGCCCTTCCCCTTCGAGTTCAGCTTGATCGTCTTGACGGTCACCGGAATCTCGCTCGGCGGGCCGCATTGGAACAGCTGCCCCTTCACCTTGAAGTTCAGGACCTTGCTGCTCTTGACGGTGAAGGACACCTTGCCGCGGTCGGTCGGTTCCTCGGCCTGCCCGACCTGGATGTACTTACCGCTCGAGGTGCCGGAGTAAGTCCCGGGCTTGGCCGCGGCGAACGCGACGGCCGGGATGGCAGCGAGGGCCAGGAGAGAGGCGAGAACGAATCGGCGCATCGGTACGAACATAGACGTGCTGGGTGCCGGGCGCGACTTATTCTTTCCGAGGCCCCGGTATCCCCCGCTCTACGGGGTGCCGAGCGCCGGCTCGCTATTTGCAGACGACCCCCACGCATTGCTCCGGCGCCCCGTTGCCCCGCGCGCGGTTGCCGCCGCCGTCGAAGTTCCCGGGCAAGACATAGATGCCGTAGTTGTTCAGGTGCTCCCCGTTGAAGTTCGCGACGTTCTGCGTGATCGTGTTGCCCACGCCGTAGACGTAGATGCCTCCGTCGTAGTTTCGGCTGGCGTGGTTCTTCCGTATGAGCAGATCGTCTGCACCGATCGAAATCCCATACCCCGAGCTATTTCCGTCGGCGACGTTGCCTTCCACCACTCCGCCGCTTCCGTCCTGCAGCTGGATGCCGTTGTCCGGTGCGACGTTCTTTCGGATCACCACATCGGTGAACTGCTCGACGCGGATCCCAGCGCCGACGAACGACTCCGCCGTGTTCCCGATCAGCTGGTTTCGGGCCCCTACCGCCGATATCCCTTCGCCGTCATAGCCGAAGGCGAAGTTACGCAGGATTCGGTTGTCGTCACCTCGAACAGCGATCCCTGTGTCGCCATCGGAGAATGAGCTGTCACGCACGACATTCCCGTTGCCGCGCAGCGTGAGGCGGCCGGTGGCTGTCAGGCCGCGGATCGTGCTGTCCGAGAGATCGAGCACCAGGCCCTCGCTGAAGCCCTGGACCGTGCCGTCCTCGATCGTCACGCCGCTATACGCACCGTTGGTCACGATGCCGGCCTGATCCTCGGTCTGCTCGCCCCTGTTCGGGCCTCGGATCGAAATCCGTTCAGGTCGAGCGTGATGCCGTCGGCGCCGATCGTGACCCCCGTGAGCGGATCCTGGGTCTCGCCTGGGCAGACCACGTCGCCGTCGAGGGTCGTGCTCTGCGTGAGCACGTCGCCGCACGTAACGGTGGTCGCAGGCGCCGCATGGGCGCCCGGAGCGACGAATGCAGCGAGTAGCTGTGAGCAGCACCGCCACTGGGCCAAGAGAGCGGGGCATCGGTATTCCTTTCCTGTGGGTCCGGCGAATCCGGGCGGAACGATACGAGGCCGGATGCTTCGGCGCAACCCGATTCGGCCTCCTATGATCGAGATATGAAGCCGTACCTCGCGATCTGCGCCGTCTACCGAAACGAGGCTCCGTACCTGCGTGAGTGGATCGAGTTCCACCGCCTCGTTGGGGTCGAGCGCTTCTTCCTCTACAACAACCGCTCGACCGACGACCACCTCGAGGTGCTCCAGCCCTACATCGACGCCGGGATCGTGGTGTGGGAGGACTTCCCGGAGTTCCCGCCCCAGCTGAAGGTCTTCGAAAAGTGTCTGGCGACCCACCGTGACGACGCGCGCTGGATCGCGTTCATCGACGTCGACGAGTTCCTGTTCTCGCCCACCGAGCGCCAGGTCAGCGACATCCTGCCCGAGTTCGAGCAGCACCCCGCCGTGGGCGTGAACTGCCTCGCTTTCGGCACGTCCGGGCACCAGACGCCCCCGCCGGGGCTGGTGATCGAGAACTACCGGCGCCGGCTGGGCCTCGACCGGCCCCGCAGCCGCGTGGTCAAGTGCATCGTCGACCCCACCGCGGTGATCGCCGTCGGGTTCAGCGTCCACTACTTCCGCTACGGCCCGCGCGGCCCGGCGGTTGACGAGCTACATCAGCCCTACCGGGGGGAGACGACCGAGTCGCTGTCGGTCGACCTGCTGCGCATCAACCACTACTTCACCCGCTCGCAGGTGGAGCGGGAGCGCAAGCTGGCCGCACCCCGCGTCGACAACGGCAAGATGAAGAACCGCGAGGGAGTCGAGGAGCGCGACCGCCGGCTGAACGAGGAGGCCGACGACACGATCCTGGCCTTTGCCCCCGCCCTGCGCGCGGCGCTCGGCCTCGAGGCCGTTGCGGGCGCCCCGGCCGAGGGCCAGTTCTAGATGCCGCCCGACCCGGGCGGAATGCCGATCTGCTCGCCGAGCCGCAGCCTGCCGCCCTTGAACTCGTACACGTCGTAGACGCCGGCTGTCGGGTCGCCGGCGTCGTTCATGTTGATCGGGCCGGAGGCGCCCTCGTAGTCGATGTCCTGACCCGCCTCGAGCGCCTTGATGGCCTGGTCGAGCTGGAGCCAGGTGAACTTGCGGCCCGGCGGAGCGCTCACCTCGCGCACCTTGCCCGCCATGGCCTTGCCCTTCGTCGAGCCGGAGGCGACGGCCGAGAGGTAGCAGAGCACGACTGCGTCGAACTCCTGTGCGTCGAACGTCTGACGCTTCGCTTGACCGCGCGCCTTGAATCGCTTGTCGAACTCCTTGGCGGCCTGGCCGCGGTTCGGCGCACTGATCGCCACCCCGCGCAGGCCTTCGGTGGCGGCCGGCGCGACGTTCGCGAGCCGTGGGGTCGCGAGGCTGTCGGTCCCGAACGCGCGCTTCGGCGTGAACTTGCCGCTCTTGCTGGCCACCAGGTCGTTTCCGACCCGCGCGTAGGTATCGGTAAAGTCGAAGAAGACCCAGGCGTCGGGGTTCCCGGAGGAGAGGGCCTTGACCTTGTCGTCGATGGACGTCTCGTCGGCCCGGTACGTCTCCTCACGGCCGACCCGGCCGCCCTTCCCGGTCCAGGCGTCCTCGAACTCGTTCATCAGGTCCTTGGTGTAGGTGGACGGCTGACCCGACTGCACCCCTTCAAACGCGCCCACGTTCACCTTCTTCCCGCGTGCGCCCCCACGTAGCTTGTCGTCGAGGAGCTCCACGAGCGCGTGCGCCTGCAGCCGGTCCGGCGGCACGACGCGGTTCACGTAACCCCGATCCTCGGCCTTCGACAGCGCGTCGCCGCTGGCCGCCGGCGAGATCAGGAGCACCTTGTCCGGGATCGCGACCTTCGTCGCGACCCGCTCGACATGGCCGCCGGCCCACGGGCCGACCAGGCAACTCGAGCCCCCCTCCACGAACTTCTCGGCGTAGTCGACCGCCTCCGTCGGCGCCGACCTGTAGTCGACGTGCGTGATCGTCACCTTGTGCTGAGCGCCCGCCTTGGCCGCCGCTTTGCGGATCTCGTCGACAGCCAGGTCCGCCGCCTGCTGGGCGGGCTCTCCGAACTGGTCGAGAAAACCGGTGCGCGGCACCAGGTCGCCGATCTTCAGATCGAGCCGCTGCGGGCCGCTGGAGGTCTCATCCGAGCCACAGGTGGCCAGCGTGACCATGGCGGCCAGCACGGCAATCGCTGCGGCCACCCGCCGGTGCGCCGCTGTTTTCAAGCCGGCTCCGGCACGCGCCCGCCGGCCATCAGAGCCTCGCCCAGCGCCCAAAGCAGGCGGTCGGCGGCATGCCGGTCGCGGATTGCCGCGCGCACGTAGCGTGCGTCCCCCAGGTCTTTGCCGTCCGCGACGAGCACTCGCGCCGCCTCCAGGCGCGCGGCGACCTCCTCGCCGGAGAGTCCGTGCGCGCTCATCCACACGAAGTTCGCCTGGGTGTGCGGTGCGGTGACCGGCAGCGCGGTGAGAGCGTCCAGCACCCGGTTGCGCTCCTCGACGACGGATTGCCTGCGCTGGCGGACGTCCTCGTCGCCGACCCGCAGCGCCTGCAGCATCGCCGCCTGCGTCAGCGCATTCACTCCCAGCGCCGGAGCTAGCGCATTCAGGAGCGCCGTCGCGCTGGGCGCGCCGACCGCATAACCCGCCCGGATCCCGGGCAGCCCGTAGATGCGCGAGAACGAGCGCAACGCGATCAGCCTCGGGAACGCCTCCACGAGCGACATGCAGGCGTCCTCGGGCTCGAGGTCCTGAAACTGGACGTACGACTCATCGAGCAGCACATGGACGTGGTCGGGCAGCCGTGCCAGCAGGTCCCCGAGCCGCTCCGAGGGGATGTAGGCGCCGGTTGGGTCGTTCGGATTGCAGAGCACCAGGACCCGCGTGCGGTCGCTGACCGATCGTACGAGCGCGTCGACGTCGGGTCCCTCGTCGGTCATGCCCGGCTCGACCACGTGCGCGCCCGCACGCGTGGCAAGCGCCCTGTAGAGGGATTGGGTCGGTCGCGGCACGACGACCTCACCCCCGCCACCGGCGAGCAGGTAGATCGCGCTCCGCAGCAGCTCGGCTGCGCCGTTCCCGATCGCGATCTGGGCGCCGCGGATGTTGTGCCGCTCGGCCAGCGTGCGTCGCACCTGGGTCGCCTCGGGGTCGGGATATCCGTTCAGCCGGCCGCGCGCCTGGTAGACCGATGCGCTCACCACCTCGGCGCTGGGCAGATCCGGCCACTCGGTGCCCGAGAGGTCCAGGGTCGGCACAATCTCCAGGGCGAGCGCCTTCTCACGCGCGCGCCGCTCGCGCAGCGTCTTGTTGAACTCCGACTCGCCGATGTCGTCGAATTGGCGGTAGTAGTCGAGCAAGCCCACGATCGCGTCCCGGCTGCCGGCGGTCCTACCGCGGCGCGATGTCGGAGCCCGGGCCCTGGATGACCAGGAACCAGATCGCGAAGGCGATTCCGGCGATCGCCATGCTGATCACGAAGATGGTCTCGAGCATGCCGTCCTTCTGCTCGTGGCCACTGGCGCGGCGCACGATCTTCCATGCGCGGTCGAGCCGCATCGCGATCCCGAGCGTGCCGAGAATCGTCACCAGCATGCCCGTGAACGCGGTCAGGATGGCCACCCCGATCGAGTCCGTCTCGTGGAAGATGCGTGACCCGATCCACAGCCATGCGGCCGGCTGCGGTCCCCACAGCGTCGTGCAGAGCGCTGTCTCCAGGACCAGGATTCCCCCGGCCAGCACCGCGTCGATGCGCCGCCGAATGCCAGGCGGGCGCTCCGGCCGCTTGCGATAGCGCAGCGGCGCGGTGCCGGGGCGGCGGCCGATGAAAAGTCCGCCGGTCTCTGTCGGATCGTTGCTTGCCATTTCCTGAGTTTAGGCGAGCGCCGAAGGCGCCAAGCAGGTGACTTTAGAGGGCGGCGAAGCCGGGCTCGACGTTCAGCGGTCCCTAAGCCGTCCCCGCGCGCGCGTCGATCGCCTCGTTCACCAGGTCGTCGGCGTGCTCGTTCTGCTCCCGCGGCACCGACCGGATCGACCAGCGGTCGAAGGCCCGCAGCGCGGCAAGCGCCTCGGCGTGCAGGGGACGAAGGGCGTCCTTCTTGACCCGGTATTCGCCGGTCATCTGCCGGGCCACGAGCTGGGAATCGTTCACTATCTCCACCTCACGTGCGCCGAGCTCCCGCGCTCGCTCGAGCCCCAGGAGCAGTGCCCGGTACTCGGCGGTGTTGTTGGTCGCGACGCCGATGTAGTCGTTCGCGCGGTCGATCACGGTGCCGTGCTCGTCGGTCACCACCACGCCGACTCCGGCCGGCCCCGGGTTGCCCCGTGCGCCGCCGTCCACATGGACTACGACCCGCTCGGTCAGTCGAGCTCGAGGCGGGGGAACATGCCCGGTCGCCGGCGGCGGCGGTCCCGGATGGTGCGCTTTCCGCCTCCGGTGCTGCCGCGCTCGCGCCGTTCCGACTTGCGGCGGTCGATGATGACCTCCACGCCGGGGTCGTCCCTGTAGTACTCGGTGAGCTTCTCGTAGAGATCGTCGGCTAGCGCCGGGGGGATCACGCAGTAGATCATGCAGTCCTCACAGTTCGCCCGGGAAGCTGACGCTCCTGCCGGGGGCCATGGCAAAGGGGGCAGCGCAATTCACTATAGGGGCCCTTTCCCGGGCTCGCCAGTGCTTTGGGCGCCGGCCTGCCGGGGAAGCGGCTCCGCCGGGGAGGCTTGACCCTCCGACTGACCCTCCGACTCCTCCTCCTGAGGCCCGTCCGGAGATTCGGTTCCGAGCTGGATCCGGCCGTTCGCCTCCACCGTGCAGTTCCAATCCTGGGTCTCGGGGGTGAGCTCGGACAGCTCCTGGCCCTGTCCGCGCGGCCGCACCGGCTCGCGCCCGTCCGAGAGATCGACGCCGAACTGATACCAGGACAGCTCCCAGGCCACGGTCAGGAGCACCTCCGCGGCCGACGACTTCGAGGTCGACGCCGACGCATGCGGGATCCCGAGCGTGCGGGCTATGCCCGCCACCGTGCGCGGATGCTCGGACGCGTTGAACAGCTCGAGCGCACGGCCGATCTTCAGCTGAGCGTTCGTGGGCACGGCCTTGACGTGGCGGGGGCTGCGCGGCCGCGACCGGCGCCCGAGCAACCCGCGCGGCTCCTCGTCGTCGTCCAGGCGCTCGACCATGCCGCTCGTCGGTGTGGGTTCCATCGGAAGCGGTGCCTCCAGCTCGTCTTCAGGTTTCACCGCCGACCGCCGCCGGCGCAGCAGCCCGCGTCTCTCGGGAGGACGCTGCGGGCGCGCCGGCATCTCCGGCGCCGCGCCCTCGCGGATCCAGCCTTCCCGCTGGGCGCGCGGGGCACAGAGCTGGCACACCAGCCGCCGCTCCCGCGACGGCGTCAGGTACGCCTCCGCCCGCTCGCCCTTGAGCATCGTGCGATGGCACACCTCGCAGGCGACGTGGTGTTCGGTGACGGGATTGATGTTGACCTTCCGCTTCACAGGAATCGAGGAAGCTGCACGACTACGCCTTTGCCGGTGCCTCTTCCTCCTGGCCGGATGCAGAGATCACCTTCTGCGCCAGGTGCGCCGGAACCTCCTCGTAGCGCGCGAACTCCATCGTGTACTCCGCCCGCCCGCCTGTGATGGAGCGCAGATCGGGAGCGTAGTTCAGCATCTCTGCCATCGGGACCTCGGCCTTGATCTCGGTCATGGCTCCTGAGGGCTCCATGCCGAGCGGCCGGCCACGGCGCCCGTTGAGGTCTCCGATCACGTCGCCGACAGAGTCCTCGGGCGCCACCACGGCGACCAGCATGATGGGCTCGAGCAGCGTCGGCTGCGCCTGCTCCGCGGCCTTCTTGAACGCCATCGATCCGGCAACCTTGAAAGCCATCTCCGATGAGTCCACCGAGTGGTAGGAGCCGTCGTAGAGGATCACGCGCACGTCCCGCAGCGGGTAGCCCGCCACCACGCCCTGCTGCATCGCCTCGCGGATGCCCTTCTCCACAGCCGGGATGAAGCCGGACGGGATCACGCCCCCTTTGATCTTGTTCACGAACACGAAGCCGTCGCCCTCTCCGGCGGGCTCGATCTCGATGTGGCAGTCGCCGAACTGGCCTCGGCCCCCGGTCTGCTTCTTGTAGCGGCCCTGCGCCTTCGCGGAGCCCTTGATGGTCTCCTGGTAGGGCACGCGCGGCGGCTTCAGGATCACCTCTGCCCCGAAGCGGCGCTTCATACGATCGACGATCACCTCGACGTGCACCTGCGACAGGCCGGCGATGATCTGCTCGCCCGTCTGGGGATCGCGGTGGAAGTCGATCGTCGGATCCTCTTCCTGGAGGCGTCGCAGCGCGCTCCCGATCTTTTCGTCGTCGCCCTTCGCCTTCGCCTCGATCGCAAAGGCCATCACGGCGCCGGGCAGGTCCGGCCGCGGGAACGAGATCGAGCTGGCCTTGCTCGCCAGCACGTCTCCGGAATGGGTTTCCTTCAGCTTTGCGACGCCGCCGATGTCCCCCGCGCCGAACTCGTCCGCGTGGCCCATCTCCTTCCCCTGCGGGACCAGCAACTGGCCGATGCGCTCCTTCGAGTGGGAGCGCACGTTGGTCAGGGTCGAGTCGTGTTTCACGATGCCCGAGAGGACCTTGAACAGGTTGATGCGACCGGCGAACGGGTCCGCCAGCGTCTTGAAGACGTATGCGACGGGCTCACCGTCCTCGTCCGGCTCGATCGAGACCTCGTTCCCGTCACCGTCGTTTGCGGTCGTCGCCCCCTTGCGCGCCGGGGAGGGCAGGTCCTGGACGAGCGCGTCGAGCAGCCTGTCGGTCCCGAGGTTCTTCGTCGCCACGCCACACGTGACGGGGAAGATGGTGCCTGCCGTGACACCGTCCTTGAGCGACGAGACGATCTCGTCGTGTGAGATCTCCTGGCCGTCGAGGTAACGCTCCATCAGCTCATCGGAGTTCTCGGCCACCTCGTCCATCAGCTTCTCGCGGTATTCCTCCGCCTGGGCCGCGATCTCGTCGGGAATCGGGATCTCGTTCGCCGTCCCTCGACCGCCGCTGCCGTCGTACTCGAAGGCCTTCATGTCGATCAGGTCCACGATGCCGCGAACGTCGTGCTCGCTTCCGATCGGGATCTCGGTCGCCACAGCGTGCGGGCCGAATGCGTCCTTGAGCTGATCGAGCGCCCGGAAGAAGTCCGCCCGCTCGCGGTCCAGCATGTTCACGAAGATCAGGCGCGCCAGTCCCCGCGCGGCGGCCCGCTCCCAGAGGCGGCTGGTGGACACCTCGACGCCCATCACGCCGTTCACGACGAAGATCGCGCTCTCGCAGACCGAAAGTGCGGCGACGGCGTCGGCCACGAAGCTCGGGTCCCCCGGGGTGTCGATCAGGTTGAGCTTGCGATCCTCATGCTCGAACGACGACATGCCGGCCGAGATGGACATCTCCCGCTCCTGCTCGTCCGGCTCGGAATCGGAGACCGTGGTGCCGTCGGCGACGGACCCGAGACGGTTGATGACCCCCGCCTCGAACAGCAGGGCCTCGTTCAGCGACGTCTTGCCCGAGCCGCGGTGCCCGACGATCGCGATGTTCCTGATGCGCTGTGGGCCCTTGTGAGCCATCAGCTGCCTCCTCTCCTCGACTGGGACCTCAGGAGGCGGATGATACGGCGAGTGTTCGAGCGAGCGCCGGAGGCGCGAAGCGCGTAGGCGCTCAGGCTTCGACTTCGGCCTGCAGGCGCGCCTTGAGCCGCAGCACCGCCTTGGTGTGCAGCTGCGAGACGCGCGACTCGGTCACGCCGAGCACCTCGCCGATCTCTCGGAGAGTCAGGTTCTCGTAGTAGTACAGCGCGATCACGAGCTTCTCCCGCTCCGGGAGGCGTGAGATCGCGTGTGCGAGCCGGTCCTTCAGCTCGCTGACCCCGAGCTCCTTGGCGGGGTCGACCGCATTCGGGTCCTTCATCGTGTCCAGCAGCGACACCTGGTCGCCGCTGGCGTCCGAGACGGTCCACAGCTCGTCCAGCGCGACCACCGTCGAGTTGGAGATCTGGAGCAGGCTCTCCTGGAAGTCCTCGAGCGACATCTCGAGCTTCGCGGCGACCTCCTCGTCGCTCGGCACCCGGCCGAGCTCGTGCTCGAGCTTGGTCTGCGTGGATTCGATCTCGCGCGCTTTCGCTCGAACCGAGCGAGGTACCCAGTCGAGGGACCGCAGCTCGTCGATGATCGATCCCTTGATGCGCGCGACGGCGAACGTCTCGAACTTGATCTCGCGGCTCGGGTCGAAGCGCTCGATCGCGCCGATCAGGCCCAGCAGGCCGTACGAGATCAGGTCCGCCTCCTCGATGTGCGCGGGCAGGCCGCTCGACATCCGCCCGGCGACGAACTTGACCAGGGGCGAATACGCGAGCACGAGCTGCTCGCGTGCCTTCTCGTCCCCGGCCTTCTTGTACCGGGACCAGATCTCCTTGAGGTCGGCTTGCCTGACTCGAGTGTCCATTTAGAGGATGCGGTGAGGGCCGCGAATCACGCCCGCGGGTGGCTACGACTGTACTGGCGGCGCAGACGGGCTGACTCTACCCGAGTGTATATCTGGGTCGTCGAGACGCTCGCGTGGCCCAAAAGCTCCTGGATCGCGCGTAGATCGGCCCCGCCTTCGAGCAGATGGGTGGCAAAGGAGTGCCTCAGGGCATGGGGCGACGCGTCGCCGGACAGGCCCGCGTGGCGCAGCCACGCCCGCAGCCGGCGCCGCACGTCGGAGGGCGACAGGCGCCGCCCCCGCTTGGAAAGGAACAGCGCCGGCTCGGCCGGCGTCTGAAGCAGGGCCGGGCGCGCCGTGCTCAGATAGCGTTCGAGCGCGCGCTGGGCGGGCTCGCCGACCGGCACGATCCGGGTCTTGGACCCCTTGCCGAGCACTCTCAGCTCCTCTGCATCGAAATCCACGTCGCCGACGTCCACGTTCACGACCTCCTCACAGCGCAGGCCGCAGGAGTAGGTCAGCTCCAGCATCGCGCGGTCGCGCGCCTCGAGGGGCGTGCGCGCAGGCATGCGATCGAGCAGCTGCGCGAGCTCGTCGGTGCGCAGCGCCTTCGGAAGCGGCGCCCTCCGGCGTGCATGGCTGATCAGGTCTGCGGGGTTCTGTTCGAGCTCCCCCCTTTCCACCATCTGACGAAAGAACGCACGGATCGAGGCGAACTTGCGCGCAATCGTGGGTGGTGACAGCGCGCGCCTCGCCCCGTCGCCCGGCGAAGCCGGCGACGCCGCTCCGCCCCCGAGGCGCGCGGCGTAACGGCGCAGGAACCGGTAGTCGACCTGCTCCGGCGCGACCCCCGCATCCGTCGCCCAGGCGGCGAGCTCGCCCACGTCCCTGCCGTACGCCCGGCGTGTCTTGTCGGCCATTCCACGCGCCGCGAGCTGCCGGTCGAACCGCGCGAGGGCATCGCGCCAGGCTGGATTCAGCTCGCCCTCGCCTACGATCAAAGTGGTATGTCCTTCTTCATCAATGTGGAGACCGGCCGGGTCGCGACGCGGGCGCAGCTCGTCGAGGCCGGTGAAACGCCCCCGCACGAGCCTCCCACACTCCCGTGGCACCCCGTGCAGGGCCCCGGCGACGCCTCGACTGCGGTCTATTCGATCCTGCGCAAGCAGGTCCAAGGCCGTGAGCGCGCCGCGTGGATCGGCACTCTGTGTATTCGCCACGGCGACCGCCAAGCCTCTTTGGAAGGCGATGGGTGGCAGGAGGTGAGCGTCGACGAGATGCGCGCCGGACAGTAGTCGGCAGTCAGCGGGCCTATTGGATATACACAGGCGCCTGCACCGGCACCTCGTCGTACAGCTCCTCGACGTCGGGCACAGCCATCCGAATGCAGCCGTGCGACGCCGCCGTGCCGAGTGAGGAGATCGCATCCGTGCCGTGGATGCCGGCGCCATCGTAGATCCCGAGCCAGCGCGACTTGAGCGGGTTCTCGGGTACGCCGCCGGGAATTACCTTCCCGGCCAGATCTCCAGCCCAGTCGCTGTCGGGGACGTGCCAAGCGGGGTCCGTGGCCTTGTTCTGCACGTGGTACACGCCGGCAGGGGTCTCGAGCCCGATCTGGCCCACTGCGATCTTGTAGGTCTTCGTCAGCTTGAGGTCCTTGAACAGGCGCAGCTTGAAGCCGGCCCGGTCGACGGTCACGACCCGCGGGTACTTGTCGGCCAGGTCGGCCGTGGTCACCTTGGGCTGGACGACCTTCACGTGTCCGCGCACGTTGCGCCCGCCGCCGATCGAGTCGAGGGCACTGCTCACGGAGGCCTGCAGACGGCGGGCGTCCAGGCGCAGGCCCGTGTGCGACGGGATCGCCGGCAGGCTGGCGGTGTGGAAGCTGACGTCGGCGTCACGTGGCGCACGGTTCACGGCTCGCCTGACCCGGCGTACGAAGCGCTTCACCGTGACGCGCGAGTAGGTCACGCGGGCGCCGAGCTCACGATCCACGTCGCGGCCCGTGATGCCCCGCCACACGCGTGAGGGCAGACCACCGTCGCGGCTCACCTCGAGCGCCTCGTCGACCATACCGTCGACGTCCGCGGTGAGATGCGACCGCTGCGCGGTGAGCTTGAAGCGATGCCCGGCCACGGCCACGCGGACCGGGCGCTCGAGGGCCGGTCCGAGCTGGGCACGCAGCTTCGTGGCGGCAGCGTCCGCGCGCATGCCGCCCACCTTCACGCCGGCGACGGTCACTCCCTGTGCGATCAGGTCATCGCGCGACGTGTCGTAGCCGTATGCCGCCACGGCGAGTACGACAAGCAGCGCCGCGGCAATCCCGGCGATCAATGGAATGCGCTTCCTGAGCACGGCTACGAGTTCGACCTACCCATCAAAACCCCCGCAAAACTAGGTCTTCAATTTAGACCACCGGGCAGCGGCCCCTGCAAGCCCGCGGCGGGGCGGGCGCAATTCTTCGTTGGCGCACCCTTCGTTCGCGAGCGCCGCAGGCGCGAAGCACAGGACTTTAGGGGGCGGAGCAGCCGCCTCGATATTCAGCCGGGCGGGCGCTGGGCGGGGTGCGACGGGCCGCCCGCGACCGGCGCGGACGGAAAGAACCGGGGCGGGTGTTCGCCGAACTCACCCTCGCGCTCGCGCACGCTCGGGCTCCAGCGCAGGAAGTCCTCGACCTCCTTCTCGTACCGGTAGGGCTCCTGCACCCCCTTCAGCACCGCCTTCAGGCGCAGGTGCTCGGCGAACGCCTGTACGGTCTCACGGGTCGTGCAGCGGTAGGAGAAGCCGGCGCCCTTCAGCTTGCGGTTGTCCAGCCCGCGGCCGTACCGGAGCTGCAGCAGCATCTCGGGCGGCAGGCGGAACCCCGCGCGGCGCAGCAGCGAGGCCGCCGTGCCGGTGCCCCATGGTGGCAGCACGGGCAGCGCGTGCTTGCCCAGCAGGCCGATGATCTCCGACAGGGCGAGGACACCGTCCGGTGCGACGTTGTAGACGCCCGGCAGGTCGTGCTCGACCGCAAACTCGAGCGCCCCGACCACGTCGTCGGCGTGGATGAACTGGTAGCGCGGGTCGAACCCGGCAATCATCGGCACCGCAGGCAGCGAGAGCAGCCGTGCGTGGGAGGTCAGGATGTCGGGCCCCAGCACGTTGCAGAAGCGCATGCGCGTGACCGTCACCTCGGGGTTCTTGTCGCGAAAGTCCTCGACGGCCGTCTCGGCCTCGACGATGTCCCGCTTCAGCGGTGTCTGCGGCGCATGGCTGCGGCGCATTTCCTCGGTGAAGAAACCCGGGTCGTCGAGTGCGGTGCCGTAGTAGTGCGCGGAGCTCTTGAACACCAGCTTCCGCACTGGGGAGTCGGGTGTCGAGCACGCAGCGAGGATGTTCAGCGTGCCCATCACGTTGTTCTCGTGCGCGAGCCGGGGGCTCGTCGCGGCGGAGTCGACCACGAGCCGGGTGTCGATCACGGTGTCGATCTCGGCGGCCTTCACGATCCTCCGGATCAGGGCGTGCTGGTTCGAGACGCGGACGAACTCGGTCCGGTTCAGCTCGCGCGTCGGGTCCTCCGAATCGACCCCGACGATCGCCTCGACGTTCGGGTTCTGCTCGAGTGTCTGCGCGAGCCGGCCGCCCCAGTACGTGGACAGACCGGTCAGCAGGATGCGGCGGCGCTCGCTCATGGGCTGGGCATCTTCCCACTCGCACGCTCCGGAATGCGTTCTGAGGCCGCGGGTAGGATTGATGCGTGTCCCCCACGAGCGCGAATAAGGGCATGCGGTCGAAGGAGGCGATCCGCCGCTCGGTGTGGACAGCGATGGAACGGGAGGGCGTGGCCCGCTTTCCCGGCGCTCGCGAGCGGATCCCCAACTTCGCCAACGCCCGTGCGGCCAGCGAGCGGCTCTCGCGCCACCCGGCATGGAAGAAGGCGAAGACGATCAAGGCCAACCCGGACGCGCCCCAGACGCATTCGCGGCGACTCGCGCTCGAGCAGGGCAAGACGCTCGTGATGGCGGTCCCGCGCCTGCGCGACGCGCACCCGTTCCGGCTGCTCGATCCCGCCAAGCTGAACAAGGAGCAGATTCGCGAGGCGGCCACCATCAAGGGCGCGCTTCGCCACGGTGAGGTGATCGACGTCGACCAGGTGCCGAAGCTCGACCTGGTCCTGACCGGGTCGGTCGCCGTAAACCTGAAGGGTGCCCGGATCGGGAAGGGCGGCGGCTTCAGCGACCTGGAATATGCGCTCCTCGCGGAGGGCGGCACGGTGTCCGACCGCACCGTGGTGGTCACGACGGTGCACCCGATCCAGATCCTGCGCGAGAACCTGCCGGTCACGACGCACGACATCCCCGTGGACCTGATCGCGACCCCGCGCGCGGCGATCGACGTGGAGCGCGCGTATAAGCGCCCGACCGGGATCCTCTGGGATCACCTGCAGCCGCCTCAGATCCACGAGATCCCGGTGCTCGAGCGCATTGGGTATGCCTGACGCGGCAAACCCGCCGGTTGAGGGTACGCTGGCTGAAGACATGGCCACCACGGCGCCAAGGCAGACGAGCCCGGGGATCCCCCAACTCGCGCCCCTGCCCGACGGCTACGGGCCCGACGGCCGCTCCGAGTGGCTCGACATCGACTGGCGCCGTCACCTGCGGTCCTGCGCGGTGAACGGCTCACGGGTGAACTACGTGGAGATGGGCGAAGGCCCCGCGCTCGTGTTCGTGCACGGGCTGGCCGGGTGCTGGCAGAACTGGCTCGAGAACATCCCCACTTCGCCCGCAGCTATCGCGTGATCGCGATCGACCTGCCCGGTTTTGGCGAGTCCGAGCTGCCGCACGAGGACATCAGCATGCCCGGCTACGGCCGGCTGGTGGACGCGTTCCTGGGCGAGATCGGAATCGAGCGTGCCTCCGTCGTCGGCAATTCGATGGGCGGCTTCATCGCGGCCGAGGTGGCGGTCAGCCACCCCGCACGCGTCGACAAGCTGGCACTCGTGTCGGCCGCCGGCGTGATGACCGTGCGACCGGCGGAGCTGACGGTTGCCAAGCATCTGGCCCGCTCGTTCCAGGCCGGGTCCGCACGGGTGCTTGCGCGCCGGCAGAGCCTGGTGCGGCGCCGGGGTCTTCGCAGGTTGATCCTGAACGGCATCGTGCGCCATCCGGAGCTGCTTCAACCCGAGCTGGTCTACGAGATCGCGAGCGGCGGCGGCAAGCCGGGGTTCGTGGACGCATTCAACGCGATCCTCGACTACGACTTCAGCGACCGGCTGCCCGATGTCCAGCATCCGACTCTGATCGTGTGGGGGCGCAACGACCGCATCGTTCCCGTGGGCGGCGCGTACCGGTACGAGGAGCTGATCCCCAACACGCAGCGGGTGATCTTCGAGGAGACAGGTCACGTGCCGATGATCGAGCGACCCGCGCTGTTCAACCGGGTGCTCGAGGACTTCCTCGCCGAGTAGTAGTTCTCGCGCCGAAGCGCGTCAGCCGGGCACGCGCAGCAGGACCGCGTCCTGGCGGACGTCGGGGGCGCCGCTGACCGCGTGCTCGACGAGCTCGAGGCCGCTGGCCAGCTCCTCGCGGATGTAGCGCGCCGGGTGGTAGGCGGCGCATGCGTTCAAGCCCGCCAGCTCGGAGCGCTTCACCACGAGCTCCCCTCCCTCGAAGCGCTCGAGGTCGTCAGGCCGCAGGAGCTCGGTCGCCAGCTCGGGCCCCGTGACGGTCACCAGGACCAGGCCGCCGGGGCGCACGACGCGGGCCAGCTCCTCGATCCAGGGGCGCTGAAGCTCTTCGTCGAGGTGGGTGAAGATCGAGACTGAGTAGACGAGGTCGAACCGGTCGTCCTCGTACGGAAGCGGCGGGTCGAGCCGGTTCACTGCGAACTCCGCGAAAGTGAGATTGTCGGCGCACCAGCCCGCGAGGTAGGGGTTGTAGTCGCAGCCGTGGATCTGCGGGCGCTCGAGCCCGTGCCAGTGGCGGATCACGCGCCCACAGCCGCAGCCGAAGTCGAGGATCGCCTCCATCGCGGCCATGTCGGCGCCCGTGCGCGCCACCATGTCGCGGATCCAGCCGGCCCCCGCTCTGCCCGCCTTCGAAGAAGCTGCGGTACATGCGATCGGGGTTGTTGCGCGCCTGCCGCGCGCAACCGGAGGTGATCCGCACCAGGTGCACGGGCGGCAGCGGCAGCCCGTCGGGCCCGGTTCGATCTTCTGGCGGTCGCTCGTGGAGGGAATAGAGCATTCCCTCGCGCTCGTCGCCACCGACCGCCTCGAACGTGTCGGAAAGCACCGGCCCGAGCTGCTCGACCCATGGGAGCGCGGCCGGGGGGACCATCACAAACTCGAAGCCCTCCGCGGCGCGCAGTTCACGCAGCCTGCCGAGCAGGGCCTCTCCGTCCGGCGTCTCGGAGCGTGGGACGGGAAGCACCCGGGCGCCGTTCATCGGGGCGGGCTCCTCTCCATCGGAGACGAGCACCGCGATGCCGGCGTTCAGGGGCACGGCGAAGCGCAGCACATCCATTCCGGCCATCCTAGGCTTGCGGGGCGAGTGCCGCTACGGCACGAACACACCTGGACCGCGAACAGGGTGCGCTGTGGGAGACGCTCAGCGCGTGATCGCGCCGATCGATGCGGACGAGACCGAGCGCGCGTATTTCGCCATCACGCCCTTCTCGTACTTCGGAGGAGGGGGCTCCCAGGCGGCCACACGGCGGTCGATCTCCTCCTGGGGGACGTCGAGCTCCAGCCGCCGGTTCGGGATGTCGAAATCGACCGTGTCGCCGTCGTGCACCGCCGCAATCGGGCCGCCGTGAGGCGCCTCCGGCGAGACGTGGCCGGCCATCAGCCCGCGCGTGGCGCCCGAAAAGCGGCCGTCCGTGAGCAGCGCGACCGAGTCGCCCAATCCCTCGCCGACCAGCGCCGCCGTGACTGCCAGCATCTCCCGCATCCCCGGGCCGCCGCTCGGCCCCTCGTTGCGGATCACCACCACGTCGCCGGACTCGATGCGGCCCGCCGTGACCGCCTCCATTGCGTCCTCCTCGCACTCGAACACGCGCGCGGGGCCACTGTGCGTCATGCGCTCGTAGCCGGCCACCTTCACGACGCAGCCGTCCGGGGCGAGATTGCCGCGCAGGATCACGAGGCCGCCGGTCTCCTTCAGCGGGTTGTCCACGGGGCGCACCACCTCCTGCCCGGGCGTCTCGTCGGCATCGCGCGCCTCCTCGCCGATCGTACGGCCCGTGACCGTGCGCTCGTCCTCGTTCAGCACGCCGGCTTCGAGGAGCCGTTTGGCCACCAGCCCGATACCCCCGGCTCGATACAGATCGGCGGCCACGAACCGCCCGCCCGGCTTCAGGTCCGCGAGCAGCGGGGTGCGCGAGCTGATGCGGTCGAAATCCTCCAGCGCGAGATCGATGCCGGCCTCGTAGGCGACGGCCAGCAGGTGCAGGACACCGTTCGTCGAGCCTCCGGTGGCGGCAACAGCCGCGATCGCGTTCTCGAGCGAGCCCCGGGTGATCACATCGCTCGGTTTCAGATCCTGCTCCAGCAGCCTCATGACGAGCTTGCCCGCCTCGACGCTGACCTCATCCTTGCGCGGGTCCATCGCGGGGACCATCGCTGTGCCCATCGGTGAGATCCCCATCACCTCGAAGGCCGTGGCCATCGTGTTCGCGGTGAATTGCCCCCCGCAGGCACCAGCCCCTGGGCACGCTTCGTGTTCGAGCTCGGACAGGTCCTCCTCGCTCATCTTGCCCGCGGCGTTTGCGCCCACGGCTTCGAACACGTCCTGGATCGTCACGTCGTGGCCACGGAAGCGACCGGGCAGGATCGACCCTCCGTAGAGCATCAGCGAGGGCACGTTCAGCCGGACGAGCGCCATCACGGTGCCGGGGATCGTCTTGTCGCAGCCCGAAAGGGCGATCACGGCGTCGAAGAGGTGGCCGCGCGCCACAAGCTCGATCGAGTCGGCGATCACCTCTCGGCTGACGAGCGAGGTCTTCATGCCCTCGGTGCCCATCGTGATGCCGTCGGAGATCGCGATCGTGTTGTACTCGAGCGGGGTGCCCCCGGCGGCGCGAATGCCCTCCATCACCTTGGCCGACAGCCGGCGCAAATGGAAGTTGCACGGCATCGTGCCGATCCACGTGTTCGCCACGCCGACGATCGGACGGCGCAGATCCTCGTCGGTGAGACCGATCGAGTACAGGTAGGAGCGTGCGGCGGCGCGCTCGGGGCCCTCCACCACGACCCGGCTGCGGCGCCGTGTGTCGGCCGTCGCCGGATCGACCGTCATCGTGCCGGGCCGGCGTCTGCGATGGCGGCGGACGCCGCCGGAGCCGTCGAGACGCGCTCCCGCCGGGAATCGCGCTCCCGCTCCCACATCGCGAGTCGCCAAAGGTCACGCCGTACCTGCTGCGGGTCGACCTGGCGGCCCGGCAGATGCATGTTCGCCCGCCGGATCAGCCCCTCCTCGTCGGAGCGCAGCATCATCCACTTCGCGAGCACGTCGTCGGAGTCCGGGAGCTTCGGCCCGTACATGCGCTCCTCGTGGTCGGGAAACTCCACGCAGTACTCGCTCATGAGGCTGTTCGAGCCCGGCAGGTAGGCCACGATCGGCTTGTGCGGGTAGATCAGGTAGCAGTAGGCGCCGGCGGTCGTCTCGTCGAGCGAGTTGTGGCCGATCACGCGGATGAAGCCAAGGTCGCGGTACATCTCCCACTCGTCGCGGTTCACGATCGACCGCAGCAGGGCACGCGCCCGGCGCTCGGCGCGGCGCTCGGTCCCGGGATCGAGCCGCGGCGCGCGACTGAGCCGGCGCGCGGACCGGCGGCGATCAGCGCTCGCCGCGTGAACGCGCATCACGAGCGAGTATCCGGCCAGTATCGCCGCGACCAGCGCAACGACCACGAAGGCGACCGTGGACATGAGCGGAGCTCCTTACCGCTCAGCCGCCGGCGGCGCGCGGGAAGAAGATGACCCGCTCCGCACCCACAGGAATCTCGGCGTAGTCGCGCACCATGATCGCCTCCCGGCGGCCGCTGGAGCCGTCGGTCGTGGGCACGGCCGCCCACATGCCGGCGTCGAGCTGGCGCCGAAACTCGTCGACCAGGCGCTCCTCGTCGGCGCTCAGCTGCGGGTCGCCCTCAGCGAGGACGACCTCACCTCTCCCCGGCATGAGGCGCAAGAACTTCACGGCCCGGATTATGCCAGAGGGGGGTTCCCCGGCCCGCCCGGGAGGCCCTCGACGGGCACGGGGGCGTGCTAGGGAGCCGCGCGGTCGACGACCCGCCGGCGTGCTGCGATGCCGAGGGCGTCGACAGGCCCCGGGCCTGCGCCGATGTCGTCAAGCGCGTCTCGAACGGCCTCGGAGGCGACCCGCTTGGCCGCCACCGCCGCCTCCAGCGGGTCCAGGCCGAGCGCCAGGTGAGCAGCAAGCGCGGCGGAGTGCGTGCAGCCCGAGCCATGCGCCGACTCGCCGGGATACCGCGGGCCTGGAATCTCGACCGAGTGCTCTCCGTCCCAGAACAGGTCGACCACGTCCGGGCCCTCGGCGTGGCCGCCGGTCACCACGACGTAACGCGGCCCCAGTGTGCCGAGCGCCGCGGCCACCTTCTCCGGGGTCTCTGCGTGGGCCACGTCCGCCTCACCGGCGAGCGCACGGGCCTCCAACACGTTGGGGGTGATGACGGTCGCCGCGGGCAGGAGGTCGACCAGCGCGCGGCGGGCGTCGGCATCGAGCAGTGACGCGCCGCTGGCGGCGACCATCACCGGATCGAGGACCACCGGAACGTCCCCAAGGAGGCCGAGCGCCGTCCGCACGGCTTCCACGGTCTCTGCCGATCCGAGCATGCCGATCTTCACGGCATCGACGCCGATGTCGTCCGCGATCGCGCGCACCTGGCCCAGGATCGCCTCGGGGGGGATCGGCGTGATCCCCGTGACGGCGACCGTGTTCTGCCACGTGACCGCGGTGATCGCCGTCATTCCATGCACGCCGCAGCTCGCGAACGCCTTCAGGTCCGCCTGGATGCCCGCGCCGCCGCCCGAATCAGACCCCGCGATCGACAGGACGCGCGGCGTGGTTGAGGGCGCACTCGGCATCGCTCCCAGGATACGCACGCGCCCACAGCTGTGAGCGCAGATCAGACACAGCGCACATAGTCGCCACCGGGCCCACGCCGGACGAACCCCAGGAACTCGAGCTCCGACATGCCGGCCAGCACCTCGGCGACGTCCGTCCCTTCGGCCAGGCCCTCGACCGACCCGGTCCCGGTCTCGACGGACTGGAGCAGCCGACGCAACCGCGGCTCCAGACGCTCGGCGAGCGCCGGGTGGGGCGCCCCGGCACCGGACGCCGTGGCCGGCCCGGGGCGATGGCCCGGACCGAACAGCGCGTCGAGCACGTCGGAGGCCGAGCGCACCACCACCGCGCCCTCGGACAGCAGCCGGTTCGGACCGGCGGCCAGCGGGCTCGTCGCCTGCCCGGGCACGGCGCCGACATCGCGGCCGAGGTCCTGCGCGAAGCCGGCGGTGATCAGCGAGCCGGAGCCCTCCGTTCCCTCGACCACGACCGTCATCCGGGCAAGCGCCGCCATGATCCGGTTGCGGGCCGGAAAGCTCCAGCGGAAGGGGCGCATCCCGGGTGGCATCTCCGACACGGCGAGCCCGGAGGTCTTGACCTGTTCGTACAAGCGGCGCTTGCCGCCCGGATAGGCGTGGTCCGCCCCGCCCGGCATGACCGCGATCGTGGGGCCGCCTGCAGCCAGCGCCCCTTCGTGCGCCGCAGAGTCGGCCCCGTAGGCCATCCCGCTGACGACCGGCACGTCGCACGCCGCGAGGTCGCGCCCGAGCGAGCGCGCCATCTCCATCCCATAGGACGAGGCCCGCCGGGAGCCCACGATCGCGACGGCCCCCTCGCGTGCCGCGTGCTCGAGGAGATCGCCGTCCCCGATCAGGTGGAGGGCCGCGGGCGCGTCGGAAGCATTCGAGAGCACGCCGGGGTAGCGCGGCGCGTGCCGGCAGACAACTTCGAGACCCGCGGCCTGCGCTCGAGCACGTGCGCGACCCGGATCGAATTTGGCCAGCGGCCCGTCGACAGCCGCGCGCTTGGCGCCGCACAGCGCCTCGATGAGGTCGGCGTCCGGGAGGGCGAGCACCTCGGGCAGGCGACGGCGGTTCGGCTTCCTTGCTCGCTCGAGCCATGGCGCCAGCAGCTCGATCAGCGCAGTGCGGCGCAGGCACCGGTCGCATGCGGTCACACCGATAGTCCGGCAATCGCAGGATCCAGTACGGGCGGAGGCTCTCGATAGGCGACGGCCTGTGCGACGTGCCGGCGAAGGACGCGGTCCGAGCCGTCCATGTCCGCGAGGGTGCGCGCCACTCGCAGGACGCGGTCATGGCCACGCATCGTGAGACCGGCACGCTCGTGAGCGTCGTGGAGCGCCGCCCGGGCAGCCGGCTCGAGATTGGCCGACCTGCGCAGCTGGGCGTGGGTCATGTGGGCGTTGCATGCGGCCGGACTCCCGCGCAGGCGCCGCTCCTGCACCGCACGGGCCGCCAGAACCCGCTCCCTGATCGTCCGCGACCCCTCGGGCTCCGCCTCGGCCATCACGTCCTTGGCACGAGGCTGCTCGACGCGCAGGATCATGTCGATCCGGTCGAGCAGCGGCCCGCTGAGACGTGCCCGATAACGAGCGGCCACCGATGGGTGGCAGCTGCACTCACGCCGCGCGTCGCCCTGGTATCCGCACGGACACGGATTGGTTGCGGCGACGAGCAGGAACCGGGCCGGGAAGCAAACGGTGCGTTGCGCCCGCGTGACCCGCACGCAGCCTTCCTCGAGTGGTTGGCGCAGCGCCTCGAGCGCGGGGCGTGCGAACTCCGAAAGCTCGTCCAGGAACAGCACGCCGTGCTGAGCGAGACTGGCCTCGCCCGGGGACGGCGGGCCGCCACCGCCGACGAGCCCCGCGGCGGAGATCGAGTGGTGCGGGGCGCGAAACGGCCTGCGCTGCACGAGGGGGGCGGGACCGAGTACCCCGGCGACGCTGTGGATCCGCGTCACCTCCAGCGCATCGCCGAGGGTGAGCGGAGGCATGATCGAGGGCAGCCGCCTGGCCGCCATCGACTTGCCGCTGCCCGGTGGACCCATCATGAGCACGTTGTGATTGCCGGCGGCGGCGACCTCGAGCGCATGCTTCAGGGCGCGATGGCCGCGCAGTTGAGCGAAGTCCTCGCCTTCGGGAGGTTCGGCCGTCAGCCAGCCGCGGGCGTCCAGCCGCTCGGCCGCGGGCGGCCCTTCGCCGCCCAGGAACGCGGCAAGCTCGCGTACCGTGCCGACCGGTATCACCTCCAGGCCGGCAACCAGCGCCGCCTCCCCCGCGTTGTCGCGCGGCACCACGATCCCCTCACACCCCGCGGTCGCGGCGGCATCGGCCATCGCGATCGCGCCCCTCACGCGGCGCACCGACCCGTCCAGGCCGAGCTCGCCGCAGAACGCATGACCGGACAGACGTTCCGCCGGCGCCTGCCCGGAGGCCGCCAGCAGTCCCGCCGCGAGGGCAAGGTCGAATGCCGGTCCCGCCTTGCGCAGGTCCGCTGGAGCGAGGTTCACCGTGATGCGCCTCAGCGGGAAGTCGAACCCCGAGTTGACGAGCGCCGCACGGACGCGCTCGCGCGACTCCTGCACGGCCGCATCCCCGAGGCCCACGATCGTGAACGAGGGCAGCCCGGTGTGGATGTCGGCCTCGACCGTGATCCGGATGCCGTCGATCCCGAGCAGGGTGAACGTGGTCGCACGAGCCAGCACGCCCGAAAACGTAGGTCGTGGCGGGTGACGGCCGGCACGCGAAAGGAGCCGGTTACCGCACAGGCGTGGAACGTTGCTCTCCCTCGCTGCCGGATCGACACGTTTCAGTGGTGACGCACGCGTCTTTGTCGGCTTCCATGGGTGCCATGGCAGGCGACCACAGACGCGCGCTCGGCCGGCGCGGCGAGGACCTCGCCGCGACCCACCTACAGCGGCATGGCTGGCGCATCGTCGAGCGGAACTTCCGCACGCGCGAGGGTGAGATCGACCTGATCGCCGCCCGGCGCGGCACACTCGCCTTCTGCGAGGTGAAGACGCTGATCGCCCGGCGGGCCCCGCCGGCCAGTGGGCCCGCGAACCCGGTGGAGTCGGTCGGCCCGGCCAAGCGCACCCGCGTGCGTCGCATGGCTCGCGCCTGGCTGGCGGATGGCCGGGACGGGGATCGAGAGCCACGGCATCGCCACGTGCGGCTCGACGTCATCGGGGTCCTGCTGGCCCCCGACGGTACGCTGCTGCGGCTCGAGCACCTCGAGAGCGCCTTTTGAAATGTTTTCTGAGAGTGCCTTCTGAACCTCTCCAAGTACAAGGACCGTGCGGAGCTGCGCCGGATTCCGCGCAGGTGGGCGCGCCGCGCGTACTGGCGACTGGTCGGATCCACGCACCGCGCGGTCGAGCTGCGTTACGGGATTCGCACCGAGGGCGACGTCGACCTCGAGGAGCTGGGCGTCGCGGGAGAGCACCGCTTGGGCTACGAGGGCTCGCACTGGGTCGGAATGCGACGTGCTCTGAACCGGCTCGCGGTCACGCGCGACGACGTGTTCACCGACTTCGGATCGGGCAAGGGTCCGGCGGTCCTCGTCGCGGCCACCTTCCCCTTCCGGCGCGCGATCGGGGTCGAGATATCGGACGACCTCACTCGATCGGCGCGCGCCAACCTCGCGCGCTCGCGCCTGCATCCACGCGCCGACAGCGTCGAGTTCATCGCCGCCGACGTGCTCGACTACGAGATCCCGGACGACCTCTCCGTGGTCTATCTATACAACCCGTTCACGGGGCTCCTGTTCGCGCGGTTCATCGAGCGGCTGCTGCGGTCGCTGGAGCGCCGTCCCCGGCCGCTGCGACTGATCTACAACTATCCCTTCGAACACAACTACGTGATCGAGACCGGCCGCTTCCGGCCCATCGATCTCTCATACAGCTACTGGCCGGCGTGGTACCGCAGGCCCGGGTACGTGATCCTCACCTACGAGGCGGTGACGCCCGAGGGTCAGGCATACGGGCCGCTGCCCGGAAAGCACTCGTCCCCGGCGCGGCTGGGCCCGTGGGCGGGTCGCCACGACCCCGGTTGGGAGCTTGTCGGGCCCCAGCACGCCGACGCCGCGGACGCGGCTCGGGCCCGTGAGCTGGAGCAGAGCAGCTAGGCGTCGATCGCCAGCTGCTGATAGGCGATCGACTGGAACGAGCGCCGGTGCAGATCCGTGATGCCGAGCTTTGCGATCGCCGCGCGGTGCTCGGGTGTCGAATAGCCGACATTCGACTCGAACTCCCAGCCCGGCAGCTCACGTGCGATGCGGTGCATGTAGCGGTCCCGCGTCACCTTTGCCACCACGGATGCAGCGGCGATCGCGGCGCTGCGCGCATCGCCGTCCACGACGGCCTGCTGCGCGTGCCCGGTGTCGCCGACGCGAAAGCCGTCAACCAGACAGAGGCAATCCGGCACCGCCACCCGCCGGAGGGTGTCTCGCAATGCGGCCAGGTTCGTCACGTGCAGGCCGCGTTCGTCGATCCCGCGCACACAGCGGGACGTGACCGCCACGCGCGCCGCCGTGCGCACCACGAGCGGGTAGAGCGCCTCGCGTTGCTCCGCGTCGTGCACCTTCGAGTCGTCGAGCCGGGTGAGGGCCCGCACCTCGCGCGTCGTGAGCCGGCCGTAGTCGAGCAGCACAGCGGCCGCGACCAGGGGCCCGGCGAGGCTCCCCCGCCCCGCCTCGTCGGCACCGGCGATGAACCGGCGGCCGAGCTCACGGTCGAAGCGGAACAGCCGCCCGGCGGTGCGCCGGCGGCGGCGGGCCCGCGGCTTCGAGGGCGCTGCCGGCGCTTCTGCGGCGCTAGAAGACGCCGACGCGTCTTGGTGGCCAGTAGGTGGCGAAGGCCTGTCCGATGATCCAGTCCTCGGGGACGGGACCCCAGAATCTGCTGTCGTCGCTCGCCCCACGATTGTCGCCCATCATAAAAAAGTGACCCGGCGGAATCTTTATGGGATTGGGGAAATTGCAGGTTCCGGGCGCACAGGGCCGGACATCGTCGTCACCGTCCTGGACTTTGCCGTTCACGATCGAATGCCCGTCGCGCACCGACAGCGTGTCGCCCGGCACGGCCACGATCCGCTTGATGAAGTTGACGTCGGCGCGTCCCTCGGTGGGCCGTGGGCAGAGCTCGTTCTCGGCGTGCTCGGCGCCGCAGGCGTTGCTCTCGGCCCCCTTCGGCGGATGGAACACCACGATGTCCCCCCGGTCGGGGCCGCTGAACTTGTAGTTGATGCGGCTCACCAGCACGCGTTGCCCGACGTCCAGGGTCGGTTCCATGGACTCGCTGGGAATCCGGTACGGCTTCACGAGAAACGCCTGGATCAAGAGCGCCAGACCGATCGCGACCGCCACGATCACGACCAGCTCGATCAGCGAGTTGTGAGACTCGCCGCCGCGCAGCCTGCGCGCCGACCCGCTCAAGCGGACTGGCCCTGCTTGTCGCCCTCCGCGGGCGCTGAGTCCTCGTCGGGCGCCTCCGCCCCAGCCTCGTCAACCTCGTCGGCCTCGTCAGCCGCGTCGGGCTCCGGCTCCGCGCTCGCCTCGGGCGGCGGGGCATCCTCTTCGGCTGCGGGCTCTTCGGCCGCGGGCTCTTCGGCCGCGGTCTCCTCGGCTACCGGCTCCTCGGCTGCCGGCGCCTCGGCAGCCGCCTCCTCCTGTGCTCCGTCGCCGATCGCCTCGCCCACGACCCCCACGTCCTCGGGGCGGAAGTCCCGCATCTCACGCAGGCGCGCCTTGCGGCCGACGCGGCCGCGCAGGTAGTAGAGCTTGGCCCGGCGCACCTCACCGCGGCCGACCACCTCGATGCGCTCGATCTTCGGCGAGTGCACGGGAAACGTCCGTTCCACGCCGACGCCGAACGACAGCTTGCGCACCGTGAAAGCGCGTTGCGGGCCGCCGCCCTTCTCCTTCAGGACGACTCCCTCGAAGACCTGCGTGCGGCGGCGGGTGCCCTCGACGACCTGGAAGTGGACCCGCACCCGGTCGCCCACGCGGAAGTCGGGCACCGGGCGCATCTGGCTGCGCTCGAGGGTTTCGATCAGTTCGGTCATGGCGAGAAAAAAAGCCGCCTCCGGGGGCGGCGTGGCGGGCGACTCGATCGGAGCGCTGATGTTAGCGGAAGCGGCCGGGGGCCAATGCGGCCACCGCGGGGAGGCGCAGAGCCGTTTTCAGTCCTGTACGTCGCCTTGCTTCGTAACCGCCTGGGACCCGGAGCTGCGCCGGCGCGCCTGCTCCAGGCGCCAGCTGCGCACCTGCTCGTGATGGCCTGATAGCAGGACGTCGGGCACCTCCCAGCCACGATACGCGGCGGGGCGCGTGTAGTGGGGGTACTCGACGCCTCCCTCCAGCGCGCTGCTGAAGGATTCCTCGACCGCGCTGCGCTCGTCCCCGAGCACGCCCGGGAGCTTGCGCAGTACGGCGTCGGCGACCACCATCGCAGCCGGCTCCCCGCCCGAGAGCACGTATGGCCCGATCGAGACGGCATCGTCGGCCAGCTCCTCGCGGACACGCTCGTCGATCCCCTCGTAGCGGCCGCTGAGAAGGGTGAGCGAGTCCAGACCGGCGAACTCCTCCGCGATCGAGTCGTCGAACGGGCGGCCGGAGGGCGCGAGCACCACGACGCGCCCTGTCGGCGGCCGCGGCGGCCCGGGATCGCCGTACACCGCCCGCAGCGCGGCGTCCACGACGTCGACCCTCAGCACCATTCCGGCGCCTCCCCCATACGGGGAGTCGTCGACCTGGCCGTTCGACAGCGGCGTCGTGTCGCGGTAGTTGAAGAGCCGCAGGTCGTGCCCGAGGCGGAGCGCATTACGGACGTGGTGCTGTCGCAGGAACCAGTCGAACCACTCCGGGAAGAGCGTGAACGTGTCGATGTTCATTCCAGGAACCCCATGTCGACGTCGATCCGGGCGGCGGCCGTGTCGACGCTCCGAACCGCGTCGCCCACCAGCGGGACGAGGAGCGGCTCGCCGCCGGGCCGCTCCACCTCGAGCGTGTCCGCCGAGGGCAACAGCAGCACGTCGCTCACGCGCCCGACCGGCCGCTCACCGTCGACGACCTCGCACCCCACGAGGTCGTCGACGAGGAACTCGCCTTCCTCCAGCGTGCCGAGCACCGCTCGAGGCACGGCGATCGCCTCGCCCCGCAGCGCCTCCGCCGCGGTGCGGTCGCCCACTCCCTCCAGCAGCAGGATCGGATGGTCCGCGGTCCCCCGCCTGGCGACGATGTTCATGTCGCGACCCGCGACCAGCACCGACCGGCCGGCGTCCAGCAGTTCGAGGCGCTCGGTGGGATCCGACACGGTGAAGCCACCATCCAGCCCGTGCGGCCGGCCCACCCGGCCGACCCGCAGCAGCTCAGTCGACGATCTCGACGAGGACTCGCTTTCCTTCCTTGGTGCCATCGGCCTTCATGATTGCGCGCAGCGCATTCGCGGTGCGGCCCTGGCGCCCGATCACCTTGCCGCGATCGTCCTCGGCAACGCTCAACTCGAGGACGACCGTGTCCTCGTCCTCCTCGAACTCGTGAACCTCGACCTTGTCCGGCTCGTCGACCAGAGTCCGTGCGAGGAACTCGAGCAGCTCCTTCAGGCGCTGATCCCCTTGGCCTTCATCAGCTTCTTGACCGTCCCGCTGGGCTGCGCTCCCCTTTCGATCCAGCCGCGCAGCTTCTGCTCGTCGAGCTCGATCGTCGAAGGGTCCGTCTGAGGGTTGTAGTGGCCGAGCACGTCGATGAAGCGCCCATCACGCGGTGAGCGCTGGTCAGTGGCGACCACGCGCCACATCGGATTGTTCCGCGCGCCCACACGCGTGAGCCTGATCCTTACCGCCAATTCATACCTTTCCTAGTCGCTTCATCACAGGGGATCGCAGCCGCGAAGGATAGGGGGTACCCGACCGGGGCCGCAGGGAAGGGGTCATCGAGGAACTCCGCCGCAGGGCGCCGAGGCGACCCCCTTCCCGGAGGCCCCGGGCCCGCAGACGCAGCTAGCGCCCTCCGCGCATCAGCTGCTCCATGGACGGCATCTTGCCCTGCTGAAGCGACCGCATCATCTTCTGCATCTGCGCGAACTGCTTGATCAGCTGGTTGACCGCCTGCACCGAGGTTCCAGACCCGGCCGCGATCCGCTTTCGCCGCGAGCCGTTGATGATCTGCGGGCGGCGGCGCTCCTCGAGCGTCATCGAGGTCACGATCGCCTCGATCCGGTCCAGCTCGCGCTCGTCCACCTTTGCGTTCTTGAGCTGCTTCAGCTGCCCGAACCCCGGCAGCATGCCCATCAGGTTGCCGATCGGGCCCATTCGCCTGATCTGCTTCATCTGGTCGAGGAAGTCGTCGAAGCCGAACTCCTGCTTGCGGATCTTGCGCTCGAGATCCTCGGCGCGGTCGGCATCGACAGTCTTCTCAGCCTTCTCGATGAACGACAGCACGTCGCCCATGCCGAGGATCCGCGAGGCCATCCGGTCCGGGTGGAACGGCTCGAACTCGGCCAGCTTCTCGCCCGTCGAGGCGTACAGGATCGGCTTTCCCGTCACGGCCTTGATCGACAGCGCAGCGCCGCCGCGAGCGTCACCGTCGAGCTTCGTCATCACGACGCCGTCGAACTGAGCTGTCTCGGCGAACTGCTCCGCCACGTTGACGGCATCCTGGCCGGTCATCGCATCGACGACCAGCAGCACGTTGTGGGGGCGCACGCGCTGCTTGATGTCGGCCAGCTCCTGCATCAGCTCCTGGTCCACGTGCAAACGGCCCGAGGTGTCGACGATCAGCACGTCCTGCTCGTCGCGCCGTGCCTGGTCGAGCGCCCACTCCGCGATGTCCCGCGGGTCCTTGTCGGTTCCCTGCTCGTAGACGGTCGCGCCGGCCTGGGCGCCGACCTTCACGAGCTGCTCGACCGCGGCCGGGCGGTAGACGTCGCAGGCGGCCAGCGCCACGCTCTTCTTCTCCTCCTCACGGAGCAGGCGAGCGAGCTTTGCCGTCGCCGTCGTCTTGCCGGAGCCCTGGAGCCCCGCCATCAGGATGACCGTGGGCGGCTTGGGTGAGAACGTGATCCGCCGGCCCGAGTCGCCCATCAGCGTGGTCAGCTCCTCGTTCACGACCTTCACCACCTGCTGGCCGGGGTTGAGGCTGTCCATCACCTCGCCTCCGAGCGCCCGTTCCTTCACAGCGGCAGTGAACGAGCGCACGACCTTGAAGTTGACGTCGGCCTCGAGCAAGCGCGAGGCGGATCTCGCGCATCGCCTTGTTCACGTCCTCCTCGCTCAGCTTGCCGCGCGAGCGGACGTCGGACAGGACGGACTGCAGCTTGTCGGAGAGGACGTCGAACATCGAACGCCTCCAAGGATAGGCGGCCTCGCTCAGCGGAACACGTCGAGCAGCCCCGGCCGCTTCGACGCCAGGACGCCCACCCGGCCCGAGGTGGGCCCGGTCTGGACCCAGCGCATCACCTGCGTGTCGGCGAACCCGGCCCAGCGCATCACCCGCTCGATCACCTCGGGGCCGCTCGGCACCCAGTTCAGCCCATGCACCCCCAGCATCAGCGCCTCGGTGCCCTCATGGGCGACGACCAGGCTGTCGTCTTCCATGCCCCACTTCGTGGCGGTGTCGAAGATCATCAGCTCGTTCGTGAGGTCGGCCGCGATCTTCAGGCCCGAGACGGGATCGGCAAGGTGGTAGAACAGCCCCGTGAAGATCGTGATGTCGAACGGCTCCAGGCCCAGCTCGGGCAAGTCGTAGACGTCCATCACCTCGAACCGGATGCCGTCGCTGTCCGGGCGGTGCTCCTGCAGGAAGCGGGCCTGGCGGATCCAGTGCTCACGCACGTCGGAGCCGAAACAGTCGCCGGCGCCGACCTCCCGCGCCCAGAAGAGATAGGCGCCGCCGTTGCAGGCGCAATCGAGGACGGTCCGACCCTCGAGACCCTGCCGGTACAGCTGCCGGAGGCGGTTCTGGAACTGGGCCCGGTTGTCCTGGATCCCGACCGGGCCGAAGGACTCCGGGTAAGTGCCGGGCGGCGCCTCGAGCGACACAGCGGTCGTGAGGCCGTCGGCGACCTCGATGTCGAAATGCCACGGCCCGAGGCGGATGATCTCGTCTCTCAGGCCGGCCCGATCGGACATCGGCGGCAGTGTAGCCGCGTCAAAGCCGCTTCCCGCCTTAAATACCCTAATTTCGCCCACCTTTTTGCTATATTCGGCCGACCTGAGACCGTTAGTGCAGCGAGCGCCGCAGGCGCGAAGCACGCGACTGTCGCGGCGAAGCCGCTCATATTCAAGGAGCCCGCATGGAGCCAGCATCCGTCGAGTCGACGCCCAAGGGCCGCAAGGGCTCGCTCACGAACCCGGAGGTCTACGAGAACGTACCGGGCCACGTGATCCCGATCTTCGAGCGCGAGTTCGACGATTTCGACACCGAGGCGGGCAAGTTCCTCGAGGGTGAGACCCCCGAGGACCAGTTCATCGGCTTCCGCCTCAAGCAGGGCGTCTACGGACAGCGCCAGGAGGACGTCCAGATGATCCGCGTGAAGCTGCCGTTCGGCGGCGTCACGCCGGAGCAGATGGAGGCGTTCGCCGACCTGGCCGAGCTGTACACGCCGCTGAAGAAGGGCCATGTCACCACGCGGCAGAACTTCCAGTTCCACCACATTCCCCTCTCCGACGCGGCGAAGGCGATCCGCATGATCGGCGAGGTCGGGCTCTCCAGCCGCGAGGCATGCGGGAACACCGTCCGCAACGTGACGGGCGATCCGTGGGCAGGGGTCTGCGAGGGCGAGCTGTTCGACCCCACCCCCTATGTGGGGGCATTCGTGCGCTATTTCGTGCGTAACGAGGT
Organism: uncultured Solirubrobacterales bacterium; assembly: GCA_963731895.1. Lineage (GTDB taxonomy): Bacteria > Actinomycetota > Thermoleophilia > Solirubrobacterales > JBBDJG01 > CAVSXO01. The sequence goes on from CAVSXO010000041.1 coordinate 142,777, forward strand.
CTGCCAGCTGCTGCCGCGCAAGTTCAAGGTCGCATTCACTGCCACCGACGAGGACCGCGCGATCACGAACATCCACGACCTCGGCTTCGTGCCGCGGATCCGCGAGGTGGACGGCAAGCAGGTGAAGGGGTTCGAGATCCGCACGGGCGGCGGCACGTCGATCATGCCCCGCGTGGGCGCCCCGTTCTGGGAGTTCGCGTCGGTCGACGACGGCGAGTTCCTGAAGGTGTCCGAGGCCGTCCTGCGGATCTTCGACCGCCAGGACTTCCTGCGCGCCAATCGCGCGCGGGCGCGGATCAAGTTCCTGATCGACAAGGTCGGGATCGACGAGTTCCGCACGATGGTCGAGGAGGAGCTGAAGGGCGACTGGGTCGACGAGCGGGACTTCACGCCCGACGCGCTGCTGTTCGTCGACGACGAGCAGGCAAACGCGCCGGCCAAGCCGCTCGAGCACGGCAGTCCCAATGGCGACAACCGTGAGTTCGACCGCTTCGCCGCCTCGAACGTCACCCCGCAGCGCCAGGAGGGGTTCTCCACCGTCGAGGTGAAGATCACCCGCGGCGACCTGACTCCCGAGCAGTTCCGCGGCCTGGCCGCGCTGATGCGCGACCACACGGGCGGCTACGCCCGCACCACCGTGCACCAGAACCTGCTGCTGCGCTGGGTCCGCGACGAAAGCGTCTACGACGTCTGGAGCCGGCTGAAGGAGCTCGGCCTCGGCGACGCTGGAGCACACGAGATCACCGATGTCGTCAGCTGCCCCGGCACCGACTCGTGCAAGCTCGGGATCACCAGCTCCATGGGACTCAATGCCGCCGTCAAGGAGCGGCTCGACCAGATGGAGATCGACGACGGGCTGACGCGCAAGATCCACGTGAAGATGAGCGGCTGCCCCAACGGGTGCTCACAACATCACATCGCGAACATCGGCTTCTACGGGGCCGCCATGAAGGTCGGCGGACGCCAGCTGCCCGCGTACATCGCCCACCTCGGCGGCAACTACGAGGGCGGCGAGGTCGTGATGGGCAAGCGGCTCAAGGCCCGTATCCCGGCCAAGCGCGTCCCGGACGCGGTGGAGCGCTGGGTGCGCCACTACGAGAGCAACCGCACCGAGGGCGAAGAGTTCAACCCCTTCGTCGAGCGGGTCGGGACCGATGAGTTCGAGGCGCTCGTGAAGGATCTCGCGATGCCGGTCGAGTTCGGTCCCGAGCACATCACCCACTTCATGGACTGGAACCGCAAGGGCCTCTACGAGGTCGTGCGCGGCGAGGGCGAGTGCGCGGTCTGACCGCACTCCTCTGACGGCCTGACTTCCTCGTCGCCTGGGCCCGTTACGGCTTCGGCGTAACGCTCAACAGCCGCCGCCGTTGTTGTACTTGTCGAGCGCGTCCTTGAGCTGGATCGCAAAGGCTCGCTGCGCGTCCGAGAGGGTGTACGTCCCGCTCGGACCGATGTAGGGGGTGTTCACCGTGAGACCGGGGACTCCGTCGACGGTCTGGCCCTTCAGGAACGCGTCCGCCTTCCCGATGATCGGGTTGATGCAGTTGTCGGCGCCGTTCTTCACGTTCAGCTTGCTCGCCAGCAGGTGGCCGGCCAGGCAGCCGACCGCATCCTGGGTCGTGCTGCTACCGCAGTTCATTGCGTTGAAGACGGCGTCCGCCCGTGTCGCTCCGACCGAGTAGTTCCCGAGCAAGACGGGCAGCAGGCGGCCTCTCTGGCCCGGGTGGTTCTTCCAATATCCCGGCGTGAACGGCTGGGACCGGGTCCCCCGCGTGTTCGTGATCGTGCAGGTGCGGTGCGCGCCGGCGGCCAGTGGTGCCGTCGGACTTGGATTGCCGCAGTCCGCGCTGTACGTCGTCACGTAGTTCGCCAGGTTCGTCGTGGTGTTCCCGGACGGGACCTGTTCGCTGACACTTACCGTCGTCCCGATCTCCAGGACGTAGGTCGCGCTCTGGTCGGGATCGCAGTCCAGAACGTCCCTCGGGGCTCCGTTGAGCACGACCTGGAAGCGGTCGCCGGGGCTCTGCTTGCCGTTCGGGCACGTCTTCGTGACCGTCAGTCTCGGCTTGCGCGAGTTGGTGATAGTGCAGGTCACCTTGTCGCCGTAGGTGACCGAGAAGGTGCGCGAGGTGCCGGGGTCGGTGGTGCCCTTGCCGAAGTCGCAGACCACCTTCGAGGCGTAGTCGCCGAGGTTCGTGGTGCCGTGCCCGACCTCGGACACGGTGTGGCTACCGATTGTCACCTTCTGGAAGCCCGTGTCGCCGTCGGCGTAGCCGGCGCCGCCGTTCGCGAACGTGGTCGAGTCGATCTTGAGGTCGAAGCGGCCCGGGTCGGTGTTCGGTACCAGGTCCTTGACGACCTTGATCTCAGGCTTGCGCAGGTTGGTGATCGTGCACACGATGTCGGAGCCGTCGGTGACGTTCACGGTCACCGGCCCCGTGCCGGTGCCTGAGGCCACGATCGCGCCGGTGCCGTTGCCGGCCTTGCACTCGATGCTCGACGTGTAGTCGGTCAGCGTCGTCTCACCGTCGGCCGTCTCGGACACGGTGTGGTCACCTGTGTAGAGCGTCTTCTCGCCGGTGGTGCCGTTGTGGGCGGCCTCGTCCTTCTCGACGGTGTTGTCGATCCGCAGGTCGAAGCGGCCGGCGTCGGTCGTCGGGTTGACCTTCTTGACGACCTCCAGCTTGCCCGTCTTGCGGGTGTTGGTGATCGTGCACACGATGTCCGAGCCGTCGGTGACGTTCACCGTCACCGGCCCGGTGCCGGTGCCTGAGGCCACGATCGCGCCGGTGCCGTTGTCGCCCTTGCACTCGATGCTCGACGTGTAGTCGGTCAGCGTCGTCTCACCGTCGGCCGTCTCGGACACGGTGTGGTCGCCCGTGTTGAGCGTCTTCTCGCCGGTGGTGCCGTTGTGGGCGGCCTCGTCCTTCTCGACCGTGTTGTCGATCCGCAGGTCGAAGCGGCCGGCGTCGGTCGTCGGGTTGACCTTCTTCACGACCTCGAGCTTGCCGGTCTTGCGGGTGTTCGTGATCGTGCACAGGATGTCTGAGCCGTCCGTGACGTTCACGGTCACCGGCCCCGCGCCGGTGCCTGAGGCCACGATCGCGCCGGTGCCGTTGCCCGCCTTGCACTCGATGGCGCTCGAGTAGTTCGCGAGGCTGGTCTCGCCGTCGGCCGTCTCGGACACGGTGTGGTTGCCGGTGTTGAGCGTCTTCTCGCCGGTCGTGTCGTTGTGGGCGGCCTCGTCCTTCTCGACGGTGTTGTCGATCCGCAGGTCGAAGCGGCCGGCGTCGGTCGTCGGGTTGACCTTCTTCACGACCTCGAGCTTGCCGGTCTTCCGGGTGTTGGTGATCGTGCACACGATGTCGGATGCATTGATCACATTCACCGTCACCGGCCCCGAGCCGGTGCCCTGCGCAACCATTGCGCCCGTTCCGTTGGTCGCCTTGCACTCGATGCTCGACGAGTAGTCGGTCAGCGTCGTCTCGCCGTCGGCCGTCTCGGACACGGTGTGGTTGCCGGTGTTGAGGGTCTTCTCGCCGGTCGTGCCGTTGTGGGCGGCCTCGTCCTTCTCGACGGTGTCGTCGATCCGCAGGTCGAAGCGGCCGGCGTCGGTCGTCGGGTTGACCTTCTTGATGACCTCCAGCTTCCCGGTCTTCCGGGTGTTCGTGATCGTGCACACGATGTCGGAGCCGTCCGTGACGTTCACGGTCAGAGGCCCTGGGCTGCCGGAGCTGGACGCGACCACCGCGCCGGTGCCGTTGTCGCCCTTGCACATGATCGACTTCAGGTAGTCGGCCGAGGTTCGTCGCGGTGCCGGCCGTCTCCCTCACCGTGTGGTTGCCCGTGTTCAGGACCTGCTCGCCCGTGCTGCCGCCGTCACCGACGTTGATGGCGTCCGGATCGGTGACGTTGTCGATCTGCAAATTGAACTTGCCGGGGTCGGTGTTGGGCTCGAGGTCCTTTCTGACCTCCAGCTTGCCGGTCTCGCGGGTGTTGGTGATCACGCACACGATGTCGTCGCCCAGGGTGACCGGAACGGTCAGGGGGCCCGCGTCGTCGCTCGTGGTGCCGGCCACCGTGTCGCCGCTGCCGTTGCCGTCCTTGCACACGATCGACTTGGCGTATTTCGCCAGATCGGTGCCGAGGACCGCGCTCTCCCCGACCGTGTGGTCGCCCGTGTTGAGCGTCCGCTCCCCGGTCGTGCCGCCATCGCCGACGTTCTGCGATCCGGCGTTCGGCGAGCTGCCATTGATCAGGAGGTTGAAGCGACCCGTGTCGGTGCTCGGATTGAGGTCCTTCTGGACCTCGAGCTTGCCGGTCTCGCGCGTATTGGTGATCAGGCACACGATGTCGGAGTCGGTCGTGACGGGGACCGTCAGCGGTCCGGCGTCGTCGCCGGCCGGCGTCTCGGCCACCACGCTGCCCGTGCCGTTGTCATCGCGGCAGACGATCGACTTCTGGTAGTCGTCCAGGTCTGTGCCCGTCCCGGCCGTTTCGCCCACGGTGTGGTCCCCGGTGTCGAGGGTTTCCTCGCCGGTCGAGCCGCTGTCGCCGACGTCGGTGGCGTCCGTGTCAGTCGTGCCGTCGATCTGGAGGTTGAACTTGCCCGGGTCCGTGTCCGGATCAAGGGCCTTCAGTACCTCCAGCTTGCCGGTCTCACGGGTGTTGGTGATCACGCAGACGATGTCGGAGTCCGTCGTGACGGGGACCGTCAGCGGGCCGGCGTCGTCGCCGGTCGTGCCCGCGACGACCGACGCCGGTGCCGTTGTCGTCCTTGCAGACGATCGACTTCTGGTAGTCGTCGAGGTCGGTGTCGGTCCCGGCGAGCCTCACCCACGTTGTGGTCGCCGGTGTTCACGGTCTCCTCGCCGGTCGAGCCGCCGTCGCCTACGTCGGTCGCGTCGGGGTCGGTCGTGCCGTCGATCTGCAGGTCGAACAGGCCGCCGTCCGTGCTCGGGCTGAGGTCCTTCTGGACCTCGAGCTTGCCGGTCTCACGGGTGTTGGTGATCACGCAGACGATGTCGGAGTCGGTCGTGACCGGGACGGTCAGCGGTCCGGCGTCATCGACGCCGTGCGTCTGGCGACGACGGCGCCGGCGCCGTTGTCGTCCTTGCACTCGATCGACTTCTGGTAGTCGTCCAGGTCGGTGTCGGTGCCGGCGATCTCGCCCACGGTGTGGTCGCCGGTGTTCGAGCGTCTCCTCGCCGGTCGAGCCGCCGTCGCCGACGTCGGTCGCGTCGGTGTCGGTCGTGCCGTCGATCTGGAGGTTGAACAGGCCGCCGTCGGTGCTCGGGCTGAGGTCCTTCTGCACCTCGAGCTTGCCCGTCTCGCGGGTGTTCGTGATCACGCAGACGATGTCGGAGTCGGTCGTGACCGGCGACCGTCAGCGGTCCGCCGTTGTCGCCGGCCGGCGTCTCGGCGACCACGTCGCCCGTGCCATCCTGGTCGCGGCATTGAATCGACTTCTGGTAGTCGGCCAGGTCGGTGTCTGTGCCCGGCGGTCTCGCCCACGGTGTGGTCGCCGGTGTTCAGGGTCTCCTCGCCGGTCGAGCCACCGTCACCGACGTCGGTCGCGTCGGGGTCGGTCGTGCCGTCGATCTGCAGGTTGAACAGGCCGCCGTCCGTGCTCGGGCTCAGGTCCTTCTGCACCTCGAGCTTGCCGGTCTCACGGGTGTTGGTGATCACGCAGACGATGTCGGGCCGGTGGTGACCGGAACGGTCAGGGGCCGGCGTCGTCGCTCGGTGGTGGTCGCCACGACCGAGCCGGTGCCGTTGTCGTCCTTGCACTCGATCGACTTCTGGTAGTCGGCCAGGTCGGTTCCGATCACGGCGGACTCGCCGACCGTGTGGTCGCCGGTGTCGAGCGTCTGCTCGCCGGTCGTGCCGCCGTCGCCGACGTTCTGCGAGCCGAGATTCGGCGAGCTGCCGTCGATCTGGAGGTTGAAGCTCCCGTGTCCGTGCTCGGGCTCGAGGTTCTTCTGCACCTCGAGCTTGCCGGTCTCACGGGTGTTGGTGATGACGCAGACGATGTCGGAGTCCGTGGTGACCGGGACGGTCAGGGGCCCGGCGTCATCGGTCGTGGTGTCGGCCACGGTGGACCCGGTGCCGTTGTCGTCCTTGCACACGATCGACTTGGCGTAGTCGGCCAGGTCGGTTCCGATCACGGCGGTCTCGCCCACCGTGTGGTCGCCGGTGTTCAGCGTCTCTCGCCGGTCGTGCCGCCGTCGCCGACAATCTGCGAGCCGAGGTTCGGCGAGCTGCCGTCGATCTGGAGGTTGAAGCGCCCTGTGTCGGTGCTCGGCTCGAGGTTCTTCTGCACCTCGAGCTTGCCCGTCTCGCGGGTGTTCGTGATCACGCAGACGATGTCGGAGTCGGTCGTGACCGGGACGGTCAGGGGGCCGGCGTCATCACCGGTCGTGGCTGGCGACCGTGGCGCCGGTGCCGTTGTCGTCCTTGCAGACGATCGACTTGGCGTAGTCGTCGAGGTCGGTGTCCGTGCCGGCGGTCTCGCCCGACCGTGTGGTCGCCGGTGTTCGAGCGTCTCCTCGCCGGTCGAGCCGCCGTCGCCGACGTCGGTCGCGTCGGCGTCGGTCGTGCCGTCGATCTGGAGGTTGAACAGGCCGTCGTCCGTGCTCGGGCTCGAGGTTCTTCTGCACCTCGAGCTTGCCGGTCTCGCGGGTGTTGGTGATCACGCAGACGATGTCGGAGTCGGTCGTGACGAGACGGTCAGGGGGCCGGCGTCGTCGCTGGTGGTGCTGGCGACCATGGCGCCGGTGCCGTTGTCGTCCTTGCACTCGATCGACTTCTGGTAGTCGGCCAGGTCGGTGTCGGTGCCGGCCGTCTCGCCGACGGTGTGGTCGCCGGTGTTCAGGGTCTCCTCGCCGGTCGAGCCGCCGTCACCGACGTCGGTCGCGTCGGTGTCGGTCGTGCCGTCGATCTGCAGGTTGAACAGGCCGCCGTCCGTCGTCGGGCTGAGGTCCTTCTGCACCTCGAGCTTCCCGGTCTCGCGCGTGTTGGTGATCACGCAGACGATGTCGGAGTCCGTCGTGACCGCGACGGTCAGCGGGCCGGCGTCATCGCCGGTGGTGGAGGCGACGGTGGCGCCGGTGCCGTTGTCGTCCTTGCAGACGATCGACTTCGGGTAGTCGGCCAGGTCCGTGTCGGTGCCGGCGGTCTCGCCGACGGTGTGGTCGCCGGTGTTGAGCGTCTCCTCGCCGGTCGAGCCGCCGTCGCCGACATCGGTCGCGTCAGCGTCGGTGGTGCCGTCGATCTGAAGGTTGAACAGGCCGGCGTCCGTCGCTCGGGCTCAGGTCCTTCTGGACCTCGAGCTTGCCCGTCTCGCGGGTGTTGGTGATCACGCAGACGATGTCGGAGTCGGTCGTGACGGAGACGGTCAGCGGGCCGGCGTTGTCCCGGTCGTGCTCGGCGACCACCGCGCCGGTGCCGTTGTCGTCCTTGCACTCGATCGACTTCTGGTAGTCGGTCAGGTCGGTGTCCGTGCCGGCCGTCTCGCCTACCGTGTGGCTGCCGGTGTTGAGGGTCTCCTCGCCGGTCGAGCCGCCGTCGCCGACGTCGTCGGCGTCGGGGTCGGTGGTGCCGTCGATCTGGAGGTCGAACAGCCCGTCGTCGGTGCGTCGGGCTGAGGTCCTTCTGTGACCTCGAGCTTGCCGGTCTCACGGGTGTTGGTGATCACGCAGACGATGTCGGAGCCGGTCGTGACCGGGACGGTCAGCGGGCCGGCGTCGTCGCCGGTCGTGCTGGCGACCACGGCGCCGGTGCCGTTGTCGGCCTTGCACTCGATCGACTTCTGGTAGTCGGCCAGGTCAGTGTCGGTGCCCGGCGGTCTCGCCCACGGTGTGGTCGCCGGTGTTGAGGGTCTCTTCGCCCGTCGAGCCGCCGTCGCCGACGTCGGTGGCGTCGCCGTCGGTGGTGCCGTCGATCTGGAGGTTGAACAGGCCGCCGTCCGTCGTCGGGCTGAGGTCCTTCTGCACCTCGAGCTTGCCGGTCTCACGGGTGTTGGTGATCACGCAGACGATGTCGGAGCCGGTCGTGACCGGGACGGTCAGCGGGCCGGCGTCGTCGCCGGTGGTGCTGGCGACCACGGCGCCGGTGCCGTTGTCGGCCTTGCAGACGATCGACTTCTGGTAGTCGGCCAGGTCGGTGTCGGTGCCCGCGGTCTCGCCGACGGTGTGGTCGCCGGTGTTCGAGCGGTCTCCTCGCCGGTCGATCCGCCGTCACCGACGTCGTCGCGTCCGCCGTCGGTCGTGCCGTCGATCTGAAGGTTGAACAGGCCGCCGTCCGTCGCTCGGGCTGAGGTCCTTCTGGACCTCGAGCTTGCCGGTCTCGCGGGTGTTGGTGATCACGCAGACGATGTCGGAGCCGGTCGTGACCGGACGGTCAGCGGGCCGGCGTTGTCGCCGGCCGCGCTGGCGACCACGGCGCCGGTGCCGTTGTCGGCCTTGCACTCGATCGACTTCTGGTAGTCGGCCAGGTCCGTGCTCGTGCCCGGCGGTCTCGCCGACGGTGTGGTTGCCGGTGTTGAGGGTCTCCTCGCCGGTCGAGCCGCCGTCGCCGACGTCGTCGGCGTCGGCGTCGGTCGTACCGTCGATCTGGAGGTTGAACAGTGCCGGGGTCGGTCGTCGGGCTGAGCGTCTTCTTGACCTCGAGCTTGCCGGTCTCACGGGTGTTGGTGATCACGCAGACGATGTCGGAGCCGGTGGTGACGTGACATTCAGCGGGCCGGCGCTGTCCGCCGGCCACGCTCGCGACCACGGCGCCTGTGCCGTTGTCGGCCTTGCACTCGATCGACTTCTGGTAGTTGGCCAGGTCGGTGCTGGTGCCGGCGGTCTCGCCGACGGTGTGGGTGCCGGTGTTGAGCGGTCTCCTCGCCCGTCGAGCCGTTGTTGCCGACGTCGTCGCGTTGGCGTCCGTCGTGCCGTCGATCTGGAGGTTGAACAGGCCGGGGTCGGTCGTCGGGCTGAGCGACTTCTTGACCTCGAGCTTGCCGGTCTCGCGCGTGTTGGTGATCACGCAGACGATGTCGGAGCCCGACGTGACGTTGACAGTCAGCGGTCCCGCGTTGTCAACGCCCGCGCTTGCGACCACCGCGCCGGTGCCGTTGTCGTCGCGGCACTCGATCGACTTCTGGTAATTGGCCAGGTCGGTGCTCGCGCCGGCGACCTCACCGACGGTGTGGTTGCCGGTGTTGAGAGTCTCCTCGCCCGTCGAGCCGTTGTGGCCGACGTCATCCGCGTTGGCGTCCGTCGTGCCGTCGATCTGAAGGTCGAACTTGCCGGGGTCGGTCGTCGGGCTGAGCGACTTCTTGACCTCGAGCTTGCCGGTCTGCCGCACGTTGTTGAAGGTGCAGGTGACCGTCTCGTCCTGGGCCACGTTGATCGAGTTGATCGCGCTGCCGTCGCTGCAGGTGGCGCTCTGCGAGCGTCCAACCCGTGGGCGCCGTCTCGGTCAGCGCGTGCGGATTCGTCTGCGTGTCGATCGGGATGATGCTGCTCGTGCCGCTGCCGTTCGATGTGAATACGGGTGTCACCGCCGCCGTCCAGGAAGAAGTTGAACTGGGCGCCGGCGTCGTTGGGCGACGCGTTCTTCACGATCCGGAGGAATCCGTCCCTGATGATCAGCACGCAGTCCGACGGATCGGAGTTCGGGTTGTCCGAGGGGAACGAGCACGTGTTGACCATGCGCGCGGTCGTGCCGCCGACATCGGACATCTGAATCGTGCAGGTGGCGGTGGTGTCGTTGGGCGTGCTCTCGCCCGCCGGGAACGGTTGGGTGGCGGTGATCGCCACGGTGCAAGTCGAGGTCGGGCTGGGGATCTGGAATATCGGCGTCGTACAGCGGTCGACCTTGTCGTCTCCACACGTGAAGACCCTCGGACTTGTTGCCGCCTGCACAGCGGGGTCCTGGTTGATCGTCACGCAGACCGCGAAGTCGATGAAACCGTTGTCGTCGTTGTCGAACATCGCGCACGCGTCGCCGGTGTTGGCGCCGGAGAAGCCGGTCGTGTCCCAGTTCCAGGTGACCGCGAGGCTCGTCGGCAGATTGGTCGCGTCGACGCCGTGGCGGGTGAGGTCCTTCTGGCCGGGCTCGTCGTTGGCGCCGTTTTCGTCGACCGTGAACGTGAAGGCCGCGTGCGCGGGCGCACTGTTCAACAGTCAGCGCGCCGAACAGCGCGATCAGCGCCACCAGCAGGAGCGTGCGGGCATGCAGAAGCCGTCGCTGCCCAGCGACGGCTGCCATCCCTGTCCCTGCTCCCTCCATGTCCACCTCCGTACGGACAAACCCCCTGCCAGGGGCTGCGTTAGTGCGAACCCTACTCGGCGTCAACGCGCAAAGTCAACCCTCGATCACAAAGCAAGTGGATAACGACGCCTTACTCCACCCAGCAGCGCTCCGGCGAAGTCGTCCGGGTCGAACGGGCGCAGGTCCTCGAGGCTTTCGCCGATGCCGATCAGCTTCACCGGGAGCTGCATCTCCTCGGCGATCGCGAGGGCGATCCCACCCTTGGCCGTCCCGTCGAGCTTCGTCAACACGATGCCGGTCACGTCGACCGTGTCGCGGAACATCATCGCCTGGCGCAGTCCGTTCTGGCCGGTGGTGGCATCGACCGTGAGCAGCGTCTCGTGCGGCGCCCCGGGCAACTGCTTCTCGATCACGCGCCTCACCTTGGCGAGCTCTTCCATCAGCGGCACCTGGGTGTGCAGGCGCCCCGCGGTGTCGGCGATCACCACGTCGTGCCCGCGTGCGCGCGCGGCCTCGATGGCGTCGAACACCACGGCGCCCGGGTCCGAGCCTGGGTTGGCGCGCACGATCTCGCACTCGGCACGCTGAGCCCATTCGCCCAGCTGCTCCTGCGCGGCGGCGCGGTAGGTGTCCGCGGCGGCCATCACCACCGACAGCCCGGCCTCCCGGCGCAGATGCCATGCGATCTTGCCGACCGTCGTGGTCTTGCCGGTGCCGTTCACGCCCACGGTCAGCAGCACGGTCGGCTGATGGGACACGTCGATGTGGTCGTCGCCGACTCGGGCGACCTCCGCCAACAGCTCACGCAACCGCCGCTCGAGGTCGTCCCCGCTGGCGATCGTGCCCTCGCCGGCGTCGCGCTCGAGGCGTTCCACGATCTTGGCGGTCGTGCGGGCTCCGACGTCCGCGTAGATCAGGACCTCTTCGAGGCGCTCCCAGGTCTCGTCGTCGAGCGGCCCGGCAAAGGTGGCTCGGAGCTCGCCGCCGAGCGCTTCACGCGACTTCGAGAGGTTTTCGCGCAGCCTCCGGAAGAAGCCGCCGCGCCGCGGCTCGTCGTCCGCGGCGGGCACCGCGACCTCCCCCCGTCCGTCCGGGGTGATGAAGACGTCCTGCCAGGTCCGCGCCATGGCGGGATGGTAAGGCGAGCGCCGCAGGCGCGAAGCACGAGACTGTAGGTCGCGGCGGAGCCGCGTATGTTGGTAAGGCGAGCGAGGGACCGCCTCCGGTCAGGTCCGCGCGACAGACAGGGTGGTGCAGAACTCGCGCAACACGGGCACGAACTCGGCGCTCGTGCTCGGCTTCTCGTCGCCCCTGAACACCCGCGCGTCCGGCAATGCTGCGACGGCGTCATCGAAGCCTTCCTCGGTGAACAGCAGGCAGCCCCTGTGCTGGGCGAGCAGCATCGGCAGGTCCAGGGTGGCAAGCCGCTCACCCATCGCGGCGCCTTCCTCGACGCGAGCCTCGTAAAACGGCGCCGCCACCTCCATCGGGACGCGGCGCACCCACTCGTCGGCGATCGAATCGCCATAGCCACCCTGCGTCTGCTCCCCACCGGTCAGCTTGAAGAGCTGCCGCACGAACATACGAGGATCGGTGCGCAGCAGACTCTGGAGCCCGTGCAGGACCTCGCGGTTCAGCGCCGGCCGGGGCCCGTCGATCGCGTTCGAGACGCGCGCGTGGCCCAGGGCGATGCCCTGCAAGCGATCGCCTGCGGCGGCCGCCAGATAGGAGGCGCCGGCGACGCCGAACTCATCGGCCGCGACGATGAACCTGTCCCAGCCACGCCGGTCAGCCTCCTCCAGGCCGCGTAGCCCTGTCGCCTCCGAGCCGAGGGTCTCGACCGCCGGCTCGTCGCCGACGCCGGGAGCGTCGTAGCTTGCCACCTCCGCCCATTCCTCGAGCAGGGGGCGGATCACCCATTCCACCTCGGTGAGCATCGGGACGAGCAGCAGTCGCGGACGCTCCATCGTCACAACAGGATCTCGCGAACGACCACGGCCCGCAAGCCTCTAGGCGGCCGTGGCCTCGCGGGCAGACTCGGCGCCGGGCTGCGCCTCGAGGCGCCGGGAGACGATCTTCGAAACGCCGTCGCCGCCCATGCTGACCCCGTAGAGCACGTCTGCGGCCTCCATCGTGCGCCGCTGGTGTGTGATCACGATGAACTGCGCGCGATCGGCGTAGGCACGCACCAGCGACAGGAAGCGGTCGATGTTGGCGTCGTCGAGCGCGGCCTCGACCTCGTCCAGGATGTAGAACGGACACGGGCGCGCGAGGAACACGGCGAACATGAAGGCGAGCGCAACCAGCGACTTCTCTCCGCCGGAAAGAAGCGACAGGCGCTTGGTCGTCTTGCCGGCCGGCGTAACCTCGATCTCGATGCCCGGAGTCTCGAATGAATAGGCCTCAGCCGGCAAGCCGACCGAGGGGTCGCCGGCGGGACCGGGTTCCTGTTCTCCATCTGGCTCCGCGGTCGCAGCCTCGGTGCCGAACGTCGGCTCGCCGGGCGCTTCCTCCTCGGCACCACCGAGGACCGGCTGCGGGCGCGGCGCGCTGACGCGCCGGAGGCGCCCGGACCCGCCCGGGAACAGCCGCTCGATGACTTCCTCGAAGTTGGAGCGTGCGGCCTCGAACGTCTCCTCGAAGCTCTCGCGGATGCGGCGATCGGTCTCGCGGATCAGGCGGCGCAGCTCCGCCAGCGCTTCCTCCAGGTCCTTGCGCTGCGACTCGAGCTCCTCGACGTGCTCGAGTGCTTCCTCGTACTCACGCGCGGCAAGCGGGTTGACGGGGCCGACGCGCTCGCGGCGGCGCTCCACCCGCTCCAGACGGGCCTGGAGCTCTTCCCGCTCCTGGGCCTCGAGCGGCTCCGGGGCGACCGTTGACTCGGGCTCGAGGCCCAGTCGCCCGGCAACCTGCGCGACCTCGGCGGCGACAGCCTGTTCGCGATCGCGTACATGGGCCACCCGCACCTCTTCCTGTGTGAGCTCCTCGCTCACCACACGCAACTCCGCCTGAAGCTCGTACTCGTTCCGCGCCAGCTGGCGCAACTCCGCGGCCACACTCTCGCCCTGGGCCTCGTCGGCGCTCAGCTGCTGCTCGAGGCGGGTGCGCCATTCGCTCGATCCGGCAAGCGCGGCCTGCATCGCTCCCAGGATCCGCTCGCCCTGAGGGAGAGCGCTCCGGTCTCGTTTCAACGAGTCCTCCAGCGCCGCCACCCGCGCACCATGACGCGCACGCTCAGCGGCGAGCCGATCGGCAACGTGGCGCTCGGCGGCGATCTCGGCCTCGAGCTGCGCCCGCCGTGCTGCCTCAGGCCCATCGCCGCGCTCGCGGCGCTGGTCCGCAAGCCACGCAAACCGGCGCGCCTCTTCCTCTGCTTCCTGGGTCGCCCGGCGCGCGTCGCGTCCGCGCGCCTCGACGCTCTCACGACTCTCCTCGAGCGCAGCCGCGGCCGCCGCCTCGCGCATCGCGGCCTGGCGCGCCTCGTCGAGTTGCCGCGTCGCGGTCTCGACCTCGGACTCGAGGCCGGCGAGCCGGTTGCGCTCCGCCAGATCCTGCTCGCCGCCGCCGCCGGGCAGGCGCCGGACCTCTCCGCGGCGCCCGTCATATGCGATCCCGGCCCGCGTGACCGCTAGCCCGGAGAACTCCGCCGGCAGCGCCGTGAGGCTGTCGACGACCCACGCATCGGCGAGCAACGCGTTCGCGACGTCGGCCGCGTCGGCCGACGGTCGCACGCGGTCGAGCAACCGCTCTGCGCCGGCGCCCGGAGCCCCGGCGGTCTCCGCACGGCGCGTGCGGCCGCGGACGAGTGCACGACCGCCCTCCTCCCCGGCTTCGACCATCGCCTGCTCGCCCTCGCCGATGGTTGGGACGATCGCCGCGCCCAACAGGCCACCCAGCGCAGCCGCGACCGCGGCCTCGTAGCCCGGTTCGACGTCGAGCCGCCCGGCAAGTGCGTCGCCCTGCGCCTCCGAAGAGAGGCGCAGGCGCTCACGAACGCGCTCCAGCTCAACCGCGACCGCGCTCTGGGCGCGTGCCGCGGCGTGCGCGGCCTCCTCGGCCTCGCGGCGGCGATCGCGGACGGCGACCAGCTCGCCGGCGAGCCGCTCGAGTTCACGCTCTGTCTCCCCGGCGCCGCTCTCCAACTCGGCCCGGCGCCGCTCAGCCTCCGCCCGCTGCGACTCGAGGCCCGCAAGCTCCTCGTCGAGCCGGGCCGCGCGCTCGGCCTCCAGGCGCTGCAACTGCGACTCGAGCTCTGTGAGCTTTCCCTGAGGCGCCTCGGAGACCGTCTCACCACTGGACCGCAGCGATGCGAGGGCACGTGCCGAACGCTCGATTCGCTCGCGGAGCGCTTCGGCGCTGGCGCTCGCGGACTCCACGCGCAGAGAGATCCGATCCACTGCGGCGCGCGCGGCGAAGGCGCGCGTCGAGAGCCGCTCGCGTTCGCGACCGCGTTCGGCGAACCGCCGCTCCGTCTCCTCGCGCGTGCGTGCAACGTCCATCAGGCGCTGGTCGACACCGTCGCGCCGCTTGCGGGCCGCGGCGGCCGCGCCCTCTGCGCCCGCAAGCTCTGCTCGCGCGGCGCGCAGGTCGTCGCCCAGCAGCACCGAACGCGTCTCGAGGGTCTGGCGCTCGAGCCGCTCGTGCAGCTCCGCCGCCTCGGCCTGCCGCTTCAGCGGTCGCAGCCGGGAGCGGGCTTCGCGCTCGACGTCGAGCGCTCTGTCGAGGTTGTCCTGCGTGCGGTTCAGCTTCAGCTGTGCGCGGTGGCGCCGCTTGCGGTGCTTCGTGAGTCCCGCCGCCTCCTCGATCAAGGCTGTGCGATCCCCCGGCTTGGAGTGGATGATCGACTCCACGCGGCCCTGGCTGATCACGGAGTGCATCTCCTTGCCGAGTCCGGTGTCGGACAGGACCTCGAGCACGTCCACCAGGCGGCAGCGGGCACCGTTGAGCATGTAGACACCCTCACCCGAGCGGTCGATGCGGCGCGAGATGCAGATCTCCGAGAAGTCCGTATCGAGCAGGTGGTCGGAGTTGTCGATCACCACCTCGACCTCGGCGGCGCTGCGCCCCTTCACGCCGTGGCCGCCGGCGAAGATCACATCCTGCATCGACTGGCCGCGCACCGCGAGCGGGCTCTGCTCGCCCAGCGCCCACAGGACGGCATCCGTGATGTTCGACTTGCCGCTGCCGTTCGGGCCCACCACGACGCTCACCCCGGGCCGGAAGGTGAGGCTCGTGCGGTCGGGGAAGGACTTGAAGCCCTTCATCGTGATCGCCTTCAGGTGCATGGCCTTACGGCACCGCCGCTTCGCGGTCGTCGAGTGTCGCGAGCGCGGTCCGCGCGGCCTCCTGCTCTGACTCCTTCTTGGAGCGCCCGCTGCCCGTGCCCAGCGTGTCACCACCGACCTCGGCGACGGTCTCGAACACCCTGTCGTGAGGGGGGCCCTCCTCGTTCACGACCCGGTAGACCACCAACTCGCCGCGCTGGGCCAACCGCTCCTGTAGCTCGCTCTTGAAGTCGTGGACGCTCCCGATCGCGCGCTCGACCTGAGATTCGAAAGCCTCAGCGACCGCATCCGCGGTCCGCTCGAACCCGTACTCGAGCAGACATGCCCCGATCCCGGCCTCGACCGCCTCAGCCAGCACGCTCTCGGCCGACACGAGCCGCTGGACCTGGTGCTCGTAGCCCGGCGGGGCGGCGGCGCGCATGCGCTCCGGGACACCAACCGAGCGCGCGACCTCCACGCATGCACGCCGGCTCACCGTCTGGGCACGGATCTTCGTCAGCCGCCCGGCAGTGGAGTGCGGGAAGCGCGGAAACAGCGTTCGGGAGACGGCGATGTTCAGCACGCTGTCCCCGAGGAATGCCAACCGCTCGTATGACTCCTCGCGGTGGGAGACCCACGACGAGTGCGAGAAAGCCTGTCGCGACAGCGGCTCGGGAAGGGCATCCAATAGGGCCAGCAGATCTTTCAGTTCGGGAAATTCAGGGGGTCGGTGTCAGGACGTGGGTTTGACTGGTGCCTGCGCCAGCACGAAGTCGACCGCATCCCCAACCGTCTTCACACGCTCGGCCTGGTCTTCCGCCATCCGGATGCCATAGCGGTCCTCCAGCTCGACCACGAGCTCGACGAGGTCGAGGGAATCGGCCTCCAGGTCGTCTTTGAAGCGGCTTCCCTCCTCGATGATGGATGCGTCGATTCCCAGCTCCTCGGAGAGGTGCGCACGAATCCGCTCCAACACCTCTTCCCTGTTCGGGGCCATCAGCGCGCGCCCAAGGTATCAGCGGGCACGGACGCGGGAGCGCTCTGCGCATCCCCGTCGCCCCGCGGGCGTCGCACGCCGGCCGCCTCCATTGCGGCGCCGGTGCGGCCCACGACGTCCTCCTCGACGGCGCGGCTCGCAAGGGCGATCGCGTTGGCGATCGCGTGACGGGTCGAGGAGCCGTGGCAGACCACCACCGGACTGCGCAATCCGAGCAGGTAGGCGCCCGCGACCGTCTCCGGGTCGAGCCGGTCCCGGAGCTCGCCGAGCCGGCCCCGGATCAGCGCTCCACCCACCTTCGAGATCGTGCCGGAGCGGATCGCGGAGCGGATCGCCTCGATCAGCGTCCGCGTGGTGCCCTCCATCAGCTTGATCGCCACGTTGCCGGTGAAGCCGTCCGTAACGACCACGTCAGCCTCGCCTGCGGTCAGGCCACCACCCTCGACGTTCCCGACGAAATCGAACGGCGGAGAGTCGAGGCTCCGCAACAGCGCGTGCGCCTCGGCGAGCGCCGGCGTGCCCTTCTCGGGCTCCTCGCCCACGTTCAGGAGCCCCGCCCGCGGACGCTCGATGCCCATCACGCCACGCATGAAGGCGGCCCCCATGAACGCGAACTGCACGAGCTGCTCGGCGCGCACCTCGACGGTTGCGCCCACGTCCAGCAGCAAGACCGGACGGCCGGGGACCGGCACCAGCACCGCCAGCCCGGGCCGGTAGACCCCGGGCATCCGCTTCACGGTCAGCAGCCCGGCCGCAAGTGCCGCTCCCGTCGATCCGGCGGTGACCAGGGCGGCCGCGCGGCCGTCGGCGACCGCGCCCGCGGCCCGCACGATCGACGCGTCGCGCTTGGAGCGCACCGCGGCAGCCGGCTCCTCGGAGTTGGAGATCCAATCCGGCGAATCCACCACCTCGACCGTGCCCGGCGGGGCACCCGTCAGCTCAGGCTCCAGTGCGGCCGCCGGCCCGAACACGACACAGGTGGCGCCGCCGGCGGCAGCCTCACGCACGCCGGCGGCGACCTCTCCGGGACCGAGGTCGGCGCCCTGGGCGTCTACTGCGACTCTTGCGACGGCCCTGCCTCCGGGGAGGTGCGGGGTGTCACGACCTGGCGCCCCGCGTAAAAGCCACACTCCGGGCAGACCCGATGAGGGAGGCGGGGCGAGTGGCACTGTGGGCACTCGTTCACCGCGGGCTGCGCCGCCTTGTGCGTGGAGCGGCGCTTGTTGGTGCGCGAGTGGGACTGTTTCTGTTTGGGGACGGCCATCGACGCGGGATGGTAGCGAAGCGATCAGCCCAGCTTCAGATCACGCAGCTTCGCCCAGCGCGGGTCGCCCGCCGCCTCATGGCGATGCTGCTCCGGATCGACCTCGTTCAGGTTCACGCCGCACTCCGGACAGAGGCCCCGGCAGTCGGCGGCGCAAACGACCTGTGCCGGCATCGCCAGCACGAGCGCCTCTCGGGCCCAGTCGGCGAGGTCGAGGACCCCACCGTCGAGGTACGGGCTGTGCAGCTCGTCGTCATCGCCAGGTTGGTCGATCTCGCGTGCGTCCACCGAAATCGTGGGCGAGGCCGGCCCGACGCACCGCATGCACGGTCCTTCCAGGAGCGCATCGAAGCGCAGTCGCAGCGCGTACCCCCCGAGCGTGCGAGCGACGTCCAGGCGGACAGGGACCGCACCTCCCACGACCGGGTACCGCTCGCCGCCGAGCTGCAACGGGTCGACACGCACCTCGGCGTCGACTCGCTGCCCATCCCCGGGGCGCAGCTGGAGCGTCTCGAGATCGAAGAGGTCCACACGCTGGGGCATGCGGTCTCATGTTAGACGGGCAAATCGGCTAGTCGGGCTTCACGCCGACGAAGCCCCCGCGCGGGTTCTGGAGGAAGAATCCGGGGATCCCCAGCTCGGTGATCCGGCGGCGGCATGTCCTCTCGTCGGGCTGTGACATGGCCTGCCGGCGCGGCGCAGTCCCCGCAGCGCGAGGCCGACCATGAGGATGGCGAGGCCCGCCAGGGCCAGGAGCCCGGGCCAGGTGTCGGCCCACGTCACCTCACCCACGAAACCCTGCCGCACGGCCTCGAGGATCTGCGTCACGGGATTCAGCCTGGCGACGTCGTGCAGCCACCCCGTGAGCAGTGCCTGGGGCGCGTAGGCGGTCGTGAACAGAACCGCCATGAACACTCCGGCCTGCATCAGGGGCGCGGCGGCCTGCGTCTTGAACTTCAGCGCGAGGATCACCCCGTAACACGCCGCCACCGCCGCGAAGGAGCTCGCCAGCAGCACCGCGATCACGAGGCCGTCGACGCCGGGGAAGCTGACCCCCAGCGCAAGGCCCACGATCATCAACAGGGTGATCGGCATCAGCACGCGCAGGCTCGCCGACAGCACCGTGCCGGCCAGCAGCACGCCGCGCGGCGCGGGCGAGGCCAGCAGCCGGTCGAACCAGCCCAGCTCGATGTCCCGCGCGAGGTTGACTCCTGTCGCGGCCCCGGTGAAAGCCGCCCCCTGGAGAAAGCCCACGGGCAGGATGAAGGTCAGGTACTCGTCGGTCGTGAAGCCCGGCAGCTGGGTGAGGTTGCCGAACACGGCCGCCAGGCCGCACATGAAGATGGTCGGGGCGAGCACGGCCGGGATCACCGCGGCCGGAACACGAGCGACCTCGTTGATCGCGCGCCGCATCAGCGCCCAGGTCGTGCGGAAGTCGAATGCAACTCCCGTGGTCATGCGGACTTCAGTTTCTTGTTCAGGCCCCGGGCGCTGAGGGCGGTGCCGATGGCGGCCACGATCGCGATCCCTCCGAGTGCCTCGAGGATCGGGCGGAGCGACAACTCCGAGATGATCGGGTCGCGAAGCCCGTCCGCGATCAGGCTCATCGGGTTCCACTCCGCGATCGTCCTGGCCGGCTCGAGCAACAGGTTCTCGGGAAAGAAGGCGGACGACAGGAACAGGATCACGAACACGATCGGGAAGATGCCCTGCGCGACGCTCGGGCTGCCGCTGTTGAGGGCGATCGCAGCGCCGATCGTCCCCCACGCAATCGCGTTCAGGCCCACCAGCGCCAGGACAACCAGCACGCCCGGGACTCCCGCGACGATCTCCGCCCCGAACACGAGCCCGACCGTCAGGAACCACACTCCCGCGATCAGCCCCATCACGCCGGTGGCAACCAACCGGCCCAGCACGAAGGACCACCGCGCGATCGGCGCTGCCACGAGCCTGTCGACGAAGCCGATCTGGATGTCGAGCGCAAGCGCGATCGCGGCGCTCACACCGGCCAGCATCGTGGACTGGAGCATCGCCCCCGCGAGCTGGAAGTCGAGGAAGCCGTTCACCGGGGGGAAGTCCGGCAGGTCCACCGCGCGGCCGGCGCCGCCGGTGTTCACGGCCAGGAACAGCGACGGGAAGATGATGATCGGCGCCAGGAACTGCGGGCGCCGGAAGGCCTGGCGCACCGAGCGCCGCCCGAGCGCCGCGACCACGCGGGTCTCGGCGACGAGCCGCGCTCCCAGCGACGGCGCGACTGCCCCGGCGCTCACGCCGGAGCCGTCTCCCCGGCCACGGGTTGCTGCTCCTCGGCGCCCTCGAGGTGGCGTCCGGTCTTCTCCACGAACACGTCGTCGAGGGTGGGCTGCACCAGCTCGAGTGCCTCGACCGCACAACCGGCCTCGTCCAGCGCGCGTACGATCGGCGCGACGTCCGCTGCGCCGTGGCGCAGGCCGACCATCAGGGTGCCGTCACGAGCCGGCATCGGATCGCCGAAGCGCACGAGTATCGCCTCGGCACGCTCCGACCCTCCCTCGGCGATCACGACCTCGAGGTGAGGGTCGCCGACCTGTGCCTTCAGCTGCGTGGGCGTGCCCTCGGCGGCCATCTTGCCGTCGTCGATGATCCCGACGCGATCGGCGAGCTGGTCGGCTTCCTCCAGATACTGGGTCGTGAGGAAGACCGTCGTGCCCTCGCCGTTCAGCCGCCGGACCTCGTCCCAGATCGCGATCCGGCTGACGGGGTCGAGGCCGGTCGTGGGCTCGTCGAGGAACAGGACGCTCGGGTCGTGAACGAGCGCGGTTGCGAGGTCGAGCCGCCGCCGCATGCCGCCGGAGTACGTGCCAACGAGGCGATCCGCGGCCTGCGTCAGCCCGACGCGGTCAAGCAGAGCGTCGCCCTTCCTGCGGCCGTCCTCGGAGGACAGCCCGTGCAGGGTGGCCTGGAGCAGCATCAGCTCCCGACCGGTCATCAGCGGATCGAGCGCCGCCTCCTGGAGCGCGACGCCGATCGAGCGCCGTACGGCGGGCGCCTCGCGCACCACGTCGTGCCCGGCCACCAGGGCGGTGCCGCCGGTCGGTAGCAGCAGCGTGACCAGCATCCGGACCGTGGTCGTCTTCCCGGCCCCGTTCGGGCCCAGGAACGCGTAGATCTCCCCCTCGGAAACCTCGAGGTCGATCCCCGCCACCGCCAGCACCCCTCCGGAATAGCGGCGCTCGAGCCCGCGTACCTCGATCGCAGCCACGGCGGGAACTCTAAAGGGTGCGGGAACCCGGCCCTGTGCGCCCGGTCACGCTGGCAGGGTCAGCCCACTTCGGCGAGTGACCCCTTCGCGGCCCTGATGTGCTTGCCGTGTCGAGGTAATGGCGGAACGCTCGGACCTGCCCGTCATCGTCGAACGTCCAGAGGTGGATCTCCTCATCCTGGAAGCGCTCGCCGGTGGACTTCGCGGTGGCGTCGAAGCTGACGGTCGCCGCGACCTGATCGCCGCCCTCGAGCAGGTTGGTGGGCTGGAAGCTGTGGAACTCGAGGCCGTCCGCGACGGCCTGGAAGAACTCCCCCACGCCCGCGCGGCCGCTGCGCGCAAGCATCCACGGCACATCCGCGTCCTGGGCGGCATTGGCGCCGCTCCAGGCCTCCCATTCGACGTCCTCGGCGACCATGTCCAGAATCGCCGGGACGTCTCCCTGGCCGAAGGCCTGGTAGATCGACTGCACCGTCGCGATGTTGCTCATGCACACCTCCACGTGGTCAGGACAGGTCCCCCTTCATACCGGCGCCGGCCGATCCTAGTCAACTTCGGGCGGTTGCGAGAAGCGCGATGCCCGCCACCCCGGCGCCAAGCGCCGCGAGCACCCCCGGCACGCGCTTGCCCGGCGGCAGCGTCTCCCACTCGGCCAGCAGCACCCCGGCGTCGAGGGCATCGCTCAAGACCCCCGCAGCCAGCCACGGGGCGACGTCGCCGCCCCGCGCCGCCGCGCGTAGGGCACCGATGCCGAGCACCGCATCGCGCGTCCCGTAGAACCGGAACATCGTGCGGACGGCGGGCTTTCGTGACTGCTTGCCGATCAGCACGTTGCCGAGCTGGACGGGGTTCGCGAGGAGGCCGGCTCCGAAGGCGAGCCGCCCCGTCCCATAGGCGAGGTGGAGGGCCCGCGCCAGGGCGCTAGCCGACTTCGGCCGGCTCTTGCTCCCGGCCCTGGAGCCGGTCGCGACCGCGTTGCACGGCGGCCGTGAACTTCTGGAGGTTGACCTCGAGCGTGTTCAGGATCTCGTCGGCGTAGTCCTCGGCGCCGAGCCTGATCTCGCGGGCACGCGCGTTGGCGTCCTCGACGATCTCCTCGGCAGCGCGCTCGGCCTGCTTGGTGATCTCCTCCTGGGAGACGAGACGCGTCTGCTGGTCGCGCGCCTCCTTGATGATCCGCTCCGACTCGCGCTTGGCCTCGGCGAGCATCTCCTGGCGCTCCTTCACGATCCAGCGAGCCTGCTTGATCTCCTCGGGAATCGTGGCACGCATCTGGTCGAGGAGGTCATAGATCTCCTCACGGTCCACCCGCACCTGATCCGTCAGGGGCACGGGCTTGGCGTTGTGCACCAGGTCGTCGAGCTTGTCAATCAGTACTAGAACGTCCACATCGGCCTCCCAGGCCTAAGAAATATCGGGCGCGATATCTGCGCGGCTGCGTCTTGCAGGTTACGTCCTTAACTTGAAAATTTCTCCTACGGGTTGCCCCTCGACAAGCGATCGTGCAAGGCCTTTGCAACGCCCTTCGGCACCAGGTCCTCGATGTTCGCCCCGAAAGTCGCCAGCTCCCGGATCCCACTGGAACTGAGGAAGCTGTACTGGGGTGAAGCCATCAGGTACACGCTCTCGATGTCCGGAGCCAGCTTGCGGTTGAGTTGGTTCATCTCGAACTCGTACTCGAAGTCCGAGATCGCCCTCAACCCCTTCACGAGCGCCCGGGCACCGCACTTGCGGGCAAAATCGACGAGGAGCGTATCAAAGACCTCGATCTCGACGTTGCCGAGTTTTTCCGTGGCTTGCAGGAGAAAAGCCTTGCGCTCGTCCGCCGAGAAGAGCGTTGCCGACTTCCGCAAGGGTTGGTTGACCACGCCAACGACCACGCGCTCGAACACGGTCGAGGCCCGCTCGATGATGTCGAGGTGGCCGTTCGTGACCGGGTCGTAGGACCCTGGACACACGGCGATGCGCCCGTCGGGAGTCATTTCAGGCCGCCCCTGCATGGATCACGAGGGCCGTGTCGCCATAGCGTCGTTCGTCAATCACAGGTAGGTCCAACCGCAGTGGATGTTTCGGAGAGCTCTCGCAAACGATGCGCGCCTCGGTACCCACCACGGGGGCCAGAAGTGGCCCAAGTGCAGGCCCAAGGCGGTGGGCGAGTCTATACGGAGGGTCGCAGAGCACCAAGTCCCACGACTCGCGGTGGCGGGCCGCACCACGCAGGAACGACAGCGCGTCGGCCCGGAAGACCCGCCCGCGATCCGACCCGGTCCGCTCGAGATTCTCGCGCACCGCGCGCGCGGCCGCGGCGTCGGAGTCGACGAACGTGGCCTCCGATGCGCCACGCGAGAGCGCCTCGATTCCCAGGGCACCCGAGCCGGCGTAGAGGTCCAGCACCCGCAGGCCTTCCAGCGGGCCGAGGATGCTGAACAGCGCCTCGCGCACGCGCTGGGGAGTCGGCCTCGTCCGGTCTCCACGGGGCGCGGCAAGGCGCCGCCCCGCGTATGCGCCTGCGACCACCCGCACGAAGACCGGCCTCAGGCCGCGATCGGCTCGACCTCGAGCGTCCCGAAGCGGCGCTCGAGCAGGATGCGCAGCAGCGCGTGCTCAGGATCGCCGAGCTCGGGATCTGAGGCCAGCAGCGCGACCGACTCCGCACGCGCGCGCTCGAGCAGCTCGGCATCCTCCGGCAGACGCGCCACGCGAAACTCCGGCAGCCCGTGCTGTCGCGTGCCCAGCACGTCCCCCTCCCCGCGCAGGGTCAGGTCGATCTCCGCCAGCCGGAACCCGTCGCGCTCCGCCGCGACCGCCTCCAGCCGGTGCCGGGCAAGCTCCGAGCGCGCGTCCGAGAACAGCAGGCAGACGGACTCATGGGAACCACGGCCGACCCGGCCGCGCAGCTGGTGGAGTTGCGAGATGCCGTAGCGGTCGGCCTCCTCGATCACCATCACGGACGCGTTCGGGACGTCGATGCCGACCTCGATCACGCTCGTCGCGACCAGCGCGTCGACCTCACCCGACACGAACCGCGCCATCACCGCGCGCTTTTCCCGGGCGTGCATCTGTCCGTGCATGACCGCCACCTCGAAGTCGCGCAGCTCACCGGTCGCCAGACGCCGGGCCTCGACCGTGGCCGCACGCGCCTGAAGCGCCTCGGACTCCTCCACCAGGGGGCAGACCACGAAGCATTGCCGCCCTTCGGTCAGCCGCGCGCGGATGAAGTCGTATGCCCCTTCGCGCTTGTGCTCCGGCACGACCCACGTCTTCACCGGCTGCCTCCCCGATGGCAGCTCGCGCAGCACCGTCGTGTCGAGATCCCCGTACAGGGTCAGCGACAGGGTGCGCGGGATCGGCGTGGCCGTCAGGTGCAGCAGGTGCGGCGCCAGCTCGCCGCGGGCCTTGCCGTCGAGGGCGGCGCGCTGGCGCACGCCGAAGCGGTGCTGCTCGTCCACCACCGCGAGCGCGAGCCGGTCGAACTCGACCGCCTCCTGGATCAGCGCATGGGTGCCGACCAGCAGCCGCAGCTCCCCGGTGCGCAGCCGCTCCAGCACCTCGGCCCGCTCGCGCGCCGGCGTCGATCCGGTCAGCAGGCCGACCGGCGGGCCCAGTCGAGTTGCCTCCTGGCCGGCGAACAGCCCGTCCCCGATCAGCCTCCGGATCGTCGCGAAGTGCTGCTCGGCGAGCGTCTCGGTGGGCGCCATCAGCGCAGCCTGCATGCCTTCCTCCGCGACCCGCAGCATCGCGTAGAGCGCCACGACGGTCTTGCCCGACCCGACCTCGCCCATCAGGAGACGGTGCATCGGCCGGCCCGTGGAGAGGTCACCATCGATCTCATCGAGCGCCTTCCGCTGTCCCGCCGTGGGCTCGAACGGCAGGGCGTCGAGCCACTCCCCGACCAGATCGCCGGGCGCACCGAGCAACTCGGCCTCACGTGTGACGCTGCGCGTGCGCCGGCGCATCACGAGCGCCAGCTGGAACAGGAACAGCTCCTCGAACGCCAGCCGCCGGCGTGCAGGGCGGACCTCGTCGAGCGACTCGGGCCAGTGCGCGGACGCGATCGCATCGGCCTTCCCGGCCAGCGCCAAGCCGGCACGCAGGCGCGCTCCCAGCGGCTCGGCCGCATGCACCTCGAGGCCACGCACCATGAACGCGAGCTCGCGGATCCGACGCGCCGACAGGCCCTCGGTCGCCGGGATACACCGGGACCAGGCCCGTCGTATGGCGCCCGGGGCTGTCGTCCCCACCCCGCTCCAGCTCGTGCGCCGAGACCTTGAACGTCGAGCCCCCGCGGCCACCCTCGAGCTTCCCGCGCAGCAGCAGGCGCACCCCCGGCGCCAGCTGGTCGACGAGATAGGCCTGGTTGAACCACACCGCCTTCAGCGGGCCGGTGTCGTCGGCGACGCGGCATTCGAGGATCGTCAGCCGCCGGCGCCGGGTGGGCCGCACCCGGCAGTCCCTGACCGTCACGGCGATCGTCGCCTCCTCACCGATCGCGAGCTCTGCGACCGGGCGGGCGTCGGCGTAGTCGCGGTGTTCGAAGGGCAGGTGGCCGAGCAGGTCGCCGACCGTCTCGATGCCCAGCTTGGCCGCATGCTTCGCAGCTGCGGGGCCGACCCCCTCGAGCGCGGTCAAAGGTTGGGCAAGCAGGCTGGGGCGCGGCGCCGAGCGAAGCCGCACGGCGCCCAGCGCCTCCGCCGTCTGCGCTTCGCCGCTGCCGAACGCCCGCGGCGGTTCCTGAGCCCTGTCCATACGATCAGATTAGGCGTCGATGAAGACCGTTCTCTTCCACCGCGAGTTTCTCCGCTTCCAGGGCGGCCACCTGAAGGTGTGGCAGTACTTCAACCACGTCCGCAGCTCGCCGGATCACCGCGCGGTCGTGCGCTTCACAGCGGACTCGGTCTGGGACGAGACCAACCCGTGGCATCCCGTCCGCCAGGAGGTGCTGCCGTGGGAAGCGCCTGTGGACCCCGACATCCTGTTCGTGGCGGGGCGGGACTGGCGCTGGCTGGAGCCGGAGAACCGGGCCGAGTCGCCGGTCCCGGTGATCAACGTGCTCCAACACGTGCTGCACGCATCGCCGGAGGATCCCCTCGGCCGGCGCCGATTCCTGCCCAACAAGGCGATCCGGATCTGCACGAGCTCGGAGATCGCAAAGGCGATCACCGCGACCGGGATCGTCCGCGGCCCGGTGTTCGCGATCCCGAACGCGATCGACCTCGACGAGATGCGGCTGGTCCCGCGCCCACCCGCGCGGGACATCGACCTGCTCGTGTTGGCGACCAAGCAGGCGCCGCTCGGACGACGCCTGGCAGCGCGCCTGGAGCAACCGGGCAGGGTGCTCGACGTGGTGCGCCGAGAGGTGCACCGGTCGGACCTGCTGCAGCGGATGGCGCGCGCCCGCGTGACGCTATATCTACCCAACCGGCAGGAGGGCTTCTACATACCGGCGCTGGAGGGCATGGCGCTCGGCACGGTGGTGGTCTGCCCCGACAGCATCGGGAACCGCTCCTTCTGCCGCGACGGAGAGAACTGCTTCATGCCGGCATACGAGGACGAAGCGATCATGGCAGCGGTGACCCGAGCCCTGGAGAAGCACGACGGACTCGCCGGGCTGATCGCGGGCGGTGAGGAGACCGCGCGCGCCCATGACCTGCTGCGCGAGCGTGCGACCTTCCATGAGCTGCTGAGCAGGGTCGATGAGCTGTGGGCGGACGCCTAGCCCCTGACCTCTCAGGCGGTCAGCGACGCGTTGAAGTCCGCCAAGCGGGCGCCGCACCCGGCCCAGCGCAACATCAAGCGGTGCGCAAGAGCGGCGTACTCGTCCGCGCGGTCCTGTCGCCGGTACAGCGCCCGCGGCCTCAGCAGGTCGTCGTCGCGGGGGTCAAACCCCGGCAGCCGCACGGCGACGTCGCAGCCGAGCGTCGCCTCATGCTCCCAATCAGCCACCCCCGCAAGCAGCGCCGCCACGATCGCGGCGGAGTGGCGCGGCTCGATGTCCCGCGATCCAGCGTGCTCCGGCGGCCCGCCGACCCGGCCCGTGTTGAGAACGTAGATCTCCGGGGAGTGCGCCGCGAGCAGCTCGAGCAGGCGCGTTCCTTGGGCGACTGCGGACAACGGGAACAGCGGGTTGGCGCCGAGCGTCTGCACGTCGGCCTGATCCAGAATCTGTCCCTCCAGCGCCGCGACGTACGCTGCAGCGCCTGCCGCAGGCTCGAGCCGCGCGACGGCGGGCAGCACGTTCTGGTTTCGCACCAGCAGGATCACGACGTGCGGCAGTGCGCCGCTCATCGCTTCACCGTTGGTGAACACCACGCGGCCGGGAGCGCCGCCCGGAACGTCGGTCAGGTCGAGCGCATCGCCGCGCTGAGGGACGTTCTCGAGATGGCTCGCGGCGGCACGCAACGCGTGGCGGATCGTCGTGCTCGCGCCCACGGCAAGCCTGGCCGGTGAGAAAAAAGCGTTCTCCGCCGGCACGAGCGAGCCGTCACGCATCCAGGCGACGCGATCCTCCTGGCAGGCGATTACCTCGGCCCCATCGTGGAACGCGAGTGTCGACTTGCCGGTTCCCGGGCGTCCCACAAGCACCCCCTCGCGCCCGCCGCCACCTGCCCGACCGCCGCGCACGACGGCAGCGTGCAGCGGCAGGCCGCCCCGCTCCCATGCCAGCTTGCTCCACATGCGCAGGCCGGCGCGCTTCGACTCGCCGACGAAGTCCGTGCCGCACACGCGGGTCAAGGCGTGCGCGAAATCGACCGTTACCGCTCTCCCATTCGGGCGGCCGGGGAGCCGTAAGCCTGGTGTGCAGAACACCGTTGCCTCAGGAGCGTCCTCGTCGCCGGCGGGCGGGAAGTACAGCATCTCCTGGACCGCTGCGATGTTCGCGCAGGAGGGCTCGACGTACAGCCGCACCCGCAGGCGGCACGACGCTCCGCCTCCGATCACACCGTTCAGGGCGATCATGCCCCGCCGGTCGGCATAGCGCTCCTGAAGGGTCGCGATCCTGGCCTCCTCGCAGCGCGACACCGCACGGTGCGAGCTGAGCTCGGGGTGGTCGGCGACCAGGAAGGTGGACTCGCACGACCAGTTCGGCACGTGATTCTGGACGTTCACGTTGCCGTGCCGCGTGACACGCGCGTTCGGCATGGCAAGCGTCAGCGCGCGCAGCGTCTTACGCGTCGGGCGCTCGACCAGCCTTACATCACGCTGTGCCGTGTCGAGCAGACCGATCCCCCTCCCAAACCATGCTCGGCGCCGACGCCGAACATCACTCAGGAAGTATCGCCGCGAGAGGAGGCCGCCGCAAGGGACAGAACAGAGACGCTCATTCGGCTGCCAGCAGCCACCAGTAGTGCGGCTGTCCGCCTTCGAGACACTCGATCTCGACACCCGCCGGGGCAAGGCGCTGGACCTCTTCGTCGTCGAGCGGAGCGCCGTCGCCGCTGACGCAGGTCAGCAGCTCACAATCTCCCCCGAGGGCTTCCAACACCGATCGCAAAGTCGCCTCGGGCGTTCCCCAGGACACGATCGCCTCGTCCACAAAGCCGACGGCGTCACCCTCGCTGAAGCGGCCCTGCTTGTCGTCGCGCGCGGCCGGCGCGACCGCACCGGTCCGGATCCCGTCCAGGGCGGCGCGCAGCCTCTGCACGTTTGCCTCGACACCGCGATCGCCGTCGTGCTCGACGAGGCATGCGAGCCCGGCCTGCGGCCAGCGCGACTCGACCACCGCGACGTCCTTCTCCGACAGCTCCGCGGCACGCTCGGCCGCGAGGATCACGTTGGCGCTGTTGGGAAGCACCACGACCTCGTCTGCGGCCACCTCGTGGATACCCGCCAGCAGCTCGAAGGTGCTCGGATTCAGCGTCGACCCACCCTCGATCACGTGCGCACCGAGCTGCTTCGTAGAGGCGCCGCATGCCCGCGCCGGCCGCGACCGCAACAACGCCGCATCGCACGACGGGAACGGTCGCGGGCCGGGGTATCCCCCCGGCGAGGCGCGCCGCTCGCTGCTCCTGCTGCTCGTGCATGTCCGCCACGTCGAGGCGCTCCACCGTTCCGGCGCGGCCGAACACCGCGACCGCCTGCTCGGGGTCGTCGGTGTGGACGTGGACGCGCAGCGTCCTGGCATCGCCGACCACCAGCACCGAGTCGCCGATGTCCTCCAACAGGGAGACCCAGGTCCTCCCGGGCGCAAGCCCGCCGCCGGAGACCACGAAGTTCGTGCAGTACCGATAGACGCTGGACTCGTGATCCGGTCCGTGCGGCTGGAGCGCAACGGCGTGGTGCGCGACCTCCGGGATGTCGTCGTGCGCGCCCCGCAGGCCGGCGATCAGTCCCGCGATCAGCAGCGTGACGCCGTAGCCGCCGGCATCCACGACACCGTGCTCGCGCAGGATCGGGAGCAGCTCCGGTCCGCGCTCCACGGACTCCTGCGCCGCCTCGAGCGCCTGCTCGAGCACCTCGGCCAGCACCTCGTTCTGCTCCTCGTCGGTGGCACCTTCATCGAGACGCGGTCGCTCCATGTGGGCCAGCCCGGTCGCAACCCGGTGCGCCATCTCGCGGACGACGGTGATCATCGTCCCCTCGGCTGGATCGCGCACCGACGAGTAGGCGGCGTCGGCGGCGCGCGCCAGTGCGGCCGACACGAGCACCGGGTCGACCAGCTCGCCGGGACGGCTCGACAGCTCCTCGGCCGCGCCGCGCACGATCTGGGACAGGATCACCCCGCTGTTGCCGCGGGCCCCGAGGAGCGCCGCGCGCGCGACGGCCTGGACGATCTCGTCGCGACCGATGTCATCGACCGGCTGGCCGTTCAGCCGGTCGAGCTCCTGCATCACGGCGCGCAGCGTCTGCGTCATGTTGTCCCCGGTGTCGCCGTCGGCGACCGGGAACACGTTCAGGTCGTTGACTTCCTGACGGCGTGACTCCAGCTGGGCATAGCCCGCTGCGACGACCTTCCGAAAGCGCTCTATGGAGGGATCGGTCAAGAGAACCGATGCCGGGGGAGCGGGGCTAGGCGGCTTTGGCCACCTTGCCCGCCTTCAGGCACCGCGTGCACACGTAGACCCGGCGGGGAGTCCCCGAGTCGTCGATGCGGACCTTCTGCAGGTTCGGGTTGAAGCGCCGCTTGGTCGCGACCATGGAGTGGCTGCGGCTGTGCCCGAACGCCGGGCCCTTGCCGCACGAGTGACATACCTTCGGCATCCGGGCCAGTGTAGAGAGTCAGCCTGCGGGCCGCAGGGAGGCGACCAGCCGCGCCATCTGGACCGTGGCGAAGGCCGCGTTGTAGCCGGAATCGCGCTTGCCGCCGCCGGTCCGGGCCAGCGCCTGGTCCATGTCGTCGACGGTCAGCACGCCGAAGGCGCACGGCACGCCCGTGTCGAGCTGGACCCGCGAGATCCCGTAGGTCGACGGCTTCACAGACGTAGTCGTAGTGGTCCGTCTCGCCCCGGATGACCGCGCCCAGGCAGGCAACACCGGCATACCGCCCGGACTCCGCACACGCCTTTGCAGCCAAAGGGAGCTCGAATGCGCCAGGTACGTCATGGATGTCGACGTCGGGCTCGTCGACGCCCTGCTCGCGAAAGCCCTCCAGCGCCCCCCGGGTCAGCCGCTCTGCGAGGTCCTCGTAGAAGGTGGCGCGCACGATGGCGAACCGGGCGGCGCCCCCGGGACTCACTTTTCGAGGTCGGACTGGTCCACGACACCCATCACGAGCCGCGACTCGACCTCCTTGCGGCGGCGGTCGGCTGCGCGTTCCTCCTGGAACAGCTGCTCGTCCAGCGGCAGGCCCTGGTGGTGCAGCGTGTGCCCGAGGCGGTCGCGCTTTGCGCGCAGGTAGTCGCGGTTGTGCTCCCCGGGCACCTGCTCGATCGGGATCTGGTCGGTGACCTCGAGGCCGTAGCCCTCCATCCCCACGATCTTCTTCGGGTTGTTGGTCAGGATGCGGATGCGGCGCAGGCCCAGGTCGACCAGGATCTGGGCGCCGATGCCGTAGTCACGCAGGTCGGCGGGAAGCCCCAGCTCGAGGTTCGCGTCGACGGTGTCGAGGCCGCTCTCCTGCAGCTTGTATGCGCGGAGCTTGTTCAGCAGGCCGATCCCGCGGCCCTCCTGGGCGAGGTATAGGAGGACCCCAAGTCCCTCGACCTCGATTCGCCCGAGCGCGTCGGCAAGCTGCTCGCCGCAGTCGCAGCGCATCGAGTGGAACACGTCCCCGGTGAGGCACTCCGAGTGGACGCGCACCATCACGGCCTCACCCCGCTCCGTTGCCTCCCGGACGTCGCCCTTCACGAGCGCGACGTGGTGCTTGTCGTCGATCATCGAGCGATAGCCGACCACGTTGAACTCGCCGTACTCGGTCGGCAGGTAGGCCTCCGCGACGCGGTCGACGAGCTTCTCGGTGCGCCGGCGGTACTTCACGAGGTCGGCGACGGTGATCATCTTCAGGCCGTGGCGCTCGCAGTAAGGGATCAGGTCCTTGATCCGCGCCATCTCGCCGTCGTCGCGCATCACCTCGCAGATCACGGCAGCGGGGATCAGGCCGGCGAGGCGCGCGAGGTCCACGCCGGCCTCGGTCTGGCCGGTGCGCTCCAGCACACCGCCCGGCCGTGCCTTGAGTGGGAAGACGTGCCCGGGCTGCACCAGATCGTGGGGCTGGGCCCGCGGGTCGATCGCGACCTGGATCGTGTGTGCGCGGTCGTGGGCGGAGATCCCGGTCGTGACTCCCTCGCGCGCCTCGACCGAGACGGTGAACGCGGTCTCGAAGGCCGACTCGTTCTTGGCCGCCATCAGGTCGAGGCCGAGCTCGTCGCAGCGGTCGGGGGTGAGCGCCAGGCAGATCAGGCCCCGCGCCTCACGCGCCATGAAGTTGATGTTCTCGGGAGTCGCGAACTGTGCCGCGAGCGTCAGGTCACCCTCGTTCTCGCGGTCCTCGTCGTCGCAGACGACCACCATCCGCCCGGCGCGGATGTCCTCGAGCGCGTCCTCGATGCTTGCGAAAGGGGATTCGCTCATCGCTGCATCAGCTTCTCCACATGCTTGGCGATCACGTCGACCTCAAGGTTAACCGGGCGGCCCGGGCGGCCCGCGCCGAGCGTGGTGCGCTCCAGGGTCTCCGGGATCAACGAGACGGAAAAGCCGGCGTCGTCGACGCGGGTCACCGTGAGGCTCACTCCGTCGACCGTCACGGAGCCCTTCTCGACCACGTACCGCAGCAGTCCGGCGGGAGCGGAGAAGCGCACGTCGCGGGCCTTCCCGCTGTCGCTCACGGCCTCCACCGCGCCCACGCCGTCGACGTGGCCCTGCACGATGTGCCCGCCCAGCCGGTCGGCCGGCCGCAGCGGCAGCTCGAGATTTACGAGATCGCCCTCGGCGAGGGATCCGAGGGAGCTGCGCGCGACGGTCTCGGGGCTGAGATCGGCGGTGAAGGCGGAATCGCCGGGCTCGACCGCGGTCAGGCAGACGCCGCTGACCGACACGGAGTCCCCGGCGGTCAGCTCCCCGGCGAGCGACGCCTCGATCCGGAGGCGCATGCCCTCGCCGTCCCGCGCCACCGCTGCGACGCGGCCCATCTCTTCGACTATCCCGGTGAACATCCGACCGTCAACCCGGGCTCGCGGTCCCTACCACTCTCTGAGTACGCGCCTCGATCAGCACATCGTCGCCGATCGGGTTCACGCGCATCGAGTCCGCGTGATGGGCGTGCTCGATCGTGTCGGCGCCCTCCCCCTCCATCGACATGCGGGCGCCACGGCCGCCGAGCGCGATCGGAGCGATGAAGATGCGCATCTCGTCCACCTCGCCGGCGTCCAGGAACGACCCGGCCAGCCGCGGGCCGCCCTCCAGCAGGATGCTCTGAATTCCCATCGCCCCGAGCTTGTCGAGCGCGTCGGTGATCCGCTCGGCCTCGGTCCCACCAGCCGCGACGATCACCTCCACCCCGGCGGCCTTCAATCCCTCCAACTGCGAGCGCTGGGCTGCCCGCGACACGACCACGAGCAGCGGCACCTCGGGCGCGGTGCGCACCAGCTGGCTGTCCGTGGGCAACCGGGCCTCGGAGTCGAACACGACGCGCGTCGGCTGGCGTGTGGCCCCGGGGGTCCGCGCGGTCAGCAGCGGGTCATCCGCAAGCGCCGTGCCGATGCCGACGCAGACGGCATCCAGCTCGGCCCGCCAGCGGTGCACGAGACCGCGGCTCTCCTCGCCGGAGATCCATTTCGAGTCGCCGGTCTGGGTCGCGACATGACCGTCGAGGCTCATCGCGGACTTGAACATCACCAGCGGGCGCCCGGTTCGGGCGTGCTTGCGAAACGGCTGGTTGAGCAACCTGGCGCTGTACGAGATGTCGCCGTCCACCACCTGCACGTCGACGCCCTCGTCGCGCAGGATCCCGAGACCCCGGCCGGACGCCTTCGCGCTGGGGTCGTCTGAGGCGACCACGACGCGGCCGATGCCGGCCTTCACGATCGCATCCGTGCACGGAGGTGTCTGGCCCTGATGGCAGCACGGCTCGAGCGTCACGTACATGGTCGCCCCGATCGGGTCGATCTCGCACGCGGCCAGCGCAGCCACCTCCGCATGCTCGCCGCCGTATGCGGCGTGATAGCCCTCGCCCAGGACCTGGTCGTCGCGGGCGACCACGGCCCCCACCAGCGGGTTGGGACGCGTATGCCCGCGGCCGAGCTCCGCGAGCTCGATCGCCCTTCGCATGTGGCGGGTATCCCGGTCCGTCAAAAAATGCTCCGTCGCGCCCGATTCTACTCAGCGCCCCCCCGAAGCCCCCTGCAACCATGCGACGGAAGCGACCGGCTCAGGCGCCTGCGTTTCGGCACCGCCCCGTCCGCAGGCGCTGGATCACCACGATGGGCCCCGGTCGCTCGTAGGCCCGAGGGTAGTGGTTGAAGCTCCAGTCGAAGTTGAACGGGACGGGGTGGCGGAGGCCGCCATCGCCGTCGCGGTAGGGATCCGCGATATGCGCGATGTCGGCGTGGCGCGCCAGCGTCCGGTAGTACGCGATCGCGTTCGGGACCTCGCCCGGATCCGCGATCGCGCGACCGTACTGCGTCGAGCCCGAGACCACCCAGCAGTATCCGCCGCGTGCATACGACCCGACCAGGGCCGGGCGCAGGGTTCGCTCGTAGTCCTCGATGCTGACGAAGCGCCCCTTGCCGCCGGGAATCGTGCGGCCCTGCTCGTCGATCGTCGTGCGGCCGGTCGGGAACTTGATCCAGCGCCGGCCCGAGCGGGTGAGCCCGCGGGCGCGGGCCGTGCGGGCGTCGTGGACGTCCGGGTCCGCGAACCACGCGTCCGGGACGATCGGCTCGACCACCACCTTCGAACCCGGTGCCGTGTGCTCAACCATCCATGCCCGGGCCAGGTTGCGCGTGTCGTCGCGTGAGAGGACGCGATCGGAGTGCACGCTGTAGAACAGGCCCTGGGCGAGCAGCGCCGTGACCAGCGTCGCCCCCAGCGCGACACGCGCCCGCGGCCGCGACCCGAGCGCGTCGACCGCGCGCACGACGGCGAGCGCGGCCAGGAGCGCGATGGCCGGTAATGCGGGCAGCAGCCAGCGGCCGAAGAAGCGCTCCTGCGTCCCCATGTACACGATGAAGACGAGCGGCCACGGGACGAGGAACAGCGCTCTGCGCACGTCCTCCGTGAAGGCGCGCACGGCGCCCACTACGGCGGCAGCCAGCGGCACCCAGCCGAGCCCCCAGGTCAGCACCCACAGGTAATAGAGCAACCCCGAGTCGTAGCCGAGGCCGAGCTTTCCGAACCCCGACGCCGCCTCCTCCTGCCTGCGTACGTCCGACCAGAATTCGCTGAACGACAGAAGCGCGTGCGGGTTCGCCGCCACGAAGCACACGGCGGCCACCGCAATTCCGACCACCATGCCACGCACGGCTGCGCGCCGATCGGACGACAGCTGCGACGCCCAGGCGACGATCAGCGGGAGCACCACGATCCCGGCCGTGTACTTCGTGGCCGCGGCCAGGCCCAGCCCGGCGCCGGCGACCGCGTAGTCGCCGGCGCGCCCGCGAGTCAGCACCCCGGCGCTGCCGTACGCGGACACGGCAAGCGGCAGCAGCGCGGGGACGTCGTTGAGGGCCAGGTGCGAATAGAAGACGGGCAGGAAGGCGACCGCCATCAGGGCGGCGGCGACCAGCCCGACACGGCGGTCGTAGAGTCGGGCCCCGGTCAGGTGAACGAACGCGACGGCGGCCGTGCCGAGCACCGCCGAGGTGATGCGGGACACGACGAACACCCCGCTCGGATCGGTCGCGTAAGCGCTCCCGACCTCGTTCGCGGCGCCGAACGGCCAGCCTCCCCCGAACCAGGTCCCGAGCACCACGTGGAGCAGGTACGAGAACGCCGGGCGGGTTGATGAAGTAATGCGGGTTGTAGCTGTCGGTGAAGTAGTAGCTGACGGCCGTCGGGACGAAGTTCGAGGCCTCGTCGACGTTGTAGACGAACGGCAGCCCCTGCTTGATTCCCCAGAGCCGGAGTCCGAACGCGAGCGCCAGGATGCCTCCCAGCGCGAGCCCAGATTGGGACGGCGCCCGGCGCCGCAGGCGCTCACGCACGCCCAGGTGGGCAGCGCAGGTATGCGGCGAAGTACTTGTCGGTCGCGATCCGCTGGAAGCCGGGCGCCGGCACCTGCGTGATCGCGTCCGTATTCACTGCGAAGCCGGTGCGCAGGATGTTCGTGCGCCCGACCGGGAAGATGGCGACCCCGTAGCGGGCCTTGCGCTGTGACGCGGCAGACGGATCGGAGCGCGCCACGACCCGCTGTTCCGGGAGGTCGAGGACCCAGCGCGTGTCGGGGATCAGCTTGTGCGTCGGGACCGACACCGCGCCGCACTGCACGCCGCGCTCGACCACGCCGGTCTCGAGCAGCCGGTGAAGGCTGCGCCCCTGCTCGCCGCGGAACGAGAGCTCGTTGTTGAAGCGCTCCAGGCTCGGCGGCTGCACAGCCGTGTAGGCCAGGCCGACGATCGTGATCACCGCCGCTCCCGCCGCCCACGCCCGGCGCAGGCGCGAGCCGCGGGGGACCATGGTCCATCCACCGATCGCGACGGCGGCGAACAGGGTCATCATCACCGACGGGACGAGCAGGTAGCGCACGATCACGGACAGACCTGCCGTCCCGGTCGCCACGAAGGTGAACGCGCCAGCCAGGAACAGCACCAGCGGCACGATCGTGCGGAGCGGGAACTTCCAGATCGCGATCACGAGGCCCAGCAGGCCGGCGAAGTACACGGGTGTCTTCACGGTGCCGCGCAGGTAGCCGGGCAGCGCCGACAGCACGTCGCCGCCGGATTTGGTGCGCTGCAGCTCCGCGGCGAGGTCCTTCGTCGAGGTGAGCGAGAACAGCGGGTCGCCGGTGACCAGGAAGTCCGTCGCGGCCCACAGGAGCGGAGCGATCGCGGTCAGCGCCGCATACCGGAAGCGCTGGGACCAGTCCGCGTCCCAGCTCATCCAGAGGAAGTAGACGCCCGACAGGATCCACGCCTCCGGGCGCAGCAGGCCGGCGGCGGCGAGCAGCAGGAAGACGACCGTCCCGCGTCGAGGCCGCGCGACCTCCAGCGCACCGGCCCAGACGATCGCGGCCATGAAGGGAATGTCGAGATAGGCCCGCACGGCAAGCGAAGGGAAGTCGAAGCGGGTCAGTACGAGAAACGCGGCCAGGGCCCCGACAAACGGCGTGAAGCACAGGCGCCCGAGGCGGTAGGTGCCGGCCGCCAGGGCGACGAACATGAACAGCGTGATCAGGACCATCACCCGGTCGGCGCCCTGGCCGAGCAGCGACAGCGCGCCCCCGAACACGATCGCCAGCGGGTGCTCCGTCGGCGCCCGGTACGCCTCGAAGCTCGGCTTCTCCAGCGACAGCGCCTCCTGGCCCCAGAGCAGGGAGTAGTAGCTGTCGTAGTTCGGGTACGTCACCCACGTGAAGAACCCGATCACGGCCAGGATGCACAGGCCGATGAACGCCCAGACGGCAAGGTTGTCGGCGCGCAGCGCATGCGCGCGCCTGGCAATGCCCGCAAAGCCGGGCGCTGATCGGTCGACGGTTGCGCTTTCCAAGAGGGTCGCGGAGAGTCGCGGTGAGGTCGCGCGGGAGCGCTCCCGCAAGGCCGGCCGCGGCGATCTCCGGGCCTTGCGCGATAATGAGGCCGCCTGAGTTTAGGCGATCACCCCCATGAAACTGATCATCCAGATTCCCTGCCTCAACGAGGAGGAGTCGCTCCCGGTCACGCTTTCCGACCTCCCGCGCGAGGTGGAGGGCTTCGATGAGGTCGAGTGGCTCGTCATCGACGACGGGTCCACCGACGCCACCGTCGAGGTCGCTCGTGCCCACGGTGTCGACCACGTCGTACGGCTGACGAACAACAAGGGACTCGCACAGGGCTTCCAGGCGGGCCTCGACGCGGCGCTGAAGCTGGGCGCGGACGTGATCGTCAACACCGACGCCGACAACCAGTACTGCGCGGCCGACATCCCGAAACTGGTGGCGCCCATCCTGCGCGGTGACGCCGACCTCGTCGTCGGGGACCGCGAGGTGCAGACGATCGACCACTTCTCCCCGATGAAGAAGCTTCTCCAGCGGCTGGGCAGCTGGGTTGTGCGGCGCGCGTCGGAGACGACCGTGCCGGACACGACCTCGGGCTTTCGCGCCTACAACCGCGAGGCCGCGCTTCAGGTGCAGGTCGTGTCGCGCTTCACCTACACGCTCGAGACGATCATCCAGGCCGGCAAGATGCTGGTCGCGATCGACCACGTCCCGATCCGGACGAACCCGAAGATGCGCGAGTCACGGCTCTTCGGATCGATCTCGTCGTACGTACGCACGAACACCCTCGCGATCTTCCGCGTCTACACCCAGTACGAGCCGCTGCGGGTATTCCTCATCGCGGCCGCGCTCGTGGCTCTGGTGGCTGCTGTGGTCTGGGGCCGCTTCTTCATCCTCTTCGTTCAGGGCGACGGCGCCGGGCACGTGCAGTCGGTGGTGCTGGGTGCGATGCTCTTCGTGGTCGCCGTGCAGCTCGCCGCGCTGGGCATCATCGGTGACCTGCTGGCGGCGAACCGGACCCTGATCCAGCGCACGCTCGAGCGCACGAGGCGGATCGAGCTGAAGCTTGGTGTCGAGCCCTCGCACTACCAGCCCGGGGAGCGCCGCGGGCCTGCCCGGCCCATGCGGGCAGAGACGATCACCGCAGGAGCGGCGGCGGACCACCCGCCGACCGAGGAGCACGAGACGGTGCCGCTCGGGGGTAGACGTGAGCGCAGCGGCCGGCGCACGCAGCGTTCCGACCGGCAACACATACGACAAGTACGGCTCGACCAATCCGGTCGTGAAGCGGTTGATGGCGAGATTCGAGCGCGACATGTTCGAGCTGCTCGACCATGCGCAGCCGGCTTCGATCCTCGACGTGGGCTGCGGAGAGGGCGTGCTCACCGAGCAGTGGGCGGATCGCACGCCCGGCCGCGTGGTCGGCATCGACCTGGAGGACCCGAAGCTGCGCTCGGAGTGGGAGCGCCGGGGCCGCCCGAACCTCGAGTTCCACGCCGGCGACGGTCACACGCTGCCCTATGCGGACGGCGAGTTCGAGGCCGCGACCGCGATGGAGGTGCTCGAGCACGTGCCCGACCCCGCCGCGGTGCTGGCCGAGATGTTCAGGGTCGCGTCCCGGTGGGTGCTCGTGAGTGTTCCGCGTGAGCCCCTGTGGCGTGGCCTGAACGTGGCCCGGGGCTCCTACCTGCGCGATCTCGGCAACACGCCGGGCCACCTGAACCACTGGTCCAAGCGCAGCTTCGCCACGATGCTCGGCCACCACGGAGAGATAGTCGAGCTGCGCTCGCCCTTTCCGTGGACGATGGCCCTCGTCCGCGCCGGGGCGTGAGCGCCGGGCGATCCGAGGGCGCGGCCTCGTACGGCCGCGGCGCGGCGCTGCTCTCGGCGCTGATCGGCGTCACCGGTCTGTTCACCTACGCGTTCCACTCGCTCGCGGCGCACGCGCTCGGCCGCGACGGCTACGGACTGATCGCGGTGCTGTGGGCGGCCGTGTTCCTGGTCGCGTCGGTGATCTATCGCCCGGTCGAGCAGCTCCTGTCGCGCACGATCGCCGAGCGCCGCGCCGAGGGCCGGCCGATCGGTTCGGCAATGCGGGTCGCGGCCACGATCCAGTTCGGCCTGGTGCTCGCGTTTCTCGCGGTCGCGCTCGCCCTGCGCGGGACCATCGAGGACGAGCTCTTCTCGGGCAGCTCGACGCTCTACTGGTGCCTCGTCGTGGCCGGGGCGGCCTATGCAGCGAGTTACTTCGCGCGCGGATTCCTCGCCGGGGAACAGCGATTCGGGCTGTACGGCGGGCTGGTGCTGATGGAGTCCGCCTCGCGGGTCGTGTTCGGCGTGCTGCTGGTCGTGGGCGTGCTGGAGGGGCGCAACGCGGCCGCCGTCGCGATCGCGGCCGCACCGCTGCTGAGCCTGTTCGTGGTGCCGTGGGCGCTGGGACGCCACGTGCGCCGCACCGCCGCGCCGCGGCCCGCAGGCGACCCGGCGGAGCCGGAGATGACGCTTGCACATGGGCTCGGCTTCGCGGGCGCGGTGCTGGTGATCATGGTCTCCGAGCAGGCGATCCTCAACTCCGGCGTCCTGATCGTGAAGGCCGAGACGGGCGACGACGCGCTGGCCGCGCTGATCTTCGCGGTGCTGATGATCGCTCGCGCGCCGCTACAGCTGTTCCAGGCGGTCTCGACAACCCTGCTGCCCCACCTCACCCGGCTGCTCGTGCGCGATGGCGATGGCGGGGGCGGTGACTTCGGCCGCAGCGTGCGCCTCACGGTGGCCGCATGTCTGGCGTTCGGGGGTGCGACCGTGATCGGCGTGCTGGCCGTCGGCCCGGCGGTGATGAGGCTGCTGTTCGGCTCCGAGTTCGACTACGACCGCCTCGGCCTCGCGATGGTGGCCGCCGGCATGGGCCTGTACCTGTCGGCCACCACGGTCAACCAGGCCGTGCTCGCACAGGGCCGCGCCCGCCTGGCCGCGGCGTGCTGGGCTGTGACGGCGGTCTTCTTCGTCGGCTTCCTCCTCCTGGCCGGCATGGAGGAGGTGCGCGAGGTCGAGGTCGCGTTCCTCGCCTCTGCCGCGATGCTGGCGGTGCTGCTGTACGTCGTCTACCGGCGCCCCGCGGCCGGGCAACAGCCCATCCAGCCCGGCTCGACGGAGGAGATGGGAGTGATCCTGGCCGCCGCGGACGAGGGCAGCTAGGAGTAGCTCCCTACCCACGTTGTTTCAATCCGGCCCCCTTTGGAGGATGGGGTGGTGTCGATCCGATCCGCGGATGGAGGTGGCCGGCGGGGCGCCGTCGACCGTGCTCGGGTGCAGTCGAAGACCGGGTAGGTATGGAGGGTGTGATCGAGGCGGCGGTGGGCTGCCGTGGGCCGTATCTGCGCGAAAGGCGTGCAAACGTCACGCATCGGGCCTGATCGGAGGCGGATTGCCGCGACCTTGACAGGGCCCGCAATCGGTTGGTGAGTTATGCCTGCTATAGCGGGTAAAACTCCCCAAACGATCGAAGGGCGCGATACCAAACACGCGCACACGCGCCGTTTTCGACCAATACATGCGCGGCGCATCACAAACAGCGCGTGGCTCGTGAACCCTCCTACCGCGTCCCGGACCCACTCCCTACCTACCTGGTTTTCCAAGCCCGGCACCCTCGCGTGGGTCGGAGGATCCGAAGGACATCGCCACCCCCGACACCCCCAAAGGTGGTCTGCACAACTCCGAACGCGGTCGTTGAGAACTACAGCTAGCGGCTCACACCGCGCCGGCCGCTTCGGCGATCGCCCGGTACGCGTGCGCCGGGTCCGGCACACCGAAGATCGCCGAACCGGCCACGAACAGCGTGGCCCCGGCGTCCCGCGCCCGGGCGGCGGTGACGGCGCCGATGCCACCGTCGACCTGGATCGGCAGGTCCGGCCCGACCAGCTCGCGCAGCCGGGCGACCTTGTCCGGCGAGGCTTCGATGAACGCCTGACCGCCCCAGCCCGGATTCACGGTCATGCAGAGGACCAGGTCGAGCAGGCCCGCGACCTCGGCGACAGCGTCGATCGGCGTGCCCGGGTTGATCGCAAGGCCCGCCAGGCATCCGGCGTCCCGGATCTGCTGCAGCGCGAAGTGCACGTTGGGCGTCGCCTCGACCTGGATCGTGATCGAGTCGGCGCCCGCGGCCGCGAACTGCTCGATCTGGCGCTCCGGGCGCTCGACCATCAGATGGCAGTCGAGAATGCCGCCCGCGGCATGGACCTGTTCGCGGATCGACTCGACGATCACCGGGCCGATCGTGATCGGCGGGACGAAGTGGCCGTCCATGACGTCGACGTGGATCACGCGTGCGCCGGCATCCGTGACGGTCTCGACCTGCTCGCCCAGCCGCGAGTAGTCGGCCGACAGGATCGACGGCTCGACTTGTCTCGTGCGGATCAGCTCCCGCGCGTTCACGGCCTGCAGCATGGCAAGTGCAGACGTCAGACCGGCTTCAGCATCGAGCCACCGCAGCGCACGCACTCCATCTGATCGGTGTCGCTCATGCGCACGATCGTCGAGTGCTCGCCGCAGGCCGGGCAGTAGGCCATCAGCTGGAAGCGGGTCAGGCAGTAGACGCACCGGTAGCGCCCCGCCAGCTGCGTCGGGCGCAGCCAAGGCTCGCCACAGCTCGGACAGGTGCGGTCGGGCGAAAAGGGATCGCGCGAGATTTCCGGGGCCTGCCCCGGTTCGACGTCATCCATGTCGCTCGAAGGTAGCGATGAAGAACCCGTCCGTGCCGTCGCGGTGCGGAAGAGTCTGAACGAATCGGCCGTCCTGTCGTATGGCCGAACTCGGGATGACGCTCGAGGAACCCCTCCATCTGACGCTCGTTCTCGGGAGCGCTGATCGTGCACGTCGAGTACACGAGCCTCCCGCCCGGCCGCACGGCGGCCGCGCCAGCCTCGAGGATGCGTCGCTGCAGCGTTCGAAGCTGCCCGACCTGCTCCGGGGTCTTGCGCCAACGTGCATCGGGGCGCGATTGGAGCGTCCCGAGGTCCGAGCACGGCGGATCGACCAGCACGCGGTCGTAGCCGCTCCCGTGATCCGGCCGAGTCGCGTCGCCGATCACGACGCGCACGCTCGCGGCACCGAGGCGCGCCGCGTTCGCGCACAGGTCCTCCCCCCGCCGCGGATCGTGCTCGACCGCCACGACCTCACCTTCGTCCCCCATCAGCGCCGCGAGGTGGGTGGTCTTCGCACCCGGGGCGGCGCACAGGTCGAGGATCCGCTCGCCGGGCTGCGGATCGGCCGCGCGAGCGACCATCATCGATCCCCGCGATTGGGGCATCAGCGCGCCGCGCTCGAAAGCGGCGGAGCGGTGCAGGTCGTATGGGCCGTCGAGCACGATGCCCTCGGGCAGATGCGGAGCAGCATGCGCCGCGACGCCGTGCCCGGTCAGCTCGGCGAGCACCTCGTCACGGGTCCCGCGCAGGGTGTTCACCCGTGCCGCGCTCTCCGCCGGCTCGTTGTCGGTTCGCATCAGGTCCACCGCATCGCCGGCCCCGAGCTGCTCCCACCAGGCCTGCGCGACCCACTCGGGATGTGAGTGGCGCAGCGCAGCCTGCTGGGGTGAGGACTCGCCAAGGCCGTCCACCAACCGCCTCCCCTCCCGCGCCGTCCGCCGCAGCACCGCGTTCACGAACCCGTGGCCGGGACTGCCTGCCGCCTTGGTGAGGTCCACGGACTCCGCGACCGCCGCGTGATCCGCGACGCCGTCCATGAACAGGAGCTGGTGGACGCCGAGCCGCAGCGCCGCCAGCACCGGGGCGTCGATGCGGTCGGCCGCGCGGTCGCTGAGCGACTCGATCACGTGGTCGAGGGTCGCGCGACGCTGCACCACTCCGTACGCAAGGCTCATCGCGAACGCACGGTCGCGGCCGTCGAGCTCCAGCCGGTCCGCCTCCGCCCGGAACGCGCGGTCCGCGTAGGCGTCCTGCTCGAACACCCGGCGCACGACGACGTAGGCGCACCGGCGCGCGTCGGTGGGCATTACTGGGCGAGGCGCATAGCGGGCTGGTGCCCGCGCAGGTAGTCGGCGGCCGGCATCGACCGTCCGCCCGCGGGCCGCACACGAAGCAGCTCGAGCGCCCCGCCGGCGCATCCGACGAGCAGGCGCCCGTCGTCCGAGACGACCGCTCCCGGGTCAACACCCACGTCGCCGACGCGCACCGCCTCGACCCCAAGGCGCTCGCCGTCCTCGAGCTCCAGGTACGCCCCGATACCGGGGGTGAACGCGCGCACGATGCGCTCCAGCTCGGAGGCCGGCCGCGCCGGATCGAGGCGGCGCTCCGCCGGGTCGATCTTCTCGGCGTAGGTGACGCCTTCCTCCGGCTGCGGTTGCAGCTCGAGCGCACCGGCCTCCGCCTGGTCGAGTGCCTCGATCAGCAGCTCCGCCCCGAGCGCGGCGAGCCGCTCGCTCAGCGTGCCGCGCGTGTCGCCCGGCAGGATCGCCTCCGCGCGGCTGAGCGCCACGGGCCCGGAGTCGAGCCCCTCCTCGAGCTGGAAGATCGTCACGCCGGTGACGGGGTCCCCGGCCATCAGCGCGCGCTCGATCGGCGCCGCACCGCGCCACCGCGGCAGCAGCGAGGGGTGCACGTTCAGCATCGTGTACCGCGACAGCAGCGGCTCCCGGATCAGCTGCCCGAACTCGCACACGCCGACAACCTCAGGCGCGGCGTCGGCGATCGCGGCCACCACCTCCGGATCGTTCACGCTCTCCGCCTGAAGCACCGGTAGCCCGAGGTCGCGGGCCGCGACGGCCGTCGGGGGAGGCGCCGTCTTGCGACCACGTCCCCGCGGGCGGTCGGGCGGTGTGACGACCAGCGCGGGAACGTGCGGCGACGTGGCGAGCGCGCCCAGCACGTCGACCGCGAAGAGGGAACTGCCGAGGTAGACGGTGCGCACTGGTCAGTGGTCGTCGCCGGCGCCGACCGTGTCGTGCACGTGCTCCTCGCCGCCGCGCAGGACGCGCAGCGCCTCCTTGCGCTGGTCGCGCGTGGTGCGGTCGAGGATCAGCACGCCGTCGAGGTGGTCCATCTCGTGCTGGATCACACGCGCCTCGAGACCCGAGGCCTCGATCGTGATGCCCTCTCCGCGCTCGTCGCGGGCGCTGACCCGCACGTGCAGGGGGCGCTCGACGTCGACCGTCACGCGTGGCAGGCTGAGGCAGCCCTCCTCGGCGGTCTCCTCGTCCTGGGAGGAC
This sequence comes from uncultured Solirubrobacterales bacterium, assembly GCA_963731895.1. Lineage (GTDB taxonomy): Bacteria > Actinomycetota > Thermoleophilia > Solirubrobacterales > JBBDJG01 > CAVSXO01. Next base: position 187,088 of record CAVSXO010000041.1, read on the forward strand.
CACTCCAGGCGCGGGTTCACGACCGCGACCAGCGGTGCGTCGGGCCCGGCGCGGTAAACGAAGAGCCGGTGCAGCACCCCCACCTGGGGAGCCGCCAGCCCGAGGCCGAGCGCATCGCCCATCAGGCGGTCCATGCGCGCGACCTCCTCGCGCAGCCCATCGTCGAAGCGCGTCACGTCGCCGGCCTTGGTGCGCAGAACCGGGTCCCCGAAGGGCCTGATCAGCCGGAAGGCTGCGAGCCTCCGAGCCTCGATCTCCGGGTCGAGCGCAGGGCGCGCGGGCGCTTCCTGACCCTCCTCGCCGGACGCCGCACGGCCGCCCGGCCGCCCGTTTTCGTCGCTGTCCGGCATGCCAGGCGAGTCTAGCAACGGGCCCTCCGGGGACTGGGCCATTTCGGCCCTCGATCCAGGTGCCCCTAGTCCTCCCAGTACCGCGCGGTGTCCGGCAGCACCCACCTGATCCCGCCGCGGGGATCGGGGTCGTCGCCTGGGTAGCGCGGGATCACGTGCACGTGCGCATGCGGGACGATCTGGCCGGCCGCCTCACCGGCGTTGATCCCCACGTTGAACGAGGTCGTGTCGTGCTCGGCCTCGAGCAGCTCGCGCAACTCCCACACGATCTCCCACACATCCTCCTGTTCCTCGCGCGAGAGCTCGAAGAAATCGGGCTCGTGACGGCGGGGGATCACCAGACAGTGGCCCGGACTGACGGGGAACGCGTCAGGGAACGCGACGGCCCGCTCGCGGCTGGCGAGGAGCATCTCGTGCCCCCTGAGCCGCTTGCAGAACGGGCAGTCGGCGTCGAACGTGGTCACTGCGGGTCGACGTCGACGGCGAGCTTCACGCCGCGCCGCGTGCGCTCGCGGGCCACCGACTGCACCGCCTCGCCCACGGCCGCGACCGCGGCCTCCCGGTCGTCGGTCTTGATCACGAGGGTTGAGCGGCACAGGTCCTTGACGCGGAACAGCGGCGCCGGGCCGAGCACGTCGAGGCCACCTCCGAGCAGACCGCCGCCAAGGCGATTCCGGAGCAGCTCCGCCGCGGCGTCGGCAGATCCCTGATCGGGAGCCGCCGCCAGCACCCTGATCAGGGTGGAGAAGGGCGGATAGCGCAGCGCGCGCCGGCGCTCCACCTCCTCCGCGAGGAAAGCGGCTGCATCGTGGGAGGCCGCATGACGCAGGCTGGGAGCGTCCGGACACAGGGTCTGGACCAGCACCCGCCCGCCCCCCGGCCCGCGACCGCTGCGGCCGGCCAGCTGGGCGACCAGGGAGAACGTCCGCTCCTCGGCCCGGAAGTCGGGGAACCGCAGGTTGGCGTCGGCGTCCTGGACGACGGCCAGCTCCACGTCCGGAAAGTCATGCCCCTGGGCGACCATCTGGGTGCCCACGAGGATGCCGGCAGGCGCCGAGGCGAAGCGATCCAGGATGGATGCGATGCCGCCCTTGCGGCGTCCCGCGTCGGCATCCAGCCGGAACACCGGCAGCGGTGCGAGCGCCTCGCGCAGCTCGACCTCGAGGCGCTGCGTGCCGACGCCGTGGCGCGCGACCGCGGTCGACCCGCAATCCGGGCAGGACATGCGGCGGGCTCTCGGTGTGACCGCAGTGGTGACAGATCAGCCGCTGCGCGTCGCCGTCGCGGTGCAGCGTGAGCGACACGTCGCAGCTGCGGCACATCCAGGCCCGCCCGCAGTCGCTGCAGTCGACGAACGGGGACCACCCGCGCCGGGCCACGAGCACGATCGCCTTCTTCTGGCGCTCGCGCACCTCCTCGAGCGCGCGCCGCGCATCCGGGTGCAGCGCGTGGCGCAACCCGCGCATGTCGAGCAGGTCCACCGGCGGGAGCGGAGTGTCGTCGACGCGCTCCGGAAGCGACAGCCGCGGCATGCGCAGCCAGCTCTCGGGCCGCGGTGTCGCGGTCCCGGCGAGCAGCACCGCACCGGCCAGCCGGGCGCGGCGCTCCGCGACGTCGCGCGCGTCGTAGCGCGGATCGCTCTCCTGCTTGTAGGCGGGGTCGTGCTCCTCGTCGAGGACCACCAGCCCGAGGTCGTCGAGCGGCGCGAACACCGCGGATCGCGGGCCGACGCAGATCCGCGCCGCGCCGCTGCGCAGCCGCTGCCACTCGTCGTAGCGCTCGCCGAGGCCGAGCTTGGAGTGCAGGATCGCGACACGGTCCCCGAACCGCTCCTCGAAGCGCCGTGCCGTCTGCGGGGTGAGCGCGATCTCCGGGACCATCACGATCGCCGTCCGGCCCTGTTCGAGCGCCGCCTGCGCAGCCCGCAGGTAGACCTCCGTCTTGCCACTTCCCGTCACGCCGTGAAGCAGCAGCGCAGCGTGGCGGCGAGCCCGCAGCGGCTCGAGCACCGAGCCGAGCGCGTGCTCCTGGGCCGCCGTCAACCGGTGACCGGTCGACCCGGCGCCCGCTCCTCCACCCCGCTCGACCGCGGCCGGCCTGCGCGCCACCGCGCGGCGCCCGATCCGCACCAGGCCGCGACGCTCGAGGCTCGTCAGGGTGGCATGTGGGATCTCCAGCTCCGCGGCCGTGGACGGGCCCTTCGCCAGGCGGGTGAGCGCCGCGTGCTGGCGCGGCCCGAGCCCGCCCGTGCCGTGGCCCGGGAGCGCCTCGCGCCCCGCCAGGGTGAGGCTCGCCTCGAGCAGCTCACGGGTCGAGGCGCCCGGCGCCGCCCGCGGGCTCGTGCCCGTCCCCGGAGGCAGCACGAGCGCCAGGCCACGCGCGGGCGTGGAGCAGTAGGCGTCCGCGATCCACAGGCCGAGGTCGACCAGGTCGTCCGGGACGCCCGACTCGAGCGCGCGCACAGGCTCGACGAGGCGCTCGGGCGGGATCTCGCTCTCGCCCGCGAGGTCGACCACCAGTCCCAGCACCCGCCGGTGCCCGAACGGCACGACCAGGACCGAACCGACATCTATCCCGGGCATGCTGCTCGGGATCCGGTAGTCGAACGGCCCGCGCAGGGCGCGGGCCGTGGTCAGCGGCTCGACTCTCGCAATCGAGGACACAGCATGACCATACGGCCGCTCACGGACGGCGGCCGGCTCCTGCGATGCCCCCTACGAGCTGACGGGCTCCGCCTTCTTGCCCACGCCCGCGTCGCGCTTCAGCGCCTCCGCCTTGTCGGTCTTCTCCCAGGAGAAGTCGTGGTCGTCGCGCCCGAAGTGGCCGTATGCGGCCGTCTTACGGAAGATCGGCCGGCGCAGGTCGAGGTCGCGGACGATCGCTCCCGGGCGCAGGTCGAAGTGCTTCTGCACCAGCTCGATGATCTTCGACGGCGGCACCCGCTCGGTGCCGTAGGTCTCGACCATCAGGGACAGCGGGTGCGCGACGCCGATCGCGTACGCGACCTGCACCTCGCAGCGGTCCGCCAGCTCCGCGGCGACAAGGTTCTTCGCCACGTACCTGGCCGCGTAGGCTGCCGACCGGTCGACCTTCGACGGGTCCTTGCCGGAGAAGGCGCCGCCGCCGTGGCGGGCCGCGCCGCCGTAGGTGTCGACGATGATCTTGCGGCCCGTGAGGCCGGCGTCGCCCATCGGTCCCCCGATCTCGAACTTGCCGGTCGGGTTCACCATCAGGTTGTCGCGCAGGTCCTTCTCGGTGTACAGCTCGCGGTAGTCGGCGTGTAGCACCGGCTCGACCACGTGCTCCCACAGGTCGGGCTTGATCAGCGACTCGCTGTCGACGTCCGGCTTGTGCTGCGTCGAGATCAGGATCTTCACGATCTCGATCGGCTTGCCGTTCTCGTAGCGAACGGTGACCTGGGTCTTGCCGTCGGGGCGCAGGTACGGCACCACGTCGGCCTTGCGCACCTCCGACAGCCGCCGCGCGAGCGTGTGCGCGATCTGGATCGGCATCGGCATCAGCTGCTTCGTCTCGCGCGTCGCGTAGCCGAACATCATGCCCTGGTCGCCCGCGCCGATCTTGTCGAGCGGGTCGTCGTCGCCGGGAATGTGCCGCGCCTCGTAGGCGGTGTCGACGCCCTGGGCGATGTCCGGCGACTGCTCGTCGATGGCGGTCAGCACGGCGCACGTCTCGCCGTCGAAGCCGTACTTGGCGCGCGTGTAGCCGATGTCCGCCACGGTCTGGCGCGCGATCTTCGGGAATGTCCACGTACGTGTCGGTGGTGATCTCGCCACCGACCACGATCATGCCTGTCGTCACGAACGTCTCGCAGGCAACCCGCCCGTTGGGGTCGTCCCGCATGATCGCGTCGAGCACCGAGTCGGAGATCTGGTCGGCCATCTTGTCCGGGTGGCCCTCGGTGACGGACTCCGACGTGAACAGAAACTCGTTGTCTGACAGGTTTTCGGTCGAGCTCATGGCACCCCTAGGAATATTTCCGCGGTCTGCGAAGACCGCTCGGTTGCGGTGACGACGCTCACGGCACCGACGCGTGCGATGTCCCGCTGGACCGCGCGGTAGTCGGGCGTGTCACCAAGGCCGGCACGCTCGGCGAGCGCCGTGAGCCGGCGAAGGTCAAGAAAGACTACCGAGGACGGCCGGTCCAGGAAACCTCGCAGTCCAGGAGCAAACGACGGGTTGTCCTCCAGCGACTTCCCGCCCGTGCGCAGCCGGCGCACACCCTCGGGGCTCGTCGAGACGACCAGCTTGTCGTCGAAAGCGGCGTATGTCAGCTCGAGCGAGGGCGATACCTGCAGGGTGACGGCCTCCACGCCGGCGATGCGGCGCGGTACGAGCGTCGGGACCTGAGCCGCTCCGGACGGCGCCTTCAGGAGCTCCGCGAGCAGCGGCTGGAGCGCGACCACCACGTCTCCGCCCTCCTCCCTGGAGGTGTTCGCTACGACCAGACTGATGACCGGGAGCGATGCCGGGGGGGACACGACCAGGGCCGTTTCGCGCCCCAGCAGCGGCTCCACCGCCCGCAGGAGGGTCCGCCGGCCTACCGAGCCGAGCTCGCGGCCCAGCACGCGCTCGACGGAGCCGGCCGCGCCGACCTGGGCGAGCTGGTCGAAGATCTCGTCGAGCCCGCGGGCGCCGAGGTAGGCGATCGTGGCGGCCGGGATCTCCGCGGTCAGCGTGGGCTTGAATCTCGGCGCATCACCCTCCGCGGGGATCAGCTGGCTGACCACGCTTGCGCGCAGCCCGTTCGGCAGGGCACGCACGCTCGCCGCCGCCGCGCGCAGGCCCGGTCGCTCGAGCAGGCCTCCCACCCGCGCCACGAGGCCGCCCTGCTGGCGCAGCAGCCGGCTGACGCCGTCCTGCGACGCATACGCATATGCGATCGGGTCGCCGGCGTCCAGCCCGCGCACGGCGGACCGGAACACCGAGTCGGCAGCGAGCGACCCGCCGCCGCGGGTATCGATGGCGGCGCGCACGTGCTTGGGCCGGCCGATCGCAAGGAAGTTGCCCACGAACGCTGTCGCGAGGTCACCATAGGAGCGCACCGTGATCCCCTTGTGGCGCTGCTCACGCGGTGTGCCGGCGCCACGCAGGAAGTCGCGCGCCCGCGCCTGGTCGGCGACTCGCACAAGGATCAGTGAGCTTGCCCGCCGGCCGTCTGGCAGCAGCGCGATTGCCGCCTCGTCGCCGATCCACGGTCGCAAGCTGGTGTCGAAGTCGAGCGCCCTCTCGCCACGGGACAGGCTCCGCAGGGCACGCTCGCGCAGGCGGCGCAGGGTGGGCAGCTTCCGCACGACTTCCCCCGCGAACCGCCACTGGTCGGAGTTGGGCTCGACGTTCGCGTGCCCGTAGACGAGCGCGTTCCGTGGCACGAGCAGCACGGCCTCGTCGCCGCGCGGATCGTCACTCGCGCCGCCGAGCGACGTCACGAGAACGACCGCGCCCACCACCAGGACCGCAACCGCGATCCGGTCGAAGCTCACCTGCGCCCGCAGCAGGCGGCCGAGCCGGCTCACGCCCGGCCCGACCGCTGTCCGCGGCGCTCGCGATCCACGAAGTCGATCACCAGCGGGACTCCTTCGAGCCGGTAGCGGGCGCGGAGACGGTTCTCGACGAAGAACCCGTAGTCGCGGACCACCAGGCGGCGGTCGTTCACGTACAGGCGAAACCGGGGCGGCCCGGCCTCGACCTGCGTCGCGTAGTAGATCCGCAGCCGCTTGTGGCGCACCGAGGGCGGTTGGCGTTGCGACTGCACCTCGGACACGAACCGGTTCAGGTCCGGGGTGGAGATCCGGGCCCGCGATCGATCGGCCAGCGCCACCGCCTCGACCATCGCGCGTGTCACGTTCCTGCCGCTGAGCGCAGACGCCGTCAGCACCTTCGGGCGCAGGCGCAGCTTCCTCTGCACGCGGTCCTTCGCGTCCTCGAGGTCGGTCTGCGTCACGTCCCACTTGTTCAGGAGGACGATCGTGGCGCAGCCGTTGCGCATCGCGAGGTCCGCGATGCGCAGATCCTCCGAGGTCACGCCCTCGGTGGCGTCGCACACGACGAGCGCGACGTCGGCCCGCTCGGCGGCGCGCTCGGAGCGAAGTTGTGCATACCAGTCGACCGTGCCGGCGACCTTCGACTGGCGGCGCAGCCCGGCCGTGTCGACAAGGACCACCGGCCGCCCGTCCACCTCGAGGCGGGTGTCGATCGAGTCCCGGGTGGTGCCGGCGCGCTCGTCCACGATCACGCGCTCCTGTCCCAGGAAGGCGTTGACCAGCGAGGACTTCCCGACGTTGGGACGGCCGATCACCGCAATGCCGACCGTGCTCTCGTCCTCGTCCTCCTCCGCGGGAGCGTGTTCGCGAACGGCCTCCGAGACGCGGTCGAGCAGGTCACCCGTCCCGAGGCCGTGCGCGGCAGACACCGGTTCGGGCTCGCCGAGGCCCAGCCCGTGGAACTCAGCCGCCAGCGGGGAGTCGGCCCCCCGGTCGAGCTTGTTCGCCACCACGATCGCGGGCACCCCCGAGCGGCGCACGATGTCCCCCAGCTCCGCGTCGCCCGGGCGCAGCCCGGCCGTCGCGTCGACCACCAGCAGGGCAGCCGTCGCATCCTCCAGCGCGATCCGGGCCTGATCCTGGACCTGGCGCGGGAGCGACTCGCGATCCGACAGATCCACGCCCCCGGTGTCGACCAGCGCGAACGTCACGCCGTTCCACTCGGCCGGGACCTCCTTACGGTCCCGGGTGACGCCCGGCTCCGAGTGCGTGACGGCCTCCCGCGTGCCGCTGAGGCGGTTCACAAGCGTCGACTTGCCCACGTTCGGGTAGCCGATCACGGCAACGCGAGGGAGCCCGGCTTTCATCCCCCGGCGGCGGCGCGGGCGCGGGCCACGAGCGCGAGGATGCGATCTGCGACCTGCCCGGCATCGAGGCCGGTGGTGTCGATCAGCTCGGCGTCGTCGGCACGGCGCAGCGGCGCCGCCGACCGTGTCGAGTCGAGCGTGTCGCGCTGCTCGATCGCGGCCGCCACCTCCTGACGGTCGATGCTCAGTCCTCGCCGCTCCAGCTCCGCGGCACGGCGGCGGGCGCGCTCGGTCGGATCGGCGGTCAGAAACGCCTTCACAGGCGCATCGGGGGCCACGACCGTACCGATGTCGCGTCCCTCCACCACGTAGTTCCCGGCTGTCAGCAGGGCACGCTGCTTCTCGAGCAGGGCGGCTCGCACCTCCGGATGGGCGGCGACGGTCGAGCTTGCGCCGGTCACGCGGGGCTCACGGATCGCATCGCTCACGTCGCGACCGTCCACGATCACCTGTGCGTTGTCGTCGTCGCGGCGGCGCAGCTCGATGTCGAGCCGGCCGGCGAGCGCGCCGAGCGCGGCGCCGTCGTCGAGGTCGGCGCCATCGGTCAGAGCCCCGAGCGTGACAGCGCGGTACATCGCGCCCGAGTCCAGGTACGTGAACCCGAGCCGGCGTGCGACCTCGCGCGCAACCGTGCTCTTGCCGCTGCCCGCGGGGCCGTCGATCGCGACGATCATCGCCGGAAGCGTAGAGCGCCGGGCCCTACGAGTCGTGCTTTCCGGCACCGTGGCGGTGCCGGTAGGAGCGTGCCTTCTCACGGTTTCCGCACACCGCCATCGAGCACCAGGTTCCCGAGCGATTGCGCGACCGGTCATAGAACGCCCACGCGCACGTCTCGGACCGGCATGCCTTCAGCCGTTGCCAGGTCCCGTCGGCCATCGCCTCGTGGACGATTCCGATCAGCTCGCCGATCACGGCATCGATGCCGGCGCCGGCGGGCACCAGCGCCGACCGGCCCTCGCTGTCGAACCTCACCTGCAGGGGCACCCGTGCCGACTCGGCGCGCAGGCGCTCGAGCGCGGGCTCCTGCGTTGCGCCGTTGCCGGTGTCGCCGTTGTTGGCGAGCAGCAGCTGCCGCAGCGTTTCGCGCAGCCCGATCAACCGGTCCAGCTGGGACGCGTCCAGGCGCGGCGCGTCGGGCAGCTCCTGCTCGCGCAGCCAGGCGCGGGCCGCCGCCGGAGCTCCGAGCTCCTCGATGCCGTCCTCGACGTCCTGCGTGTTCACGAACCGGCGCACGACCTCCAGGCGACCGGGCGCGGCCTGCTCCTGTGCCCCGGCTGCGGCGACGGAATGCTGGTTGTCAGTCGATGTCATCGACGCTCACTCGTACTTCCTTCCACACGGACGACTTCTTCCTTTTTCGGCATAACCAACAAAAACCCTTGACAGGTTATGATAACTACCGTAGATTCTACGCTAGTTACGAGCCTTCGGCGACCCCAGAGGAGCGTCTCTCATGAATCAGCTCAATGCATTCCTGGCCCTGGAGACAATCCACGACAACATCGAGCGCGCCGAGCGCGAACGCCGTGCCCGGCCGGCGGCGCAGCAGCCACCCGCCGCGGGAGTCCGGAGCCCGTCTGGAAGACGCCCGCTGCGGCGGGCTCTGGCCGTGCTGCGTCGCGCCCCGGCCACGCTGCGCAACTGAGGCGATTTCTCTCCCCTGGACGGCACTACGGCAACAATGGAGTCCAACCCTCGGTGACGCTGATTTGTCGGCCTGAGGCCGAAGAAAGTGTCGCACCGGCCGAGGGCGGCAAGCATGCGTGAGTTCCCGCGCCGCGCCGGCGACTATTCGTACACGACGACGTCGGGCGCCGGGCGCAGCCCGAGCACGTCCCGTGGGCTCATCAGGCCCGTGTCCTCCTGGAAGAACAGCTTGAAGCCGTTGTACGGCCCGCCGAGCCTGTCCGGGCCCCGGGGCGTCGGCTGGGAGAGACGGTCGTACACCCCCTCCTTCAGCTGGGCCGTGCCGAAGCCGTCCATGTTCAGGACCAGCGCCACCTCCGGCCGCGAAGCGAGCAGGTCGCGGTTCGTGATCATCTCGTCGGTGAACTGGTGCACGATCAGCAGCTTCTGAGGCAGGTCGCGCAGGCGCACGATCCGTGCCAGGTAGGCGGAGACCTGGTTCACCACCTCGGCGTCCATCGACCCGATCACGCTCCCGGGCTGCGTGCCCGCCGGGACGCTCCACTCGGGATCGAGCGCCAGACCGACGTCCGGCTGGGACAGGTACGGCTCCAGCGCGCGGACCTCCTCGAAGAAGTCGGCCTGACCGGGCTGAACGTCCAGCACCAGCAGCCCCTTGATCGCGCGCGCCGCGCGCAGGTGGCGGCGGATCGTTGCGCCTTCCTGGCGGAGCCGGTGCAGGCCGTCGTTCCCCGGCGCCGACTGCGCCAGCGTCGAGATCAGCTCGAGCGCGGGCAGCACCGGCCGTCCCGGGCGGGAGTAATCGCCCGCGCGCCGGGCCAGCTTGCGTGCGGCCTCCTCGGGCGGCGTCTCGCCCAGCACGCCCAGGGCCGGGTCCTGCGGCGCCCCGTAGTAGGCGACGACTCGGTGGCGGGGCAACACGAGCCGTCCGCCGCGCGGCAGCTCAGGCGGGGAAGCAGCCTCGCTCGCCTCCTCCCCGCCGCCGCCCCCCACGAGCGCGGAGCAACCCCTCACCAGCAGCGCGAGAAGCACCACGCCCACCACCAACGCGAGCACGCGGCGGCGGCGGTAGATCCGTTCCTGCTCGGCCCGCCTGCGGTGTCGCGGGGCGATGGTGCCGGTCATGGAGTCACCAGGCCACGCAGATCGTCGGCAAACGTCGGGTAGGAAACCGACGCGGCCTCGAAGCCCTCGACCTCGACGCCCTCGCGAGAGGCGATGCCCGCCACGGCGCCCAGCATCGCGATGCGGTGGTCGGCGCCCGCGTTCATGGTGCCGCCGTGGAGCTCTCCCCCGCCTCCGACGACGAAACCGTCGGGAGCGGCCTCGATCCGCGCTCCGAGCCCGCGCAGGCCGTCGACGACCGTCATCACGCGGTCGGACTCCTTGCGCCGCAGCTCCTCCGCCCCGTGCACGATCGTCGTTCCCTCGGCAAAGGCCCCCAGCAGCGCGACCAGCGGCAACTCGTCGATGGCGAGCGGGACCTCGTCCGGCTCCACCTCGGTACCGCGCAGCCGGGCCGAGCGCACCACGAGATCCGCTACGGGCTCGCCCCCGGCGGCGGTTTGCTCCTCCACCTCGACGTCCCCGCCCATCCGCTCCAGCACACGCAGGAAGCCGGTGCGGGTCGCGTTCATGCCCACTCCCCGGAGCCTGACCTCCGAGCCGGGGACGAGAGTCGACGCGGCGATGAAGAACGCTGCTGAGGAGAAGTCCCCCGGGACGTCCACCTGACCCAGCTCCAGCCGGCGCTCCGGGCCGACGGTGACGCGCCCATCGTGGCGGCGCACGCTGACGCCGGCGCTCCCAAGCATGATCTCCGTGTGGTCGCGCGTCGCAAGCGGCTCCACCACGGTCGTCTCGCCGTCTGCCAGCAGCCCGGCCAGCAGCACACACGACTTCACCTGCGCGCTGGCGACCGGCAGCTCGTACTCGATGCCATGGAGGTCGGACCCCTGGACCACCACCGGCGGCAGTCCGCCCTCGCGACAATCGATGCTCGCGCCCATCCGCCGCAACGGGTGAACGACGCGGTCCACCGGCCTGCGCGCGATGCTGTCGTCACCCTGCAAGGCCCAGCGCCCCCGCGGCTGGCCGGCCAGCCAGCCGGGCAGCAGGCGGATCAGGGTCCCGGCGTTGCCGACGTCGATCGCAGCCGCCCCGGGATCGGCACCGCGCAGGCCTGCGCCGGCCAGCTCCAGGTCGAGGCCGGCGCCCCGCGGCTGGGCGTCCACGAGCCGGGCCCCGAGGGCGGCGACGGCCTCCAGCGTGGCGGACGTGTCCGCAGAGCGCAGGTATCCCCTCACCCTGACCCGCCCGTCCGACATCGCTCCCACGATCGCGGCGCGATGTGAGATCGACTTGTCCGGAGGCGTCACGAGCCCGCCGGCCAGTCGATCGACTGGATCGAAGCGCAACTAGTGGACCGCCACTAGCTGTCTCCGCCGTCCACCGGGGAGGCGGCATACCCGAGGCCCGCGACGAGCTCCGCCGCCCGCTCGGCGCTCCCCTCCCCGGCAACCCAAAGTGCGATTGCTCCGGAGCGCATGTCCGGTGCAGGGTAAAGGGCCATGTCGATGATGTTGATTCCGGCCTCGCTGAGCGCGAGTGCGATCTGGGCCACGATGCCCGGCCGGTTGGGGACCGGTACGCGCAACTCGCTCACGGGGCCGCCGGCCAGCTCGCCCTCGAGCAGGCGCTGGCGATCGGCCCGCGCGCCCTCGATCCAGCGCTCCAGCGCCTCGCCGTCTCCCGCGCGGAGTGCTTCGCTGACCGTGTGGAGGGCGTCGCGATAGGCGTCGAGCTCGCGCACGATCGCCTCGCGATTGGACACGAAGATGTCCCGCCACAGCGGCGGGTTCGCTCCCGCCACGCGTGTAGCGTCGCGAAAGCTCGGCCCAGTGGCCGGCAGCCCCTGCGACTCCTCGACCAGCTCGCTAGCGGCCTGGCCCACGAGCACATTTGCCAGGACATGGGGCAGATGACTCACCGTCGCCATCAGGCGGTCGTGCACGTCCGCCGCGATCGCGGATGGCCGCGCGCCCATCGAGGTCAGCGTCCTGTAGAGGCGCTCGTACAGCAGGCCGACCGTGCGTTCGGTCGGCGTCAGGTACCACGTGGCGCCCTCGAACAGCTCCTCTCGCGCGTGATCGACGCCCGCCGCTTCGGCGCCCGCGAGCGGATGCCCTCCGACGAACCGCTCGAGGTCGGAGTCGGGAAGCCCGGAGGCCGCCAGCTCCTCGAGCACGGCGAGCTTCACGGAGCCAACGTCGCTCACCACGCAGTCGCCGCCGCACTCCAGCGCGGCGCGCGCCGTTGCAGCCACGCCGCTCACCGGCGCGCATACGAAGCAGATCTCCGCGCCGTCCATCGCCTCCTCGATTGACCCGCACGGCGAGTCGATCGCGCCCCGCTCCAGCGCCCGCTCGAGCGCGCGCGGATCCGGGTCCCACCCGGCCACCGTCGCGCCCTCGGCGCGCCGCCGCACCGCGAGACCGATCGAGCCTCCGATCAGGCCGACGCCGAGCGCGGCGATCCGGGTCATGGCGTGCCGGCTTTTTTCAGAGTGCCGACAGCTCGTTCCCGACCGTTTCCGCCACCCGCTGGACCTGCTCCACGTACGCGCCGAACTCGTCCGCCGGCACCGCCTGGGGACCGTCGCAGATCGCCGCCTCGGGGTCGTGGTGCACCTCGACGATGATCCCGTCGGCGCCCGCCGCGGCTGCCGCCAGCGACAGCGGCAACACGAGGTCACGCCGGCCCGCGGCGTGGCTCGGGTCGACGACGACCGGCAGGTGCGACATCTGCTTCAGCACGGGGATGGCCATGATGTCGAGCGTGAAGCGCGTCGCGGTCTCGAACGTGCGAATGCCGCGCTCGCACAGGATCACGTCCTCGTTGCCCTCCTTCAGGACGTACTCCGCCGCCATCAACAGCTCTTCGAGCGTCGCCGCCAGCCCGCGCTTGATCAGCACGGCCCGGCCGGATCGCCCGATCTCCGCCAGCAACGAGTAGTTCTGCATGTTGCGCGCGCCGACCTGGATCACGTCCGCGACCTCGAGCACCGCCTCGACGTCGCGCGCGTCCATCAGCTCCGTCACGATCGGCAGCCCGGTCACCTCCTTGGCCTCGCGCAGGAGCCGCAGCCCCTCGCCACCGAGACCCTGGAAGCTGTACGGAGACGTCCGGGGCTTGTAGGCGCCGCCACGCAGCATCGAGCCGCCCGCCTGCTTCACGGCCTCGGCCGTCGAGAGCAGCTGCTCGCGGCTCTCGACCGTGCACGGTCCGGCCATCAGGGAGAAGTTGCCTCCGCCGATCTTGCGCCCGTCGATCTCGATCACCGTGGGCACCCCGTGCCTGAACTGCGACGAGGCGAGCTTGTACGGCTTCGTGATCGGGACGACTCGATCGACGCCGTCGGTCCCCTCCAGATCGAGGTTCGCGATGCGCTCGCGGTCCCCGATCGCACCGATCACGGTGAGGACCTCTCCCTCCGATACGTGCGCATGAGCGCCGACCGACTCCACCCGCGCGACGACGGAGTCGATCTGGTCCTGCGTGGCCTCCTCTTTCATGACGATCATCATTGGCTCAGTCCCTTCTCGGAAACTCTTCGGTTTTCTACCTGGAAATCAGGTGTCCTGTAACGCGGCTCTGCCCCACCCGCAAAGCGGCTTGGGCCTGTACGGCGCTCGACCTGGAATCTCGGAGTGCGCGATGCGCGCAGGCGGTCGAACGCCTAGCTAAATCGCCAGGAATAAAAGTAGGGCGAGGAGGCAGGCCGACGCGGGCCCCGGAGGGCACAGGCTGCGGCGGATGGCGAGATCGCCCGCTTCATTCCCGACAGTTTGTACCACGTTGCGAGAAAAGGTCCAAACGGCCACCGGTCTCGCACCGCGCGCCATACCTGAGATGCTCTGCACCATGGGCATGGCTGGTCGATTGCGCGGGACGGTTGGCGCGGCAGTGTGCTCCCCGCAACGGGTGCCCTGTCGCTCGCCAGGCGAGGTGCGCGCACGGCGGCGAGTGCGACGGTGGACGCGGCTCTGGAGTCCCAGACCGTCGAACAGCTCGTCGACCGGGTGCTCGGCAGCCCGCTCGTGGAGCGGACGATCGGGCGCGCGCTGGAGGGCCCGCTGGTCGACGCGCTGAGCCGCGACGTGGTGCGCTATGCAGTGCTGGAGCGCATCGCGGAGGCGGTTCTGACGGACGAGGCGGTGGACGCGATCCTCGACCGCGCGGAGACGATCGAGCTGCCGCGCCGGATCGCGGAGCGAGTGCTGGCAGACGGCATCGCCGAGCGAACCGTGGAGCGAATTCTCGCCGGGCCCGAGCTCGATCGCGTGGTGGCCGCCGCGCTGGCGAGCCCCGGGACGGAGCGGCTGATGGTGCGAGTGATGGAGAGCCGGCTGCTGGACGAGACCGTCGACCGGCTGCTGGACAGCGAGGAGCTGTGGTTGCTGGTGCAGGAGATCGCGGACAGCCCCGCCGTGACGGATGCGATCGGAAGGCAGAGCCTGGGCTTTGCGGACCAGGTCGCGGGCGGCGTGCGCGCCCGCTCGCGGCGCGCAGACGCCTGGCTGGAGCGCGCCGCCCGGCGGGCGCTGCGCCGCAAGCCGGCCGGCGAGTTGCCACCCGGCCCGCCCCTGGACCCGGCATGAGCCGGTCCGCCGTCCGCGCATCCCTCGTCACACAGCCGCCGGCGCCGGCCGCGGCGCCCACCTACGAAGGGCTCGTGACCCGCGCGATCGCGTTCACGGTCGATGCCGCCCTGATCAACCTGGTCGCGCTGGTCGTCTCGGTGTCGGTCGGGCTAGCGCTGTCGGTGCTGGACCCGTCGAACGAGATCGAGAACGTCGCCCTCGCGGTGGCCGGCGTGGCGTACGTGCTGTGGACGATCGGCTACTTCGTGACCTTCTGGTCCACGACCGGCCAGACGCCCGGCAACCGCCTGCTGCAGATCCGCGTGTGCCGGGCGGCTGACGGCGATGTCCTGCGCCCGCGGAAGTCGCTGCTCCGCCTCGGGGCGATGGTCCTGTGCGCGCTGCCGCTGTTCGCCGGCTTCCTGCCGATTCTCCTGAACAGCCGGCGCCGCGGGGTGCACGACATGATCGCGGGCAGCGTCGTGGTGAGCGCGCCCGTGGTTGACGCGATAGGTGTAGCTCCCAACGTCGTCGTTCGGAGTTGTGCGGACCACCTTGGGGGCGTCGGGGGTGGCGAGGGTACCGGGGTTGGAAAAACCAGGTAGGTAAGGGGGAGTGGGTCCAGGACGCGGTGAGGAGGGTTCACGAGCCACGCGCTGTTTGTGATGCGCCATGCATGCGTTGGTTGAAAACGGCGCGTGTGCGCGTGTTTGGTATCGCGCCCCTCGATCGTTTGGTGAGTTTTACCTCCTATAGCAGGCCACAACTCACCAACCGATTGCAGGCCCTGTTACGGATCGCGACAATCTGGCCTCCGATCAGACCCGATGCGTGACGTTTGCACGACTCTCGTGCAGATACCGCCCGCGGCAGCCCAACACCGGCATCGATCACATCCCCCTACCCCACCCGGTTTTCGATTGCACCCGAGCAGCGATGGCCGGCCGAACATTGTCCCTTAGGTTCCACCCCCTGGAACCCAGGAGCCAAAGTTCGCTAACCGGGGGGCGCACCCCCTACCCACCCGTTAGGAGCTGCAGCTAGCCGGGGTCGACCGCGCCGCGCAGCGCCGCGATGAAGCGCTCGTTCTCGGCGCGCGTGCCGTAGGTCACCCGCAGGTGCCCGGGGCCACCCAGGCCCATGCCGGGCCGCACCGCCACGCCGGCGCGCGACAGCGCGCCCACGACCTCCGCCTCGTCGTGCTCGCCCAGCGGCACCCAGCAGAAGTTGGCCTGGCTGTCGGCCACTTCGAAACCCAGTTCGGTCAACTGCTCCTCGAGCCAGAGGCGCTCGACCACGTTCCACTCCACGCGCCGCGCGACGTCGTCCTGGTGGCGCAGCGCCTCGGTCGCCGCGGTCTGCGCGAGGTGGTTGACCGAGAACGGCTGGCGCACGCGGTCGACGGCCGCCTTGAACTCTTCCGAGCCGAGCGCGAAGCCCACGCGCAGGCCGGCGAGGCCGTATGCCTTGGAGAACGTCCGCAGGATCACGAGGTTGTCGAAGCGCCGCAGCAGGTCGAGCGAGGCGTCAGGGTCCTCGACCGTCTGGAACTCGATGTATGCCTCGTCGAGGATCACGAGCACCCGTGGCGGGATGCGCTCGAGCATCGCTCCGACCGCGTCGCTCGAAAGATGGGTACCCGTCGGGTTGTTCGGGTTGCAGACGATCATCAAGCGCGTCTGCTCGGTGACCGCGGCCGCCATCGCATCCAGGTCGTGGACATACCCGTCGGCCAGCGGCACCGTCACCTCGCGGGCATCAGTGGTGGCGCCCAGGTGCGGATACATCGAGAACGACGGCCACGCGTAGACGATCTCGCTCCACGGCTCGAGCAGAGCCTCCGCCGCCGCGAGCAGGATCTCGCAGGACCCGTTGCCCACCGCGATGCCCGACAGCGGGTGCTCGTACCGGTCCGAAAGGGCGCGCCGCAGCGCGCCGGCGCCCGGATCGGGATAGCGGTTCACCTCGCCGGCGGCTCTGCGCACCGCCTCCACCACTCCCTCGACCGGCGGGAAAGGCGACTCGTTGGACGCCAGCATCGCGACGCTCGCCGTCTCCCGCGCCGCGGCCTCGGCGCTGTCGGCGCCGGCCGAGTAGTGCGGAATGCGCGCCAGGCGCTCTATGAAGGTGACGGAACCCACAAGAGAGAAAATACCGGCACATGGACGAACCGCCTTTCGAGCTGAAACCGATCGGGGCGGTCGAGTCCCCTCTGACGGATATGGCATCCGCACCGAAGCAGGGCCATGAGGGTGCACCCGATGCATGGCTGGTATTGGAGCCAGGCGTGCTCGAAGGTCTCCAGGGGCTCCAGCCGGGGGATCAGGTGATCGTCATCACCTGGCTCGATCGTGCTCGCCGCGACGTCCTGCGCGTACATCCACGCGACGACGTCGCCAATCCGAAGCAGGGAGTCTTCAACACCCGCTCTGCCGACCGCCCGAACCCGATCGGGCTGCACCCGGTGGAGATCGTGTCGATCGACGGCCGGAGAGTTCGAGTACGAGACCTCGAAGCACTGGACGGAACACCAATCGTCGACATAAAACCGGTGCTCAACCGCACGTGACGCGTCTCCCGATCTAGTCGCGCTCCGGGACGAGCAGAATCATGTCGTGCTCGGCCTGACCGTTCTCGCGCACGGTGACCTGGCCGCTGGCGCCCTCGTAGGCATCTG
The DNA here is from genome assembly GCA_963731895.1 of uncultured Solirubrobacterales bacterium. GTDB lineage: Bacteria > Actinomycetota > Thermoleophilia > Solirubrobacterales > JBBDJG01 > CAVSXO01. Next base: position 204,272 of record CAVSXO010000041.1, read on the forward strand.
ATCCACCGGTCACCGGAAGCTGGAACGTCTCGGCTTGCTGGCTGAAGTCCGGCACACCGGCAACTGTGATTTGGCCATCGTCGAACGTGTAGGTCGCGTGGCACGTGGGCTCGCCTTTGTCCGCCACCTCGCAGGCACCTGCGAGCCGCCCCTTCCGCTCGCCCGAGACATCGCCGCTGAAGACGAACGAGTCACCCGCGGAGATGTCCTCCTCAGACCTCCCCTCCGGAGCGACGTCGCTGAACTTGAACTCATCCTCCTTCTCGGCGAGGCCGAGTCTGACTTCCCGCCACTGCTGATCGTCCTCGCGAAGGAGAGTCACCACACTCACCGCGAGTGCCGTCGCGCCCAGGAGCAGCGCCAGACCAATCAATGCGCGCATGTTCTCCTCCCCTCAGAACGTGGTTGCGTCGGGTCGGCGGCGCGACGTCCGGAGCCGAAGGCGCACGATCAGCCAGGCAACAGCCAGCGCCGCCAGCAACACGAGCGCTGCCGCGTAGATGAAGAACCCGATGTCGGAGAGCGTCCCCGAGGTCGACAACGAGAGTGCTACGGCTCCTATGAAAACGACCAGGGTGATCTGAATTGCCTGAGAGAGTCGGTTGTACATCGCTTTCCCTTCGCTCGCGGTTGATCCAGCGGTCATGCAGTGGACGCTAGAACCGAGACCGAGCCCTGTCGTCTACCGGGAGGGCGATCTTTCCTCTACCCGCCGACCGATCTTCGCTCGGGGGAAGATCAACCGGGAGGCGGATCCGCGGCACTCGGTCTTGGGCTAGCCTCGACTCATGAGCGCCCTGCAGCGAGCGCGTGATGCGGTCCGCGGGCATCCGCGCGCCGCCGATGCGGCGCTCGCCCTGTTGCTCGCGGCGCTCGTGGAGTGGGAGATCTTCACGACGGACGTCACCGGCCCGAAGTGGTTGCTGGTGCCGGCCGGGCTGGCGATGACCATTCCACTCGCCTGGCGGCGGGTGGCTCCCCTGCCGGCGCTCCTGTTCGTGATGGCCGCGTCGGCCGCGGCCGGCCTCGCGGCCGCCGATTCAGACGACGGTCGCCCAGACGCCCCAGATGCCGTTCCTGGCCCAGATCCTGGCGGTCTACTCGGTCGCCGCGCACGCCGAGCGCAGGCCCGCGCTGATCGGTCTGCTGGTGAGCTGGGTCGCGCTGCTCGCCGCGGAGCCCGGCGACTTCGTCGTGATGGGGCCGGCCTGGGCGGGAATCTGGCTGGCGGGGCGGCTCGTTCGCGCTCGCGAGCAGGACGCGCGCAGGTTGCGCGAGCTCGCTGAGGCGCTCGAGCGCGAGCGGGTCGAGGAGGCTCGGCTGGCGGTGGCCGAGGAGCGCACGCGGATCGCACGCGAGCTACACGACGTGGTCGCGCACGCGATGAGCACCATCGTGCTGGAGGCAGGCGCGGAGCGCGTCAATCTCGACGAGGATCAGACCTCGGCGCGCCAGGCGTTGCACTCGATCGAGCGCACCGGTCGGCAAGCGCTCGCCGAGATGAGGAGACTGGTGGGGGTACTCCGCACGGAGAACGACGAGCCCGAGCTGCTTCCGCAGCCGAGCCTCACCCATCTCGACTTGCTGATCGAGCAGGTGGGCCGGGCTGGGCTGGCTGTCGAGCTGCATGTGGTCGGCGAGCCGGTGCAGCTGGCGCCCGGCCTGGATATCAGCGCCTATCGCATCGTGCAGGAGGCGCTGACGAATGTCCTGAAGCACGGGGGCGACGCGCGCGCGACCGTGGTCGTGGCGTATGGCGATCGCACGCTCGAGATCGAGATCGCGGATGACGGTCGCGGAGGAACGCCCGATGGGAGCGGGCATGGCATCGTCGGGCTACGTGAGCGCGTGGCGCTCTTCGGCGGCTCGCTCGAGGCGGGCGGCCGGAAGGGCGGCGGATTCGCGGTCCGGGCGCAAATGCCGCTCGAGAAGGGGGCGCCATGAGCGTGCGAGTGCTGATCGCCGACGACCAGGCCGTCATCCGGTCGGGACTTCGCCGGATCATGGACGTCGATGCGGAGATCGAGGTGGTCGGGGAGGCGGTGGACGGCCTGGCCGCGGTGGACGCAGCGCGGCGCCTGGCCCCGGACCTCGTGCTGATGGACATCCGCATGCCGCGGCTCGACGGCCTCGCAGCCACGCGCCGCATCATCGCCGAGCACGACGACCCCCCGCGGGTCCTGATCCTGACCACCTTCGGCCTCGACGAGTACGTCTACGAGGCTCTCCGGGCGGGGGCCAGCGGGTTCCTGCTCAAGGATGCCTCACCCGAGGACATCCTCGCGGCGATCAGGGCGGTGGCACGCGGCGACGCGCTCCTCGACCCCGCGGTCACGCCGTCGGTGATCGGCCAGTTCGCCGCGCTTCCCAGCCCCCGGGAGGATCTCAAGTCCCAGGTGGACGAGCTGACAGCCCGCGAGCGAGAGGTGCTCAGCTTGATGGCAAGTGGCCTCTCCAACGCCGAGATCGCCGGTGAGCTCGTGGTGAGCGAGGGAACCGTGAAGACACACGTAGGGCACGTGCTTCGGAAGCTCGGGCTGCGAGACAGGATCCAGGCGGTGATCTTCGGGTACGAGTCGGGGCTCCTCCAGCCAGGAGCCGGGCCGGCGGCGCCGGGCGCCGGGCGCTAGAGGCTGCATGGCCTACTGAGCGGCTTCCAGGTCCGCCCGCAGCGCCCGCGCCTCGCGCAGGTACACGTGCTGGGGGGCGTGTCCCTGCGGAGCGTAGTAGTGCAGCAGCACCCTGATCACCCTGGGGAGAGCGCCCGGCACGTCTATCTCCTGGGTGCAGAGCAGCGGGACCTGGCTGAGGCCGAGGTCGCGCGCCGCGACCGCCGGGAACTGGGCGTTCAGGTCGGTCGTGGCGCTGAACACGCAGCTCACCATCTGCTCCGCCACCAGATCGTTTCGTTCCATGATCGACTCCACCAGCTCGCGCGTCCCCTCCAGGATCGCCGGCTCGGTGTTCTCGTCCGACGGAGGTCGCGCCGCGCAGCGCAAAGAGCCTTTGGCTGTCCTGCGTCTCGTTCTCTTCCAAGCCGGTCACGGTCGCGGATTCTGTCAGTCCGCCAGCCCGGCCCGGCGGCGCAGCTCCTCAAGCTCCCGGGGACGCACCTTCCGTGAGTCGCCCGGACGCAGCCGCCCCAGCTCCAGCGGACCGAACGCCACGCGCTCGAGCGCCCGCACCGGGTGGCCGACCGCCTCGAGCATGCGCCGCACCATCCTGTTGCGGCCTTCGTGGATCGTGATCTCGAGCATCGACTCCCGGCCGGGCGAGGTGAGCACGCTCACCGCCGCCGGCCGGGTGCGTCCGTCTTCGAGGGCGACGCCGTTCCGCAGAGCCTGGAGCGACCGCTTCGACGGTCCGCCCGCAACCCGGGCACGGTAGGTGCGTGGCACCTCGTAGCGGGGGTGCATGAGCCGGTTGGCCAGCTCGCCGTCGTTGGTCAGGAGCACCAGCCCCGTGCTGTCGACGTCGAGGCGCCCCACCGGGTAGAGGCGGGCTGCCGAGTCCACCATGTCGGTCACCTTCGGCCGCCCCTCGGGGTCGTGCGCGGTGGACACCACTCCGGCGGGCTTGTGGACCAGGTGGTACTCCAGCTGCTCCGGGGTCACGGCGGCGCCGTCGACCTCGATCTCGTTGCTCTCGTCCACGTCGCGCGCCGGATCGGTGAGGACGCGCCCGTCCACCCGGACGCGGCCGCCCGTCACGAGCCGCTCGGCGTGCCGGCGTGAGGCCACGCCGGCGTGGGCAAGGAACTTTGCAAGCCGCATGGCCCCCAGGCTAGGGCAACCGTCGAAGCCGTCCCGGCGGGATGGCGCCCCGGCGCGTGGCATAATGCCGCGGCCTTGGACGTACTCCTCGCCCTCGCGCTGATCGGCGTGGCCCTCTTCGTGGGCGCGCTCGTGCTGCGCCGAGCCCCGACGGGCGTGCTGGTGTTCGGAGCGATCGCGGTCGCGTTCGCCGTCGGCATCCCCGCGCTCGTGATCGACGACAACACCACCGAGAAATCGGGCGGCGGCGGAGAAACCGCGGTCTCCACCGAGAGTGGCGGCGGCGACCAGCAGCCCGAGGAGTCGAGCGCCCAGACCGGCGGGGGCGGCGGAGGAGGTGGCGCCGCCGCGTCCGCCGAGGGCAAGCAGATCTTCACCCAGTCCTGCGGGACGTGCCACACGCTCGCGGACGCCGGCACGTCGGGCACGATCGGGCCGAACCTCGACGAGCTGAAGCCCGACAAGGCGCGGGTGGAGAACGCGATCAAGAACGGCGGCGCGGGCACCGGCGCGATGCCGGCGAACATCGTGAGCGGCCAGGAGGCCACGGCGGTCGCAGAGTACGTATCGTCGGTCGCCGGCAAGTAGCCGCCGGACCGGCGTGTCCTCAACCCACAGAGTCGAGGTGGCGCCGCTGGCGCCCCCCGAGATCCCGGCTGCGATCGGCGTCCTGGCCCGGGGCATGCGCGACAACCCGATCCACGTCGCGGCGCTCGGCGACGATGCCGATCGGCGCGAGCGGATACTCGCGCGACTGTTCGAGGCGATGTGGCGGCACATGGACCAGAACGCGCTGTGTGCCCGGCTCGACGGCGAGGTCGTCGGTGTCTGCGGCCGGCTGCCCCCGGGCGGTTGCCGTCCCACCACCGTGCAGGGCCTGCGCATGGCGCCGGGGATGGCCGCCACTGGGCCGCGCACGCTGATGCGGACGATGCGCTGGGTCGCGGCATGGAGCAAGCGCGACCCCGACGAGCGGCACGAGCACCTCGGGCCGGTCGCCGTCGATCGCCCCCTCCAGGGCCAGGGATTCGGCAGCGCGATGCTCGCGGTCCACGCGGCGGACCTCGACAGGGAAGAGCTGACGGGTTGGCTGGAGACCGACAAGGCCGAGAACGTGCGCCTCTACGAGCGCTTCGGCTACGTCGTGGTCGAGCAGACCGACGTGCTGGGCGTGCCGAACTGGTTCATGCGCCGCGTGCCCGCTCGCTGAGCACGTCCGTCAGGAGCTGTCCGGGCCCGGCTGGAAACTCCTGCGCCGTCTGCCGCCGCAGCGCTTCGACGCCCACCACGGCCAGCACCGCGAGCGCCACGATCACCAGGACCTGGCCGAGGTTGTTGATCCCGGGGATGAAAGCCAGCCAGAGCAGGAACAGCACGGCAACGACCGAGTAGACGACGACCGGCTGGTCGCGCAGGTGCGGTGCGAGGGAGCGTCGCACGGCGACGGCGTGACGGCCGGGCCCTGCCAGGAGGCCCGCCCCGACGAACGCCAACCCGATCACGAGGACGAACAGCGCCCGCTCGACGCAGCCCCTCCGCAGACGATGTCCCAGACCGACTGGACGGCCGGCTTGACCGTGTCGGAGCTCGCCATCGCGTCCACGACCGCGCTGCCGATCAGGCGCCTCGTCAGCAGCGACGAGCAGCGTCGCCATCAGGATCCCGCCTCCCGCTGCGATCAGGGCTCGCCGGCGCCACCCCCGCGCCAGGTAGAGGGCGCCCACGTACAGCAAGAGCACCAGCAACGGCAGCACGTAGCCGAGGTTGCGGAGCGCCCTCACAGCGGTCTGAACTCCATCGAGCTGGTCGGACTCGATCACGACGAGCTGCCCTGGGGTCTGCACGGCCTGGCGAGCGAGCAGGGTGGTGACCCGCACCTCGGTCGAGGCGAGCGCGGCGTCGAGCGCTCGACGTTCGCCTGGCTGGGATCCTCGAGCACCGCGCCGACCTGATCCAGGCGCGCGGTCAGCCGGGTGTCGAGGTCCGACAGCCGACTTTCGAGCTCGGTGAGGCGGTCCTGGAGCTGGGACGGAGCCTTCCCCTCCGCGCTCTTGACCTTCTTCTCGAGGCTCGCGACCTTCGTCTGGAGGTCGGCGAGCGTCGTCTGGAGCGTCGTCAGATTCTGTTGCAGCTGGGGGCTCAGCGAGCCTCCCTGCACCTGGGCGAGCTCCGCGCGCACCGACTTGATCTGGTCCTGAGCCGCGGTCAGGCCCTGCTTGAGGTTCTTCGAGAGATCCTGCACGATGCCCTGGATCTGGGAGATCGTTTCCGGGTCGACCCCCAGGCGGGCTGCCAGGTCGGCGACGAGGGTCCCGTACTCGATCGTGACGTCGCCGCCGGTGGTCGAGACGTACTGGCCCTCGTCCTCGATCAGCTTCACGAACTGCTCCTGCGCGGCGCGGACGGCGTTTGAAACGAGAGCCTGGACACGAGGCGAGGCGAGCGCCTTCTCCGAGACGTTCAGGGCGAGTTGCCTCGTTGCGGCCGCGAGAGGAGCAGACAGCGCCTTGGCGCTGCTCGGAAGCTCCTGCTCGAGCTGGGCCTGGACATCGACGTTGGCGTACACCTGATCGACCAGGTAGATGCTGAGCGCCTCCTGCACATCCTGGTCCGCGAGGATCTGGTCGGTCGTGTCTACGAACTCGTCCGTGTCGAGCGCCTCGCGCTGCACCCAGTTCGCGGTGATCGAGAAGATCAGCAGCACCGAAGCGAGCACGATCATGGACCACACGAGCGCGCGGTGACGCGGCTTCGGCTGGCCCACGGCGGGCTCAGACGCGGCTGCCGGCGCTCGCTCGGGTGGGGAGGTGTCGGAGTGGTCGGCCACTGTAGGAGAGGGTCGCGGGCACACTACCGGGATTCTCGGGCCACCACTTCGTCCGATTCGGATGATGTCGGCACGCATGCATGGAACGCTCGCAACTGGGTGTTCGACCGCTTCGCGGCCTGTCAGCGTCGCCGCGGTCCTGTGAGCTCCTCGCCGCGAGATCCTCAACCCACACGATTAGAGCTCGAAGCCCTCCCCCGGCTCCAGGACCCGGACCTCGACGTCGGGGGCGAGCTCGGCGGCGTGGCGTGCGAACTCGTGCGGTGGGTCCACCAGCCGGCGGCCGCCCAGGCCGATCGGGAAGAACGTGCCCCAATGGATCGGCACCGCGACGCGCGGTCGCAGAAGCCGCAACGCCTCGGCCGCCGTGCGCGGGGTTCAGGTGCCCCTCTCCGAGCCTGCGGCCCCCAGCCCCACACCGGCAGCAGCGCGACATCGAGCGGCGCCAGCTCCTCCATCGCTTCGTAGACGTCGGTGTCGCCCGCGAAGTACACGCGCACGCCGCCCTCGATCACGAAGCCCAGCGACGGGACCCATGGCGAGAGCAGGCCGCGCCGCGCGCGATGGTGCGCGGCGGTCGCGGTGACGCGCAGGCCGCGCAACGTCGGTCGACTCCCCCTTCGCGCAACTCGATGGCATGCTCGAAGCCGCGGTCGCGCAGCAGGGCTACCGGCTCCCGCGGGCGCCACGATCGCGGGTGTGCCAGCCAGCGCGGCCAGCGAGGAGATGTCGAGATGGTCATGGTGCACGTGCGAGATCAGGACCGCGTCGACCGCGCCGATGTCGGCCGGCACCGGCACGCGGCGGCGTCAGGTGCCAGAGCCGCGCGCGCAACAGCGGATCGGTCAGCAGGCGCGACGCCGCCCAGCTCGAACAGCACGCTGGCGTGGCCGAGCCACCGGAGACGCATCGGCGCCAGCGCCGGCTCAGCTCACGCGCTGCTCGCCGGCCTTCAGCAGCTTCTCGCGCAGCTCCTGCTCGTCCTCGGCGCTCGGGGCAAACGTCTGGATCTCCGGCATGGCCTTCAGCGACTCGAGCCCGAACAGCTTCTCGAACAGCGCGCTCGTCCGGTACAGGATGGCGCCGAACTGGGTGCGGCCCTTCTCCTCGATCAGCCCGCGGTCCTCGAGGGTCGAGACGGGCGAGTCGGAGTTGACGCCCCGGATGCGGGCAATCTCGGGACGCGCCACCGGCTGCAGATACGCCACGATCGCAAGGCACTCCGCCTGCGCCTGGGAGAGCGGCGGGGTGCGCGGCTTGGAAAGCAGGGTGCGCACGGCGTCGTCGGCCTCGGGATCGGACGCGAACGTGAGTCCGCCGCCGACCTCGCGCAGCACGATGCCCGTCTCACCGGGCGCGAAGTGCGCGCGCAGCTGCTCGACCGCATCGTCGAGGCGCGGCTCGGGGCATCCGATCGCCTCGCACAGGTCGGCGCGGCTCACCGGCTCGGGCGAGCAGAACAGCAGCGCGGTCACCTGTCGGGCGATGGGGTTCATTCGACTCGGCCTTGGCCATGATCTCGATCGGGCCGAAATTCTCACGCTGGCGCCAGACGAGTTCGCCCGACTTGTACAGCTCGAGCAGCGCGAACAGCGTCACGGCCTGGGTCATGCGGTCCGACTCGCCGACAGCGTCCTCGAACGAGAACGACGTCCGCGAGCGGAGCAGATCGCGCAGGTGCGCGAGCCGGCGCTCCAGCGACACCGTGACCCGCGTCATGTGGCTGGTGTCGACCGGCGGCGGGACCCGCAGCAGGGCCGCGATCGAGTCCGCGAGACGCTGGGGCTCGTAGGCCTTGCCGGCGGCCTCGAGGGTCACGCGCCGCAGTTCCGGTGGTAGCGGCGCCACGCGGTAGCGGTAGCCCTGCTCGGCAGCCAGCCGCTCGTGCATCCACTCCGACGCCGTCCGGAAGCGGCGGTAATCGAGCAGCCGGGCGAGCAGCTCCTCGGCAGCCTCTCCGGGCTCGAGGTCGAGGCCCTCGATCTCCTCGGACGGGAGCATCAGCCGTGACTTCAGCTCCAGCAGGGAGGCGATCAGGATCAGGAACTCGGTGGCGGCCTCGAGATCGAGCTCGCCGCGCTCCTCCAGCCGCTCGACGTACGACAGGACGATCTCCGCCAGGTGGACCTCGAGCAGGTCCACATCCTCGTTCAGGATCAGCGTGACGAGCAGGTCGAACGGGCCCTCGAAGACGTCGAGGTCCAGGGACCAAGGTTGCTCGACCGTGCTCATAGCCCCATCGCCTCCTTGGCCCGCTCCAGGTTCGGCATGGCGATCGCCCGCGCGCGCTCCGCGCCCCGGTCGAGTATCCGCTCGAGCTCGCCGCGATCCGAGAGGGCCTGCGCCCGGCGCTCCCGGAACGGGCGCAGGTACTCGACGATCCGCTCGGAGATCTCGTCCTTGTGATCGCGGCAGCCGAGCTCGCCGGTCCGGCAGGTGCGGTCGATCTCGGCGATCCGGTCGGCGGGTGTCCCGAACAGCTTCTCGTAGGAGAAGACGTTGCAGATCTCCGGGCGACCCGGGTCGCCGCGGCGGATCTTCAGCGGGTCGGTGATCATCCTCCCCACCATGTCACGGATCGTGTCGGGACCCGCTCCCAGCTCGATCGCGTTGCCGTAGCTCTTGGACATCTTGCGATTGTCGATCCCGAGCAGGATGGGCGCCTCGGTCAGCAGCGCCTCCGGCTCGGGAAATATCTCCCCGCCTCCGCCGTACAGGTGGTTGAAGCGGCGCACGACCTCGCGCGCCAGCTCCAGGTGTGGGAGCTGGTCCTGCCCCACCGGGACCTTGGTCGCGTGGTAGAGGATGATGTCCGCCGTCTGCAGCAGCGGGTAGCCGAAGAAGCCGTACGTGTCGATCTGCTCCCCGAGCTCGGCGATCTGGCCTTTGTAGGTCGGAACCCGCTCGAGCCACGACTTCGGCGTGATCATTCCCAGCAGCAGCGCCAGCTCGGCGTGCTCGGGCACCTGGGACTGCCGGAAGACGATCGAGCGCTCGGGGTCGACTCCCGCGCCGATCCAGTCGGCCAGCATCTCGATGCCGTCCTCGTGGATCCTGGACACGTCGTCGAAGCCGGTCGTGAGCGCGTGCAGGTCCACGACGCTGTAGATGCACTCATACGCGTCCTGGAGCCGGATCCAGTTCTGGAGCGCACCGAACCAGTGCCCGATGTGAAGCCGTCCCGTCGGGCGCATCCCGGAGAAAACACGCTCGCGCGCGGGGGCCTGGGTGTCTGCCGCGGCGACGATCCGGCAAGAATAGGACCAGTGGAAGTCGAGAACGCGATCCGCACGCGGCGCACGATCAAGGCCTTCGAGCCCGAGCCGGTGGAACGCGCCACCCTCGAGGACCTCCTCGAGCTGGCCCGCTGGGCCCCGAACCACCACCTCACGAACCCGTGGCGCTTCAGGGTGGTGGGACCCCGCGCGCTGGAGGCGCTGAAGCGCGCCGCCGCGGACCTGGCCAAGGCGACGGCGCCGGACGGGGCGAACCTCGAGGAGCTCGGACGCGTCGCGGCGGGCGAAGCTCGATCGCGCCCCGACGCTGGTCGTGGTCTCGGCGAAGCATTCCGCCGATCCGGTCCAGGACGAGGAGGACGCACATGCGACGGCATGCGCGGCGTACAACGTGCTGCTGGGAGCCCACGCGCGCGGTCTCGCGGGCTACTGGCGCACTCCGGCGGTGCTGAGGACCGACCCCGGCGCGGAGGCCGTCGGCCTTCCGGGGGACGAGCGGTTCGTCGGGATGCTGTATCTCGGCCACCCCCGCCAGACGGCCGAGGCGACGGAGCGCGCGCCGGTCGAGGACTACGCGACGTTCCTGGACTAGATGGATCTCCCGGTGAGAGGCGAGCGCGTCCGGTCACTCGGGTTGAAGGTGCCGCCGGCACGCATGCCGCTGTTCCGCGGCACCCGGCCGCGCAAGCGCTGGCGCTACGTCGGCTATTACGGGCCGGAGCTGATGCTGTGCGTCGCCGACGCGCGCATCGGGCCCGTGCCGCAGCGCTGGTGGGCCGTCGCGCTGCCCGGCGGCGAGCTGCGCGAGCGCACGACAATCGGGCGGGGCGGCGTGAGCGTCGAGCGCGGCGCTGTGGACGTCGAGCGCGACGGTGTTCGCATCAATCTCACGCTCGAGGAGTCCGGTCGGTTGTCGAGATCGCGTCGCCGACCGAGCGCCGGCCACTACATCTGGACCCGCAAGCAGGCGGACGTCCCGGCGCGCGGCTTCGTGGAGCTCGACGGGAGGCGACACGAGATCGACGGGGTCGCCTTCATCGACGAGAGCGCCGGCTACCACGACCGGCACACGGCCTGGAAATGGTCGGCAGGCAACGGACTGACGAGCGACGGGCGGGCCGTGTCGTGGAACCTCGTCGCCGGGGTGCACGACGCGCCCACGCAGAGCGAGCGCACCGTATGGGTGGATGGAGAGCCCGCCGAGGTCGGCCCGGTGGCCTTCGCGCCCGATCTCTCTCAGGTCACGTTCGCGGAGGGTGGTTCACTCGAGTTCACGGAGTGGGCCGCGCGCGAGGAGGACAGGAACCTGCTCCTGATGCGCTCCCGCTACCGCCAGCCGTTCGGGACGTTCACCGGGATGCTGCCCGGCGGGATCGAGCTGGCGCAGGGGTACGGCGTGATGGAGGAGCACGACGTTCGCTGGTAGGTCGCTAACCTGCTCCGCCCATGGGAGCGTTCTCCGACGACAAGTTCGACCTCGAGCCGCAGCGCGTGAAGGAGCTGGTCGAGGGAGGCGAAGCGCAGCTCGTCGACGTGCGCGAGCCCTACGAATGGGAGGCCGGCCGGGTCGCCGGGGCGGTCCACATCGAGCTGGAACGGCTCGCGGGCCGCGCCGAGGAGATCGACAAGGAGACGCCCATCATCTTCCTGTGCCGGATGGGAAACCGCTCGGGCCTTGCGATGCAGGCGTTCAGGGCCGCGGGCTATGACGCATACAACATGGACGGTGGCATCAAGGCCTGGGCCGAGGCCGGGTTGCCGCTTGAGCCCGAGGACGGCGAGGTCGCGCCGCACTAGTCCGTTCGCCCGCGCTCGGCCTCGATGCCCGCCGACGCGCAGCGCCTCGTCGCGATCCTCGAACGACTCGACGCAGCACACCATGCCGTCGCGGAAGCTGTAGACGTGCGCGATGCGCGCCGTGACAGCAACGCCACTCTCCCTGCCGACGTCCCTCCACACGGACGAACGCGACCACGCGGTCGCCGGCGTCGAACACCTGCTCAGGGACGTTCTTGAACTCGCCGAAGATCCGCCGCGCGTCCTGCCCACAGCTCGCGCACCCCGTCGTGCGCCGTGGTAGGTGCCGCCCCCGGGCCGCCGGGACGATGTACGTATGCCACTCGATCTCCGGATCGAGGACGGTCAGCGAGGCCTCGATGTCGCCGCGGTTGAACGCCTCGTATCCGTACGAGGCACGGCACTCGCCGTTCGCCTCGTGCGCGCCGCACGGCCTCCATCCTCGTCGCGCATAGCTACAGCGGCTGGCGCACCACCGGCCGCTTCGTCGCGCCGACCTCGTCCAGGCGCCGCACCGGCGTCGTGTACGGCGCGTTGCGCGCGACCTCCGGGTCCTGCTCGGCCTCGGCCAGGATCTCGTCGACCGCGTCGGCGAACGCGTCCAGCGTCTCCTTGGCCTCGGTCTCGGTCGGCTCCACCATCAGCGCCTCGTCGACCAGCAGCGGGAAGTACACGGTCGGCGGATGGAAGCCGTGGTCAAGCAGCCGCTTGGCGATGTCGAGCGTCTTCACGCCCAGCTCTCGCTTCGCGCGCGCGCCGGACAGCACGAACTCGTGCATGCACGTGCGGTCGAAGGCGACCGGGAGGTACTTCCCGCCCCGGCCCTCCCGCATGCGGGCGAGCAGGTAGTTGGCGTTCAGCACCGCGGTCTCGGACGCCTCGCGCAGGCCGTCGCCGCCGAGGCTCAGGATGTAGGCGTAGGAGCGCACGAATACGCCGAAGTTGCCCTGGAACCCGCGCAGCCTCCCGATCGACTTCGGCCGGTCGTAGTCCAGGTCGAAGTGCGGCTCGGTGCCGTTCGAACCCTCACGAAGCACGACCTGCGGACGCGGCAGGAACGGCTCGATGCGGTCGGACACCGCGATCGGGCCGGCGCCGGGGCCGCCGCCGCCGTGCGGCTGCGAGAACGACTTGTGCAGGTTCACGTGGACGATGTCGAAGCCCATGTCTCCGGGCCTCGAGATCCCCATCACGGCGTTCAGGTTCGCCCCGTCGTAGTACAGGGTCGCGCCGGTGCCGTGCACGATCTCCGCGATCTCCTCGATGCGCTCGTCGAACAGCCCGAGCGTGTTCGGGTTCGTCAGCATCAGGCACGCCACGTCGTCGTCGGCCTTCGCGCGCAGGTCGTCGACGTCGATGCCGCCACGCTCGTCGGTCGCCACCTTCACGACCTCGTAGCCGGCCATCGTGACCGTCGCCGGGTTCGTCCCATGCGCGGTGTCCGGCGTCAGCACCTTGTGGCGCGACTCGCCGCGATCGGCGTGGTAGGCGCGCGTCAGGAGCAGGCCCGCGAGCTCGCCGTGCGCACCGGCAGAGGGCTGGAGGCTGACGTGTGGCAGGCCGCAGATCTCCGACAGCGAACGCTGGAGCAGCCACATCACCTCGAGCGCCCCCTGCGCGCGCTCGGGCGGGGTCAGCGGGTGCAGGCGCGCGTGACCGGGCAGTGCCGCGACCCGCTCGTTCAGCTTCGGGTTGTGCTTCATCGTGCACGAACCGAGCGGGTAGAAGCCGGTGTCGAGGTCGAAGTTGCGCCGCGAGATGCGGTTGTAGTGGCGCACGATCTCGGGTTCGGAGACCTCCGGCAGGCGGGGGCCCTCCGCGCGCAGCATGGCGCTCGGGATCAGCTCGTCCAGCGGCTTCGCCGGCACGTCGACCTCGGGGAGCTGCGCCGCCCGGCGGCCCTCGACCGAGCGTTCGAAGATCGTCACGACGGGGTCGCGCTGCATTGGAGTCTGCGTATCGCTCACGCCGTCACCCCCGCGCCGGTGCGCTCGGCCGCGACCGCCGCGCCCAGCACCTCGGCCAGCCGGTCGATGTGCTCGCGCGAGCGCCGCTCGGTGATCGCGACCAGGAGGCCGTCGTCGAACTCCGGGTACTCGTCGCCCAGGGCGTAGCCGGCGTTCACGCCTTCCGCGGCACAGCGGCGCAGCACCGCTTTCACCGGCGCATCGAGCCGCACCGCGAACTCGCGCACGACCGGTTGCTCGTGCAGCAGGCGCACTCCCTCGACCGCCGCCAGGCGCTCGCGCGCATACGCGGTGCGTTGAGCCATCAGCTCCCCCAGCTCGACGATCCCGTGGCGCCCGAGCCAGCTCATGTAGATCACGCCGGCGAGCGCGTTCAGCTGCTGGCTGGTGCAGATGTTCGACGTTGCCTTCTCGCGCCGGATGTGCTGCTCGCGCGTCTGCAGGGTGAGCACGAAACCGCGCCGGCCGTCGACATCGGTGGTCTCGCCCGCGATGCGGCCCGGCATGCGGCGAATGTGCTCCTCGCGCGCTGCGAAGAAACCGAACGACGGCCCGCCGTAGTCGAGTCGGTTCCCCAGCGGCTGGCCCTCACCGAGCGCCACGTCCGCGCCGAACTCGCCGGGCGGGCGCAGGACCCCGAGGGTGGGCGCGTCCACCGTGGCCACGAGCAGGCCGCCCGCGCGCTTCGCCACCGGCGCGAGGGCCGCGAGGTCCTCGACGGTGCCGAGGAAGTTCGGCTGCTGGAGGAACACCGCCGCGACGCGCTCGTCCACGGCAGCGTCCAGCGCGGCCAGGTCGGTTGCGCCGCTCACCAGTGGGATCTCGTCGATCTCCGCGCCGAAGCCGGCTGCGTAGGTCGCGAGCGCCTCGCGTGCGTGCGGGTGCAGGCCGCGTGAGACGAGGAACCGGTCGCGGCCGGTCGCGTTGCGCGCCAGGTATCCGGCCGAGGCGACCGACGACGGCATCTCGTACAGCCCCGCGCTGGCGACCGGCAACCCGGTCAGCTCGGAGATCGCGGTCTGGAACTCGAACATCGCCTGAAGGGTGCCCTGCGAGATCTCGGGCTGGTACGGCGTGTAGGGGGTCAGGAACTCCGACCGCTGCGTGATGGAGTCGACGATCGCCGGTACGTAGTGGTCGTACATCCCAGCGCCCAGGAAGGTGATCTCGGTCTCGGCGCTGGCGTTGCGCGCGGCCAGCTCGGCCATGCGCTCGTAGACCGCGGCCTCCGGCAGGCCGTCCGGCAGCTCGAGCGGACGATCGAGGCGCACGCTCGCCGGGATGTCCTCGAACAAGTCGTCGATGGACCGCGCACCGATGGTCGCGAGCATCTGCTCGCGGTCGCGCTCGGTGGCGGACGTGTAGCGGGTCATGTCGGGTCTACTCCTCGGCGGTGAGCTGGGCGCGGTACTGCTCGGCGCTCAGCAGCTGCTCGGTCTCGGAAGGATCGCTGAGCCGCACGCGCACGAGCCACCCAGCATCGTAGGGATCCTCGTTGATCAGCTCGGGAGTCTCGGAAACCCCCTCGTTGACGCCGGTCACCTCGCCCGACAGCGGCGCGATCACGTCGGACACCGCCTTCACCGACTCGACCTCGGCATATGGCTTGCCCATGCTGACACTCGTGCCGACGTCCGGCGGGTCGAAGAAGACCACCTCGCCGAGCGCGTCCTGCGCGTACCACGTGATGCCGAAGGAGGCTTCATCACCCTCGATGCGAACCCAGTCGTGCTCCGGGTGATAGAGCAGGTCGTCCGGATAGCTCTCGGCGGCGCTCGATGCGTCGGCCAAAACTCAGTCTCCCTTCTTGTAGAGGGGCTTGCTGGACACGCGGGCGGGGCGCTCCTTTCCGCGGACGTCCACGATCAGGTCGGTGCCCGGATCGGCCAGGGCGGTGGAGACGTACGCCATCCCGATCCCCACCTCCAGGCAGGGAGAGAGGGTACCGCTTGTGACCGATCCAACCCGCTCGCCGTCACTGAGGACCTCGCATCCCTGGCGGGGTATTCCGGCCCCCGTGAACGCGAACGGCACCAGCTTTTGCTCCGTCCCACGCTCGACCTGCTCGCGCAGGCGGTCGCTGCCGATGAAGTCCTTGTCGAGCACGCAGGCCCACTTCAGTCCCGCCTCGATCGGCGTGCGGTCCGGGGTCAGGTCATTTCCATACAGCGGGTAGCAAACCTCGAGGCGCAGGGTGTCGCGCGCGCCGAGCCCGGCCGGTTGCGCGCCGCGCTCCAGGAGCGCGTCCCACACGCGAGTGGCTCCCTCCGGCTCGAGCAGCAGCTCCACCCCGTCCTCGCCGGTGTAACCCGTGCGACAAAGGAGGGCGGGCACACCCGCCACGACGGCCTCGGAATGACGGAAGCGCTCCGGCGCCGCGCCCTCCTCGAGCGCCCCGGAAAGCACGTCCAGCGCCACCGGCCCCTGGAGCGCGAGCATCGCGTACTCGGCGGATCGATCGATCACCTCGACTCCCTCCCACCCGTCGGCCTGGCGGCGGAACCAGTCGAAGTCCGACTCGGCGTTCGAGGCGTTGACGACCGTCAGGAAGCGTTGTTCCTCGCCGTTGGGCGCAAGCCGGTACGTGAACAGGTCGTCGAGCACACCGCCGTCGTCCCGGCATAGAAGTGAGTACTGCGCGCCGGCCTCGGGGACCTTCGCGACGTCGTTGGTCAGCAGATGCCGCAGGAATTCCTCCGCGCGCGGACCGCGGGTCTCGATCTCACCCATGTGCGAGACGTCGAACAGGCCCGCCTTGGTGCGCACCGCCACGTGCTCCTGCCTGACACCCTCGTACTGCACGGGCATGTCCCATCCCGCGAACGGGACCATGCGTGCACCGGCACGCACGTGGGCGTCATGGAGGGGAGTGCGCTTCAGGTCGGCGGCGGTGGACAAGGCGCGAAAGACCCTAGCAACGCGGTCGTGGCCGGCTGGCGGAGCCTGGATGTGAGCAGCTCGGCCACTCGCTCCGGCTCGTGCACGAGCTGCCGCCAGCCGATCCTCACAACGTGCCAGCCGGCGAGCGTGAGTTCCAGATCGCGGCGGCGATCCTCCTCGAACTGGTGCGGCGTGTCATGCGTGGCGCGCCCGTCGGTCTCGACGATCAGCCGATGGCGCGGCCAATGGAAGTCGACCTGGTAGGCGCCTACGTAGGCGTTCACCACCGGCATCGGCAGCCCCAGCTCGCGTACCAGCTCGAGGAACCGGCGCTCGAGCTCGTTGCGCGTGGGCGCGGGTTCGTCGCGCAGTACGGCGAGCAGTTCCCGCAGCACCCCGGTCCCGCGTCGGCCGCGCGAACGTTCGAGCGCCGCATCCATCAGCTCACCGTCGAAGAGCCGCAGCTCGATCGACCGCTCGAGCGCCCGCCGTAGCCCGCGGCGATCGAGCACCGCCGCGAGATCTACCAGCGTGCGCGCTGGGGTGGTGCAGGCGATGTTCTCCTCCGTCGTGACCTCCGAAGGCAGCAGCGAGCGCGTTGCGTGCACGCGGATGCCCCGGCGCAGGCGGCGACTCCCGGCCCGCACCACCGTCACGTCGATATCGCGGCCCTGCATGCCCCGCAGGCCGAGCAGGCCCGCGGCGGACCCGTGGCTCAGGACGCCCCCCTTGCATGCCAGCACCGCCGCCATGCAGAGGCCGTACCGCGGCAGCAGCAGGTGCCCAACCGCGTATACGCCGACATGGACGCGATGCAGCCGACCGACCCTCACTCTGTGCCAGATCTCGTCCTTGCTGAGACCGATCCCGAGCAGCTGCCTGCGGTTCACCACGCCGTGCTGACTCGCTGCGAGTTGCGCCACCCGCATGTCCACGGCCGGTGACGCTGTTTTGTCGGCCTGAGGCCGATGAAAGTGTCGCACCGGCGGAGGGTGGCGCGAACCGTGTCACGCGTGGCGCGCCGGTCGTATACACACGCGCACGAAGTTGTGCCGGAGCGGCAGCAAGCTCCGGCGCTCCCATTTCGACTACACGCCCCGGTGACGCTGATTTGTCGGCCTGGGGACGATGAAAGTGTCGCACCGGGTGAGGGTGGCGCGGATCGTGTGACCGATTGCGCGGGGATACGCAACTCTCACAAACCCTTAAAGGACCTGGGCTAGATCTGCGACGGCGGCGCGCGGGGTACTCACCCCTCGTACCATCCGGGCGGCAGGGCGTCCCACCGGACGAAACCAAAGGAGACCACGTGGACAGCGAGCAGAGGCGGCTCCATGCCGTCGGCGGGCCCGAAGAGGTCCGCCACACCTTCGAAACGGCCTTGTTCGAGGTCAAGCGGGTGATCGTCGGGCAGGAGCAGATGCTGGAGCGGGTGTTCGTGGCACTGCTCGCCGACGGTCACATTCTGCTCGAGGGAGTGCCGGGCCTGGCGAAGACGATGACGATCAAGGCCGTAAGTGACGTGCTCGGAGGCCAGTTCCGCCGGATCCAGTTCACCCCTGACCTGGTGCCCTCGGACCTGGTCGGAACACGGATCTACCGCGCGGACCGCCACGCGTTCGAGACGGAGCTCGGCCCCGTCTTCTGCAACTTCCTGCTCGCGGACGAGATCAACCGAGCGCCCGCGAAGGTGCAGTCGGCGCTGCTCGAGGTGATGCAGGAGCGCCAGGTCACGATCGGTCCGGAGACCTTCAAGTCGCCGCATCCCTTCCTCGTGCTTGCCACCCAGAACCCGATCGAGTCGGAAGGCACGTACCCCCTTCCGGAAGCGCAGGTCGACCGCTTCATGTTCAAGACGGTGGTCGACTACCCCTCCGACCGGGAGGAGGTCGCGGTCGTCGACCGCTCGCTCGAGGAGGCACCTGAGATCGAGCAGGTGCTGTCTCCCGAGCGGCTCGTGGATGCTCAGGCCGCGACGCGGGAGGTGTTCGTGGACCGCGCCGTGAACGAATACGCGGTCGCCCTTGTCGGTGCCACGCGGCGGCCAGAGCAGTACGGCCTGGGCGAGATCTCGCAGTACATCGAGTTCGGCGCCAGCCCGCGCGGCTCGATCAACCTGATCCACGGCGGCCGTGCGCTGGCGCTGCTGCGCGGGCGTGGCTTCGTGCTGCCGGAGGACGTGAGGGCGCTGGCGCTCGACGTGATGCGCCACCGCCTCGTGCTGACCTACGAGGCACTGGCCGAGGGCGTCGGCCCGGACTCGTTGCTGGAGCGGATCGTCGACGCGGTCCCGGTGCCAGAGGTGACGCTGACCCGCTCGGAGGTGGCGTGAGGGCACGGGCTCAACCGCCGGCGCCTGCGGCGCCTCCCCCCGCCGCGATCTTGCGCCAGCTGGACCTGACCGTCCGGCGGCGCATCGACAGCCTCGTGTCGGGCGAGCACAGCTCCCCGGCGCTCGGGCACGGCACCGAGATCGCCCAGGTGCGGCCCTACGAACTGGGGGACGACGTGCGCCAGATGGACTGGGCGGTCACCGCGCGCACGCGCGAGCCGCACGTACGCGTCCACGTGGCCGAGCGCACCCTCACGACGTGGCTGCTGCTCGACGTGTCGGCCTCGATGGGCTTCGGCACCGCTGACCGCCGCAAGGCCGACGTGGCCGAGGGAGCCGCGATTGCGGTCGGCCACCTCGCCACCCGCCAGGGCAACCGCCTCGGCGTGATGACCTTCGGCGCGCGCAGCGCGGAGGTGATCCCGCCGCTGCAGGGGCGCCAGGGACTGATGCGGCTGATGCTCGCGCTGCGCTCCACGCCCGAGCCGGATGGGCAGGGGGCGACCGACCTCCCCGACGCTCTGTCGCGCGCGGGCCGGCTCGCGCGCCAGCGCGGGCTCGTGATGCTGGTATCCGACTTCCGCGGGCCGCACGCCTGGCGTACGCCGCTGATGCGGCTGCTGAGCCGCCACCATGTGGTGGCCGTCGAGGTGCGCGACCCGCGCGAGCAGGAGCTGCCCGCGGTCGGCGATCTCTGGCTGGTGGACCCCGAGACCGGGCGCCAGCTGCGCGTGGACACGAACCGGCGCAAGCTGCGAGAGCGCTTTGCGACGCGCGCCGCAGCCGAGCGCGACGAGCTGGCCCATGAGCTGCGCCGGACCGGCGCGGACCACATCGTCCTCTCGACGCAGGGCGACTGGCTGCGCGAGCTGGCGCGCCACATGAACCGGCGCACGGTGAGGAGGCGCCGGTGAGCTTCGAGTTGCCGATCGCGCTGCTGGGGCTCCTGCTGGTGCCGCTGGTCGTGTTCCTGTACCTGGTGTCGCAGCGGCGGCGGCGCCAGTACGCGGTGCGCTTCACCAACCTGGACCTGCTCGGCAGCGTCGTAACACGTTCGCCCGGGATCCGCCGACATATCCCGCCGCTGCTGTTCCTGCTCGCGCTGGCAGCGCTGACGCTGGCTGTCGCGCGTCCGCACGTGAATGTCGACGAGCCCCGCGAGGAGGCAACGGTGATGCTCGTGCTCGACTCCTCCGGCTCCATGCAGGCCACCGACGTCTCGCCCAGCCGGCTGGTTGCCGCGCGCGACGCCGCCAAGACGTTCGCCGGGCGGCTGCCGGACAAGTTCCGGCTCGGCTTCGTGAGCTTCAACAACGTGGCGTCCTTGCTGGTCCCGCCCACCGCTGACCGGGAGCCCGTGAGACAGGCGCTCGACGCGCTCCAGGCAGAGGGAGGCACGGCGATCGGCTCCGGCCTGGAGGCCGCGCTGACAGGCCTTCAGCCCGTGATCCAGAAGGAGCGCGCCGAGGCCCGTGAGGAGGCGCAGAGGGAGGGCCGGCGCAGCCGGCGCCGCAGCCCGCCGGCGGTCGTGGTGCTGCTCTCGGACGGCTACTCCACGACGGGGACGAACCCGCTGACGGTCGCGCGCCGGGCCCGCGACCTGGGCGTGCCGGTCAACACGGTCGCGCTCGGGACGAGTGCGGCCACGGTCACCCTCAGCGACCGACTCGGCAGCACGCGCACGGTGAGGGTGCCCCCGGACCGCGAGACGCTACGCCGCATCGCGCGCACGACGCGCGGGCAGTACTTCAGCGTGGCCGACGAGGAAAAGCTCGCCACCGTTTACGACCGGCTCGGCTCCCGGATCGGGTTTCGCAAAGAGAAGCGTGAGTACACCGCGGCGTTCGCGGCCGGCGGCCTCGGCCTGATGCTGGCCGGCGGCCTGCTGTCGATGATGTGGTTCGGGCGGTTGCCGTAAGCGCTCGACTCAGTGGACGAGCACCTTCAGCGCGATCAGCACCAGGCCGAGGGATGCGCTTCCGAGTCCAGCCACCAAGGCCTGCCGCGACGTGCCGCCGGCCAGCTGGCTGAGTCCCACTCCCCACGTGAACAGGAGCCCAAGGTTCAGGAGCGCCGCGACCCATAGCGCGGTCCCGGTGGAATAGAGGCCCACGGCCGCCAGGAGCAGCACGAGCGTTGCGGGCAGGGCGGCCTCCACGATCGACGCCTCGTGCCGGATCGAGCGTCCCAACACCTGTGTGTCGAGATGGCGGCGGGCCGCCCCGCTCGCGGCCAGCGCGTTCGCCCAGGCGTGCGCGAGCTCGAACACCACCGTGGTCACCAGGACGGCAGCGATCACGAACCCAGCCGGCTCGGAGCCGTCGAAGGTGGCCAGCACCGACGTCACCAGCACCGTTCCGTACAGGCTGCCCGCCAGATTCCCGTCGGGGATCAGCCGCGCGAGACGCGGCAGGGCTCTCGATCCCGGATCAGGGGCCGTCACAGCTGCATTGTCCCCGTCGGCAACCGCTCGCCGGTGGAGCGCCGCGCCCACCAGTCCGAGCGGCAGCGGCAGCCAGTACGAGAACAGCCGGTATGCGAACGTCGCCAGCACCGCATCCCCGGGTGACACCCCGGCGAGCGCGAGCGTCGCGGTGAGCCCCGCCTCCACGAAGCCGAGCCCTCCCGGCGTGACCGGCACCTGGGCGAGGAGCTGCGCCGCGCAGAAGGCGAGCAGTACCAGTGCGGGCCGCGGCGTCGAGCCGACAGCTGCCAGCGCCGCCAGCAGCGTCGCGTAGTCGAACGCCCAGCGCCCGACCGTCGCGGCCAGCGCTCGCTTCCACTTCGGTCCGAGCGTGCCGAGGATGCGGTTCCGCTCGCGCACGAGCCGCCGCGGCAGTCCCGTGAGCGGCGCCGAGCGCCGCCGCAGCCGGTTGCGCACCCGCTGCACGATGCGCCCGACCCACTCCAGTGCGCTGTCACGCGCGAGCAGCAGCGCGCTGAGCGCAAACAGGACGACAAACACGCCCAGCCCGGCCAGCGCCGCCTCGAGCAGGCTGCGCGGAACCACGCCCCGCACGATCGCCGGCACGGCGAGCACCGGCATTCCGAGCACGACCGCGAACGTGAGCAGGTTCGCGGCCGTCAGGCCGGCCACCGCACGAGCACGCTCCACGCCGGACTGCACGAGCATCCTGTACTGGAGCGCCGCGCCCATCGCGCCACCGCCGGGCGCGACCTTGGACAGCGCGTTGCCGGCCAGCTGCGAGGCGATCACAGGTCTCCAGCGGTCGACGTGCAGCGAGACACGTTGAAGGGCCCAGAGACAGGCCATGGCCGCAGCCTGCAGTGCCGCCATCGCCGGGAACCAGACCGGCGCGATCTCTCCGAGGTCCTGCCACGAGCCGAGGACCTCGATCACGCTTGGGGCGACGAGGTACAGGGACACGCCGGTGAGGGCGAGCCAGAACACCGTGCGCCGCAGGCTGGGGCGCGACGGCTGCTCGCGTTCGCCGCGCTCGATCTCCTCCTCGACGTTCGCGCGCTCCTCGATCGCGCGCTCCAGCCGATCGGCCACCCGCACGCGGGGTAAGGTGGGCGCCGATCGCATCATCGAACAATAGAAGGAGCCGAAATGCCTCTAGCCGCTGCCACCGGAGCGTGGGTCGGACTCGGGATTCTCTACTTCGTGCTGCTGGTGACCCTGGGCATCATGTCGCTCAGGAAGGGCCACTGGGTGTGGTTCATCCTCGGGATCTTCATACCGGTCTGCTGGCTGATCGGCGCCCTGCTGCCGCCGAGCCAGAGGCGCGTGATCGACGCCCGACGAACGATCAGTGTCATGCGAAGCGCTCAGAGCGTGCTCCTGCCTGTGAGCCGGTCGTGGCGGGCGACCCACCGCTGAACGACGAGCGTAGATGTCCCGGCGACCAGCAGCATGACCACATTGACCCCCAGGACGGCGAGCGCCCCCCACGCCTTGTCCATCTCGCCGACCGCACGGCCACGCCGAAGTAGGCCGCCGCCGGGATCGTGGTGATGGAGATCGCGACGCCCACGGCCGAGCTCGCGCGCGTCTCGAGCGCGAGCATGCCCGCGATGCCTGCGGCGAGCGCCACCCCGATGGTCGCGTCGTTGACAGTGGTCAGCCCGGAGAGCGCCGAGTCATCGAGGGTGAACCCGGATGGAAGGATGCCAAGGACGTCGAGGCCGGCCGCGAGCGTCACCGCCGCGACACAGGTCGCTCCCAGCCCGATCACCAGTGTGACGATCGCCCGCCATGCCAGGCGGTAACGGCGACTCACCAACCCGACGCAAGCTGCAGTTACCGGCAGCACGTCAGGGCTCACCGCCATCGCACCGACGATCAGGATCGAATTGACCTCGATCACGCCAAAGGCCGCGATCACGCCGGCCACGATCATGAAGACGAGGTAGCGCGCCACGGTCCGCGCGTTCCGCCTGGCCTGGCCCAGCACGTCGGCCCAGATCAGGCTCGAGTCGGCGTGACCCGGGGCGATCGGCCCGATGTCGTCGAGTCGCGCGAGGGTGATGTCCTCCGGCGCCACCCCCCGGCTCAGCAGGAAATCGAGCACCGTGTCGGCCGCGCCAGGGGTCACCTCCGCGGTCATCAGCACGTGCCCCGGGCGCACCCCCGGCGCGAGCGCGATGTGTCGGGCCGCCTCTCCATCATCGAGCCCCGCGCCGATCCGCGCCATCGCACCCGAACGACCGTGGACCCTGAGGTGGAGCATCGCCCTAGAAGATCGCGGTCGGGTTCAGGGGAGATCCGGTTCCGCGCACGAGGCGCAGCGGCGCCGCGGCGAACAGGAACTCCCAGCGCCGCACGGCCTCGCAGTGCCGGGCGAGGTCCTCGAGCTGGAGATAGTCGAGCAGATGGATCCCCATCGCGTTGAGGGCGAGGACGTGAATCGGAAAGCCGACTCCCTCGGTCGTGCTGGGCGCGGTGTCGCTGTTGCCGTCGCGATCCGAGCGCCGCGACGCGCCGCTCCGCCAGGAAGGAGGCGGTGGTCGGATGCAGGCCCGCCTTCGCGGTGCGCGTGTCCCACGGCGGCAGCTCCGCGCGGCGGCGCGCATGCCCGGTGCGCACCAGCAGGATGTCGCCGGGACCCACGTGGGTGCCCTGTTCGCGCTCGGCCGCCTCGAGGTCCTCCGGGAGCACGTCCTCGCCCGGCTCCAGCCACCGGATCCCGCGCAGGCGCGGGACGTCCAGCAGCACGCCGCGCCCGACGAGGCCGTCCTTCAGGACGTCGATCGCTCCCGACTCGGCGCCCTGCGCCGTCACCGACTCCTCCGGTGTCCCGTTGTAGAGGAGGCCGTCGTACGCGACATGCGAGAAGGCGTCGATGTGGCTGTGGCCGTCGTTGTGGTAGTCGACCCCCACGTAGTCCTTGGCAAATCGCACGCTCCCCGACCCGATGTCGACGTCGGGCAGCATCGTCATGCGGTGGTCAGCCGGCTCCGGGTTGTCGATGCGCGTCCTCGGTGTCGAGAGGCAGGCTGAGGGAGACGGTGACGCCGCTGCGAACGAGCCTGGCGGCCGCGACGATCCGCTCTGGCGTGAGCTCGTTCAGGGCACCGCGCTCCGGCCGATCGCTCCAGCGACCCCAGTTGGAGACCGCCGCGAACAGCGCGCGGAACTCGCTCTCTCGCATCAGCCACCGGCTGCCGGGCGCGGCCGCTCGTACTCGCCCTCGAGCATGCTGCGCTGGGTGAGGATGTACAGGAAGGCGAGCGCCGGCAGCACGAGCACCACCGCGGCGCCGAACACGATCAGCACCGCCGTCAGGGTCGCGTCCGGGGCGGCGCCCGCGGAGATCGTCAGCCGTTCGGGCAGGAGGTACGGGAACTGCGCCACCCCCCACCCCCAGATCACCGCCACGACAGCGCCCACGGCCAGCTCGCGGGCGCCGCGCCGCGCGCTGCGGGCGATCAGCGCCAGCGCCCCCAGGCCGCACACGGCGGAGAGGATCACGAGCGGCAGGCCCTGGTCGGTGAGGCGGTCGTAGACGTAGCGGGCGTCGTCGCGCAGGACGAAGATGCCCGCGAGCGCGACCACCCCGGCCACCACCGCCACGGCGAGCGCGCGGATCCTGAAATACCGCTCGAGCGTCGGCGTCCCCGAGGCGCCGGGCATCGCTGATCAGGAACACGGCCGCCAGGTAGGCGCCGGTGGCCACGAACAGCGCTCCCACGAGCAACGAAAGCGGGTTGAGCCAACTGGTGACGCGTCCCCGGTCGCGTTGCCGACGGGCACGCGACCCGACGCGATCGCGCCCACGACGGTTCCCATGAAGAAGGGTGTGAGCACGGACGAGACGCCGAACAGCACCTCGGCCACCCGCCGGCCCCCGGCGCGGGCCGCGACTCCGTGGAATGCAAAGCCGGCGCCGCGCAGCACGATTCCGAGCGCTGCGAGGCTGAGCGGGATGAAGAGCGTCGAGAAGATCGACCCGAAGGCCTCCGGGAACGAGGTCCACAGCACCACCAGCACGAAGATCAGCCACACGTGGTTGGCCTCCCAGACCGGGCCGATCGCCCAGGCGATCAGGGCGCGCGGGCGCTTGCCACGCTCGCCGCCGCCCGCAAGCAACGACCAGAGCCCCGCGCCGAAGTCGGCGCCGCCGAACACGGCGTAGAGGGTGACCCCGACCCACAGGACTCCCGCCACCGCGTCCGCCTTGCTCAACTCGAGACCTCCGGAACACTCGAGCGCGGTCCGTAGGGAACGTCCGGCTCGCCGTCGTCGGCCTCTCGCCAGCGCCGCGACATCGCGCGCAGCACCACCACCGTCGCCACGCCGAGCGCCGTGTACAGGAGCAGGATCAGCGCCAGCGTGATCGACACGCCACTCGCATCAGTGACCGCGTCCTCGGTGCGCATCACCCGGTACACGATCCACGGCTGGCGACCGACCTCGGTCACGATCCAGCCGCACTCGAGGGCCACGATCGCCGCCACCCCCGACACCGCCACGGCGCGCAGGAACCAGGGCGTCTTCGGGATGTCGCGCCTGCGCAGCCAGGCGATCCCGAGCCACAGGCCGAGCAGGATCAGCGCCGTGCAGATTCCCACCATCGCGTCGAAGGCCCAGTGCAGCAACGTGTTCGCGGGTGGGCGGTCGTCGGGAGGCACGGTGTTGAGCCCGATGACCTCCGTGTCGGTGCTCCAGCCCACGAGGAACGAGTCCAGGCCCGGAATCTTGATGCCGCCTTTTACGCCGTCCGAGGTGCAGCGGCCCGCCGAGGTACTCGGTCACGTCGGTCGACGGTCTCCTGCACGCACTCCATCGCGGCGAACTTGATCGGCTGATCCTTGGCGATCTCGCGTGCCGCCGTGTCGCCCACGGCGAACTGAATCGGCGTCGCGATCGCCGCCACGGTCAGCGGGATCAGCAGTCCGAGGCGGTGGTGGCGGTCCCGCCGCCCCCGCAGCATCCCAACCGCATACACCGAGGCGACCAGGAAGCCGGTGACCAGATAGGCCGCGAGGATCATGTGCGGAACCTCGTAGGGAACCGCGTCGTTGAAGATGACCTTCCACAGGTCGACGTCCGTGACCTGCCCGTTGGCGTTCGAGCGTGTATCCCTGCGGCTGGTTCATCCACGAGTTGACGGCCACGACCGAGAACGCGCCGCCGATCCCGGCGATCACGATCGGCACGCCGGTCCAGAAGTGCGCCCAGCCGGACAGGCGCTTCCAGCCGAAGATGTAGATCGCGATGAAGATCGCCTCGAGGAAGAAGAAGATGCCCTCGATCGCGAACAGGACGCCGAACACCTCGCCGAAGCGGCCCGTGAACTCGGGCCACAGCAGGCCGAACTCGAAGGACAGCACCGTGCCCGTGACTGCGCCGACCGCGAACGTCACGGCTGCCACCTTCGACCAGCGCTCGGCAAGCCGCAGCGCGACCGGGTCGTTCTTGCGCAGGCCGCGGTAGTTGGCGATCAGCATCATCGCCGGGAAGGCGACGCCGATCGACGCGAGGATGATGTGGAAGCCCAGCGTGAACGCCATCTGGGTGCGCGCCTGGCCGAGCTCCGCGGCCAGCGGAAGGCTCAGGTCCACGGGTTACCTCGAGCTGGGGACGGTGACGGACTCGGCCGTGCGGTCGTCGCTCCAGTCGATCTCCGCAGCCCCCGCGCGGTCGAGCAACTGGGGGCCACGAGTTCGCGAGACGTTGACGAAGATCCAATCGACCACGGCCCGCATGCGGGAGCGAGCGCCCGTCATCAGCAGGAGGTGCACCCCGAGCCAGGCCACGAACGCGACCAGGCCGTGCAGCTCGCAGCGGCGCCTGCCCATCGCGGCGATCGCCGAGCCGCGGCCGATCATCGCCATGATGCCCTTGTCGTGATAGCGGAAGGGCTGCGGAGGACGCCCGGCGAAGTCCGCGAGCAGGTTCTTCGCCGCCCACACCCCGCTCTGCAGGGCGACGGACCCGAGCTGTGGGAGCGGCTCGCCGTCCGGGCCCGCGATGTTCGCGACGTCGCCGACCGCATAGACGCGGGGGAAGCCCTTCAGCGTCAACTCGGGCTCCACGTCGATGCGGCCGCCGCGCCCCTGCGCGACGCCGGCCGCGGCGGCCAGCGCGGGAGCCGTGATGCCGCCGCCCCACACCACGCACCGCGTCGGGATCTCGGTGCCGTCGCCCAGGGTCACGTGGCCGGGAGCGACCTCGGTCACCTTGGTGTCCAGGTGCAGCTCGACCCCCTTGCGCTGCAGGACCTTCTCGACGTAGTGGTGCGCGCGCTTCGAGAACGGCCCCAGCAGCGTGTGTCCCAGGTCCACGATGTGTACGCGCGCCGACGTGACCGGGAGGTCCGGGTACTCCATGGTCATCGTCCGGTCGATCATGTCGGCGAGGGCCCCGGCCGTCTCGACGCCGGTGGGCCCGCCGCCGACCACGACGAAGTTGAGCGCGCCCCGATCGAGCAGCGAGGGGTCGCGATCGGCATCCTCGAACACCGCGATGATGCGCGACCGCAGCCGCTGGGCGTCGTTCAGCGAGTAGAGCGGGAAGGAGTTGAGGTCCGCTCCGGGCGTGCCGAAGAAGTTCGGCCGCGACCCGGCTGCCAGCACGATCGCGTCACCGGCCCAGGTCTCTCCATCCGTGGCGGTGACCGCACCGGCCACCGGGTCGATCGATGCCACCTCGGCCAGTTTCACGTGCACGTTCGGGTGCTTGCGAAAGATCTTTCGCAGCGACATCGCGACGCTGCTCGAGCCGAGCTGCGATGTCGCCACCTGGTACAGCAGCGGCTGGAACTGGTGGTGGTTGTTGCGGTCGAGCAGCGTGATGCGCACGTCACCGTGCTTCGCGAGCTTCCTCGCGCAACCGAGCCCCGCGAAGCCTCCGCCCACGACGATCACGTGGCGGGCGCCGCCCGCGGCGCTCACGCCAGGCTCGCTTCCCTCCGCGGCGCGCCCATTCGCTCGAGCAGGTGGTCGCCGACGCGCAGCGCGTTGGCCATCGCCGTGAGCGCCGGATTGACCGCGCCGATGCTCGGGAAGAAGCTCGTGTCGACGACGTACAGGTTGTCGATCTCGTGCGCGCGGCAGTCCGTGTTCAGGACCGACGTGGCCGGGTCGGCGCCGAAGCGGCAGGTGCCGGCCTGGTGCGCACATCCAGCGACCGGGATGTCGGTCTTCAGGTAGGCGTGACGCGGGATCAGGTGGTCGGCCTCCATCCCGGTGTGCTTCAGCAGTCCCTTCAACTCGCCGTAGAGGCGTTTCGCCGACTCCTGGTTCGTCGGCGTGTAGCTCAGCCGCACGTTCCCGTCCCGGTCGAGGGTGACCCGGTTCTCGGGTCGCGGCAGGTCCTCGGTCGAGAGCCAGAAGTCGACCGCGTGGCGGGCCATGCGCTCGAGCGTGCGCTGCGGCGCGAGCTTGGTCTCGAGCGGCTTCTCGCCGCGGTACATGTCGGCCTGACGACTTGCCGACCATCTGGATGTTGCCGAGCGGGTACTCGAAGTCGTCGCTGCCGAAGTAGAAGTCGTTCAGCCCGAGGGTCTTCTGGAAGACGGTCGGGTTCTCTTCCTTCGAGAGGGCCAGCACCGCCTGGCTGTTGTGGAAGGTGTAGTTGCGCCCCAGCTGGTCGGACCCGTTCGACAGGCCGTTCGGGTGCTTGTCGGTGGCCGAGGCGAGCAGCAGCTTGGCCGAGTTCGCGGCGCCGCACGAGACCACCACGATGTCGGCCGCATACGTCTCGCGCTCGCCCTCGCGCTCCACCTCCACCTCGGTCACGGCGGTGCCGGCCGGATTGGTGCGGAGCGCCAGCGCCCGCGCGTTCGTCAGCAGCGTCACGTTCGGGTGCTCGAGCGCCGGCCGTACGCCGAGCACCTCCGCGTCGGACTTGGCATGCACCAGGCAGGGGAAGCCGTCACACGTTCCGCAGCGCACGCACTGGCTGTGCGGCATGTCCGCCTCGTTCAGCATCACGCCGCAGGGGGCGTGAAACGGATGATGGCCGGCGGCCGCGAGGTCATCGGCGAGCTGCTGGATCCGCGGCTCGTGCGAGACCGCCGGGAACGGATAGGGAGCGCTCGCGGGCGGCTCCGTCGGGTCCTCGCCCCGCGCCCCGTGCACCTGGTACAGCTGCTCGGCCAGCGTGTAGTAGGGCTCCATCTCGTCGTAGCCGATCGGCCACGCCGGCGATACGCCGTCGTGGTGCTGAAGCTCGCCGAAGTCCTTTTCGCGCAGGCGATAGAGCGCCGCGCCGTACAGCTTGGTCGCGCCGCCGACGAAGTAGTGCACCTGCGGCTGGAACGCCTTTGCCGTGTCCGCGTCGTACCAGGTGTCGGGCGAGATGTAGCGACTGTCGACGAACACGTCGTGCACGTCCCAGTTGTGCGGCTCGCGCGTGAGCCAGTCGCCGCGCTCGAGCAGCAGGATGCGCTTGCCCGAGGGAGCCAGATGCCGGACGAGCGTGCCGCCGCCGGCGCCGCTGCCGATCACGATCACGTCGTAGGGGTCCATCAGGAGAAGTCCTCCAGTACCTCGGCGACGATGATCCGCGCGGCTGCCTCGATCAGCGCCAGATGCGAGAACGCCTGCGGGAAGTTGCCCAGGTGGCGGCCGGTGCTGGTGTCGAACTCCTCCGCGTAGAGGCCCAGCGGCGATGCGATCCTCAGCAGCCGCTCCATCATGTCGCGAGCCCGCTGGCCCTCGCCGACGATCGCGAGCGCGGATACCAGCCAGAACGAGCAGATCAGGAAGCTCCCCTCCTTGCCCGACAGGCCGTCGTCGGTCTCGCCGGTGCGGTATCGCAGCACGAAACCGTCCTCGGTGAGGTCGTCGGCGATCGCGAGGACGCTCTTGTGCAGGCGCTCGTCGCCGGCGGGCAGGAAGCCGAAGAGGGCGGCCAGCAGCGTCGAGGCGTCCAGCGCCTCGGTCTCGTAGTGCTGGCGCAGCACGTCGTCCTTCAGGCCGTGCTCGAGGATGTCTGCCTTGATCTCCTCCGCCGTTGCGCGCCAGGTCTCGTTCAGGTCGGTTTCGCCATGGCCGTGGGCGAGCTTGGCCGCGCGGTCCATCGCGACCCAGCACATGAGCTTCGATGACACATAGTGCTGCGGCGCTCCGCGCGCCTCCCAGATCCCCTGGTCGGGCTCGCGCCACACCTTCGTCGCGCACTCCGCCTGGGTCTGGACGATCGGCCACAGCCGGCGCGGCAGCCGCTCGCTGCGGCGGGTATGGAGCAGCACCGAGTCGAGCACCGCGCCGAAGACGTCGTTCTGGCGCTGGTCGAACGCGCCGTTGCCGATCCGGACCGGCCGCGCCCCGGCGTAGCCCGAGAGGTCATCCCGCGTGGACTCCGTCAGGTCCCGGCGGCCGTCGATCCCGTACATGATCTGGAGCGCGCCGTCGTGGTTGGGCTCGAGGTCGGCGACGAACTGCATGAACTCGTCCGCCTCCCAGTCGAGGTTCAGGAAGTGCAGCGCCTGGAGGGTGAAGGTCGTGTCGCGCATCCAGGTGAAGCGGTAGTCCCAGTTGCGCTCACCGCCCGGCGTCTCCGGCAGGGAGGTCGTGAGCGCCGCCACCGTCGCCCCGGTCGGCATGTAGGTGAGGCCCTTGACAGCGAGCGCCGAGCGCTGAATCGGGT
Organism: uncultured Solirubrobacterales bacterium; assembly: GCA_963731895.1. Taxonomy (GTDB): domain Bacteria; phylum Actinomycetota; class Thermoleophilia; order Solirubrobacterales; family JBBDJG01; genus CAVSXO01. The sequence goes on from CAVSXO010000041.1 coordinate 235,145, forward strand.
CGCGCCAACGGTGGTCCGGGAGGCGGGCACGCCCGAGCCACCCACGCCAGAACCTCGTTGTTGCCGCGAGCCGGGCGTGGGCCTCGTCGACGTCCTGCGGCGCCGCCAGCTCCTCGGCCCACGAGAGCGCGCAGTAGATCTGGTCGCCCTGCTCGACCATGTGCCTGGCCCGCACCCGGTCACCCTCGATGCCGACCGCCATGTCGGTCTGGAGCCTGATCGTCTGACCTGCCCCGCTCGCATCGGCCGTGTGGCGGTCCTCGCCGACCAGCGTCCACTCCGCCGGCACGCGGCCATAATCGAACACGGGCTCGCAGACGAGCTCGACCTCGACCCGGCCGTCGAGGCACAGGACCGTGCGCACCAGCATGTGGTCGCCGTCCTCGTCGGCCGGAGGCCGGGTGTGAGGGGTGATCAAGTCCTCACCGCGCCGTGGCCCCATGGTCAGGGCGTCACGTACGAGGATCCACCCGGTCGGCGTCTTCCATGTCGTCAGCAGGGTGTTGGTGCCCGGCTCGTACCCCACGTCCGCAGGGTGGTTGATTCCGAACGGTCCGAGCCGGAACGAGCCGGCTCCACGGTCGAGCAGGGTGCCGAACACGCTCGGGGAGTCGAACCGCGGAACGCAGAGCCAGTCGATCGCGCCATCGGGGGCGACGAGCGCGCCCGTGTGGCAGTTGGACAGAAAGGCATAGTCCGCGATCGGCGGGAACGGCGACGGCGCGGCGGCGCTCTGCGGCTGCGGCCTGTGGACCGAGCCTCGGTGGCACTCATTGCCCCAGGTACCCCTGTCTGGAGGAGGCCCTGCATCCGGCGGCGGGGCGGCGCGCCGCGACACGCCCATCATCACGAAGCCCAGCACAGCCCGACGCCGCCCGTGATCATGAGGATCACGCCGACGGTCTGGAGGTCGATGCCGACGACGTCCGCGGTGACGGCGAAGTTCAGGATCGCCCCGACGGCGATGAGGAAGAGCGGCTCCATCGTCATCGGCGGCGTCTCCTTCGCGAGGCTGTCTCGGTGGAGCTCATGGATCCAGGGGCCGTGCCAGCCGCCGTGATGGGAGACCAGCTTGTTCGCCGCCTCTGGCCCCCACGATCCCTTCGCGTAGTCGTGAACCGGCGGGGGGTTGTCGAGCAGCGGCTGGAGGATGGGCCAGCTCTCCTCGACAGTGTCCTGGCGGGTGAAGCGTGAGCTGTCGCCCTGCATCGCGGCATGCAGGA
>CAVSXO010000042.1:0-19848 GCA_963731895.1 uncultured Solirubrobacterales bacterium
GCACCGCGGATCCGAGGTGGCCACGGTCGGCTGAGCACGCGGCCGGTCAGGCGCGTTCGCCGAGGCTGGGCAGGTCGCCCACGCTCGGCCACAATGAGAGGTCGATCTCCGGCGCGATCTCAGCCAGTCGAACCGAATCCTCGACGTAGGCCTCGGCGAGCCTCTTGCCGCGGCGGTTGTGGAGGAAGCCGTGATGGCTATTCGCACGCGGCACGTTCCGGGCGGTGGTCGGCGGCCGGAACCCGGGTTCGATCCCGAGGAAGTCCCAGGTCCGGTCGAGCTGGCCCTCGTAGTCGAGGCAACACCGCTCGTACTGCAGGATCAGGACCCTCTCCCGCGGAAACGCGTCGAGCACGCGGCGCACCTGCCGGAGGTAGAAGCCGCGGATCACCTCTCCCTCGATGACGCGCTCCGGGAGGTGCGATCCGCCCGCCCTGCGCTCCTGCCGCATGGTGCGTGCGTAGCCGGAGGCATAGCGGGCCACGGGGTCGCGCAGCATCAGCAGGATGCGGGTCGCGGGAGCCACCTGATGCAACTGCCGCATGACCCACGGATCGAGCATGTAGCGCGGGGTCCACTCGCCGGTCAGGCCGGCGTCTGCCGGGCGCGGGAATTGCTGCGCGTAGCGCTCGGCGTATTGGTCGGGTAGTCGCTGGAAGTCCCGCATCTTGTTGAAGAAGTGGACCTCCTTCGTGTGCAGAGTGCGGTCGAAGAACACCCCCGGATGACGCGTGATCTGGCGGAACCACCACGAGGTGCCGCAGCGCGCCGCGCCCACGCCGACGAAGTCCGGCGCACCGGTCACCCACCCGTCCGGACACGGAGGCGGGTTGCGCCCCCAGAGCGGATCCGTCCCGAAAGGCCGCGTCAGATGCTGCGTGGCCGGTCGAGCCTCCATCTCAATCAGGCTACTGCCCTGGGCGCCCCGCCCGCCAATGAATGGCACGTTTGGCGGTGTTCCCTATAGTCACCGCCATGCGAATCGCCGCCGGATTCGACCACGCGGGCTACCCGCTGAAGCGGACGATCGTGGCCGCGCTCGAGGATGCCGGGCACGAGGTCGTCGACTGCGGAACCGACTCCGAGGAGTCGGTCGACTACCCGGTCCACGCCGCCGAGGCGGCCGGCATGGTGTCCGAGGGCGCGCCGATCTGGCCGTGCTGGCGTGCGGCTCGGGCACCGGGGTGAGCATCGTCGCCAACAAGCTCCCGGGGGTGCGCGCGGTGAACGCGCACGACCCCGAGGAGGCGGAGATGGCGCGCCGCCACAACGACGTGAACGTGCTGGCGCTCGCGGGCCGCCGGCTGAGCGCCGATCAGGCCCGTGCGATCATCCAGGCATTCCTGGCGGCGGAGTTCGAGGGTGGCCGCCACCAGCGCCGCGTCGACCAGATCGGTGCAAGCGAGAGCGGGGAGCCCTGAAGGAGGCAACTTGACGGACCTGGATCCCGGCTACTTCAACGAGCCGCTGTCGGCGGTCGACCCCGAGATCGCGGACGCGCTGCAGCACGAGCTCGAGCGCCAGCAGAACACGCTCGAGATGATCGCCTCCGAGAACTTCGTACCGCGCGCGATCCTGGAGGCCGCTGGGTCGGTCCTGACCAACAAGTACGCCGAGGGGCTGCCCGGGCAAGCGCTACTACGGCGGCTGCGAGTGGGTCGACGTCTCCGAGCAGCTCGCGATCGACCGCGCGAAGGAGCTGTTCGGCGCCGAGCACGCGAACGTCCAGCCGCACGCCGGCGCGCAGGCCAACAACGCCGTCTACATGGCGCTGCTCGACCCGGGCGACACGATCCTCGGGATGGAGCTCGCCCACGGCGGCCACCTCACGCACGGGATGAAGCTGAACGTGTCGGGCAAGCTCTACAAGGTCGTCGGCTACCAGGTCCGGCCGGAGGACTACCGGGTCGACATGGAGCAGGTCGAGCGGCTGGCCAAGGAGCACCGGCCGAAGGTGATCGTGGCCGGCTGGTCCGCATATCCGCGCCACCTCGACTTCGCCGAGTTCCGCCGCATCGCCGACGAGGTGGGCGCGAAGCTGTTCGTCGACATGGCGCACTTCGCCGGGCTGGTGGCGGCCGGCGAGCACCCGAGCCCGGTGCCGCACGCCGACGTCGTCACCACCACGACCCACAAGACCCTCGGCGGCCCGCGCGCCGGCCTGATCCTGTGCAAGGAGGAGTACGCGCAGGCGATCGACAAGGCCGTGTTCCCGGGCCAGCAGGGCGGGCCGCTCGAGCACATCATCGCCGCGAAGGCCGTGTGCCTGCGGATCGCCGCCAGCGAGCTGTTCCGCGAGCGCCAGCGCCAGACGATCGCGAACGCGAGGGCCTTCGGCGAGACGCTCCAGGCGGGCGGCCTCGACGTGCTCACCGGGCGGCACCGACGTGCACCTGGTGCTGGTGGACCTCGGCATGGACGGGCTGAACGGCAAGGAGGCGGAGGACCGCCTCGCCGAGGTCGGCATCACCGTCAACCGCAACGCGATCCCGTTCGACCAGCGCCCGCCGATGCAGGCCTCGGGCCTGCGCATCGGGACCCCGGCGCTGACCACCCGCGGCATGGTCGAGGACGACCTGCGCGAGATCGGTGACGTCGTCTGCCAGGCACTGGCGCCGGAGCTACGACGACCAGCGGCGGGCGGAGCTGTCCGAGCGCACGCGCGTGCTGACGGAGCGCTACCCGCTGTACGCCGACCTCGCCGCCGCGGTCTGAATATCGAGGGCTCGCCCCCCTAAAGTCACCTGCTTCGCGCCCGCGGCGCTCGCTATGAAGATCTGGATCGACATGACCGCGCCGGCGCACGTGCTCGTGTTCCGGCCGATCATCCCGCGGCTGCGCGCGGCCGGGCACGAGGTCGAGGTAACCGCGCGTGACTACGCGCAGACGCTCGACCTGCTCGAGCTGCACGGCATGGAGCACGAGGCGTTCGGCCATCACGGCGGCGCGTCGCGACTGGGCAAGCTCGGCCAGCTGCTCTCCCGGGCGCGGGCGATGCGCCGCTTCGGCAAGCGCCGCGGGTTCGATCTCGCGCTCGCGCACGGCTCGAACGACCTCGCGATCGCCGCCCGCCGGCTGAAGATCCCCGCCGTGAACATGTTCGACTACGAGTGGGCGACGATGCAGCACAACATCGGCTGCCGGCCGGCACGGCGGGTGATGACGCCGGACACGATCCCGCCCGAGCGGCTGCGCCGCTACGGCGTCGACGACGGCAAGCTGGCCCAGTTCCCCGGGCTGAAGGAGGAGTACTACCTGGCCGACTTCGAGCCGGACCGCACCGTCCCGGCGCAGGCTCGGGTTGGACATGGAGAGGGTGGTCGTCGTCGTGCGGCCGCCACCGGACGTGTCGCTCTATCACCGCAAGTCGAACCCGCTGTTCCCCCAGGTCCTGAACCATCTCGGCCACGAGCCGCGCGTGCACGCGGTGGTGCTGCCGCGCACCGATGCCCAGCGCGAGTACGTGAAGTCGCTCGCCCTGCCGTCGGTGATCGTGCCCGAGCGGGCAGTGGACGCTCAGAGCCTCGTGGCGCTCGGGGACCTCGTGGTCTCCGCCGGGGGGACGATGAACCGCGAGGCGGTCGCGCTCGGGACGCCGGTCTACACGACCTATGGCGGTAGGCTGGGGGGCGTCGACGAGGCCTTGATCAGGGAGAATCGCTTGCGTCCCCTGACCGACCCCCGAGGACTCGAGCTGCAGAAGAAGAACTCCGCAGGGGAGCAGCACCGCCGCGATCCGGCGCTGCTGGTAGACATGATGCTCGGCGCACTGCGATGAGCGCTTTCCGAACAGTCCAGGAAGTTGCGGCCGCCAGGCCTCTGGAACGCGCGCCTGCGGAAGCCGACGCGATCGGTCCGGCGACGCAGGAACTCCCTCGCCGAGCGCTACAAGGAGATGGCCCATGAGGGCCACGAGCATCGCGGCGTCGACACGGCGCTGCGCGCCCTCGACCTCGGCATCGCGGGCGGCGCACTGATCGTCCTTTCGCCGGTGATGGGAGCGATCGCCCTTTCGATCCGCGTCACGTCCGGGTCGCCGGTTCTGTATCGCGGCAGGCGCGTCGGGCGCGCGGGCCGCATCTTCACGATGCTGAAGTTCCGCACGCTGACCCCGGACGCGGAGGCGCGGCTCGGGCCCGTATCTCGGCCACGAGCTCACGCAGCGCACGCAGACGGAGGTCACGCGCCTCGGCCGGGTGCTGCGCTTTGCTCACCTCGACGAGCTGCCGCAGCTGTGGAACGTGGTGCGTGGGGACATGAGCATCGTCGGGCCGCGCCCGATCCGGCCCGGCGTTCTTCGAGGAGCTGTGCGGCCAGATCCCGCAGTACTGGCAGCGCCTGGTGGTGGAGCCCGGGCTGACCGGATTTGCCCAGCTGCGGATGACCCGGGAGACCTCCTGGGCCGAGAAGCTCGCCCACGACCTGGAGTACGTTGCGGACCGCTCGGTCCACCTCTACCTCCGTGTCTGCGCCGCAACCGCCTGGCGCATCCTCACCAGCCCGGCCCGGGCCGTCCGGCGCCTGCTCGGCCGTCGGGCTAGCCCGGGCCTCGCCCTACACTCAGCGCCATGTGCGGCATCTGCGGCCTCGTGTCGTTGCACGGCGCGGCGGTGGACCCGGCCGTCCTCGCTGCCATGAACGAGACGCTCGTCCATCGTGGCCCCGACAGCTCCGGGGCGTTCGTCGAGGGCAATGTGGCGCTGGCCGCGCGGCGGCTGTCGATCATCGACCTCGCCGGCGGAGACCAGCCGGTCGGGAACGAGGACGGACGCATCCAGGTCGTTCAGAACGGCGAGATCTACAACCACGCCCAGCTGCGCGAGCGGCTCGAGCGCGCCGGGCACAGGTTCGCGACGCGCAGCGACACCGAGGTGCTCGTGCACCTGTACGAGGAGCGCGGCCCGGCGTTCGTCGAGCAGCTCCGTGGCATGTTCGCGATCGCGCTCTGGGACCGGCTCGAGCACCGGCTGGTGCTCGCGCGCGATCGGTTCGGGATCAAGCCGCTCTACTACCGCCTCGCGGGAGGCGAGCTGTCGTTCGCGTCGGAGCTGAAGGCGCTCCTCGAGGTGCCCGGCTTCTCGCACGAGGTCGACCCGGACGCGCTCGAGGCGTACCTGGCCTTCAACTCGATCCCGGCGCCGCTGACCATCTTTGCCGAGGCGCGGAAGCTGCCGCCGGGTCACATCCTGCTGTGGCGAGCAGGGCGAGCCGACGCTGCGCCGCTATGCGCGGCCACGTCCCGCGCCGGCCGGCCGCGAGCGCGTCGAGGACGAACGCGAGCTCGCCGAGGAGCTGCGCGAGCGGCTGCGCGACTCGGTGCGCGCGCACCTCGTGTCGGACGTGCCGGTGGGCGTCCTGCTCTCGGGCGGGATCGACTCCTCAGCGCTGGCGGCGCTGGCGGCGCGCGAGAGCTCCTACCGGGTGAGCACGTTCTCGATCGGCTTCGAGGAGCGCGCGTTCAACGAGCTCGATCAGGCTCGCCTCGTCGCCGAGCAATACGGCACCGACCACCATGAGCTGATCGTGCGCCCGGACGCCGTCGAGCTGTTGCCCCGTCTCGCGCAGGCCTTCGACGAGCCGTTCGCCGACTCGTCCGCGCTCCCGACGTATCTGGTCTCCGAGCTTGCAGCGGGTACCGTCAAGGTGGCGCTCTCCGGGGAAGGCGGCGACGAGCTGTTCGGCGGCTACCACACCTATGTGGCCGACAACCTGGCGCCCCGCATCGGGCGTCTGGCGTCGGCGCTACGCCCGCTGGTCGACGCGCTGCCGAGCTCCTCGGGCCGGGTGAGCCTCGACTACAAGGCCAAGCGCTTCGCCCGCGCGGCGCACCTGCCGCCGCTCGAGCGCCACCACGGCTGGAAGGAGATCTTCTCTCCCGAAGCGCGCGCCGAGCTGCTCGACGGCCGCCGCGGCGCGGTCGACCCGCTCGACGTCTACCGCGCCCGCTACGCGGAGACCGAGGGCGCGGACGAGCTCGCGCGGCTCCAGGACGTCGACATCGGGATCTACCTGGCGGACGACCTGCTCGTGAAGACGGACCGCGCCAGCATGGCGCACTCACTCGAGACCCGCGTGCCGTTCTGCGACCAGGTGGTCGCCGAGCTGGCGCTCGCGCTTCCGCGCCGGATGAAGGTGCGCGGGCTCTCGAAGAAGCGGCTGCTGCGCCACGCGGTCTCGACGCTGCTGCCGGAGCGCATCGCGCGCGCCCCGAAGCGGGGCTTCTCGATCCCGGCCGCCGCGTGGCTGCGAGGCGACCTGGAGCCGTTCGCCCGCGACATGCTGTCGCCCGAGCGCGTCCGCGCACAGGGCTTCTTCGACCCGGCGGCCGTCACCCGCCTGATCGATGCTCACGTCGCGCGCCGTGAGGACCTCAGCCGCCAGATCTGGGGCCTGCTGATGTTCTCCCTCTGGCACGAGCACATACAAGTCGGCAGTTCGCAGTCGGCAGTCGGCAGTAGGCAGGCAACGCCCGGCGAACGGCGAACGGCGAACTGATGCCAGACCTACTCGACGCAATCCTTGCCTTCTTCCTCGCCCTGGTGGTGGTCTGGATCGCGACCCCGGTCGTGAAGACGCTCGCGTGGCGGATCGGCGCCATCGACGAGCCGCGGGAGCGTGGGCTGCACCAACTCCCGACGGCGCGACTTGGCGGTTTGGCAATCTGGGCCGGGATCGTGGCGGCCGGTCTCGTGTGGCTCCCGTCGAGCCAGCAGACGAACGGGATCCTGGCCGGCGCGACAGTGATCGTCGCGGTGGGGATCGCGGACGACCTGCTCGACCTCTCGGCGGACGTGAAGTTCGCGGGGCAGGTCCTGGCCGCCGTCGTGCCGGTGGCCGCCGGCGTGCGGGTGGAGACGATGACCCTGCCGTTCCTCGGCCACATCGACCTCGGGGACGCTGCCTATCCGCTCACCGTGCTCGGGATCGTCGCCCTGATGAACATCGTCAATTTCATCGACGGTGTCGACGGCCTCGCCGCCGGCGTGTGCACGATCGCGGCCGGCACCTTCGCGGTGATCGCGCTGTCGCTCGACCGCAACGAGGCGGGGGTGCTCGCGATGCTGACCGCGGGCGCGGCGCTCGGATACCTGCGCCACGGGTTCCACCCCGCGTCGATCTTCCTCGGTGACTCCGGCTCCAACCTGCTCGGGTACATGCTGGCGGCGATCGCCGTGCAGGGAGCCCTGAAGACGAACGCGGTGGTCGCGCTCGTGTTCCCGCTCGTGATCCTGGCCGTGCCGATCCTCGATTCGAGCTTCGTGATCGCCAAGCGGATCAAGTACGGTCAACCCGTGTACAAGGCCGATAGCTGGCACTTCCATCACCGGTTCGCGAACATCGGCTTCTCGCAGCGCAGGACCGTCGTGTACCTCTACGGATGGACCCTCGTGCTGGCGATGCTCGCGCTGGCGCTGCGCTTCGTGCCGTACTCGGACGATCACGGCAACTTCGACGTGGGCTGGAGCCTCGTGATCGCGGGATTCTTCCTGGCCGCGGCGGCGGCCAGCGTGTACCTCGTGCTGGTGCTGGAGATTCTGAAACTGAAGCGGTTTCGCCAGTTCCAGATCCGCCGCCTGCACGCCCTGCGCGGCGAGCCCCCGCCTGGCGAGGGCGAGGTGGACGCAAGCGTCGCGCACGAGCTCGAGACGGGCGAGTTCGAGGTCGTGCGCCCCCCGGAAAAATGACTGGGGCGAGCGCCGCAGGCGCGAAGCACGAGACTTTAGGAGGCGGCGAAGCCGCCAGATAATGAGACGCACGCTGTTCATGCTGGTGTTCCTGGCGCTCCTCGTCGCGGCGGCGCCGGCTCAGGCAGGCGACGACCAGATCGTGATCACCGGCGACGTGGAAGTACCTCGTGGCGAGACGGTCGGCGACGTCATCGTCGGCCACGGAAGCGTGCGGATCGATGGGCGCGTGTCGGGCGACATAGTCGCGTTCGACGCCCCTGTACGGATCAACGGCCCGGTCGAGGGCGAGGTGGTCGCGTTCGCCGAGCGCATCTTCATAGGTCCCGGCGGACGTGTCGACGGCGACGTCTCCTACGGCGACAAGGACCCGGTCATCACGGTTCCGGGCGCGGTCGGCGGTAAGACCGAGAAGCTCGATTTCGATGAGTTCATCTCGCCGCTGGGCATGTTCGCGGCCTGGATCGCCCTGTGGTTGGCGATGTCGATCTCGACCCTGTTGCTCGGGCTCGCACTGTTGTGGCTCGCGCCCAGGTCACTCGAGGCGGCCAGAGAGGTCGCCCGCACGAGCACCGGGCCCGCGATCGGCATCGGGCTGGCCGTGTTCTTCGGGTTGCCGGCGGTGGCGCTGCTGCTGATGATCACGCTGCTCGGCCTGCCCCTGGGGATCGCGCTGCTGCTCGCGCTGCTGCCGATCTACGCGGTCGCCTACGCGACCAGCGCGTTCATGCTGGGCCGCGCGATCGTGAAACCGCCAACCAGCCGCTTCCTCGCCTTCCTGGCCGGTTGGGCGATCCTGCGCGTGATCGCACTGGTCCCGGGACTGGGGTTGCTTGCCTGGCTCGCGGCCACGGTGTTCGGGCTCGGGGCGCTCGGGATCGCCCTGTGGCGCTCGCGGCGCGATCCGGCCACCGGCTCCCCGCAGCTGCCGCTCCCGGCTTGAGCGATCGCACGGTCACGGGGACCGTCGAGTTCATGTGGGACGACGGCGACCACATGCTCGTCAACCTCGAGCCCGACGACGCCGGCGATCCGCACACATTCGAGCTGTCCGGAGACGTGCGCGCTCGAGCCGCGGGCGCCATCAGCGAGGGCGAGCGGGTGGAGGTGCGGTTCACGGCGGTCGAATACGAGGTGATCGACCCCGACAGCGGCCCCTCGGAGAGCGTCAGAGCCGAGGTGCTCGACGTGCGAGTGCTGGGCGACCCCTAGGCGCCGACAGGCGTACCGTCCTCGTGCACCTCGTACACCGGGGCGCACACGCCGCTGACCTTGACCTTGCTCGGGTAGTCGCCGTTGGGGTGAACCGCCATGTCCTCCAGCCGCACCGGGCAGGCCACGAAGCGCATCACGTCATCGGGGTGGGGGAGTGCGAACGTCGGCAGCGGGGACAGGTGCAGGCCCGCGCCACATTCCTGCTCGCCGCCGTCCCAGTCGTCGGCGCGCGGCTTCGTGCCCGGCCGGTATGAGCCGCCGTGGTAGGAGCCGAATTCCGCGTCGACCGCCTTGTAGAGGGTCGCGACACCGTCCTCGACGGCCACGCCGTAGTACGCGCACCACTCGGCGGGCGTCGTGAAGCGCGTCATATCCGTCACCCCGCCGCCGTGCACGACGGCTCCTCCGTGGCGGGTGACGCTCACGCCGTCCGCCGCGTCGACGCGCGCATTGCCCCTGGCACGCACCATGGCCGCGCCGAACGCTCGCACGGCCGCCGACCCACCCGCGACCACTACGGCGGTCTCGCGCGCCTCCACCACCGCGGAGTCCATGGCCAGCACGCTGGCCGATCCCCAGGCGCTGACGGCGGCCGTGCCGCGCGCACGCGCAACCGCATTCCCCCACACCCACGCCTGGGCGGACCCGGAGACGTGCACGCGCGCGTTCGCAAGCGCGCGTACGGAACACCGATCGATGGCCGTGACGGTTGCGAATGCCTGGGCCGTCACCGACGCCCCCCCGGCGGCTTCCACGATCGTGTGGCCACTCGCGGTCACGAGGGCGTCGTCGAGCGCCAGCACCGAGCCGTTGCCGATCATGCGTACCCGCACGCTGTCACGGGCCTCGACGGCCACCCGGTCTCGCGCGCTGACGCGCGCCGCGCCGGTCGCGACGATGGTCGCGCTGCCGCCGGCATCGATCGCGACGGCGTCCCCCACCGCCACGCGCGCGGAATCGGCCGCCCGGACGAACCCGTCGCCGCTGACCTCGAACTCGCCGTCGCCCGAGCAGACAGGGATCACCTCGGGGCGCCCGAGGGCCTCCTCCAACTGCGCCTGGGTGAAGACGTCGAGCGATTCCATGAAAATGGGACGGGATGGTCCCCGAGCGCACCGGAGCCTACCTCGCCGCCTGCACGATCTACCGGGAGGATGCCGACTACCTGCCCGAGTGGATCGAGTTCCACCGGCTGGTCGGTGTCGAGCGGTTCTTCCTCTACGACAACGGCAGCACGGACGACCACCGCCGGGTGCTCGCCCCCTACGTGGAGGAGGGCATCGCGGTGGTGCACGACTGGGCGCGTCCGTTCCTGGGCCACAACGGTCGCCCGCGGGCGATCATCACCGCGTTCGAGCACTGCTGCGGCGAGCATGCCGGCGACGCCCGCTGGGTCGCCTTCCTGGACGTGGACGAGTTCCTGTTCTCGCCGGCCGGCGAGACCCTGCCCGAGGTGCTGCGCGACTACGAGGAGTTTCCCGGGGTGGTCGTCAACCGGGCCGAGTTCGGTCCGTCCGGGCATCAGACAAAGCCGATGGGATTGGTGATCGAGAGCTACCTCCAGCGCCGGCGGCTGCGGCCCGACGACGAGGCATCCCACAAGAGCGTCGTCGACCCGGCGGGGGTGACGAGATGCCTGAGCGCGCACAACTTCGTGCACCGCGACGGGCCTCTCGTGAACGAGGAGCGGCGGCCCGTGGAGCTCCTTGACCGCTCGCCGGTCGCATGGTCGCGGCTCCGGGCCCACCATTACTGGTCACGCTCGGAGGAGGAACGCCACCGCAAGGCCCAGCTGTGGCGTGAGACCGGCTCGTCTCGTGGCCTCCCGCGCGCGCCGGTCGCGGACGAGAGTCACTCGGTCACCGACGACACGCTGACTCGCTATGCGCCCGAGGTCCGGGAGGCGCTGGCCCGCAGGGGCTACGCCCTTCCGTAGACCGGGACGGCGGCGCCGCTCACCGGGGCCGACTCATCGGAGCAAAGGAACAGGATCACGCGCGCGATCTCGGCCGGCTGGACCCAACGCGAATGGTCGGCGCCGGGCTCGGCCGCGCGGTTTGCGGGGGTGTCGATCACGCTCGGCATCACCGCGTTGCAGCGCACGCCGTCGTCCCGGTACTCCACCGCGACGGCTTGAGCGAAGGTCCTGACAGCTGCCTTCGAGGAGGCGTAGGCGGCGGCGCCCCCGAACGGCCGCTCGGCGGCGCGCGCGGACATGCACACGATTCCGCCTCCGCCGGCCTCGACCAGCGCCGGGAGTGCCGCTCGTGTGACCAGGAAGGTGGGGCGCAGGTTCAGCCTCAGCTGGCCCTCGAACTCCTCCAACGTCGTTTCGGCAACCCGCGGGCCGGCGAGGTACCCGCCGACGAGGTTCGCGACCGCTCTCAGGGGGGCGCCGTCGGTGGCCGCCGCCTGTCGCACGGCGGCGGTCACCTGCTCCTCGTGGAACAGGTCGGCCTCGATCAGCTCCAGGCCGTCCCGGTCGCCCATCCGCTCCCGTTCGGCCGGGAGCAGCCAGGTGCACACCACCCGCCACCCTGCGTCGAGGAATGCGTCGACGACCGCGCCGCCGAGGGCGCCGGTGCCGCCTGTCACGAGCGCGGTGCGGTCCCGCATGTCGCTAGCCTAACCTCGCTCCGCGGCCATTACGCGCCCGAGTGCCGAGTGTCACAATGTTGTTACAAAGTCCGATTTTTCGCTATATTGGCCGGGCCGCTGCCAATCTCGGCCGAAGAGGCGAAAACGGTCGGGAGAGGGCTCGAGGGCCTCAGGGCAGCAGACCCCTCCTGAACAGGAATTCCGGAGTGGGCCGGTGGCTTCTTGCCGGCTGGCGGTCGCCTGCGCCTCGGTGCAGGTAGATTGCCGGGTCGCGCTCCCCGCAGGCGGCGGCGGAACGACACATGCTTCCCGACCGCGACATACCCCATGACCCGCAGGAGCGACCGCAAGGGTGCGAGCCCCGCCGGTGCGGGCGCGCTGCTGATCGGCGCGATCCTCGGATGCGCAGCGGTGGGCCTCGGGATGGGTTTCGTCGTCGGCGCGCCGGCGTTGCTGGGGCTGGCGGGCGGGTTCATCGGCGTGGGAGTGGGGTTCTGGCTTGTCCATGACCGCTTCAAAGACCTCTGACCTGCCCGCTGACCCAATGAGTGTTCAAGGGAACGGCGAACGGCGCACCGAGCCGCTGCCGCCGATCCGGGTTCCCACCTGGCTGCGGTTCGCGGACATGCTGGCGCTGCTGGCTGCGCTGCCGCTGTTCCTGCTCGCCGACCTGCCGCTCGCGGCCTACCTCGTCGGCGGGGGTGTCTGGATCGTCCAGCGGATCATCCAGCAGCTGCTCCAGCGCCGCGCGGAGGCCTCCGACGACCCCCGCATCGTGGCCGGCTACACGGCCGGCAGCATGATCGCCCGCGGCTGGATGTGCGCGCTGGCGATCTTCGGCGTCGGGATCGCGGAGGGGGACGAGGCCGGCCTTTCCGCCGCGCTGCTCGTGATCGGCCTCTTCACCGTGTACTTCACCGTCCACATGATCCTGCGCCCGATCGACGCGGCCGCCAAGCAGAGGCCACGATGACGGCGTCCACGGCACCACACCGCCGGGCGCGGAGGCGGCATGTGCACGCGGACCAAGATCCTGATCGGCGTCGGCATCTGGCTCGCGCTCGCCATCCTGCTCGTGGTGCTGCTCGGGAGCGACGGGCAAGAACGAGGAGTTCAAGCCCCAGAACGAGTTCAAGCTCGACAACTGGATCTCGCTCCAGATCGGCCCGTTCGACATGAGCATCAACAAGGCGGTGCTCTACCTGTTCCTCGGCTGCGGCGCTCACCATCGGCGGCATGGCTCTACATCGCCAAGCGCATGCAGGCGCGGCCGAACCGCGTCCAGACGGCGGTCGAGACGCTCTACCAGCTGATGAAGGGCAACATCGCCGAGGGCAACATGGACCGCCGCATGGCGGCCAAGTGGTTCACGTTCGTCGGCACGCTGTTCCTGTTCATCTGGTTCTCGAACCTGATCGGCTACCTGCCGCTGCCGACGAACACCGAGCACAAGGTGAACGTGTTCGGGCGTCGAGCTGCCCGTCCTTCGCGATCTACGCGGCGACGGCGAACATCTCGATCCCGCTCGCCCTGACGCTCGTGGTGTGGTTCGCCTACCACTATCGAGGGCATCCGCAAGCACGGCTTCATCGGCTACCTCAAGAGCTGGGTGCCGGCCGGCGTCGAGGGCCCGGCGGCGATCCCGATCTTCGTGATCGAGGTGATCTCGCACTTCGTGCGCATCATCTCGCTGTCGGTGCGACTGTTCGCGAACATCCTCGCCGGCCACCTGCTGATCCTGTTCATGGGCGGCGGGCTCGTCGTGCTGCTCGGGATCGCCGCGCTCGGCGTGTTCGCGCTGCCCGTCGCGATCGCCTTCTTCCTCTTCGAGGTGCTGCTGATCGCCACCCTGCAGGCGTTCATCTTCGCCACCCTTACCGCCATCTACCTCGGCGGCGCCACCGCCGAGTCGCACTAGGAGGAACCATGCTCGACCCAGGAACACTCACCCAACTTGCGCAGGCGGCCGATCCCGCCGCGTACGGCACGGACGCCGGCAAGGCGATCGCACTCGGCGTCGGCGCCGGCCTCGGGACGATCGGCCCCGGCATCGGCGTCGGCTACATCTTCGGGAAGGTGATCGAGTCGGTCACGCGCCAGCCCGAGATGCGCGACGAGATCACGAGATCCAGTGGCTCGGGTTCGCCCTGACCGAGGCGATCGTGTTCTACGCGTTCATCTTCGGCCTGATCGCGTTCTTCCTCTAGATGGGAGCGGACGGTCACATCGGTGGTGCTGGCCGCGACGGAAGGAACCGGCGGCACAGCGGACGAGGGCGGCAACTTCCTCGTCACGCCCGAGCTCGGGCTGATGATCTGGACGCTGATCGCCTTCGGCGTCACCCTGTGGGTCCTGTCGAAGTACGTGTTCCCGCGAATCGCGGACGCGCTCGACAAGCGCCAGAAGGCGATCGAGGAGTCGATCGAGGAGTCGGAGCGCACCCGCGCCGAGGCCCAGAAGATCCTCGAGGAGTACCGCCAGCGGCTGCAGGAGGCGCGTACCCAGGCCGAGGAGATCGTCGTGCGCGCGCGACGTGCGGCCGAGGAGCACGAGCGCGAGTCGCTCGAGGCAGCTCGCCACCAGCGCGAGGAGCTGCTGGAGCAGACCCGGCGCGACATCGAGGCAGAGGCGCGGCGGGCGATCCAGGAGATCCGCAACGACGTCGCCGACCTGACCGTGCTTGCGACCGAGAAGGTGACTCGCATGGCGCTCAGCCCCGAGGATCAGCAGCGCCTGGTCCAGGAGGCGCTCGGCGAGCTGGACTTCGCGGCGCTCGGACAACAGGACGGCGCGGCGAACAACTGATGGAGGAGATCGCACAGGTCTATTCGCGCTCGCTGTTCGAGGTCGCCAAGGAGCACGACAAGCTCGACCGGATCAGGGACGAGCTGGACGCGTTCGCGGACGCGCTCGCCCAGAACCAGGAGCTGTCGGTGTTCTTCTTCTCCCCTTACTTTTCGACCGAGGAGAAAGAGGACGGCCTGAGCCGCACGGTGGTGGATGCCGATCCGACGCTGGTCAACTTCCTTCAGCTGCTGATCGAGAAGCACCGGCTGCCCGTGATCCATCGCATCAGGCGCCAGTTCGACGTCCTCTGGGACCACGAGAACCGGCGGCTCCCGGTCGAGGTCACGAGCGCGGTCGAGCTCGACCGGTCCGTGATCGAGGCGCTCGAGACGCGAATCCACGAGCAGACAGGCCAGAAGGTGGAGCTCGAGAGCATCGTGGACGCGGACATCCTCGGCGGAATCGTGCTGAGAGTCGGGAACTCGATCCTCGACGCGTCAGTGCGTCACAGACTTGAACAATTGCGGAAGGAAGTCGCCAAAGCGGCGTAAAGGAGAGACATGCAGATCAAGCCAGACGAGATCACGAACATCCTGAAGAGCCGCATCGAAGGGCTCGACGTCGCGGGCGCGGACCTCGCCGAGGTCGGCACCGTGCTGTCCGTCGCGGACGGCATCGCGCGTGTGCACGGCCTGGAGAACTGCATGTCGTTCGAGATGCTCGAATTCCCGCACGACGTGACCGGGCTCGCGCTGAACCTCGAGTCGGACAACGTCGGCACCGTGCTGTTCGGCGAGTGGGAGAAGGTCGTGGAGGGCGACACCGTGAAGCGCACGGGTAGCCTGCTCGAGATCCCGGTCGGCGAGGCACTCCTGGGCCGGATCGTCGATCCGCTCGGAAACCCGCTCGACGGAAAGGGCGCGATCGAGACCACCGAGAAGCGGCCCGCGGAGTTCAAGGCGCCCGGAGTGGTCCAGCGCCAGCCCGTAAAGGTCCCGGTGCAGACCGGTCTGAAGGCGATCGACGCGATGATCCCGATCGGCCGCGGCCAACGGGAGCTGATCATCGGGGACCGGCAGACCGGCAAGACGGCGATCGCGATCGACGCGATCATCAACAACCGCGACTCCGGACTGGTGTCCGTGTACGTGGCGATCGGGCAGCGCATGTCGACCGTCGTGCAGCTGGCCGAGGTGCTCGCCGACAACGGCGCGCTCGAGAACACGATCATCGTGGCCGCTTCCGCTGACGAGGCCGCGCCGATCAAGTTCATGGCGCCGTATGCCGGGTGCGCGATGGCCGAGTACTTCCTGTACTCGGGCCGCGAGGCGCTGTGCATCTACGACGACCTCACCAAGCACGCGTACGCATACCGCCAGATGTCCCTGCTGCTGCGCCGGCCGCCCGGTCGCGAGGCCTACCCGGGCGACGTCTTCTACCTGCACTCACGACTCCTCGAGCGCGCAGTGAAGCTGAACGACGATCTGGGAGCCGGATCGCTGACGGCTCTCCCGATCATCGAGACGCAGGCCGGCGACGTTGCCGCGTACATCCCGACCAACGTGATCTCGATCACCGACGGTCAGATATTCCTCGAGCCGAAGCTGTTCTACTCGGGGGTCCGGCCGGCCATCAACGTCGGCATCTCGGTATCGCGGGTGGGCGGCAACGCGCAGATCTCGCCGATGAAGAAGGTGGCCGGCCGGCTGAAGCTCGAGCTGTCCCAATACCGTGAGCTGGAGGCCTTCGCGCAGTTCGGCTCCGAGCTCGACGTCGAGACGCAGAGGACACTGGCCCGCGGTGAGCGCCTGGTGCGGACGCTGAACCAGAAGGAGCGCCAGCCGCTGCCGGTCGAGGACCAGGTCGTGCAGATCTACGCGGCCACGAACGGCTACCTCGACCGCATCAACGTCGAGCGCGTGCCCGAGTTCCTCGAGCAGTTGACCCTGCGCTTCCGCGCCGAGCAGCAGGACCTCGGCAAGCAGATCGCGGCGGGCGAGTGGAGCGACGAGATCCAGGCTGCGCTGGACAAGTTCGTGAAGGAGTTCGCGAACGACTTCGGCTACGACCTCGACGAGGAGGGCCAGCCGCTCGACGACGCAGGCTCCGACCGGATGCCCGAGCGCGAGACGGGGGCCGGGCAGGCGGGCCCCAGCACCGATGGCGCCGGCGAGGGCGAAGCCCCCCAAGAGGAAGCAGAGGAGCCCGAGCCGGCCGCCGTCTAGGCGCCGACCGCGGATAGACGACCGAGCCCATGGCCCAGAAGGACCTCAAGAGCCGCATCGCGAGCGTGAAGAACATCCAGAAGATCACGCGCGCGATGGAGATGGTCGCTGCCGCGCGACTGCGGCGGGCCGAGCAGAGGATCGAGCACCTGCGCCCCTACGCGGGTGCGATCCGGCGCATGACCCGCCAGGCTGCCGCCGCGGCCGAGAACATCCCCAGCCTGCCGATCCTCCAGGAGCACGAGGAGGTGCGCCGCGTGGGGCTGCTGTTCGTGACGGGGGACCGCGGGCTTGCGGGCGCGTTCAACTCGCAGATCCTGCGTGCCGGCCTGCGGGCCGCGAGCCAGCACGAGGGCGAGGGGCGGGAGACGGTGCCGTATGCATCCGGGCGCCGCGGCACCTCGTCGCTCATTTTCCGGGGCCTGACGCTCGGGGGGAGCTACGTCGGCTTCACCGACCGGCCCGCGTACGCCAACGCCCGTGAGATCGCCGAGGACCTGATGTCGGCCTATGTGGACGGGGATCTCGACCAGGTCGAGATCTTCTACAACGGCTACGTGTCCCCGCTCACCCAGGAGGTGCGGCGCGAGACTCTGCTGCCTCTCCAGCACGCCACGATCTTGGAAGCCGAGGACGAGGACGAAGGCGACACGGGCCATTCCGCCCTGGTCGAGTACGAGCCGGATCCGGAGCAGATCCTGCACCGGCTGATTCCCGACTACGTGGAGATCTCGGTGTACCGCGCGCTGCTCGAGTCGACGGCGTCCGAGCACGGCGCGCGCATGACCGCGATGCGCAACGCGTCCGACAACGCGGGCGACCTGATCGAAGGGCTCACGCTGCAGATGAACCGCGCCAGACAAGCTGAGATCACGCAAGAGATCATGGAAGTTGTTGCCGGCGCCGAGGCGCTCGGCATAAAGTCGCCGCAGAAATCTGACTGCCGACCGACTAGGAGACAGATGGAAGCCGCTACGCAGACGAAGAACGTAGGCCGCATCGAGGAGATCCAGGGCGTCGTGATCGAGGCCGTCTTCCCTGACGAGCTGCCTGAGATCAACCACGCGATCACGGTCGACCGGGGCGACGGCACCGTCCTCGTGTGCGAGGTGCAGCAGCACCTCGGCGACAACCGCGTGCGCGCGGTCGCGATGGACACCACGGACGGCTTTGCGCGCGGCACCGAGGTCGTTGACACGGGCGGTCCGATCACGGTCCCGGTCGGGGAGGCGACGCTCGGCCGCATGTTCAATCTGTTGGGCGAGCCGATCGACCTCGGCGAGCCGGTCGTGACCGAGGAGCGCTGGCCGATCCACCGTGACGCGCCCGATGTCGAGAACCTGACGCCGACCACGGAGATCCTCGAGACCGGCATCAAGGTGGTCGACCTGCTGGCGCCCTACGCCAAGGGCGGCAAGGTGGGCCTGTTCGGCGGCGCCGGCGTCGGCAAGACCGTGATCATCATGGAGCTGATCAACAACATCGCCAAGCAGCACGGCGGCCTGTCCGCCTTCTGCGGGGTCGGCGAGCGCACCCGCGAGGGCAACGAGCTCTGGAACGAGATGAAGGAGTCCGGCGTCCTCGACAAGACGATGCTCGTGTTCGGCCAGATGAACGAACCGCCTGGTGCACGGATGCGCGTCGCGCTGTCCGGGCTCACGATGGCGGAGTACTTCCGCGAGCAGGGCGGCCAGGACGTGCTGCTGTTCATCGACAACATCTTCCGGTTCGTGCAGGCGGGCTCGGAGGTGTCGGCGCTGCTCGGGCGGATGCCCTCACAGGTCGGCTACCAGCCCACGCTCGAAACCGAGATGGGTCAGCTTCAGGAGCGGATCACCTCGACGCGAAAGGGCTCGGTGACCTCGATCCAGGCGATCTACGTCCCTGCCGACGACCTCACCGACCCGGCGCCCGCGTCCGTGTTCGCCCACCTGAACGCGACCACCACGCTCTCCCGTGCGATCTCCGAGAAGGGCATCTATCCGGCGGTCGATCCGCTCGACTCGACCTCCACGATCATGAAGCCGGACATTGTCGGCGAGGAGCACTTCGAGGTCGCCAACGCCGTCCAGGAGATCCTCCAGCGCTACAGGGAGCTGCAGGACATCATCGCGATCCTGGGGATCGACGAGCTCTCCGACGAGGACAAGCTCACCGTCCAGCGGGCCCGCAAGGTCGAGCGGTTCCTGTCGCAGCCGTTCTTCGTCGCGGAGGCGTTCACCGGCCGATCGGGCGAGTACGTGCCGATCGCCGAGACGATCCGCGGCTTCAAGGAGATCATCGAGGGCCGCCACGACGACCTGCCGGAGCGCGTCTTCTTCATGAAGGGCGGCATCGACCAGGTCGTTGAGGAGGCGAAGGAAGGCTGATGGCCAGATCTGCGTTCCCGGTTGAGGTGCTGACCCCTGAGGGTTCCGTGTTCGCGGGCGAGGTCGAGATGCTCTCGACCCGCACCGAGGTCGGCGAGATCGGCGTGCTGGCGAACCACACGCCGCTGCTCGCGATGCTGGCCCCTGCCGACCTGCGCCTCCACCTCAGCGAAACCGAGGTGAAGCACTTCGCCCAGGGCGAGGGCTACCTGCAGGTGCACGGTAACCATGCGCTCGTGCTGGTGGAGGACTGCTTCGAGCCGGAGAGCATCGACCGCGCCGAGCAGGAAGACCGCCTCCGCAAGGCCGAGAGCGTGCTGGCGGAGGTCAAGACGCCGGCCGACCTCACCAGCGCCCGCGCAGCCCAAGCGCTGCGCGACAAGCGCCGTGCCGAGACGTTCCTGCGCATCGCCGGCGCCGGCAGCGACTAGCCCGCGCGCAGGCGGCGCGGCGCTTGAGCGTCGGTGTTTCCTGCCTAGCGGAACATCTTCGCCCACCCTTCCCAGATCATCCGCTCCCGGGCTTCCTGTGACAGGGCACGCATGTCGAGGTCGGGCGCCCGCCAGCGAATCGCGCCCGCGAGCGAAGCGCAGATCAGGTGGTTGATGCTGACGTTCTCCTCGATCGCCATTCGGCGGAGCTCGTTGTGCAGGGTTGCAGGCATGCGCAGTACGAGGCGACCGCTTGCCGGTGGGTTGGAGCTGCCCTCTTCGGCCATGCATGGATTGATATCCGGGGCCGCGTCACAGGCCAAGCTCGGGTGCTGTGAGACGCGGTCGAGACTGTCAAGGAACCATCCCGCGTCCCGAGTGGGGGGTGTGTATGGGACGGTAGTACTGCGGGCAGTACTTGGCCGTTTTGCAAAGGGGGTAGTAGGGCGGGCTTAACATCGGGCGGCCGACCCGCCGACCCGCCGCCGGCCCTAGCGGCCGTTCAGCTCGTCGACGTGCTTCGGCACCGCAGACACGG
>CAVSXO010000043.1:0-178835 GCA_963731895.1 uncultured Solirubrobacterales bacterium
GAGCCTCTGGCTCCGGGAGCGTCCATGACCCGGACTCGCTCCAGATGGCTGGCGTGGGGATTGTGCGGGATGACCGTCGCGGTTGCGGTCGCATTCGTCGTCGTCGCGATCATCGATCCGAACGTAGGGGGTCCTGAGAATGCAAGCCCCTCTGGGCCCAGCCCGCAGGACAAGGCGTCGGGTGGCTACGTGCCGTACGCGGTGTTCAGTGGGATCATCTTCGCGGCCTTCGCTGTGGTGGGCGGCGTAGTGGCGGCAAGGCGCCCGCGCAATCCCATCGGATGGTTTCTCAGCGTCGGCGCGCTTCTATGGTCGCTGGGCGTCCTCTCGAGCAGCGTCTACTGGCATATGGCGTTCGGGCGCTCGGATCCACCCGCGGCCGCCGACTACGTGGCCTGGCTGGGGAGCTGGACGTTCCTGCCGGCGTTCGTGTTGTTGCTCAGCCTCGTCCCGCTGCTGTTCCCGACCGGCGCGCCGCCGGGCCCGCGCTGGCGGGTGGTCGGCTGGGCGGCAGCCGTGGCGGGAGGCGTTGCGACACTGAGCACCGCCCTCGCGCCTGGGCCGATGGACAGTGCCGACTTCGCCTGGGTGGACAATCCGTTCGGCGTCCAAGGTCTTGGTCTCCGCACGATCGCTGCTGTGTCGTTCATCGCAGTGGCTGTGGCGGCACTGTCCGGGGTCATCTCGGTCGTTGTGCGGTACCGCCGGGCGCGGGGAATCGAGCGCCTGCAGCTGAGGTGGCTGGCCGTGGCGGTCTGCGTGCTGGTTGTGGGTGCGGTGGGCGGTTCCGCGGCGACGCCTTGGCTCGGCGAGGGAGCCGGGTGGATCGGGATTCTGTTGGGCTTGCTGGGTGTGGTGGTCGCCATCGCCATCGCCCTGTTGCGCTACCGCCTCTACGACATCGACGTCGTCGTCAACCGAACGCTCGTCTACGGTGCGCTGACCGCCACGCTCGCGCTCGCGTACCTCGGCGGCGTGCTGTTGCTCGAGCTGGCGCTGCGACCCCTGACGGAGAGCTCCAACCTGGCGATCGCGGGCTCGACGCTCGGCGGTTGCGGCGCTCTTCCGGCCGGCGCGTGGCCGCATCCAGGCCACGGTCGATCGCCGGTTCTACCGGCAGAAGTACGACACCGCGCTGACACTCGAACGGTTTGGCACGCGGCTGCGCGACGAGGTCGACCTGGACGCGCTCGGCAGCGAGCTGCGCGCAGTGGTAGCGGACACCATGCAGCCCTCCCACGTGTCGCTGTGGCTGCGTGCGCCGGCGGCGCCGCGATGAGCGAGCGCGTCGAGCCCGAGTGGGCGATGGTCACGGTCATGTTCGTCGACATCCGCGGGTTCACGACCTTCGCGGACCATTCGACCGCGCGCGAGGCCGTCGCCTACCTGAACGAGTTCTTCGGCGTGGTCGTGCCGGTCCTGACGGCACACGGCGGGCACCCGAACAAGCTGCTGGGGGACGGACTGCTCGGCGTGTTCGGAGCTCCGGACCGCTGCGACGACCATGCCGACCGCGCGCTCGCGGCAGCCGAGGACATGCTGGCCTCGGTCGGAGTCGCACTTCGGCGAGCGCTGTCGCATCGGGATCGGGATCAACTCGGGGCTGGTGCTCGTCGGGACCATCGGTGGGGGAGACCTCATGGAGTTCGGCGTGATCGGCGATCCCGTGAACGTCGCTGCGCGGGTGCAGGACGCGACCCGAGAGCTCGGCGAGCCGCTGCTGCTGACCGAGGCCACGCGGCGCCTGCTCGACCGCACCCACGCGAGGCTGGAGGAGCGCGGAACCCTGTCCTTGAAGGGCAGGTCCAAGCCGGTCACGGTGCACGGCTTGCGATCCCGTAACGCTTCCCGGACGCCGTCGGTGTAGAAAGGGACTCGGATGACCGCTTTGACGAGATCGTTTCGACGCAGACTGCAAAGGCGTGACCGCGCGGCCGGTGCGCGCGACGCCGCCGCGGAGCCGGCGCCCGCCGTGGCGGAGGCGCCGCCCGAGCAGGAAACACCTGTCGAGATCGCGCCGAACGACCCGCTGCTCGCCTACTTCCAGAGCGCGAGCGAGGCCGTCGACATCGACGCGCTCGAGCTCGACTCGCCCGCGCTGAGAGAGCTCAAGGCCGCCGGCGTGAAGCTCGCCGTGCCGCTCGTCAGCCAGGGCGAGCTGATCGGGGTGCTCAACCTCGGGCCACGCCTCTCGGAGCAGGACTACTCCTCCGATGACCGCAAGCTGCTCGACAACCTCGCCGGACAGGCTGCGCCGGCGTTGCGGGTCGCCCAGCTCGTACGCGAGCAGGAGGCGGAGGCCGCCACGCGCCAGCGCTTCGAGCAGGAGCTCGAGGTTGCCCGGCTGATTCAGCAGAACTTCCTGCCCAAGGAGCTTCCCGATCTGCCCGGCTGGCAGATCGCGGCGTGCTACCGCCCCGCACGCGAGGTGGGCGGCGACTTCTACGACGTGATCCCGCTTCCCGATGGACGTGTCGGGTTCGTCGTCGGCGACGTGACGGACAAGGGCGTGCCCGCCGCCCTCGTGATGTCCGCAACCCGCAGCGTGCTGCGCGCCTCGGCCCAGCGCCTGATCGAGCCCGGCGAGGTGCTCGAGCGCGTGAACGAGCACCTGCACCCCGACATGCCGGAGAAGATGTTCGTGACCTGCCTCTACTGCGTGCTCGATCCGAACACCGGGCACCTGCGCTTCGCGAACGCGGGGCATGACCTGCCTTACGTGAAGACCGCGGACGGCATCGTCGAGCTCCGCGCCCGCGGCATGCCGCTCGGGCTGATGCCGGGCATGGCCTACGAGGAGAAGGAGGCCACGCTTCAGCCCGGGGACAGCGTCCTGCTCCACTCGGATGGTGTCCTCGAGGCCCACGACCCCGAGCGCGACATGTTCGGCTCCCCGCGGCTCAAGGAGACCATGGCCCGGGCGCCCGGCGGGCCGGGAGCTGATCGATCACGTGCTCGCCGACCTCGAGGCCTTCACCGGTCCCGACGCCGAGCAGGAGGACGACATCACGATGGTGACCCTGCAGCGCTCTGCCGGCGCCGGCACGGTGTCCGCCGAGTCCAACGGACGGGTGCTGGCCGAGTTCGAGCTGCCGAGCGAGCCGGGCAACGAGCGCGAGGCCATGGCGCGCATCGAGGGCGCCGTAGGCGGGCCTGGGGTTGGAGCCGGCCCGCCTCGAGCGGCTCAAGACCGCGGTGGCCGAGGCGACGATGAACGCGATGGAGCACGGCAACGAGTACCGCGCCGATCGCCCGGTGTCGATCCGCGTGATCCACACCCCGGAGGAGTTGAGCGTGCACGTCACCGACCGCGGGGACCCCGGCGAGCTGCCCGAGCCGGAGAAACCCGACCTGGAGGCGAAGCTCGAAGGCCGTCAGAAGCCGCGCGGCTGGGGCCTGCTCCTGATCGAGGAGATGGTCGACGAGGCGCGCGTCACGAGCGAGGGGGGCAAGCGCACCGTCGAGCTCGTCCTGCGCCTGGAAGGAGGCGGACATGACGACAAGTGAGTTGCAAGCGAACGTGCGTGAACGCGACGGGATCGCGGTGATCGACCTGACGGGCGACCTGAACTCGTCCGCCGAGGAGGCGCTGAACGAGGCCTATGCAAAGGCGACGGGCAGTGACCCCGACTCGATCGTGCTCAACTTCGAGCGCGCGGAATACATCAACAGCACCGGCATCGCCCTGATCGTGGGGCTACTGGCGCAGGCCCGGGCGAATCGGGTGCAGGTGAAGGCGTTCGGGCTGTCGGACCACTACCGCGAGATCTTCGAGATCACGCGGCTGTCCGACTTCATGACCATCACCGACGACGAGGACCGCGCCGTGAGCGGCGCAGAAGGGAGGCACGATGCCTGAGGCAGCGACCACGTTCGACGTGCGCGAGCTCACCGAGCGGACCCGTGTCATCGACATCAAGGGCGACATCACCGCCCAGAGCGAGTACGTGCTGATGGAGGCGTACGGCCGCGCGAGCGGGGAGGGCGTGAAGGCGATCGTCCTCAACTTCAGCGGGCTGGAGTACATGAACAGTGGCGGCATCGGACTGCTCGTCACCCTGCTCGTCCGGGCGCAGCGCCAGCACCAGGGCGTGCTCGCCTACGGACTCTCGGACCATTACCGCCAGATCTTCGAGCTGACTCGCCTCGACGAGGCGGTCGGCATCCACGACTCGGAGGAAGACGCCCTGGCCGCGGCCGGCGCGTCCTGAGGAGAAGACATGAACGACGAGACAACCGAAGCGCCCGCCGCCGAGGAGCAGGCTGCTGCGCGCGACGCCGCGAACTGGGCCAAGTCCGTCTCCCGCCTGAACGTGTCCGAGGTTCCCGAGGGCGCCGTCAACATCAACGTCGAGGGACGCCGCCTGGCCTCGCCGATCCAGGGCTTCGGCAAGATGTGGCAGAAGACCTACCAGGTCCGGATCCCGGCCGAGCGTGTCTCCAGCACCGATCTGATCGCGACCTGGAAGCAGCGCTTCCCGGACTTCTGGCCCGAGGGCAGCAGCTTCTACGGCCCGCTGACCGGGATCGCGCCGGGCGACGTCGCGCTCCTGAACATGACGCTGCCCGGGAAGATGAAGCTCTCCACCGGCGTGATGGTGCTCTACGCGGACGAGGAGTCGTTCACGCTGATGACGCCGCAGGGCCACATGTTCGCCGGCTGGATCACGTTCAGCGCCACCGAGGTCGACGGCGACACGGTCGCCCAGGCGCAGGTGCTGATGCGCGCCAGCGACCCGATCTTCGAGATGGGGCTGACGATGGGCGGCCACAAGCAGGAGGACCGCTTCTGGCAGCAAACGCTCACCGCCCTGGCCGCCCACTTCGACCACGAGGCCGAGGTGGACACGTGGGTCGTGTGCGTCGACAAGAAGCGCCAGTGGTCCAGGTGGCGGAACGTGTGGCACAGCTCCGCCATCCGCTCCACGCTCTACATGCTCGGTGCGCCGGGGCGGGCTGTGAAGCGCCTGTTCAAGCGCGATCGCGCGGTTGCCTGAGCACACCGAACGACGCCGTCGTAGTCGGCGCGGGCCCCAACGGGCTCGCCGCGGCGATCGTGCTGGCCCGCGCCGGGCCGCCGGGTCACGCTCATCGAGGGCGCGGAGACCGTGGGCGGCGGCTGCCGCTCGGAGGAGCTGACGCTGCCCGGCTTCGTGCACGACACCTGCTCGACGGTGCACTCCCTGGCGCTCGCTTCGCCCTTCCTGAGCAGCTTGCCGCTGGCAGAGCACGGGCTCGAGCTGGCGCACCCCGACGCGCCGCTGGCCCACCCGCTCGACGACGGCTCCGCCGTGATGCTGGAGCGCTCGGTGGAGGAGACGGCCCGGGGGCTCGGCCCGGACGCGCAGGCCTACCGGCGGCTGTTCGATCCGCTCGTCCGCACTGCCGACGAGCTCATGCGCGAGATCCTCGGCCCGCTCCGCCCGCCGCGCCATCCGCTGGTGCTGGCGCGCTTCGGCGCGAGTGCGGCTCCGCTCGGCGACGGGGCTGGCGCGCGCGCGTTTCCAGGGCGAGCGTGCGCGCGCCCTGCTGGCCGGATGCTGCGCGCATTCGATGCTCTCGCTGCGCAGCCCGGCCAGCGCCGCCTTCGGAATCGTCCTCGCGCTGAGCGCGCATCGGGTCGGCTGGCCGGTGGCGCGCGGCGGCTCGCAGCGCCTGGCCGACGCGCTCGCGTCGCACCTGCGTTCGCTCGGCGGCGAGATCCAGACGGGTAGATGGGTGGAGTCGCTCGACGAGGTCGCGAGCACAGGCGCCACGCTGCTCGACGTGACCCCGCGCCAGCTGCTGAGGCTGGCCGGCGATCGCCTGCCCGACCGGTACGCCAGACGGCTCGGGCGCTACCGCTACGGGCCCGGCGTCTTCAAGCTCGACTGGGCCCTCGACGGCCCGATCCCCTGGAGCGCGGCGGAAGTCTCGCGCGCGGGCACGGTGCACCTCGGCGGCAGGCTCGACGAGATCGCCGCCTCGGAGGAGGCGGTCTCGAAAGGGCGAGCACCCGCCGCGCCCGTTCGTCCTGCTCGTCCAGCCGAGCCTCTTCGATCCGACCCGCGCCCCCGCGGGCAAGCACACCGCGTGGGCCTACTGCCACGTGCCGAACGGCTCCTCGCGCGACATGACCGAGGCGATCGAGGCGCAGGTGGAGCGCTTCGCGCCCGGGTTCCGGGACCTGATCGCCGCGCGCTCGGCGATGGACTCGGCGGAGGTGGAGCGGCGCAATCCCAACTACGTGGGTGGCGACATCAACGGCGGCATTCAGGACCTGCGCCAGCTCTTCACGCGCCCGGTCGCCCGCCCGGTCCCCTACTCGACACCGGTCGAGGGGCTCTACATCTGCTCGTCGTCCACGCCGCCGGGCGGCGGGGTGCACGGGATGTGCGGGTACTTCGCGGCCCGCGCCGCGCTGCGGGCCACCCGCTGAAGCGAGAACGGGGTGGGTTAGGGTTCGCCGCATGCGAGCTGTCGTGCACCAACCGGGCGAGGGCGAGCGCCACACGGCAGGGGGCGAATCGTCGGTCACGATCAAGGCGACCGGGGACGACACCTCCGGCAGCTTCTACCTCGGTGAGGCCGTCATCCAGGCAGGGTTCCCGGGCCCGCCGCCGCACGTCCACGAGCGGCTTCACGACATGTTCTATGTGCTGGAAGGAACGCTGACGATGATGCTCGGCGACGACACGCGCGAGTTTGGGCCAGGGTCGTTCGTGTGTGTGCCCCCCGGAGCCGTGCACACGTTCTCCAATCCGGGGAACGCCCCCGTTCGGTTCCTGAACTTCAACACGCCCTCCGGGTGGGAGAACTACATGCGTGACCTGGGCGCCGCCCTCGGGGGTCAAGAGTTGCCGAGTCCTGAGGAGATCGGCCGGATCGCCTCTCGTTACGACTTTCGCCTGGCCTGAGTTTCCCCGCGCGTTCGCCGCAAAGTGGTTAGACGAAGGACCCCGCCGCGGCGGGGCCCTCCCGAGACGCCGGCGCGTGTCGCGCGCTCAGCCCTGCGGCGTGGTCTTGACGACGCCGATCAGGTGCCCCTCGGGGTCGGTGAACTGGCCGAGCTCGACCGTGTCCATGATCTGCTCCGGGCCCATCACCCGCGTCCCCCCGAGGCTCTCGGCCTTGGCGAGGGCGGCCTCGACGTCCGGCACCTCGATGTAGAAGGTGACGTGACCGCCATAGCCCTCCGGCCCCTGTCCGACGCCGCCGCCGATCCCGCTGCCGTCGGCGGAAACGTTCCCGTCGCGCTGCACGATCCCGTAGTTCATCGGGTTGTCGGCGTCGATCTGCCACCCGAAGAGGTCGGAGTAGTAGGACCGCAGCGCCGCGCCGTCCTTACCGATCACCTCGAAGTGGACTACAGGCTGTCCCATGGTGTCTCCTTTCCGCGCCGGGCCGGCCGGCGTCTCGCGATCTTCAAGCCTCTCCCTAATGACTCCGGAACGCAGGAGAACTAATCGCTGCGGCCCCGGGGGAAGCTTGAACCTTATGCGGGGGCACGTTAGGCTCCCGCGCGCTCAGCGAGAGGAATCGCAGGCGTTCGGGGCGCAGGCCGCTCCGGTTTCTTTTTTTTAGAGAGGAGCGGGACTGTGAAACTCGTGATCGGCATCGTCCGTCCGGAGAAGGCAAACGACGTCCTGGAGGCCCTTTACCGCGCCGACGTGCGCGGGCTCTCGATCAGCCGGGTCCAGGGACATGGCGGTGAGCTGGACCGGGTCGAGACGTACCGCGGCACGACGGTGAAGGTCGGGCTCGCCGACAAGGTCCGCTTCGAGATCGCGGTCTCCGATCCGTTCGTGCAGCCGACGATCGACGCTCTCTGCGAGGGTGGTCAGACCGGTGAGGTGGGCGACGGCAAGATCTTCGTCGTGCCGCTGGAGCGGGTGGTCCGCATCCGCACGCGCGAAACCGACGACCTGGCCGTGACACCGGTGGGGGCGTGATGGACAGCCTGATCCTCGCGCAGGCCGCCAAGGTGGACACGGGCGACACGGCCTGGATGCTCGTCTCGACCGCCCTCGTCCTCTTGATGACAGTAGGACTCGGGCTCTTCTACGCGGGACTCGTGCGGGCAAAGAATGCGCTCAACACGTTCATGATGTGCATCGCCGCGCTCGCCGTCGCAACCGTCACGTGGGCGCTGGTGGGCTATTCGCTTGCGTTCGACGGGACCGGTGACCTCGTCGGCGGCTTCGGCCACTTTGCCCTACAGGATGTCGCCTTCGAGCCCCGTGACGGGAACGACGATCCCGCACCTGGTCTTCTTCGCGTTCCAGGCCACCTTCTGCATCATCACGACCGCCCTGGTGTCGGGGGCTGTCGTGGAGCGAATGCGGTTCGGAGCCTTCCTGGCCTTTGCCGCACTGTGGTCGGTGCTCGTCTATTCCGTGATGGCGCACTGGGCCTTCGGCGGCGGCTGGCTGTTCGAGGGCGGGACGCTCGACTTCGCCGGCGGCGTGCCGGTCGAGATGGGCTCCGGCTTCTCGGCGCTGGCGGCCGCGCTCGTCGTCGGTGCACGAAAGGACTACGGGCGGCAGGCCCTGCTGCCGCACAACGCGGCCTACGTGCTTCTAGGGGCCGGTCTCCTCTGGTTCGGCTGGTTCGGCTTCAACGGCGGCAGCGGCTTCTCCACCGGAGATGCCAGCGTGCTCGCTTTCACGAACACGCTGCTGTGCCCGGCATGCACCCTGGTTGCCTGGTTCGTACTGGACCTGATGCGCGGCAGGAAGGTGACTGCGATCGGAGCAGCGACCGCGATCATCGTCGGCTGCGTGGGAATCACCCCCGCGGGCGGGTACGTCAGCCCGGGTTGGGCGATGGCGCTCGGCTTTCTCGTCGCCCTGCCGGCCTACGCCGTGATCGTGTGGCGGCCACGGACGCGGGTGGACGAGACGCTCGACGTGCTGGCCGCGCACGGGGTCGCGGGGTTCTTCGGGATCCTGTTCATCGGCTTCTTCGCCCAGGCCTCTTGGAACGGTGTCTCGGACGGCCTGGTGTACGGCAACGCGGCGCAGCTCGCAGATCAGGCATGGGCGGCGCTCGCGGCTCCGGTGTATGCCTTCGTCGCCACATTCCTGTTGCTGAAGGCCATCGAGCTCGTGGCGCCTCTGCGCGCGACGGAGCGCGAGGAAGCGCTCGGGTTGGACGTCATCTACCACGGCGAGGAGGCCTACCCGACGGGCGAGGGCGCGATCCTGGTCACGCCCGAGGCGGGCATCGAGGGCGAGAGGCCGGTCGCAGACTTGGTCTAGCGCCGCCGGCGCTCTGGAAATAAGAGGCGCCCGCGTCACCGCGAGCGCCCCCCTGTGCAGAGACAGCAAAGGTCCTCTGCCAGCCCAAGGATCCAGCCGACGCTGGTCTTGGCATGCCAACCCTCTCCAACGGGAGCGCGGGAGTCAAGTCCGCATCGATTTTGTGGCGGTTGACTTGGCTCTTTGCGGGGGTTAGGTTCGCCACTGAATAGATAGTCAGTAGCCACACATCTGATTCCCCGACCCACGGCTGCTGGCGGGAGGGACACCGATGGACACCGATCTCACGCCTCAGGAGCGTCATCTGCGAGGGTGTTGATCGCCCTTGCCCTCGTCTTCGTCAGTCTCCATGGGGCATCTACCTGAGCCGCGGCTTGGCGGCGATGCGGATTACGCGTTCGTCGCGAACTCCGTCACGAAGGACGGTCTGTTCCTCGCCATCACCCTGCTCGGCGTCGTGAACATGCGCCGGTTCGGCTGGCTGACCGTGCTAGTGATCCTCGGTCACGCGATGCTCAGCGTCTTGCTCCTGACGATGATCGTGTCCGGTCATACCTGGCTCACGACGATCGAGCCGCCGCTCGGCCTGGGTGACACGGCTTTCGCTTGGGCATGGTTCGGGATCGACGTCGTGATCGTCATCGCCCTGACTCTGATGTACACGGCGGCGCTGCGCGCCCGCCACAAGCTGAGTTTCTGTCGCCCAATCAGTACCAGGCGGTCGAGGCGCTCAGTGAGGTGCTGATCAAGGACGACCACAGGAAGGCTGACGCCGGAGCGCATCGCGCACAACGTGGACGATTACCTGCACGGTTCCGAGCTTCCAGCAAGCGCAAGATAAAGATCCTGCTGAGGGTTCCTCGCGGTCTACCCGCTGCTCACGTTCCATCTTCCGTTCTCGGCGATGGAACCCGATGCTCGTCGCCGCTTCGTCGAGAAGCGGTTCATGACGGAGGGCGGCTGGGTGGTCGGCCGCTGGTGGCGGCGGAAATATGCAGCTCGTGATCGGCGCCGCGGCGCAGCTCGTGTACTTGGGCTACTACGGAGACGAGAAGACGTTCGAGTCGATCGACTACACGCCGTTCTCGGTGCGCCGGCCCGAGCATGGCGTGCTCGAAGGCGTCATTTCGAAGCGTTCCGAGGTGAGCGCGATGGAACCGGACAGAGGTCGTAGCGACACGCTCGAGGCGGACGTCGTGATCGTCGGCAGCGGCGCCGCAGGCGCGATCCTCGCCTACGAGCTGGCCGACGCCGGCAACGGAGGTTCTGATCCTCGAACGGGGCGAGCACGTGGATCCGTCCGACTTCAGCGAGGACGAGCACGAGATGCTGTCCAGGCTGTACGCGGACGGCGCCGTCCAGCTTTCGCGCGACTTCCGCTTCGCGGTCCTCCAGGGAAGTTGCGTCGGGGGGCAGCACCGTGGTCAACAACGCGGTCTGCATAGAGATCCCGCGCCCGATCCTGAAGCTCTGGAACGACCCGTCCTGCCTCGACGCCGGCATCGGAAGGGGAGCTCTGGGACTCGTTCAAGCACATTGCCGAGTGGCTTCCGATCACAGTGCAGGACACGGCGCCGTCCAGCCTCGGGGCGCGGATGTTCCTCGAGGGCGTCAAGGAGATGGGTCTCGACGAACCATGTCAAAGTCGTCCACGCGAACATCGAGAACTGCCTCGGCTGCGGCTACTGCAACATCGGCTGCAAGTTCGACAAGAAGCTCTCGATGCTCCAGAACGTCCTACCGCGGGCACAGAAGGACTTCCCCGATCGGGTCAGGATCCTCTCGCAATGCCACGCGGATCGCATCGAGACCGTGGGGAATCGCGCCGAGGCAGTTCTGTGCACGCTGGGTGATGGCGACGATCGCCGCACCGTCCGGGTTCACGCCCGCCAGGGCGTCGTCGTCTCAGCGGGCACGATCGCCTCCAGCCTGCTGCTCCAGCGCAGCTCCATCGGTGGCTCCCTCGTGGGGAAGCACCTGAGCTTCAACATGGCAACACCCGCTGACGGCGCACTTCGACGAGAAGCTCTGCTCCTACGACGGCTTGCAGATCTCGCATTACGTCTCACCACCCAAACAAGAGGATCTCGTGATCGAGACTTGGTTCAATCCACCGGCGACGCAGTCGCTGTTCATGCCGGGGTGGTTCGAGGAGCACTACCGGAACATGAGTGGATACGACGAGATGGCCTGCGCGGGAGTCGTTGTGGGGACGCAACGAAACGGAGAAGCCCGGCACAAGCGGCTGCGCGGGGACTTCGGCTTCACGCCTCAGCGGGCCGACCTCGAGAAGCTGATCGCCGGGATCAAGCTGACGGGCAAGATCTTCTTCGAGGCGGGAGCGACCAGGGTGATGCCGTCGACCTTCCGGTATCACGAGATCACCAACGCAGGCGAGCTGGATGATGCGCTGGACGGATACATCGATGACCCGGCGGGGCTGTTCCTCAACTCCGCACACCCTCAGGGAGGGAACGCGATCAGCAGGGACGAAAACAAGGGTGTGGTCGACGAGAACTTCCGCGTCCGAGGGCTCGAGAACGTCTACCTGTGCGACGCGAGCGTCTTCCCGTCGAGCATCACGGTGAACCCCCAGTACACCGTGATGGCGCTCGCTCACTATGGGGGGCGCAGGATCGCCGCCCGGCTTCCGTCAAAAAAGACCCGTCGGCCGGCACCCGTCGCGGTGGCGGCGACCGGCGGAGCGCCCGAGCCGGTCGGAACCCCGGAGGGACCCTAACCCGCGGCGACTGCCTCGGCCTGCAGCTTCACCGGCCGCGCCCGGTCGGCGAGGCTCGTCATGCCAAGCTCGTCCGCGGTGGCGAGTGCCTCGTCCAGCAGCTCGCGCGCGCGCGTGCAGTCGTCCGGCTCCCCGCGTGCCAGCAGCATCCGGGCGTACTCGTATTGGGTGTGCGCCACCCACGGCCGCGCCCGGATGCGCGCGTTCACCTCGAGGGCGCGCTCGAAGTGCGTGACCGCCTCGTCGAATCGGGACAACGTCGACGCGAGGCAGCCGAGCGGGCGGCCGACGGAGCCCGAGCATGCCGCCACGGGAGCGTCGATGATGCATCGCTCCGAGTAGGGCAGCAGGGTCCGGTAGAGGTCGTCCGCACGCTCGACGTCGCCGAGGTACGCGCACACCTCGGCGAGCAGGGTCATGCTCTTGAGCCAGAACATGTCGCGTGGAAACCCGGTGAAGTCCGGAGCCGACATCCGCTCGAACTCTCGCCGCGCCTCGGGCTCGTTGCCAAGCTCGGTGTGGAGCCACGCTAGGCCCGTCCGCCACCCAGGGATGCCGGGATACTGGTCGACGAACTCCGCCATGCCGGCTGCGAGCTCGCTCAGGCGGCCCTCCTCCCTGCGAAGCGCAAGTATCTGTACGCCGCACAGCGCCACCGCGTTGCGATTCTCGGCCTCCTGGCCGATCGCGAGCGCGCGCTGCGCGAGCAGCTCGACCTCCGAGAACCTTCCCTCCAGCAGGGCGATCGTCGCGTCGACGGTCGCGACCTGCCAGAGGTTGTAGGGCTGGCGCAGCCGGTCGGCGAGGCGCCGGCAGGCCTCGTGCTCGGCGTCCACGGCATGGATGTCGCCCATCTCGAGCAGGTGCGCAAGGCGCCACATCCGGATCTGGATCTGCGCGGCGATGTCGCCGGCGTCCTCGGCCAGCTCGGTGATCTCGGTCGCCACGGCCAACCGCCGCTCGAGGTTGTCGGGTCCCCAGGTCGCCCAGTGCGCGCGCTCCAGCACATAGGCGAGCGTCGGCCGGTCACCCAGCCGGCGGGCCATCGCGATCGCCTCGTCGCTCAGCTCGGCTCCCCGCTCGCGGCCGGGTGAGAAGGTCATCGCCTCGGCGAACCGGCTCGTCACGCGCGCGCGCAGCAGGCTGTCGTCCCTGGGCAACCCGTCGAGGGCCCGTCCCAGCAGCTCTACCAGGGCTTCGTCCACCGTTCCCGCTTCGAACGCCGCGAACGGCCCGCCGAAGCCGAGTGCCGCGCGCGCGAAGTCTTCCGCCTCGCCAAGCGCCTCGGCCAGCTCCGCGGCCTGCCGGAAGGCCTCCTTTGCCTCGTCGAAGTCGCCCGCCCGCCACTCCGCGTCGCCGAGCTCGAGCAGCAGGTCACATCGCCGCCGCTCGTCCCGGGGATGGTGGGCTTGAATCGTCTCCAGGGCTCGCCGGTAGTAGCCCGCCGCTTCGTTGTTGGCGAGCTTCGCGGTCGCGTCCTCGCCGGCTCGCACCGCGTAGGCGATCGCCTTCTCCACGTCGTGCCCGCCCTCCGCCGCCTTCAGGAAATGGTGGGCCAGCTCCGGCAGGGGCGGCTCGGCCGTATCGCCGGAGAGATCCTCCATCGTCTCCCCGATCTGCCCGTGGAGGCGAACGCGGCGAATCGCGGTGTGGTCGTCGTAGAGGGTCTCGTGGATCAGCGCGTGCGAGAAGCTGTAGCGGCCGACGTGACCCGGAACCTCTTCGATCAACTGCGCGGCCACCGCCTCGTCCACGGCCTCGAGCAGCTCGTCCCCCGAGAGGTCGCCGACGCGCTCGACCACGTCGAGGCTGAAGTCCCTGCCGCTGATGGACGCGAGTGACAGCATGCGGCTCGTCGGCCCGGCAAGCCGCTGCCAGCCGCTGGCGGATGACGTCCTTCAGCCCCTCCGGGATACCGAGCTCCTTGACGGGCAGATCCGACGCCCAGCGGCCGTCCTTCTCGTAGATCGATCCCGAGTCGACGAGGTGCCGAATCATCGATTCGACAAAAAACGGGTTCCCCTCCGTCTCGCCGTGGATCGCGCGCGCGAAGTCGAGCTCCGCCTCATGCCCCGACTGGGCGCTGATCAGCACACCCACGTCTGTCTCGTCGAGGCCGGCCAGCGGGAGTCGCACGCAGCGCCGCTCACGATGCAGGTAGGCGAGCGTGTCGGTCAGATGTCCCGTGCGGAACTGCTGCGCGTCCCGGTAGGGCGCGAGGATCAGAAGGCGCGACTCGTAAGGTGAGCGTGCAAGGTGCTTGAGCAGCGAGAGCGTCGACTTGTCGGCCCAATGCAGGTCGTCCAGCACCAGCACGATGGGGGCCACGTTCGACTCCTCGGCGAGCAACGAGGACACGGCCTCGAACAGGAGGAACCGCTCGGTGTCAGGCTCTCTCGGCGGCGGCTCCTGAAGGTTGGGCATGCGATGGATCAGTTGCGGCAGCAGCCGCGACAGCTCGGCTCTCACGACGACCCGCTCCTCGAGCCGCACCGGCGGGCAGGCTGCGACCCACTGACCGAGGGCTTCGACGAACGACTGGTAGGGAACCAGCGCATCCTCGTCGGAGCGCCCGTAAAGGACGGTTCCCCCCTCTTCATGTGCGAGCCGGCAGAACTCCGAAGCGAGGCGCGTCTTGCCGATGCCGGGCTCCCCCTCCAGCAGGACGAGCTGAAGCTGACCGGCCCGGGCTTCCTCCCAGCGCTCGCGCAGATACTCCAGGTGCGTTCCGCGACCGACCAGCGCCGAGTGCTCCGCCACCCGCAGGACCGCCGGCAGCGGGAGCGCGCCGTCCTCCGAGTCGGTGGGGGCGTCTCGCCTCGGGCCGGGCGACCCACTCTCGGCGGCGAGCACGGCCTCGGCCAGCTCGCCGGCCGAGGCGTAGCGTTCCGCCGGGCTCTTGGCCATCGCACGGCGAACGATCCTGTCGAACGCGAGCGGAAGGTCGGACCGGACCGGCAACAGGGAGGGAGGGGCTGCATTGACGTGCGCCCACAGCTTCGCCAGATGCGTCTCTCTTACATAGGGGACCCGCCCCGAGAGCAGCTCATACATCAGGCATCCGAGCGCGTAGACATCGGTCTGGGGCGTGACCGGCAAGCCCTGGATCTGCTCGGGCGCGATGTAGTCCACCGTGCCGACCCACTGCCCTGCGCTCGTGATGTCGTCCGTCGTCGTGACGTGCTTGCTGAGCCCGAAGTCGGTCAGGTAGACATGGTCGTCATCTGTGATCAGGACGTTCGCCGGCTTCACGTCCCGATGGATGAGGTCGCATGCGTGCGCCGCGTCGAGCGCGCTTGCGATTTGCACGACAAGGCGATTCGCGCGGGCGGGCTCGAGCGGTCCGCCACCATCGATCACCGCGCGCAAGTCTGTCCCGTCGACCCAGCGCATGCTGATGAACAAGACGTCGTCCTCCTCGCCGGCTTCGTAGAGCGGGATCACGTTGGGGTGGTCGATCGACGCTGCGATCCGCGACTCGCGCGTGAAGCGCTCGCGGCGGGTGGCGTCCTGCGCGAACTCCTCGGCAACCAGCTTCAGGGCCACGGTGCGGCCCAGGCCCAGGTGGGTGGCACGGAAGATCACTCCCATGCCTCCGCGGCCCGCAAGCGCTTCGATCCGGTGACCGGCGAACTCGGAGCCGATGGCCAGGTTCGTCGTCATGTCTTGCGCACGTGCCCTTCGGATGGTGCCTTGGCGATCACGCCGCTGTGGCGCGCGCGCTCCACGAGCAGGGCGACACCCTCGTCGCCGGGCAGCTCCTCCGTGTCGAACACGTGGGACAGGGCCCAGAGGTTCTCCCGCACGGCCTGTACGTCCAAGGAGAGCTGCTTCGCGATCTCCTCGTCGGCCGCGTCGCCCGAGGTGGCGGCACCCTCCTCGAGCAGTCCGCACAGCGCGAGCAGCACGCGCCTTTGCGTCTCGGAGAGGAACACGGCGGCCGGAACAGCCGATGCCGTGGCGGTTGTCGACCTGGGATCCATGTGGCCCCTCGCCAGGATGTCGCTGGCGACCGGGGATCGGTAGAGGATCAGCGTCTCGCCGAACCGGAGGATGTCCCCGTCCTCGAGCAGGTGACGGTCGCTCACGCGCTGGCCGTTGACGTACGACCCGTTGCGCGAACGCTCGTCGTCGATCAGGACCCATCGATCGTCGACCTTGACCATGGTCGCGTGGGTGCGCGAGACCTCTGCGTCCCATGCGAGCGCAATGTCGTTCGACGGTTTGCGCCCGATCCGGACGCGGGACACCGTCGCGTCGAGGTCGAAGATCTGCTGCTTGCCGGCGCCGTCGCGGTAGCTCAGGAAGGGCAGGCCCCGGCGCCCTTCCCGGATTCGCTCGCTGAGGAGCGCGTCCGCGCGGCCCAGCTCGCCGCTCTCGGCCAGCGCGATGCCGAGCTTCAGCAGCAGATCCGGGTGCTCCGGGTCGCCGCTCGGCAGAAGCGAGACCGCGCGCTCGAGCAGGTTGACCGCAGCAGGCATGTCTCCGCGTGCCAGCGCCCGCCGGCCGGCGCCGGCAAGCCTCCTCGCCGCCTGCCGTGCGAGGGTTACGTCCCGGTCACCGACCGGTCCGAGCTCCTCGCGGTACCGATATGCCTGCTCGAGGTGGTAGCCGATGATCTCCTCGTACTCGACGGCGCGCGCGTCCGCCCGCCTCTCCAGCCAGGCGACAAAGCGTTCGTGAAGCTCGGCGCGCGTCTCCTTCAGCATCTGCTCGTATGCAGCGTCGCGGATCAGCAGGTGGGCGAAGCGCAGCGCATCCTCCCCCGCGAAGCTCGTCCCGCCAGGCTTGACCAGCTCCTTGCCGGCGAGCGCCTCGAGGTGCGAATCCATCTCGCTCCTGATCTCGGCGGGTAACAGCTCGGCCACCGCGCCCGGCCAGAACTCGAGTCCGACGATCGCGGCTCGCTCCAGCACGAGCCGCTGCTCGTGACTGAGCCGATCGAGGCGGGCCGCCAGCAGCGCACGGATCGTGGGGGGGATGGCGACATCCGAGAGCTCTCCGGCAGCGCGCCACTTTCCGCTCCTGCGCTGCAGAAGCCCGTCGTCGACCAGCATGCGCAGGATCTCCTGGAGGAAGAGCGGATTCCCCTCGGCGGTGGACGCGATCCGCTGCGCATCCTCACCGAGCTCTGCGACACCGAGGAAGCTGCCGATCAGCCGTTCACTGTCGGCGCTCGCAAGCGGATCGAGCGCGAGCGTGCCGGCGTCCTCGATCTCGGCTCCCCAGCCCGGATGCACCTCCAGCAGCTCCCCGCGGGCCATGCATACGACGAGCATCGGGACGTCGTGACTCTTCACGACGAGATCCTCGATCAGGTCGAGGAAGGTGGCCTCCCCCCAATGGATGTCGTCGAACACGACGATCACCGGGCGCTTGCGGGCCAGCGCCTCGAACAGGCGGCGGACCGCCCACGCGATCTCCGCGGTGTCGGCCGCGGTGTCCGCCACCCCGATTGCGTCCGCGACGGCGCGCACCACGTCGGCAGCGCTCTCGTCACCGGGGAGGAGGGCCGCGACGTTTGCCGCCACCTCCTCGGGCTGTTTGCCCTCACCGATCCCCGTGACCTCTCTTGCGATCTCGGCGATGGGCCAGAACGTGATCCCCTCGCCGTAGGGAAGGCAGCGCCCCTTGAGGGTCGTGGCCCGGTCGCCGATCCGCTCGGTCAGCTCGTGCACCAAACGCGACTTGCCAATGCCTGCCGGGCCGAGCACGGTCACGAGCTCGCATCGCTCGCCGGTCACCACCCGTTCGAAGGCCTCGGTCAACTGCCCCAGCTCACGTTTGCGACCGACGATCGGCGAGTCGAGCGGCCGCGCTCCGTCGGCCCCGCCGCCGACGACGTCGAGGAGGCGGTAGGCCCGCACGGGCCGCGCCTTGCCCTTCACCTCGAGCGGCTCGATCGCCTCGGCGTCGACCGTGTCCCGGACCAGCCGATAGGTGTCGGCCCCGATCAGCACCTCGCCGGCGGTCGCCGCCTGCTCGAGGCGGGCAGCGACGTTGACCGCGTCCCCGACCACCTCGCCGACGACGGCGGATTCGGCTGAGCCTGGCTCGCACACGACCACCTCTCCGGTGTTGACGCCCGTGCGGATGTCGAGGCGCACGCCCCACCGCTCCTCCAGCTCACGGTTCAACCGGTCGAGCGCGGGGCTCATCTCGGCCGCAGTTCGCACCGCCCTCAGGGCATCGTTCTCGTGGACGACCGGCATTCCGAAGACCGCCATCACCGCATCTCCGATGAACTTCACGGTCGTTCCTCCATGCCGCTCCACGGTCCGGGTCATCTCCTCGTAGTAGCGGGAGATCACACGGCGCAGCGACTCGGGGTCGAGTTGTTCCCCGAGGTTGGTGGAGTCGGCCAGGTCACAAAACACGACCGTCACGATCTTGCGAACTTCCGCTGGTGCGGAGCGATGGGCTGTTATGGGCAGAGTCTAGTGCGGTAAGCGCTCACCCCATGGTCGATTTGCCCCACCCGGATATCATCGGGCTTTCCCTCATTCCTGGGCGGAGGGCGGATAGTTGCCGCGTGGCGACATGGATAGGACGGAAAGCACGGCTGACAGGCGGGCGCGACGTATTGCCGCGGAAGCGTCGGTGCGCGCGTGCGAGATGGACGTCCAGCGCGCGGACGGCCGGACGACCCTGCTCCTCACCGGCGAATTCGACGCGTCCTGCGTGCTCCGGTTCGAGCGCCTGGTCCGGGCCGCGGTGGACGAGCCGCTGCCCTGCCTGGTCATCGACATGCGTGACGTGACCTTCATCGACTCCACCGGTCTGGCGCTGCTGCTCCGCACCGAGGCGGCGTCCCGCCAGGGCGGTTTCGAGCTGCTGATCCTCCGGTCCCCGGCGCCCGCGGTACGAAGCGCCCTGGAGGCCTCGGGTCTCGAGCGCCTGCTGCCGTTCGTCAACGCGCCGGAATAGCGCGCCGCCGGCTGCTGGACGATCGGCCACCGGGCCTGGCAGGGGTCAGGCGCCACGCGTGTTCGTGCCGACAGATCTAGTGCCGGGAAGCGCCCGTGGGGCGCTTCGGCCGGCAGGTCTGTCCGATGCCGATCCCTCGCTCAGCCATCCTTCGACCGTGCCTGGCGCTTGCGCTCTGCGCGGGCCTGACGCTCGGGGCCGCTGCTCCGGCAGCCGCTGCCGGCAAGCCTGCCACGGTCGACGACCCAGGGCGCTACATCGTCTCCTATGACGCGACCGGCTCAGACGCCGTCTCGAGCGGTGAGGTGACCGCCGAGACGCGTGAGCGCGAGCGCGACCTCGGCTTCGACGCCCGGCACGAGTACCGGCGGGCGTTGAAGGGCTTCGCCGCCGAGCTGTCAACCGCGGACGTGCGTGCACTGCGCCAGGACCCCGAGGTGGCGATGGTGTCACCCGACCTGGAGGTCCGGGCGCTCGCGCTCGCACCGCTCGTCGCGGGCGAGACGGTGCCGACCGGAGTGGCTCGCATCGAGGCGGCCAACGGCCGCGAGGCGCACCAGGCCAGCTCGATTGGTGTGGCGGTGCTCGACACCGGGATCGACCTCGATCATCCGGACCTCACCGTTCACGACGGCAAGAACTGCATCGCATCCGGCCCCGCCGATGACGACAACGGCCACGGGACACATGTGGCCGGCACGATCGGCGCGCGCAACCAGGGTGCAGGCGTGGTGGGAGTCGCACCCGGCACGGCGCTCTACGCGGTGAAGGTGCTCAACGGCAGCGGCACTGGCCTGTGGTCCAACATCATCTGTGGCGTCGACTGGGTGACGGCCAATGCTGCGTCGCTCGGAATCAAGGTCGCCAACATGAGCCTCGGCGGGCTGGCCGACGACTACAGCAACTGCGCCGGCGACCCGATGCACCAGGCGATCTGCAACTCGACGGACGCCGGCGTCGTCTACACGGCCGCCGCCGGCAACAACGGCTGGGACTGGGGCGCACCGCCCCCTGACGTCCCGGCCTGGTTCCCCGAGGTCCTGACGGTCACCGCGGTCGCCGACAGTGACGGGGCGCCCGGCGGAACCGGAGGCGCTCCGGGCTGCCGGCCCGCTGAGGTCGACGACAAGCGTG
This sequence comes from uncultured Solirubrobacterales bacterium, assembly GCA_963731895.1. Classification (GTDB taxonomy): domain Bacteria; phylum Actinomycetota; class Thermoleophilia; order Solirubrobacterales; family JBBDJG01; genus CAVSXO01. Next base: position 20,041 of record CAVSXO010000043.1, read on the forward strand.
CCTCCTTCTCCAACTTCTCGCGCGAGGCCGATGACGACGGGCATGCCATCGCGGCGCCGGGTATCTGCATCCGGTCCACATGGCCGGGGGGCGGCTACGCGACGCTGTCAGGCACGAGCATGGCGTCCCCGCACGCGGCGGGCCTGGTCGCGCTCTGCCTCGGCGAGGGCGGCGCCGGCGGTCCCTGCACCGGACTGGCGCCGGCCGACGTGATTCAGAAGATCCGCGCGGACGCGCAGGCGCAGGCGACGGCTGCAAACGGTTTCCAGGGCGACCCGCTCCAGCCGCTCGGGCGCTACTACGGCCACCTCGCCTCCGCGGTGGCGACCACCGGCCTGACGCTGCGGGCCCCGGACCCACCGTCGGCTGTTCCGCCTGCCCCTCCGGAGGTCACGCCGGCGCCGCGCACACCCACGTGCACCATCAAGCGCATCGTGCGCCGCCATCGGCACGTGGTCACCCGCCGCACCCGGGCCGGGAAGCGGTACCGCGCGGTGCGCATTCACAAGCACGTGCGCAAGCAGCGCATCTGTCGCTGAGCAGTCGCTGGCGCCCCGCCTCGAGAGCCCGACGGCGCCCCCTCCGGGGAGGGGGTCGCTCGGCGCCCTGCGGCGGATTTCCTCGCCGACCCCCTCCCCTGCGGGGGCGCCTTGCGCAACCGTTGTCCGGCGCTAGCGTTCGCGATACCGCGGCACTGAGTGGCCAGTGGACCCGAGCCTATAATCGGTCTCGCTTCAGGCGGGCGAAGTGTTGTGGTGGCACAGGAGCCTTCCAAGCTCCGAGGGCGGGTTCGATTCCCGTCGCCCGCTCTCCGATCAAGCTCCCGCGCCGGGCGGCGCGGGCTATCCTGAGGGCCACGGGGCGTAGCGCAGTCTGGTAGCGCACTCGGCTGGGGGCCGAGCGGTCGCTGGTTCGAATCCAGTCGCCCCGATCGGCGCCGGAGGGGGTGCAGAGGGGTGACTGTGCAAGTTTCCTCCCTGCTAAGCCCCCTCTCGGCGTCGTGCAGAGGGGTGCAGGCCGATGCACCCGACTTGCAGGGGGTTACTCGCCCTTCCTCTCAAATCCGTGCCACACGGCTGCCACACAGCTCGCCGCCGCCTGCCACACGGGAGGCGCCATCGCATAGCCCGCGCACGCCCGGTAGCCCGGGACGCCGCACATGGCCCGAGGTGCCCTGGACCAGCAGGGGTGTCAACGAAGGCAGTTGGACGATGAGGCCCCGCGAGACGGATTCGGTCAGCCAGCTCGCAGCACGCGAAGGCGCGATACCCGTCTCGTATGGGTGCGGAGACCGAGCAGAGCTAGTCCACCTGCTCAGCGGCAAATCGAACAGGCAGTCCTTCATCCCACAAAGGGCAGTTAGGCGTCCCTGCACACCCAACCAAGGAGCAGCGTATGAGCTTCAGGAGCAGAGAGAAGAAACGGAAGGCCAAGGCCGCGATCAAGATCAGCCGCCACGTTCACCGCGACACGATGGCGGGCCGGCACTACCTCACGATCGTCAGTCGCACCTGCTCATGCAACGAGTGCGGAGCTCGGTTGAAGGAAGGCGGCGAGTGCGTCTACCGCAACCGACCGCGGGAGATCATCTGCAAGCGCTGCGCCGACAAGCGCGGACTCGTCCCGCGTATCTCGACGCGCTGGGAGCGCGAGAGGGAGAAGCAGAGGAAGAGACGAAGGAAGACGACGACCAGGGCCGATGTCAAAGTTGAAGCATGAAAGTGAAGTTCCCTCCGCGACGATGCCGGCGCGAGGCGATTGGGCGGCGGCGGGAAGGCTCAGGAGTCGGCGTGAGCGTCTTGCTCCGACAGGCCCAGGTCTTCGAGCGCATCCTGCCGCTCCTGGTACATCGTGACCCGCTCGATTGCTCCGTTGCGGATCGTCCACACAAAGGCGCCACGAACAACCACCTCGATCCCGCCACGCCCCTTCAAGTGCTGGGTCCCGGGCACTACTACGAGATCACCGGCTTCGATGAACTCGTGGGGCTCCATCCGAGCGGATTCCCAGGCCTCGCGGAATTCCGCCGTGACTCGCCGAACCTGATCAAGTCCGAAGACGCCGGCCAAAGGACCGACTGACCGCGAAAGTCCACCTCGAAGCCCGGAGCCATGTCTTTGAACAAGGCATCCCAGTCCTCGCGGTTGTACGCGTCGAATACGGCCTTGACGATCTCCACGTTCTCCTGCGACATCGCCTACTCCGAGAGGCCAGCGGCTTCGAGGGCTTCAGCTCGGTCCGTTCACGGCTTCATACCGGACCATCTTGCTGCCACGGAATGTGAAGAGCATGAAGAAGTCGGATGTTGAGACTCCGCTCCGCTCGCTTTGCCTGTCCCGCGTTGCACGACATCAGCGATGACGGTGTCGCCGGCATCGCGGAGGCGTTCTACCTCGAAGTGGTCCATTCGCCAAGCGCTAAGGAAGTCGCGCATGAAATCCGCCACGCTTCTCGCGACCGAGGTACGCGCCGAACGCTGGCAAACTCTGGTCGAGAAACGAAAACGACGTGCGGATCGAGGTCGCTTCCACCGCGCGGCGAAATCGCCCTCGTTCCCACGCCCCGAATATCGACCGCACGATTTCCACGTTCTCCTGCGTCATCGCCTACTCCGAGAGGCCAGCGATTTCGAGGACGTGTTCTGGGTCTCGGAAGGCCCGGAAGCGAAGCACTCTTCCGTCGCGGAACTTGAACATCCAACCCACCGGCGACGCGGTCTCGACCCCGCTCGCCTTGCCGCGGAAGTGCACTACGACCGACGAGCAATGCGATGTCGCCCACCCCGAGCCCGTCTCCACGTCGGCACGCACGATCTCCCATGCATCGTTGAGGTCGCTCACGTACTGCCGGATGCCGTCATGACCGTGATACCCGCCTCCCTGGCCGAATGCCACCTCTGCGAAGAACGAGTGCCACCGGCACCTCCGGATCGACTGAGCGTCGACGCAGACGCGAAACGTCGCGTCGGGCGAGCGGCGTCGAAGACCCGACCACCAGCTCCACGTTCTCCTGCGACATCGCCCGCGCAGTATCTCGCAGGCTCAGGAGTCGGCGTGAGCGTCTTGCTCCGACAGCCCCACGGCTTCGAAGGGCGCGGCGCCGCGTCTCGAAAGAGCTCGCCAGACGGATAATTCGGCCTCGCGCTAAAGGTCCATACCTGCGCCCATCGCCGGTCGAACGGAGCGCCGCTGCCCCTCCACGGCCTCGTTCCCGACCAGGAATCGACAACGACTCGATCGTCGCATCGATGAACTCCGTCTGCATCGAGGCGGTCAGTCGTGCCACGTGCTCGCCAGTAGTGACGAGAAGCTGTGACAACCGCGTCGCGCCCACGATAGTACACCCCGGCTCAAGGTCGAGCAGTCGGAAGGTCGACGACGAGGTCCCGGACGACGAACTACGTCGAAGTCCCCGCGTTCCACGCCTTGAACTCCGCGGCGAACCAGCTCCACGTTCTCCTGCGACATCGCCTACTCCGAGAGGCCCACGGCTTCGAGGGCTTCCTCGTGGTCGAGATACTCCGGACCTGAGTCACCTTGCCACTCTTGAATCGTCCACGATCCAGGCGATTGCCAATTCGGTTATGGCGCCGCTCTCGCTGCCGCGTCCCCGCGAGGTGACCGATCGACGACGACTCGGTCGCCAAGCGTCGACGAATCTCTGTCAGCTCTGCCTGGATCTCAGAGAAGGCTTCTCCAAGTCTCTCGGATGCCACTGCGCGGACGCCTCGCGTGCCCCCGGTACACGGCTGGCTCCCCGCCGAACTGCATCTGCAACCGGGGTCCCAAACGATCTCGGGGTCGGAGTTCGTCGACATCGCGTCCCACGTCGCCGGCGTTAAGGCCTCGACAGCGCGCCGAACGATCTCCACGTTCTCCTGCGACATCGCCCGCGCAGTATCCCGCAGGCTCAGGAGTCGGCGTGAGCGTCTTGCTCCGACAGGCCCAGCGGCTTCGAGGGCCTCGGCCTTCTCTGCGTAGTTGTCCAGACGCACAATCCTGCCTTCGCGGAACGTGACCACGATCGCAAATCGAAGCTCGACCGGCGCGTTACTTGTCCTGCCTCGTCCGTGAAACCGGCCAACGGTCACGACTTTGTCCCCCGCATCGAAGAACTCTTGGAAATCGGCTTGCAGCTCCTCGAGCTGCTCGTCGAGCACCGTGACGTAATCTCCAAATCTCTTCGAGCCCCCGGTAGACGCTCTTCTGATCCACGACAAGGCCGGTGACATGCCACTCGGCATCGGGATCGAAGCCTGCAAGGAAGGCCTCGCGGTCTCGCCGGTTGAAGGCATCGTCCCCCTGCCGCATGATCTCCACGTTCTCCTGCGACATCGCCTACTCCGAGAGCCCCACGGCTTCGAGGGCGTCACCGTTGCTCTGATGGAGCCTCGCTTGGACGACCTTGCCTGCTCGCAACATCCAGACGCTTGCGCCGTGGGCTATCACGGCGACCCCGCTGCCTCTTCCCCGAGCGTGAATAAGGGTCACGACGACCACGGTGTCAGGATCGACCAAGATCGCCTCCTCGATCTGCGGAGTTCCATTCGTCCCACGCGTCGGTCCATCCTCCCAGGCCTTGCGAATCTCCGCATGGCCTCTATAGATGCCGCTGTAGGGCGCACGCGAGTCTGTCCAATCCATCACACCTTCGGCGTCGATGAGCCGCAATGCAGCATCGAAATCACCGTTTGACAAAGATCGGTCAAGGACCGTGCGCACCATCTCCACGTTCTCCTGCGACATCGCCTACTCCGAGAAACCGAGATCGGCGAGCGCACGCTCGTGGTCCGTGTACAGGGAGAGCTCCGTCACCTTGCCGGTTCGGATATGGAAGAGGCTCGCTCCCTTGGTCCACATCTGGCCGATCTCGAGTCCACTCGTCTTACCCCGTCCAGCGAAGCGACACAGCACGAGGACACGATCCTTGTCGAGTTCCCGATACTCGTCGGCTTCCACCTGGAATTCCCGCCATGCGCTGAGCCACTCCCGCCAAGCGGCCGCAATTCCATCCAACCCCTTCGAGGTTCCGCTGGACGGGGTATCGCCGATGAATTGACACTCGATGTCGGGGTCCATCCAATGAGTCTCGCCGAAGTTTCCGCGCTCCCAATCCGCATAGATCGAGCGCACCAGGTCAACGTTCTCCTGCGACATCGCCGCGCAGTATCCCGCAGGGTCAGGAGTCGGCGTGAGCGTCTTGCTCCGACAGCCCCACGGCTTCGAGGGCTTCGGCACGGTCGCGGTAGACGGTCAAACGCACGATCAATCCGTCTCGAAGCGCGACCACCCCGAACCGGGGTTCGACCAGCGTCATCCCGCTGCCCTTCCACCTGACGGTCAGTTCAGCCACCGCGAGCACCTGATCACCTCCGAGATCCACCAGCTCGTTGAGGGTCATTCTGGTGTCCTCACTTGCGTCCAGATACGCATCCCACGCCTGCAACCAGCCCATATGACCGTGGGCGACGCCACCCTCCAAGGGCGAGGGGAGACCCCCGTACTCAACATCGTGGTGGAAGAACGCGAGCACCGCCTCGGTCTCCGGGTCGAGATCTCCCGCCTCCAGCGCGGCAGCGCCAGATCTCGGGTTTTCCCAGTAGGCCTCCAGCGACCGCTGCCCAGCGTCGAAGAAGCGCCGCGCGATCTCCACGTTCTCCTGCGACATCGCCCGCGGAGTATCCCGCAGCGCCTCGCGGTGGTTTGGATGCGGCGCGATGTTCGCCCCTGGACCCAACCAACCTCGGCCGTTAGGGTCGGGAACGATGCAGCGTCGAGCCCTCAGCCGGCAAGAGCTGATGTTTGTGATCGGTGTGCCGCTTGCCTGGGCAGTCTTGCTCCTCTTTCATCCTGGCGGCGAGGGCGACCAGATTTACCAGGACCTGCAAGACAAGGTGACCAGGTGGATGGTTGTCCACGTGGGGATGCTGCTGTTCATCCCACTGTTCGCCGCTGCGGTCTACTTGCTCCTGCGGGGTGTCGAAGGGACCGCCGCGCAAGTGAGCCGAATCGGGCTCGCCGTGTTCGTCGTCTTCTATGGAGCCTTCGAGCTGTTGCAGGGAATCGGCGTCGGCATTCTCGTGAACGAGGCGAACAGCCTTCCATTAGCCGAGCGGGCACCGTTGGTTCAGGATTTCGCGGAGCATCCGATCGCAGCGAACCTCGGTGTATTCGGCAGCATCGGCGGCTTGGGGCTCTTGGTCGGGATGATCGCAGCCGGTGTTGCCCTCCATCGCCACGCAGGCGCGCCTATATCGGTTGCGGTTTTGCTCGGCCTCGCGGGAGTCCTCGTCGGCGCGCATCCTCCGCCGTTCGGTCCGACGGGACTCGCTTTCTTCATAGCCGCCGTACTGCTTTACCAGCGAAGCCAAGCGGTCGCCTCCGCCCCCGCGCGGACGACGCCAGCTTCCGTATAACAACCGGCGCCCTCCCGATGGGGAGGGTGGAGCCCTGACCCCTGTGGGCGCGCGTACCGCCGCAGAACGACGCGTGCACAAATTAAACGGGCAGGTGGAGGGTCGAGCTGGCGATCTGGCCCGTCGTAGTAGCGCCAGCCAGCAAGCCGCGCGCACACAACACAAACCGAAAAGTGGGACACATGAATGACGTAGAGACTGAGTTTCAAAGTGCAGTTACGACCGCTCGCCATGCGCTCGAGCAGTTCAACGCCGAGCCGATGGTTGCGTCGAAGCGCGGTGGACCCCGGTTGTCTCCGTGGTTCCGCGTCTGGGTCCAGGCGTCCGAAGTCGCGCAGCGGTGGCACCGGCAGCGCGAGCCGCAGCCGGACCCTTCGATCGAGGAGACGATAGATCGGCTTCTCGCCCCCGAGGGCGAGGGACCAAGGGCGGAGGGAGGGAGTTGACACCGACCGCACCCCCTGACCACCGCCAAGCAGGTCAGCACAAAAGAAAGTTCCAGAAAATCTCAGCGACAAACCGGAGTCCCGAATGACTGACAAACCGATTGACGAAGCCGAGGCGAGGCGAATCCTCGAGAACCTGGCCCGCAACGGCCCTCCAACCGCTCAGGTCGCCTCTATCAAGGTGTTGCGCGAAATGGACAAAGACACCGAGGCGCGCAAGAAGGCCGAGGGCGAAACGCGGTCCTTCGAGGAGCTGCACCCCGAGCTGTACGCGGACGAGCGCGAGCGGCGCGCGGCGAGGGAACGGCGGGCCTTACGATGAGGACGGAAACGGCGCAACTACCGAGTCGGCCGAAGCCGGTTCGGGAGGCTGCGCCGCCCGGAGTGTCTCAGCTATGGGACGAAGATGCCTTGCTTCATAAAGAGCGTGTTGTCGTTAACGGTCGAGGCCACGCCGTCCTCACCCCCGTCCTGAACCTGGACCTGACCCATCTGCCAGATCGTCCTAAGTCCCTCCGAGACCGATCCGGGCACGATTGCGTCGGCTGACGTGGTGACGGTGCAGGCGCTGCCAACCGTCGTGGTCGGGGTGCTGGTGCACGGCACAGTCCAAGAGAACTGCTGGTCAGTCACGGTCTGGAGAACTCCACCGCCACGGTCAGTGATTCGTAGCGACGAGATCGCCCGCAGTTCGCCTTGGTAGTCCGATAGGCCAGAGCGGTTGTGCACGTCGGTCACCGACACCGTGATCTCCACGTCCGCTTCGTCTGCCGGTGTGGAGGGGTTGCCGGGTCGGACCATATAGCGCACATAGCCGGTCGATGACGCAGCTTTCCCGTTGGCGTCAGGGGTGCCAACCGTTAGATACGTCGAGAGGTGGGCTGCTGACTACAAGATTGATAATCGAGAGGTGGGCCATGCACGCGATCGGGAGCAGTGCATTTCTTGAACGCAGGAACTAGGGCGACCCTGACCGGTGTTCCTCCCTTTGGCCGCGCGTAGCCGAGGTCGTCGTTTCGGATAGTGCCCGACGAGCGCCGGCGACCAGCAGCCCGCGAGCGCGCGCGACGGCCGATCGTCACCGGAGGCAAGTTGGGGCCGCCCTTGATCATCGAGACCTTCTCGTTCGAGGTCGCGAAGTCGTCGGGAAGAAGTAGGTAATACCGGGAGCGACGCGGGCGAAGGCAACGGCTACCCACGGGTCGCAAACGTGTAGCAGAGGCCACTAGATCGGCATCAACAGCCGGGTCGCGGATTTTGTCATCCAGTCGCCCCGATTAGTTCGGAGAGCTCAGACCAGGCTCACAGGGTGAGCCTTGCGGATCGTGCCGGTCGCCTCCGCGACGGCGTAGACGCCGGCGCAGGGGAAGAGCGCACCGGCAACGTCGATCCTGTTGTGCTTGGCAAGAGCCTTGAGGATCTGGGGGTCTCTCGGAAGGTCCTCCTGCGCGAGGCTCGGCATGACGCAACGCGGATCTGGCAGGGCGATGCCGAGCCGAACGTCGTCGCCGATCGCAAGTGTGCGACCGAGCCACTCGTTCTCGACGAACCCTTGCGCCGGGGTATCAACGATCACGTTCATACGGAATCGCCGGGCGTCGAAGCGGCTTTGTGGTTCGAGTTCTCCCAGCCGGTCCAGGGTCGACGTCGTGAGCACGCTGAGAGGAAAGAGGTCGAAGAACGAGCCTTCGGGAACCGCGGAGGGAAGTCCACGCTGGTTGAAGAACGCCGCACCGAGCTGCGATTCGACGACCTCGTCGCGGTGGCCCTCGGGATCGTAGTCCTCCTCGTCAGGGTGGTACTGGTCGATCGTGTAGCCGTTCTGCGCGGCGCCTGCCAGCTCTACGTTGCGGCCGAAGAAGCGCGACAGGACGGCGTCGACATCCGGCGCGTCGCTCAGCACAGAGGTGCCGTCGGCGAGCTCGATCCGTGCCGGTGGAAGCTCGTCGTCCTGGCGCGGCGGTTCGACGAAGGCGGCCCGGCACCCGAGCAGGTCGGGCCACAGCTTCGGGTGCTTCGCGCTCGCGACCTTGCCGGTCTCCGCGTCTCGGACCGCGTAAGCGCGGTCGCCGACGATTCCGCCCTGGGCCAAGTCGGCCGCGTCGAGCTCCTCGCCCAGCATCGACTTGACGGGAAATCGCCACAGCGCCCGGACGGTGCCGACAGGCTCGTTCGCGTTCATTCATCGCCCCCTTGAATTTCGTCAGCGCAAGCCTAATCCGTCCCGGGAGCGGCGAACCAGCGTGCGCGACGGCTTGAGCCGAAGAGCTCCTTCTCCTTGGCCAGCTCCGTTGACGGCGCCTTGAAGGTCCCCTTCTTCTCTGGCCCAGAGAGGAAGTCGATGTCCACGCGCGCGACGCGTCCGTCGCCGAACTCGAGGTAACACGAGCCCTGCCCCAGGTAGCGGCCGGGCTGCTCCCCGCCCCGAAGGTCGGCGATCAGCTGCTGCGCCACCACACGGGCCGCGCCCTCCGCGAACACGCCGGCCTTGGGGACGCCGGCCGTCGTGACGTCGCCGACCGCGTAGACGCCGGGGAACCGGGTCTTCAGCGTCGCGCTGTCGACGGGTATGTAGCCGTCCTCGGCCATCCCGCTGTCGATCACCACGTCGGGCGCTCGGTGCCGCGGTACGCCGAGGAAGAGGTCGAACTGCATCCGGGAACCGTCGTCGAGCCGCACGACACCGGGCTCGAGGGAGGCGATACGCCGGCCGGTGATGAGTCTGATGTCGCGCTCCGCGAACGCGTTCTCGAGCGCGTCGGACGCCTCCGGGGACGGCGGCACCGGGCGCGGCAATGGGATCACGAACGAGATGTCGCACGCGTCGCGCACCCCGCGCTTGGTGAGCGAGTCATGCAGCAGCAGCGCACACTCGCTCGGGGCGGGCGGGCATTTGAACGGGGCGCCGCAGACGCCCACGATCGCGTGCCCCTGCGAGAACGACCCGATGATCCCGGCCAGTCGCTCGGCGCCCGCGACGGAGTAGAACTCCTCTCCGTGCTCAGCCAACCCGGGCGTTGCGGAGAAGTCATAGTCGGCACCGAGCGCGATCACCAGATGATCGGCCTCGTGGACGCCGGCGTCCGTGGTCACGCGCCGCGCATCTGGATCGATCGCCGTGACGGTCTCGCGCAGCATCCGCAGCCCCGGCTTGGCGATCTCGTCGTAGGGCAGCCGGACCTCTTCGCGCGACGTGCGGCCGAACATCACGTCGAGCTTCGAATAACCAAAGACGAACGCGTCGCTGCGATCGATCAGCGTCACCTCGACGCCCGCCTCCGAGAGCATGGTGGAGAGCTCCAGACCGCCGAATCCCGCACCGAGTACCAGCACGCGCTCGTTCATGGGGGCGACCCTATCCGCTGCGTTACTTGCCGCGCTTACGGTGACTGCGGCAGCTTTCGTGAGCCGCGCTTGGCCGCGGGAGCGGAGGGCGGCGGCACGACCGGCCCGATGTCCCCGTCAGGTGCTTCGTCCAGGTCGACGATCACCGGCGCGTGATCGCTCGGCCCAGTGCCCTTGCGGGCATGCCGGTCCACCCATGCTGCCTGCACACGGTCCGCGACGGTGTCGCTCGCCAGCACCAGATCGATCCGCATCCCGAGGTCCTGATGGAACATTCCCGCCCGGTAGTCCCAATAGGTGAACACGCGCTCGTTCGGCCAGCGATCGCGCACGACGTCACGCAGGCCAAGCGCCTGCAGCTCCGCCAGCGCCGCCCGCTCGGGCGGTGTCACGTGGGTCTCGCCGACGTATGCGTCCGGATCGAACACATCGGCATCCGTCGGTGCGATGTTCATGTCGCCACATACGACCGTCGGCTCCGGGCGGGCGGCAACCACCTCCCGCAGCGAAGCCAGCCAGGCGAGCTTGTACTCGTAGTGCTCCGACCCCGGCACGCGCCCGTTCGGCACGTACACCGAGACCACCCGAATCCCGCCACACGTTGCCGATACCGCGCGCGCCTCTGGATGCGGGAAGCCCGGCGCGCCGGCAAGTCCCGCCACGACGTCGTCCAGCCCCACCCGGGAGAGGATCGCCACGCCGTTCCAGGTCGCCTCACCGTGAGCAGCGACGACATAGCCCCGGTCGGCGAGCTCGTCGCCGAACAGCTCGGCGAACGCGTCGTCGGCGAGCTTGGTCTCCTGCAGGCAGACCACGTCCGGCTGCCGCTCATCCAACCAAGGCAGCAGCCGCGGGAGGCGCTGCTTGACCGAGTTGACGTTCCAGGTCGCGATTCGCACCGGCGAAGCAAACCACGAAACCAGTGCACTAGTTTGCGCGGTCGACCGCCACGAACCCACCAGACAAGGAGGGGCATGTGCCTCCGCAAGACCGCTTACAGCTTGCACGGGACATATACGGCGCATTTGCGTCCGGTGATCGGGGCGTCGCCGAGGACCTCCTGACCGAGGATTTCACGTTCTACAGTCCTGCCGACGTCGGAATCGACCGCGCGAGGTACTTCGAGCGCTGCTGGCCGAACGCCGAGCTGATCGTCGCCTTCGAGTTCAAGCGCCTGATCGAGGCCGGCGACGAAGTCGTCGTGACCTACGAGAGCACGAAGACCGACGGGCGCCGGCTTCGCAACACCGAGGTCCTCACGTTTGTAGGCGACAGGATCGCGAAGGCGGAGGTCTACTTCGGCTGGGACCTCGAGTGATCGCGCCGGGACAGGTCATCCGCCTCCGAGGCCATCGAGGCGGCGCATCGCCGGGCCGGCGTGGAGCTCCTCATAGTCGAGATGCTCCAGCAGGTGGACGTGGAGGTCCCGCAGGCCGTCGATGACGCGCTGCCGTGCATCGCCGGCATTCGTGTCGGTCAGCGCGCGGGCCGCGGCCTCGACGACGTCGAGCAGGTCGGAGACTCGGGTATGGTCGGCCTCCAAGCGGTCGACGACTGAGCCGATGGAAGGGTCAGCCGCGCGAAGGACGGGGAAGAGCAGCACGTCCTCAGCCCCGTGGTGAGCGTGGACGTGGCTGCAGTAGCGCAGGCAGTTCACCTTCAGCCGCCACAGGGGGCCGTTGGTCTTGAGATCCGTCAACGCGTCCTGGACCGCCTCGCCGGGAAGCCCTTCGCCCACGTCGGCCGCAAGCTGTTCGACGATCTCCAGGTCGCGACGGATGATGGAATGGACCCAGAGCAGCTCCTCGAAGATCGCCCTGCCTCGCTCGGTCTCGGGCCCCCTGCTCTCTGCTCCCTCACTGCTCGTGGACGACGACATACGCACATTGTTGCGAGCGCGGAAAAAGTGGCGGCGTGCTATTGACCTGACTAGGTTGATTCCGCAGCTACACGCGTGGCTGCGCCAGATGCAAAAGTGCAGCACAGCGCCGCTCGCAGTACCGGGGCGGCGTTGTCTATGTTCGCCGCAGCCCCAAAATGCACCGACTTCCCTCGCCGGGCCGAGACTTGCCCTGTACCCTGGATACAGGGTCGCTGTCGTCATCAAGCGGTCCAAGGGCGATACAAGGGGGAGACGTGCGGAAGGAATTCGAGGCCAACGCGAACTGGATTGCGCGCGAGGATGGCCGTATTCCCAGCAAGGGAGCGCAGGCCGCCGAGCGTGCGTCGGCTGGACTCGGCGCCACGGACCACGATGCTGAGCTTCTCAACGAGCAGCTCTCGCTCCAAGCCATAACGGCCAAGTTGGCCGCGCGACGCGCAGCACGCACAATCCTGTAGCGAAGCGCTGTCCGGACGGGGGTGGCACGGGCCTCGATCTGAGCGACGCTGCGAAATGAACGACTTTTTACGTGTTCAGACGTGAGCCGGTCCGGGTATCTTGCTGCGTGTGGAGCACGGCATCCTGAACCCCAAAGCCGTGCACGGAGACCTCGTCGTGAAGCCCGGCTTTCGCCACGAGGCGTTTCTGTATGCCGGGCGAGACGAGTTCCTCGACGGCACAGCCGCATTCATCCGGGACGGCCTCTCCGGCGGCGAGCCGACCCTCGTGGTCCTGAGCGCCGAGAAGATCGCCCTCCTGCGTGCGGAGCTCGGCACCGACGCCGATCAGGTCCAATTCGCCGACATGGCCGAGGTCGGGCGCAACCCGGCGCGGATCATCCCGGCCTGGAGCGACTTCGTCGAGGAGCGCTCTGACAAGAGCCGGCCCCTGCGGGGCATCGGCGAGCCGATCGGCCCCGACCGCGGGCCGGCAGAGCTGGTCGAGTGCCAGCGCCACGAGATGCTGCTCAACCTCGCCTTCGACGACACGCCCGCGTTTTGGCTCATGTGCCCGTATGACACCGACGCGCTCGACCCGGCAGTGGTGGACGAGGCGTTGCGCAGCCACCCAATCGTCTCGGACGGCCGCGACCGCGCGGACAGCACGTCCTACGGTGGCCTGGTGGCGGCGGCGGCGCCGTTTCGCGAGCCGTTGCGTGATCCGCCGACACAGCCGAAGGAGTTCTACTTCGAGGCTGCCGGCCTCGCGGCGCTGCGCCAGTACGTGGCCCTGCGCGCCGCGGACGCGGGGCTGGACGTCGTTCGCACAGAAGACCTCTTGCTGACGGTCAACGAGGTCGCCACGAACAGCTTGCGCCATGCGCACGGCAGTGGAGTGCTGCGCGTGTGGGAGGAGCCTGGCTACCTGATCTGCGAGGTGCGCGACGGCGGCACCTTCGACAATCCGCTCGCCGGCCGTGAACGCCCTGTGGGGGGCCAGCTCGGTGGATACGGGCTGTGGCTGGCGAATCAGCTGTGCGACCTCGTCCAGGTGCGTTCGTTCGTGACCGGCAGCGTCGTGCGGCTGCACATGCGCCGCGGCTAGTGGCCACCTCCACGCCCGGCTCCGCTGACGTGCCCGCCGACGTGCGGGCTGCGGTTGAGGTGGCCACCGCCGACCCCGGCGACGACAGGCCCCCGTTCTCGCTCGAGCTCTCGCAGGACCAGAAGGACATTCGTGACTGGGTGCACGGCTTTGCGGAGAGCGTCGTGCGGCCGGCGGCCGCGGAGTGGGACGAGCGGGAGGAGACCCCGTGGCCCGTGATACAGGAGGCGGCGAAGATCGGGTTGTACTCGTTCGAGGGCCTGTCGCAGTTCTGGGCAGACACCTCGGGGCTGTCCCTGCCGATCGTCAACGAGGAGCTCTTCTGGGGCGACGCCGGCATCGGCATGTCGCTGATGGGGACGACGCTCGCCGTGGCCGGGATCTTCGCCTCCGGGACTCCGGAGCAGCTGATGGAATGGGTGCCGCAGTGCTACGGGACCCCCGACGACCCAAAGGTGGGCTCGTTCTGCGTGTCCGAGCCCGACGCCGGATCTGACGTCTCCTCCCTGCGCACGCGGGCACGGTACGACGAGGCCACAGGCGACTGGGTCCTGAACGGGCAGAAGGCATGGGCCACGAACGGCGGCATCGCGAACGTGCACGTCGTGGTCGCGTCGGTGGACCCGGAGCTGCGTGCGCGAGGGCAGGCGGCGTTCGTGATCCCGCCTGGCACAAAGGGCCTCGAGATGGGCACGAAGGTGAAGAAGCACGGGATCCGGGCATCGCACACAGCGGACGTGTTTCTCGACGACTGCCGCGTCCCAGGCTCATGCCTGTTGGGCGGCAAGGAGAAGCTGGACGCGCGCATTGCCCACACACGGGAGGGCAGCAGCTCCAGGGGTCAGGCCGCAATGCGGACGTTCGAGGTCAGCCGCCCGGTGGTGGGGGCGCAGGCGCTCGGCATTGCGCGCGCGGCCTACGAGTACGCGCTCGAGTACGCGAAGCAGCGCGTCCAGTTCGGCCGCGCGATCATCGAGAACCAGGCGATCGCCTTCGCCCTTGCCGACATGAGGATGGAGATCGACGCGGCCCGGCTCCTGGTGTGGCGCGCGGCGTGGATGGGGCGGAACGACCAGCCGTTCGACGCGGCGGAGGGATCGATGTCGAAGCTGAAGGCGGGAGAGGTGGCCGTGTGGGCCACCGAGCGCGCGATGCAGATCCTGGGTGGCAACGGCTACACGCGCGAGTACCCTGTCGAGCGCATGCACCGCGACGCCAAGATCTACACGATCTTCGAGGGCACGTCCGAGATCCAGCGGCTCGTGATCGCGCGCGCGATGTCCGGGGTGCAGATCCAGTGACCTTCGCCGATCGCGTGGCCGCCGTGGAGGAGGTCGTCATCCACGGTCATCGGGTCAGCTTCCGGCGCTCCGGCGCCGGGTCCGCGATCGTCCTGATCCACGGCATCACCGGCAGCTCGCGCACCTGGGAGGACGTGATCCCACCGCTGGCGGAGCACCACACGGTGATTGCGCCCGATCTGCTCGGGCACGGGGAGTCAGCGAAGCCCCGCGGCGACTATTCGCTCGGCGCTTACGCCAGCGGGCTGCGCGACCTGCTGATCGCGCTCGGCGTGGAGAAGGCGACGGTGGTCGGCCACTCGCTCGGCGGCGGGGTGGCGATGCAGTTCGCCTACCAGTTCCCGGAGCGGGTGGAGCGGCTCGTGCTGGTGTCGAGCGGCGGCCTCGGCGAAGAAGTCCACCTGCTGTTGCGGGCGGCCACCCTCCCGGCCGCCGAGTACGTGCTGCCCCTGCTGTGCGCGGAGCCGCTGCGAAACGCCGGCGCCTCGGTGGCGCGCCTGCTCGGGCGAGCCGGTCTGCGCCCCGGTCGCGACCTCGAGGAGATGGCGCGCGGCTTCGCGTCGCTGGGCGACTTGGAGGCGCGGCAGGCGTTCGTGCACACCGTCCGCGGGATCATGGACATCAGCGGGCAGCGCGTCTCGGCGCGCGACCGCCTCTACCTGGCCTCGGCGGTGCCCACCCTGCTCATCTGGGGCGAGCACGACCGGATGATCCCGGTCTCCCACGGCCGTGAGGCGCACGAGGCGATGCCCGGTAGTCGCTGCATCGTCTACGAGGACGCGGGTCACTTCCCCCATTGCACCAATCCCTGGCGCTTCGCGATCGACCTGCTGGACTTCGTGGACGACACGTCTCCGGCGGTCGTCGACGAGACCGAGATTCAGGCGCTGATGCGGCGCGGCGGCTGACCGCCCGCCCGACTCACAGTGCCCGTTCGAGGATGCTGCTCACAACCACCTCGGCGTCGAAGTGGTCCTCGGCGAGGCGGCGTGCGAGCCCGCACTGGCGCTCGTAATCGGCGTTGATCCGATCGATGGCGCGCGCGGCATCGGCGAGCGTGTCGAAGCGGAACATGCCCTCGCCGTCCGGAAGGAACGAGCTCGGTCCGGTGTCCTGGACCACCACGGGCTTACCGCTCGCGAGATAACAGAGGCTGCGGTCGCTGATCCAGGCGTTCTGGAACTTCATGCAGGACGCCTTGGCCCAGCTGAACTCGCCGCGCGAGCCCTGCACGTACGCTCGATACTGCTCGGGGCTGCCGGCGACGTCTGGTGAGTGCCGGACCCTCCAGCCCTTGCCTTCCAGCGTGTCCCTGTCGGACTGCGTCCGATTCGGCGAGGAAGAGCGCCAGCTCGAGGGGCTGGTCGGTGTGTCGGGGGAGGTCCGCGAAGTCGAAGAACGCCGTGCGCTTGGTGTTGTCGTAGAAGTCCTCCGGGTCGCCGACGTAGTCCTCCTGGCCCCACCAGGACGAGACGGTCGTGAACGCGTCCGCCCCGGCGTCATACGTGTACGGCCACAGGTCGAGGCAGACAGGTGGGCGAATCTGGAGCCACCGGATTCCGCAGTCGGGGATCGGGCCGGGCTGCGTCCCGATCGTCTCGCCGGTCGTGAAGTACAGATCGTGGGCTGCCGGAGAGATGAACCCGCGGCTGATCCAGAACTGGAGCAGTCCGGGGTCGATGTCGACGAGCGCGCTGCGCCGAGCCGCGGAGACGACGTCGTTGCCGAGGTGGTAGTTGAAGTTGAGCAGCAGGTCGTGCCGTCCAGCACGTCCGAGAGGTCGGACTCGACCGGAGCGCCGGTTCGTTCGCCGGCCACGATCACCCTGTCCTGTAGGCCGTAGCGCGCCATCCGATCGAGGAACTCACGCACGCGGCGTGCGTCCGGCGGCTCGTCGGCCCAGATTGAGCTGTCGAGGAGATAGACGTCGCATCCGAGCCGCCGCAGCGCCTGCGCGTACTGCATGTAGACCCAGAAGTGGCCCGCTCCCTCCAGGAACTCGAGTAGCCGCACCGTCGCGATCAGAACGCGCGTCACGGCGTCGGCACCTCGCGGAAAGTCGACGAGGCGGATCGCCGCGCTCGCGCAGCAGAGCGGCGACCTGCGGGTCGCAGAGCGTCTCGAGCTCGGTCTCCCGCTCGCGGACGTACGAGGACACCAGGTCTCCGTCCACATAGCCCGGGTGGCAGCAGAGCTCGTTGAAGCCGTCCTCGACCTCGGCCGCCACGATGCGCGCGAAGCGCTCGGGCTGATGCTCTCCAGGTGCGTTTCGCCGTCCCACTGCCCGTAGAACGTCGGGATATGGCGCACACCGCAGTGGCCCCGAAGCGGCAGGCTGTGCCGCTCCGCCGCGCTCAGAAAGGCGGGCAGGACACGCCCGTCCATGTGGACGTTGTGATGAGAGTCGATGTGGGTCGGAAGCTGGCCCGTCAACTCGACGAAGCGCGCAAGCTGTCGTTCCACCTCGGCCGCCGGCGAATCGGCGACGATCGGATCACCACGTGCAGGCCGACCCCGAGCTCGGGATGGGCGGCGCTGAGTTGCCCCGCCTCCGCGCTTGCGGGTTGCGTCCACCATCATGCTGGCGCTGGTCAGGATTCCCTTCCGGTGCGCCTCGATGACGCCCGAGGTTGACGCCGTGGCTTGCCCCGAAGTCATCGGCGTTGACGATCAGGTTCTTCATCGTGCGGGCAGGACGGGCGCGACCTGCGTCGAGCCACTCGACCATCCCGTCGAGGCGCTCTGTGGCAGCCAGTCCGGAGTCGCCGTTCGCAGCCGCGGCCACGCTCCAGACGAGCAGGCTGGCGAGCCGCGCGATAGGCGGCGGTCTCGAAGATCGGGTTCAGGTCTCGCTCGTCGGGAACGTGCCAGTCCGGCGAGCCGGTCGACGGCGCGGACCGGTAGGCGTCGAGGATCCACGGCCGATGCGACGAGTCGAAGCGGAGCAGGAAGGTGGACACGTCGAACCAGTTCGGTCCCGCGGCGGCCTCGTCCCAGTCGATGAGGCGCACACGCTCACGCGTCGCCAGTTCGATGAACGATGGCGTTCGTCGGCCAGAGATCACCGTGGAGCAGCGTCTCGGGCGCCGCCGACGGCGGCGAGGACCTGCGACCGCTCCGACATCCTCCTGCGGCGAGCACGTTCATGCGCGCGAGCAGCGCGTCCCGGGCTGCGATCGCCCGGTCGGCGACCGTCGAAGTCGAGCGAGCGAAGTGCGTTCGACCGCGTCGCGGACGTTCGCGGAGTAGAAGTGACTCCCGCGATCGCCGCCCCAGAGGCGGCATTCAGGAGCAATGGGTGCTCCGCGAAGGACGTATGCACGCGGGCGATCGCGTCGATCGCCGCCTCGACCTCGCGCCTCGACCGGTCGGTCGGTGGACAGCGGTCGGCCGGGAAGGTCGTCGTAGACATGCCATGCGCCGTCGCCGCCCGGCTCCGCGGCCACGATCGCAGACAGCGGCGGCCCGCAGCTCCTCGAGGCCGACCGCCGGCAGCCACCGCCGTGCCACGAGCCGGCTGCGGTGCGCGACCACGGGATCCGACCACTTGACGACCAGCGAGCGTTCGGCGCCATCGATACTCGACGCGCAGGCGATGAACGTTCGTCTTCAGCCGCTCGCTGAGCGATGAGTCGAAACGGAACGGCCGCCAAGCGCTTCCCGCAAGCATGTCTGCAGCTCGGGCACGCCGTCGAGCGTCACGTCGGGCTGTCCGGCGGTCATCTCGCCTGCGAGGATCTCTTCGCCGTGAGAGTCTCCATCCGGCAATCCGCATGGCGTTGCCAAGCCACTCCGAGTAGACGCGGAAGTCATCCACCGGATACCAGGTGCGGTCGCCCTGCGAGCAGGTCCAGTCGATGCCGGCCAGGCACCGGAACACGTTTCCGACCGCTGCCGATTGCTCGACGGTCTCGGTGTCCGAGCTCCATTCCGGAACCGGCGAGCGCGGAGCGGTAGGTGTCGAGGCAGGGATTCGCGGAGAAGCGATCGAGCCGCTTCGATCGGCGCCGCGGACCGCGATCGCTCCGGCTCGAGGAGCTGGGCGAGGTCGGGGGCCTGCACGCCGAGGCCGGCCGTCTCCCAGTCGAAGATGGCGAGCCCGGGGCTGTCCCCGTCACCCAGGATCCGAAGGTTCTTCGGGACGAGGTCACCGTGCACGACCGTGTCGGGAAGCGTGTCGCAAAAGGCGCTCAGCTCCGCCCAATGCGACTCGAGCACGTCGAGCTTGTACAGCAGGTCGGCCAGAACGCCCGGCGCCGTCGGCTGCCGCTGCTCGGCCGGCGCAGGTGCCGCCCGATCTCTTCGCGGGCGTTGAAGAGGTGGACCAGGTAGTGCCGCGGTCCCCTGTCGGGCAGGTCGGACGTGTCGCACGAACTCCGCCGCATGGAGCTGTACCGTCGCGAGCCACCGCGCGGCCACGCGCCGGTGCTCCGGGTCTGCGGGGCTGTACCGCTCGGTGCCGGCGTCCTCCATGAAGAGCCAGCAATGCTGCCTGTCCTCGTCAGGGACGTTTCCGTAGTAGCGGAGGCTCGGCACGGGCAGGCGCGGAAGCAGTTCCTCGTAGACGGCGATCTCGACCTCCGCGGTCTTCCGCTTGCAGATCTTTGCGATCACAGGCGAGCCGCCCGGGCCGGCTCCCTCGAGCCGGTACACGCCGCGCTTGCGGAACCGCTTCGACTTCAGGACCGTCCACGTCGTGCGGCCTCGCGCCGCCCAGCGACAGCCATGCAGCGACCGCCGGGTGCTCGGAGCGGCTGACTCTGTTCGGCGGGCTGCGTCCTCGCGCGCACCGGCGCCCGTGCGCGCCTGCGCCGGCGGCGCGTGAGCGATGCGGCCTTCATCGATCTCGAGCCGCAGATCGCAGACATCGAGAGTGCTGAGGCGGTGGGCGATCATGAAGCTGGTGCGGCCGGACATCAGCCGCTCCATCGCCTCCATGATCACCGCCTCGGTGTTGACGTCCACCGAGCTCGTGGGCTCATCCAGGATCAGGATCGGAGCATCCTTCAGGAACGCGCGAGCGAGCGAGATCCGTTGACGCTCCCCTCCGGACAGTCCCATGCCGCGTTCCCCGACCTGCGTCGCATACCCATCGGGCAGCGCGACGATGAAGTCGTGGATGTTCGCCGCCGCCGCGGCCGCCTCGATGTCGTTCTGCGTGGCGTCGGGGCGTGCGTAGGCGATGTTGTCGAAGATCGTGGTCGAGAAGAGGACGGGCTCCTGAAGGACGATCCCGAGCTGGTTCCGCACGTCCGCCAGCCTGTAGTCGCGGAGGTCGACGCCGTCCAGGAAGATCTGACCGGAGGTTGGATCGTAGAAGCGCGTCAGCAGGTTCATGAGCGTCGTTTTGCCCGCGCCGGTCGCTCCGGCGATGCCGACGCGGGTCCCTGGCTTGACGGTGAACGACACCTCCTCCAGCACCGGCCGGTCGGGGACGTAGGCGAACGACACCGCGCGGAACTCCACCGCTCCGGAGGCCCGCGCGAGCGGGCGCGCCGCGGGGCGCTCGGGAACCTCGGGAGCCTCGTCCAGCAACGCGAAACA
Organism: uncultured Solirubrobacterales bacterium; assembly: GCA_963731895.1. Taxonomy (GTDB): domain Bacteria; phylum Actinomycetota; class Thermoleophilia; order Solirubrobacterales; family JBBDJG01; genus CAVSXO01. The sequence goes on from CAVSXO010000043.1 coordinate 40,519, forward strand.
GCGCTCCACGCTGGCGAGGTGCTCCTGGAGGCTGCCGGCCTTCCTGGCCATCGTCTTGATCGGTGCGTAGAGCTGCGTCAGATAGCCCATCACCAGCAGCAGCTCGCCGAGCGTGATCCTTCCCTGCTGAACAGCCCGCACGCCGACGTACAGGACGAGGCCGCCTCCTGCGCCGATGATGCCGCCGACCAGCAGCGCGTAGGCGCCCTCGACCAGCCGCAGCCGGATCCGCGCCCGCATCCCCGCGCCCGAGCGACCGACGAAGCGGTCCTGTTCTCGAGTCCTCCTGGCCGAATGCCTTCACGACGCGCAGGCCGGTCAGCACCTCCTGCACGACCGACAGGGCGCCGCTCTCCAGTTTCTTCACCTCCCGCGACTGCGTCCGCATGCGCGGGCGGTAGTGGCGGGCGGTGAGCAGCAGCAGCGGCGTGACCGCCAGCGCGACGAGCGCCAGCTGAAGGTCGATCCGCGCAGTTACGTAGAGCATGGCGGCCAGCGTCGTGAAGGCCGTGATCAGTGAGATCAGGCTCTCCACCGCGATGTACTGGAGTGCCTTCGCGTCCTGCTGAACGCGATATGTCGAGTCGGACGTGCCGACCCTGTCGTGATAGGCGAGGGAGAGCCGCTGGCTCTGCTGGAACAGCTTGCTCTGAAAGTTGAGGACCAGCTTCTCGCCCGTGTACGTCTTCAGCACCGTGCTCGCAAGGTCCTGAAGTTGGGTAAGGAGAGCGACGGCTACGAACATCGCCGCGGTGAAGATCAGGATCCCGTCCTTCGAGTCCGTCAGCGCGGAGGGCACCAAGCCGTCCAGGAAGCCCGGCAGTGGCTCCGAGCCGATCACGCTGTCCACCGCGATCGCCAGGGGCACGGGCGTCAGCAGGGCCAGCGGAGCGGCCAGCATGCTGATGATGAAGATGGCCGCGATGTGGAGCCGGTACGGGCGCACCTCCCGCATCAGCCTGCGGTACAGCGCGAGGTCGGTATGAGCGCCTCGGGCCCTCACGTCCCCGGCGATTCGGTATGCCGCTGGAGCCACGCCGTCGCGACCCCGCATTCCCACAGGATGGTGCCTCCGATTGCAGCCGACACGACGCCGACCAGCGCCGCGGCCACCCAGGCATGGGACAGCGCAGCCACCAGCGCGACGCTCACGAGCGCTGTGCCGATCGCGACCGCCGCGGCCGGCACGTGCGGCGTGATCCTCATGCGCACGAGCTGGCGCCCGCCGCCGTGCTCCTCGAGCCCCATCCGCAGTCTGGCTCCGCCCAGCAGGCCTCCGCGCAGGTGCAGGTCCCAGCGGTCCCAGGTGCTGCCGCAGAAGACGGGCGCGCCGTCGGCGCGCGCGGAGCGCTCGACGTCTGCGAGACGGTCCTCGGCCGCGCGCCATTCCTCGCTCCAGAGCGCCACCGTGCGTCGCCGTGGGACCGCGGCACGCGGCGGCTTCACGGGCCGCCACGGAGGAGTCCGCATGCGGCCGCGCAGGCGCGCGAGCGGCTGCACCAGGTAAAGGAGCGTGGTCAGCATCCACATCTTCAGCTTGCGCCGCCGCGGCAGGCGCTCGTGCATGAACCTCGCGCGGGCTGCCTCGAGGACGCTCGGCGCCACCCAAGCGACAAGCGCCACGGCGAGCACGGACAGTGCCGCCGGCAGCGGCGCCCACCACAGCGCGGCAACCGATGCGCCGGCGAGCGCGAGCAGCGCGAGGTGCCACTCCGGCAGCGACCCGAGCGTCGCGAGCCGCCCGCGCGGCCCGCCGTACAGGGCCTGGAATGGCTCCGTTCCCCAGGTCCCGTAGTACACACGGGCCCGGCTGATGCCGGACACGAGTCCGCGACCGTACAGCCGGCCGCGCCATCGCGCCTGCCCTGTGGGCCCGTAGCGCTGTGGCCACTTGCGCTCCAGCAGCGCTTCCGCCGCCCCATAGCCGCGCTGCTGCCGGAGGTACGCACGCACCGACGGTCGCCGCGAGTGCCAGACGACGGCCGCCGGGCTGAAGCCGAGCTGGTGCCCCGCCTCCAGGAGGCGCCAGCAGATGTCGACGTCGTCTCCCGCGACGTGGAACTGCGGATCGAAGCCGCCCAGTCGTTCAAGCGCGGTGCGCCGGAATGCCATGTTGCACCCGGGCAGGTGCTCGGCCTCGCGGTCGGAGAGCAGGACGTGGATCGGGCCACCCGGGGCTTCGGCGACGCAGCGCGCGACGGGCCCGTCGTCCGGGGGCGGAAGGTTCGGTCCACCGGCACCCGCGAAATCCCCGTCCTCGATGGTCGCAACCAGGTAACGCAGCCAGTCCGGGTCGGGATGGGCGTCGTCGTCCAGGTACGCGACGATCTCTCCGCTCGCCTCCCGCATGCCGGTGTTGCGTGCGCTCGCGAGCCCACGGTTCTCGGTCGAGATCAACCAGCACGCGTGCCGAGCCGCGATGGCTGCGCTCGCGTCGGTGGACCCGTCGTCGACGACGATCACCTCGAAGTCGGGATAGTCGACATGGTCGAGCTCCTCGAGACATCTTTCCAGCGTTCGCGCGCCGTTGCAGGTACAGACGACGACGGAGACGCGCGGCCAGTACCGATCGGCTTCGAACGGAGTGTCCCGGAACGCCCTGCGCACTGCGGTAAGCGCCGGTTTCGGCTCCCGCTCACGGTCGGTGAGCCCGAAATCCCAGTCGCGCATCTCGACGCTGCCGTTGCCGTGGCCGTGCTCGGACAGGTAGGAGACGTGCCACTCATCCGTCCACGAGAACACGAACGCGCCCGCGCAGCCCGATGCGAAGGCTGCCCGGACCTGCCAGTCGAGCGTCTCGGCCTGCCGGCCTGTTCCGTGTGCGCGGCTGTCGAGGCCGAGCTCGGCCATCAGCAGCGGACGGTCGCCGGCCAGGTTCTGCACTTTGGCCAGATAGCCCTCGAGTTGCGCTGGACTCTCGAGGTAGACGTTGTACGTGACCAGGTCGGATGCCGGCGACTGGAGGTACTCGGTCGACGGGTAGTTGACGTATGTGAACAGCCCGCCAGGGTCCTCCTGCCGACCGGCGACGTGGAGGCGCTCGACGAACCTCTCCACCGGCCCGCGGCCTGCCCACCGCACGACGCGCGTGGGTATCTCGTTGCCGACTGCGTAGCACAGCACCGCCGGATGACCGGCGCAGCTGGCCACGCCCGACCGCACCCGATCCTCGATCGAGCGCGCTCGTGCGCGGCTCGCGAGAAAGTCCACGTGTTGCTCCCAGGCGAGCCCGACCATCACCCACAGTCCGTGTTCGAGCGCCGTGTCGAGCAGCCAGCGAGGTGGCAAGGTGTAGGTGCGCACCGCGTTCAGGCCGTTCGCGGCCATGCGCGCGAAATCCGCTGCGACGACTTCGAGCGGCGGGTACTGATGGCCGTCGCCGTTGCGAGAGAACGTGCCATAGGTCACGCCTCGCACATACAGCTTCTCGCCGCCCGTCCACAGGAACTTCCCGCGGGCCGCTGGGCGCTGACCCGGAATGGTTGCGATTCCAGGCGTGGCCGGCGCATGCGGCGGCGCGGGGCGTACCCCCTGCTCGCGGAATCCGAGCCCGATCGTCACAACTGAGATGCCAGGAGCCGGCGCCCCCGCCCATGCGCGTTCACTGCGTCCTCCGTAACCCTTCCCGCCCGTACGTCTTTGACACTACCCCAAGCGAGGCAGCGCCACTCGGGAAATGCACTCTTCCATGTGTTTAGAGATACTTGTACGCGATCGTCGCGCCGAGCCGCGTGAGCCCCACAGGCGTACGCTGCCAGGCCTTCGCGACCAGGCCGCCGTCGCCCTGCTCGACCTCGTAGCTCGCAGCCGCCAGCGCCTCGGCGCGTGAGGACTCGCCGCCGGCGCGCCAGGTGTAGCGGTGGTTCGGCACGGGGTCGGCCCATTGGGACTTGAACCGCCCGAGCGAGGTCGTGGGGGAGGCCTCGCCGAAGTCGAACGCCGGGTAGCCGTGTTCGGCGCACCACCGGATGACTCCCCAGTACAGCGCGTGGTTGGGGCGCAGGTCGAGCGACGCGTCGTCGGAGCCGTTGTAGATCAGCTCGACCGTGTCGCGGAAGAGGTGGAAGATCCCGCCCGCGGCGAGGCGGCCCTCACGCTCCACGACGAACAGGCGAAACTCGCCGGGCCCGAGCAGGTCGCGCGTCAGCTCGAGCTGGCGCAGTGAGCGTGGGAGCGTGCGGTGCTTTCGCATCGTGCGCAGGTACAGCCCGTAGAAGCGCCGCAGGTCCCGCCGTCCGGTCGCCTCTCTGAACGCGAACCCTGCCTTGTCGGCCTTCTTCAGGCTGCGGAAGAGGTTGTTCGACGTCTTGCGCCAGCCGGCCCTGAGCGTGTCCGGATCCTCACCGACCTGCACGATCCAGCGCGGGGGGAGCGAGTCGGCGACGAACTGCGGCAGGTCGGCGCCGTAATCCTGGGGCGAGATCACCGCCAGCGTTCGTGCCCCGCTCGCCGCGGCGGCGTCGCGCGCCGCCTCGATCAACGCGACCTCGTCCACGTGCGTGTCGCCGAGCGGGCCGCCGGCGGGAAACACCGGCAGTGAGCGCACGCGCGCGTCGGACACGAGGCCCTTCTTGTGCAGCAACGGCAGCACGCCACGCAGGGCGCCACCGCTCTCCTCGAGCGCCAGGTAGCGGGGCTCGAACCGGTACGCGCGGCGCATGATCTCTGCCCACGCGCCGAGCTGGTACACGGTCCAGCGGGGATGCGCACGCACGTATGCGTCCCAGCGCGGGTCGGTGCCCGGATCGACCTGGACAGCTCGTCCGCTCATACGTATCTGTACGCGACGTGTGCGCCCGCGTGCAGGACCGGGAGCGGGACGTGCCGCCAACCGAACTCCACGATGCGGCTCTCTGACCCCTCGGCTCCGTACCCGATCGACGCGATCGACTCCGCGCGGGTCGTCTCTCCGCCGGCGCGATGGTCCAGCTTGTAGCGCGGGTGAGGTGTCGCGCCCCACTGCTCCTTGAAGCGGGCGAGCGGAGTGTCTTCGTACGCGCCGCCCAGGTCGATGCGGCGCAGCCCGCGGGCGACCGCCCAGCGCATCACCTCCCAATAGAGGAAGTGGTTGGGACGCAGCGCCAGTGCATCCTCGTCGCTGCCGTTGTACACGAGCTCGACCGTGTCCCCGAACACGTGATACACGCCGGCCGCCACGTCACGGCCCCCGCGGGACACGATGAACATCTTCGTGGTTTCCGGCCCCAGCAGGTCCCGCGCGAGGCGCAGCTGGCGGGCCGTTCGTGGCAGTGAGCGATGCCTCCGCATCGCCTCCATGTACAGGTTGTGAACGCTGCGCACGTCGCGGTTGGAGCGCGCCTCGCGAAACTGCAACCCTGCCTTGTCGGCCTTCTTCAGGCTGCGAAAGAGGTTGTTCGACGTCTTGCGCCAGCCGGTCCGCAGGGCGTCCAGGTCGTCCGGCAGCTCGATGATCCAGCTCGGATGGATCTCGCAGCGCTCGAAGCCATCGGCATCGATCGGGCGCACGCCGGTGTTGACGCTCAGTCCCCGGATCCCCTCGCGGTCGGCGAGCGCACGCGCGGCGTCCAGCAGTACGGTTTCCTCGGCCCGCGAGTCGCCCAGCGGGCCGCCGTAGCCGAACACGGGGACTGAGCGGATCCGATCATCGGAGATCAGGCCCTTCTTCCGCAGCAGCGGCAGGACACCGGTCAGGCGGCCGTCGTCGTTCTCCAGCGCCAGGTAGTGGGGGCGGAAGCCGTAGGCACGGCCGAGGATGGCGCCCATGCACCGAGCTGGTAGACGGTGGCCGCCGGATGGGCGCGCACATATGCGTCCCAGCGCGGGTCGGCGACGGGATCCATCTCCTTGAGCACCTGCGGAAAGGTATCCGCGGATCGCGCTGACGAATATTCTGCCGCGCCATGCGTTGGCAGGACGGGGTCGTCTACCAGATCTATCCGCGCTCGTTTGCGGACTCCGACGGCGACGGCGTGGGGGACCTGGAGGGCATCACGCAGCGTCTCGATCACCTGACGTGGCTGGGCGTGGACGCGCTCTGGCTCTCGCCCGTCTACCCGTCGCCGCTTGCCGACTGGGGCTACGACGTCTCCGATTACACCGGCATCGATCCACGGCTGGGCAGCCTGGAGTCGTTCGACCGGCTCCTGGCCGAGGCCCACTCGCGTGGCCTTCGCCTGCTGATGGACCTCGTGCCGTGCCACACGTCGATCGAGCACGCCTGGTTCCGCGAGCATCCCGACTGGTACATCTGGGCGGAGGCTGGTGACAGGCCGCCGAACAACTGGACGTCGGCCTTCGGCGGGCCCGCATGGGAGCGCGATCCTTCCACCGGGCGGTGGTACCTGCACTCGTTCTATCCGGAGCAGCCCGACCTCGACTGGCACAAGCCCGTCGTCGTGGAGGCGATGCAGAGCGTGGTGCGGTTCTGGATCGAGCGTGGGGTGGACGGCTTCCGCCTCGATGCGATCGATCGGCTCGTGAAGGACCCGCAGCTGCGCGACGACCCGCCTTCCGGCGAGCCCTTCGGCCTGCCGCTGTTGGAGCACGAGCTGGGCCGGGACCTGTCCAACTCGCGAAACGCACCCGGGACAGACCGGGCGCTCGCGGCACTGCGCGACGCGGCGGGCGACGACGCGTTGCTGGTCGGCGAGGTCTACCTGCCAACCGCACGTGCCGCTCCCTACCTGGAGCATCTCGACCGCCTGTTCGTGTTCGAGCTGCTGCACGCAACCTGGGACGCGGACGTGCTGAGGCGTGCGATCGGCCCCGCCGCCGCGCTGCGCGGGCGCCCCGGTGCGGCGCCGGCCTGGGTGCTTTCGAACCACGACTTCGGGCGCCTCGCACACCGCTTCGGGCGCCAGAACGAGCGCGCCGCCGCGATGCTGTTGCTGACGCTTCCCGGCAGCACGTTCATCTATCAGGGCGACGAGATCGGGATGGGCAACGGTCCAGGCGCAACCCCGCCGCGCGACCGGATCGGCCGCGACTCCTTCCGGCACCCGATGCAGTGGGACGGGTCTCCGGGCGGCGGGTTCACGAGCGGCACCGCGTGGCTGCCCCTGGACGACCCGGCCGCGCGCAACGTCGCCGATCAGCGCGGCGACCCATCTTCGCTGCTGTCCTTGTATAGAGAGGTGATCGAGCTGCGGCGAACCCTGCCGGCGGAGTTCGAGGCGGTCGATGACATCCCCGGCGTGGTGTCGTACAGGCGCGGCGATCGCCTGGTCGCGATCAACGTCACGGAGGAGCGGCGCTCGATCCCCGGCGGCGAGGTTCAGCTTGAGACGACACCCGGCGCCGTATCGCGTGAGCGATCGCTTGCGCCGCATGCGGGCGCCGTGATCGCGCCGGCGTAGAACCGCGGTAGGTCCGCTACGTCTGTTCCTCGAACGCGGCGGCGGGCAGCTCGGTGAGCCGCAGGATCTCTCGCTCGAGGCGCTTGCGGTCGGTGATGTCGTGCAGGAACGCGTGGAACATGAAGCCGCCGCGCACCTTCACGGCTGTGACGCTCATCTCGACCGGGAACTCGTGCCCGTCGCGGTGAACGGCAAGCAACTCGATGCGCTTGTCGAGGAGGGGACCCTTGCCCGTCTCGAGGAAGCGCTGCAGACCGCGCTCGTGCGCGGAGCGATAGCGCGCGGGCACGATCAGCTCCGACAGGAGCGTTCCGATCGCCTTGTGGGACGGCCAGCCAAAGATCTCCTCGGCGGACCGGTTCCATGCCGTCACGATCCCGGCGCTGTCCATCGACACGAACCCGTCGAGGGCCTGGTCGATGATCTGGCCGACCCGGTCCTTGCTCTCCCGCAACTCCCGCTCGGCCCGCTTGCGTGAGGTGATGTCGGTCGAGATTCCGCACACGCCATAGGGCTCGCCCGTGGCATCGAACAGCGGGAACTTCACGGAGATGTATGTGTGGTCCCCGTCGTCCTGCGGGGTGACCTCCTCGAGCTCCAGTGAACGGCGCTCCTTGAGCACGCGCCGGTCGTTGGCCCGGAAGCCGTCTGCCAGGTAGGAGGGGAACACGTCGTGGTCGGTCTTCCCCACGAGGTTCTCGCGCTGCATGTGGAAGAGCTCTTCGAACCGGCGGTTGACAAGCATGTAGCGGCCCTTCCGGTCCTTCAGCCAGATCACCGCCGAGCTGTTGTCGAGGATCGCGTCGAGTTGCGCCTCGCGGCGGCTCACCCGGTCGTGCGTCATCCGCAGGCGGGTCGAGAAGCTTCCCAGCAGGCCGCCCAGCAACGTGTAGGCGGCCAGGCGCCCGACGTAGCTGAGCACAGGCATGTGGTCCTGCCCGGTCGCGTCCCAGAGGCCGAGCAAGCCCAGTCCCACCACCGCCGCCCCGATACCGCCCCAGGTGCCGAATTTGATCGCGGCCAGGACGATCGGCAGGGTGAGCAGGACGGCGACCGACTCACCCGGGTCGTCGACCCCGAACCCGAGCGCAAAAATGCCCACGAACATCGCCCCGCAGGCAGTCAGGACAGCGATCCGCTCGCCCTGCGACGAGCGCTGCGGCAGGCGGGAGAGCAGTCGCCGGTGAAGCGGCCGGGAGTCGCCTGCCGGTGTTTTGGGGGGCACGTTCCCTGCTTCCATGTTTCAGCCCGCTTGAGGTCTATCGGCCGCCGCCCGTCCGACCTGACAACTCGCGGTCGCGGCGGGCGACATCGCCCTACATGCTCAGACTAGCTAAGCCACAGGCGGTTCGTGGAGATCCAGCCGAAGCAGGGCCTTGCCTGCATACGCGCAGAAAACCGCGACCTGGAGCCAAGGCCCGTCCTATAATCGAATCGAGGTACGCCGCTCCGTGTGAGCCGGCGCAGGGAAACCTCCGAGGCAGGGAAAGGAAAGGTGTTCGCAGCCACTCGCTCCCGTTGTGGCGGGCTCGCCGTGTTGGTCGCGCTGCTGTGCGCATGCGCGACGGCTCCCGCATGGGCTGCGGTCCCCAGTGGATACAGCGCGCAGGCACTCGATCCGCTTGGTCCCGCGGAAGGGACGCTCAACGGCGCCCGCGCGGGCGCCGGCGTCGTGAATGCCGGTGACGTGAACTCGGACCGCGTGGATGACGTGCTCGTCTCCGCGCCGTCCGCACCGATCGCCTCGAGCATCACCGGCCGCGTGTACATGTTCAGCGGTGCGACGGGTGCTGTGCTCTGGGACGCCGCGGCGCCATCGCCTCAGATCGCCAATGGCGACTCGACGGGTTTCGGCACTGCGATCGCACGGCTCGGTGACATCGGGCGCTGTCAATTTCGGAGGCTCGAGCTGCACCTTGAACCCTCAACTCGACGGCGCCGCCGAGGTGCTCGTCTCCGCGCCCGGCACCGACATCGATTCCGGCGCCGGCACGGACGAGGGGGTCGTGTACGTGCTGGACGGCGCCTCCGGACGCACGCTCAAGGAAATCCGTCTGAGCGCCGCGGAGCGGCCGCTGTCCGGCGATGCGGGATTCGGAACGGCAGTGACGGCCCTTGCGGGGCAATCGCCGTGCGCTGGATTCGGGGGCATCGGTCCCTGCCTCGAGGCTGTCCGCGTCTCGTGTGGCAGTCGGTGACGTTGACGGGAGAGGCCTTCCCGACTTCGTGGTCGGCGCGCCCGACTACACGGAGCTCGGTGACGGGGAGTATCTCGGGTGCCCGATCGGCAACCCCTGCGCCGGGGTCGGCCGGGTGTACATCGTTTGCGGGCGAGGCGATATCGGGACCCTCTCTCACTCCACTCGACCTCAACAGGGACGACAACTCGAGTGTCATCCAGTTCCCTGGCCAGGCCGGTGGCGGCCAGCCACCTCGGTTTGGATCTGCACTCACGCCGGTGGGGGATGTGGGCCATTGCGGCGGAGGGAATCCCGGGGGCGCGACCTGCCTTGGCGTTCCGGAGCCGCTCAGCAATGTTCCCGACGGCGCGCCGGACTTCGTCGCCTCGGCGCCGGGGGTCGATGTCGGAGCGACGCCCGATGCGGGAGCCGCGTTCGTCATGGACGCGGCCGGCGTCGCCGCGATGCTGCGTGTCGACTCTCCAAGCCCGCAGAGCGGAGCCGCGTTCGGCTCGTTCGCGCAGAGCTTCTCTGCGCCGGGCCGGCTCGACGGGAACGGGACGCCTGACATCGTGGTCGGTGCACCGGCGCATGACGGCCAGGGTGTCGCCCACCTTCTCAGCGGCGATCTGCTGGGGGCCGACCGGCTGATCAGAACGTTCACGGACCCGTCTCCAGTCGCAGGCGGAGAGTTCGGCTCGTCCCTTGCAAGCCTGGGGGACATCTCCGGAGACGGGGTCGGAGAGATCGCGCTGGGCGCCGCGGGTGGCGCCCGGGTTGGCTCCGTCCGGCTCGTGAGCGCATGCGCACGCGACATCGTGCAGACGATCGTCGACCCGGACCCTCAATCCGAGGCCGGGTTCGGTGCTGCGGTGACTCCACTCGGCGACGTCAACGGTGACTCCATGCTCGACCTCGTGGTCGGGGTACCGGCGTTCGACGCCGGAAGCAGCAGTCCGGACCGCGGACGGGCTTATCTACTGACCAGCACCGGGCCGGCGGGCCCGGCGCCCGCGGGCTGCGCCGGGGGCACCACCGGCGGCGGTGGAGGTGGTGCCGGCGGCGGTGGTAAGGCGACTCCGCCAGACGATCGCAAGGTCGTGATCGCGCGTGTGCTGCGGCGCTTGGTGCTGACACCGAGCCGCAAGCGCGTGCGCAAGGACTCCAACATTCGCCTACGCGGCAAGCTCTCGGCTTCGGCCAACCGTTCCGTGTGCCAGAACCGCCAGAAGATCGCGCTCCAGCGGCGCCGTGCCTCGGGCGGTCGCTTCCAGACCTTCGAGGTGGCGCTCACCCGGGCGACGGGCAAGTTCACCGCGCGGGCGATCGCCGAGCGCACCTTCGTGTATCGGGCCCGCGTGTCCCAGACCGCACGCTGCATGGGCGCCGTCTCGAAGACCGCCAAGGTCTCCATCGTGCGCAAGAGCGGATCCCGCTGACCCGCGCGAAATCCCTGCAAAGCGGGCCCGCGACAGGTCCCCCGGGTATGCCGCTGGGGGACAAAAAGCGCTGTATTTGCGGACTCCCCTTTGGTACCCTCGAATTGTCGGGACGCCCTAGGAGGGGGTTCGATTTGACGATCAGCCGCCTGCGAGCCGGTCTAGTAATCACGTTTGCGGCGGTGTCCTTGATGGCAGGGGCACAGGCCGCGGAGGCATGCACCGAGCCCACGCTCGGTGATCTTCCCGCGCGCGGTGAGGAGAAGCAGCTCGTGCGCTTCGAGCTGGCCGGCCTGACGCCGGGCTCCGAATACCTCGTCAAGGTGAACGGCCGCGAGCGGAAGTCCGGCGTGGCCACCACCGACAAGGTCTCGCGGCGCTTCCGGATGCCGAACATGGGCGACTCCAACCGCCGCGTGAAGGTGGAGGTCGTGATCGCCAACGACTCCTGCGAGACGAGTCCCTGGAAGCTCGAGGAGAAGATGACCTACAAGCCGGCGCCCGCGCCGCCCGCCCAGGTCGAGCCGCCTCCGACACAGTCTCCCAGTCCGAATCCGAGCCCGAGCCCGCCGGCCGCTCCCTCGCCGCCGCCGGCCCCGAGCATCACGGACCCGGCGCCGACCCCGAAGGCGGTCGATCCACCCGGGGTTCCCAAGTCGTCGATCACGCCGACGCCCACGCCCGTACCGCCCGCCGGGATCACGCCCGCCAAGGAGGGGCGTGCCTGGGTCACGCCGACCGACCCGTACCAGAAGCTCGAGAACGCCGCCCCGAAGCTCAACGACGCCGCACTTGCCCGGATCGACCAGCCGTCGGAGATTGCCAACAGCACCGCTGCGTTGATCGGACTGGGAGGACTCTTCCTGCTGCTGGCGGGTACCGGGGCGATCGGCTGGAAGCGCTTCCGCAGCTACGACGACAAGCGCCTCGACGAGATCCTGAACCCCGAGGGAAAGCTGCCGACCCATCTGAATCCAGAGGCGAAGGACATGGGGAACGGGGCTGGGGCCTCCAAGCCGGCCATTAAAGCCCCGGCGCCGCTGCGTATCGGCCCGCTCGCGGAGAAGCAGAAGAAAGGGAAGCGAGGCGTTCTGGCTCACCTGTCAGACGAGGAGAGGGCCAGCATGAGCGAGGAGGAGTTGGACGAGCTGAAGGCGAAGTTCCAGAAGGAGCGCAAGAAAGCCCGTCGGGACAGGCGCAAGGCCGTGCTACCGACCTTCGACCCCACCGATGCCGCCGCCGCGGCCGCAGCCGGCGCAGAGGCGAGCGCGGTGGAGAGGGGCCCGCGCCCCAAGGTCAAGGAGGACCGTCAGGGGGGCCGCAGGTTCCTGCGCCGCAAGGCTGCGGCGACCGGAAGCGCCCGAGGCGACCGAGAAGCCGGCCGCCGAGGCGACCGAGAAGCCAAGAGCTGAGCAGCCCGGTCACACCGTGCCGAATGGCAAGCCGCCGCCGCAGGCCGTCCCGCCGGCCCCGGTCCCGCACGTCAACGGCGGTCCTCACGGCCAGGGAGAGGGAACGACCGGCAACGGAGCGCCAGCCGCGGGCACGTCGCATCGCGAGCAGGTCGAGACCGAGCTTCAGCGGATCCTCGACGAGGCCGGGCTGCACACGGAGGTCGACGGCATCCTCGCCGACGTGAAGGCCGAGGCGCAGCGCCAGGGCGTACCGATCGACTCGGAGGCGATGCTCAAGGCACTCTGCGAGGACACGAACGGCATCGCAAAGCTCTCCGACTCCGCCAAGGGAGAGCTCGAGTCACGCTTCAAGCGCATCGTTTCCGAAGAGCGCGGCGAGCGCGGCCCGACCCCGGGCAGCCAACCGCCGCGCGGCTAAACTCCTACGTCTCATGCTGCGCCAGCGGGCGTGGTGAAATTGGTAGACACGCGGCGTTCAGGTCGCCGTGGGCGAAAGCCCATGGGGGTTCGAGTCCCTCCGCCCGCACTCTCGAATCCGCTCTTTAGAATGCGGAGCCGAGTCACGGCCCGTTCGTCTAGCCTGGCCTAGGACGCCGCCCTCTCACGGCGGAAACAGGGGTTCGAATCCCCTACGGGCTACTCCCTGAGATAGCGCGCAAGGTCGTCCCCGATTTCGGGACGCGCGAGCGTGGCCACGACGGTCATGTTGATGCCGTTCGGCTCGGTGAGCGACTCGATCTCGAAGCCGAGCCTCGGCAACACGGACTCGAGGACGCATCCTCCGAGCCACTCGTACTTCCCGCCCGGGTTGCTCCAGAACGGCCGGATGTCCTCGAGCATCCGCTGGAAGCCCACGTCGGTCGTCGCGTTCCCGAACGTGGCGATCAGCTTCCCTCCAGGCTTCAGCACCGCAGCGGCGGCGATCAGGTACGGCATCAGGTACTGGAGGTCGATGTGCACGAATACGCCGATCGAGTAGATGGCGTCGACCTGTCGCTTCCAATCGGCCAGGTCGTCCAGGAGGAAGGCCGGCGTGGAAGTGTCGAGCTGCCGCAGGTCAAGGCGATCGGACGGCAGGCGCCGGCGGCACACCTCCAAGAACTTCGTGCTCACGTCATACCCGCGCACCCGAACGTCACGGTTTCCCAGCACCTTTTCGGTGAACTTGCCCGAGCCGGGGCCGATTTCAACCGCCTGCTTCCACGACTGGGCTCCGACGAAGAACCGCCGGAAGGTGGCGTCCCACGAACGCGGATTGCCCCATTCGTCACCGGGCAGCCCGTCCCCCTTCCACCCTTCGACGTAGGTGTCCCAAAACTCCTTGTTCGAACCGGTAGGCAAGCTACGAACTACTCGTTCGGCCGACGATCTGTGTCTCGATTGCCGGGGGCGACAGCAACGTCTGTAGGACCGTGCAGTAGCGCTCTGTCTTCTCGTGCAGCGCCGCGAGCTGGTCCGGGCTCGCCTCCGGAGCGTCGACGTCGAAGCGTAGCCGGATCGCCTCGAAGCCGGCGCCAACGGACTTGTCGATGCCGAGCGTGCCGCGCAGGTCCAGGTCGCCTTCGACGTGCACCCTGATGTCGCGAATCGGAAGCTCCATCGCAGTCGCGACCATCTGGCAGGTGAGCTGTGCGCAGGCTGCAAGGGCCCCGAGCAACAGATCGCCCGAGCAGGCGCCGGTCCCGGGCCCGCCGACCCCGGGATGGGCCTGCGCCTCGTGGACGGCGCGGCCGATGTCCACCGAACAGCTCACGGGTACGTCGGTGCCGGAGCCGCTCGCGCTCAAGGTGATGCGGGACGCCGACGGATCCTCCCGGTAGTGCTCCTTCAGCGGTCGTTGCAGCTCGCGTAGTTCCATCTCGCCTCCCTCGTCGTCGTCATCTGAGCCTACTGTTTCATCCGACGGCGGCAGCCACCAGTCCCCACACGACTACGATCGCGGTCGAGTACACGATCGCCCCCGAGATGATCGCCCGATCGAGGCTGTAGGCGGCCACCAGGAGGAGGCTGTTGAGACCGGTCGGCATCGCGGCCTGCACCAGAAACGCGTCGGGGACGTCATGGATCAGCGTTGCGCACGCGGCGACGACGGCCACCGGCACGGTCAGCTTCACGATCACGGCCGCCGCTACCGGCTTCGTGAGCGCCGGGGGGAACCGCGTGCCGGCGCCTGCGGTCGCGTAGACGCCCAGCGCGAAGAACCCGAGCGGAGCCATCGCGACCACGAGCACGTTCGAAGCGTCCACCGCCCAGGTGGGCGCGAGTGCATCCGGGGCCAGCAGGCCGGCCACGAGTGCGTACAGCGCGGGATTGCGGGTCAGGAACGCTCGCAGGCCGCGCTCGCCGGCGTGCCGCTCGTCGCGATGGGTGGCCCCAATCGAGAATGCGACCACCAGCAGCCAGGGCGTGGACACGAGCTGGTCGTAGGTGATCGCCTCCGGCAGCGCGTCGCGCCCGAGCAGGGCGGCTGTGAAGGGAAGGCCGAGGAAGCCGGTGTTGGCATGAAACGCCGCGCACATGAAGGCCCCGCGAGTGTGTCCCTCGATGCGCAGCGGCCCGCGCGCCAGCGCCCACGCGATGACCAGCGCGGTCGCCAGGCCGAGGTACGCGAACGCGAGGCCCGCCCCGACCTCGGCCGACGGCTCGAAGCGGGCGAAGTTGAAGAAGGTGACGACAGGGAGGATCGCCCAGAGGCTGATGGACAGCATGCTGTCGGCGATCGCCATGGCGTTCGAGCGCCGCCGTGCGGCGAGCACGCCCGCGGCGGAGCCGGCGAGGATGACGGCGGCGACCGCGAGCACCGTGGCAGGGTAGGGCACGTCGAACGCTCCGCCCCGTCGATAGACTCCGCCCACGGTTGGTGGAGGGAAGCCGGTGAGAATCCGGCGCGGTCCCGCCACTGTGACCGGGAGTGTTCGTCGCACCTCGGCCTCCTGCCAGGAGGTCGAGAAGCCACTGGGAAGCATCGCTTCCTCGGGAAGGCGCGGCGGGAGATCCCCGGGAGCCAGGATACCTGCCTCCAGCCGACGCCAAGTTCACCCCTCGAGGAAGGGAAAGGCTCGATGAGACGAATGATGTGGGCGCCGGTACTGGCGTTGCTGTTGCTTGCCTGTGGAACCGCCTGGGCGGCTCCCGCGACCGTAAATCTACGTGTCGAGGGAGCAACCTCGACGATCTTCGAAGGCCCGGTGACGACCGACGGGAAGGTGATCACGATGGGCGGGAACACGCTCGTGTGCGACGGGACGAGCAACCCGGGCAATCCAGGTCCGGGCCCGACGGCCATCTCCGCGCTCGATGATGCTTCGATCCCCGGCGGGTGGGGCGTGTCTTCGGCCGATTTCGTCAACAGGATCGATGGCGAGGCCAGCAACGCCACGCAGTTCTGGGGAATCGCCCTCAACCGCGTTCCGATCGATGTCGGCGGATGCGGGCAGCAGGTCGCGGCCGGCGACGAGGTGCTTTTCGCGTTCGATTTCTTCCAGCCCGACTTCTCGGAGCGGCCGATCCTGAGCCTCGACGGCCCCCCAAAGGCGCAGACCGGACAGCCGGTCGGCCTCGCGGTGGATGAGGTCGTACTGAACGCGCCCTTCCCTGCCCCGCGCGAGTTCGTCGCTCGCCCGGCGGCCGGAGTGACCGTAGCGGGCGTGGCCACCGGCGCCGACGGCTCTGCGACAGCGACATTTCCCACCGCCGGTCTCGTGCGCCTGAAGGCCGAGCGCCCAGGGTCGATCCGTTCGAACGCGGTGCTGATGTGCGTCTCGGACACCGGCACCGACGACTGCGGGGTACCTCCCGGCCAGCTCGGCACGCCGGTCGCGCGTAGCAACGTGACCGACAGCTCCGCGCCCATCGCCCGCATCAGCGGTCCGAGGAACGGACGCAAGTATCGGCGCGGGCCCCGCCTCCTGCGCGGTACCGCCAGGGACGAAGGGAGCGGGGTCGCGCGAGGTGAAGCTCTCGATCCGCCGGCACGCTCGCGGCAAGGGGTGCCAGTGGTGGAGCGGGCGGCGCGACCGGTTCGTCGGACGCAACTGCCGCAAGACGTTCTTCTTCGCGATCGGCGACGACGCCAACTGGTCGTATCTGTTGCCGAGGCGGCTGGGCCCCGGGCGCTACGTGGTCGACGTGAAGGTGTTCGACGCTCGGCGCAACCGGAACAACCGCTTCATCCGCGGGAGAGAACCGCGCCGTCTTCGACGTGCTGGGAAGGTCGGGCGGTCAAAGCGGAAGGAGCGGCCGCAGCGCACGCGCGTGTTGAAGTAATGGTCGTTGGCAAGCAGGGCGTGATCATGGACCCGATCACGGTGCGCGCGCCAAAGACCGTCGTGCGCGCGTCCGGGCGCCGGTGCGCCGTCGCGGCGTCCACTCCGCTGGGTGCGCTCCAGGCCGCGCTGCGTCCCAAGCGCGTCGGCTTCGCGGTCCGCGACTACGGCAGCTGCGCACGACGGAACACCCGCAGCTCGGGGCAGCTGTTCGTGACCAAGATTGCGCGCGAGCGCAACAGCGGCGCGGACGGGTGGGTGTACAAGATCGACGATCTCACCCCTGGGACGGGCGCGGCGGAAGGACGGCTGCGGGCAGGTGACCGTCTGCTGTGGCTCTACTGCGAGCAGGACCCGCAGGCCGGAGGATGTCAGCGCTCTCTGCGCGTCGTCCCCGCCGGCAAGGGCGGGCCCGCCGGAGGGTCGCTGCCGGTGCGCGTGTTCGGCTACGACGACAAGCGCACGCGGCGCGCCGTCGCCGGCGCACACATCACACTCACGAAAGGAAGCCAAGCGGTCGTCTCGGCGGTCAGCTCCCCGGACGGGTCGGCGGTGCTCACGCTTCCGCCCGCGGGCCGGTATGAGCTTGCGGCAAGCGCGGACGGCCTCGCTCCTTCCTTCCCGGTCACGGTCAGGACGCGCTGAGGGGTGCGCCGCCCGGCCGCGATCATCGGTGCGCTCCTCGTCCTGCTGGGCGCGGTCGTGCTCGGTGCCTGCGGTGTGGGGGCGGGTGACTCCGATTCCCAGGGGGCGACGCTCACGGTGTCCCGCGACTTCGGGCGGCGGGCGCTGACAGAAAAACGCGCTGAAACGGTTCCCGGGAGCGAGACGGTGATGCGGTTCCTGCAGCGCTACGCCGAAGTCGACACCGGGTACGGAGGCCGTTTCGTCGACGCGATCGAGGGACTGCGCTCCGGCAGCCGCCGGGGTGAGCGGCGCGATTGGTTCTACTACGTGAACGGCATCGAGGCCGACGCGGGAGCTGCTGAGCGTGAGGTCGCGGGGGGAGACCGCGTGTGGTGGGACTACCGCGACTGGAGCGCCGCGATGCGGGTGCCCGCCGTGGTCGGCTCGTTCCCGGAGCCGTTCCTGCACGGGTCGGAGGGGAAGCGGTTCCCGGTGCGGATCGACTGCGCGGAGAACGCGGCCGACCAGTGCCAGGAGGTCTCCGAGCGTCTCGACCGGGCCGGTGTCGCTCCCAGCACGGCTGCGATCGGCTCTCAATCCGGGGACGAGCTGCTGCGCGTGGTGGTGGGCCGCTGGGAGAACGTGCGCGGTGACAACGCCACGCAGGAGCTGCAGGATGGACCGGGGGAGAGCGGCGTCTTTGCGCGCGTGCGCCGCGGTGGCGCGGGGTACGAGATCGACGCGCTCGATTCGCAGGGCCGAGTGGTGCAGACGCTCGGCCCGGGCAGCGGGATCGTGGCCGCGACCAGATTCGAGGAGCAGCAGCCGACGTGGACGGTGTCGGGGGTTGACGAGGCCGGCCTCGACCGCGCGGTGCGCCTGCTGGACGCGCGCGTCCTGCGCAACCGGTACGCGGTGGCAGCCACCCTCCACGGTCCGCTGGCCCTGCCCGCGACGAACGAGGGATCCCGATGAGCTCCTTCGTGCCCGTGTTCCGGCCGACCGGCTCGGCGCTGCACGGGGTGCGGCCCGGCGTCGCGGCGGCTTTCACGCTCGCGCCCTGCGTGGCGGCGCTCACCTTCGACCACCCCGGCGTCCTCGTCGCCGCGCTCGCGTGTGTGGCGCTCGCTGCGGCCGGTGCACGTGTCGAGCGTGAGCTGCGACGCGCCGCACGGCTCGCCGTCCCGCTCGCGCTGCTGGTCGCGGCGATCAATCCGCTCGTCTCGCGGGAGGGCCTGACTCTGCTCGCACAGGGACCGGCGGTCCCGCTCTACGGACAGCTCGACGTGACGCTCGAGGCGGTCGTGTACGGCGCCGTGGCAGCTCTCCGCGTGCTGGTCGTCGTGCTCGCGTTCGCGGTGTGCTCGGCGGCCGTGGACCCCGACGACATGCTGCGCGGGCTGCGTCGCCTGGCCCCGCGCTCGGCCCTCACCGCGTCCCTCGCGACGCGCACGGTGCCGTTGCTGGCCCGTGACGCGGAGCGCCTCGGCGAGGCATATGGGCTGCGCGCGGCGGGAGTGGGGGGCGGTCGCATGCGAAAGGGTGCGGTGCTGGCGCGAGCGCTCGCGGCGGGCGGGCTGGAGCGCGCCATGGATACCGCGGCCGCCCTGGAGCTGCGCGGCTACGCGCTCGGCACCCGCCGGTCGGGCCGGGCGCCGCGCCCCTGGTCGGCCGACGACGTCGTGTTCGCACTCGCGGCCGCGGCGATGGTTGCGGTGGTTGTGAGCGCCTCGATCGCCGGGATTGCTGCATTCGATCCATATCCGCTGCTGCGAGTGGACCGGGGTTTCTCCGATGTCGTGTTCGCCCTCGGGCTGCCGGCGTTGACGCTCGCGCCGTTCGCGCTCGCGGCCCGGCGGCGCGGCGCCCTTCGTGCGCGTGGTTGCCATGCCTGACGCGCTGCGGCTCGACCGCGTCACCTACACCTATCCGAGCGCGCAGGAGCCGGCGCTGGACGACGTGTCGCTTGCTCTCGGCGAGGGGGAGATGGTCGTGCTCGCGGGTGTCTCGGGCAGCGGCAAGTCGACGCTGCTGAGGGCCGCCTGCGGTCTCGCGCCGCACTTCTTCGGGGGAACGCTCGCGGGTCATGTGCACGTGTGGGGCCGCGACACGCGCGAGGAGGGCCCCGGACAGCTTGCCGACGCGGTCACGCTCGTCCTCCAGGACCCGGAGGCACAGACCGTGATGAACGGCGTGCGCGCGGAGATCGAGCTGCCGCTCGAGAGCCGCGGCATGCGCGGCGCGGCGCTCGCGCGCACGGTCGAGGAAACGGCGCTCGCGCTCGGCATCGCCGATCTGCTCGAGCGTCCGGTCAGGACCCTGTCCGGCGGTGAGCTGCAGCGCGTCGCGCTTGCCGCGGCGCTCGCGGCACGGCCCGGTCTGCTGCTTTTGGACGAGCCCACCTCCCAGCTGGACCCGGTCGCGGCCGAGGAGCTGCTGGGGCAGCTGCGGCGGCTGAACGAGGATCAGGGTACGACGGTCGTGCTGGCCGAACAGCGCCTGGAGCGTTGCCTCGCGGCGGCGGACCGGGTGGTTGCCCTGGAGCGCGGCCGGGTCGCCTGTGACGCCACTGGCGCGGAATTTGTGGAGTGGGCCGCCCATCGGTGCCCGGACCTTGTTCCCCCGGCCGCCCGCATGATGTCCATGGCGGGTCTCGACCCCCTGCCGGTGACGGTGAAGCAGGCCCGCAACCTGTTGCGCCGCGCGGGCGTGGCCGCAATCGGCGCGGCTCCGGAGCAGGAGCCCCGCTCCCCGTCGCGCCTGCGCCTCAGGCGTCGCAAGGCGCCCACGGCCGCGCTCGCGCTCCGGAACGTGTGGGTCGAGTGGGACGACGGCAGCGGCGGCACGATCACCGCCTTGCGCGGCCTCGACCTCGAGCTGCGGCGCGGGGAGACGGTCGCGCTCCTGGGCCGCAACGGAGCGGGGAAGAGCACGCTGCTTCGCGTGGCCGCCGGGATCGTCGAGCCGGCCCGGGGAGACGCTCATGCCGAGGGCGACGTGGCGCTGCTGGTGCAGACACCGTCCGACTATCTGCTGCACGAACGCGTCATAGAGGAGCTGGCACCGGCCGTGGCGGTCAGGGCGCTCGAGGAGCTGGGCCTCGACCACCTCGCCGGCGCCGACCCGCGCGATCTCTCGGGCGGGGAACGGCAGCGGCTCGCGCTGGGAGTCGTGCTGGCGGGACGGGGCATCGGCGCGGGCGCCCCTCCGGCCGTCGTGACGCTCGACGAGCCCACGCGTGGGATGGACCAGCGGCGCAAGCGTGACCTGGCCGAGCGCATCCAGGTGCTCGCGGACCAGGGTGCGGCCGTGCTCGTCGCCACGCATGACGTCGAGTTCGCGGCCCGGGTGGCCCGCCGCTGCGTGTTGCTCGGCGCAGGCCGCGTCGTGGCCGACGGCTCGACCACCGAGGTGCTTGCGGGCGGCCGCTACTTCACCACGGAGGTGGCACGGGTGCTGGGGCCTGGGGCAGCGGCGGTGTTGCCCGAGCAGGGCGCGCCGCTCGTCCGCGCCGCACTCGCCTCCCCGGCCACCCCCGCGGGGCCCGCGCGTCAGGTGGCGGCGCTGTGACGTGGCAGACCGCGAGCCTCGTGCTGGTGGCGGTCGCCGCCCTCGCGGGGCTGTGGTGGTACGAGCGCCGCCGTCCGCCGGCCAAGCTGGTGGCGGTGGTCGCGACGCTGGCGGCGCTGGGTGTGGCGGCGCGGGTGCTGTTTGCCGCGGTGCCGAACGTGCAGGGCACGACCGACGTCGCGCTGCTGTCCGGCTACGTCCTCGGTCCCGCGCCCGGGTTCATGGTCGGCGCGCTGGCGGCGCTGGCTTCGAACGTCTTCCTGGGCCAGGGGCCCTGGACGCCCTGGCAGATGGTCGGGTGGGGTGCGGCCGGCGTGGCAGGCGCGTTGCTTGCAACCATCTCGCGCCGGCGCGCGGGGCGCCTCACGCTGGCCGGCGCGTGCGCGCTCGCGGGCCTCGCGTTCGGGGCGTGGATGGACCTGTTCACCCTGATGGCGTTCACGGCCACTCCGTCCGCGGACGGATATGTGGCGATCGCCGGCATCTCGCTTCCCTTCAACGCCGCGCACGCGATCGGCAACGGCGCGCTCGCGCTTGCCTTCGGCCCCGCCTTCGTCCGCGTGCTGGAGCGCTTCCGCCGCCGCCTGGACGTGCGCTGGGAGAACGCACCGGCGCGGCCGCGCGGGCTGCCCGGCGTGGTCGGGACGACATGCGTCCTGACAGCCGTTTTGTTCTCGCCGGCACTTGTGGGCACGGCGATTGCAGCCGACGGCTCGGTGGCGCAAGGTGTGCGTTACCTGGAGCGCGCGCAGAATCGGGACGGCGGGTTCGGCGCCGGCCCGGGACAGGGATCGAGTCAGCTGATCACGGGTTGGACGGTGCTGGGGCTCGAGGCCGCCGGGCGACATCCGCTCGACGTGAAGAATGGTGGAAGGACGCCGATCGACTTCATGCGCTCCCGCGCCCGGGAGCTGAACGAGACCGGAGAGCTGGAGCGGACCGTGCTCGCCGTTCGTGGGGCGGGACTCGATGCTCGTAACTTCGCCGGCCGCGACCTCGTGTCCGAGTTGCTGCGCCGCCGCCGCGCCGACGGGTCCTTCGAGGGCCTGGCGAATTGGACCGCGTTCGGGATCATGGCGCTGCGCGCGAGCGGCCGCACGGCCCGATCCGGCGCGGTTGCGAGGTCGGCGACCTGGCTGGCACGACAGCAGGGCGCCGACGGGGGCTTCTCCGTCTCGGGGCGCGGGGCCAGTTTCGTGGACGAGACCGGCGCTGCCCTGCAGGGACTCGCGGCCGCCGCGCGCGGCCGCGGCCGGCCGGCACGCACGGCAATCAGATGGCTGCGGACCGTCCAGAACCCCGACGGCGGGTTCGGTCAGGCGAAGGGCCACGACTCGAACGCGCAGTCGACCGCCTGGGCCGTGCAGGGGATGATCGCCGCCGGTGCGGCCCCGTCCTCGTTCCGGCGCGCGAGCCGCACCCCGGTCGCATATCTGGGCTCGCTCCAGCAGGCGGACGGCAGCTTCCGCTACTCGCGCTCCTCGGCTCAGACCCCGGTTTGGGTCACGTCGCAGGTCGTGGCGGCGCTGCGGCGCAAGACGTTTCCGGTGAAGCCGCCGCGCCGCCGCAAAGCGCGCGGTGCCGCGTCGGCTCTGCCGCACGCACCCGCGCCGGCGCGCAAGCGACGACCTGCGCGCGGGCGTGAGGTGACGCGCCGTCAGCGCGTGGACGAGCTGGGGGAGGCGACTCCGGTCATCGAGCGCCGGGTCGCCGCTCGGCCCGCCGCAAGCCGTGCCCCGGCCGCGGCAACGCCCGCCCAGGACGGGGGCCTGGGCGCGGCACAGCTCGCCGTTGGGGCCGCGGCGGCGGCGCTGACGGCGGGTGCCGGCGTGCTGCTGTGGCGCCGCCGCCGGGCACTCCCTAGCCGGGGTTCACGAATGCGGCGAACCGAACTTTGTCGTCTGGCGTCCACCCCCCGGACGTGAAACGCCACAGTTCGCAGCGATCGCTTCGCAGGGGCCACGGTTAAAGTGGAGCCCGACGCCATGATGTATCTCGACTACGTGCTGGAGCAGCTCGGCGAGCTTGGCCCCGTGACGAGCAGGGCCATGTTCGGCGGCCATGGGCTCTACCTGGGAGACCACTTCTTCGCGATCGTGTACCGGGACCGCCTCTACTTCAAGACCGACGACGCGAGCCGCCTCGATTACGAAGCCCACGACTCCGAGCCCTTCCGCCCGAACCCACGGCAGACGCTGAAGAGCTACTGGGAGGTTCCGGCCGAGGTCTTCGAGCACCGTGAGGCGGCCGTCGAATGGGCGCGTGAGGCGGTCGCATGCGCGGCGGCCGGGAGGACCCTCCACTAGATGCTGAGCCGTCCCGACGCCCTCGCGGCGCTGCAGCGCGAGGCGTTCGACGTCGTGGTGATCGGCGGAGGCATCACCGGCGCCGGCGTCGCCTTCGACGCCGCCACGCGCGGATTCTCGGTTGCGCTCGTGGAACGCAACGACTTCTCGTGTGGCACGTCGAGCCGCTCGTCGAAGATGATCCACGGCGGTCTGCGCTACCTGCAGAACTTCGACCTCGGACTGGTGCGCGAGGCACTCGTGGAGCGGCAGCTGATGGTGCGGCTGGCGCCGCACCTGGTGAAGCCGCTCCCGTTTCTGGTGCCGGCGTTCGAGGGCGCGCGCCTGGACATGCGCATCGGCATGGGTCTGAACATGTACGACGCGATGTCGCTGCGCAATCCGCGGGCGCGCCGCCGTGCCGCCCGGGAGGCGGCGCTGGAGGGGGGCGAGTACTGGAGCCCCGACCGGCACCGCACGATCGACCGCGACGAGCTGCTGGAGCTTGTTCCCCCGCTCGCCGGGCGGGACCCCTCATCCGCGTACCTCTTCTACGACTGCCAGACCGACGACTCCCGGCTGGTCCTGACGGTGCTCGGCGAGGCGGCCCGCTTCGGGGCCGTGTGCGCGAACGGGGCCTCGGTCGTGGAGCTGATCGAGGAGAACGGGAAGGCGGTCGGCGTCGTGTGCGTGGAGCAGGAGACCGGCGAGCGGTTTGCTGTCGCGGCCGCAAACGTCGTGAACGCCACGGGCGTCTGGGCGGACCGGATCCGGCCCGAGGAGCTGCATGGCGAGGAAGACGTGCCCGTGATCCGCCCCAGCCGCGGCACCCACATCCTGCTCGATCGCGAACGCCTCCCGATGAATGCGGCGGCTGTCCTGCCCGCCGGCCAGGGCCGCACGATCTTCGCGCTGCCGTGGCTCGGCCAGACCCTGGTCGGGACGACCGACAACGACTACGAGGGGAGCCTCGAGCATCCCGAGGTCTCCGATGACGACGTGCTGTACCTGCTGGAGGCCGTCAACGGCTTCTTCGACACGGACTTCGGGCCCGGCGACCTCGCGGGCGCCTACGCGGGCGTCCGACCGCTGATCTCCAGCGCCGACCCCAAGAAGAGCGTCGACATCTCACGGCGCGCAGAGCTGTACGAGACCTCCTCCGGCATGGTCACGATCACGGGCGGGAAGCTCACGACCTGGAGGCGGATGGCGAAGATGGTCGTGGACCGCCTCGTCGAGCGTGAGTTCCGTGAGGCGCCCTGCCGTACCCACGAGATCCCCCTCGGTCATCCGGTCGAGGTGAGCGCGCTGGCGGACATGCCGGAGGTCGGGGAGCGCTCGCGCGAGCACCTGGCCGCCCGCTACGGGCTGTTCGCCGAATCGGTTCTGAAGATCTGTGCCGGTGACCCCGCCCTCACGCGGCCGATCGTGGAGGGCATGCCCGACCTGCTGGCCGAGGTAGTGGTGGCCGCGCGCCACGAGCAGGCACGCACGGTCGCCGACGTGCTGCTGCGCCGCACTCGCCTCGGGCTGCTGGCCGGTCGGCGGCTGGTCGAGGATCGCGACGCCGTCGGCAGGGTGGCCAAGGTGATGGGCGCCGAGCTGGGCTGGGGGAGACGCGACACACGCCGCGCAGGTGATGTGTGGCTCGAGACGGTCGCCGCGGAGCGGCTCGTCAGCGGCGAGCCCGTGCGAGCCTAGTCAGGGCACGAAGATGCCCTGGACGAAGAACAGCCTGTTGTCTGCGGCCGTGTCCGCGTCGGAGTCCGCTCCGCCGTCGAATACCCGCAGCTGATCCATCTGCCAGATCGCCCGGGCACCCTCCTTGACCATTCCCGGGATCAGCGCGTCGGCCGTGGTTCCCAGCACGCAGTCGCCCCCTCTGGTCGTGATGGCGGTCGTGCGGCACGGAACGGTCCAACCGAGGGTGAAAGATCCTGTTCCGGCACCGGGCCCGCCGGGATGAGGGGTGTTGTTCTTGTCGGTCACCCGCACTACTAGCTCCATCCGGATCTCGCCTGCGTAGTCGGTCAGGTCGCTGCGGCGCAGGACGTCCTTCACCTTCGTGCCCAGCTTCACGTCCGCCTCGTCCGCAGGTAGCGAGGGGTCACCGTTCAGGGCCCTCACCAGCAGGCGGCTGACCCCGGACGTGGTCTTTCCATTGGCGTCGGCGGTGCCGACCGTGAGGTACGGGGACGTCTGGGCGGGCGGGTTGCAGGACGGGTGCGCGAGCGGCGGGCCGTGAGTGCGGTTCGCGCCGGCGCAGGGCGCATACGCCGGCACCAGAGAGGCGATGAATTTTCCCGTGCCGACCGGCCGCGGGTAGCCGGACAGAATCGGCTGCCAACTCGGCTGTCCGTCGAGGAAGGAATTCGTCGTGACCCTGACCTGCCCCGTCCCGCTCGAGTTCATGGTCCACACCTCGGCGGCGGAGAAGGCGCCCTTCACGAAGGCGATCCTGTCGCCCGCCGGGGACCACACCGGGCGTTCCTCGACGCTGGGCCCGGTGTTGGTGAGGTTGGTGACGCCCGTCCCGTTGGCGTTCATCTTGAAGATCTCGTCGTCGGAGTTGATTCCGGTGCGGAACACGAGCTGGGCGCCATTGGGCGACCAGTCCGGCTCGAATTCGACGCGCTCGGTGGCGGTCAGCGATACGAGGCCGGTCCCGTTCGTCGCAACCGTGGCGATGTTCCCGTCACGCGAGAAGGCGATCTTGGTCCCGTTCGGCGACCAGGCCGGGTAGTCCTCGTCGATCGTCGGCGTGTTCGTGATGTTGACCGCGCCGGACCCGTCGGCGGCATTCATCACGAACAGGTCGGAGAGGTTGCCGCCCGGGGTCTGGCGGTCGCTTGCGAACACGATCTTCGTTGCGTCAGGCGACCAGGCCGGGTGCAGGTCGTCGGCCGAGTTGTTCGTGAGCCGGCGCAGGTCGGTGCCGTCCGCCTTCGACGTCCAGATCTCGGGGTGGAGACCGGGGTCCTGCTGGAACGCGATGCGGGCGCCGTCCGGTGACCAGGCCGGATACAGCTCGTCGCCGTTGAACGACGTGATCCGGGTCTGCGCGCTGCCGTCGGCGCCCATCGTGTAGATGTTGCTCTCGGTCGGGAACCCGTTGCGCGGGCTCGAGAACGTGAGCTTTCCGTTCGCGCCCGGAAACGCGGCCAGGGCTGTTGCAGGCGCGGCGAGTACGACCGCCAGTGCGACCAGCACAAACGTTCGTCCTGCCAGAGAGATTGCTCCCAAAATAGGCCCCATCGGCGCACACGGGGACCGACCCCGTGACCTACCTTACAGTCAAGCGGGCGGGATGATTCCAGTCAACCGAACGTGAGACCGTGCCCGCGCGTCGCGGACGTACGCCTACGGAACGAAGACTCCCTGGACCGCGAACAGGGTGTCCGGGCCGGTTGAAGCGTCCCCGTCCACACCTCCGTCGAATACCCGAATGCGGTCGAGCTGCCAAACGCTGCGCTTGAGCTCCGGCACCGCCCCGGGGGTGATCGCGTCCAGGGTCGTATTGATGGCACAGGTGCTTCCCACAGTGGTGCTCGCTGTGGTGGTGCACGGGACTTCGACGGACAGCTGGATGTCCTTGACCGTTCCACCTGCGACCGGACCTGGAAGAGCGTCGCGATCGGTGATGCGCTTGGAGACCCGGACCTCCAACTCGCCTTGGTAGTCGGCCAGGCCCGAAGCCCTTCGCACATCGGTGAGAGAGACGGCCACGGCCACGTCGGCTTCGTCCGCAGGCGTGGCCGGGTCCCCCGCGACCGTGCTCAGCCGGACAAATCCAACCGAGTTTGCGGGTGCGCCGTTCGCATCGGGCGACCCCACGGTCACGTGTGCCGAGGTCTGCCTGGGACTTGCGCATGACGGGTAGGCGAGCGGAGGTCCATGAAAGGCGTCGCCTTCGTCGGAGCCGCATTCCTTGAATGCAGGGACGAGCGGTACTCGCAGCGGGCTGGCTCCCTTGGGCCGCGGGTAGCCGGAGAGAACCGGCGCCCAGTTCGGCTGTGCGTCGAGGAAGGAGTTCGTGGTGAGCCTCACGTGGCCCGTCCCGTCCGGGTTCATGGTCCACACCTCGGCGGCCGTGAAGGCGCCCTTCACGAATGCGATCTTGTCGCCCGCCGGGGACCACACCGGGCGTTCCTCGACGCTGGGCCCGGTGTTGGTGAGGTTCGTGACGCCTGACCCGTTGGCGTTCATCTTGAAGATCTCGTCGTCGGAGTTGATTCCGGTGCGGAACACGAGCTGGGCACCGTTGGGCGACCAGTCCGGCTCGATCTCGATGGCCGCGGTGGCGGTCAGCGGTACGAGGCCGGTCCCATTCGGTGCGATGGTGGCGATGTCCCCGTCACGAGAAAAGGCGATCTTGGTCCCGTCCGGCGACCAGGCGGGGTAGTCCTCGTCGACCGCCGGCGTGTTCGTGATGTTGACCGCGCCGGAACCGTCGGCGGCGTTCATCACGAACAGGTCTGAGCTGGTGCCGCCGGGAGTCTCGAGGTCGCTTGCGAAGACGATCCTCGCGCCGTCCGGCGACCAGGCCGGGTGCAGGTCGTCGGCCGAGTTGTTCGTGAGCTGTCGCAGGTCGGTGCCGTCCGCCTGGGAGGTCCAGATCTCCGGGTGCAGCCCGGGGTCCTGCTGGAATGCGATGCGAGCGCCGTCGGGCGACCAGGCCGGATAGAGCTCGTCGCCATCGAAGGACGTGATCGGGGTCTGGGCACTGCCGTCGGCGCCCATCGTGAAGATGTTGCTCTCGGTCGGGAACCCGGTGCGCGGGCTCGAGAACGCGAGCTTTCCATTTGCGCCTGGAAACGCCGCAAGTGATGTGGCGGGTGACAGCGCGCCGAGTGCGACCGCCAATGCGACCAGCACAACCGTTCGCCCTGCCAGAGACGTTGCTCCCAAGTGAGGACCCATCGACATCCGCGGGGGACCGACCCCGCGACCTACATTACAGTCAAGCGGGCGAGATCATTCCCGTCAACTGAACCTGGCACCGGGCGCCCAAGTCCGAGGTAAGCTGACCACGTTACTGCCTGGTACTCACGCGCCGCCCATCTCGGCCTTCTGCTGACCGCTTTCCTGCTGCCGGCATCCCCGGCCGCTGCCTTCGTGTTCAACGAGCCGACCGTGCGCCAGATCGCTCCCGAGACCGTGCCGTTCGACTGGTCTGCCCAGAAGTGCACGAACGACGACATCCCGGATCAGCCCGCGCGCGCCTTCCGGGAGGCGAACGGGACGATCAACTTCGTCGACAGCCACCACACGGTGTGGCGCAGCACGACCACCAATCTCACCACGTTCACCCACCGGTGCAGCCCGGTGGTGATGAACTCGCACAACAACACGGACCCGGCGATGTACGACGACAAGGAGTGGATCGGGGCGACATGGACGTCCGACGGCACGACGGTATACGGGCTGACGCACTCGGAGTACCAGGGCTACCGGCACGCCCCGGGTGGCTACTGCATCCGCAGCGGCGAATCGTTCGATGAAAAGGCCAAGTGCTGGCAGAACGCGATCACCCTCGTCACGTCGACCAACGGCGGGTCCACCTTCTCGCATACGACGCCGCCGAGCCATCTGGTCGCCGGCTCTCCGACCCGCTGGGCGCGCGGGAACGGCCCGATCGGCTTCTTCCAGCCGAGTCACATCGTGAAGGGTCAGGACGGCTGGCACTACGTGATGGCGCGGGTGATGGGCGGTTCCCAGCCGCTCGGGAGCTGCGTGCTGCGCTCCCGGAACATCTCCGACCCGACGTCCTGGCGCGGATGGAGCGGGACCGGTTTCACGGTCACGTTCCCGAGTCCGTACCTGAACACCCTCGATCCTGCCCAGCACGTCTGCCAGCCCTCGACGCCCCAGTACATCGGGACGCTGTCCGAGAGCCTCGGCTGGAGCACCTACTTCAAGAAGTGGGTCCTGGTCGGGAGCTCCGACAACGCGGACGCCATGTCCGGCCCGGGTTTCTACTTCTACACATCCGACGACCTGATCAACTGGAGCCAGGCGAAGCTGCTG
This sequence comes from uncultured Solirubrobacterales bacterium, assembly GCA_963731895.1. Lineage (GTDB taxonomy): Bacteria > Actinomycetota > Thermoleophilia > Solirubrobacterales > JBBDJG01 > CAVSXO01. The sequence continues at coordinate 69,664 of CAVSXO010000043.1, forward strand.
ATGAAGGCGGAGCTGCCATGGACGTGGCAATGCTCCGACGGGCCTCAGTACTACCGCGATCCCTCGCTGCTGGATCCTCAGAGCACGACCCGCAACTTCGACACGATGGGCCAGCGGCCGTACCTGTTCTTCACACGCTTCAACCTCTCCTCGTGCGCTTCCTCGCTCGACCGGGACCTGATCAGGATCCCGATCGAGTTCTCCAACCAGGCCCCGGGCGGCCCGGCCGCGACCCTGTCGGCCTCGAACGCGGCGCCGCGCACCGGTGAGGCAGTCACGTTCGACGCGTCCGGGTCGCGGGACGAGGACGGGTCGATCACGAAGTTCGAGTGGGACCTCGACGGTGACGGCACGTACGAGCGCGACACCGGGTCCAGCCCCGTGGCGGGGAAGACCTACAGCGCGGCGGACAGCGTGACGGTCACGGTGCGAGTCTCCGATGACGACGGCAAGGCGACCGACGAAACCATGGTCGTGCGCATCGGCGGGCCCGGGGAGGCACCAAGAAAGTCGCCGGAGGGCCCGCGCCCGCCGCCGTCGGAGCGGTGGGCCGTACCTCCGCTCCGATTGGGCGCCTGAAGCTCGTGCGCTCACGCGCTCGCAGGGGCGGAGCGTTGGTCCGGGTGCGGGTTCCCGCGGCGGGGGTGTTGCGGGTGCGAGCGGCCGGCCGAGCCCAGCCCATCCGGACAACCCGCGTGCACGCGGGTCGGGCGGGGGTCCTGCGGGTGGTGGTGAAGGCGTCGCCGGCAGGCCGCGCCATCCTCGCCAGGCGAGGCAGCATGCGGGTCAGGGCTCAACTGTCGTTCACCCCGGTGGGCGGCGTGACCCAGCGGCTCGTGCGCACGCTTTTAGTGCGCGAATAGCGGCCAAACAGGTGTCGCGACGTCTGCGGGTGCCCGCTAAGGTGGATGCCGAGGCGATCATCAGCTGATCGTCCGTCTGGATTCGTAGCCGTTACGGCAGGGGGAAGCACCTAGTGGGAAGCATCAGCGCGCGGCCTGCACGGCTGGCCTGCGCCTTGGCCGTGGTCGGTGGCGTCGCCATGGCGCTGCTGCTCGTCGCGCCGGCCGTGGGGGCCTACACGTTCGGCGAGCCCGGCGTGCGCGCCATCGGTCCCGAGGTCACCCTGTTCGACTGGACCACCCAGAAGTGCAACAACGACGACATCCCCGATCAGCCGACGCGCGCGTTCAGAGACGTCAACGGGCAGGTCGTGGTCGTCAACTCCCATCACACCACGCGGCGGTGGGCCGGCAGCTCTCTTGCCGGCGTGACGCATTCGTGCAGCATCATGATGGGATCCGGCAAGAACGCCGATCCGTCCAAGTACGACGACCGCGAGTGGCTCGGCTCGACCTACACCGCTGACGGCACCACCGTCTACGGGCTGATCCACGCCGAGTACCAGGGCTACAACCAGTCGCCGGGGTACTGCGTCAGGCCGGGCGAGCTGTTCGTCGACAAGCAGAAGTGCTGGTACAACGCGCTCACGCTGACGAAGTCGACCAACAACGGCGCGACGTTCTCGCACGCCACGCCGCCGGCCCACTACGTCGGCGGCCCGCCGTACCGCTACTCGGCCGGCATCGGCCCGATCGGCTTCTTCCAGCCGAGCAACATCGTGCGGGGCAGGGACGGCTACCTCTACGTGCTCGCGCACATCGAGGACTATGGCGTGCAGCCCTACGGCAGCTGCCTCATGCGCACGAATCGCATCGACGACCCCTCGTCGTGGCGCATGTGGGACGGCACCGGCTTCAATCGTCGCTTCCGCGACCCGTACCTGTACGACTATCCGCCCGCGGAGGGCGTTTGCGAGCCGGTGTCCCGCGAGCACATCGGGACACTCTCCGAGAGCCTCACGTGGAGCACGTATCTGAAGAAGTGGGTCCTGATGGGAAGCGCCGACAACGCGGACGCCTCCTCTGGCCCCGGCTTCTACTACTACACCTCCAACGACCTCGTGAACTGGGAGCCCGCCAGGCTGGTGATGACCGGGGAGCTGCCCTGGACGCACACCTGTGCAGACGGGCCCGAGCAGATTCGCGACCCCTCACTGCTCGACAACGACAGCACGTCACGCAACTTCGACACCATCGGCCAGCGCCCGTTTCTGTACTTCACGCGCTTCAACGTCGGGTTCAACAGCCCCACCAGCTGCTCCACGAGCCTGGACCGCGACTTGATCCGCATCCCGCTCGAGTTCTCCAACCAGCAGCCGGGCGGCCCGAGCGCGGCGCTTGCCGCATCCACGGTATCGCCGCGGACCGGCGAGATGGTCAGCTTCGACGCGTCTGGCTCCCGTGACGCCGACGGGTCGATCGTGAAGTACGAATGGGATCTCGACGGCGACGGCACATACGAGCGCGACACGGGATCGAGTTCGGTGACGCGGAAGGCCTACGACGCGCCGGACACCGTGACCGTCACGGTGAGAGTCTCCGACGATGACGGGAAGGCCACCGACGACACCGCGCTCGTGCGGGTGGCCGCGCCGGGTGGCCGCGCTCCCGTGCTGGGTCGACCCGGTGCGGCTCCCGCCGCGATCGGGCGTATGTCCGCGGCCAGGCGCGTGCGCGGCACTGCCCGCGGCGCGGTCCTGCGCGTCAGCGTTCCGGCGGCCGGAACGCTGAGGCTGCGACCTGCAGCCGGCCGCCGGGCCGTGCGCAGGATGCGTACCACCACGGCCAAGCGGGGCATCGTGTCCGTCAGGGTGATTCCCTCACGCGCCGGGCGCGCATTGCTTGCGCGGCATGGGCGTCTGCGTCTCCGGGTGGTGCTCTCCTTCACTCCCGTGGGCGGTGCGACACAGACGTTCAAGACCATGGTGGCGCTAAGCTGAACGGTCGGGCGCAACGGATGCGCATTCGGTCTGAGTTGGATTTGCAGGCTATTTCGAGAGTTCTGTGGAGTGCCGGGCGCGGCTCGAGCCGGGTCGCGTGGCGTAGCCGTGCGCTCACGATCGCCTGCGCGGCGGCGGCCCTGGCGATGGCGGCGCCCGCGGCGCATGCGTACACCTTTGGAACGCCCGCCGTCGGCGCGATCGGCCCGGAGACGACCACGTTCGACTGGAGCGCCGACAAGTGCAACGACAACGACATCCCGGATCAGCCGTCGCGTGCATACCGCGACGCGTCCGGCAAGGTCGTTCTGATCAACTCGCACTTCACCGTGCGCCGGAAGGTGGGGAACACGCTGGCCACGGTCACCCAGGTCTGCAGCCCGATCGCCATGGGCTCCGGCAACAATGCCGATCCCTCCCGCTACGACGACAAGGAGTGGGTGGCCTCGCCCTACACCACCGACGGCGGGACGACCGTATATGCCCTGATCCATGCCGAGTTCCAGGGCTACAACCACTCCCCGGGGTACTGCATCAGGTCCGGCGAGTCGTTCACGGACAAGCAGAAGTGCTGGTACAACGCGCTCACGCTCGCGAAGTCCACCAACGGCGGCGCGACCTTCTCGCATGCCGCCCCGCCGGACCACTACGTCGGCGGCCCGGCATATCGGTACTCGGCCGGCATCGGGCCGGTCGGCTTCTTCCAGCCGAGCAACATCGTGCGCGGCAAGGACGGCCTCTACTACGTGCTCGTGCACGTGGAGGACTACGGCGTGCAGCCCTACGGAACCTGCCTGTGGCGGACTGCCGACCTCGCCGACCCACAGTCCTGGCGGGCATGGGACGGCACAGACTTCACCGTCCGGTTCCGCGACCCCTACCGGTATTCCTACAACCCGGCCGAGGGGGTCTGCGCCCCGGTGTCGCGGAACCGGATCGGCACCCTCTCGGAGAGCCTGACGTGGAGCACCTACCTGAGGAAGTGGGTGCTGGTCGGCAGCTCCGAAAACGCTGATGGGGTCTCCGGGCCGGGCTTCTACCACTACACCTCCGATGACCTTGTCAACTGGAGCCCGGCGAAGCTGTTGATGAACGGCGAACTGCCCTGGACGTACAGCTGCCAGGACGGGCCGGAGCAGCTCCGCGACCCCTCGCTGCTCGACAATGACAGCGAGTCGCGCAACTTCGAGACGATCGGCCAGCGGCCGTACCTGTACTTCACGCGCTTCAACGTCGGATTCAACAGCCCCACCAGCTGCTACACGAGCCTGGACCGCGACTTGATCCGCATCCCGCTCGAGTTCTCCAACCAGCAGCCGGGCGGCCCGAGCGCGGCGCTCGCGGCCTCGACCCAGGCGCCGCAGACGGGCCAGCCGGTGACCTTCGACGCGTCCGGGTCTTCGGACGCGGACGGGACGATCGCCGCATACCAGTGGGACCTCGACGGCGACGGGGTCTACGAGCTGAACACCGGCACCGATCCCCAGGCGAGCAGGGTCTACACCTCGCCGGACAAGGTCACGGTCACGTTGCGCGTATGCGACGACGACGGCAAGGGCACCGACGAGACCACGATCCTCAACGTGTCGGGCACGCCCCTCACCGCCCAGCCGCCGCCGACCGGCCCGCCCTCGTCCGCCTGTCCGCAGCCCTCCGGTGGTGGAGGCGGCGGGACCACACCGGGTGGCGGTGGCACCACGCCGGGTGGCGGTGGAACCACACCGCCTGGCGGTTCCCCGGGCGGCACCGCACCGGGCAGCTCAACCGCCGGGACCACGGCGACCGCGCCGGCCGTCCCCGCGGGCCAGGTGTCGAAGACGCCGATCGGACGGTTCCGCATCCTGGGCAAGCCGGTGTCACGCGCGGACGGCAGCCTGGTGCTCCGCATCCTCGCCCCGTCGGCCGGCCGGCTCACGGTGCGCGGGCCCGGCCGCCCGGCGGCGATCCGGCCGGTTCGCGCCGGTGCGTCGAAGCCCGGGACCCTGATCGTCAGGGTGCGTCCCTCGACCGCCGGCAATGCGTTGCTCCGCAAGAAGGGCCGGGTGAAGGTGAAGGCGGCGCTGGTGTTCACTCCCGTGGCCGGGAGCCCCCAGCGGTCGACCCGCGTACTCTCCCTGCGGTTGACCCGCGGCCGCTGACCCTCAGGACCGCGGCGCCCAGACTCAGGACCTCTCAGGACCCTCCGGGGTCCCCTTAGACTTTCGCCGATGCCCGACCTGCCGCAGGCGCAGCCTCGAGACGCAGCATCACGCCCGGCCACAGCAGACTGCATGGCGCGTCTGGAGCGCTATGCCGGCGTCGTCAACATGGAGATCTCGCCACGAGATCACATGTTCAACACCGATCCGAACCCGGTCCACTACCACGCGCTGGGCTTTGGGGCGCTCGACTGCATCAGGCTCGCGATGCTGACCGCGCAGATGTCGGACGTCGAAAGCATCCTCGACCTGCCGTCCGGCCACGGCCGCGTTTCCAGGATCCTGAGGGCCGAGTTTCCCGACGCACGCCTGACCGCCTGTGACATCGACCACGATGGTGTCGACTTCTGCGCGGAGACCTTCGGCGCGCAGCCGGCCTACGGCCACGAGCGCCCACAGGACATCGAGCTTGGCGACACGTTCGACCTGATCTGGTGCGGCTCGCTGCTGACTCACATGGACCGGCCGCGGTGGGACGAGTTCCTCGACCTGTTCGAGTCCGCCCTCGTCCCTCGAGGCGTGCTGGTGTTCAGCACGCACGGGCGCTGCATCGTCCCACGACTGCGCGACCCGGATTTCGCGCGCCTGTACCTGGATTCCGACGAGAAGTGCGAGGCGATCCTGCGTGATTACGCGGAGATTGGCTTCGGATACGCCGACTACGAGCTTCCTGACGACCATCGCGAGTCTCTGTCGCTCCCGCGGAGCTTCGGCATCTCGCTCGCCTCCCTGTCGTGGGTCGGGGCATTGCTCCAGGAACGGCGCCTGCAGCTGCTGGCCCACCTCGAGGGTCGCTGGGGCTCGCAGGACGTGATCGCCTGCATGCGTGTCGACGAGCTGCGGGAGGACCCGCCGCGGTTCCGGGTTCCCCTGGGTGCTTGGCAAGATCTGCTGCCTGCGGACCAGCGTCCGGGCGCGGCCTAGCGCTGCGCCTGGGGCCGGCCGCGACTCGGTAAGCTGAACGCGCGGTAGCCTGCACCCCGCCGTCTGCCAAGTACGCCAAGCCTGGGGAGGCGCTTCAGTTGGACCTCACTTCCTTCGCACGCCGCGTGCCGTGGGCGGTCCCGGCCGCCGCGCTGCTGGCGATCGTCCTGTGGCCCGGCATGGCCCGGGGAGCCCTCTGGTACGACTTCAACGAGCCGTACGCGTCGGCGACGGCGCCCGAGGTGAAGGTGTACGACTGGTCGGCGCAGAAGTGCATCCAGGGCGACATTCCGGACCAGCCGGCGCGCGCCTTTCGCAATGCGAGCGGACAGGTGAGTCTCATCGATACGCAGGCCTCGGCGAGCAGGGCAATCGGGAGCTCCCTCGACGCCATCACGCACCAATGCACGACGATGTTCAGCTCCGGCTTCAACTCGGACCCGGCTGCCTGGGACGGCGCCGAAGTGCTCCACGCGCCGTACACGCCCGACGGGACGACCGTGTACGCCCTGGTCCACAACGAGTACTGGGGTTGGACATACGGGCCCGGATACTGCATCCGGCCGGGCGAGCTGTGGGACCAGAAGCAGAAGTGCTGGCAGAACGCAGTCACCCTTGCCATGTCCACGAACGGGGGAACGACGTTCTCCCACGCTACGCCGCCGAATCACTACGTCGCGACCCTCCCGTACCGATACGAGGTCGGGGTTGGCCCGGTCGGCTTCTTCAACCCGAGCAACATCCAGCACGGGAAGGACGGTTACTACTACACGTTGGTGCACGTGCAGGGCCAGGGCGCGCAACCCACCGGCGCGTGCCTGTGGCGAACGCGCGACCTGTCTGACCGTATGTCATGGCGCGCCTGGAGCGGGTCCGGGTTCACCGTCCGCTTCCTCGATCCGTACGTCAACAACATCACGGACCCGGCGCAGCACGTGTGCGCGCCGGTTGGTCCCACTACGATTCAGACGGGTACGGAATCCCTGACCTGGAATACCTACTTCAAGAAGTGGCTGCTCGTGCGGGCGACGGGTGGCGGTGGCGGGACTGGGTTCTACACCTACACGTCCGACGACCTCATCAACTGGTCGGGCACCAAGCTGATGACAAACGCCGAGCTCCCGTGGACCCACACCTGCGGTGAGCCTGACTACGTCCTTTACCCGTCGCTCCTCGACCCCGAGAGCAAGTCGCGCAACTTCGAGGACACGGGGCAACGCCCGTATCTGTTCTTCACCCACTTCAACGTCGCCTACAACTCCGGGGGCTGCTATATGTCGCTCGATCGCGACCTGCTCCGGATCCCGATCGAGTTCTCGAATCAGGTGCCGGGCGGGCCCGCCGCGGCGCTGGCGGCGTCCACCACCTCGGTGCGCACGGGGGAGCCGATCACATTCGACGCATCCGGGTCGCGCGACGCCGACGGCTCGATCGCGAAGTACGAGTGGGACCTCGACGGGGACGGGACCTACGAGCGGGACACCGGCACGAACCCGGTCACGCAGACGTCCTACCGCGACCCCGACAAGGTCACCGTGACGGTGCGGGTGTCCGACAACGAGGGCAAGGCGACTGATCAGACCACGATCGTGCGGATCACGGGGCCGGCGCTCGGCGCGTCCGGCGGCAAGGCGGCCACTGCCGGCTCTGACTCGCCGGCGGCTGCGGTGGCGGCGGTTCCGCGCTTCCGGCTCGCAGGGAAGCCGCGAGCGCGCCGCGACGGCAGCGTGGTGATCAGCGTCCATGCACCGGCGGCGGGGCGGCTGGCCGTGCGGGGAGCGCGTGTGCGAGCGGCGAGCGCCACGGCGGCCCGGCCGGGGACTCTCTCGCTGCGAGTGAAGACGTCGGCTCGCGGCCGGGCGATCCTTGCCCGGCGGGGGCGGGTCCTTGCGAGAACGAGGTTGACGTTCACGCCCGTCGGGGGCGCGCCACAGTCTGAGACCCACGCGATCGTGTTTCGCAAGCGCCGCTAGCCGGAGCTCTCCGACGGGGCGTTCGGGTGCCTTACCCTAGGCAGAGCGCGGTAATGGCACAAGCAACCTCTCATACGCTCGTCGCACGTGACCTCCGCCTCGACATGGCGGCCGTGCCGCTCGTGATGGGCATCCTGAACGCGACGCCCGACTCATTCTCGGATCCTGGACCCGGCCAGGGTTTCCATGCGCGGACTGAACGAGGGCTCGAGCTGCTCGCCGACGGCGCCGACCTGCTCGACGTCGGCGGCGAGTCCGGCGTCACGAATCGTCCCGCCGGTCGACCCGCACGAGGAGATCGAGCGCGTCGCGCCGCTGATCGACGCAGCTTGTCGGCGCAGGGCGCGGTCGTGTCGGTCGACACCTACAAGCCCGCGGTGGCAGCGGCCGCGATCGAGGCGGGCGCGGCGATCGTGAACGATCCCAGCGGCCTGATCGACCCTGCGATGGCAGACGTCTGCGCGTCGTCGGGAGCTGCGCTGGTCGTGACGCACACACGCGCGCGGCCGAAGCAGAAGCTCGCGCGTCCCCGCTACGACGATGTGGTCGACGACGTGAAGGCGCTTTCTGGCCGAGCGGCTCGAGGTCGCACGCGCGGCCGGCGTGCCCGACGAGCGGCTCCTGGTCTGCCCCGGCCCCGACCTCGGCAAGGACCCGGCGCAGACGATCGAGCTGCTGCGCCGCCTCGACGAGCTGCACGAGCTGGGCCTGCCGATCCTGCTCGCCGTCTCGCGCAAGGACTTCGTCGGCGCGCTCACGGACCGTGCGCCCCGCGCAGCGGCTGGCCGGCACGCTCGCGGCCGTCGCGCACGGCCTCGACCGCGGGGCGCACGTCCTGCGGGTCCACGACGTCGCCGCGACGCGGGACTTCCTGACGGTGCGCGCGGCGCTGCGGGGCGAGCAGGCGGTGCCCGACGGACCTGCTGCTGGCCGACGACCTGCGCCGCGAGCCGATCCCGCAGGAGGAGAGCGAGACGTCACCGAAGGAAGCAGCGGCATGAACAAAGAAGGCGAACGGCCGACGGCCGACGACGTGTTCCGCATCGCGCACATCTCCGACCTGCACTGCGGCTCGCCTCACTTCCAGGCCGATCTGCTGGAGCGCGCGATCGAGGAGATCAACGGCCTGTGCCCCGACGTGACGGTGATCAGCGGCGACCTCACGGCCGACGGGTTCAAGGGCGAGTACGACGTGGCGCGCGAGTACATCGACCGTCTCGAGTGCGAGGAGCTGATCGTGGTGCCCGGCAACCACGACTCGCGCAACGTCGGCTACGTCCACTTCGAGGAGCTGTTCGGGCCGCGCGCCTCCCAGCTGCACATGAACGGCGTCTCGATCGTGGCGGAGGACTCCTCGGAGCCGGATCTCAACCACGGTCAGATCGGGCGCAACCGCTACGAGATCATCGAGGAGCGGTTCTCGCACGAGGCGGACCTGCGCATCTTCGTCCTGCACCACCACCTGCTGCCGATTCCCGGCACCGGGCGCGAGCGCAACATCGTCTACGACGCCGGCGACCTGCTCGAGGTGCTGATGCGATCCGGCGTGAACCTCGTGCTGGCGGGCCACAAGCACGTGCCCTACGCCTGGCGGCTCGAGGACCTGTTCGTGGTGACGACCGGCACCGTCTCGACGCTGCGCCTGCGCGGTCACACCCGGCCCTGTTACAACCTGATCGAGATCGATCCGCGCCACGTGCGCATCGTGCGCCAGTACCCGTTCGACGGTCCGGAGCCGATCATCGTGTTCTCGCGCGAGACCCCGCACCAGTATCGCAAGGCGGACGTGCAGCAGCAGCTCTCGGGGTGACCCGGTGAGCGCCGCCGCGGTGCGGTCATCGCGCTCGTAGACGGAGAGCACCATCCGCCGGTGGTCCGCGACGCGCTTGCGCGCGTTGCCCGTTCGAGCACGGATCGCCGCGGTGCTGTTCGCCGGCGGGGAGGAGAAGGTGTCCGAGGGCGTGCTCGCCGATCCCGGTCGCGCACTACGGCTTCGAGGTGATGCTCCCGGCCGGCGGTGTGCGCGCCGGCGCTGCGAGAGCTTGCCGCCGCTTGCGCCGCCGACGCCGTGGTCGACCTCTCCGGAGACCCGGTCCTGTCGGCGCAGGAGCGGTTCGACGCTGGCATCGGTGGCGCTCGACCTCGGCCTGGAGTACCGCGCGCCGGGTATCCGGCTGACTCCGCCACCGGCCGAGCGGATCGACACGGACGTGCCGGTGCTCGCCGTGATCGGCACCGGCAAGCGAACCGGCAAGACCGCGCTCGGCACGCATCTGGCGGCGCTGCTGCGCGATGCGGGCCGTGCCCCCGTCGTGGTCTCGATGGGGCGCGGCGGGTCCGGCGCAGCCCGAGCTGGTCGCGCGCGGACGCGCTGCCCGGCGTGGGGGACCTGCTCGACATCGTGCGCGGCGGCGGACACGCCGCATCCGACTACCTCGAGGACGCCGTGCTGGCCGGTGTCGACCACCGTCGGCTGCCGGCGCTGCGGCGAGGGCCCGGCGGGTGAGACGTTCGAGTCGAACGTCGTCGAGGGGGTCGGGCTCGCGCTGCGCGAGGACCCGGGCATCCTGGTGCTCGAGGGCAGCGGCGCCGCGCTGCCGCCGGTGGCGGCGGATCGCACCGTGTGCGTGACCAGCGCCGCGCCGTGCGCGCGACCGGCGCCCTGTCACATCTCGGTCCGGTCCGGCTGCTGCGCTCGGACCTGCTGGTCGTGTTCGGCGCGTCCGCGCTGGCGCCGGCCGAGCGCGACGGGCTGGTCGACCGGCTTGGCGGAATGGATCCCGCGCGATCGATCGCGCTCTGCGAGCTCGAGCCCGAGCCCGCGGAAGAGGTGCCGGACGGCGCGCGCGTGGCATGCTTCACGACCGCGCGGGCGAGGCGCAGAGATGCGCCAGCGCGAGGCTCTTGCCCGCCGGGGCGTCGAGCCGCGCAGGTGGTCCGGGAACCTCGCCCGCCGCCGTGACCTGGAGCATGACGTCGAGCAGGCGCTGAGTGACGGGCTGCGACGTCTTCCTGACGGAGCTGAAGGCGGCGGCCATCGAGATCGTCGCGACTCGCGCGGTGCAGGCAGGGGTGCGGGTCGTGTTCCTTCGCAACCGCCCGGTGGCGTCGCGGGCGAGTCGCTCGATGACCGTCTCCTGCGGTTCGCCGGCGCCGGAGTGCCGTCGCGATGAGCCCGGGCCGCCGCACCCCGGTCGTCCGTCGTCCGCAGCGGCTACGGGTTGCCCTACTCGAAAGGGCTGATGGCCCAGTCGCTGATGGCGACTGGGCTGGCGCCCGAGCGCTCGTTCGCGCTCGCGGAGCAGATCGAGGACCGGCTCGCTCACCGGCGCTTCCGGCGAGGTCGAGGTCGAAGAGCTGCGGGCGCTCGCCGAGGAGGTCGTGGCCGGCGAGGAGTCCGACCAGGTGCTGGCCCGCTTCCGCCAGTGGTGGAACATCCGCGATCTGGAGCGGCCTCTCGTGGTGCTCCTGAGCGGGGTGACCGGCGTCGGCAAGTCCACGGTCGCGACGCAGCTGGCGGGCCGGCTCGGGTTCGTGCACGTGATCGCCACGGACCAGGTGCGCCAGGTCGTGCGGGCATTCTTCTCGCACGAGTTCCTGCCCTCCGTGCACCATTCCTCCTTCGACGTGGCCCGCGCGCTCTCCGAGCTGCCGGAGGACGAGCAGGGCACGATCGAGGGCTTCCTGCGGCAGGTCCACGACATCGCGCCCGGGGTCGACGCGCTGGTCGAGCGAGCGGTCTCGGACCGGACGCCGATGGTGATCGAGGGGGTTCACCTGCTTCCCGACCTGCCGAGTCCGGCGCTGCACGGCACGCGCGACAGCGGTGCGGGTGCTGATCGCCGTGCGTGACCCGGAGGCGCACCGCCGTCATTTCCACGCGCGGGGCGTGCAGACCCTGCGGGCGCCGGAGCGGTATCTGGAGGCGCTCGACCGGATCCGGACGCTTGCAGGACTATCTGATCGTCCGCGCCGAGGCCGCCGGCATCCCGGTGATCGACGCAGGCAGCCTGGAGCTGACGCTGCGCCGGGTGCTCGAGGTGGTGCTCGATGCGGTGGGAGCCGGGGGTCGCTGCGCGCACCCCCGCGGCGCCGAGCCCCGCACGCCGCACCCGGCGCTAAGCTCTCTCGCGTCGCCGCGAGCAAGCGAAGGGACTTGGCATATGAGGTTCTTCATAGACACCGGGTCGGTAGCCGAGGTGGAGGAGATCGCCGCCTGGGGCATCCTGTCCGGCGCAACCACGAACCCCACGCTGCTCGCCAAGGAGGAGGGCGACCCCGGCGAGATCATGCGCCGGATCTGCGACATCGTCGGCGGTCCCGTGAGCGCGGAGGTCGTCTCCGACGACGCCGCCGCCATGGTCGAGGAGGGCCGCGCGCTGGCCGCGCTGCACGAGCACGTGGTCGTGAAGGTCCCGTTCTCGAGCGAGGGCCTGGCCGCCACGCGCGGCGCTCTCCGCCGAGGAGATCCGCGTGAACATGACGCTCGTGTTCTCCGCCAACCAGGCGCTGCTGTCCGCACAGGCCGGCGCCACCTTCGCGTCCTGCTTCATGGGGCGGCTGGACGACATCTCGGTCGACTCCGCCGCCGTGGTGGGGGAGATCGTGGCGTCGCTGCGGCCGGGAGGCACCACCACCGAGGTGCTGGCGGCCTCGATCCGGCATCCCGAGCACGTCGTGACGGCGGCGCGCCTCGGATGCGAGGTCGCGACCGTGCCGGCGAAGGTCTTCCACCAGATGCTGAACCACCCGCTGACCGAGAAGGGGCGGGAGCTGTTCAAGGCCGACTGGGAGTCCCGGCCAGAGTTCGTCGAGTGGCTGCGTGAGCTGGTTTCGAAGCAGCCGGCGTCGGCGTAGCGCCGAGTCGGCCGAAAGGCCGGCTGAGACGCCCGAAAGGCCGGCAGGACCCCCTCGCCCAGCACGCGCCGGCCTCGAGAACCGGCCGCTCGCGGACCTGCACGAGCTGGCCGCGCAGTGGGAGGTGCCCCGCTTCCGCCTGCTGCGGCGTGCTGAGCTGATCGACGCCATCTCCGGCGAGGAGCGGGCCCCGGAGCCCCCGCCCGTGCCCGAGCCCGCGCCGGAGCCGGAACCTGAGCGCGGAGCGGGAGCCCGAGCCCGAGCCCGAGCGAGAGCCCGAACCTGAGCCCGAGCGGGAGGTCGACGAGCCCACGGGCGGTGAGCTGCGCACCGGGATCCTGGACCTGGTCGGGGAGGGCTATGGATTCGTGCGAGTCGGCGGCCTGACCCGCTCGACCGAGGATCCGTACGTGTCACGCACTCTCGTGCGGGAGAATTCCCTGCGGCGCGGCGACGAGATCACGGGGCGCGTCATGCCTCGCAAGTCGGGGGAGCGCCACGCCCGCATGGTGACCGTCGAGTGGCGTACCCATGGCGATGCGCCGCCCGTCAGCTTCGACGACTTTCCGGTGCGGCGCCCCACCCGTCTCCTGAGCGCGCAACCCGGTTCGGATGCGTTTGCTTTGCGGATGGCCGAGCTGGTCTCGCCCCTGGCCATCGGTCAGCGTGTGCTTGTCGCCGGCCCTCCGGGTGCGGGCGCGACACACCTGCTGCGCGAGATGACACACGGGCTGATCGGAGGCGAGGAGCGACTGATCGTGGCGCTGGTCGACGTCCGCCCCGAGGAGGTGCCGGAGTGGGACATCTCAGAGCAGGTCGAGGTGCATTCCGCACCCAGCGACCGGCCGCCGCGGGAGCAGGTGGCGCTTGCGGAGCTGGTGCTCGAGCGGGGCAAGCGCCTGGCCGAGCAGGGCGAGGACGTGATCGTGGTGCTCGACTCGATCACGCGTCTGGCTCGGGCCTACGGGCTCGCGCGCAGCCGATCGGGGAACGACGCGCCCACGCCCGAGCTGCTCGCCGTCGAGGGCGCCCAGCGCTGGTTCGGATCGGCGCGCGACACCGGCTCGGGGTCGCTGACGCTGCTCGTCACGGGCCGGGTGGAGTCGGAGTCCGCGCTCGAGACCGTCGTGTACGAGGCGCTGCTCGATTCGGCCGGCGCGGTCGTGCGGCTCGACCCGGAGCTCGCCGCGCGGGGCCTGTACCCGGCGATCGACCCGCGGCGCTCGCGCACGCTGGGCGAGGAGGCGATTCTGGCCGAGGACCGGCGCGGGCCGTTGGACGCGTTGCGGAGCGTCATGCGCTCGCTCGACCCGGTCGAGGCTTGGGAGCTCGCATCCGCGCGCGTACGCGAAGCGGCCGTGCAGCGTTAGGCCAACCTGCCTGAGCCCGGCGGCTCGGGTCAGCGCTCGTAGGCGACGGGCTTCCAGGAGGGTTCGGGCGACAACTCGATCAGCTCCGAGTCCCGGTCGGGCTGCACGTAGCCAAAGCTGTGCGTGTCCTCGTGGAAGTAGACGTCGAGCTCGCCTTCCTTGACGCGCTGGTCCAGCCAGGCGCCACGGAACACGAGCCTGCGCAACCAGTGCACCAATGAGCGGTCCGCCGGTCCGACCAGGTCGTACCAGCGCTCGTTGACGTGCTCGCCGAGACCCGAGATCGGCTCGCGGATCTCACCGTTGACGGCCAGGTTGACGAGATCGTCCAGTTCTTCGATGGCGAGCCCGGGCTCGACAAAGCCCAGCTTCACCGCCGCCTGCTCGACCCGCTGGCGAAAGTCCTCTTCGTTGAAGGTGAACCGCAGCTCGCCGTACTCGAGGACGTAGTCCTCCCCCGAGTCGTAGTTCCCGCGCTTCTTGGTGTTGTTGTTGTCCCTGGCCATCTTCCGTGTCCGCCGGTCCACCGGTCGCTGCGTCCGTATGTTACGTGCGAGTCCTGCTTCAGCGCGAGGGCTGACAGCCGATTTGCAGAGCCACCTGTATCGAGCGGTCCTGGCCGGCGCCTGTCCTCGAGTCCGCGCGAGGCAGGCTCCAAAAATATTCTCGGGCGTCCGCGCACTTGACTTGAAATGCGGCGCTTCGAATCCACGCCCTTTGTGCGGCTCCAAATGCCCCGCGGTGGCCCCATCGATGCGTGGGTGGCCGAGTCGCTCGCGGTGCGGCTCCTCGGCCTGGCCTGGCTGAGGCGCCTGCCGGCCGGCCGTGCGCTGCTGCTGCCGTCCTGCAGGTCGATCCACACGGTGGCGATGCGATTCCCGATCGATGTCGCGTTCGTGACATGGCCTCCGGCCGGCCGTTCCTGTGAGGTCTTGGCGCTGGAGGTGGCGGTGCCGCCGCTGCGGATCCTCGCGCCCCGCGCTCTGCGACACCGCCCAGTGGCCGCGATCGAGGCGGGCGCGCACACCCTGCGGGGACTCGGCGTCGCGCCGGGCGCGCCTGTCCTGTTGGGGGCGAGCAGCCGCGAATGCCCGGAATATCTGGCGGCTTCGCCGCCTCCTAAAGTCTCGTGCTTCGCGCCTCCGGCGCTCGCCCCTGAATATCTGGAGGGAGGACACATGTTCGATACCTTCACCGTATGACCAGCGCGCGCGAGCGGTGGGTTCATCTGTACGAATTCGGCATCGGCCATGTGCCCGGCGCCGCGTCATGGGGAGACCTGTCCGAGGAGGAGCTGGCTCGCGCGGGCCAGATCTTGGATCCGGCGCGGCGGAGTCGATTCGTCGCCCGGCGGACGGCGCTGAGCGCCATCCTCGCCGGCTACGCCGGACGCCCGGTGTGCTTCAACAGCTCGGATTCGGGTGACATCGGGGTGGTGGCGGTCGCCGCTCGCCCGGTGGGCGTCGACATCGAGATCGACACGCCGCGCCGCCAGGCGACGCGTATCGCCGAGCGGATGTTCGCGGCCGATGAGCGCACGGCTCTCGACGCACAGCGCGGCGACGCGCGCCGCCGCCTGTTCCACCGCTGCTGGGTCGCCAAGGAGGCGTACGCAAAGGGGCGCGGAAAGGGGCTCGCGATGCGCTTCGCCGAGTTCTCGGTTGCGCCCGCATTGCGCTCCGCGGACGGCACCGGCGTCGTCGATGAGGGCTGGATGGTGTCCGTGTCGACGAATGGCGACCGGCATGTCGCCGTCGCAGCGGAGGGAGACGACTGGGAGGTCGTTCGCGTTGACTGAGAAACTCAGCGCCGACGCGCTCATTCGTCAGAACATCGAGGCGATCAAGCGCGGCTACGAATCCGTCGGGGAGGGGAACTTCGATGGCATGCTCGCCCTCGTCGATCCGGACGTCGTCGTGCGCGACCGCCCCGAATCGCCCGATCCCCGCACGTACCATGGATACCAGGGCGCCCGGGATGCGCTGGCGGCCAGCGACGAGACCTTCGTGGGGTTCGAGCTGGAGCCGGAGGAGTTCATAGGCGAGGGTGAATACGTGGTCGTGGTCCTCACGATGCGGGGCACCGGGCGCGGCAGCGGCGTGAAGGTGGAGGAGCGGATCGCACACCAGTGGAAGGTCCGCGACGGGAAGGCAGTCGAGCTCCAGGTCTACAGCGATCCGGACGACGCGGTCCGCGACGCCCGCGCGAGCGCCTGAAGGTGTCCTCTCGGATCGTCGTCTTCGGCGCGACCGGCTACACCGGGCGCAAGACCGCGGAAGCGCTCGTTGCCCGCGGGGAGCGACCGGTGCTGGCAGGCCGCAACGCGGAGCGGCTCGCGTCGCTGGCTGCCGATCTCGGCGGTCTGGAGACGGCGGTCGCCGACGTCGCGCAGCCACAGACCGTGAACGAGATCGTCGAGCGCGGCGATGTGCTCGTCGCGACCGTGGGGCCCTTCGTGCGCTTCGGGCGGCCGGCGGTCGAGGCCGCCATCGAGCGGGGGGCGCACTACCTCGACTCGACCGGAGAGCCACCCTTCATCCGCGAGGTATTCGAGCGCTACGGTCCCGCCGGCGCGCGTTCGGGTGCGGGGCTCCTGACCGCGATGGGCTACGACTGGGTGCCCGGCAACCTGGCCGGCGCGCTCGCGCTCGAGCGGGCGGGCCGATCTGCCGTGCGGGTCGACACCGGCTACTTCATCACGGGCGAGGCGTCGATGGGAGGGATGAGCGGAGGCACGCGCGCCTCGACGGCGGCCAACCTTTCGGAAACGGCCTTCGCCTGGCGTCAGGGGCGCATCGTCACGGAGCGTTCCCTGCGCCGGCTGCGGACCTTTCGCGTGGACGGTGACGAGCTGCCGGCGGTGTCCGTGGGCACGTCCGACCACTTCGGCCTGCCCCGCTTCGCGCCGCAGCTCCGAGAGGTCAACGCCTACCTGGGATGGTTCGGGAAGCTCTCGCGCCCGATGCAGGCTTTCTCGGTCATGGGCGCGGCGGTCACAGCGGTGCCGGGTGTACGCAACCTGATTGATGCCGCCACCTCACGGCTCGTGAAGGGCTCGACGGGCGGACCGGACGAGGAGGAGCTGGCCCGGAGCGGCTCCCACGTTGTCGCGATCGCCTACGACGAGAGTGACCGCCAGCTCGCAGAGGTGCATGTGACGGGAGTGGACCCCTACACGTTCACCGCGCGCATCCTGGCGTGGGCGTCCTCCAAGATCGCGGCGGACGGCCTGCGGTCGTCCGGGGCACTCGCCCCCGTCGAAGCGTTCGGGCTGCGTGAGCTCGAGGGCGGCGTTGCCCACGCCGGCATCACCGTCGGGGTCTGAGCTGTAGCCCGCCGGTGTGCGAGTGGGTCTGCGCGCTGGGTGTAGCCTCCGCAACCGACCGTGCTCGGGTGCAATCGAAACCGGGTGGGGTAGGGGGTCGTGATCGATGCCGGGGTTGGGCTGCCGCGGGCGATATCTGTCACGAGAGTCGTGCAAAGTCACGCATCGGGTCTGATCGGAGGCCACCTTTTCCGATCCGTAACCCGGCCCGTGTATCGTTGGTGGATTGTGTCTGCTATAGGGGCCCATAACTGCACCACGGAACGAAGGGCGCGATACCGAACACGCGCACGCGCGCCGTTTTCAACCGAAGGATGCACCGCGCATCACAAACAGCGCGATGGCTCGTGAACCCTCCCACCGCGTCCTGGACCCACTCCCCTACCTACCTGGCTTTTCGAAGCCCGGTACCCTCGCCACCCCCGACGCCCCCAAAGGTGGTCCGCACAACTCCGAACCACGTGCTGGGAACTACAGCTAGGCGGGCGCGACGCGGTTCGCGCCCGCGTACACGTTGAATGCGTCCGCGCGCAGGAAGCCGACCAGCGTCATATTCGACTCGCTCGCCAACCGGACGGCGAGGCTCGAGGGGGCCGACACCGCGGCGACGATCGGGAAGCCCGCCGCGAGCGCCTTCTGCACGATCTCGAACGACACCCGGCCGGACACCATCAGCACGTGGTCGTGGAGAGGCAGGAGGCCGTCCATCGCGGCTCGCCCCACCAGCTTGTCGACCGCGTTGTGGCGGCCGACGTCCTCGCGCACGGCGATCAGGTCTCCCGCGGCGGTGAACAGGGCCGCGGCGTGCAGGCCACCCGTACGTTCGAAAACCCGCTGCTTCGCCCGCAGCGCGTCCGGCAACGCAGACAGCGTGGCGCTCGTGACCTGCGGCCCATCCGGCACGACGGCAGCCGCCGCGCGCACGGCCTCGATGCTCTGCTTCCCGCAGATCCCGCACGAGGAGGTGGCGTAGAAGTCGCGCTGCCAGCCCTCGGCCGGCCGCGCACCTGGGTGCAGCAGCACGTCGGCCACGCCACCGTCACCTTCGCTCGAGCGGCATTCCGAGATACGGGCGATCTGGTCCCGGCCGAGTATGCCCTCGGCGAGCACGAACCCAAGCGCAAGCTCTGCGTCCTGGCCGGGCACGGGAGTGCGCATCGTGACCGCGAGGCGCTCGCCGCCGATCCGGATCTCCAGCGGCTCCTCGCCGGCGACCAGGTCGGAACCGCGCTCCATCGCATCCCCGCGGACCCGTGCCACCGGCACGCTCTCGGCCGGGCGCCCGGCGCTGGCTTGCTCAGCCAGCCCCATCGTGCCCCACCATGCGGTTGGCGATCGCGTCCATCGAGCGGGAATCTAGCGCGCATATGCTGCGGTACATGAGCTGGGAGCCGGAGCTCGAGGAGTTGCGCCGCCGCGAGGAGCTGGCCCGCCGGATGGGTGGAGAGGAACGCGTCGAGCGCCAGCGGCGCAGCGGCCGGTTGACGGTCAGGGAGCGCGTCGATCGGCTGTTCGACGCCGGCACCTTCCACGAGACGGGGGCCCTGGCCGGATGGGGCTCCTACGAGGACGGCGAGCTGAAGGAGTTCCTGCCCGCGAACGTGGTCGTCGGTCAGGGCCGGGTGGACGGCCGGCGCGCGGTCGTGCAGGCCGACGACTTCACGGTGCGCGGGGGCGCCGCGGACGCGGCGATCTGGCAGAAAATGGTGTACGCGGAGCAGATGGCGGCGGAGCTGCGGCTCCCGCTGGTGCGGCTGGTGGACGGCACCGGCGGAGGGGGAAGCGTGAAGTCCCTGGAGACGATGGGATTCACCTACGTGCCGTTCATCCCGGGCTGGCAGACGGCGGCGGAGAACCTCTCGACCGTGCCGGTGGCCGCCGCGGCGCTGGGGCCGGTCGCCGGCCTGGGTGCGGCCCGCGTGGTCGCGTCACACTTCTCCGTGATCGTGCGGGAGACCGCACAGCTCTTCGTCGCCGGCCCGCCCGTCGTCGCTGCCGCGATGGGGGAGACGCCCGACAAGGAGGAGCTGGGCGGGGCGCGCGCGCAGACGCGTGCGGGCGCGGTCGACAACGAGGCTGCCGACGAGGACGACGCGCTGGCGCAGGTGCGCCGGTTCCTCTCCTACCTCCCGCAGAACGTGTGGGAGCTGCCACCGATCGTGTCTCCGGACGACCCGCCCGATCGTCGCGAGCCGGACCTGCTGTCGATCGTGCCGCGCGAGCGCCGCAAGCCCTACAAGGCGCGTCGCATCCTGGAAGCCGTATTCGACCGCGGCTCGGTGTTCGAGATCGGTCGCACCTACGGGGGACCACTGATCACGGCCTTCGCCAGGCTCGCGGGACGTCCCGTCGGCGTCCTCTGCTCAGACCCGAACCACTACGGAGGCGGATTGACGGCGGACGCCTCCGAGAAGCTGGTCCGCTTCGTCGACCTGTGTGACCAGTTCCGGCTCCCGGTGGTGAACTTCGTGGATCAGCCCGGCTTCGTGATCGGGACCGAGGCGGAGCGGCGCGGCACGATCCGGCGCGGCACGCGGGCGCTGGTGGCGGTGTACCAGGCGACGGTGCCGTGGGTGTCGGTCCTGGTGCGGAAGGTGTATGGCGTCGCGGGCGCCGCGCACGGCCATGCCGAACGCATGAACATGCGCTACGCGTGGCCATCCGGCGACTGGGGCTCGCTCCCGATCGAGGGCGGCATCGAGGCCGCCTACCGGCGCGAGCTGGAGGCGGCCGAGGACCCGGTGGCGCTGCGGGCTGAGATCGAGACCCGGTTGAACGCGGTGCGCTCTCCGTTCCGGACCGCCGAGCGGTTCGGGGTCGAGGAGATCATCGACCCGCGTGACACACGGCCGCTCCTGTGTGACTGGGCCGAGCGCGCGCACGAGCTGGTGCGCCACGAGCAGGGCGGCGGTCCCAAGCGGCGCGGCTTCAGGCCGTAGGAGCTTCCTCGATGTCCTCAGCCGGCCGCCGCTGAGCCTGGCGCAGCTCCGCCGCGAGCCTGTCGCGCTCCCGTTCAGCGCGAACTCGATCCGTTATGTCCTGCGCCACGCCCACGACCCGAGTCGGCTCGGACCCGTCGCCGGTCAGCACGTGCCCGCGGCAGAGAAAGTCTCGCTCCTCGCCGTCGGCCCGGATCACGCGGGCCTCGAACTCATACGACCGGCGTTCCGAGATGGCGGCGCTGATCACCGCCTCGACGCGCTCGCGGTCGTCCGGGTGCATGAGGTCGAGGAAGGACTCGTAGACGAGCCGGGCGTCCGCCGGCACCCCGAAGAGGCGATGGAGCTCGTCGGACCAGCGGACCTCATCCTCCGTGATGTCCCACTCCCAGCTCCCGACGTGTGCGATCGCCTGCGCCTCGGCGAGCCGCTGGCGGGCCTCGCGCAGGGCCTGCTCCTGGCGCTGGCGTCCGGTGATGTCGGTGCCGGAGCAGAACCACCGCACGATCTGGCCGTCGGGGCCGGTCTGCGGGATTGCGCGTGTGAGGATCCAGTGGTACTCACCGTCGGCGCCAAGCATGCGGGACTCCACCTCGACCGGAGACCCCGCGTGCATTGCGCTCGACCACGTCGACCGCACGTGCGGCGTGTCGTCCGGGTGGTGGAGGTCGAGCCACCGGCCGGCACCGCCCTCGAGCCGGGCGCCCAGGAAGGCGGCGGTGCGCTCGTTCATGTAGTCGAACCGCCCGTCGGCGCCGATCGTGAAGATCTGGTCGGGGACGAGGTCCGTGACATAGCGGTATCGCTCCTCGCTTTCGCGCGTGGCGACGTGCAGTGCCTCCCTCATCGCGGTGTCGCGCCGCATTCGCCGGAGGCGCACGCGCGCGAGCTGGACCAGCGCGAGCATCACCACCACGAACCCGATTGCGACGCCCGTCACCACCGCGGTCTTCGTGTCGCCGGCGCTGTTGGCATCCGCGGCGTCGGCGGCGACCCGGCCGTGGAGGTCGTCGATCCGGTGATAGAGGCGGTTGCCCTGGGCGAGCTCCCTGGGGCTGGCGCGCCCGGCCCGCGCGTTTCCGCGCACCGCCTGGCGCAGCCGCCGGGTGAGCTCGGCCTGGGCCTGCCGCAGCTGGGTCACCGCCGGCGGCGTGGGCTTGTCCCACGCCCGGTCCCAGCGGCGCAGCTGCTGGCCGAGGGTGACCTGGAGTGCGAACGCGTCCCCGGCGGCCTGCAGCATCAGCGATGGCTCGCTCCCCAGCGCCGCCAGGTTCCCGAGCCGCGCAGTGGAGGTCTGCATCTGGGACAGGACCCGGGCCGCCTCCTCCTTGCGGTCCACGTCGTCGTTGACGTTGTCGACGTAAACGAAGGCCACGACTCCCACCACGACCGCGAGGGCAAGGAGCAGGGCCGGCGCGACCCACGGCAGGCGCACTGCCCAGCCGCTTCGGCGGGTGGGGGAGTCAGGGGATTGGCCGGTGAGGGCTTCCACGAGGTGATTATCGACGGCAGCGCCGCCAATGTGAGTGAAGGTGATCTGCGACGGGGAAGACTGTTGCGTAATGCGATCACGCGCGACACTTCTGACGGCCGCCATGGCCGTGGCGCTGACCGGGGCGCCGCCGGCGGCGGGCGACAGTCTGGTGCACGGCGATCCGAGCGCCGAGAACGTGACCGCGCATCGCGGTGTGCTGATGTGGTCGCGGCGCGACCCGGGCGGGAGGCACCACCTCGTGCAGCGGGTCGGGGCCATCGTGTCGGACGCCGCGGTCGCCTCCTCCGCGCATCCCTTCGATCCTGACCTGGGGCCCGCGGGCAAGGGTCGCGTCGTCGCCGTCTACGAGCGATGCCGCACGGCGTTCCGCGGCTGCGATCTGTACCGGCTGGACGTTGCAAGCGGCAGGGAGCGGAGGATTCGCGGCGTGTCGACGCGGCGTGGGAGCGAGTTCGGGGCCTCGGTCTGGGGCGATCGATACGCGTTCGTGCGCGAGGGCCCTTCACGGGAGGGCCTGTTCACCGCTCGTCGCGGCCGGACGCGATTCCTGGCCCGGTCCGGGGTCCTCGAGACCGACGTGCTGGGGCGGACGATCGCGCTCGCCACCTACTCCGCCGGCGAGCGCGTGCAGGTCGACTTCACAGGGATATACGTGCATCGCGTACGTTCGCGCGGCCGCGGCCGGTCATGTCTGGTCGACCGTGGCGACCAGGGTGGCGAGGAGGGCACCGCCTTGAACAGCCCCGTGCTCGACGGCGACTATGTCTACTGGCACGACTTCACTGCCGACCCCGGGATCGTGGAGCGGGTGGCGCGCGCCCGCCTCGCCTCGGCGTGCGATCGGCGCCCTCGCATCCAGTTCAGCGACCGGACGCTGCCCGTGGGGGTCGATTCGATCGCGGTCGACCGCGGCACCGTCTACTACACCCAGGGCGACTACGTGGACGCGACGGGGGTCTACGTGGCGGACTCGCCCCCGCCGCGCTTCGCCGGCGGGTAGGTACAGCGGGGGCGATCCAGGGCCGGTCGCGACGAGCGCTATTTGACCGTCAGCTTCCCCTCCATGCCCGCCTCCCGGTGCCCTGGCACCGAGCAGAAGAAGGTGTACGGCGTGCCGGCATCGAGCTCCACGGTGGCCTCGTCCTTCCCGCCGGTGACGACCTCCGTGCCGCCGATCTCATTGCCGTCCGTCTCGATCTTCACGTCGTGCGGGAGGGATGACTCGTTCGTGAACTCGATCGTGTTCTTGCCGGGCTTCGCGGTAAGGGACTTCTGCACGAAGGCAAGCTCACCTCCGGGGTCGGCCGCGACCTTGATGACGCCCCCTCCACCGCCGCTTGCGCCGGTCGTTCCCTCGGGGGTCGTGGTCGTATCGGTCGTCGCCGTCGTGGTGGCCGATGTGTCGGAGGAGTTGTCGTCGCCGCCGCCGCAACCGGCGACGCCCAACGCCGCCACGACGCAGACCAACAACAGAAACGGGATGCGTCTCATGGGCAATCTCCTTTCGGGGAGGTACTGCATCGGTTCGCTGCCCTACATCATCATCTCCTAAACCGGCCGTTACAGGGCCACCGGGGTGGTCCACGCGCTATAACGGCCGCGTGTCTTCGCCCACGGCACCCGCGCTGCGCGCGCCAGCCGCCCTGCTGACCCTGGTCGAGCGCTTCGACCATTCCGCCTTCGACCTGCCGGGCGCACGGGCGGTGATCCGGGCGGCCGTTACCGACGGTGGGGAATGGGACGTGACCGTGGAGCGCGACCGCGTACAGCTCGGCGGGCCCGGCCGCGGGCAGCCGGACGCGTTGCTGAGTGCGGACGCCGCCACGTGGGAGAAGATCGCGTCCGACGTGGCGCGGGGCATGGACGCGTTTCGCCGTGGCAGGCTGAGCGTGCGGCGAAACCTCCACCTGGGCGTCGGGTTCCTGGCCGCCACCTCGGGGATGGACGGGCCAGGCAGGCTGCGGTTCAGGCGGGTGCGCACGCAAGCGGGGGCCTTCTCGATCATCGACGCGGGGGAGGGCCCGCCGGTGCTGATGCTCCACGGCCTGGGAGGGACCAAGGCCTCGTTCCTGCCGTCGATCGCCGCGCTGGCGCCCTCGTTCCGGACCGTGGCCGTCGACCTGCTGGGCTCCGGGGACTCCGACAAGCCGCTCGGCGCCTCCTACGGGCCCGAATTCCATGCAGGGGCGATCGAGCAACTTCTCGACGCGCTCGAGTTGGAGCATGCGCACATCGTGGGCCACAGCATGGGTGCCCGGGTGGCGCTCGAGCTTGGCTTCGCGCACCCCGGCCGCACGGACGGCCTCGTCCTCATGACGCCCGCGATGGCCTGGCTGCGCGAGCGCCGCTGGGCGCCCTACCTACGCTGGGTGCGGCCGGAGCTGGGCCTGCTCCAGGTCGCCCCGCGCGCCGCGGTCGAGCCCCTGATGCGGTGGCTGATGCCGGGCGCCGACACGTCATGGGGGCAGTCGGCGATCGACGAGTTCGTCCGCATCTTCACCAGCCCGCGGGGCCGAGCCGCCTTCTACGCGGCGGCGCGCAACATCTACCTCGACGAGCCGCATGGCGAGGCGGGCTTCTGGTCGAGGTTGCGCACACTCGCGCCGGAAGCGCTCTTCATCTGGGGTCGCAACGACCGGCTGGCACCTGTGGCCTTCATCAAGCACGTCGAGCAGGCTCTGCCGGCCGCGGAGCACGTCGAGCTCGATTGCGGCCATCTGCCGCAGATCGAGCGCCCGCGCGAGACCCACGCGGCGATCGCGAGCTTCCTGCAGGGCCGGGCACTTGCAAAAACCCCTGCGTAGGTCATAGGGTTTGTCTGCACGCGGGCATTGACGCCCGCGTGGGACTCAGAAAGCTTGCAGGAGAGGCAATGCGGGCTGGATGCCCAATGGGGAGCAACGGCGACCATGAAGGTCCGTCACGTCGATCTGGTGCCCGGCTGTTCTTGGCCGCGGTGCTCTGCGTCGCGCTGAGCGCGACCGCCCATGCGGCCACTCCCTTGCGCACGGTCGTCGAGGACGTGCCGGGCTCCACGGCGTACAGGTACGGGGTCCGGGACAACCGCGGAAATTCGATGCATACGCTGAAGGTCGTAAAGAGCCCGTTCGGGGGCTATCTCGGCGTCTACCACACGGTCGTCAACAGCCGGTACTTCGTGAAGGTGGCGACCAGCGTCGATCTGCTGAACTGGACCTATGCCGCAAACCTGGCCGTCGACGGATCGCAGCCGACCATCTACGCGCTCAAGCGCGGGGCGGCGCTGGTCGCCTACGAGACCCACGCCGGGTGCCCGGCCGCCAACCGGTGCCTGGCGCTGCGCCACTATGGGACCGAGTCGGCGCTGCTCAGCGGCGCCGCGTCGCGGACCCTGATCCTCCCGCGGCGGCTGTCGAACTGCGCCGAGGGGACGCCGAACATCTTCTCGGCCACGAGCAACCTGGCGACCGTGGACATCGGCTTCCACTACTTCCAGGACTGCCGCGTCGACCGCCAGGCGAAAGGCACGCTGCGAGACTTCGATCCAGCAAAGTGGACCCCGGTCGCGACGCCGACCATAGACGCGGGCGTACTCGGCGCCGGCGCGAGTGCCGACGGGATGATCGGGGACCGCGACGCAGCCCTGTACGACGGCTACCACCACCGCCTGATCGAGGGCCAGGTCGGGGCGGGCGGCTTCAGCTCCTGGCGAAACTTCCTGTGGGCCGGCGGGACCGCGACGCAGCTCTCGATCCGCACCCACGGCGGCTCGCAGGCGTTCGCGAACCCGACGTTCACATCGCTGCCATTGCCGAACGGTGAGCCCGGCGTGGTCGTCACGCAGTTCGTGCCGACCTCGGTGGCCGCTCCCGGTGAGACCGGCGAGCTCGTCTACTACCGTCCGCTGAATCCACCTCCGTCGCCGACGATCGCGGCCGCCGGAGACATCTCGTGCCAGAACACCGCCTGCCACGACGACGAGACATCCGAGCTGCTCGTGCAGGACGCGCCCACGAAGGTGCTGACCCTGGGCGACAACCAGTACGAGCACGGCGAGCTGATCAACTTCGAGAAGTACTACGTATCCGACTGGGGGCGGGTGAGGGCCATCACGATGCCGACGCCGGGCAACCACGACCCACCGTCCTCGGGGTACGGGCCCTACTTCGGCAAGCCCCCCAACTACTCGTACGACCTCGGAGCCTGGCACCTGATCGCGCTCGACTCGACCGGGCATCACCGCGGCGACCGCCTTCCTCGATTCCGATCTGGCACAGAATGCGGGGCGGCGCTGCGTGCTGGCCTACTGGCACCATCCGCGCTTCTCGTCGGACGCCACGCACGGCAACAACACTTCGATCGGGCCGTTCTGGACCCGGCTCGCTGCGGCCGGAGCCGATGTGATCCTGAACGGCCACGCTCACACCTATGAGCGGTTTGCCCCGCAGACCCCGACCGCGGTCGCGGATCCTGCAGGCATCCGGGAGTTCATCGTCGGCACCGGAGGCAAGGCGCTGCACGGCTTCGGCACGATTCGCACCAACAGCGAAGTCCGGCTGGGCGGCCTCTATCGGAGTGCTGCGGATGACCCTCCACCCGACGTCGTACGAGTGGCGCTTCGAGGGCGAGGATGGGGCGACCTACGACTCCGGCTCGGACACCTGCTCCTAACGTAAAGAATCCGAGTCGCGGTTCGGCAACACGCAGCTAGGCTGAACTCGAAGCTTCCCCCAGCTTCGCTGGATTCGCAACGATGCCCCCGCTGCTACGGGCGCCGGCCATGGAGGGCCAATGTCCATTCGCGAGTTTGCACGTCCCCACGCTGCTTTCACGATCGTCCTTGCCTGCCTGGCCGCGTTCGCCGTGCCGGGCATCGCCGGCGCGACGACGTTGCCCGCGGGCTTTCAGCAGGCAACGGCGATCAGCGGCCTGAACAATCCGATGGACGTCGAGGTGACGCCGTCCGGACAGGTGTTCGTGGCCGAGAAGAGCGGCATCGTCAAGTCCTACTCCAGCCTGTCCGACCCGACGCCGACCGTGGCCGCGGATCTGCGCACCCAGGTGCACAACTTCTCCGCCCGCGGGCTGATGTCGCTGGCCGTCGACCCCGGCTTTCCGGCGCAGCCGTACATCTACGTCTATTACACGCTGGACGCCCGGATCGGCGGCACGCCACCCCTGTACGGCGACCCGGGCGGGACCTGGGACAGTTGCGCGAGGGCCCCTCTCGGCCTTGACGAGAACTGCATCGCGGGCGGTCGCATCTCGCGGCTGCGGATCGCGGGCGAGGCGATGACCGGCTCCGAGCAGGTGCTGGTAGAGGACTGGTGCCAGCAGTACCCGGTCCATACCGGCGGCGGACTCGCGTTCGGCGCCGACGGCTATCTCTACTTCACCGGCGGCGACGGCTCCACCGCGACCTTCTGGGACTACGGCCACACCGGGACTCCCGCGAACCCCTGCGGCGACCCGCCCGGCGCGGTCGGCGACGTGCTCACAGCTCCGACCGCCGAGGGCGGCCGCCTGCGGGTGCAGGACCTGCGGACGCCCGGCGACCCCACCGGCCTCGACGGCACGCTGATCAGGATCGACCCGCGCACCGGCGCGGGCGTCTCCGGCAACCCGCTGTTCGGCAGCGCGGACGCCAACGAGCGGCGCATCCTCGCCTACGGCCTGCGCGACGCCGTCCGGCTCGCGATCCGTCCCGGCACGAATGACGTCTGGGTCGGCGACCGCGGCGGCGGTTACTGGGAGGAGTTCAACCGCGTGCCCGACACGGGCTCGGTCCGGAACTTCGGTTGGCCCTGCTACGAAGGCGGCATCGACGCCCAGGGCGACCCCTACACGCGCATTCGGCCGAGAAGCGTCGAGGAGAACACGAACATCTGCAACAACCTCTACGCGGCCGGCGACCAGACTCTCGCTCCGCATTGGGCCTACGATCACGAGCTGCCCGTCGTCGCCGGCGAGACCTGCACGGAGGACGCGCTGGGAGCGCCTGCCGGCAGCCTTCTGTCCGGGATGTCGTTCTACCCTGCCGCGGGCGGCAGCTTCCCGGCTCCCTACCGCAAGGCGCTGTTCTTCGCCGACCGCCTCCGGGATTGCATCTATGCACTGCTGCCTGGTTCCGACGGGCTTCCGGAGCGTGGAAACGTGATGCTGTTCGCGTCCGAGGCATTGCATGCCATGGACCTGGAGGTCATGGCCAACGGCGATCTGCTGTACGTGGATCAGGTGGCCGACGCGGTGCACACCATCAAGTACGTCGGCAACCCGGCCAACCAGGCACCGACAGCCGTCGCCGCGGCGGACAAGGTGTCGGGTGGCGCTCCGCTGACGGTCAAGTTCGACGCCACCCACTCGACGGACCCGGACACGCGTGACGCGTTCACCTACGAGTGGGACCTCGATGAGCGACGGCGCGTTCGATGACTCCACATCGGCACGCCCGAAGTCGACCTTCGAGCGTCCCGGCACGCGCAGCGTGTCCGTCAGGGTCACCGACACCGGCGGCCTCAGTGACACCGACTCGCTGTCGATCGAGATCACCGAGCCGATCACAACGCTGACCTTCGCTCCCACCTCCGACGCGCGTGTGGAGGAGGCGCACCCGATCGACAACTACGGCGTCGCGGACAGGCTTCGCGCCGCTCTCGGTCCCGGCACGGAGAGCTTCCTGCGATTCGCGTTGTCCGGCATCAATGGTCCAGTCCGCAGCGCGAAGCTGACGCTCACGGCGACGACCAACGGGACGGTCGACGGCCCGGGCGTGCACTCCGTCAGCGGAGACTGGTCCGAGTCCACCGTGACCTGGGCCAACGAGGCCGGCACACGGCTCTGATCCCGTCGTCGGACGCGGGCGCCATCGCCTCCAACGCGAAGGTGGAATACGACGTCACGCTCGCTCGTGAGCGGGGACGGCGCACTGGATCTCGCCCTGATCGCGACCGCCACCGACGGCGTTGAGTTCAGCTCCAGGGACCACCTCAACGGCAGCCAGGCGGCCCGTGCTCGAGGTCACGTTCGCGACTCTCGTTCGACGACCAGGCTCCGACGGCGCCCAGCGACCTCTCCGCGCAGGCCGCGAGCCAGTCGCGTGTCGACCTCTCATGGACCGCGTCCACCGACAACGTCGGCGTGACCGAGCTACGAGATCTACCGCGACGGCCAGCTGCTCGATGTGGTCGGCAACGTGACGACCTACGCGGACCACGACCGTCAGCGTGGAGACGCCGTACGAGTACACGGTGCAGGGCGTTCGACGCGGAGGAAAACCGCTCCGCCGCGAGCAACGCGGCGAACGGTCACCGCACCCGACAGTCGATAGCCCGACGGCGCCGTCCAACCTCGCGGCACAGGCCGCGGGCGCGGCGCGGCGTCGACCTCTCCTGGACCGCGTCCACGGACAACGTCGGCGTGACCGGACTACGAGATCTACCGCGATGGCCAGCTGCTTGCCACCGTGGGCAGCGTGACCGGCTACTCCGACACCGGGGTCGGCGCCGAGACGCCCTACCAGTACTTCGTGCGCGCGCTCGACGCACGCCAGAACCGTTCGGGCTCCAGCAACACCGCGACGGTGACGGTGCCGGACATCGTGAAGCCCACCGCGCCCGCCAACCTGGCTGCCCAGGTGGCCGGGCCGGCCCGGGTCGACCTCACCTGGACCGCTTCCACCGACAACATCGGCGTCGCAAACTACGAGATCTACCGCAACGGCCAGCTGCGCGCGGTGATCGGAAACGTGACCACTTACGCCGACACCACGGTGAACGCCGAGGTTGCCTACCAGTACACGGTGCGGGCGCTTGACGTGAAGCAGAACCGCTCCGAGGCGAGCAACACCGCGACGGTCACCGTGCCTGACACCGTCGCGCCGACGGTGCCCGGCAACCTTGTCGCACAGGCCGTCTCGGGGGCGCGTGTCGACCTCGCCTGGACTGCTTCCACCGACAACGTCGGCGTAGCCAGCTACGAGGTCTACCGCAACGGAGCGCTGCTGGCGGTGATCGGCAACGTCACGACCTATGCGGACACGCTTGTCAGCCCGCTGACCTCCTACCAGTACACGGTCAGAGCGGTCGATGCGAAGCAGAATCGTTCCGCCGCCGGCAACGTCGCCAACGCAACCACGCTCGCCCCGGTGGCGACGTTCTCCCCGGTCGCCGACGCGCACGTCGAGGAGGCCAAGAAGAACAACAACTACGGCACCGCTACCACGCTGCGGACCGTCAAGGGATCGGGCAAGAACGTGTTCGAGAGCTACCTGCAGTTCGCCGTCTCGGGAGTCCCGGGGCCGATCAAGAGCGCCAAGCTGCGGCTCTCGGCGACCACGGCCACGCCCGACGGGCCCGGCGTGCATTCCGCTGCGAGCACTCTGGACGGAGACCGGCCATCGCCTGGGCGAACAAGCCTGTGCGCGGCCTCGCGCCCGTGGACGACAAGGCCGCGATCGCCGCGGGGGCGACCGTCGAGTACGACGTGAAGCCGCTCGTGACCGGCAACGGCGCCGTCTCGTTCGCCCTGGTCTCGACCTCGGCTGTCGTCGAGGACTTCGCCTCGCGCGAGTTCGCGAACGCCACGCGGCGCCCGCAGTTGATCATCGGCTACTAGACGGGTCGATGCACAGAGGCTTACGGCTCGGTGTCACGACCGCGCGTCGCCAGTCCGGTGTGCGGGATTTCGGTCGTATAGCAACCGGTTTCCATCACACCGGCACGCAGTGCACTTCGAGAGGTCCCGCGATCGTTTGGACATATCGCCATGACAGTCATGGTGAAGTGTCCAACCGTTCCGCCCATGCCGAGCATTGGCGTGGAATCAGTCGTCTAGTCGCCTACTGGGCGTCCCAGAACGCGCACTTGTGATCGGCGGCGAATCCGGATTCGACCACCGGTGTCGGTGGCTCGAGAGACAGGAACAGGTCGCCGGCCTCGGTGTACAGGGGCCATTGCGGCGCCCCTGCGAAGTTCGGGTCACCGGCCTGCGCAAACCGCGTCCAGTAACCCACCATCGTGTCGGCCAGCCGCTGTTGGTCGGCGTTCAGCGCGGGCGCGTTCAGCGGGTTGGGCAGGTCGAACAGGTACTGGATCTCGGAGGCGTGGTAGGCGCCGTACGGGAAATGCGCCGGCGGTACGAACCGCTGCGGTGCGTTCGGATCGTTGAACTCGTATGCGAACGTCGGCGTGAACTTCGACAGCGCCTGGGACGTCCTGCGCGCCGGGCACGCAAAGATCGCGTCGGTGGCGATCTTGCTCAGCGCTTGCGGAATGGTTTGGTTGCCGAGCGGATATAGGGTCTGGATTGCCGTCGGGTCGGCGTGCAGGCCGACCGTGGAGGTAAAGAGGCTGATCGCGATCCCATAGAAGGAGGGCGGCAGCGGGGGGAACATGTCCTCGATGAACAGCTTTCCGAAGATCGTGAACTCGTCGTGGGTCGAGCCCTCGATCACCGGAACGCGGTTGAACTGCCCGCTGTCCAACGCGCTCTCGATGGTTTGCGGGAGCACCACTCCGTCGCGGTTCGGCCCGATCGCACCCGGAAGCTCAGGCTGGGTCCCGAGGATGGTCCCGACCGGGAGCGAGCGAAGGCAGGCCTCGGTCTGGTCCTCGCCGCACCCCATCGTGTGAGCGAATGCCAGACCACTGCTCTCGGCGTCCGCGAGTGCCGGTTCGGTCGGGTTGTACGCCCCGCTCTGCGCGATCGCGCGGTCGAACAGGCCCGCGGAGAGGGGGGAGGCGAGGTGTGCATGCACGCTCAGCCCACCAGCGGACTCGCCGAAGATCGTCACGTTGTCCCGGTCTCCGCCGAACTTCTTGATGTTGCGCTGAACCCACCGCAGCGCGGCCTGCTGGTCCATCAGCCCGTAGTTGCCCGAGGACTGGTTGGGCGATTCGGCGCTCAGCGCCGGGTGCGCGAAGAAGCCGAGGAACCCGAGGCGGTAGTTCAGCGTGACTACGACCGCGCCCTTCTCGACCAACCTGGTCGGGTCGTAGTCGTCGCTCTCGCCCACGACGAGCGCGCCGCCGTGCAGCCACACCATCACCGGAAGGCGCTTGGCCTGCTTGAGCTTGGTCTTGCCGTTCTTCTCCTGCGCCACCTTGCCGTTCGGGGTGAACACGTTCAGGTACAGGCAGTCCTCGGTGGTCGACTCGGTACCGAAGGGCGACGGCCCCTGCGGGCAGTGGTTGCCGAACTGGGTGGCGTCGCGTGGCGTCTGCCACCGCGCGAGCGGCTGCGGTGGCTGCCAGCGGAGCTCGCCGACCGGGGGGACCGCATAGGGAATCCCGAGGTACTTGTTGACGGTGGGCGTCTCAACACCCCGGACCGGCCCTTTGTCGGTGGGTATGACTCCCTGCGCGGACGCGGCGCTCGCAGCCGTCGCGATCAGCGCACAGGCCAGAAACGTCCCGATGACAAGCCTTCGGACCGAACCGAAGATGGCTTCGCCAGCCGTGCTCATGTATCCCCTCCCGTTGTTCTCCCGATGTGCCCCTGGCGAGCCTAACCGGCCCGCACGCAAGGAGTCTAGACGGGAAAAGTTGCGCTGGTGCCGTGTAGGGTCATCCAATCGCCAAGCGGAGCCATGAGCCGATCGCGGATCAGACCGGGCGTACTGCCGTCGTCACCGGCGCGAACAGCGGCCTCGGGCTGGTCACGGCACGCGAGCTTGCTCGCGCCGGAGCCAACGTGATCGGAACGACCCGCGACCCCGAAAAGGGAGAGCAGGCGCAGGCCGAGATCCGGCGCGCGGTCCCGGACGCAAGGGTGGAGATGTGGCACCTCGATCTCGCCGACCTCGCATCGGTGCGCGAGTTCGCATCCGAGTTCACCGGGACGCACGACGGGCTCGACCTGTTGGTCAACAACGCCGGTGTGATGATGCCGCCGCGAACCGTGACCCCGGACGGTTTCGAGCTTCAGTTCGGGACCAATCACCTCGGCCATTTTGCGCTTACCGGGTTGCTGCTGGCGCAGGTCTCGAGCGGCACGGACCCGCGCGTCGTGACCGTCACGAGCCTCGAGCACAGGCCCGGCCGGATCGACTTCGACGACCTCATGAGCGAGCAGGACTACCAACCCCGGACCGTGTATCAGCGCTCGAAGTTCGCCAACGCCGTGTTCGGCCTCGAGTTCGACCGCCGCCTGCGGGCGGCCGGCTCCCCGGTGAAGAGCGTCCTGGCCCATCCCGGCTATTCGGCGACCAACCTTCAGACCTCCGGCCCGACCGGGCCGATGAAGGCGTTCCTGCGAGTCGGCAACCGGCTCGTCGCGCAGAGCGCCGATCGCGGCGCGTTGCCCCAACTTCATGCCGCCACCGCGCCCGACGTGCAGAGCGGGGAGTTCTACGGGCCCGACGGGTTCAACGAGCTGCGCGGAGGCCCCACCCGGGTGAAGCCGGTCGCGCGTGCAACCGACGCTGACCTCGGCCGGCGGCTCTGGCAGGTGTCCGAGGAGCTGACCGGGGTCACGTTTCCGCTCTGACCGCCGCGCCGGCAGGAGGGCCTGACTCCCTCGCGAGCGCCGACGGCCACCACGCCTTCGGCCCGATCTTGATTATGAGCGCAGGCACCAGCACGCTCCGTACGAGGAAGGTGTCGAGCAGCACCCCGAACGCGACCACGAAGCCGATCTCGGTCAGGAACACGAGCGGCAGCACGGCGAGCACCGAGAAGGTGCCGGCAAGCACGATCCCGGCGCTCGTGATCACTCCGCCGGTGACGGCCAGGGCGCGGAGCATCCCCCCACGCGTGCCGTGCGTAAGCGTCTCCTCGCGCGCGCGGGCGAGCAGGAAGATGTTGTAGTCGACGCCCAGCGCAACCAGGAACACGAAGGCGAACAGCGGCAGCGACGGGTCGGAGCCCGGGAAGTCGAAGACGACGTCGAAGACGAAGTAGCCCACGCCGAGCGCGGCGAGGAAGCTGAGGATCACGGTGCCGACCAGCACCAGCGGAGCAATCAGCGCGCGCAGCAGCGCCACCAGGATCAGAAACACGACCACCAGTACGAGCGGCGGGATCACGGTCGAGTCCCACGCGGCTGCCTCGCGGACATCGAACTCCACCGCGCTTGCTCCGCCGACGAGCGTCCCGGCCGCCGCACGGTGTGCGGCGTCACGGATCGGGTCCACCAGGTCGAATGCCTCGGTCGAATACGGCTGCGGTTCGAGGGTTGCCTGTATCAGCACTCCGCTCGCGCCCTGCGCCACGGGCGCGGACACCGACTCGACGCCATCAACGCCTTCAACTGCACGCGTGACCTTGGGAACGTCGGCTTCGCTGGGCACGACGATGTCGGTCGGCGCACTGGCGCCGGCCGGGAAGCTCTGGCTGAGCAGCTTCTGCCCGTCGACCGACTCGACATCCGTGCGGTAGCTGTCGTTCGTGGTCAGGTCGGTGGAGAAGAAGGCGAGGCCTGCGCACATCGCGAGCAGCACGGCGATCGTGCCCACCATCACGCGCACCGGGTTCTTGGCCACCACGTCGCCGACGCGGCTCCAGACCCCATGCGTTACGTCCGTCACGCGCTCGTGCTTGAAGCGGCGCAGCTCGTACGGCTTGAAGATCGCGCGGTCGAGCGGGCCGAAGATCAGCGACGGGACCCTTCCGCCGGTGAGCTTGCGGAGCAGCGCGTTCAGGAGCACCAGCGGCAGGAGCAACAGGACGACCAGGCACGCGCCGATCACCGGCAGCAGGGCGGTGAACCGCGAGCCCTCCACGATCCTGCGCGCGAGCCCGCCCTTCGGCATGTGCCTCGCGACCGCCCACTCCCGGGTGTGGGGGACGAACGGCCAGAACGCGCGCCGCCCGAAGATCGTCAGCAGCGCCGGCAGCAGGGTCAACATCGAGATGCAGGCGCAGCCCACTCCAATGGCCCCGATCGGTCCGAGGCCGGCGGTGCCGTTCACCTTCGCGATCGACAGGCACAGGAGGGCGGCGATCACCGTGGCGGCCGAGGCGAACACCGCCGGGCCGGCGGATGCCATCGCCGCCATCATGGCCGCGTGGCGCTCCTCGTTGCGGTGCAGCTCCTCCCTGTATCTGGCCACGATCAGAAGCGCGTAGTCCGTGCCGGCGCCGAGCACGAGGATCGACATGATCGAGCTCGACTGCCCGTTGATGGTCACGCCCAGCTCTGAGATGCCGTAGCCGACCGAGCGCGACAGGATCTCCGCGAAGATGACCGCCGCCAGCGGGATGAAGAGGAAGATCGGCGACCGATAGATCAGGATCAGCAGGACGATCACCAGCGTGAACGCGGCCAGCAGCAGCGTGCCGTTGATGTTCTCGAAGACCTTGATCGCGTCGGCCGCGTAGCCGGCGCCGCCGGTGATCTTCACCTCGAGGCCGCCGCCCGGGTCGGACACGATGTCGCGCCAGGCGTCGACCGGGTCGAGGATCCTGTCTCCGTCCCCTTCGCCCTTCAGGTAGGCGGTCACGATCGCCGCCTTGCCGTCCGGCGAGCAGATCGGACCGACGAAGGGGGCGTAGTCCGCGGGCTGGCCGGGGATCGGCGTGGTGGGGCCGCCGCAGCCCTGCGGCCCGCCGCTCGCCGCGCCGCCGCCACGGCCACTCTGCTGTCCTCCCGCGGCCGCCTTCGCGCCATCGGGCACCACGCCCGGGAACCGCTCCTGAGTCATGCGGCGCACGTCCGCGACGATCTTCCGCCGGTCGGCCTGCGTCAGGCCGGACTCGCGGCGGTAGACGATCACCGCCGGCGCCAGCTCCCCGCCCTGCAGGTCCTCGGTGGCCGTGAGCGTCTTGGTCGACTCCGCGTCGCCCGGCAGGAACGACGTCGACTCGTTGTTCTCGGCGTCGCTGAACTTACCGGGCAGGTTCGCGGGCCCGGCGGCGATGAAGATCCCGACCAGCCAGATCCCGAACACGACCCACTTGGCGCGCGGGCTGGCGGAGAGGGCGAAGATAGAGCGGCGCTGGGGGTTCATGGTTCGGTCCGTGGCCTCAGAGCGAACGGGCATGATGACATGGGCGCCGACCGGCATTGCGACCCGCAGCATAGCATGCTGAGGACATGCCCGAGCGCGCGCGGCTCGTCGGTCTCAACCACATCGCCCTCGAGGTGGGCGACCTCGAGGAGGCGCTCGAGTTCTACGGGCGGATCTTCGAGCTGGAGCTGCGCGGACGCGTGCCGGGAATGGCGTTCATCGACATCGGAGACCAGTTCATCGCCCTCTCCGAGGGCCGCACCCAGCCGCCCGACGAGGATCGCCACTTCGGGCTGGTGGTCGACGATCGTGAGGTGGCTCGCGCCGCGCTTCAGGACGCGGCCGTCGAGATCCTGCCCGGACGCGGGGTCGACTTTCGCGATCCGTGGGGCAACCACGTGCAGATCGTCGAGTACGCGGACGTCCAGTTCACGAAGGCTCCCGGCGTGTTGCAGGGCATGGGCCTGGAGGGCCTGCGAAAGGGCCCTGACGCGCTTCGCGAGCTACTCGAGAAGGGCCTCGATTAGCTAGACGGATCGGTCCGCGGACCGCGCGGGATTCGTCATCCGCTCATCGCGCCCATCGCCTCGGCGGCCCGCTTCTCCATCTCGTCGGGCGGTACGTCCTCGACGTGGGTCGCCACGCTCCACCGGTGGCCGAAGGGGTCATCGAACTGACCCGAACGGTCGCCATAGAACTGGTTCTCCACCTGGCGCGTGGCGTTCGCGCCTTCAGCCACGGCACGCTCGAAGACCCCGTCCACGTCGTCGACATAGACACTGATCGTGACGGGAGTACCGCCGATCGACTTCGGGCCGCGGATTCCCATCTCGGGGTGCTCGTCGGCGAGCATGATGATCGAGTCGCCGATCTCGAGCTCGGCATGCCCGATCTTGTCCCCGGGCGACGGCATGCGCATCCGCTCCGTCGCGCCGAAGACCTTGCTGTAGAAGTCGATCGCGGCGACGGCG
This sequence comes from uncultured Solirubrobacterales bacterium, assembly GCA_963731895.1. Taxonomy (GTDB): domain Bacteria; phylum Actinomycetota; class Thermoleophilia; order Solirubrobacterales; family JBBDJG01; genus CAVSXO01. The sequence continues at coordinate 106,482 of CAVSXO010000043.1, forward strand.
CCATCCACGATGAGATAGGGCGTAACCCGCGGGTAGCCGTCCGGAATTGGTTTCACATCGGCCATGAGAGCTCCTCGCTTCGTCGTTTCACTCGTCGACGTTCGCCTGATCGGCTTCCGCCCGCTTCGCAGCGTCGCGCATCTCGAAGACGTCAGTCGCCCAGTCGCCGAGCTCGTGCGTGACTTCGCGCACGGCTCCCGCCACGATCCCCATGATCTGCCCGACATGAGTGGCGCCGGATTCGATCGCCACCTGCAGGGTGTCCTTACGGGTCTCGATTCTGTCCAGCGGGGCCATCGCCTGGAATGATCTCAGACCGCTGCAAGCTCTTTCGAGCGCGGCGACACAGGCTCCTGGGTGGCCGGCGGATCATCATCGCCCGGCCCCTCGCGGCGGTCAGGTAGCGCGAGCCTCGCGATCTTTCGGACGACGCTCCCGAACTGACTGTGCAGCGGGCCGCTGTTGTAGGGGATGCCGTAGCGCTCACAAACCTGGCGCACCTCGACGGAGATCTCCGCGTAACGGTGAGCGGGGATGTCGGGGAAGAGGTGGTGCTCGATCTGGAAGCTGAGGTTGCCGGAGAGGACGTGGAACAGCTTCCCGCCGGTCAGGTTGGCGGAGCCGAGCAGCTGGCGGTAGTACCACTGGCCGCGGGTCTCGTCCTCCGTCTCCTCCTCCGTGAACTCCTGCGTGCCGTCGGGGAAGTGCCCGCAGAAGATGATCGTGAACGCCCACACGTTGCGAGTCAGGTTCGCGGCCGCGTTGCCGGCCAGCGTGAACGGCGCCGACGGACCGGTCAGGACCGGGAAGAGCACGTAGTCCTTCAGGGTCTGCCGGCGGACCTTGCCCCAGATCGCGCGCATCATGTCGCGCTTGTCGCTGAGGCGCGCCTTACCGGCCGTCACGCGTTCGATCTCGAGATCGTGCAGAGCGACCCCGTACTGGAAGAAGGTCGCCAGCAGCGCCGCGTAGAGCGGGTTGCCCAGGTAGTACGGGTGCCACGGCTGGTCCTCGGACATGCGCAGCACGCCGTAGCCGATGTCGCGGTCCTTGCCGACGATGTTGGTGTGCGTGTGGTGCATGTAGTTGTGCGAGTGGCGCCACTGGTCGCCGGGGCAGGCCGTGTCCCACTCGAAGCCCTTGCTGGTCAGGTCGGGATCCTTCATCCAGTCGTACTGACCGTGCATCACGTTGTGGCCGATCTCCATGTTGTCGAGGATCTTCGACAGCGACAGTGCGGTCACTCCGCCGAGCCAGGCGGGAGGGAAGAACCCCGCGAACATCAGCGCGCGGCCGGTCACCTCGAGTCCGCGCTGGGCGCGGATCACCTTGCGGATGTAGCCGGCGTCGCGCTCGCCGAGGTCGGCCACGGCGCGCTGGCGGATCGCGTCGAGCTCCTCGCCGAAGGACTCGAGCTGCTCGGGGGTGAGCTCGGGAATCGTGGTCGTGCTCATCGGAATCTCCTTCTCGTGTTAGAGGTCAAGCTCGACGTCACCGGCGGGAACGGAGACGCAGATCTGGATGTCCTCGTCGTCAGCGCTCGAGACATCGCCGGTGATGAGATTGCGGACGGTGCCCGCCGTCTTGCGGCAGGTGCAGGTGTGACAGATGCCCATCCGGCAGCCGAACTGGGGGCTGAGCCCGGCCCGCTCCGCCTGCTCCAGAAGCGACCGGCCGCTGTTCGCAACCCGCTCGCCGGTTCGGGCGAAGCTCACGCTCCCCTCGGCGCGGTCGCCGGCGATCCCCGGTGAAGGGGGGAGGAAGCTCTCGATGTGCAGGTGCTCCTCGACCCCGTCCTCGGCCCAGATTCTGCGCGCCGACTCGATCAGGCCGGGCGGGCCGCAGACATATGTCTCTGGCGCGGCTCGGTCCGGGGCGACCGCGCCCAGGTGCTCGCGGCACAGGTGGCCGGAGAGGGCGCCACCGGTGTCGCGTGTGTATGCATGGACGAGGCGTACGTTTGCATGCCGGCTCGCGATCCCGGCAAGCTCGCTGCGGTAGACGACGTCGTCGCGCGTCGGCGCATAGTGCATGAAGGTCACGGCTCCGGCGTGTCCCTCGTCGCAGAGCGTCCGTAGCATCGACATCACCGGCGTGATGCCGCTGCCGCCGCTGATCAGCAGCAGGTGCTCGGGCCGGTCGGCCGGCAGGACGAAGTCACCGTCGGCCGGTGACAGGCCGACCACCATCCCGGCGTGAGCCTCGCGGTTCAGAAAGCCGGAGACCAGGCCTTCGGGATGCGCCCTGACGGTGATCTCGATGCGGTCGGGCGCATGGGCGGAACAGGCGGGGGAGTAGCAGCGCGTCTGGCGCACGCCGTCGATCTCGACCGTCAGGCGGACGAACTGCCCGGTGCGAAAGCCCTTCCAGTTCTCGTTCGGGCGCAGGATCAACGTGACGCTGCCGGCGGTCTGGCGCCGGACTTCGATGACCTCGGCACGCGCCTCGTGCAGCGACCACGAGGGCCGGACCAGCTCGAGGTAGCGATCGACACCGTGCGGCGTCGCGAGTGCCTCGAGCAGTCCCGAGCCGAGCAGGCGGCGGCCGAGCCGGCGCACCGGTGGCGGGAGGGGGCGGGCTGTGGCGGCGGGGGGCACTGTTTTCAGGCGGATTCGGTGAACAACTGTGCACAGAGTACCCCCAAAGCAGGTTCGGTTACGCGTGCTATCGGTGCTCTATGTCACACTTGTCACGTGCACAACCGTGCTCCCATTGATCCCGAACCGGCTCTGGAGCCACGCCGGGTGCGCAAGGAGCGCACGCGCGCAGACCTGCTCCACGCGGCCCTGTTGCTGTTGAAGGACAACAGCTTCGGCAGCCTCAGCCTGCGTGAGGTCACCCGCGAGGCCGGCGTCGTCCCGACCGCCTTCTACCGGCACTTCTCGAGCATGGAGGAGCTGGGGCTGGCGCTCGTCGACGAGTCGTTCCGGACGCTGCGCCAGATGATCCGATCGGCTCGGGCGGAGGCGAACGCCGAGCACGTGATTCGCAGGTCGGTCGAGATCCTCGTGCACCACGTTCACGAGCACCGCCTTCACTTCCGCTTCATCGCCCGGGAGCGATTCGGCGGCGTGGGCGCGCTTCGTCAGGCGATCCGAGGCGAGATCCGGCTGTTCTCGAGCGAGCTGGCGACGGACCTCGCAAGGTTCCCGTATCTCAACGCATGGACCACCGAGGACCTGCAGATGATGGCCGGCCTGATCGTGAACGCAATGGTGTCGACCGCGGAAGGGATCCTCGACATGCCGATCGACCGCCCCGAGGTCGAGGACGAGATCGTCCGCACGGTCGAGAAGCAACTGCGCCTGGTCGCGCTCGCCGCTCCCCACTGGCGAAGCGCCGGCAGCTAGGACCGTTCGGGGCCGCCAGCGGCACTACCGGGGGAGCCGGCGTCGGAACCTCAACTCCCCGATCAATGCCGCTCGCTGGAATGAGCTCAGCTCGCCCAGCCTGGTTTCGGGAGGGATCGTCGCTGCCCGCATGTACTCGCTCATCAGCGGACCGTTGTTTCCCTGCACCCAGCCCAAGAACTCTTGCACCGCTGTGTCACGCAGCTCGGGCGGCATCCGGTACAAGACGCTCGCGGCAAGCGCGCGCGAGTCGTCGACGCCATCCGACACTCGCTGGCCCAGCAGGATCCTGACGGAGCTTCTCTCGAGTTGCATTGCTCTAGTACTGCCCTCTGAACTCCGCAATGGCGTGGTAGGTCATCATCTCGATCATGCCCTGCTCTGCGTCGGTCAGCCTGCGGTGGCCGTTCAGGTGTCGATCGATCTCCTCGGCCGACTTCCCCTCGCCGGCCAGGTCGCGGATCTCCATCCGCATCTCATGCAACACGTGATCGCGGGCGGTTCCGTTCGTAGCTGGCATTCGTCCTCCTCGGCGCTGCTTTGGGTTCCCCGCTGAGGAGGCGCTGGCCGAGACTAGAAAGAAGAACCGCACAGCCGTTCGCAGTCAATGGCTGACAGTCGCCTCTGCCCCCGTCCAAGCAATACGCGCCATCCAGGCTGGGGCGAGTCCGAAAAACAGATTCACCCTAGCCCCGTACCACGCTCGCGCAAGGGGGTGCAACTGGTTCGCCCCGCTCTTTACGAGCGTTTACTGTGGCCCACCCAGCTCTGGCAATGTTTTTCCAATGGCGCGTTGCCGGTGCTAGCCTCGGGGTGACCGGGTCGAGTCAATGACCGATTCGTCGCTCGTCGGGCCTCGCCGCAACTCTTCCCCTCGGGCAGCACCTCCATAGAGGGGCGGAGAGAGGTGCTGGCCATGGCCCAGGCACCGGTGCAGGGTAAGCACGCGTTGGCCGTGATCTCGGATGCGCTCGTCGGCCTCCACAGGGAGTACTACGGGAAGGGCCCCACGAAGGCGAAGACGTTCCTCGTCAATGACACCGTCCTGTGCATGCTCAAGGGCGGCTTCACGGTCGTAGAGAAGACACTGATCGCCAACGGAAGACAGCAGGCCGTACACGACATCCGGCACAGCTTCCAGGCTGCGATGGAGGAGAGGTTCACGAACGTGGTCGAGGATGCACTCGGCCGCACGGTGATCGCGTACATGAGCGCGGTTCACAACGATCCCGATATCTCGGCTGAGCTGTTCGTCATGGAGCCCGAGGACGGCCCGGTGCTCGTGGAGTAAGAGCCGACGACCATCGCCCCGGATCCGCACGCCTCGGGACCTGGCCGAAGCGATCGTCCGCTCAGCCGTTGACGTTCGTCAGGACCGGCTCGCGAACCGGGGGCGAGGCTTCGTCTGCCCCGTCATCGGGGAGCGCACTCTTGTCGGCGCCGGCAAGCACCAGCTCGCACACGGCGTCGATGACGATCGGATCGAACTGCTCCCCGGCGCAGCGGCGAAGCTCCTCGAGCGCCTCCTCCGAAGACAGCGTGCGACCGTAGGGCCGGTTGCTGATCATCGAGTTGTAGGCGTCGCAGGCTGACACGATGCGTGCGCCGAGCGGGATCGCCTCGCCGGCGAGGCGATCGGGATAGCCGGCGCCGTCGTAGCGCTCGTGGCTTGCTCGCACGATCTTTGCGACCGTCTCGAGGGCGGGGGCAGCGCCCAGGATCCGCGCTCCGACGATGGTGTGGCTGCGGATGAAGTCCCACTCCTCGGCGTCGAGGGGCTCGTGCTTCTGCAGGATGGCGTCCGGGATCGCCACCTTTCCGACGTCGTGAAGCTGCGCGGCCCGCGAGACGTCCGCCAGCTCCTCGCCCGAAAGGCCGAGCCTGCGGCCGACGATCTGCGAGAGCCGCGCCACGTGGTCGAGATGGCCGCGTAGGTCCGGCTCACGTTCCTCGAGCGCTTGCAGGAGGGCGGCGCCGGCCTGGCTGCTGACGGTCGTGCGCCGCGTGCCTTCCTTCTGTGAATAGAGCCGCTCGTCCGCGAGGTGGAGGGCCAACGTGACGGTCGCTGGCGTCGCGCGGAATGAGGGCGAACCCGGCCGAGGCCGTGATGTGGAAGCCCTCGCCGATCGCGGAGAGCGCGGCCTGGGCAACCGTGGTGACTCTCTGAAGGGTCTCCTCGGTCCCGCCGGCGATCACGCAGAACTCGTCCCCGCCGAGCCGGTACGCCGTGCCACATCCGCGGACCGCCGTCGCGAGCTGATCGCCGAGCCGCGAAAGCAGTGCGTCTCCCAGGGGATGGCCGAAGCGGTCGTTGTAGAGCTTGAATCCGTCGAGGTCGAACAGCATCAGCCCGTAAGGCGACTCGGGTGTGGCCTGCTCCACGGCCTGGTGGAGGTCGTTCAAGAGGCTGCGGCGGTTGCCAAGCCCGGTGAGCGCGTCGGTGAGCGCCTCGTGGCGGCTCGACTGCAGCAGATGGATGTTCTCCCGGAAGGTGACCGCCATGCGGATGATCACCGCGGTCAGCGTCGCAATCGCAAGGATGAGCGCCAGCGCGTTCTGGGGCTCGAACGTGTGGTAGCCGAGCAGGGCAAGTCCTGAGATGGCAAACAGCGAGGGCATCAGGAGCACGCGCCAGCCCTCGAAGCGGATCGGCTGCGCCTCGGTTGGCTTGAGCCAGGCTGCAACGCCGAGCAAGAGCGCGGCCGCGGGCCACAGCGTTGCCACGAGGGTCGTCGAGGTAAGCGAGCCGGTGGCAGACTCGTAGAGGAAGTAGCCGTCGACCACGGCGCTCGTCACGAGGCCGGCCCCGACCATCAGGAGGGCGCGGCCCGGCCGCCAGCCCGTCAGCGCGAAGACGGCGACCACGAAGCCCAGCAGGAGCAGGTCCCCGAGCGCGAAGGCGAGGTCGACCGACACCGTCGTCTGCGTCGCGCCCGTTCCCGACGAGTGCGCCGAAGACGAGGGCGGCCCCGATCGCCGAGGCGGCCAGCGCACCCACCAGCCCGTCGAGCCACAGGCTCGAGCGGAACTCGCGGACGCGCTCGCGCACCAGCATCACGATCGCGATGTAACAGGCCGGGTAGAAGGCGAGCCAGAGGCCGTCGGCGACGTTCGGAAGCGGCGGGTCGGAGTCGTTCGCGTAGAAGATCGAGTAGTAGGCCTCACCCGCGGCCCACGAGAGCAGGCCCAGCCCGAGCACCAACCATGCCGCGCGCTCGGCGCGCACCGTGGCCGCTCTCAGGAGGCAGAACGCGGCGGCGGCGAAGATCAGGGCGTTGTAGACGTACGTCTCGAAGAAGCTGTCCGCGCTCGCTCCGCAGAAGGTGGTGGCGGCTTGGAGCGCGTACGCGGCAACGCCGACGAAAGCGAGAGTCTGTGCGGCCCGCAGTGCGACACGAGCGGCCGGTGAAAGGGTCACGACTTGCCGGCCTTTCGCTTCGGCGCCTTCACCGTGATCTTCTTCTTGGCGCTCGAGCGGTTTCCGTTCGTGCCCCGCGTGACCGCGCTGGCCTTGCACTGCACGCGCTTCCGATCGAGGACGCGCCGCCGGCCCTCACGGGAGATGTGCACCTTCATCGGCTTGCTGGTGCCCGCGGGGACGGAGAACTTCCCGCGCCCGAGCCTCTTGGAACGAGCGCGGCTGCTCGCCGCGACGCCGCTCTTCCCGGCGGACCTCGACCAGGGTGACTGTCCCGTCGCAGCGAGTGCCGAATGTGCTCGGGCAGTAGATGCGCACCGACACGGAGCCGCCTCTTGACATGGTCAATGAAGCCGGCAGAAGGGCGAGCGGGCTCTGGGGGCTTCCGTTGCCCGGCCCACCGACGCCCGTGTCGTTGACCTCGCAGTCGGATGCAAACGTGTCGATGGGATCGACATATGTGGTGTCCGCGCCCGCGCCGCAGGTGAGCTGGTCGGTGACGCCGTCGCGGCTGCGCAGCGCATCGTTGCCGTCGCCGCCGTGCAGTGAGTCCTGGCCGGCGCCTCCGTCGATCGTGTCGTCGCCGGCGCCTCCGGTGAGCGTGTCGTTCCCGGCTCCCCCGTTCAAGGAGTTTGCTGCCGAGCCGCCCGTGATGGTGTCGTTACCGGAGCCGCTCCGCACCTCCTCGATCGTGTTGCCGACGTTGTCGTTCTCGCCGGCCTCGCCGTCACCCGGCGTTGCCGTCGAGTGTGATCGTCAGCGCTCCGGTGCGGGACGAGAAGTCTGCGACATCGTTGCCGTCGCCCCCGTTCATCAGGTCGGCGCCCAGGCGGCTGTCCAGGTAATCGTCCCCGGCGCTGCCCCACAGCCAGTCGTTGCCGAGTTCCACCGACGAGGCGATCGTTGCCGCTGCCGCCGTCGAGCCACGAGGGGATCGACCCGTTGATCGTCACGCTGTCGTCCAGGTCGCCGGCAACGACACCCACATAGTTGATCGGACCGCCGGGGACGTCCGTGCAGGTGACCTGGTTGGCGTTGACGCTCGTGCAGCCGGTGCCGGCGCTGATCGTCGCGCCGGTGTCGGTGACCGTGAAGGTCCTGCCGGAGACCGAGACGCTGACGTTGTTCTTCTCGCCGGTGGCGGCGAGATACGCCAGGGCGTCGTGCTCCTTGTCGACCGTTTGCTGACGCCCCCAGCGCCCCCGCCGGCGAAAATGCGGGGAGCAAGAGAGCGGAAACGACGCAGAGGGCGACGCGCAGCGTTACTCGGCTGTGGAGTTTCTTCATCTGGAGAAGGATCGGGTCGGGGCGGCGGGGCAAGAAGGTCGATTCCGTGGGCCGTACGTCGCTCACGGGTGAGCCAATCTTCATCTCGACCGACAGAGGCGCGGGCTATATGGAGAAACGGCTCGGATACGACACCCGTCCGGGTGACGTTTAGACCTCCGCGTTCTCCTCCGACCTCGCCTACTCCGACAGGCCGACTTCGGCGAAGGCCTCGCCCCGGTCCGTGAATGTCTGCCATCGGGCGATCTTTCCGTCACGGACCTCGACAACCCAGGTCGCAGGCATTTCCAAGGCCACGCCGCTGGTGCGCCCGCGCGCCCGCCAATGGCCGAAGACCAGCAGTCGGTTCCCGACTCGCCGAAAGTCTTCAGCGGTGACCTCGAATGCCTCCCAACTCGGCGTTATCTGGTTGTCCCACCACTCGACGACCTGCTCGTGCCCTCGGTAGACGCCTCCCTCGAGCATCGCGCCGAACGGCTTGATCTCGATGTCGTCGCAGTAGAACCGAAGCGCGTTTCGGATGTCGTTATGTGCCGACGCCCACGCCTCGCGTACCAACTCGAAGTCCGCATCACCGGGTGGCTTCTCCTGCGACATCGGTTAACCAGCGAGACCGGCGGCTTCGAGGACCTGCGCCGGGTCTCGGAAGGCGCGGAAGCGGAGCACTCTTCCGTCCCGGAACTTGAACATCCAGCCTGCCGGCGATGCGGTCTCGACACCGCTCGCCTTGCCGCGGTAGTGAATACGACCGACGAGCAATGCGATGTCGCCCACCCCGAGCCCGTCGTCCACGTCGGCACGCACGATCTCCCATGCATCGTTGAGGTCGCTCACGTACTGCCGGATGCCGTCATGGCCGTGATACCCGCCTCCCTGGCCGAATGCCACCTCTGCGAAGAACGAGTGCCACCGGACCTCCGGATCGCTGAGGTCGACCAGACGCGAAACGTCGCGCCGGGCGAGCGCGTCCAAGACCCGACCAGCCAACTCCACGTTTCCCTCCTCCATCGTCCGCGCAGTATCCCGCAGGTCGGTCGAGGCCTTTCACTGGACGTAGACGACCGGCCGCCGCGGCGGTAGCGTTCTTCGGGCACGTCCTACACACCCCCGTCATACCTCGAAAGGAGAGGAACATGGCGAACACCGACGCTCCCACGGTTGTCCTCGTTCACGGCGGCTTTGCAGACGCCTCGTTCTGGGCGCCGGTCATCGAGGATCTCCAGGCACACGATTTGCCAGTGCTCGCGCCGCCGAACCCGCTGCGCGGCCTGGCCCACGACGCCGAGTACGTCGCCAGCTATGTCAACCAGATCGAGGGGCCGGTGCTGCTGGTCGGCCACTCCTACGGCGGTGCGGTGATTTCCGTCGCCGGGGCGAGCACGCCCAACGCGGTTGGCCTGGTCTACGTCGCGGCGTTCGCCCTCGACGAGGGGGAGTCCTTCGGCGAGATCTTCGGCAAGTTCGGAGACACGCCGTTGGTCGGGGCCGTGCGCCCGAGCAACTACCCGCTCGCGAACGGCGAGACGGCCGTCGAGCTGACGATCGCCCCCGAGCTCTACCGGGAGGCGTTCGCGGCTGACCTATCCGAGGACGTCACTCGGGTCCTGGCCGTCAGCCAGCGTCCGTTCGCCGCGATCTTCGAGGATCGCGCCGAGGCGGCGGCCTGGAAGACGCTGCCCTCATGGGCTGTCGTGGCGACGTCGGACAACGCGATTCCGCCGGACGCCGAGCGTCACATGGCCAGCAGGGCCGGCGCACAGACGATCGAAGTGGATGCTTCGCACTCCATCGCGCTCTCGCAGCCGAAGGCGGTCGCCGAACTCATCCGAACCGCCGTGAATGCCGCTTAGAGTCTTCGGCTAGCGGTCCTTTCCGCTTACGCACTTCCCGAAGGCATTGGAGCCCTTCTTGTTGGTGCCGTACTTCTCACGAAAAGCGGAAGTTCCGATCGCTGCCCGCTCTGCTTTGCAGGCCTTCGCCCGGTTCTTCCCGTTCCCGGCTGGCGGCGATGAGCCGCTGTGCACGGGACGTTCACCGACAGCGGCATGGTCTCGCCGTTCGCGTAGGCAAATGCAAAGCCCCAGGTCCAGCCCGCGATCGGGCAGTCTGGCGGATTGGTCAGGTAACCGGACGCGAAATCGAGCGTCAACTGTGTGATCGCCCCATTGGGTACGCTCGGGATCGTGCGGATCGGCCCTATGTCGAACTCGATCGTCGAGCTGCCGGTTGGCTGACCCACGAATAACTCGAGGGGGCCAAGTTGCTGCGGCGCCCATTCGAGCAGAACATTGCCGGCTGTCCCGTTGTAGATGTCCAGCGTCGCCGAGAGAGGTCTAGGCAGGATCGGTCCAGCGTCGTAGAGCGCGGAGCCGGTGCCGATCAATGACCCCGGGCAGCCCCCTTCAAACAGAATGGCCGGGTCGCAGGTGGCAAACGAGCCCGTGTTGCGCGTCATCCCGGCAGGCAGTTGAACGGTGATTCCAACGGTCTCGCTCGGACGGCTGTTGTCAGCGTTGTGCAGTGCCGTCGTGATGATGGCTTGTGTGGGCTGTCCCGCCTGTGTCGAAGACTGGCTCACGTTTACGTCTTGAGTCAGGCCGCTCGGCGTGGTGCCCTGGACCGCGGCAGCAGGAGTTGCTGCGACGAGTCCCAGCAGGGCAACAATTGCCGTGCCGGCGAGAAAGCATGCGTGCTTCATTTCTCCTCCTGAGATATTTCCGCCTGCGAGCAGGATTCTCTTTGACCAATCGACCATGTGTCAAGCCAGGGCTATGCGACGCCCAAACATCTCCCGCGCGTCATCCCCCAGGCTCAGGAGCCGGCGTGAGCGTCTTGCTCCGACAGCCCCACGGCTTCGAGCGCATCCTGTCGCTCCTGGTACAGCGAAGCACCCTGGATCACTCCATCCCGGACCGTCCAGACAACCGCGACACGGGCAGCGGCCTCGATCCCGTCACGTCCCTTCACGTGCATGGTCCATGGCACTACAACGAGATCACCGGCTTCGATGAACTCGTGGGGCTCGATGCGAACGGACTCCCAGTTCTCGCGGAAGTCCACGAGGACGCGTCGAACCTGCTCAGGTTTGAAGACGCCCTGAATCGGTCCCACTGCCCGCGACATGTCGAGCGCAGCATCAGGAGGGATGTCTCGGAACACAGCGGTCCCAGTCCTCGCGGTTATAGGCGTCGAGTACCGCCTTGACGAGTTCCACATTCTCCTGCGCCATCGCCCGCGCAGTATCCCGCAGGCTCGGTATGGGACGACAGGGAGTCGGACATCGGGAGGTCGCTGCCGCGCTCCATGCCAACCTGACGTGAGCCGGGGATACGAGGTAATGGGCGGTACCGGGTTCGAACCTGGCTCATTGCCGGAGGTGGCGGCGTGCGGACGGCTTGATGTGTCCGTTTTGTGTCGTTGACTCTCTATCCCTGAAGAAGCCGGTGGGTCACCAGGCCGGGTTGGTCTCTACGCGCGGGACATCGGCGCGCGGCTGATCCGTCAGGACGTTGTCGAACGCCGGCGCGGTGGCCACTCGGGCACCGAGCTTCCAGTGTTCCTTGTCGACGCCCATGAGTGCGAAGACCGTCGCGATCACCGACGTGTGGTCGTATGGGACGTCGCCGTCGGCTCGAAAGACCGTGGACTCGGCAACCCACGGTGATACGAGGACCAAAGGCACACGTGCGCCGAAACGGTCGAACTCGAATCCAGCCTCGAGGAACTCCGGTTCTGGCGTGGCGTCGTCGTCCGTCCACGGGGGCACCGCCGTCCAGGGAGGCGGCACGTGGTCGTAGGTCCCGCCGTGTTCGTCGAAGTTGACGATGAACAGGAGCTTCCCCCAAATGTCCTTGTTGGCGGTCAGCGCGTCGTAGAGGTCCTTCAGGAAATGCTCGCCGGTGCGCAGTCTGGACGGGGGGTGGTAGTCGTTTCCGTTGAAACCGATTCCGGGCCACCGCCTGAGGCCCCACTGCGGCTCGACGAAGCTGAACGCTGGCAGGTCGCCGCCGGCGATCATGCCGAACAGCGTGCGCTCGTCGCTGGTCCCCGGCTCGCCGACCGTGGAGAAGTGCGCATCGAAGCTACGGTCCTGGAGCCGCTCCATGACCTTTCGCGTGTAGGGATAGCCCTGCGCCCCCAGGCGATTGGCCAGCGTAGAGCCCTCGCTGTTGAAGATCATCCAGTCGCTCGGTCGGTTCCGGCCCTGTTCTGAGAGCACGTTCCACAGCGTGCGTTGGTTGAACTGTCGGCCGTAGGGCCGGGCCAGGCGGCTGCAGTTGCGGTTGTCGACCCAGGCTTGGAGCTTGCCTGCGTCGTTGAGGCCGAGGGAGTTGCCCGCCGCCGCGAAGGCACGGTTGCAGTTCGTCTGTGTCGGGACCGACGAGAAGTAGCGATCCGACACGGCGAAGTTGCGTGCCAGCCCGTTGAGCACCGGCAGCTCCGCGGGCGTATAGCTCATCATGATCTCGGCGGGCCGGTCGTACCAGGTCGCATAGTCGGCGAAGAACCCGCCCATCGACGGCTCGGTCGGGCGCACCGGGGTGCCGAGGGTCTCGAACAGCTGATAGTTGACGTGTGCGAACTTCTCGTGCGGGTCGAACCCCGGCACGTTGTCTCTGTTCGCCTGTTCCTTGGATGACGAAGTGCTTCCGGCCGCGCCGATCCGAGTTGAACAGGCTCCCGTTCAGCCCGTCGTACTCGGGTGACGGGTCGGCCGTGAGGAAGTTCCGCGGCTGCTCGTGCTCGTACAGCCAGCCGAGGACGTTGTCGAACGAACGGTTCTCCAGCATCAGATAGACGATGTGTTCGATCGGGGCGATCAGGAACCGTCGAGATTCGCGAGCGCCGCCGTTGCCCGCCGCTCGACCACTGCGTAGCCGCTGCTCGCCGCCTCCGACTGAGCTCGCACGAGCAATGGCTGCGCCCGGTCGAGGTCGCCCGGGGCATCGCGGGCCATCAGCATCTGCCCCCACAGGAGCGCGGTGCGGGCACCGAAGAAGCGAGCGTCGACCCGCGCGCAGAACGCTTCGGCAAGGGCGAAGTCACGTTCGGCGGCGTCGTAGCGGCCAAGGGCCGTCTCCAGCCCGCCCAGGACGAGCCGGACGGGGCCTTCCGCGGTCAGGCCACCCGCAGTCGAGAAGTGATCCGCCCACGGTTCGAGCAGCCGGTGAAGGGGCTCGGCAAAGGCGGGATCGCCACACGCCACCGCGGCCTCCGCGTACTCGGTCATGCCGTTCAGCCAGGCGGAGTCGGCCGGAAGATCGAACCCCGTCGCAGCGAACTCTCCCAGTACGCGGCGAGCGTCGTCGAACCGGTCGTCCTCCGAGTAAGCCATCGCGAGCGAGGCCTTCAGGGTTGGAAGGCCCGGCGAATCGACGATCATCTGCTCGATCAGGGGAGCGAGCGTCCCCATCGTGCCGCGCTGCCAGGTCACCCCGGCGAGCTGGACTCCCACGAACGTCTGTGCGTCCGGCTGCCCGCAGTCCTGGCCGATCTGGAAGGCCTCGGCGGCCAGTCGCTCGGCCTCGTCCGGCATGCCGGCGACCATCGCCCGCTTGGCCCGGTGGAAGGTGTATTCCCAGTTCAGCGGAGGCTGGTCGAGCTGGCGCACGAGCTCGCCGGCGATCGCATAGCAACGCTCGGCTTCGGCGATGTCACCGGCTCGGGTCGCGACCGTGGCCCGGTACATCGCCGCGAAGTACAGGAGCACGGGATCACCGAGTCGCTGTGCGCGGGTGAGAGCTTCTTCGGTCCACGCCAGTGACTGCTCGAGCAGGGCGGGCACCATGAGCGGGAACACGAGGTGGTTGAGGGCGCGGACCACGGTCGCGTCGTCGCCCGACGCCTCGGCGATCGACACGGCTTCGTCGGCCAGTGCCTGCCGTTGCTCGAGGGTTCCACCGAACGTCAGCTCGGCGCACATCGTGGCCAATACCAGAGCTCGGTCTGTGTGACCGGCGGGCAGCCGGTCCAGTGCAAGCTGCAGCAGGTCGACCTTCTCTTGGTCGACCGTTCCGGTGGCCGTGTACCAACCGCGCCCGTTGGCGAGGGCGGCGATCACGAGACGCCGGGTGTCGTCGCGGTCGGCGGCCCGGCGTGCAGCATCGAGCAGTGTCTCGCGGAAGGCCGGGTCACCGAGCTGGCGCTGGGCCGTCCCGACGCCGATCGCGAGGTCGATGTCGAGCTCCGGGTCCGAGTCCTCCGACTCCGGGAGGAGGGAACGTGCCTGTTCGTAGTAGCGCAGGGCCTCGGCCGGGGCGAGCGCGCTCAGGGCCGCGTCGCCGGCATCGCGGGCGTACGCCACCGCCTTGGGCCGATCCGCCGGCCGGCCGGTCGCGCCCCAGTGCCGGGCGAGCTCACCGATCCGGGTTCCCGGTCGATCCCCGCAGAGCTCCTCGAGCGCCTCGCCCACCACCCGGTGCAGAGTCGCCCGGCGTGTGGGCCCGAGGTCCCCGTAGAGCACATGCTGGATCAGGGCGTGAGCGAAGCTGAAGCGACCGACGCCTTCGGTGACCTCGCGCACCAGCGCGGCTCCGGCGGCCGCGTCCAGGATGTCCAGCACCTCGTCCTGGGAGGTGTTCGTCGCTCGCGCGAGCAGATCGAGGTCGAAGTCGCGGCCGATCACTCCGGCGATGCCGAGGATCGGTGCAGCCTCCTTCCCGAGGCGCCCGATGCGGGCGCCGACCACCTCGCGGATGGTGTCGGGGAGCGCGATCTCGTCGACAGAGTCCTTTGCCATCCAGCGACCCGTTTCATCCTGCAGGATGGCTCCGGTCTCGGTGAGGTGGCGCAGGACCTCTGACACGAAGAAGGGGTTGCCGTCGGTCTCGCGGTACAGGGTATGGGCGAGCCGCACCGCCGATCCGGTCAAGGCATGACCGGCTGCGGCCTCCATCAGAGCGAGCACCTCGCCGTCGTCCATCCCGGGAAGCTCGATGCGGCTCACATCCGGCTGCCGGTGCAGTGCTGCGAGCGTGTCGAGCAGCGGGTGCGCATGAGACATGTCACTGTCGCGATACGTCCCGATCACGAGCACTCGGAGCGGCTGATCCGCCGAGACCAGATGGCGCAGCAGCAGCAGGCTCCCCTTGTCGGCCCACTGCAGGTCGTCCAGCACGAGCACGATCGTGCCGGTCGGCGGACATCTGAGCCAGCAGCCCGGTGACGGCCGTGAACAGGAGGAACCGCTCGGAGTCGGGATCGGTGGCGCGCGTCGGCGGCAGCTCGGGAATCCGGCTGGTGAGGGCCGGCACCAGCCGGCGGAGCTCCGAACCGTGCTCGGCGACGTGTCGCTGAAGCTCCTCCTCCGGCGCGTGCGTCACGTAGTGATCGAGCGCCTCGCCGAAGAGCTGATACGGGGTCGCGAGATCCTCCTCGCAGTGGCCGAAGAGCGCGCAGGCACCGTCGTCGTAGGCACGTCGGGATGCCTCTGCCACGAGCGTCGTCTTTCCCAGACCGGCCTCACCGCTTACGAGGACCACCTCTCGGCCTTCCCCGCGCGCAACCTTCTGGCGTACCTCGTCCAGCGCCTGCAGCTGGCTCAGCCGGCCCACGACTCCGATCTCGGGCCGTACGGCCAGCCGGCCGGGCAGCGGTATGGCCCCGTTCTCGCTGCCTCGTTCCAGCGGTTCCCACTGGACGGTCACCGCCTCGACCGGCTCCGGAAGTCCCTTGAGGGTCAGGGCGCCGGCGCTGGCGCACTCGTGCGGGCTGCGCCGACCGGCCATCAGTCGCACGACGTCGGCGGCGAGGACGTGGCTCGGCTCACACGCCGCGCAGAGGCGCGCCGCCTCGACCACGGGGTCGCCGAAGTAGTCGCCGTTCTCCCGTGTCGCCTCTCCGCCACTCAGACCGACGCGCAGCCTCACCGAGTGCTCCCGCGCACGGTTGTCGAGCTCGACGCCCTGCTGCATGGCGACGGCACACGCGAGTGCCGCGGATGCCGAACCGAATACCACCATCAGACCGTCGCCGAGGTTCTTGACCTCCTTGCCCCCGGCCTCGGCGATCGCCTGGCGGAGGATCGAGAAGTGCGCGCGCCGGACCTCGTCGGCCTCGTCGGGCGAGTGGGCCATCGACAGCTCCGTCGAACCCACGACGTCGGTGAACAGGATGACCACGTGTTCGGTGCTCATCTCACCTTTTCCCGGACCCGCGAGCTCGACGTCGTGCATGGTCAGCCGCCCAGGGAGCCGAGGTGCCGCAGTGCGCTGATGCTGGGCAGGAACAGGTAGGCGCCGCCGCGGGCGTGGACGAAGCGGGGAAAGCCGCGGAGGTCGATGGAGTGCGTTCCCAGCGGGATGGTGAACGAGCTGAACGCGCGATCGTTGTTCCCCACGACCGGATCGTTCGTGCCGGTGATCCGCGGGTCCTGTAGGCCCAGGTTCATCCAGTCGTACTGGATGGCCTCGAACTGCACGATCAGGCTCGCGCAGAGGAAGGCACCGAGCAGACCCCGTTCCTCGGCGACCGGGTGAGCCGGGTCGAAGGGTCGTCCGTAGGACATCCCCCGGCGCACGATGCGCCGTGAATGGTTCGTGCTGCGCTGGACGATGCGGGCATCCCGCGGGTTGCAGCGGCGGATGTGGCTTCCCATCGGGCAGCGCGTGCCATCGGGGTCATCCGCGTAGGCGAAGTCGTTCAGTTGCCCGGCGTGGACGGGCGGATCGGGCGTGGGCGAGGCGGGGGAGAGGCTCAGCGGAACGCCCGTGCCGCGCCAGCGCCCCAGCATCTTCGCGGCCACGAGCTCGCGCATGGCCTCGTGGCGTGAAACCGGCGGAGTCCAGTCCTGTTCCACCCCGGGCGGGAGGAGCTCGTCGGCCCCGGGATCCGCGAGGATCTGGTCGGCCGCCTCGGAGAGGAAGGTCTCGAATTCCTCGACCAGCTGCTCGAGCACCCGGAAGGCGTTGAAGCACCCGTTGAGCCCCAGCACGTCCGGCTTCGGGACTTCCCAGCGGAGATCCTCGACCGGTGTCTTGTGACCAAGCAACATGGCGCCGATCTCGACCAGCGGTTGCGCGTCGGGTCGATCGGCCGGGTCGCGGATGCCCTCGAAGTGGGGCTGCGCGATGTTGTCCTTGTAGCCGAAGTGCACGGCGCCGTGGGCAAAGCCCTCGCCGTCGAGCTGGGCCAGCGACGAGAACGCCTTCCCGCCTCCGGCGCCGCGCACACGCGTGCCGACCTCGTCGAGGCCGGCGCGGTCGTCGGCGTGTACGGTGACCATCAGGTGCGCCGCTTTCGGGTCGCGCCACTCAGGCTTCCAGCGGTCCGGATGGCTCGGGCCCGTGTCGCCGAGCTTGTCGGCCCGGGACGCCATGCCGTCGATGAACTCGTGGGGGAAGGTAGCGAGCGATGACGGGTGCGAGCCCGAGGGCACCGAGGCCGGCATGCGTGAACCCAACGTTGAGGCACGTGGCAGATCGCTTGGGGTGGTCCTCGGCGGTCGTGACCTGCGGGGCGAGCGACTCGTCGCCGCTGGTGGCGTCGAGCAACCAGCGGCGCGCCGCGGCTCGATCGGCGACCGACAGCACGAGATGACGAACATGGGGCTTGCGGTAGCCGCGCAGAATGTTGCCCTGGACGTCACCCAGGTCGACCGTCGGGCTCGCGCTCACCAGTCGATCCCGGCCGCGAGCCGGATCTGGGCGGCCGACAGGCCCGGATACCCGCTGAAGCGCCCCAGCTGCACGTTCGGATTCTCGTCGAGCAGCAATACGACGTCGCGCGAGTAGTTCCGGATGTCGGCTTCCTGCGGGAACATCAGCGTGAGGTCGCCCGGCATCTGGAACGCGTCGTGAGCGTTGATCCAGTCGATGAACGCCTCGGGGTGAAGCTCGGAGGGGGAGGGAGGCGGATCCTCGACGAGCGACACGATCAGGGCGTCGAACACGCTCCCGAACACCGAGATGAAGTCGCGGATGTAGTTCGTGAAGTCGCCGTCGTAGACGGAGTACATGCAGAGGTTCGACCCGATCAGGTCGAAGCGGGCGAAATGAACGGTGCCGACGTTGTTCAGCCCGGTGAAGAGCTCGTCGATGTTGGCTGCGACGGCCTGCGCCGCCGTCGCCCGGCCGACGGCGGTCTTGTCGGCCAGTGGCATCACGAGGTTCATGTGCTGCTGGAGGTTGTCCGCCGGTGCTGTGGACCAGCCCCACTTCGGTGTCGGGACCGGGGCCCGGCGCCTCCAGTAGCCGGTGAGGACACGCTCGAGCAGCCGGGTCAGCCTGCCGGGTGGCCTGGTCACCAGACGCCACCATTCATCGGGCACCCGCTGCCGCCCCGTAGCCCGCAGGAGTATTCGTATGCCTGTGCCCGTGCGGCGAGGATCGGGTCATGGGGATTGCCTTCGAATCCTGGCGCCGCGCGTCCGGGGTTGAAGCTGAGCCGCTCGCAGCCGGCCTCCTGGTCCTCGGCCAGCCCGGTGATCACGAGTTCGCCCATCACCACGCGCACCCGTGTGGTGTCCCACCACTTCGTCGGGTCGTCCACCGGGTCACCCTGACCGGCAAGCACCATCCGTAGGACAAACCGCGCGGGACCGTGGCTTCAGGCGGGCCGCCAGCTCGGTGTGGAGATAGTCGTCGGGGACGCCTTGCCCTGCAGAGGTCGCACGCCGGCCACCGGCTCCCAGGTGAAGCGCGCGTATCGCACGGTGCCGTTTGGTCCCGTGAGCTTGAAGCGTGCAGTGCGTGATAGGTGACCCGTGCGTAGCTGGTGGGGGTCACCAGGAGCAGCGCGTCGACCGTGCCGGCGCGGGCAGACATGTGGCGGTTCGCGTAGGCGAGCACGCCTGCTGTCCCATCGTCGGGTACCTCCGGGTCGGGAGGCGGTGCGGACTGGCGCAGCTGGAGTTTGTCGATCAGGCGACGAGCCAGGACTCGCCATGGTCAGGTTTTGGGTCGCCCGCCGCCGCGAAGCCCAGGAAGTCCTTGGGCGTGGCGGCGAAGAACTGCGGAAGCGTGATCATGATGAGATCGGCGTCGCGCCCGCTCGGCAGGTGGAACTTGGTCGCCAGCCCCCGCACGTCCAGTGCGCGATCGCGCTCGACCGGCGAACCGGTGCCGTTGGAGAAGCGCATCGTGACCGGAATCCGGTCGCCGGCGAAGTGCTCCGCCTTGCTGTAGCTGGAGGCCACGTCGGACGGGACGAAGTAGCCCGCGGCACCGATTCCCACCGCATGCACCGGCCGGGTGCCCTGCGCGTGGTCCGGATAATCCGCGACCAGCGCGCGGTACAGCTGTTCAGACAGACCACCGGCGCTTGGCTGCGCGACCACGACGCTCCTCGCTCTCGAATTGGCGAGATCCTATCCGGGTGGTGAGCGGGCGCCAAGCCGCGGTGGCGGGTAGTCCGACCCCTGCGTGTTGACGTACGCGGTGGTGCCCACTCGCTACGGGACGAAGATGCCGGGCCGCGCGAAGACCGAGTTGTCCGCGGTGGTGTCGCCGTCGCCGTCGGCACCGCCGTCGAAGATCCGCACGGCATCCAGCTCCCAAATCGCGCGTTTGGTGTCGGGCACCGCGCCGGGATGACGCGCGTCCAGACTGGTGTTCATGTTGCAGGTCGAGCCGGTGGAGGTCGATCCGCTCTGCACAAGCACTGCCGCCGAGGTAACCCGTCGTGTCAATCGTGAAGTCCTGGACCGTGGCGGCGATTGGTGGCTCCGCCCAGAGCGGTGGCGTTGAAATGGTCCGTGAGGCGGACCGTGAACGAGAATCCCACATCGCCCGTGTAGTCGGCGGGGCCAGAAGCGTTCGCCGTACCGCAGCGCGCGCCCGTCGGCACGCAGCGCACGTCGTCGAGCGCCATCTCGATCCGGATGTCCGCGTCCTCGGTTTCAGTGGAGGACGAGCATCCAGTTCCTGAGGCGGAGGTAGCCGGTCGAGTTCGCAGCGCCGCCGAAGGCGTCGGGAGTGCCCACGGTGGCCTGCGCGGAGGTCTGCGCGGGCGGGTTGCACGAGGCGAACGCCAGCGGCGGCCCGTGCGTGCGGTTCGGCGCGGCGCACGCCGCGTAGGCGGGAACGAGCGACATGCGTATCGGCGTCGCGCCCTTGGGACGGGGATGGGTTGCCTGGGCGGATGCCGCCGTCAGCAGGCAGAACATCGCAAGTGCACCGCACAACGTCCCGAACCGAGTGAACCGCAGCGCCATTGTGGAACCTTCCCCTGGGGTCGTAGATGCTCCGGACCCATCCTCGTAGTGGGCGGTACCGGGTTCGAACCAGTGACCTCCTGCTTGTAAGGCAGGCGCTCTCCCAACTGAGCTAACCGCCCCCAATAACGAACGGCCGTCGCGCGCAAACAGTCCCCATTGAAGCCCTCGCCCAGCCCTCCCGGTGCTGTGCGATTTCTCCAACCGGTCCTCGCGAAGCGAGGGCTCACCGAAGTATCCCTTGGGGGAGAGCCAGGGCTACTCCGCGATCCCTATGCGTCGCGGCGACCGCTCTGTTCGGAGCCTACTCCGATCTCCGAAGAATTGGGCCCGAAATGTCTGGGGCGGCGCGCTTGCGGCGCGCCGCCCCGCGGTCGAGATCAGCTGCCGATGATCGCGGCGGCGATGTCCGCCTTGAACGGCTCGGTGCCCGGCGCGAGCTGGGTGCTGGACTGCGAGCTGTTGGCGCGCATGTAGTCGAGCTCGTTGCTCAGATCCCCGACGCCGTTGGAGCCGGCGGTGGGGAGGATCTGGAGCGTGCTCAGCACACCGAACGCCTGGCCGGCGCTGTTCAGGAAGCCACTTCCGGAGTCACCGGGGACGCCGGGGCTCACGGTGTAGACCGTGCGGCTCCAGCCGTTGCCCTCGGTCGCGACCACCACCCCCTGCTTGGGGCTGAGCTTCGTGACTCCTCCGCGCAGCGACGAGTTGCCGTACGAGTAGACCGTCGAGCCGTCGGCTGCCTCGCCGACACCGGTCGGCCCGCCGAAGCCGGGCACGGACGGGTTGACGTTGCCGACGTCGGCCGGGTCGACCCGCACCAGTGCGAAGTCGTTGTACTCGCAGGCGTCCGGATTCGTCTCGCCCCGGGCCTGCATCGTGAGCCAGGAGTTGTAGACCATCGTCCCCGGACGGCTGGCGCCGTCGATCTCTACCGGCGTGCCGACGGGCAGCGAGCCGCTGTCGCAGCCGTTGGTCTCGGTTGCGCCACCCGTGCCCGAGCAGTGCGCAGCCTGACCGAGGTAGACGTCAGATCCTTGCGTGAACACGAAGTTCGACGTGCACTGGCCTCCGTCGGTGAAGGTCATCACGCCGGGGTGAACAGTTGCTTGGGCCGCGGGGGCCCATGCTGATGCGGCGGCCGGGGCGAACATCATGATCGCGAGGGCGATCAAGGCGGCGCCGACCATCGAAACGGGTCGTCTCATCGGTTCCCCTTCCTGGCGGCCGCTTCCTGCGGCCGATCCTGGAGGTTGCAGAGCCTCCGGGGGTCTGCCCGCCAAGCCCGAGATCTAGTCGGGAAAGTTGTCCAGCGCGAGGCTGGACGGACTCAGGCTGGGCTCGGCTCGGTGACCGGGAGGACCTGGTCCACGCCGGTCACCTCGAACACCCGGCGCACCTGGCCGGACGTTGCGAGTGCGACTGAGAAACGGTGACCCGCGTGGCGCGCGCGGTTCCAAGCCGCGATCACGATGCGCAGGCTGATCGAGTCGATGAAATGCAGCGCCGTCAGGTCCAGCACGATCCCATTCACTTCCCCAGACTCGGCCTCGAGCAGGCGCTCGCGAAGCTGCTGATGACCGCTCGCGTCACATGCACCGGAGATCAATACGACTGCTGTGTCTCCTCGCTCCTCGAGCCGGATGTCGATCGGCTCCTGGACAAGATGATGCTCTCCCATAGTGGTTCCTTCCGCTGGAGTGGGGCGCGACACTAACAAAACCTGACATTACGTCAGTGTCAGCGTCGCATCAACCCGGAGAAAAAGACCGCGGCGCCGACCGCTGCAACCAGCACTGCACCCCAAAACAGAGCTCCGCCGTTGCCTGAACTTGCAACCAACAGGGCCGTCAACGCGCCCATCACGAACAGCGGCAGCCCGACCTCCCAGCGCCAGCTGACCGCCGAGCGGCCGGGCGGTGTGCTGAAGGTCCGCCTCATACCCCATGGTCGCGCGGTCGCGTGCCATACATCGATCCTAGTGCGCCCAGGGTGCATCGAGGAGGCCTCGGATATCCTCGGCCCCGGATGTCGGCGTCGGTACCAGCCACCACCAGCAATCCCCTCACGCTGTTGTGGCAGGACGTCCGCGACGAGCGCCGGATGGATACCGAGTTCCCGCCGGGCGAGAAGACGTTCAGCCTCGCGCGCACACGGCGGTTCGAGCACGACCCGCTGAGCCTCCTGATCGACTCCTACAAGCGCTTCGGCCCGGTTTTCACGCTCAAGATCTTTCACCACAACGCCGTCTTCATGCTGGGCCCGGAGGCCAACCACTACATGCTGGTGTCGCATGCCAAGAACTTCGTCTGGCGCGCGGGCCATCTGCGTGATCTGATCCCGTTGCTGGGCGACGGGCTGCTGACCGTCGACGGCCCGACCCACCGCATGCACCGCAAGCTGATGTTGCCCGCGTTTCACCGCGAGCGCATCGAGGCCGCGACGGACGTGATGCGAGCCGAGGTCGATCGTGCGCTCGCGGAGCTGCGGCCGGGCGAGATCGTGGACGTGTACGACTGGACTCGCGGGCTTGCCCTGCGCGTCGCGATGCGGGCCCTGTTCGGCCTCGACCCCGACCGGGCGAAGGCGGGCGGCCTGAACGCGGCCGGGGAGTTCGAGGCGGCGCTGTCGTTCTACGGGCGGGACTACCTGCTGCAGCTGCTGCGCGGGCCGGGGACGCCGTTCGCGCAGATGATGCGGTCGCGGCGCCGGCTCGACGCACTCCTCTACGAGGAGATCGACCGCCGTCGCGCATCGGGTGAGCGTGGGGAGGACATCCTGTCGATGCTGCTCGACGCCTCCGACGAGGACGGTGGCTCGCTCGGGCGTGAGCAGGTCCGCGACGAGATGATGACCCTGCTGTTCGCCGGCCACGACACGACGACCTCGACGGTCGCGTTCATGTTCTACGAGCTGGCGCGCAATCCCGAGGTGCTGGACGACGCGCAGACCAGCGTCGACATGATCCTGGACGAGACCTTGCGCAAGTACCCGCCGGCGTACATCGGGCCGCGGCGCTCGATCGACGCGTTCGAGTTTCAGGGCCACTCCGTGCCGGCGAACGCGCACGTCCAGTACTGCTCGTGGGCCAGCCACCACCTACCGGACGTGTGGCCCGAGCCGCAGGAGTTTCGCCCGCAGCGCTTCAGCGAGGAGAACAAGGCGAAGCTGGCGCTGGGCGCCTACGTGCCGTTCGGCGGCGGCTCGCGAACATGCATCGGGATGCGCTTCGGCCAGGCCGAGATCGCACTGATCGCGCGCGGCATCCTGGAGCACTTCCGGCTCGACCTGGAGCCCGGCTTCGAGCTCGACATCCGTCAGGCTCCGACGATCTCGCCCAGGCACGGGCTGCCGGTGCGCGTGCGGGCCGCGCAGCCGGCAGCCGTGCTGGCCGGCTGACGTCAGCCGGCCAGAGGGGAGGCGCTACTCGGGCAGGGGGGCGAGATGGCCGAGGATCCCGGTGAGCGTGTACGCCGTCGCCATCACGATCTCGTCGGCGGGAGTCCCCGGGATCGCGTTCAGCGCGGTCGTCGCGAGCGCCGCCGTGCCCACGGCGGCGGCGGTCCAGATGGAGGCACGCCAGGTGCGAAACACGCGGTCGCGGCGTGCCTGGACACGGGGACCGATGCGACGGGCGGGGAATCGAAGCGGAAGACCATGCGATGCGGCTGCGGTCATGGCGGCCTCCTTGGTTGGCGTGTACTGAGATGTGTAACGCCTGCTACCAGCCGGGTTCAGCGACGGCGGTCACTCAGAACTCCGAGTGGACGACCGTCACAGATCGCCACTAGGGTGGTCGAAGCGCCACTGACGGCGCGCCGAGCTTGGGGGTTCGCGGGTGAACAGGGAACGGTTCTTGGCTGTCGTGGGGGTGCTGGCATGCATGCTGCTGGCAGCCGCTGCTCCGGCCTACGCCGATCACAGCGTGATCGAGCACGCCTCGGTGGGGACCACGGGAGGCAACGGAACGCAGCACGTGTTCTCGTACTACGCCCGCAGCCGATGGGAGCCGGGTGTTCTTCGACACCTCGGAGGCCCTGACCGCCGACGACACGGACACGCGGGTGGACATCTACGAACACGTCGTCGGAGGGGGGACGAATCTCGTCTCGACCGGCCCGCAGGGAGGCAACGGGGCATTCGATGCGTCCTTCGAGAACACGAATCCGGACGGGTCTCATGTGCTGTTCCGCACGGCCGAGCAGCTCGTCGCCGCCGACACCGACGCGGTCGAGGACGTCTACGACCGGTCTGGCGGTACCACGACGCTCGTTTCGACCGGGCCTCAGGCGACAACCTGCTTCTTTGGACCGAGCACCGCCTACTCGTACGCGATCTCACCCGACGGCACCCGGATCCTCTTCACGTCCAGCGACAAGCTGGTGCCCGAGGACGTCGATTGCGGAGGCGACGTGTACGAGCGCGCCGGCGGGACCACGACGCTCGTCTCGAAGGGCTCCCAGACGCAGGCCTCCGGCTCGTTCGACCAAGCGGGTCCGGCGGGCTTCTCCTCCGACCTGACCACGGTGTACTTCAGTTCTGAGGCGCGGCTCGAGCCTGAGGACACCGATTCCTCCTCGGACATCTACAAGCGCGAGGGCGGCGTGACGACACTGGTCTCGGTAGGCCCGAACGGGGGCAACGGCGCGTTCGGCGCTAGCAACGCGAGCTATGGGCTGGTCGATGGAACGACCTTCTACTTCACCACGAGCGAGTCGCTCGTGAGCGCCGACACCGACACGTCGCAGGACATCTACGCCCGCGATGGCACGACGACGACGCTGGTGTCGGCCGGGCCGGCAGGCGGCAACGGCGCCTTCACGCACACCTTGTACCGGACGACGCCTGACGGCTCCCACGCGCTCTTCGTCACCGACGAGGCGCTCGTCGCAGGCGACACGGACACCCGGCAGGACCTGTACGAGTACACCGGTGGAGCGTGCGACTCGTGTCGACCGGGCCGGCGGGAGGCAACGGCGCCTTCGACCTCTACTCCTCGCAGGTCTACATCGCGGAGGACGGCGACAAGGTCATCTTCATGACGTCGGAGCAGCTGGTCAGCGCCGATCAGGACACGCGCCCCGACTCCTACATGCGCACGGGCGGAACGACGACCACGTTGATCTCACCCGGGACAGGGGCCTTCCCGTCCACGATGGGCGCCATCACCCCCGACGCGGACAGGATCTTCTTCCACACGAACGAGCCGTTGGTGCCCGCCGACACGGATGGCTTCATGGACCTCTACGAGCTGCGCAGCAACCAGGTCAGTTTGATCTCTCCAGCGCCGCTGGGCGGCAACAGCTCCTTTCAACCCGGCGTGACCTGCTGTCCGGAGAACGTCGTCTCGCGGAACGGCAGCCGGGTGTTCTTCGTGTCCGGTGAGTCGTACGCCGCATCCGACACGGACGCCGCGAGCGACCTCTATGTCGCGAGCACCTCGCCGACACCGCCACCGGGGTATGCGCGCCCGAAGGGCGCCTCGCCGCTGCGCGTGCCGCTCGTGCCGGCCTATCAGGAATGCACGGCGCCCAACCGGGAGCACGGGCCGCCGCTCGCTTTCGGGTCCTGCAATCCGCCGTCCCAGACGTCGAGCAACCTGACCGTGGGCACGCCGGACGCAAACGGCCAGGCGGCCAACTCGATCGGCTCCGTCCACTTCGCTGCCGTCGCGGGAGATCCGGCCACCGCGCCCGACGAGGCCGACGTCACGACGACGTTCAGCCTCACCGACGTGCGGATGCGCTCGACGCTTGCCGACTACACGGGAAACGTTGTGTCGACCGTGACCGTTCGCATCACCGACAAGCTGAACGGCACCGGGATCGAGGCGGCCACCGTGCAGGACCTGAACTTTTCGGTCGCGGTTCCGTGCGCGGCGACCGCCGGCGCGGCAGGGGCCACATGCCAGACGACGACGAGCTTCGACGCGGTCATGCCGGGTGCGATCAAGGAAGGCCGGCGCTCGATCTGGCAGTTCGATCGTGTCAGGGTCACCCAGAACGGCCAGCTCTTCGCGACGCAGGGAATCTTCGTCCCGTAAGCCCACGGAGGGCCGGGGGCCGTCCGCCGCAATTCGCCCACTTTGGGGGCGGTTCACCACCTTTGTGTTTGGGCCCGCCCGACGTGGGGTAACTGGCCGTTCAGTAGCGGGAGACATATCCGGGGTGGTGCTCCGGAGCTTGATTCGTGGCTTCCCTTCGGCCTCAGCGCTCGGGTTAGACCGATCCCGCCGGAGTTCGGTGGTCGGAGGCGTGCCACGCCAACCAAGTCTCTCCCGGCCGGGTCTGACCACCCGGCAACCTGCCCCCCTGCACCCTGAACGCCCCCGTGTTCTTCCTGGACGGGGGCGTTCTTTTTGGCGTGAGGTCGAGTGCTCGACGGCCAGATAACTCCCGCGCCTTGACAGGTGACCCCACGGGTGAGAAGTTAGCTCTAACTCACTCCAAGCCGACCGGGAGGCACCGTTGGGCATCCTCGACATCATCACCAAGAAGAACTACGAGAAGCGGATCTTCGAGGGCCTGACGAAGGCCTACGACAAAACGCAGGAGCAGCGTCTCAACCTCGACGAGCAACCGCTCGTATTCGTGTCGGACCTCCACAAGGGCACGCGCGACGGCGCAGACGACTTCCGGATCTGCGAAAACGCCTACCGCACCTGCCTCGACCACTACTACAAGGAAGGCTTTCGCCTGCTCGTCGTCGGGGACGTGGAGGAGCTATGGGAGGACTGGCCGGGCAAGGTCATCGAGAAGTACAAGGCCACGCTCGAGATGGAAGCCAAGTTCCACGACGACAACCGCCGTTACGAGCGCCTGTGGGGAAACCACGACGACCTATGGAATGACCCGAAGCAGGTCGCAAAGCACCTGCACCAGTTCTACCCCGGCCTCACGGTCCACGAGGCGATGAAGTTCCGAGTCCGCAGCGGCGACCGCGACCTGGGAATCCTGTTCGTGGTGCACGGCCACCAGGGCACGGCCGATAGCGACAGCAAGTCGAAGATCCCACGCTTGTTCGTGAGATACGTGTGGCGCAATATTCAGCGGATCACGAAGAGGTCGCTCAACACGCCGGCGAAGGACTACGACCTGCGACTGCGGCACAACCGGGCGATGTTCGAGTGGGCGAAGCGGCATCGGGACCCGGTCGTGATGGTGGCGGGCCACACTCACAAGCCGGTCTTCTGGAAGCGCCCGGCACAGGCGGCAGACTTCGAGTTGACGAGGCCGGAGCTCGCAGTCTCAGAGGCGGAGCAGCAGCGGCCAGGCGCGCCGGCCGACCCATTCACGGTGCCCTGCTACTTCAACACGGGCTGTTGTGCGTTCTCTGACGGTGACGTAACGGCCATCGAGATCAGGGACGGCAAGGTCAGGCTGGTGCGCTGGCTCGATGACGAGGGGCGCCCACAGGCGCAGGTGCTGACGGCGGAAGAGGACATCGGCGACGTGTTCGACAGGGTGAAAGCAAAGGGTATGCCGCACGCGGCCGACGATCACGACGGAGAGCGGCCGGCGGTTGAGAACAAGGCGCCGATCGAACGTTAAGGGGGTGGTTCGCCGCCGGCGAGGTAGGGTTGGGCGCATGGCGCGTCCGATCGTCTACTCGACCCGCCTCTGCCCCTACTGCTTCCTGGCGAAGCGGCTGCTCGACCGCCGCGGAGTCGCGTTCGAGGAGCGACGCATGCACCGCTCGGAGCGCGCGCAGCTCGCGCCGCTCGGCGGTGGACTGACATATCCCCAGATCGTGTTCGGCGAGCGGGTCGTGGACGGCTGGACAGAGCTGCGGCGGCTGGAGCGCACGGGCGAGCTGGAGGCACTGGCCCCGAATTGAGTCCCTGAGGGGGGCGAGTTGTCGCTCCCCGGTGCCTTACCTCTGCGGAACCTGGACCGCACACGGAGGTGATGGCAGTGAGCGACACGATCATGGTTGTGGAGGACGACGACGCGACCCGCGAGTTCCTCGCGGACCACCTCGCCGCCGACAGCTACGGCGTCGTGACCGCGGCGACCGGCAGGCAGGCGCTCAACCTGCTCGAAGTCAAGGACTGCGACCTGGTCCTGCTCGACGTGATGCTGCCCGACGCATCGGGCTTCGAGCTGTGCCGGCGGCTGCGAGAAGCCGATGGGATCGCCCATCGGATCGACCCTGAGGTGCCGGTGATCATGCTCAGCGGGCGGGCAACGGAGACCGACCGGGTGCGCGGGTTCGCACGAGGTGCGGACGACTACATCGCCAAGCCCTTCAGCTATCCGGAGGTCGCGGCACGGATCGCCGCCGTGTTGAAGCGTGCTCGGGCCCGGCGTGAGCGCGGCATGGTGCAGGTCGGCGAGCTGCGCATCGATCCGTCGTCCCGAGAGGTGTCGATCGGCGACCTGGCGGTGGAGCTGTCCGCGAAGGAGTTTGCGCTTCTGCACGCCCTTGCCGGCGATCCCACGCGTGTGTTCACGAAGGAGGAGCTGCTGCGCGACGTCTGGGGCTTCAAGTTGATGGGCTCCACGCGCACGCTCGACTCGCACGCGAGCCGGCTGCGGCGCAAGCTTGCCCCCGCGGCGGGTGGGCGCCGCTGGATCGTGAACGTATGGGGCGTCGGCTATCGGCTCACGGACCGCTCCGACTGATGATCGAGACCATCGCTCTTCTTGCGTCGGGAGCCGCGGCAGGTGCCTCCGCGACGGAGGTCTTCAGGAGCCGCCGCCTGATCCACCGCCTGCGTGCCGTCGCCCTTTGCTCCCACGAGCTGCGCGGCGCGCTGACCGCGATCGGTGCTGCGCTGTCCCGGCTCGAGCGGCCTCCTGGAACGTCCGAGCAGTCGCGCGTCGAGGCGCTGCGCCACGGATACGAACGTGCGCTCTCGGTCGCCAGAGACCTCGAGGTGGCCCGTGGCGTGCCATCGACCCGGTCGGCCCCGCACCCTGAGTTGGTCGACCTCGAGGACGTCGCGGGACGGGTCGTGGATGCTTGGAACGTGTCGCTGTCCCTGGGATCGCGGCAGGTCGCGCTCGATTGGCGCGCCGGTGTGACGCGCGTTCACGGGTATCCAATGCGACTCACGCAGGCGCTCGACAATCTGGTTGCAAATGCCGTGGAGCACGGACGTGGCCCAGTGACCGTCACGGGGCGCATGAGTGGCAGCCAGGTATCGGTCTGCGTGCTCGATCGCGGGGCGGGCCTGATGCGCCCGCGCCTCGACGTTCGCCCGCGCTCTTGGCAGGCGCGCCGCGGTCACGGGCTGGTTGTCGCGCGCCACGCCGTCGAGTTGCACGGCGGCACGCTGCGCCCGGTCCGGGGTCCGTTGGGCTCGGGGATCGAGGTCCGGCTGCCGGCGGGGGCAGGCCCGGCTCCGGTGCAAGCTTCCGGCACGCCTGCCGTTCCCCACAGGTCGGGCTCCGGCGCTGCCACGCCGTGACGCCGCGCCGCCGCGCTGCCGCCATGCTCGGCGCGTCGGCGATCTGCGCCGGCTTGGCCGTTTCGGCGGTGGACCGTTACGCGGGCGACATCGAATCTCACGTTGGGCCGCTCGTGCCCGTCGTCGTGGCCGCACGCGACATTCCTCGCGGGACCGCGATCACCCCGGCCGTCGCATCGGCGTCGCTGGCCGAACGGCAGGTCCCGCAGCGGTTCGCGCCACCGGGCGCGCTCGGCGCACGGGCCGAGGTGGTCGGGCTCGAAGCCGCCTCCGCCATGAAGGCTGGCGACTACGTCGGCGTGTCGCAGTTGCGGTCGCCTGCCGGGAAATCGTTGGGAGGGTCGGGGGCGCGGGGGTCGCGGGCCGGCTCGTCGGGCGACGCGCGACTGGTCGAGGTGGCGGTGGCCGGCGCCCGCACGATGCCGCAGGTATTGCGTGCGGGTGCGAAGGTTGACGTGCTGATCACGACCGACCGCGGGCGCGCCGGGCCCCGCACCTTTCTGGCACTCCAGCGAATGCCGGTGGTCGGATTCGAATCCGGCGGGCCGGGGTCGCTCGGTGATGAGAGCCGCGCCGCGGACGGCCGCGTCACGCTGCGGGCCACGTTGCGCCAGGCGGTGCTGTTGACCGCCGCGGACAACTTCGCACGCGAGGTCCGGGTCGTGCCTCGCGCACCTGGAGACACCCGGCGGCTGGGCCCTGTATCGATCGCCGCGTCCGGGCTCGGAAGTTGAGCACGGTCGACGACGTCGCGCGCGTCCTGCGGCGGCGCCTTGTCGAGGAGGCGCGGTTCGAGGTTGCCGCGACCGACCCGGGCGTTCTGCGGTGCCGCATCGCCGCCCTGCTGACCGAAGAGGCGCTGCCGCTCGACGACAGCGAGCGGGCCGCCCTCGTGGACAGGGTCGTGTCCGGCACCGTCGGGCTCGGCCCGCTCGAGCCGCTGATGGACGACCCGGCGGTGGACGAGATCATGGTCAACGGCCGGGGCGCCGTGCATGTCGAGCGCCGCGGTCAAATCGTCGAGACGGACGTGTCGTTCGGCTCGGACGAGGAGCTGATGCATCTGATCGAGCGCATCCTGAGCCCGCTCGGCCGCCGCGTCGACGAGGCGGCGCCGCTGGCCGATGCGCGCTTGCCGGACGGGTCGCGGGTGAACTGTGTGATTCCGCCGCTGAGCCTCGACGGACCGTTGCTGACGATCAGGCGGTTCCGGCGTCATGCGTTCGGCTTCGAGGATCTGGTCGACAACGCAACCGTGTCGGCCGACGCCGTGTCCTTCCTGCGCGAGCGGGTCGAGGGCCGAAGCAACATCGTCGTCAGCGGTGGGACGGGGTCCGGCAAGACGACCCTGCTCAACGTGCTGTCTTCGTTCGTCGAGCGAGCCGAGCGGATCATCACGATCGAGGATGCCGCGGAGTTGCGACTCCAGCAGCCGCACGTGCTGCGCCTCGAGAGCCGGCCGCCGAACGTCGAGGGCAGGGGGGAGGTCACCATTCGCCAGCTCGTGCGCAACGCGCTCCGCATGCGGCCCGACCGCATCATCGTCGGCGAGGTGCGGGGAGCGGAGGCGCTCGACATGCTCCAGGCGCTGAACACGGGCCACGCCGGGTCGATGACGACGGTGCATTCGAACTCGGCCGCCGACGCCCTGCGGCGGATCGAGACGCTTGCCCTGATGGCGGACGTGGCGCTGCCGCACGTGGCGATCCGGCAACAGCTTGCGAGCGCGATCGACATGGTCGTCCACCTGGAGCGCACGTCGCAGGGAACTCGGCGGGTCAGTGAGATCGCGGAGGTGGTGCGGTTCGCCTCCCAGGTGGGAGTGCGTCCTCTGTTCGCGCTCGAGGAGGAGTCGCTGCTTCGCGTCGCAGATCCGATGGCGGACTCCTCCGGCGCATGAGCGGCAACGCTGTCGCCTACCTGCTGTCCGTTGCGGCCGGAGCGCTCGCGGGCCCGCCGGCCGTCCTCCTGCTCACGCGCGGGGGAGCGGCGCTGGCAAGGCCGGTCGACCGCCTGAGCGAGGGTGCGCTCCGGTTCGTCGGCAGGACGTTTGCGCCCCTTCGCCGGGCCGCGTCTCACGGCCAGAATCCGTCGGCGGTCGAGCGGCGTCGCCTGGGGATCGCCGGCGCGGTGGCGGGCGTCGCTGCAGGTTGGATCGTCGGGGGCAGCGGCCCCGCGCTCGTGGCCGGCATTTCGGGCGCACTGTTGCTGCCGCGTGTCGCGACGTGGCGGCGCGTTCGCTACGGCCGCCGTGTCGAGGCGGGCGCCGCCGGGGCGGCGCTCTCGATGTCCGGCGCGCTCGCCGGTGGCGGCTCCATACGCGCGGCAATCGCCGCGGCGTCACACGAGCTCGACGGGCCGATTGCGATCGAACTGCGCCGGACCGCCGTCGAGCTGGAGGCGGGTGCCTCGCTGGATGCCGCGCTGGACAACCTGATTGCGCGAGCGCCCTCGCGATCGATGCTCCTGATCACGGCGGCGGTGCAACTCCAGCGGCGCTCGGGCGGCGATCTTGCGGCGCTTCTGCGGCGGATCGCCTCCTCTGTCGAGGACGAGCACCGCGCCGCCGAGGAGGCAAACGCGGCGACCGCGCAGGCGCGGGTCACGTCGATGATGGTGCTCGCTCTACCGCCCGCCGGTATCGCGTTCGCCGAGGTGGCCTCACCGGGATTGGTCGGCCGCATGGTCGGCTCGCCGATCGGCGTATCGCTCGTGATCGCCGCGAGCGCCCTGCAGGCGGTTGGCGCGGTGGCCGTCAGGCGGCTGGCGCGGATCGGTCCGTGAGCGCGGTGCTCGCCGCCGCGGCGGGCGCGCTCGCGGGGGCGGGGATTGCCGCACTGACAACAGAGTGGTTGGCCGGCGCCCGGGCCTTGCGGGGAGTTGCCGCGGCAGCGCTACCGGTTGCCGCGCTCACGGCCCTGGCGAGGCTTGGGGCGCGGCTGGCACGCGCGCTGAGGCTGTCCGGTCCGGCCAACACGGGCGATACAGCTGCGCGGCTGGCGGCGGCCGGCCGGCCCGGCCGTCTCGGCACGCGGGAGTGGATCGGGCTCAAGTGCTGCAGCGCGGCCGTGCTGGGCGTCTGCGGGGCGGCAGGCGCCGGTTCACTCCCCGGTCGCCTTCCCCTCGTGGCGTTGGTGGCCGCGCCCGCGGCGGGTTTCGTCGTTCCCGAGTTCTGGCTCTCCAGGCTGACCGAGCGACGGCTGCGCGCGGCTGGTTCGGAGCTCGCGCCGATGCTCGACCTGTTGCAGGTCACCGTCGAGGCGGGCGGCTCACCGGGCGCGGCGCTGGGCGCCGTCGGCGCCCGCTTCACAGGGCCGCTTGCGGCGGAATGGCGCGCCGCGGCGACAGCGATCGCACTCGGCATGCCGCACGACGAGGCGCTCGCGACACTCACGCGCCATCTCCCGTCGCCGCGCGTCCGAGCGTTTGCCGACTCGATGCGACGGGCACGCCGCCGCGGGCTCCCGCTCGGGGAGGTGCTGGCACGACAGGCGGCCGCCGCGCGGCACGAGCAACAGATCCGGATCCGCGAGCGCGCCGCGCGAGCGGGCCCGAAGATCCAGCTCGTGGTGGCGCTGATCCTGGTGCCGTCGGTGATGCTGATCGTCGCCGCGGCGCTGGTCGCTGAGTTGACCGCGCCCGGGGTGGGGCTGAGCTATTGAGCCTGGTCTCGGGCGATTTGGCCGGAGTCAGATGCAAACTCCCTTGCGAGCACCTGGACGCCCGTGGCCAGACGACTGCGTCGTAGCCATTGAGTCGTCCGCGTCGGTGGCACGACCTGATGGAGCCTCCTGCCTCGAGTGCTAGACCGCGTATAAGCTGCGGCCTCCGTGACCGTCACGTGCCGGCAGCCTAGGTACTCGCGCATGGCGCTCGAAGTCGAGATCGCTCCTCTGCCCGAGGGCGTCCCGTGGGTGTTCGTGCCAGGCGTGGTTGGCTTCTACGGCGGCTGGATCGACACGGCCGTCGCAGCGTCATGAGCTGCGCCCCGCCCGAGCGGAGCGCCTCGCCGGAGGAGCTAGACCTCCTGCGCAAGCATCGGCCACTCCTCCAGTACAGCCAGGACCCGTTCCGGATCTCCTCGGCACGAACGATCGTTGACACTGACGGCAACGCGCTCCACCGCCCGGATGGCTCGACTGTGGCGGTCGGCGCCGGGCTGGCGCTCGACTCGCTGTCGGCGGACGCTGACCCAGGCGAGTATCTGGACGCGACCGCCTACTCCGAAACCGAGCCGCCGCCCCTCCAAGAGGACCCCGCCTACGCGAACCGGGTCTACGGCCGCGTCGTCGATGACGGGCACAGCGGCAAGTGGCTCCAGTACTGGTTCTGGATCTACTTCAACCAGAAGCGATTGCTCGGCTTCGGATCCCACGAGGGAGACTGGGAGATGATCCAGATCCATCTGGATCGCAGCGGTGAGCCGGACCGAGTGACCTTCGCCCAGCACGACCACGGCGATGCACGGGGCTGGGGCCTGGACCACGGGATGCGGCTGCAGCACGCGGACG
This sequence comes from uncultured Solirubrobacterales bacterium, assembly GCA_963731895.1. Lineage (GTDB taxonomy): Bacteria > Actinomycetota > Thermoleophilia > Solirubrobacterales > JBBDJG01 > CAVSXO01. Next base: position 140,611 of record CAVSXO010000043.1, read on the forward strand.
GGCGCGAACGAATCGTCGTCTTTGTGGCCCCGTTCTCGCACGCCTCGCACTACGGCCCTGGGACGAAGTTCTACGCCGGGGGCACCGACAGCCCCGACGAGCTTGGGCCGCTCGAGCTCTCCGAGGTCGAGCCGTTCGGCGCGTGGGCAAGCTGGCCGGGCCGATGGGGCGGCTCCCGCGCGCGCATGGGCACGAGCCCGCGCGGACCAGCGTGCCAGGGTGCGAAGTGGGCAAACCCAGACCGCTATCACTCGCTCCAGAGGGGACTGAAACCGTGGCAGGGGCTCCTCAAGGCGGTCTGGGTGGCCGGGCACCTTACCTACCCGCGCAGGCCAAGGATCACGGCGACGATCGACGGCACGCTCGTGCGGGGCACTTTCGCGAAGAAGGGTCTGATTCGGCGCGGGCGGCACCTTTATGTGAGTGCGCACTCGGTCGAGGACCGGAGGCTCGTGGGTGGACCGAGCATCGAGAAGCATGTCGGCGCGTCGGGGCAATTCGAGTTAGAGCTCCGGAGCGCTCTGGACCGCTGCCTGGTTTACGCGACTGCCTACAACCGGTTTCGCCAGACGAGCAAGACGGCGACAGTCGAGGCGGTACGGTCGCGCTGACGCCGCTTCCCCGCGTTGGCATCCGCCGGACCTGTATCACGCAGAGGCCGGCTGATAAATCCCGGCCCGGTCCGCGCCTTCATTCGTTAGGTTGACGCCGTGGGGGGCGCCTCACAATCACAGTCGGACGACGCGCTCCGTGACGCGGCCCTAACCCGCCTGCGCAAGAAGCGCGACTTCGGGATGCACGTGCTGATCTATCTGCTGGTGAACGGGTTCCTGGTCGTGATCTGGGCGGTCACGAGCGGAGACTTCTTCTGGCCGATCTTCCCGATCGCCGGCTGGGGGATCGGATTGGCCGCCAACGCCTGGGACGTCTACGGGCGCCGCCCCATCTCCGAGGCGGAGATCAGCCGGGAGATGGATCGCCTGCGCAGCTGAGCGCCCGCCCTGCGGGCGGACCAGCAACCTCCCGAGCCCCACCCGATCCGTGCGTGGTTTTGGTCGCTATAGGGACCCCAACGACGCACGCGTCCGCATGGCCGAATCCCCGGTGGGGAATTTTTTCGCAAACGTGTTGCAAAGTGGGGGAGAGTGGGGTACAGTGGGGCCACGTTGAACCGGACGGGAGCGGGCGAGGTTCCTCCCACCTCGCCTCTCCCGGACCGGGTCTCACTTCAACAGGGAGCTTCCGGGGTTGGCTTTTCTTGGGCAGTACGAGTACACGCTGGATGCGAAGAACCGGCTCACGATTCCGCCCAAGTTCAGGGGCGCCCTCTCCGATGGGGTCGTTCTCGCCCGAGAGCTCGAGCCCTGTATCTCGATCCGGCCCGCGCAAGCCTGGCGTCAGTTCACCGACCAGGCGATCTCGTCCCGCGACCCCTTCAGCAAGGAGGCGCGTGACCTCAAGCGCTACTACAGCGGCTACGCCTTCGACGGCCAGCTCGACGCCGCCGGCCGCGTCATCCTGCCGCCGGCGCTCATGGAATACGCAGCCCTCGGCAAGGAGATCACGGTGATCGGCAGTCTCGACTCGATCGAGGTCTGGGACCGCGTGCGCTGGTCCGAGTACGCGCCGCGGCTGAGCGAGGAGGCGCCGGAGCTCGCGAGCCGGCTCTCCAAGAGCGGGAACGCCTGACGGATCCCGGGACCGCAACCGTGACACTTGTTCTCGACATGACACGCACCCACATCCCGGTCCTCGCGGGTGAGCTGATCGCCGCGCTCGACCCCGCGCCCGGGGCCGTGGTCGTCGACTGCACCTTCGGCGCCGGCGGCCACGCCCGCCTGGTCGCCGACCGCATCGGCGCGGCGGGGGAGATCGTCTGCATCGACCGCGACCCGCACGCCGAGCAGCACTACGAGGACTTTGCCGCCGAGGCGCCGTGCGCGACGCGGTTCATCCAGGGCGACTATGCGGACGTGCTGCCCGAGCTGCTCGAGGAGGGCCTCGCAGCCGATGTCGTGTACCTCGACCTCGGCATCTCCTCGATGCAGGTGGACGCGCGCGAGCGGGGCTTCTCCTACTCCTACGACGCGGTGCTCGACATGCGCATGGACCCCTCCGGGGATCTCGATGCGCGCGCGGTCGTGAACGAGTGGCCGGAGGCGCGGCTCGCACAGATCTTCCGCCAGTACGGCGAGGAGCGCTACGCGCGCCGCATCGCACGTGAGATCGCGCGGCGCCGCCAGGAGGCGCCGATCGAGACCACGACGGACCTGGTCGACGCGATCAAGCGCGCGGTTCCCACCCCGGCGCAGTTCGCCGGCGGGCACCCGGCGCGCCGCGTGTTCCAGGCGATCCGGATCGCGGTCAACCACGAGCTGGAGTCCCTCGAGCGCGCTCTGCCCGCGGCCTGGGCGCTCCTGCGCCCGGGTGGCCGCATGGCCGCCATCTCCTTCCACTCACTCGAGGACCGGATGGTGAAGCGCTTCCTCGTCGAACGCGCCCGCGGCTGCATCTGCCCGCCGGACCTACCCGTCTGCGGATGCGGGCGCGAGCCCGAGGCGGAGCTGATCAACCGCCGTGCGGTGCGCCCGAGCCCGGGCGAGGTGGCCGGCAACCCGCGGGCGCAGTCGGGGCGCCTGCGCTCGGCGCTGAAGCTTGGGGACGAGGGCCGATGACTCCAGCCACGAAGGCACGCCCGCGCTCGCGCCCGCGGACGAGCGCGGCCCGGAACGGGGCGGCAACAGGTCCCGCGGCGCGGCGCACCACGGGTCGCCCGGCGGCCCGGCCCCATCGCCGGGTGTCAGGACCGGCACGAGCGTCCGGCGCCACCGCGCAAGCGGCGACGGCCCGCGCGGTCGCGACTCCACTTCCCGTCCCTCCCCTGGGCGCGCTCAGCCTGCGCGTGCTGCGTGCGGGCCGCTCGCTTCAGGACTCGACGCTGCTCGAACGCCTCGTGCGCGGGCGGGGATGGATCCTGCTGCTCGGCGCGCTGCTCTTCGGCCTGGTCGCCCTGAACGTCTCGCTGCTGAAGCTGAACGCGGCCGCCGGTCACAACGCCGAGCGCGCGAAGGTGCTGCGAATCCAGAACGCCAAGCTGCGCGGGAAGGTCTCCCGCCTGGCTTCGGGTGACCGCCTGCGCGCGGCCGCGGCCGACATGGGGCTGGTGATGCCCGAGCCCAAGAAGATCCACTACCTGAACGCGCGCCCGGACCGTGACCCTGGCCGGGCGGTGCGCAACATCCGGGCCGGGACGGCGCTGAACCTGACCGATGACCTCGTCTCGGCGACACCGCAGATCGACAGCGAGGTGCTGGCCCCGACGCCGCCGCAGCCGATCGTGGAGACGCCCGAACCCGCTCCGGTGGCGCAGACGACGGACCCGGCAGCCGGCGCGGGCGCAACGACAAACGGCGCACCTGCAGCCGGCACCACAGGGGTCGCCGGCGCCCAGACCGCTCCCACGGGAGGCTAGGCGCTGCCGCACCGTCGGCCGCCACGCTCGGGGACCCGCGGCAAGCGTCCCGCGCCGCGTGGGCGACGCAATCGGGCCGTGCGGGTCGCCGCCGCCAGGCTGACCGAACGCCGTGTCGGCCTGCTGTTCGCGGTGTTCCTCGCCCTGCTCGCCTTCGCCAGCCTGCGGGCCGGCTACCTGCTCGCCTTCAAGGGAGGCGACCTCAAGCTGAGAGCCGCGACCCAGCAGGTCGAGAACGTGACCGTGATCGCCCAGCGCGGCACGATCACCGACCGCAACGGCGCCGAGCTGGCCGTGTCGGAGGATGCATCGACCGTTTTCGCGACGCCGTTTCTGATCAAGGACCCGGTCGGCACGGCGCGTCGCGTCGCACCCCTGATCGGCCGGCCGGAATCCGAGGTGATGAAGGTCCTGGCGGACCGCCAGAAGGGCTTTGCCTACCTCGCCCGCAAGGTGAAGGCCTCCAGCGGCCGCAAGGTCGAGCGTCTGAAGATCGAGGGCATCGGCGTGCTCGACGACGCACGCCGTTACTACCCCGAGGGTGAGAAGGCGGCGCAGGTCGTCGGCTCCGTGGGGGTCGACAACGTCGGGCTGTCCGGTGTCGAGCAGCAGCTCGACGAGGAGTTGCGCGGCGCCGACGGTGAGCAACGGATCGTGAAGGACGCGCGCGGGACCCCGGTGTCACTGGACGAGCTGAAGGACGGCCACTCCGGGAAGGATCTGCGCCTGACGCTCGATCTCTCGCTCCAGGACCGTGCCGAGCAGGTGCTGGCCGGAGTGGGACGCACCTACCAGCCCAAGGGTGCGACCGCGATCGTGATGGACCCGCGCAGCGGCGATCTGCTGGCGATGGCGAACTGGCCGAGTGTGGACGCCAATCGGGTGGAGGAAGCACCCGCCTGGGCACGTGTGAATCGCGCGGTCGGGTTCACATACGAGCCCGGCTCCACCTTCAAGTCATTCACCGTTGCGGGGGCACTCGCCTCCAGAGTCGTGCGCCCCGAGACCGCTTTTCGGGTCGGTCCGCAGATCCAGGTCGCGGACCGCACCATCAAGGAGGCGCACGGCACGGGTGGGATCTTCACCGTGTCGGACATCCTGGCGCGCTCGTCGAACGTGGGCGCCGTGCGGATCGGACAGCGACTCGGAACGGTCCGCTTCGACGGCTGGGTTCACCGCTTCGGCTTCGGCCGGCTCACCGATCTGCCCCTGCCGGGTGAATCGGCCGGGATCGTGCCCCGCGCAAAGGACTACTCGGGATCCTCGATCGGCAACCTGCCGATCGGCCAGGGCCTTGCCGTCACGCCGGTGCAGATGGTCGCGGCCTACGCCGCGATCGCGAACGGCGGCGTGCTCGTGAAGCCGCGGCTGGTGCTCGACGGCGAGCCGCGGGAGGGCCGGCGCATAATTCCCGCCGCGACCGCGGCCCGCGTGCGGCGCATGCTGGAGGGCGTGCTGGGGCCGACGGGAACCGCCCCGGAGGCGGCCGTGGAGGGTTATGACATCGCGGGCAAGACGGGTACGGCCGAGAAGCCGGAGGACGGCGAGTACTCCAAGGACAAGGTGGTCGCCTCGTTCGTCGGCTTCGCTCCCGCCCAGAACCCGCAGCTGCTCGTCGCCGTGATCGTGGATGAGCCCAAGGTCGTCCACTCGGGCGGCGAGGTTGCCGCTCCGGCGTTCGAGAAGATCGCCAGCTTCGCCCTGCCCTATCTCGGCATCCCGCCGCAGTAGCTGGACCTTTCCTCACGCGCTCGATCTCCGCTCGTTCGGTGTCACGCTGGGCGGTGACGCGCATTTGTCGGCCTGAGGCCGAACAAAGTGTCGCACCGCGCCGAGTTGGGGGCGCGGGCGTGGGCGGTGACGCGCATTTGTCGGCCTGTGGCCGACAAAAGTGTCGCACCGCGCTGGGGCGAAGCCACTGTTATTCAACGTCCCTTGCCCCGTGCCCGCCGTGGGCGAGCCTAGAATTTCCTGCCGATGACGCTGCGTGAGCTGCTCGACGCCGCCGGGATCGCAGCGCCGCCGGGCGATCGGGGGCGCGACGATGTGCCGATCGCGGGACTTGCGTACCGCAGCGAGGGCGTCACAGCGGGGACGCTCTTTTTTTGCGTGCCCGGCTTTGTGGTCGACGGACACGTGTTCGCCCCCGACGCCGTGCACCGCGGGGCGGCCGCGCTGGTGTGCGAGCGGCCGCTCGGCACGGGTGTGCCGGAGGTGGTGGTGCCGAGCGTGCGCGCGGCGATGGGGCCGCTGGCCGCCGCCTTCCACGGACGTCCCACGGCGCGGCTGCGCGTGATCGGGGTGACGGGCACGAACGGCAAGACGACGACCGCCTTCCTCACGCGGAATGTGCTCGAGGCGGCCGGCATCCGGACGGGCCTGCTCGGGACGGTCCACTCGGTGATCGGCGGCCGGGTGGAGGAGGTCGAGCGGACCACGCCGGAGGCCGTCGACCTGCAGGCGACGTTCGCGCGCATGCTCGAAGCAGGTGACCGGGCGTGCGTGATGGAGGTGTCCTCGCACGCGCTCGACCTGAACCGCGTGGCCGGCATCGAGTTCGCCTGCGCGGTGTTCACGAACCTGACGCAGGACCACCTCGACTTCCACGGCACGATGGACGACTACTACGCCGCGAAGCAAAAGCTGTTCTTGCCGGCCGACGGCAGCCGGCCGGCTGCCGCCGTCGTGAACGTGGACGACGAGTGGGGTCGCAAGCTTGCGTCCGAGCTCACCGCAGCCGGCCACGAGGGGCTCGTGACGTTTGCAGTCGAGCGCGAGGCCGACTACCGCGCCCGCGGCGTGCGCTACGACTCGGCCGGGTCGTCGTTCGAGTGCTCGACCGCGGCCGGCGCCGTCGAGGTCCGGATCCCGCTGCCCGGCCTGTTCAACGTCTACAACTCGGTCGCGGCGATCGCCGCGGGCGGCGCGCTTGGCGTGCCACTGGACGTGGCGGCGGCCGCACTCCAGAACGCCACCCGCGTACCGGGCCGCTTCGAGCCCATCGAGGAGGGCCAGGGGTTCGGCGTCCTCGTTGACTACGCGCACACGCCGGACTCGCTCGAGAACGTGCTGGTCTCCGCCCGTGAACTGCTCGACCAGGCGGGCGGTGAGGGCCGGCTGATCGTGGTCTTCGGGGCGGGCGGGGACCGCGACCGGGAGAAACGCCCCCTGATGGGCGCGGCGGCGCGGCGCCTTGCCGACCACACGCTCGTGACCTCGGACAACCCGCGCTCGGAGGAACCGGAAGCGATCATCGCGGCGATCGTCTCCGGCGCCGAGGATGCCGCTCCGGCGGGCGAGGGCTCCGCCCTGGAGGTCGAGGGCGATCGCCGCGCAGCGATCGAGCGCGCGATGGAGATGGCGCGGCCCGGCGACATCGTGCTGATCGCGGGCAAGGGCCACGAGCAGGGGCAGGAGTTCGAGAGCGGTCGCAAGGTTCCATTCGACGACCGTGACGTGGCGCGCGATGCACTGCGCGGACTGGCCGCCGGCTCCCACGCATCACGGCCCCGGTGATCGGCCTCTCGCCGACGGAGATCGCGCGGGCCGCGGGGGCAACCCTGGTCGCGGGCGCACCCGAGCCGGACGGCGCGGCCGACGCGCCGATCCGGGCTGTCGTGGACTCTCGCCAGGCACGGCCCAGGCGACCTGTTCGTGGGCCTCGCGGGGGAGCGCGCGGACGGCGGGGCGTTTGCCGCGGCCGCAATCGAGGCCGGCGCGTGGGGCGCGATCGTGACCGGCGCCCACACGGCCTCGGCGAGTGCATCCGCGGCGAGGGCGAGTGCACGCGTGTTCGAGTCCGAAGATCCGCTGGCGGCGCTCGGCGCGCTTGCCCGGGCGTGGCTCGACCGGCTCCGGCGGGGCGGTTGCCGTGTGGTCGGCATCACCGGCTCGACCGGGAAGACGTCCACCAAGGACATCCTGCTGGCGCTCGCCCGCCCGCCGTTCGGTGGGCGCGTGCACGCCAACCGCGAGAACTTCAACACCGAGGTGGGCCTGCCCCTGACCGTGCTCGAGGCCGAGGAGGGCACCGACCTGATCGTGCTCGAGATGGCGATGCGGGGCATGGGGCAGATTCGCGATCTGGCCAGGATCGCCCGCCCCGACGTCGGCGTGATCACGAACGTCGGCCCCGTGCACCTGGAGCTGGTGGGGACGGTCGAGAACGTCGCGCGGGCGAAGGCCGAGCTGATCGCCGAGCTGGCGCCGGGCGCGGCCTGCGTCGTCCCGGCCGGGGAGGAGGCACTGCGGCCGCACCTGCGCTCCGACGTGCGGGTCCTGACATTCGCTGCTCCCGGGAGCGAAGGACTCGAGGCGATTGCCGGCGCGGCTGCCGACGTGCGCGCGCTCGCGGTCGAGCCGCGCGGCGAAAACCTTCGTGTCGACGTCGCAGCCGGGGCCGAGCGCGCGGAGCTCGAGTTCAACTTCTCTCAGGCGCACAACGTGACGAACGCGCTCGCCGCGATCGGTGCCCTGCATGCGCTCGGCGTCCCGCTGAGCGCGCTCGGCGAGGGCGCGCGTGACGTGCGGTTCTCGAGCCTCCGGGGAGAGGAGCTGGCGCTCCCGGACGGCGTCGTCATCATCAACGATTGCTACAACGCCAACCCCGTGTCGATGCGTGCCGCCATCGAACACCTCGCCGCCGTGGCCGATCGCCGCGGAGCGCGACGCATGGTGGCGGTGCTGGGCGACATGCGCGAACTGGGGCCCCAGGCGCCGGAGTTCCATCGCGAGATCGGCGCCCTCGCCGCCGAGACCGGGGTGGAGGTGCTGCTCGCGGTGGGTGAGCACGCCGCCGACTACGTGCGGGGTTTCGACCGCCCGGCGCATGAAGCGCCGGACGCGGAGCGGGCGGCAGACGTGGCCGCCGGCCTCGTGCGGGAGGGCGACGTGGTGCTCGTGAAGGCCTCGCGCGGGGTGGGGCTTGAGCGGGTCACGGAAACCCTCGCAGGCGCACGGAGCGCCTCGGCCTGATGGGCGAGATCCTGATCGCGGGGCTCGCCTCGCTGCTGATTTCCATCTTCCTCGGCCCCAAATTCATCGAGTACCTGCGGGACCGGGAGTTCGGGCAGCACATCCGCGAGGAGGGCCCGGCCGAGCACCACATGAAGGCGGGTACGCCGACCATGGGCGGCCTCGTGATCTTCACCGCGATCGGGGTGCCGTACCTGATCCTCTCCGACCGGGATGCGGCCAGCATGGCGGTGTTCGGCACCGCGCTCGCGTGTGCGGCGATCGGGTTCGCGGACGACTGGCTGAAGATCGTGAAGGCACGGTCGCTGGGCCTGTCCGCGCGCACCAAGCTGTCGCTCCAGGCCCTGATCGCGATCGGGCTGTGGCTGGTCGCGCGCGAGACGGTGGGGCTCGGCGACACGCTCCAGTTCCGCATCTTCGACGGCGAGGTCGACCTGGGCGGCTTCTACGTGGTGCTGATCTTCCTGGTGCTCGCGGGCGCCACGAACGGCGTGAACCTGACCGACGGGCTTGACGGCCTCGCCGCGGGCTGCGGCGCGATCGTGCTGCTCTCCTACACCGCGATCGCGTTCATCACGGGTGGGCAGGACGGGCTATCGATCACGGAGCAGGACGGCCTGTCGCTCCTGGGCGCGTGCCTGGTGGGAGCGTCGGTCGGCTTCCTGTGGTTCAACTCGTTCCCGGCAGCGATCTTCATGGGCGATACGGGCTCGCTGGGCCTCGGCGGCGCGATCGCTGGGCTCGCCGTGATGACGAAGTCGGAGGTCCTGTTGATCGTGATCGGGGGGATCTTCGTGATCGAGGCACTGTCGGTCGCGGCGCAGGTGATCGCGTTCCGTCTGTTTCGCCGGCGCGTGCTCCTGATGGCGCCGATCCACCACCACTTCGAGCTGCTCGGGTGGTCGGAGACGAAGATCATCGTGAGGTTCTGGATCACGGCCGCGATCTGCAGCGCGATCGGGTTCACGCTCTACCAGCAGAGCATCGGTGCGTGAGCGGCCGGCGCTTCCGCCCGGGCCCTACCTGGTCGTAGGGCTCGCGCGCTCCGGGGTCGCCGCTGCGCTGGCACTGCGGGCCGCGCGGCCTGACGAGCGGGTCGTCGCCTGCGACTCGGGGCGTCCTCCCGAGGCGCTCGCGGATGCGGAAAGGCTTGCGGAGGCAGGCGTCGAAGTTCATCTGGATACAGATGGCATTCACCTTTTGCAGGCATCGCCGCCGCCCGCAACGGTCGTCAAGAGCCCGGGCGTCCCGTGGGACGCGCCCGTGGTCGGGCACGCCCGTGGGGCCGGCATGGAGGTCCTCGGCGAGCTGGAGCTCGGCTGGCGGCTCGTGCCCAACGAGTTCATCGCGGTGACCGGCACGAATGGCAAGACGACCACCGTCGAGCTGATCGGCGCCATGCACCGCGCCGCCGGCGTCCCGGTGGCCGTGGCGGGCAATGTCGGCACGCCGATGTCGTCTCTCGCCGGCCGCATCGACCCTGGCGCCACCGTCGTCTGCGAGGTGTCGAGCTTCCAGTTGGAGGACACGATCGCCTTCGCGCCGGAGGTGGCGGTGCTGCTGAACATCGATCCCGACCATCTCGATCGTCATGGCTCATTCGAGGAGTACCGCGGCGCGAAGTTGCGTATCTTCGCGAACCAGGAGCCTCCGGACGTCGCCTTCGTCGGCCCCGGGCTCGACCTACCGCCCTTGAAGGTGCGCACTGTGTGGTTCGGCGACGCAGGGGATCCGATCGACGCAGAGGACACGCATCTACGCGGCCCGCATCAAATGCTGAACGCGAAGGCGGCGGCGTACGTGTGTCTCGAACGTGGCATCGACCCGGCCGCGATCGGCCGCACGCTGCGAGAGTTCCCCGGCGTCGAGCACCGCATGGAGCACGTCGCCGACATCGGCGGCGTCGAGTACGTGAACGACTCGAAGGCCACGAACGTGAGCGCCGCGGTCGGCGCGCTGGAGTCGTTCGACGGCGGAGTCCACGTGATCCTCGGAGGGTCGCTGAAGGGCGGTGGGTTCGCAGAGCTGGCGCCGGCCGTCGTTGGCCGGGCTGCTGCCTGCTACCTGATCGGCGAAGCCGAGGGGCAGCTCGCCGAGGATCTCGCCGGCGCCGGCGTCGAGCTGGTCCGGTGCGGCGACCTCGAGCGTGCTGTACGCGAGGCGGCCGCCCGCGCGCAGCCGGGCGAGGTCGTCCTCCTCTCGCCGGCGTGTGCGAGCTTCGACCAGTACCGGGACTTCGAGGAGCGCGGCGAGCACTTCCGTGCGCTCGTCCGCGAGCTGTCATGAACCTCGTGCGGCAGTGGGCGGGCCGGATCGGCGGCCCGCGGGAAGAGATGACCCACGAGGAGCAGATGCTCCGTACGGCGACGCTGATCCTGCTCGCGTTCGGAGCCGTGATGGTCTACAGCGCCAGTTCTGGTACATCACTTTTGTCGCACGACGGCGACAGCTCCCAGTACCTGAAGCGGTATCTCGTGTCCGCCGCGCTGGGGTTGCTGGCCCTGCGGTTCTTCGCCCGCAACGGCATGAAGGTCGCACAGCAGGCCACGCCGGTGATCATGCTGGCAGCGTTCGCAGGTTTGCTGCTCGTGCTCGTGCCGGGGTTCGGGATCGAGGCGAACGGCTCACGGCGCTGGCTCGGCGCGGGACCGCTCCAGGTACAGCCGTCCGAGGTCGCGAAGCTGGCGCTGGTGCTCTACGCGGCGATGCTGCTGGCGACGCAACCGCAGCGCGCTCGCTCACTTGGTGGTGTGCGTCCGATCCTGCTGGTCGCCGGGGTGATGGCCGTGCTGATCGTCGCCCAGCCGGACCTCGGCACGACGATGGTGATCATGTTCTCGGTGTTCGCGCTGCTGATCGCCGGCGGCGTGAGCATGCGTCACCTCGGGATGCTGGCCGGAGGCCTGATCGCCCTGGCCCTGATCGCCGCGGTCCTCGAGCCCTACCGCCGCGAGCGCCTCACGTCTTTCATCGACCCCTGGTCGGATCCGGAGGGAAGCGGCTTCCAGTCGGTGCAGGCGATGATCGCGATCGGCTCCGGCGGGTTCTTCGGGGTCGGCCTCGGCGAGAGCGTCCAAAAGCTCTTCTACCTGCCCGAGGCGCACACCGACATGATCCTGGCGGTGATCGGCGAAGAGCTCGGATTTGCGGGGATTTCCGTGGTCCTGTTTCTGTACGGCATGATCGCCTACGCGGGCCTGCGCGCCGCTCGGAAAGCGAAGGACCATTATGCGAAGCTGCTCGCCGCCGGCATCACGTCGGTGATCCTGATCCAGGCGATCGTGAACTTCTTCGCGGTGCTGGGCGTGCTGCCGCTGACCGGGGTGCCGCTGCCGTTCATCTCCTACGGGAACAGCAACCTGATCGTGCTCCTCGCGGGGATGGGAATCCTGATCAATGTCGCGCACGAGGGCAGCCGGGCCGCCGCCCGCAAGCCCACGCTGCGCGTCGTGGAGGGCCGGGGAACCTCGGCCCCCTCCGCTATAAGGCCAACGGATGCCAAGAGTCGTGATAGCGGCCGGCGGGACCGCCGGGCACGTCGTGCCGGCGCTGGCGGTCGCAGACGAGCTGCGGGCTAGAGGCGCCGAGCCGCTGTTCGTAGGCGCGCGCGGGCGTGCCGAGGAACAGCTCGTGCCGGGCGCCGGGTACGAGATCTCGTACCTGGCGGTGCGCGGAATCGACCGTCGCAATCCGCTTCGCGCGATGGGCGCGCTCGCGCAGGCCGGCGCGGCCGTGGGCGGAGCGCGCGGCCTGCTCGGCCGGGTGGGCGCGGACGCGGTGCTGGGTGGCGGCGGCTACGTGGCCGGCCCTGTGGGGATGGCTGCCGTTGCGCGGCGCACGCCGCTGGTGCTGTCGGAGGCCGACAGTCACCTGGGGCTCGCGAACCGGTTGCTGGCGCCGTTTGCGCGCCGGGTGTGCCTCGCGTTCCCGATCCCGGGCCGCGACGGCGAGCGCTACGTGGTCACGGGCCGACCGGTGGCGCGTGACATCGTGGAGGCCGACCGCGACACGGCCCGCGAGCGGCTGGGAGTCCCGCCCGGCGCCCGTTGCGTGCTCGTGTTCGGCGGCAGCCTCGGCGCCCGCAGCGTCAACCTGGCGGCCGTCGAGGCGCTCCGCGACGCGGATGCCTTCGTGCTGCACATCACGGGCCGCCGTGATTTCGCCGAGGTGCGCGATGCGTCTCGGAGAGGCGCACCCGTCGACTACCGGGTGTTCGAATACGTCGACTCGCTCGCCGACCCGCTCGCCGCCGCCGACCTGGTCGTCGCCCGCGCGGGTGGCTCGATCTTCGAGATCGCAGCCGCCGGCAGGCCCGCGATCCTGGTTCCCTACCCAGCCGCCACCGCGGACCACCAGACCGGCAACGCCAGCTGGATGGCGGATGCAGGCGCGGCCGTGATGCTGCGCGACGACGACCTGACGGCTGAACGCCTGCGCTCGGCGGTGCAGGAACTGCTCACCGACCCGAAGCGCCTGGAGCAGATGGCATCCGCCTCGAAGTCGCTGGCGAAACCCGACGCCGCCGCGCGAATCGCCGACGAAGTACTGAGCACGATCGAGGGGCCGCCGGGGCGCCCGCCCGTCGAGCCTTAAAGAGCGGCGAGAAGGGCCGGTCCCCGGCGGCCTCAACCAGAATGGCAAGGCAGCAAACTGCATTTCGTCGGCATCGGCGGCGCGGGCATGTCCGGCCTTGCACTGATCGCCGACGCGCTCGGTGCGGACGTCTCCGGTTGCGACCGCGCCGAGACGCCTTACTTTGCGGAGTTGAGAGCAGGTGGGCATCGAGCCGGTCATCGGCCACGATGTAGCGCATGCCGCCGAGGGCACTGAGGTCGTGGTCTCCACGGCGATTCCGGCCGATCTGGCGGAGGTGGAGGCGGCGGAGCAGGTGCTCCATCGATCCGAGTTGCTGGAGCAGGCGGCGAGCCTGCGGCGGGTGATTGCGGTCGGCGGCACGCACGGCAAGACGACGACGACCGCGATGGTCGCGCACGTGTTGGCCGAATGCGGGTTCGAGCCCGGGTGGGCGATCGGTGCGGAGCTGCAGGGCGCGAACGCCCGATTGGGCGCGGGGGAGTGGATGGCGGTCGAGGCCGATGAGTCCGATCGCTCGTTTCTACGCCTCGATCCCGAGGTTGCCGTGGTCACGAACGTCGAGCTCGACCATCACGCCACATATGGGTCCGAGCTAGAGGTGCAGGCGGCTTTCGGATCCTTCCTCGATCGTCTCTCGGCGGACGGCGCCGCGGTGATGTGGGAGGGAGCAGTCCTCGAGCCTCCTCCAGGCAGACGGGTATTGCGGTTCGGGCTCGGCCCCGATGCTGACGTGCAGGCGAGGGCCATCGAAGCGACCGCATCGGGCAGCCGCTTCGAGCTGGTCCGTGACGGAGAGGCGGTCGGCACCATCGATCTGCCGGCGCCGGGGGAGCACAACGTCCTCAACGCCCTCGCGGCGCTCGCCGCCTGCGAGGTCGCAGGATGTCGGCTCGAGCAAGCCGCCACGGCGCTGGCGAGCTTCCGCCCGCCCGGCCGGCGGTTCGAGTTGCGCGGCGAGGCAACCGGCGTTCGTGTGTACGACGACTATGCCCACCACGCGACGGAGGTGGAGGCGACGCTGCGGGCGGCCCGGACGCTGGCGCCGCAGCGGGTGGTCGCCGTCTTCCAGCCTCACCTCTATTCGCGCACTCTGCACACCCACCGCGAGCTGGGGCGCGCGCTGGCGCTCGCGGACGTGGTCGTGGTGCTCGACGTGTACGCGGCGCGGGAGCTCCCAGAGGGCGAGCTCGCCGGGGTGAGCGGCAAGCTGGTCGCCGACGCCGCCGCCGACAGCGCCCACGGCCGGCAGGTCTGGTGGCTGCCGACGCTCCCGGAGGCGGAGCGGGCGCTGGTGGGCCTCGTCCAGAGCGGTGATCTCGTCCTGACGCTGGGCGCAGGGAATGTCAACGACCTTGCCGGAGACCTCCTGGAGCGGCTCCGGGAGCCGGCATGACCAACGGCGCCGAGCTCCCCGCGGGCCTCCAGCGCGGCTATCCGCTCGCTCGCCTCACGACGATCCGCACCGGCGGGCTGGCCGCCTGGTTCGCCCGCCCGCAGAGCGTCTCCGCGCTCGAAGGCCTGCTCCAGTGGGCCGACGAGTCCCAGACCGACGTAGGAGTAGTGGGCTCGGGATCGAATCTCCTTGTAGCTGACGCGGGATTCGCGGGACTTGTCTTGAAGCTGGACGGAGCCTTGGCACGGATAGAAGACGAAGGGGACAGCTTGGTCTGCGGCGGCGGCGCCCGCCTTCCGCAGGCGGCCGCGCGGGCCGCCACTCTTGGGCTGGCCGGGCTCGAGTTCGGGGTCAGCATTCCCGGCACCGTCGGTGGCGCGGTGCGGATGAACGCGAACGCCTACGGCGGGGAGCTCGGCCGGGTGCTCGAATGGGTCGAGGTGTGCGCTCCGACGGGGACCTACCGCCGCGCGCCGGGCGATCTGGGCTTCGAGTACAGGCGCTCCAACATCGGCCCGCGTGAGGTCGTCGCCCGCGCCTCCTTCGCACTAGAGCGGAGCGATCCCGCCTCAGTCAAGGCGGTGCTCGCCGATCTGCGGGCACGGCGCAAGGAGGCCCAGCCCTCCGGCATCAAGACCTTCGGCTCGACGTTCAAGAACCCGGACGAGCCACGTGCGGAGGGCCGGACCGCGGGTCAGCTGCTCGAGGCCGCGGGTTGCAAGGGGCTGGAGGTGGGCGGTGCCCGCTTCTCGCCCAAGCACGCGAACTTCATCGAGAACCGCGGCGACGCAAAGACGAGCGACGTGCTGGAGCTGATCGCGGAGGGCCGCCGGCGGGTGCGCGAACGCTTCGGCATCGTGCTCGAGCCGGAGGTCCAGCTGCTCGGCGACATCGCGTTTCCCCCCGAGGCGCAGGCGTGAGCCGGGTCGGGGAGCTGTTCTCGCGGCGCTTCGTGGTCGGGGCGGTGGTGCTGATCGTGGCAGGCGGCCTCGCTGGGGGGCTTTCTGTGGTTGCGCGACTCCTCGCTCGTCCGCGTCGAGCACGTGAAGATCACCGGCCTCACGACGCGTGACGCCCCGGCGATCAGGCGGACCCTGCGCCAGGCCGCCATGCGCATGACGACGCTGCACTACGACGCCAGGGCCCTGGAACGGGCGGTGGATGCCTTCCCCGCGGTGCAGTCGGTCTCGGTCGCCGCCGACCTTCCGAAGACACTCGAGATCAGGGTGCGCGAGCACCGTCCCGTCGCCGCGCTGCAGACAGGCGACGGCCGCCGCGTCGCGGTGGCGAGCGATGGGACGCTGTTGCCGCGCAGCAGGCGCGGGTCGCTTACCGTCGGTGAAGGTCGACATCCTCCCCCGGGGGACGCGGCTCGGTGGGGAGACGCTGGAAGAGCGCCTCGTACTCGTGCTGGCGGGTGCCCCGGCGGAGCTGCGGCCGCTCCTCGACCGCGCCTACAGGGCTCAGGACGGAGTTCGGGTCGCGATGCGGAGCGGCCCGACGCTGCGGTTCGGCGCGCCACGCAGGATGGCGGCGAAGTGGGCCGCGGTCAGCCGCGTGCTGGCCGACGCGACGTCCGGCGGCGCCTCGCTGCTCGACGTCCGCCTGCCCGAGCGACCGGCGGCCAGCTTCGACGGCGACCCGGACCCGGCCGAGGCGGCGGCGCCCGCCGTGGGCGCCGATGCGGCGCCTGTCACGGGCGCAACCGGGACCACCGGCACGACCGGGGTGCAGCCCGGTCCCGGCGCGGCGGGCACCTCCGCGCCCGTGGTGGAGCAGCCTCAACCCTGAGTCGAGGGTTCCAACCCTCCAGCGCCGGTTAAGCCCAGGCCGGGCGTGGGCCCGAAGGGCGTTGCAACTCGCGGACCACGCGACCAAACTCGTGCAGAACATTGCATGGATGGGGAATTTCTCCTATCGTGCCGAACCCAGACGCGTACGGGAGCGCGGCTGAAAGCTCGACCGTGAGTCGAGAGTAGGGTCCTCTCCCAGAGCGCTGGCCTTTCGGTACTTCAGTCAGTCAGGACATCAGGAGCGATATGGAAAGCTCGGGCTATCTAGCGGTGATCAAGGTCGTCGGCGTCGGCGGCGGCGGGACCAATGCCGTCAACCGGATGGTGGACGCGGGCCTCAAGGGCGTCGAGTTCATCGCCGTCAACACCGACAACCAGGCGCTGCTGATGCTCGACGCCGACGTGAAGCTCAACATCGGCACGGAGCTGACGAAGGGCCTCGGCGCGGGAGCGAACCCGGAGGTGGGCTTTGCCGCCGCCGAGGAGAGTCACGACGAGATCAAGGAGTCGCTGAAGGGCGCGGACATGGTGTTCGTGACCGCGGGCGAGGGCGGTGGCACCGGCACGGGCGGCGCGCCGGTCGTGGCCGAGATCGCGAAGGACGAGATCGGGGCACTCACCGTCGGGGTGGTCACACGCCCGTTCGAGTTCGAGGGCGGGCGCCGCTCGGAGCAGGCCGAGGCCGGGATCCGGGCGCTGCGCGACAAGGTCGACACACTGATCACGATCCCCAACGACCGGCTGTTGCACATGGTCGAGCGCCGCACCAGCATCCTGGACGCGTTTCGCGAAGCCGACAACGTGCTGCGCCAGGGCGTGCAGGGCATCACCGACCTGATCACGGTGCCTGGCCTGATCAACCTGGACTTCGCCGACGTGCGCACGATCATGCGCGACGCCGGCTCGGCGCTGATGGGCATCGGAGTCGCGTCCGGCGAGAACCGCGCCGCCGAGGCGGCCAAGAACGCGATCTCCTCGCCGCTGCTGGAGGAGTCGGTCGAGGGTGCGACCGGCATCCTGCTGAACATCACAGGCGGGAAGGACCTCGGCCTGTTCGAGGTCAACGAGGCGGCCGAGATGGTCACCTCCGCGGCCGACAAGAACTCGAACATCATCTTCGGCTCCGTGATCGACGAGAGCCTCACCGACGAGGTCCGCGTGACGGTGATCGCGACCGGCTTCGACGGCGGCGGCGGCCCGCGCCGCACCACGTCGGCGCGCCCCGGCTCACGCAGGGACGTCGTGATGGACGACCGCTCGCGCCGCGAGCTCGAGATCGGGGACGACGACATCGACATCCCCGAGTTTCTTAAATAACCACCGAGTTTTCTGCAAGCAGAAAATCGGGAGCTCTGAGAGCGCGGCAAGCAGAAAATCGGGAGCTCTGGGGGCCCGGCAAGCGCGGCTAGCGGGAGCCCTTCCCGCGGATCAGCCAGCCGACGATCCGGTCCACCAGCGAGAACATCGGCGCGCAGCGGCAAAGACGTGACTCGCATGATTCTCGCGACGGCGCGGCCGCGCCGTCTGCGGGCGAAGTGGTATCCGGCGCCGGTGAGGAAGCCCGCCAGCCCGGTCAGCGGCCGCGCGATGACCGTGATGTCGCGCACCTTCCCGTTGGCGTCGGTACGCAACCGGTCGGCGCCGGCGACGTACCGTCCGTCGACCTTCGCTTCCCAGAAGAACGCCAGGGTGTCTCCGGCTTCGAACTCGTCCTCGATGCGCACGTCTTCGAAGGACGCGAACAGGCTCAGGTACAGGTCGGTGATGACCTCCCTGCCCTCGAACGGAGTATTCGTAATGGGCGAGTGCAGCACCGCGTCAGGGGCCAGCGCGTCGGCCAGCGCGTCGATGTCGCGGGCCGCGACTGCTGCGGTGAAGGCGTGGTACCCGGCTGTGGTGTTGGGCGCGGTCGTACTCATTTGGCCTCCTGCGGCGAGGGTCAGTCGTCACGGGTGTTCTTCCCGGCCGGGGCGATGGCTGACACCTCTGTGTCCGATCTCACACCGAAGCGGTACCGTCCCCGCATGAGCCGCTACGTCATGCGTCAGAAGTTCCTGGCGATCGGCGACGACTCCTGGATCGAGGACGAGGACGGCGAGCGCGTCTACCGCGTCGACGGCAAGGCGCTCCGCAGGCGCAAGACCCTGAAGCTCGAGGACCGCGACGGAAATGAGGTCTGCAAGGTCCAGGAGCGCAAGCTGCGCATCAAGGACACGATGGAGATCGAGGCGCCGGACGGCCAGCGCCTCGGACTGATCCAGAAGGCGATGATCACGCCGCTGCGTGAGCGTTTCGACGTCGAGGTGCCGGACGCGGACGACCTGAAGGTGCGGGGCAAGATCCTCGACCACGAGTACAAGATCAAGCAGGGTGGCGAGCAGATTGCCGAGGTCTCCAAGCGGTGGTTTCGCATGCGCGACACCTATGGCATCGAGATCGAGCCGGGCCAGGACGACGTCCTGATCCTCGCGATCGCCGTGGCTCTCGACACGATGGAGCACGACGAGCCGGGCTGATTCCGGCGCCCGTTACTCCAGTGGAGGACTATGCCTTGATCGGCGACCAGCAGGCGGCTCAGGCTTTCAGCCATCTCACGCTGATCCTCGCGGCCCGGGCTATCTCCAAGGCGGAGGCGAGTCCGGAGCTGGCAGCCGGTTGAGCGCCACCAGCGTTCCGCCAACCGGCACTACGGCGCGAAGAATCCTCGCCCCGCTCGCCCTTGCCCAGTTCATCTGCAGTTTCGCGGGCTCGAACATGAACGTGATGATCAACGACATCAGCGAGGACCTGGACACCACCGTGTCGGGCGTGCAGGTCACGATCACCCTGTTCTTGCTGATCATGGCGATCCTCATGATCCCCTGCAGCAAGCTGACCGATCGCTGGGGACGCAAGCGGTGCTTCATCGGTGGCCTCGTGCTGTACGGGATCGGGGCCCTGCTGAGCGCGGTCTCACCGAGCCTCGGGGTGCTGATCCTCGGCAACTCGGTGTTCGAGGGTGTGGGCACGGCGTTCTTGATTCCGCCCGTCTACATCCTCGCCACGATGGCGTTCAGCGAACTCACGTCACGGGCCCGGGCGTTCGGCATCATCAGCGGGCTGGGCGGCCTCGGTGCCGCGGCAGGACCATTGATCGGAGGGCTCATCACCTCGGCCATCAGCTGGCGGGCGGCATTCATCTTCCAGGCCGCGGTCATCGTGGTGATCCTCCTGCTCAGCCGCCGCGTGGTCGATCCAGTTCCGGCGGACCCGACGCGCCCTTTCGATGCGGTCGGCGCGGTTCTGTCGGCAGTGGGGATGTTCTTCGTGGTGTTCGGGATCCTGCAGGCCGACAACGACGGCGTGCTGATGGCGGTGTTGCTGGCGGCCGGAGCCGTCTTCCTGGCGTCGTTCTTCTTCTATATCCGCTCTCGAGAAAAAGCGGGAAAGGAACCGCTGCTGTCCACGGGGCTGTTCAAGAATCGCACGTCCAATCTCGCCCTGGTGACCCAGAACATCCAGTGGCTGCTCCTCATGGGGACGTCGTTTGTCGTCGCGGTCTTCCTCCAGACCGTGCGCGGCTACAACGCCGTCGAGACGGGCGTGATCTTCACCGCGGCGACATTGGGGATCCTGGGCTCGTCGCTTGCGGCTGAGCGGCTCGCCAAGCGGTACTCGCAAAAGAGCCTGATCACGGCTGGCTTTGTCGTCACCGCGGTGGGGATCGGAGTCCTGCTCGCCCTGGTCGGGGCATCATCGCGCGTTGTCGCCTTCGCGCCCGGGCTGCTGCTGATCGGCCTGGGAGTGGGAGTGATGCTGACCCCCTCGGTCAACGTCGTGCAGTCGAGCTTCCCCGAGGAGCAACAAGCTGAGATATCGGGTCTGTCGCGCAGCGTGTCCAACCTCGGGTCGTCGTTCGGTACGGCGATCGCCGGCACGATCCTGGTTTCCAATCTCGCCTCTGGAAACACGACCTACGTGATCGCGATGGTCGTGCTCGCCGCCTTCGCACTGGTAGGCCTTGTGGCCTCCCTCATGCTGCCGGACAACACCGAGCCGCGCACCGCCTCGGCTGCGGCTCCCTAGCACGCGTGAGGCCAAGGCCTCTTTCCTATCTAGGACCCTCGTCGGGTTCACCGGCATCGGTCCAGCCCGCCACGTCTGCACCGCCCTCTTGACTGATACGCGAGCCGAAGCGAATCAGGGCTGGATGCGAGGCGATCTTGCCGGCGACGAGCGCCTCGCCTTGCGCGAATGTCGTCGCTCGGTCGATCAGGCCGGTTGGGACGGCCGAGAACACCCGCGCGACATGGCCGAGGTCGGCGATCGAGTTCATGCGCATCAGGACGAGGTTGTCGCATTGAGAGAGCACGTTCTCGTGCACCTTCTGGGGCCGCTGCGTCACGACGATCAGGTAGAGGCCGAATTTGCGCCCCTCGCCGGCGATTCGGATCGCGTCCTCGGTGACAAGCGCCATAAGCGGGTCTCCTGGCTCGGCGGGGCAGATGTTGTGAGCCTCGTCGATCACGATCGCGACCGGCTCGCGCCGCGCACGCTGCCTCCAGAGCCGCTCGAGGACCGCTCCGGCCGCGACTGCCTGCTCCTCGCGCGTCGGCAGCGACCCAAGGTCCACGACGATGCAGCGCGCCGCCGGATCCGGGTTCTCGAGCTCCTCGGGCAGTGACTTCCCCTCTGGCCCCGGCCAGATGCCCCAGCGGTCCACGCCGAGGTTGTGGGCGCGGAGCTTGAGCGCCTCGGGTGAAGATCGGGCGAAATCCTCCAGGCTGCGGACGTTCTCGTCCTCCAGGAGAGCGAGCAGGTCCGAGTACTCGCTGCGGTCGGCCACCGGGTCGAGGTGCAGGAGCGCCGCCTGATGCTCAGGGCTGAGGTCGCGCAAGCGGACGCGGATTCCAGTCGCGCCGCTCGTTCCGCTGCGCACCGCGACCGAGCCAGCCGCCTTGCGGTAGCGCTCCACGGACTCGTCGTCGGCCCCGGGGCTCGGCTGCCCGAGCCGCACATAGTCCGAGTTCGGATCCAGCACGACGATCCGCAGGCTGGTCTGCATCAGCAACTGCTCCAGCAGCACGCCCAGCGAGTAGGTCTTCCCCGAACCCGACTGGCCACACAGGAAGGTATGTCGGCCAAAGCCTGCCGCGTCGAGCGCGAATGGCACGCCGGCGGCTACCGCCAATTCGCCGACCTCGAGTCGGACGCGCTCGCACTGCGAGCGCTCGAGCCAGGCGGATACCTCCTCCTTGGTCGCGGGTCGCACGGGCGCGTCGTGGAACGGGCGCCTGTCCCCCTCGAGCAGCGCTCCGTTCCCGCGCGCGACCCGGATCAGGACGGTGCCCGGCCGGTCGATCGCGCTCGCCTCGTGCTGCTCCATGCGAAGCGACAGCACCTGGCCGAGCCGGATCTCGCCGCGGGCGTCGATCGCCACATAACCGCCGGCCTCAAGCTCAAGCCCGTGCAGTGACGCCTGGTACTCGAACCGGTAGCCGTCGACCGAGGTAGCCAGCGGTAGGACCGACGTCTCGAGCGTCTCGCGCAGGCCGCGGTACTCCTCTAGAACAGTTCGGTGGTCGCTCACCGCGAAGATCTCTCTCGCGACGCGATGGTCAGTGTGTGGCCAGGGCGCCTGATCGTGGTGGCAGGGCGCTGACGTCCGCAGGCGGCCGCGGGCGGAACGGCTTCTGCTCGTCGGGGCCGCGCTGGATGATCAGCGCCGTGGACTCGGGCACCTCGCGCCACGCGCCGGGGAGATCCGACACGGGTTCGGAGACGATGACCCTGTCGTCGTCGGTCATGCGCTGCAGGCGCGCGTTGTCGGGATGCAGGGCGCGCACCGCCGCGACATCTTCGGAGACGAAGAGGGTGCGCGAGCGGTGCTCGGTGGAGTAGCGCACCGCGTACAGCCGCTCGCCGTCACTGAACCCGAGCGTCATCTGGACAGGGTTCTCGATTCCGTGCGTGCGCCCCATGGCCTCCACGAAGCCGACGGCCTGCTCCACGGCGCCGAGCGGGTCGTTCTGAAACCCGAAGGTCAGCGCGAGGTAGAACAGCGCCTCGGAGTCGGTGGAGCCGGCGATGCCGTCGAACAGCGAGGAGTCGACGGCGTACAGCAGGTCGCGGCGCATGGCGTGGAACCCGTTGATGACGCCGTTGTGCACGAACAGCCAGCGCCCGTGCCGGAACGGGTGGCAGTTGGTCTGCTGCACCGGTGTTCCCGTCGTCGCCCGGATGTGGGCGATGAACAGCGGCGACTCGATGTGCGCGGCAAGATCGCGCAGGTTGGCGTCGCTCCAGGCCGGCGTGACGCTGCGGTAGCGAGCCGGGGTGCCGTCGTTGCCCTCGCGGTACCAGCCGAGGCCGAAGCCATCCCCGTTGGTCGTCTCCACGCCCATGCGCGAGTGCAGGCTCTGGTCTATGAGGCTGTGCTGCGTGCGGAAGAGCAACTCGTCGATCAGCACGGGCTGACCGAAATACGCATTCCAGCGACACATCAGCGAATCCTTCTGGTCGTCACGGCCCCATGCCTGTGCTGTCGAACGGCCGCGCAGCAGCGCTGCGCCGCCGGTCGGCCTCCGCGAGGTATTGCTGCTCAGCTTCCTCGCGCCCCGGCTTGCGAACGAGCAAGTAGATGATCGACCCCACAATCGGCAAGACCAAAACCAGGGCGATCCACGCGACCGTGGTCGAGCCCGAGTAGTGCTGGCGGACGATGTCCACGACGCTCAGAACCCACACCAGCGCGACCAGGCAGAACACGGTGATCCACAGCACGGACATGACGCTCCTTTCTCGGACATGCCAATCCTCCGCCGCGCCGGAGGCGGCGTCAATGACGCCGACCGGTCTCCAAGCAGGGATGCGCGCACCCCTGCATCGCGCCTCGGGCGGCGTCGGCATCAAGACCCGGACACGGATCACGCACCGACTCACGGCCTCGGCTTCATCCCTTCTTAAGTCGAGCGACACACGGCCTTAACGCCCGGTCACTAGAACTCCGGGCCGATGGCCGAGGGAGCCGCCAGATCAGTGCATGACCGTCGTGCCGGGAGCCGATGCCGGCACGACGGCTACTACTCGGGCGTCGGGGTCTACGTGCACGACTTGCAGACCCTCAGGTACCTGCTCGTCTGCGACGACTGCGGCGAGGAGATGAAGGAGATCTCTTCGCTGGACTACGTTCCGAGCCCGGTCCTGGTGACCGCCTCGGCGTAGGGCACTCACGACTCCTCTACCGAGGACGAGTCGACCGTCCCGGAGGAGTCGCTGAATTCGAAGCTCACCGTCGCCTGTCTCCCGCTGGCGGTGGTCACGGGGCAGGTGACCGTGGTGCCGGTCTTCACCGGGACGGTGGCCGGGCAGTTCACCGTTGCGTCCTTGATCCCCGCATCGGCGAGGTCTTGCTCAATCGCCTTGTCGACCGTCGAGCCCGGAAGCACGACGCTGCCGGACTTGAAGGCGTAGGAGAACGTATTGCGGTCGCTCGTCTGGGTCACCGTCACCTCGGCCTTGCCGCCACCGCTCAGCTTGACGTCGCAAGTGAAGGTTCCGTCCTTCTCTTTCTTCACGTCGTCCGGGCAGGAGGCTGAGGTGATCTGCGTGGTGGAGGTCGACAGCGAGGAGCTCTCGATCCCCTGCTCGGCCTTGCTCGCGTCGACCGTATCGTCGCTTCCACACCCCGCCATTGCGAGCAGTCCGACCACGACGGCCACGGTGCCCGCGCCTGCACTCCAACGATTGAAGAGCTTCGGCATGGCGCCTCCCCAGTAGCTACCGCTGCTTGGCGAAGAACTCGAGCGCGGTGCGAGTCTTCGTCTGCTGCTCGCCCGTGAGGTCGATCCCTTGCTTCGCCAGGAATGCTCTCGCACGGGCGACAGTGTCGAACGCCTCCGCTGGGGCGCACTTGGTCGACAGCTCCAGGATCCGGGTGTAGTCAGGGTAAAACCAAAGCTCGGCTACCAGGCGGCCCTTGTAGTCCCCTGGCGAGAACTTCAGCTTCATTACGTTGATCGGGCCCAGAACGGTGAGGTCGTCGAGCTCGACTCCGTCGGGCGCGTGCTCGGCGAAGAAGGCACGCTGCTCCTTCGAGAACAGCTTGCGCAGCTTGTGCTCGCCCTTGGCGGCGGCTCTCACAACGGGCGTCGCGAGGGTGCGTTTCAGGGACGCCGAGCACACGAAACCGCCCGGCATAGCGTCCACCTCGACGCCCATGTTGGGAGATCGGCGCAGACCCTCGTCGAGATGCGACGGCACCACCGGTCGCAGCTTCACGACCGAGTCGTCGCCCTTCTTCTGCACCCGGCGGGCGCGGGCGACGATGCCCTTCTCATAGAGGGCCAGATCCGGTGTGTCGAAGAAGAACACCTGCCTGAGCTGGGCCTCGAGGGGGTCCATGCCGAGCGCTTCGACAGCTGAGCGCTGATCAGCCTCGGGGACGGTCAGCTTCAGCTCCACGCTGTCGGCGTCGTCGACCAGCTCGAGCAATTGGCCGAGCTTCTCGTCCGAGAGGCGGGGTGCCTTCTTTTGAGTGGCCGACGCTGCCATCGGCACAAATCATCCGCCGCGGGGGGTCCCGTGGCAAGGGTGCCCGCACCCGTCCCCAGCCGTCGTGCTCGCCTGCCGCACGGCGCTTTACGTCCTGCGGTGCCGGGAGCATGGCTCGACGCATGGCAGAGGATTCCGCTCAAGCGCGTGCCGAGCCGCGTCGCGTAGAGATAGTCGTGTCGGGGCCCACGGTCCTGAAGGCGGCGCTGGTCGCGCTTGCCGTCGTCGTCCTGATCGTGGCGAACGAGGTGTTTCTGACGATCCTGCTGTCGCTGGTGTTCGCGCTCGGCCTGGACCCGCTGGTGGGCTGGTTCACACGCCGTGGGGTGGGGCGCGGCAAGGCGGCCCTCCTCGTCCTGTCCCTGCTGTTCCTCGCGGTCTTCGTGATCGTGGTGTGGGCGGTGACACCCGTCTGGAACGAGATCCGCGGCCTCGTGCAGGACATCCCGGGCTACATCGAGGACCTCAAGGACGAGCCCGCCTTCAAGCAGCTGGCCGAAAACACGGACGCGGTAGACAAGGCCCAGAACCTGGCCTCCGATGCGGCCAAGGCGATTCCGGAGGCCGCTTCCGCGCTGCTCGGGCTCACAGGCTCCCTGGTTGGATCGGTGTTCAGCATCGTGACGCTCACGTTCCTGACCCTGTTCCTGCTGATCGGTCTGCCGGACTTCAAGCGAGCGGCACTCAACATGCTGCCGCCGTCCGATGCTCAGCGTGTCGAGCGGGTGCTCGACGAGGTCACGAGGACGATCTCCTTCTCGCTGCTGGGTAACCTCGCGATCTCAGTGATCGCGGGATCGGTGGTGGGCGTGACCGCGGTGATCATCGGTGCGCCGTTCCCGGTGGTCCTGGCGCTGATCGTGGGGTTGTTCGATCTGATTCCCCAGGTCGGATCGATGATCGCGGCCGTGATCGTGGTCTCGATCACGCTCGCCGGCGCCGGAGTGGTGCCCGCGGCGATCCTGGCCGTGGTGATCCTGATCTACCAGCAGGTGGAGAATTACGTGATCCAGCCGGTCGTCTACCGGCAGGCGATCGAGCTCTCGGGATTTGCGACGATCGCCGTCGTGATGGTCGGCGGCGCCCTGATGGGCGTGATCGGAGCGATCCTTGCCGTGCCGGTCGCCGGTTCGCTGAAGGTGATCTTTCGCGAGCTCACGGCGGCGCGCAGGGAGCGCATGGAGGCGCTCAGGGCTCAGCCTGCGAACCAGTCGTGAGCTCCTTCCGAAACTCGATCGCGGCGTCCAGCTCGACGCCCATCAGCAGCGTCAGGTTCGTGAGCCAAAGCCATACGAGCCCCGCGATCGTGGTGCCCAGCGCGCCGTACGTGGTGTCGTAGGTCGCAAACGAGTTCACGTAGACCTCGAACCCGACCGAGACGACGAGCCACGCCGCCACAGCGACGGCGCCTCCGGGCGTCAGCACCCGCCAAAGCGTGGCGGACCGCTCGGCGCTGGGCGACGCTCGGTAGAGCAGCGCAACGAGCAGCACTACGACGACCAGCAGCGCCGGCCATTTGAGGAAGCTGTACAGATCGATCAGCCCCTCCTCGATGCCGAGCGCCTTTCCGATCGAGCTCGCAAGCTGACCGGTCAGCACGATGATCAGGAGGGCGAGCGCGAGCAGAACCAGGAACCCCATGGTGAGCGCGACACGCAGCGGCCACGCGCGCCAAACCGGCCGGCGATCGACTCCCCAGATCGTCGCCGACGCCCTGAAAAAGCACCCGATGTAGGCGGAGGCCGTCCACAGGACCGCGATCAGCCCCACTCCGAGCAGGGTGCCCGATTGAGAGTCGTTCCTGATCAGCGATTCGAGCGGCTGTCTGGCTGCTGCTTCGCCGTTCGACGGCCCCACGTCGTCCAAGATGTCGATCACCTCCTCGATCGTGCCCTGGTCACCGAACAGCCCGATCACCGAGAAGAGCACCAGCAGTCCCGGCACCAGCGAGAGGACCGAGTAGTACGTGAGCGCCGCTCCTCTGTCGATCAGCTCGTGCCGGCCGATCCGCCGGGCGATGGCCAGGAGCGGGCCCCAGCGACCCGATGCCTGGGCCGCCTCCTCCAGTCGCGCAAGGCGTTCCGCGCCGGCAGCGCGTGTGGTGGCCAGTTTCGAGGGTGTCTGGGGCTCTGTCACGGCATGGGGGCGCGACCGACGCCGTGGGACACCGTAGCCAATCGACGCATGTCCGCCGGGGAGGCGCGCATCCCTTTCCACCCACATGCGCACCGTCTGGCGCCGCGATGCGCTCGAGGGGATGATCACCTGGAATCGCAAACTGGAGGTAACGCAATGGTGCTGGCTGCCGACTATCCGTTCCTCGACATCGTGGGAACGATGTTGATCTTCTTCGCCTGGGTGATCTGGTTCTGGATCCTGATCCGGGTGCTCGTCGACGTCTTTCGCCGGCACGACCTCTCCGGCTGGAGCAAGGCGGGGTGGACCCTGTTCATGATCGTGTTGCCGTTCCTGGGCGTGTTCATCTACCTGATCGCACATGGAAAGGAAATGGGCCAGCGCGACATCGAACAGGCCCAGGCCAACAAGGCTCAGTTCGACGACTACGTCAGATCGACGGTGGCCGCAGACGGCGGGGCGGCACAGATCGCGCAGGCCAAGAGCCTGCTCGACAGCGGCGCGATCACGCAGGCCGAGTACGACTCGCTGAAGGCCAAGGCGCTGGCCTCCTAGTCCGGCCCAACAGCACTCCATGAGCAGCGAGGACCAGTTCGGCGGGGGCGAGGCCCCCGAGCTGAGCGACGCCCTCGCCGCGCCGGGCTGGCTGCGCGACCTGGGCATGACCGCATGGCTGCTGGTCGGCGTCCTCCTGTTCCTGGTCGGCGCCGTCTGGATCCTGTCGCTCACGCACACGATCGTCATGCCATTGATCGCCGCCGGGGTGATCGCGGCGGTTACGTCGCCGCTGGTCGCGTGGCTTGCACGCCACAGGGTCCCCCGCGGTCTGGGCGCCGTACTGCTGCTGCTCGCGCTGGTAGCGATCGGCGCGGGGGTGTTCGTCGTGATCGTGGCGGGCATCGCGAGCCAGAGCGGGGACATCAGCAACCACCTGTCCGACGCGAAGGACACCCTCGCGGGCTGGCTCAAGGATGTCGGCGTCGATTCCAGCACCGCCGAGCACGCCAAAGAGGACGCGAGCTCCGCGACGAGCAGCTCGTTCCATGCCCTTCTCGACGGTGTGGCGAAGGGCATCAGTGGCCTCGCGTCGCTCGCCTTCTTCCTGGCGCTCACCGCTCTCAGCCTGATCTTCCTGTTGAAGGACGGGCCGGTGATTCGCGCGTGGGTCGAGCGTCATCTCGGCGTCCCCGCTCCGATCGCTCACACCATCAGCAGGCGGACGCTCGAGTCGATGCGCGACTATTTCTTCGGGGTCACCATAGTCGCGGGTTTCAACGCGATCGTCGTCGGCGGAGGAGCCCTGCTGCTGGGTGTTCCGCTTGCCGGAACGATCGCCGCCGTCACCTTCATCGGTGCGTACATCCCCTACCTCGGCGCCTGGAGCGCGGGGGCGTTCTCGGTCCTGATCGCACTGGGCGGCGCGGGGACGGATGCGGCGATCGGGATGGCGGTCCTTCAGCTGCTCGCGAACGGCGTCCTTCAGCAGATGATCCAGCCGATCGCCTATGGCGCGGCGCTCGGCATTCATCCGCTTGCCGTCCTGATCGTGACGATTGCGGGGGGCGCGCTGTTCGGTGCACCGGGGCTGATCCTGGCGGCGCCGCTCACGTCGGCGGCTGTTCGGATCTCCGCGGATCTTGCACGCGCTGGAGCGGAGCCTGAGCCGGCGAGCGGAGGGCAGGTAGCCGGATAGCACTCCCGTGGGCAGTCCTGATCACGCTGGGCGCGGCGAGCGTCGCGGCCGCCGTGATGCTGCTCGTCCGCCGTCGCGCTCCGGAGGGAAGCTACTTCGCCGACGGCGACCGGGCGGCAGGCATCTTCGGTGTGATCGCCACCGGCTTCTCGGTCCTTCTCGGGCTGATCGTGTTCCTCGCCTTCGAGAGCTACGACCAGGCCAGAACCGGAGCCGAGGAGGAGGCTCGCCTCGTTACGCAGCAGTTCGAGACCGCGCAGTTCCTACCCATCGCCGTCCGGCTGGACCTCGGACACGAGCTTGTCTGTTACGCGCGATTCGTCGTGAACGAGTGGCCACGGCTGGCGTCCGCGGACGAGGACACCGTGGACACGGCGAATCCCTGGGGGGTGGCGCTGTTCAGGACGCTGAAGGCGACCAATCCCAGGAGCGCCGTCGAGCAGAGCGCGTACGACAAGTGGCTGGACCACACCGCCGATCGCGAGCAGGCCCGCTCCGACCGCATCCATGGCGCCGTCGGCGTCATACCGGGCAGCCTGTGGGTCGTCCTGTTCTTCATCACCGCCGTGATCTTCGTCTTCATGCTGTTCTTCGCCGACAGCGCCGAGCGGGCGGTCGTCCAGGCGATGATGGTCGGCTCGGTGATCGCCGTGATCGCGGCGACGCTGCTCCTGATCCGGTTCCTCGACGACCCCTTCCGCGACGGTTTCGGTGGCCTGCAACCGGTGGCGATGGAGCGCGCGCAGCGCAACCTGGACTCGGAGCGCCGCATCGTCCGGGACACCGGCACCCTGCCGTGCGACGCGAAAGGCAGACCCCTGTAGGTCTCGGTCTAGCTGACCTCTACGAGGCCTTCGCGCACCGCCCAGAGGGCGGCCTGCGTGCGCGAGCTGAGACCTAGTTTGCCGAGGATGTTCGACACGTGTGTCCGGGCCGTGCGCTCGCTGATCTGAAGCTCGGCGGCGATCTCCTTGTTCGCCCTGCCCGCGCCCACGAGTCGCAGGACCTCGAGCTCCCGGGATGTGAGCTCCTCGGTCAGGTCGTGACGTGGAGCCGCGCGGAGTGACGACATCAGGCGCCGGGCAATGACTGGATCGAGTTGGAGCTCGCCACGGTGAGCGGCCCGCACGGCCGCTGCGACCTCGTCGGCACCGGCGTCCTTGAGTAGGTAGCCGGACGCACCGGCTTCGATGGCCGCCTGCACGCGCTCCTCCTCGTCGAACGAGGTCAGCGCCACGACCTCCACGTCGTCGTACCGAGCCCGGACCTGGCGGGTCGACTCGATGCCGTCGAGGGGCTCCATCTGGAGGTCCATGAGGATCACATCGGGTCGCCGCCCTTCGGCGTCCAGCCGCGCGAGCAGGTCCAGTGCATGCGTCCCTCCGTCGGCATCGCCGACGACCTCGAGGTCGGGTTCGCTTTCGAGGAAGGCCAGCAGCCCGCGGCGTACGACCGCGTGATCGTCGACCACCAGAACGCTGATCCGATCGGCCGGCTCACGTGCCACTAGAGGTCCCTTCTGCATCGGCCGGGACCTCCACCCGGACGACTGTGCCCAGTGCGGGCGAGCTCGTGATCGTCAGGAGCCCGCCCGACCTCAGCCGCCCGGCTGCGCATCGACTCGAGACCGAAGTGACCCGGGTGGGTTGCAGCCGGGTCGAAGCCACTGCCGTCATCGCTGATCTCGACGAGCACGCGCCCCGGCCGAGCCTCGACGAGGACCCACACCGTGTTCGCACCGGCGTGCTTCATGGCGTTGGCGAGCGCCTCTCGCGCGATGCCGAACAGCTGAACCTCGGCGCGGCGCGACAGTGCAAGACGGCCGCCGGGCCCCTGCACATCGATCGTCATCCCATCCCGCTCGTCGAGCCTCGAGCCGTGCTTGGCGAGGGCAGCGACGAGGCCGTCCTCGACCGGGTCACTGCCCAGCTCGGAGATGAGCGCGCGCATCTCGTTCTGGGCACTCCTGGTCAGCTCTCCGATCGCTGTCAGGGCCCGCCCGAGGGGGCCGGACGGGCTCACCTCCTCCCGCTCGACCGCCTTCTGGGCGGTGCGAGTGTGCAGGGCCGTCGAGAACAAGGCCTGGGAGACGGAGTCGTGCAGGTCGCGTGCGATCCGGTGCCGCTCCTCGACGGCCTGCTCGCCCTCGTGCCGCTTCGCTTCGGCCAGCTCGGCGGAGGATCGCTCGCTTTCGCTCACGATGGCGCTCAGGAACAGCGTCGTAAGGGCCGCAACGAAGATGTAGACCTGTGTGCTCAGGGTCCGGTGGTCGATCGGCTGCTTGTAGAACGGCCCGACGTCATTGGCGGTGACCCCGATCGCCACGCCCGTCGCGATCGCGATCGCCAGCGTGGCGCCCGGCGGGCCGAACCGGAAGGCCGCCCAGATCAGCGCCGGGAAGACCATGTAGGTCACCGGCTCATCGGTTGAGACCGCGATCACGCCCAGGGTCGTGACCGCGACCATCAGGAGCGCACCTTCCCAGGTGCGGATGCGCCGCCATGCCGCTAGGGGATCGGGAGCCCAGACCAGCAACAGGGGGAGGACGACCAGCCCGCCCGAGGTGTCGCCGAGCCACCATGTGCGCCAGAACTTCGTGACCTCCGACCCCTCGATGACCCCGCCGGCCAGCATCGAAACCGTTCCGACCGTTGCGCTGATCGCGGTGGCGGTACCGAGCGCGACGAGCATTCCACCGACCTGCTCGACCCGATCCAGAGCTGCACGCCGACCGATGAGCTCGCGCAGCAGGAGGGCCCCGACCAGGATCTCCGCCATGTTGCCCGCTTGCTGGCCCATCAGGCTCCCGAGCGGGAGTCCTTTGTCGTCGAGGAGCAGTTCTCCGTTGACGACGAATTCTGCGAGGAGAATGCCGGGCCACCAGCGCATGCCCCACAGGTAGAGCGCCGCGATCCCGAGCCCGGCGGGCGGCCAGATGGCAGACACCGAGGCCGTGTAACGCAGCGTCTGGCCGAGCTTCGCGGCGCCGTAGTAGGCGGCGGCGAGGGCGAGCACGCCCGTGACGTACCTGGCGCGTGGCGATTGCGATGCGACCCACACTCGACGGAGTGCGGGTCGAGGGGGAGAGAGCTCGGCTTCGACGCTGATGGATGTCCCCTTGCGGACGGAAGTGTGCGGCCACGTCCACGTTACCGCCGCGCGAGCCCTACGCCAAATGACGTAGGGCTCTGCATGGCGGATGTCTCGTCTCCAATCGGCCTTCTGCCCGATGCACCTGGGCCTGGGCAGGAGGAAGCTTCCCCAACAGGAAGCATCGTCATACAAGGGGGCTCCTTCCCGAAAGGGTTTCAGCTCTCCACTTTGCCGTGCATGGGAGTGCCGTTGAAAGCGAAGGCGAGCAGGGACACTCACAACCGGCGCGTCGGGACCGTCGCAGCGCTGTCAGTCGCCGCTGCGGCGGCCTGCGCGGCCGCGGTCGCGCTGACTCTCTCCGGGAACCAATCGCGTAACCCCTTCCTGGAAGCAGAGATCCGCGCCCT
Source organism: uncultured Solirubrobacterales bacterium (assembly GCA_963731895.1). Classification (GTDB taxonomy): domain Bacteria; phylum Actinomycetota; class Thermoleophilia; order Solirubrobacterales; family JBBDJG01; genus CAVSXO01. The sequence goes on from CAVSXO010000043.1 coordinate 172,700, forward strand.
GATCATTGCTCTCCCGATCGGCGTCGGCCTGTACATGTGGAATCGGGATCCATGGACACGGTTCGCGAAGCTGCTGGTGATCGCCGGTTTCGCGTGGTCGCTCACGACGCTTGCGCAGTCGAGCAGCGAGGTGCTGTACAGCGCGGGTCGTGTGTCCGGTTGGTTCGTCGAGCCGTTTCTCATCTTCCTCGTGCTCGCATTCCCGTCCGGCCGGCTGACGGCTCGGCCCGAGCGCGGCCTGGTCGCCGCCGCCGTGCTCCTCGTCGCTTTCCTCTACCTGCCGACGATGCTGCTCGTGGACTCCTACGCGACGCCCTCTCCCTGGACGACCTGTGACGGGGATTGCCCGGCCAACGCCTTCATGGTGCTCGGCTCCGAGCCGGGCTTCGTGGAGGCCGTGCTCATTCCATTCCGCGAGACGGCGACCGTGCTGCTGTTCGCCGGCGTGGTTGCGGTGCTCGCCGCGCGGATTCGGAGGGGCACCTCGCTGATGCGCATCACGCTCGTGCCCGTCCTCGCGGTTGCAATCCTCCACGCGCTCGCCATGATCGCGGGCATCCTGACCCGGCGTCTCTTTCCGGGTGAGCCCACAGAGGTGCTGGTATGGGTGATCGCGCTCTCGTTCGCCGGCGTGGCGGTGGGCTTCATGGCCGGGCTCTGGGCCTGGCGGCTGTTCGAGAACAGGGCGCTCCGGCGCCTCGCTGCCGGCCTGGCCTCGCATTCGCCGGCGTTGAGCCTGTCCGAGACGTCCGAGCTCTTGTCAGAATCGATGGATCGTTCGCTGGAGATCCTTCAGAGGCCACGCGACGATCCGGAAGGCTGGATTGACATGCAGGGGAGGCCCTCGAGGCTCACCTCGGGAGGCGGCGCCCGCTGCGTGACTGAGATCTCGGGTGATGACGGCCGTGTCGTGGCGGTGGTTCACGACGCGGCACTCAAAGACGACCCGACGTTCCTCGACGTCGCGCGGGCCTCGGTGCTGAAGGCGCTCGAACTCGAGCGCCTCAGCGCCGAGTTACGCAGCTCGCTGCGCGAGCTCAGCGAGTCCCGCGCGCGCATCATGTCGGGCGCGGACAGGGAGCGGCAGCGGATCGAACGCGACCTTCACGACGGTGCCCAGCAGTCGTTGGTTGCACTGCGGATCCGGCTCGAGCTGGCCGGCGAGCTGTTGAGGGAAAGCCCGGCCAGCGCCGAGCAGGTGCTGGGGAAGCTCAGCACGGAGGTCGACGATGCGCTCGAGCAGGTCCGGTCGCTTGCGCGCGGGGTCTACCCGTCACTGCTGTCCGATCGCGGGCTCGGGGAGGCGCTGCGCTCTGCTGCGTTGCGCAGCCCAGTTCGGATCACCGTCGACGCGGACGGCATCGGGCGCCACAGCCCGATGGTCGAGACCGCGGTCTACTTCTGCTGCCTCGAGGCGATTCAGAACGCGATGAAGCACGCGGATGGCGTCGGGACGATCTCCGTGTCCTTGGCCGTGAACGGCGATCTCCACTTCGAGGTGACGCGACGACGGGGCCGGGTTCGTGAGGGATGAGGTGACGTCGAGCGCCGGCCTCACCAACATGAGCGATCGGCTCGCGGCTGTCGGCGGACTGCTGGTCATCCAAACGGCACCCGGCATGGGCACCTGTGTCTCCGGAACGGTTCCGCTGAGCCACAACGGTCAACGGCTCGACACCGCCGGCGCCGCCTGCCCGAGGAGAGGGGGGCAGGCGGCGCGACGGCGATAGGTCCGGTCAGACGCCAGGCGTTGACCGAGGGGCCGCCCTCTCGTCCTCGCCGAAGACGGTGATGCCGTACACGATCCACACGCACAGGGCGAAGACGGCGAGCGACCACCACGGGTTGCTCCCGCCGATCGAAAACAGGGCGCCGAGCGCGCCGAGGGTGCCGGCGATGATCCCGATCACCCGGCCGTAGGTATTGCCCGCCAGCAGCGAAAAGCTCCCGGTGAGCTGGACCACCCCGAGGATGATCAGCACCCAGCCCATGGTGTTCAGGTCGTCGAGTATGAACCTCGTGTCGTTGACGAAGATTCTGGCGTCGTCCAGGGCGCCGATGCCATAGATGATGTTGATCGTGCCCACAATCATCAGCAGGATGGCTGCGAACACTGCTCGTCCAGCACCTCTCACTTGTTGCTCCTTTCTGGCTCGGCCGCTTCGCCGGCCATATACGCCTAGGCGGCTGGGGCGAGACTCCCATCGATCAGGGCTCCGCTCAAGGGAGCCTGCACCACGATCGCGATGAGGCCCGCATCCCGAGGCCCGGGGGTGTGGCACGATGCTCGCAGCGTGGCAATCCGGGTAGTGCTGGCAGAGGACAGCTACATCGTGCGGGAAGGTCTCGAGCAGGTGCTCGCCAGAGCACCCGGGGTAGAGGTCGTCGCCACGTGTGCCGACCTGGATGCCTTGCTCGCGGCGGTCGAATCAGAGCGTCCCGATGTCGTCGTGACCGACATCCGGATGCCGCCCACGGATACGGACGAGGGCATTCGCGCTGCCGGTGTGCTCCGTGAGACGTGGCCGGACGTGGGCGTGGTCGTGCTGAGCCAGTACGACGATCCGGCGTATGCCCTGGCCTTGCTCGAATCCGGCTCGGAAGGCCGCGCCTACCTGCTGAAGGAGCGTGTCCACGACGGGGGACAACTCGCCGCGGCCGTCGAGGAGGTGTCGCGAGGGGGCTCGGTGATCGACTCCAAGATCGTCGAATCGCTCGTGCACGCCAGGGCCGGGGTCGCCAGCTCACCCCTGGCGGAGCTCACGACACGCGAGCGGGAGGTGCTCGGCGAGATCGCGCAGGGCAAGAGCAACTCCGCGATCGCCGAATCGCTCGTGCTCACGAAGCGTGCGGTCGAGAAGCACATCAACGCGATCTTCATGAAGCTGAATCTGGCGCAGGCGGACGACGTCAGCAAACGGGTGAAGGCGACGCTGATCTTCCTCTCGCAGCCCGACGGCCGCTAGCTCCCCTTGGGGGGCCCTGGGGTGGGCACACACCCCCCTTCACACCGGCAAGCCCCATTGCGGGGCAGGGCCGTCCGATGGAAGGTCTCACGGGAACGCGAGGGGGCCGAGTCACCCGTGCTACGCGCCAACGCAGGATGAGCCAGACCGAAGTCAGAGTCCTGACCGTGGACGACCAAGTCGTCTTCCGCCGCGCCGCCCAGGATGTGATCGCTGCGACACCCGGGTTCGAGCCCGTCGGGGACGCGGAGTCTGGTGAGGACGCCTTGGGCGAGGTGGAGCGCCTGCGACCTGAGCTGGTGCTGCTCGACGTGCGGATGCCCGGAATCGGCGGGGTCGAGGCCGCTCGCAGGATCGCCGCGGCCCATCCCGAGACGGTGGTGGTGCTGATCTCGATCGAGGACTCGGACGGAGTTCGGCGAGGACGCGCACGCTGTGCGGCGTGGCCGCACTCGTACGCAAGCAGGACTTCGGGCCGGCGCTGCTCCGCAGCATCTGGGAAGCCCACGGAGCGCGCGTCTGACCAGCGCATCGATGGCTGACGTAGACGCCACCTCTGGCGACACAAGTCCCTCGGTTCCTCCCAAACAACTCCTGGCGCTCCTGCTGCTGGCCGCGGCCGTCGGCCTGGCGGTCTCGCTTGCCTCATGGTGCTTTCTTCAGCTGGTGCACTACGTGCCGCAGTGGGTTTACGAGGACCTGGCGGACGCCGTTGGCTACGACGACGGGGCGCCGCTGTGGTGGTACCTCCCCGGGTGTGCTTTCGCAGGACTGGTGGTCGCGTTTGCGATCGTGCGGCTCCCGGGTCACGGGGGCCACGTGCCTGCCGAGGGTCTGAACACCGGCCGTACCGAGCCGATCGACCTGCCGGGCGTCATGCTGGCGGCCGTCGCCACGCTCGGACTCGGCCTCGTGCTCGGGCCGGAGGCGCCGCTGCTGGCGTTGGGCGGTGGGCTCGGGGTCCTGGCGATCCGGCTGGTTCGAAAAGACGCTTCCGACGAGGTGTTGGGGTTGATGGCGGCCTGCGGCGCCTTCGCCGCGCTGTCGTTCATCTTCGAGTCGCCGCTGATCGCGGCGGTGATACTGATCGAGGCGACCGGGATCGGCGGGCCCAGGCTGCCGACCGTATTGATCCCTGGCATGCTGGCCGCGGGGATCGGGTCGCTCGTCTCGACCGGGATGGGATCGTTCACCGGGCTCGACTCGAGCGATTATGCGCTCAGCGCCTTGCCTTTGCCCGAGTTTGCCCGCCCGGACTTCGTCGACTTCGTTTGGACGATTCCCTTCGCCGTCGCGGTCGCCGTCGGGATGTTCGTGATCCTGCGGGTCGCCCGGGAGTTGCACGGCTTCATGGATTCCCGTGAGTTCGTATTGCTGCCGCTCGCCGGCCTGGCCGTCGCGGGGTCGGCGATCGCGTTCGAGGCGGCCACCGACCATTCGGTCAACGACGTGCTGTTCTCCGGGGAGGAGGCGCTCCCGGGGCTGGTCTCGGGCGCCGGGACGTGGTCGGTCTCGGCGCTCGCACTCGTGATCGCATTCAAGGGCCTCGCCTGGACCATCTCGCTCGCCAGCTTCCGCGGCGGGCCCATATTTCCCGCGTTGTTCCTCGGCGCTTCGGCAGGGCTCCTGGGATCCCACCTGGCGGGGTTCGACCAGACTGCGGCGGTGGCCGTGGGCCTGGGCGCCGCCACCGTGTCCGCCCTCGGGCTGCCGCTGTCGGCGGTCGTGCTCGCGACCCTGCTGACCGCGCAAAGCGGAGCCGGGGCGACTCCACTAATAATTGTCGGAGTGGTCGTCGCATACCTCACGACGCGCGTGTTGTCGCGGCCGGACCGGGCGCGTGCGTCCGTCGCGACCGCGGGCGCCCATGCCTGACCCGCTGCCCAAGACCCGCGTCGACCGGTGGATAGACCGCCGGCTCAGCAGCCGGGCACTGCGCCCGCGCTACGCCGCCCGCCTGATCGCGGTCATCTGGCTTGCGGCGGTCGTGCTCTTCGGAGTCGTCGAGCGGATCGTCGATCCGGAGACGTTCCCCAGCGTCTGGCTCGCATTCTGGTGGGCGCTGCAGACCATCACGACGGTCGGCTATGGAGATGTCGTCCCGGGGGAGGCCGACGGCAAGGCCATCGGGGCGGTGCTGATGCTGGGTGGGTTGTCGTTGCTGTCGATCATCACGGCCACGATCACGAGCGCGTTCGTCACGCGGCGACAGGCCGAGCTGCAGGCATCGGGCGAGGATCCGGTCATGCGGCAGCTCAGCCAGATCGAATCGCGGCTCGACGGGATCGAAGCGGAGATACGCCGCCTCGGGAGCGATGCTTCACCATCTGGCCCCGGCTAGCGCGTCGGGGCGCGGGGTGCAGCAGCGGCCGGCGGTTGCGCCATCGACGCGAGCTCGTTTCTGAGCGGGGCGTCGGGGACCTGGATCATTCCCCGTGTCGGGCGATCGAGGTCGGCGGTGACGAGGAGCAGGAACGCAACCAGCCCCGATGCGAGCAGGACCGCCAACACGCCCCTTCCGACGATCGCCAGGTAGGCCGCGAGCAGCCCGAGGGCGAGGGCGGACGCCGAGCACTTCGAGCACCAGGACGGCGGTCGGGACCCGGTTGCTGAGAGCGGCGACGCGGGCGGTCTCCTCATCGATCATCTCGTTCAGAGCCTCGACGTAGAGACGTGGCGCGCTGGCCGTCGGAGCCCGCTCGAGAGCTTCTCCGGCAAGGCTCCACAGCCGGCGTTCGATCCGCTCCTCCTGTGCGCGGGCGTCATCGGCCTCGGCGCTGCCCGGCACCTCGTCCGAGAGGCGGATTGCGTTCCGCGTGTAGCCGACCAGCAGGTCGAGCGAGCGGCTGCGGACCGGCTCCGCCAGGGTCTGAGCCCGCAGGTATGTCTTGTCGATCGCGTTCGCCTCGCTGACGATGTTCGAGCGACGATCTTCGTAGCGGGAGACCGCCAGCGACAGACCGAAAGCGAGCAGCAGCCCGACAACCCCGAGCAGCGCTGCCTGCAGGACCCCAAATGGCTCCCGGAGGCTCTCCGAAAGGTGCCGGACGCGGTGGCCCAGAAAAACCCCGAGGCCCGTCGCGCCGAGAATCACCGCAAAGAACAGGAGTCCCAGTTCGACGCTTGTGAGCCGAAAGAAGAGGATGTCTACATCGATCAGTAGCCGGTGC
>CAVSXO010000044.1:0-46814 GCA_963731895.1 uncultured Solirubrobacterales bacterium
AGGGGAACCGCGCATTGCGGCAAGGATCGGCCATGGGCCTCGGAACGGCTGCGCCAGGGTTTGCCCGCTCGTGCATCCGCTCGCCATCGAGTGGGCCGATCGCGATTCCTGTACCGGAGCGCAGGCACCGTTGAGCGCTGTCCGCGTGACCGGGGGGCGGCGGCGGGACCCGTCACGAGTGCCGGCAGGTTAAAGGGGGCCGATTCCTGTACTGCGGTGCAGGCAACGATGCGAGCTGTCCGCGTGGCCGGGGACGGGACCCATCTAGAAGCCGGCGAGCTTGATGCCCCGGGGGCCCCGAACTTCTGTACTGCAGCCCGGCCAATGATGCGAGCTGTCCGCGTGACCGGGGATAGGACCCATGCAGGCAGCGCCCGACACGATGCGGTCGAAGGCGTAGTCCGTGTCAGGGCCGAGACGCTGGTGTGCAGCGAGTGCCTCGTCGCCGAGTGTCTCGGCAGCCAGGGCGCGGAGCCGTCGATGCCGACGGGGCCGCGGTCGACGACGTCATCGCGACCGGGCGGCTGCGAGTAGCACCGCGACCAGGCTGACGGCCCAGCGCTCCCAACGCGCCGGTGACCACCCGCACTCCTCGGTGAGTCGCCGGTAGACGGGCAGACCCGTCACGGCCCAGATGGCGTCGCGCTCGTCCTTCTCCGAGACCTCGGGGAACACGCGCAGGTCGCCGGCGACGAGGCGGCGGAACTCGCCCGCGTCATGGCGCTGGCTGCGGTTCACGTCGGCCGCCAGCTCGGCGAGCTCCGGATCGGTCGCCGCCGCCTCCTCCAGCACGCGCTGCAGCCCGGCGGTGCGCCCGTAGACCTCGCGCAGCCCCGCGAATACGCGCCGGACCCGTTCGTCGACGTTGTCGACGCCGGCGAGCGCCTGCACCCAGTCGCGGCCCTGGAGCGGGACCGACTCGACGTCGCCGACGATGGCGACGTCCATCGCCTCCTTCAGCAGCGCCCGTTTGGTCCCGAACACGCCATAGACGGTCGCCGCCGACACCTGCGCATCCTGCGCCACCGCGTCGATCGTCGTCGCGGTATAGCCGTCGGCAACGAAGCGGGCACGGGCCGCGTCCACGATCGCCGCCCGCGTGGCACGGGCCTGCGCCTCCCGCCGGGGCGACCGGTACGTCCGCGTCTCCTTCTTGACAGAGTCCACGGGATCACTATAGTTCTACTCAATTGGATTGAGTATTACTTATATCAATTGATGAGGACTGGAGGGACGGTCATGGGATCACTGCGACGACTGCTCGGACCGCTGGCCGGCGTCACCGGCGCGGCGGTGGTGGCGTCGACACTCCTGCTCTCGCCGGCCACGCCCGCCTTCGCCCGCCAGGGCGACGGGGCGCGGACCCTGACGATCATGGCGATGGACTACTCGTTCTCGGCGCCCGCGAGCGTGCCGGCAGGGCGGACCCAAATCGTCCTGATGAACCACGGCGTCGAGGGTCACCAGGCCGCGCTCGTGCGGCTCGAGCCCGGCCGCACCATGACCGACTACCTGGCCGCGATCGCCCGGGGGTTCCCGGAGGCGGCCACGGTGGGAACGTTCGTCGCCGGTCCCAACGGCGCCGAGCCCGGGTCCTCGGCCTCGGTCACCACCGATCTGCAGCCGGGGCACTACCTCGTTTTGTGCCTCATGCCCGGGCCCGACGGGATCCCCCACGTCGTGAAGGGCATGAGCACCGAGCTAGACGTCACCGGAAAGGCGAAGCCGGCCCCCGCCCCGACCGGGATCCCCGCGGTGCATCTGCGGGAGTTCGAGTTCGGCGTGCCCAAGCGGTTCACCGAGGCGGTCGCGCAGGGCACGCCGATCGAAGTCGCGAACGACGGTCAGCAGGCGCACGAGATGGTGGTGTCGCGCCTGTCCGACAGCGTCGAGATCGCCGACGTCATCGAGTGGAGCAACGACGAGAGCAGCGCGGCCGCACCATCACTGCAGCCGCAGGCCGACGTGGCCGGCGCGACGATGCTCGCTCCGGGTGCGCGCACACAACTGCGCCTCGACCTGGACCCCGGCCGGTACGCGCTGCTCTGCTTCCTCCCCGACGACGACGGCGGGCCCGCGCACCTGCACCAGGGAATGGCCTACCCGTTCACCATCCGGTAGCGCTCAGAGGTACAGCATCCGGTTGTGCACGCTGCCGACCACGCGCCCCGCGTGCTCTCGAGCCGGCAGGTACACCCCGCGGCGGGCTCGGGAGCGTGCCGGCTCGGCGCGTGGGCGACAAGCCCGCCCATGCCCGCAGCGCACGGCGGGTGTCGGTCCGGGGCGCCCCCGCCCCGCGGTACGTGGCGTACAGGCGCGCCGCCGACTGCCCGTCCCGGCCGTACTGCCACGCCGCAGGCAATCAGCGAACTCTCCGCGTCACCCTCCGCCTGCAACGCGAGTCCGCGGGCGAGAACCACCTGCTCCGTCGGATCCTCGACAAGTTCGCCATCGACGGCTCGCCATCCGTACGCGTAGCCACCCTTCTCGGCCTTGCCCAGACGTCGAGAAGACCTGCGCGCCCCATCGGTGACGGGATGCTGTCGACCTTCGACAGTCCTGCGCGGGCCATCCGTTGCGCGTTGGACATGATCGAGGCGACGCGGGCAACGGGCCTGGAGATCCGGGCGGGTGTGCACACCGGTGAGGTGGAGCGTCGTGGTGAGGATGTTGCGGGGCTTGCCGTCCACATCGGTGCGCGGGTCGTGGCGCAGGCCGACGCCGGTGAAGTGCTCGTATCGGCGGCGGTGCCGCCGCTCGTCGTCGGCGCTGGCCTCGACTTCGCCGATCGCGGCGAGCATGACCTGAAGGGCGTACCGGGGACCTGGCGCCTCTTCGGCCTGAAGGCATAAGCCCCGCCACGTTCAGGAGTCGGAAGCTTCGCGGAGACCATTTGGTCCATTTGGGCGCAGGCAACCTCGTGCTGTAACACGGCTGGGCACTCGTTTGCTGCCGCACCCAACACGCACGCCGAACAACACATCGATCGACGCCCGCCTGTGGGTCGGGCTCGGCGCGGGCGCTCCAGAGCGGGCGATCTCTTCGCCTACAGGGCCGATCATGATCGTGCCTCGGGGGTGGGTCGTGCCCAAGGTGTGTCAGGTCAGCCTGACAACCGTCTTGACCTGCAGAATTGATCTGCGGCGTTCGGAAGCATTGTCTCGGTCGAGACATTGCTGGAGCGTTGGCTGGGATACTGGGCCCGGTCGCGCACGGGGCGCGCATGGGGGTGCGGGTGGCAGGGTTGCCGTCGGGGACGGTCACGTTCCTCTTCACTGATCTACAGGGCTCGACGCGCCTATGGGAATTGGATCGTGAGGCGATGGCGGCGGCGGTCGCGCGGCACCACGAGCTGTTGGACGACGCCGTTCAAGGTCATGGAGGCGTCGTCTTCTCGTACATGGGTGATGGCGTTGCCGCCGCGTTTGGAATAGCGCCCGACGCCGTCGCCGCCGCCGTCGACACGCAACGGGCCTTGGCGTCCGAGGACTGGGGCAGTGTCGGACCGTTGCGGGCGCGGATGGGTGTCCACACCGGCGAGGGACGTGTAATCGGCGACCAATACGAGAGCCACACGCTGAACCGGTGTGCGCGGCTCATGGGAATCGCGCACGGTGGGCAGCTTGTGATCTCGGGCTCGACGGCCGAGCTCGTGCGTGGTGAGTTGCCTGTCGGTGTCGAGCTCGTCGACCTCGGGGAGCACCGGCTGCGCGACCTGCAGTCGGCGATGCATGTGTTCCAGGTGGGCGCGCCGGGGCTGGCTTCGGCGTTTCCGCCGCTGCGTTCGATGGACTCCCTGGCGCGCAATCTGCCCGTGCAGCTCGACCGTTTCGTCGGCCACGTCCACGAGCTCCGGGACATCGTGGAGCGCCTCGGCAGCACGCGGTTGCTCACATTGTTCGGCCCCGGCGGGACCGGCAAAACCCGGTTGGCGGTGGAGGCGGCGAATGCGTTGCGCAAAGACTTCGCCGACCGGGTGTCGTTCGTCGACCTGAGCGCGTGCCGGGATGTCGAGTCGTGTTGTCGGTCACGGCTCGATCGATCGGGGTGCACGAACAGAGCGATCGGCCGCTTCTCGACGCGATCAAGGAGCGGATCGGACCGCAGCCGATGCTGCTCGTTCTCGACAACTTCGAGCAAGTGACCGCGGCCGCGCGCGCGGCCATGGAACTGCTACGTGACTGTCCCGAGCTCAAGCTGCTGGTGACCAGCCGCGAAGCCTTGAACGTCTCGGGTGAGCAGGTCTATCCCGTTCCACCGCTCGCGCTGCCCGACGCCGAGATCGGCGAGTCGGTCGCGGCGCTGGCGGAGTCCGAGGCGGTGCAGCTGTTCGTCGAGCGCGCGCGGGCAGTCAGGCCGGACTTCGAGCTCACGGCCGAGAACGCGCCGGCCGTGCTCGAGCTGTGCATGCGGTTGGATGGCCTGCCGCTGGCGATCGAGCTCGCGACCGCTCGGCTCGCGTTGTTGTCACCGCAGGCGCTGGTCGAGCGGCTCGGCGATCGGCTCGAACCTGCTGACGGGCGGCGCGCGCGATGCGCCGGAACGCCAACGCGCGCTCCGCGACACGATCGACTGGAGCTACGAACTGCTCACCGGCGACGAGCAGCGGCTGCTCGCGCTGCTCGCCGTGTTCTCCAGCACGACTCTCGAGGCGGTCGAGGCGGTCGCGGGACGTGTGCAGGGGATCGGACAGGATCGACGTGCTCGACGGGCTCGGCTCTTTGGTCGACAAGAGCCTGGTACGCCGGGTCGACATCGTGCTGCCGGCCCGCGCCTGTCGATGCTGGAGACCATCCGCTAGCTTCGCTGCCGAACGGCTCGACGAGGATCCGGATCTGCGCGACGCTGCCCGACGGGCGCACGCCGAGTACTTCGCCGATTGGACGCTTCACCACTGCGAGAAGCTGACGGGCGACGAGCGCGACGCGGCCTCGGAGCGGATGGCCGCGGACATCGGCAACCTCGCGCGGCGTGGCGTTACTGGGTCGCCGAGCGGGACTTCGAGGAGCTCGGGAAGCTCACCGACGGTCTGTGGCTGCTCTACAGCGCCCGCGGCTGGTACCACGAGACCGCGACACTCATCACGGATCTCCTGGACGTGCTCTCGTCGACGCCCTCGAACGAGGAGCGTCTCGTGCAGCAGATACTGCTGCAGACGAGCTTGGCCCGAGTCTTGTTGGCGACCGAGGGGTACACGGCGGAGACCGAGCGCGCGTACGAGCGCGCCTTGGAGCTCTGCGAGGTGCAGGGCGGGTTCCCGCAACTACTCCCGGTGTTGCGCGGGCTTTCGACCTTCTACATCTACCGGGCGGAGTTCGAGAAGTCGGTACGGATCGGCGAGCAGCTCCTCGCCCTGGCTGAACGCTTCGACGACACGCGAGCACGCGTCGAGGGCCACGTGGTGATCGGGGCGAGCGAAGGCATGCTCGCCCACTTCCAACCCGGTATCGACCACCTGGAACGAGGGAATCACGGCGTACGACGCCGGGCGCGCAAGATCGAGCGTTTCGAGGCCGGCAACGACCCCGGCGTGGTGTGCCACGTGGTCCAAGGAATGCTGCTGTGGATGAAGGGCAGTCCTGACCGCGCCCGCGACCGGGCCTACGAAGCGATCGACCTCGCAGAACGGCTGCACCATCCACAGAGCACTCGCCTACGCGCACTTCCACACGGGTCTGATCCAAATGTGGCTCCGCGACGCCGAACGAGCCGCTGAGCGTGCCGACGTGGTGATCGACATCGCCGCTGCGCACGAATTCCCGGTGTGGACCGCGGCGGCGTCGTGCCTTCAGGGCGCGGCGATGGCGGCGAACGGCTTCGTCGACGACGGCCTTGCGCGCCTGGAAGCGGCGATGGAGCAGTACCGCGTGTTGAAGTCGCCCCCCGTCTTCTGGCCGTCGCTCCTCCAGTTCCACGCAGAGGCACTCGGCATGGCTGGACGGCCGAGCGACGGCGTTGCCCGGGTGGACGAAGCGCTACGGGTGGTGGCGGCGCTCCCCGAACCGCAAACACTGTCGTCGGAGTTGCTGTTACTCAAGGGCCATCTGCTGCTCGCGCACTCAAATGACCCAACCGCAGCCGAGGTCTGGTTCGTGCAGGCCGTTGAGCGTGCTGACCGACTCGCGGCGCCGATGCTCCAGCTACGCGCGACCTCCGCCCTTGCCCGACTTTGGGGCGCGCAGGGCAAGACCGAACCGGCTGCGGTGTTGCTGAGCGCTGCGTACGAGCGGTTCACTGAAGGCTTCACGACCGCCGATCTGGCCGACGCGAGACAATTGCTCGACGACCTCGCGACAACGCGCTCGAGGCGGACTCCCAAGAGGAGGTTTGAGGCGCGGACGGCGTGAGTCCGCAGACGTCCGTGTTCCACGTGAGCATGCGGTAGGCGCGAGTCCTTCGATTCGGCGACTCTGCGCTCCATTGATGAGGCGCCGCAGCTACTGCGGCGCCATCGTTGCCATGAACGCCTCGAGCGCAGCCTGGTCCGCGGTGATGTACGGCGTCGACGACGGCAGCTTCGACAGCGTCCGGACGTGCCGGTCGAGGTCGCCGTGAATCGGTGGGAGGTGGGTGCCCAGCACCTTGTCGGGCCGGTCCTGCAAGAAGCGCTCGATGTTCGCGGCGAACCGGGACTCCTCCACGAAGTGCGCCCACGGGCTGTCGACACTGCCCCACAGCAACTGCGCCGGCGCCAGCTCGTCGTCGGGGATCGCGGCGACGTCGTCGGCCAGCGCGGCTTCGGGCGTGCTGAACGGCGCGCCGAAGCAGTCCGCGCTGAACAGGATGTTCTGCTTCGGGTCGAAGAAGGCGAGCGTTCCCGGGTTGTCGAACAGCGGAGGTCGAACGGCGCGCAGCGTGCGGTCGCCGATGTCGCGGGTGCTCCCGTCGTGGACCATGAAGGCCCGTTCGGGCGGGATCGGCTCCGAGCCGACGCTCATGAGACCGAAGGTCAGGAGGCTGGTCACGACGGTCGCGTTCGGTGCTTCGGTGAGCAGTCGAGCCGAGGGCACCGACGTGGTCGCGATCGGCGTGCGTCACGAAGATCCAGCGGATCTCGTTCGGGTCGATGAGCTCCCGCAGCGCGACGTCGAACTCGGAGACCTCGGGCGTGATCCCGGTGTCGATGAGCGTGGGCTCGTCGCCGCGGATCAGGTAGGAGTTCACGGCCAGGTTCCCGACCGTGGGGATCGGAACGACCGACGTGAACATCGTCGTCTCAGCGTTGATCGGTAGGGTGCGCATCCTGCCTCCTTCGGTGAACCGCCAGACATGATGACGCGAAGCCGGCGACGGAGTGGATGCGCGTGACCTCGAGCGTGCGTTCAGCATGGTGGTGCAGAGAAGGGCCCAAAGTCCCGATCACCGGTGTCGCGCGAGGATGGAACGGCGCGCTGCGATGCGCCGGGACTGGGACCCATCGAGAAGCCGTCGAGCTTGATGCCCCGGAGGCCCCGTGTCCTGTACCGCAGCCCCGCCAATGATGCAGCTGTCCGCGTCGCCGGATGGGACCCATCTCGAAGCCGTCGAGCTTGATGCCCGGGGCGCTTCGTGTACTGCGGCGCACCGAGTGTTGGGAGCTGTGCGCGTGGGCGGGGACGGGACCCATCTACTCAGCGTCGAGCTTGATGCCCCGGAGGCCCCGCGTCCTGTACCGCTGCCCCGCCAATGATGCAGCTGTCCGCGTCGCCGGGGGATGAGGCTCTCCTGGAAGCCGTTGAGCTTGATGCCCGGGGCCCCGCTTCCTGTACTGCGGTGCGGCCAATGATGCGAGCTGTCCGCGTCACCGGTCGCACCGCAACTGTGTCTTCTGCTCTGGAAGTCGCTTCAGGTCATGGTGATGTTCGCGTGGGAATCGAGGCTCTCCAGCAACGCGACCTCATCGGTCATGGAGTCGTTCATCTCCCGCAGCAGGGTCTTGACCTCGGGCATTGTCCAGTTCCTCGACGCGATCTTGTCGGTGACCTCAAAGAGCGTGTGGGAGATGCGGTCCCGTTCGGACTCGTATCTGGCGAGGTTGGTAGCGTTCGGGCCATCAAGCACGGCTCGGGCGAGGAGTTCGGCATCGCGTAGGGCGTCGGTGATGCCGTGCACGGTGATTGGATCCTTGTAGTACGCGGCATCGCCCACGAGCACCCACCCCGAACCCCAGGGACGACGCACAAACCCGGTTTCGCCCTTGAAGCCGCGGAAACGCTCGACGCGAGCGCCACCGTCGAACCGATCGAGGAGCTCGGGGGCGTGTTCCCTGAGCGTGCCTCGGACGCGGCTCTCGAGGTCACCGGTTGCGGCCGCCTGGAATCGCTGGGGCGGTATCGCAATGAAGGCCAGCGTGTGATCGTCGTTGGTTGGGACCACGCCAGTCGCGAAACCGGGCCGGTAGAACCACTCGTAGCCCGCCGTTTCCATTCCCTCCCAGTAGCTGTAGATGACGGCGTTCGCGCTCGAGCCCACCCTCGTCGTTGGCGCGCCAACCAGGCGCGCGATCGCGGAGCGGATGCCGTCTGCTCCTACAACTAGATCGGCGCTGGCACGGAACGTCGTGGTGCCGTTGCGTCCGACCACGCCGGTCACGGTCGGCCCGTCGCGGAGCAGGTCCGTCACCGTTGCTCCGAATCGGACCTCAGCACCGGCCTCGCGCGCGGCGTCGGCAATCACGCTGTCGAGCACCGTTCGGCGGGGCGTGTACAACGCGGTGACGCCAGGCGATGGTTTGATCGATATTGGGACACGCTCATCGGGATAGTCGAAGACCACCGTCTGGACGGGAGGCGTGCCTACCGCCACGATCGCCTCGAGCAGGCCCCAGCGGTGGAGCTGGAGCACGCCGCCGCGGATGAGCGTGTGGGTGGAGAGCGTGTCGCTGCCTGCTCGTGCGCGGTCGACCATCAGCACCTTGCACCCGCCCTGCGCCAGGAGCCTGGCGGTCGCCGCGCCGGCACAGCGGCCACCAACCACGATGACGTCATAGTCGCGGCCGTGGGTCGGCTTCGACATCCTATGTCCCTTTCGGCGCCGCCGCGCTCAGCGCTTGGCCGGCGCGGCCTGACGGTCGAGGAAGGCCGCGAGTTCAACAATGAGGTCTTGGGCGTCGTCGCGGGCGCTGTCGATGAAGCTCGACTTGCGTCGGCGCAGGAAAGGTGCGCCGATCAGATACATGCCGGGCGACTCGACGACACCGCCGTCGTGTCGGATCAGGCCCTTGCGATCGAGAAGCAGCTCATCGAGCCAGGAGTAGTCGCGGAAGCCGGTCGCCCAGATGATGGTCTTGATCGCACCGCTGGTGAGATCAAGACCGAGCGGCGGCGACGCCGGGAGCATCGTCGGTGCAAACCGGTGCGGCGGTGGCACGGCGCCGTCCATACCCTTGGCGGTCGCCCACTCGTCGATCGTGTCGAGCAGCCGTCCGAGCTTGAGATCAGCAAGCGCGCACTTGTTTCGCAATGACCCGCAGTATTGCGCGTGGCTGTCCTTGATGCCGGCAAGACGACCGACGAGCGTCACGCCGATGCCCGTGAGGGCGTTGAGGTCGAAGGTCACGCGTTCGGGCGACCCCGCGAGCTGCATCGACGGCACGCGGCGCGCCCGCACGATGTCGTCCACCTCGTCGTAGCGCTCGTCGAGTACGCCAGCGGCCTGCATCCACCAGTGGATGTCCCTACCTCGGTAGAGGCGGGCCAGCGCACGTGCTCGCCCACGGCCAATGTCACTGGACGGCCCGAGCGCTGGATCTCGTCGGCGATCTGAACGCCGGTCGCCGACGCACGGACCACCAGCACGCCGCCCTCGGCAAGCTGGCCCGGATTGCGGTACTCCATCGGCGTAAGCGTCATGACCGCCGACGGCACGGCAGCCGCGAAGTCGGGGACGTGTGGCACGTTGAACGCCCCGTCCCGACCACCACGGTCAGGCATTGCCATTGGTCTTGGTCTCTGGCCACGCGGTATCCACCATTGCTGCGGCGCACCGACGCCACGGTGGTGCCCGTCTGCACTGGGGCGCGCGGATCGTCCAGGCGTAGCCGGTGATGAAGTCCACGACTTCTGGCATGGTCATGAAGCCGTCGGGGTCATCGCCCTCGTACGCGTAACCCGGCAGCCGGCACTGCCAGTTCGGGGTGAGCAACCGGAGCGAACCCAGCGCTCCGTCCTCCACGAGTTGGCCATCTCGCGCTCGAGGATCACGTGGTCGATCGAACGATCAGCGAGGCACCGGCTCATCGCGAACCCACTGTGCCCTGCACCGACTGCCATGGTGCACGGGCACATGGTGCAGGCCGATGGGAGTGATCGGCCTCTACAGCACCTCGAGGGGGTGTCGTGGTTACGCTTCGCGAGCTGGAGCTCGTCGAGCGTGATCGGAGCTCACTTGCTCCACCGAACCCGCCATTCGCACCGGAATGTAGAAGTAACGTCAGGAGAACGCGTATGACACCGAGCGTCGGCGAGACGGCGCGCCGCTCCCGGACGGTGCGAGCCGAGGACATCGAGCGGTTCACGAGGTCACCGGGGACCGTAACCCTCTCCACTACGACGAGGAGGCCGCCCGCCGAAGCCGGTTCGGCCGGATCATCGTCCAGGGTGGCGTCACCTCGGGCCTGCTGAACGCGGTCGTCGCCGAGGACCTCCCCGGGCCGGGGAGCGTCTTCCTGCACGTCGATTGGAGCTTCCGAGCACCGGTCGGCCCGGCGACAGCATCACGGCCGAGGTCGAGGTGCTCGAAGTGCGGGACGACAAACCGATCACCAAGCTGCGAACGACGATCACGAACGCGGACGGCACATCGTTCTCGACGGGACGGCGCTGGTCTGGCAGGAGCCGCTCTGAGCCGACCGCGCTGATGAGTTGTGCCTACCACCCACTGCACCGGCGTGGCCGGGTCGCCCACGTTCGTCAAGCGCGGCAAATATTCGAACTACAGGGCCAGGTACACCGTCGGACCAGAAGAAGCAACTGACGGGCCGCTGCTCTGACGTCTTCGCACCATCGCTCGGCGTCAGCTCAACAAGGTTCGTAGGCCTCCTCGTCGTCGATCTCGCCGGCCGTGATCATCTTCGCGATCCGCACCACGTCCTTCGATCGCGCTCGAGGGTGACAGCGACCCATGTTCTACGGAGGTAGCGAGTCGGGCCGGTTGATCGTTCTCTAATGTGCGCGCTGCCCTGTCATGCGGCGCATGTGCGTCGGTAGGCGCCGACGGATGAGAGGTACCGGGACCATTCGGCTCGCGTGAGGTTGCGTCCGGCGAAAGTGCAGGCGTTGTCGCGCCAGTGGGCGTCGTCGAGATCCCAGAGCGGCGTTCCGTGCGGGCCCGGTAGGGCGGCGGTGCGGCCATGCGGCGCGAAGCGAGGCGATGCCATAGCCGACATCGCTGCCGGGGAAGGCGTCACCGATTGGGGCGCGTCGGGCGACGTCGAAAAGCCGGTTCGTCGCGTCGATGGTCTGGGCCATGAGCAGTCCGAGTCGGGGCTGAACGCGATGGAGACGATGAGGCCGGGCGTAACGACGACGGGTGCGCCGTGGGGCCGAAGGGTCCTTGCGTCGAGCGGCCGGATGGTGCCGTTCTGGCTACCCACGGCAAGCACGGCCGATACGAGTTCGTCCAAGAACACCGACGGCGAAGGCTCGCGACGTCGCGCACATCACACTCCGTAGCTCGCCGACCCGATTGCCTTCGGCGTACCGGTCTCCGTGCTCGGCCAGCCACCACAATGATGCGGACTATCCGCGTGACCGGATGAGACCCGTCTCTAGGGCCGGGAGCTTAAGGGTGGGCCCCGCGGTCCTGTACTGCCGTGCAGCCAATGATGCGCACTGTCCGCGTCGCCGGGGATGGGACCCTTCCAGTTGGGCTCGAGCTTGATGGTGGGGCCTCGAAATCAGCGGATCGCTGTACTCCCACGCGACCAATGATGCGCATGTCAGCCGGCGTCAGGCTGCCGATCCGGCGCCTCCCGAGCGCTGGACTCAAGTGATCGCGGATGATGCCCAAGTCTCGCTCCCGGAAGCTCTCACGCTTCGCGGTGTTCGAGGCGATCCACTCGGCCGCAAGCGCAGACAGCCCGGGCGACGCTGTACGAGCGCCGCACCGTCGATGGGGCCAGATGCCTCGACAGTTCGTGCACCAGCGCTTGCATTGCAACTACGCCGTCGCGTCCGACGTGATCGTCCGCTCGCCATGCCGCGGGATCAAGCTGCCGGCTATAGCGCCGCGGCGCCGCCACGTCGTGACCGCCGAGGAGCTCGCCGCGCTGGCTGACGCCTTGGGCGAGGCCTACTCCGCAATGGCCTACCTCGGGGCGGTACTTGGGCTTCGATGGGGCGAGATCGCCGGACTCCGCGTCGGCCGCCTCGACTTTCTCGCTCGGACACTGACCGTCGCCGAGCAGCTGACCCGCGGCACCGGCGGTCGCATGGTGCTTGGAGCGCCAAAGTCCCAGGCCGGCCGCCGCACGCTCGCCGTACCGGCACCGCTCATGGACACGCTCAGCGCCCACGTTGCTCGCCGAGGGTTGACGGGAGCGGACGTCGACGAGCTTTTGTTCGTCGGTACCGAGGGCGGGGTGCTGCAGTACTCGAACTGGCGCCACCGGGTATGGCAGCCCGCCTGCGAAACTGCCGAGCTTGACGAGCTCTCGTTCCACGACCTGCGCCGGGCATCGGCGACAGCAATGGTGTTGTCGGGCGTCGACCTCAAGACGGCGCAGACCCGGCTGGGCCACTCGAACCCTGCGCTCACCCTCGGTGTCTACGCTCAGGCGACCGAAGCGGCGGGCCATGGTGCTGCTGCAGACACGCTGGGCGCCCACTGGATTTGGCCGCGCGATGGCCGCGCGATGGACATGCGTCGAGGCGGCGCGGTAGCCGCGGATTAAGCCGCTGACGTGCTGAAACTCGGCGGTCCTGACGGGACTTGAACCCGCGACCTCCGCCTTGACAGGGCGGCGTGCTGACCAGACTGCACCACAGGACCTGGGTGCCCCCAGGGGAATTCGAATCCCCGTTACCGCCTTGAAAGGGCGGCGTCCTGGGCCACTGGACGATGGGGGCTCGCACTCCACAGGGGAGCAGCGCATCGTAGCAGCAGGGTCCGCGGCTGCTTCCGGGGAACCCGTTGTTACTGTCCGCCTGCGGCCGACGAGAGGACGGGACGTGCGCCGATTCGCAGCTTCGCTCGTGATGATGTCCCTCGTCGGCTCCGGGAGCCTGGCGCTCGCCGGGACGGCCGCCGCCGCGTCGGGCCGGCCGGCGTCGTTCTGCACGGCCGCCCGCAGCGTCGCCGACCAGGAGCTCGACCCGACCCGCTCACCGACAGCGAGTACCTCGCCCGCGTCGAGCGGTGTGGAAGAAGCTCGGCAAACAGGCGCCGTCGTCACTCGAGACGGCGTTCCGGCGCATCAACGCCTTCTACTCGTCGCTGGCGGGCTCCGGCGACGACCCGATCGATTTCGACGACACGGCCGCCTTCACCGAGCAGGCCGGAAGGTGCGCAGGGCACTGAAGAAGGTGTTCACCTACCTCTCGTCCACGTGCGACCTCGACGTCGGCTAGCGGGTCCCGTGCTCCCGGTCGCCGCGCTCGCCGGGGCCGCGCTCCTCGGCGCCCTCGCGCCCCGGCCGGCGCCGACACCGCTGCCGGCGGCGGCTCGAAGTCGGCGTTCTGCCGCACCGCCCGTGCGCTCCAGGACAGCTACGAGCGCATCGACGAGACCGACCCCGACGAGGACGTCGACGACATCGTCGTGGCGGAGTCGGCGTACCGGCAGCTGGCCGACGAGGCGCCGGCCGCGCTCGACCGTGCGTCCGGCGCATCCTGCGCTTCTTCCCGGTCCTCGAGGACGCCACGTCGGGTGCGCTCGACATCGACGACCGCGTCGACGGCGCCCGCTACGTGCGTGCTGCCCGGAAGGCCGGCCCGGCGTTCGACAAGGTCTTCGACGAGCTCGACGACCGCTGCGGCATCGAGCTCGACTGACGTGGTGGCCGTGCATCGCCTCCGGGCGCCGCTCGCCGTGACGCTCCTCGCCGGCATGGCGCTCACGGTGCCGGCCGTCGGCGGCGCGCCTGCCGGTGCCGCCGTCGGGGGACCGGCCTTCTGCCAGCGCGCGGAGCAGCTGGTCGACGCGCTCGCCGACCTCCCGAACATCGACTTCGACCGGGCGACGCAGCGGCGGCGCTTCTTCCGCCGCCTCGACCGGATCGTCGACGGGCTCGAGCCGAGGCGCCGGAGGAGCTCGATGCGCGTTCCGGCTGCTGCGCCCCGTGTACGACGCGGTCGCCGAGAACCCCGACAACATCGGGCTCCTGGTGACGGAGCCGAAGGCCCGGCGGGCCCTCAACCGGCTGGCCCGCTACGGCCGCACCGAGTGCGACCTCGACCTCCCGACGTTCTGAGCGGTCGTACAATCTCTGGGCCGCTAGCTCAGTGGTAGAGCGACGGACTTTTCGGGCTTGCGTGAACGCTGTGCTTGAGCAACGAACGCCCAGGTCAGCGGCCGATCCCGGCGAGCGTATCAACGCGTTATCTCCTGCTCTCAGCGCTGTGACTCTGGGTTGCGGTTCCCTGGAAGCGGGGTCGACCAAAGGGCAGCGGCTCTACCGAGTCTCCTGCATCAACTGGCTGGTCCGTTCGGCGAAGCGTTGGTGGGCGGCACTGCGGGTCTGCCGACGACGGCGTTGCTCCCCGAGGATTCCCTCTTCTTCGGCGATGCGCTGGATCCCCTCGACCTGAGCGCGGGACCACAAGCGGATTCCCTTGCCCAAGCGGTGTTCCGTGGGCCGGGGTTCGGTAGCGGGACTCGGGCAGGAGCCCTTCCGGATCCAGTCGACCACCGTGTACTTCGACCGATGGAGCGCAGTGGCGAGCTGGCCGATGGTGAAGAACTCGGTCTCGATCCCCTTCAGCGGGAGGATCTTCGGCCGGGCGTCCCACGCCCGGGGGTCACGCGGCGTCCGGGACTTGGACCGGCTCCACGGGTGCTCCTGCGCCTTCGACGGACCCGGGCGGCGATCAGGAATGCGGTCGCTTGGACCCGGGATAGAAGCGACCTTCGGACGACGGCGTTCGAACGGAAACCCCGGTCGGGCGGCTCCCATGGGTCGGCCATGGTGTCCTCCAATGTCGGCGCCGTTTTCGCTCCAGGATACCGGTCTCGATTTCCCAGATTTTGCCTGACCGCAGGGCCGACCGAAACGTTCGCTGCCGTCCGAACCAGCACGCGTGCGCATGCGCTCCTCGGACCGGCTCCAGCGGCCGGCGACGTGGAACGACGCGAGTGTTGATGGATGCACCACGCCACCCAGAGCGGAAGTTCCCCTCCGTGCTTCGGACGTTTCAACGCTCGGGTCGGGAACCGCGGCGTGCACGACGACGCCGGTGGCACCGTTGTGGCGACACGTGATTCCCGGTGCGAGCCGATGCGGGATATCGCGACGGTTCAGTGGCACCGCCCGTGGAGACCCGGCCACGCGGACAGCTCGCATCATTGGCTGCGCCGCAGTACAGGAATCGGGGCCCCGGGGCATCAAGCTCGACGGCCTTCGGATGGGTCCCATCCCGGCCACGCGGACAGCTCGCATCATTGGCCGCGCCGCAGTACAGGAAGCGGGACCCCGGGCATCAAGCTCGACGGCTTCGAGATGGGTCCCATCCGGCCACGCGGACAGCTCGCATCATTGGCTGCGCCGCAGTACAGGAAGCGGGGCCCCGGGCATCAAGCTCGACGGCTTCGAGATGGGTCCCATCCCGGCCACGCGGACAGCTCGCATCATTGGCGGCGCCGCAGTACAGAAGTCCGGGCCCCCGGGCATCAAGCTCGACGGCTTCTAGATGGGTCCCATCCCGGCCACGCGGACAGCTGCGCATCATTGGCTGCGCCGCAGTACAGGAAGCGGGCCCCCGGGCATCAAGCTCGACGGCCCTCGGATGGGTCCCATCCCGGCCACGCGGACAGCTCGCATCATTGGCTGCGCCGCAGTACAGGAAGCGGACCGAGGGACAGTGCCGAAAGATCGTCCGGAGCGTCCGACCGTCCGGCACTCTGGGTCCCATCCGGCCACGCGGACAGCTCGCATCATTGCCGGTGCGCTGCAGTACAGGAAGCGGGGCCCCGGGGCATCAAGCTCGACAGCTTCGAGATGGGTCCCATCCCGGCCACGCGCACAGCTCGCATCATTGGCTGCACCGCAGTACAGGAACGCGGACCGAGGGACAGTGCGAAGGATCGTCCGGAGCGTCCGACCGTCCGGACCTCGTGGTCCCATCCCGGCCACGCGGACAGCTCCCAACATTGACGCGCGGCAGTACAGGGGACCCGGGGCATCAAGCGCAGCGCTGATTCGAAGGCCCCCGGGCACTCAGGCGTGGAGGAGGAAACCGGCGGTCGAGGTCGCATATGACAAACTGACCCGCGACCGCCCGTGAGAAGGAGCGAGGCCGTGAGCTTCGTCGGCACGCACGAATTGGCGGTCGTCGAGACCGACCGGATCGGCGAGGGCGTCGCCGTCGGTCCGTACTGCGTCATCGGACCAGAAGTCACGCTGGACGACGGCGTGGTGCTCCATCCCCACGTGGTCGCGAGCGGCCAGGTGATCATCGGCGCCGGCACCGAGGTCTTTCCCGGCGCCGTGCTCGGGCGACGACCCGCTCGCAGTGCCGCGCTCGAGTCGGGTGCCGGCGGGAGGCGGCGCCGTGCAGCTCGGACCAGGCTGCTCCATCGGCGCCCACGCGGTCATCTACGAGGATGTTGCGATCGGCGCCGACTCCCTCGTCGGCGACTTCGCGTCGATCCGTGAGGGCTGCCGGACCGGCAGCCGATGCATCGTCGGTCGCTTCGTCACGATGCACCCGGACTGCGACCTCGGTGACCAGTGCCGGGTCTACGACCACACCCATGTGGCGACCGGGACGCGGATGGGACGCGAATGCTTCGTATCGCTCCATGTCGCGATGGCGAGCGACAACACGCTGGGTGCGCTGCCGTACGCACAGGAACGCGTGAGAGGACCGCAGTTTGGCGAACGAGTATCGGTCGGTGTCGGGGCGACGATCCTGCCCGGGTTGCATCTCGGCGACGGCGCGACCGTCGCCGCGGGCGCGGTCGTCACCCGCGACGTGGAGCCTGGAGCATTCGTTCGGGGCGTGCCGGCACGCGCGGTCGAGCCCGAGACGGGCTGAGATCGAGGCGAAGGGTGCGCGCGTTCGTCCTCGACTTCGACGGCACCAGACGGCCCATCGAGACCGGACACGTCCTCTCCGTCGCGCACGCCGGTTCGCCCGTCGTCGTCGAGGGCGCGCTCCAGGCAATCGGTTGGCACACACGGATCGTCGACCTCTACCTGGACGCGATCGCTGCGGTGGTGTCGCCGGCGGTCGCGACCGACCTGCGCGGCCATGGCCTCGAGCGCATGCACGATCTGGTCGAGCCCGATCAGGTCGTCGAGATCCTCACCCGCCTCAACGAAGTGATGGCCGATCTCGCGGTGCCGGTCTCGCCGCGCTCGTCGAAGCGACGACCTCGCCGCCTCGACCGCACTACTTCATCTGTGGCCGAACCTTTGTCCGCGCCGCGATCCCGTACCGGCTCGTCGAGAGCTCACCGCAAATCTTGCAGACCGGACACCTGTACGGGCACCTGCTGCCGGCCGCACCGCACCGCGACTACCTGTTGACCCACCCTCGGGGAACCCTCTCCCTGTGGTGCGCCATTGGCTCCGTCACCGCAGGCAACACGGTGGCCGTGTTCGAAGGCTCCGACGCCTCGCCCGGACCGCGCTCACACCGTCGCTCGCGCCGGGTGACTCGCTGGTGTTCAACAGCGATCTCCTCCACGAGTCGGTGCGCAACGAGACCGACGAAACCCGCGTCTCGATCGGCACGCGCGTGGCGCTCGGCCGACGGCTTCGCTTCGGGCCCGGGACGCACTGGCGGCCCTGGTACGACCCGGCCCTCCTCGACACCCCGTTCACGCGGTTCGCCACGCTTCAGTCACGCCTGACCCCGGCGGCGCTACGACGCTGGCGTTGGCAGCGGAACGCGGCCAAGGAACGGGCGTCGTCGACCGCATCGACCACAGACGCGTGATGGCGCCGGCCATCAGCGTCATGGTGCACACGTACAACCACGAACGCTTCGTCGACGAGTGCCTCGATTCCGTATCCCGTCAGACCTTCCGCGACTTCGAGGTCGTCATCGTCGACGACGCCTCTAGCGACGGATCGGTCGAGCGTGTACGAGCGTGGTTGCCGGACTCGCCGGTCGACGCGCGCCTGCTGGTCAACCCGCGCAACCTGGGGATCTGCGCCAGTAAGAACCTCGCGCTCCGGCACTGCCGCGGCAAGTACATCGTGGGTCTCGCCGGGGACGACTTCTACGCGCCAGATCGGCTCGACCGGCAGCACGAGTTCTTCGAGACCCTCGACGGGTCCACCGCCGCCGTATTTAGCAACATGCGCATGATCGATGCGCACGGTCGCGAATGCGGTGTCTGGTTCCCGACCGACCTCCCGCCGGCCGAGGGTCGCATCTTCGACGAGCTGATCACCTTCAACTTTCTCCCCGCACCGACAGTCATGATTCGCCGATCCGCGGTGGACGAGGTCGGGGGCTACAACGAGACGCTCTCGTACGAGGACTTCGACATGTGGTTGAAGCTCGCCGACCGCTACGAGTTCCGGTATCTGCCCGGCCAGCTCGTGAACTACCGCGTCCTCGCCTCGAGCCTGTCCCGGAACCCGGCGTACGCGGCGGCACGACACGAGACGCGCGCCCGGGTGCTCCTCAGGTGGTACGGGCGGGATCGTCACACGGACGACATCGTGATCAGCCGGGCGTGGAAGAACGGCCGCCGCGCGGTGGCAGCCGATCGTCGTCGCGGGCGGCGCATCCTACAGGCGGTGTGCGCCGCTCGCCCGAGCCTGGGCCGACGAGTCGGCGTCGCGCTGTCTGCGGTCCCCGGTGCCGGGAAGGCGCTCGCGGGAACGTTCAAGGCCGCGGACCGCCTCCGCGGCCCGAGATCGGACGAAGGCGCTCCCGCGACTGCGCTCGATCCCGGCTCCGATTCTCGATGAGCTCAATCACGGCGTCGCGTCGAGCGCACCTCTTCGGACGGGGCGCAGCTCGTTCAGATTGCAGAACGGCACGCAGTTGTTCCAGCACCACCCGAGACGCATCTGGCTGATGAGATCGGCAAGCTTGCCGACCTTCGTGATAGTGACGGGGGTCGCTCGTACGCTCTTGAACCACGGACGGCCCGTAGCTGTCGCACCCTCCAGCTACGTTCCGCCGGTGAGCATTCTTGGGAGAGCACGCAACTTCCTGGACAAGTACGGATGGCGGCAAGGCGAGTCCAACGAACTTGATCGTCGCTCCCGATCGATCTGCACGTCCGCGTACTCGCCGAACATGATCTGGCTCGCCTCCGCGTTCGCCGCGTTCAACGTTGCGAAGCCGGAGAGGGGATGAGGACTCCCGGGTTGAAGATCCCGTCGGGATCGAGTGCTCGCTTCAGCGCCCGGAAGGCGTCGACCTCTGAGGCAGTCCGATTCAGGTGCAACCAGGGGAGCTTCGCAGTGCCGATGCCGTGTTCCACGCTGATGCTTCCACCATAGGACGCCACTAGCCGATAGACAGCGTCCTCGATGCGCTGATCCTCCGGATCAACGCCCGTGACGTTCACGTGCACGTTGCCCTCGGCGACGTGGCCGAAGATCCACGTCACTGCTCCTGGGGAGTTCTCGGCTACCAATCGGGGCGCATCTTCGATGAAGGCGGCGAGGTCGGCCATCGGAACGGCAACATCGAGCTTCAACGGAGTGCCGACGGTTGCAATCGCTTCCGTGTGAAGGTCGCGGTATCGCCACAGCGCCGCCCGCCGGGGCGCGTCGATAGCGACTGCCACTTCCTCAACGGCAGGCAGCGCCACGACTGCCGCCGCGAGGTCGTCGTTGCCTTCGACAGCAGCAGACTCGACGAGCAGGAACGCGGCGCTGCGAGTCCCGAACGGTGCGGGCAGCCGGAACACGTCGCAGACAAGCTGAAGACCGGGGGCGAGGAGCAACTCGACGGCTTCGAGATCGTCGACCCTCAGCGCAAGCTCAGCCGCAGCGTGAACCGCGTCCTCGACCGAATCGAACGGGACTAAGGCGACCGTGTGATTGTTTCGCATCGGCACGAGTCGCAATTGCGCGCGAGTAACGACGCCGAGCGTGCCTTCACTTCCGGCCAGCAGCGATGGAAAGTGGTAGCCGGTGTTGTCTCGAGTCAGTCCAGAGAGATGAGATACGACGTCGCCGTTTCCCAATACCGCCTCGATGCCGACGAGCTGACCCCGGGTGTCTCCGTAGCGGATGACACGCAGGCCGCCGGCGTTGGTCGCGATCGTCCCGCCGATGGTCGCGCTGTCCCGACTTGCAAGATCGACGCCATAGTCGAGCCCCGCGCGACGGGCCGCGTCTCGGAGTGCAGAAATTGTTGCTCCCGCACCGGCCCTGATTTGCCGGGAACGCATATCCACTGGATCGACGACATTCAGGCGCGACAGGCTCAGCACGACCTCGCCGGCGCGGGACACTGCCACCGACGAGGCCGGTGTTGCCGCCCTGCGGCACGATGGCGAGGTGTGCGAGCCGGCATGCTTGAACTATCTCGGCAACTTCATCCGTCGATCCTGGGCGGACGACGGCGGGGCTCCTGCCGGAGAATCGCCCAGTCCAGTCGCGGCAGAACCCGGCGACGATTTCGGCATCAGTGAGCACGTTCGTTGGCCCAACCACATCGACAAAGTGGCGATGCACTTCAGACGACAGAGGCACAACCGCATCCTCGCTCCGAGACCTTCGTCCCATCCTTAAGCTCCCAGCCATCGGAGTGGCCCCCCCCGGCCACGCGGACAGCCCGCATCATTGCCGGGGCGGCGGTACAGGAGTTCGGAGGCCCGGAGTATCAAGCTCGCCGCTAAGCCACGGTCACGCGGACGTCTGTAAGGCTGGCAATGTTCCGGTACAACTCCGCCGGTGCTCGGGGTCGAGCGCTCGACGACGCCTTGGGGAGGACGCATGGACCTGCAGCTCTCATCGGTGCTGGACAAGCTCGGGGCAGTGAAGGAGACGTTGACGGTCAGCCGGGTGTTTGGCGAGGTCTCGGAGGTCGACGGCGTCACCATCATTCCCGTTGCCACCGTGCGCGGCGGTGGTGGCGGTGGCGGTGGGGAAGGAGTGGCACCGGGTGACCAAGGCACCGGATCGGGCGCCGGGCTCGGATTCGGAGTCGTGGTTCGCCCGCTCGGGGTGTTCGTGGTGAAGGACGGCGAGGTGAGTTGGCAGCCCGCGATCGACGTGCTGCGAATCGTCCTCGGTGGCCAGCTCCTCGGGCTTGTCGCCGTGCTTACCCTGGGCCGCATCCTCAAGCGACGGTGACCGGCATGAGCCAGATGAGGCGCCAACCTTTCACGTTCACCAGCGCCGGCGACCGGCTCCGCGGGGTGCTGTATCTCACCGCGGAGCCGCCGGTGGCGGCGGTGGTGACGACCGGACCGCTGACCTCGGTCAAGGAGCAGGCTACGGGCGCCTACGCATTGGCGCTGGCGGAGCGTGGATTCACCGCGGTCGCCTTTGACCACCGGACGTTCGGTGAGAGCGAGGGTGAGCCGCGCGAGGTCGAGAACCCGGAGCGCAAGGATGGACGCACCGGAGTACAGCGACTCCGCTGATTTCGAGGGCCCCACCATCAAGCTCCCGGCCCGAGAGATGGGTCCCGTCCCCGGTCACGCGGACAGCTCGCAACAATGGACGCACCGGAGTACAGCGACTCCGCTGATTTCGAGGGCCCCACCATCAAGCTCCCGGCCCGAGAGATGGGTCCCGTCCCCGGTCACGCGGACAGTGCGCATCATTGCCAGGCGCCGCAGTACAGGAACCGGGCTCCCGGGCATCAAGCTCGACGGCTTCGAGATGGGTCCCATCCCGGCCACGCGGACATCTCCCAACATTGCCAGCGCCGCAGTACAGAAATTCGGCCCCACCCTTAAGCTCGACAGCTTCTCAGTGGGTCCCATCCCGTGGGTGCGCCGAAGTACACAACTCAGCTGAAGGACCCCCCACCCTTAAGCCCCGGCCCCTCGGAATGGGTCCCATCCCGGCTACGCGCACAGCTCGCAACACTCGGTGCACCGCAGTACAGAAGGTCGGGGCCCCGGCATCAAGCTCGAGCCCGAGTTGGTGGGTCCGTCCCCCCGGCTACGCGGACAGCTCGCAACACTCGGTGCACCGCAGTACAGAGGTCGGGGCCCCGGCATCAAGCTCGAGCCCGAGTTGGTGGGTCCGTCCCCCCGGCCAGGCGGACGGCTCGCATGATTGGATGCACGGCAGTACAGGAAGGCCCGGGGGCATCAAGCTCGAGCCTTACTGGATGGGTCCCATCCCCCCGGTCACGCGGACAGTGCGCATCATTGGATGCGCCGCAGTACAGGAAGCGGGCCCCGGGGCATCAAGCTCGCGGTCCTCGGAATGGGTTCCCGTCCCGGCCACGCGGACAGCTCGCAACACTGGTGCACCGGGAAGCGGGGCCCGGGGCATCAAGCTCGACGGCTTTTCAGTGGGTCCCATCTCCGGCCACGCCCACAGCTCCCCAACCTTGCGTGTGCCGCAGTACGGAAGTGGATGGAGGGTCGGTGGCGAGGATCGTCCGGAGCGTCCGACGGTCCGGCACTCCGTCCCTCCACTATGGGGAACAATGGTTCTTCGAAACTGATCGAGGGGCCTGCACATGCACGACTTGGTGGTCCGTGGAGGAATGCTCGTCGACGGAACGGGAGCGGTTTCACGCACAGCCGATGTTGCTGTCACCGGTGGTGTCGTCACCGAGGTTGGCAGGGTCGACGGTGCCGGCGAGCGGGAGATCGACGCCGATGGGGCGTTGGTGACGCCAGGTTTCGTGGACATCCACACACACTTCGACGGGCAGGTCACGTGGGATCCGCTGCTCACACCGAGCGGCTGGCACGGGGTGACGACCGTCGTCATGGGCAACTGCGGCGTCGGCTTCGCGCCGGTCGCTCCTGATCAGCACGACTGGCTCATCGGGCTGATGGAGGGCGTCGAGGACATCCCCGGCGCCGCGTTCTCTGCTGGCATCCAGTGGGGATGGGAGACCTTTCCCGAGTACCTCGACGCCCTCGACGGCGTGTCGAAGTCGATCGACGTCGGCACCCAGGTCCCGCATGGCGCGGTACGGGCTTACGTGATGGGAGAGCGGCGCGCGCAACGAAGCGGCGACAGCCGAAGACATCGAGGCGATGGCCCGAGTCGTCGAGGACGGGATCGCCGCCGGCGCGCTCGGCTTCTCGACGTCGCGAACGCTGGCCCACCGAGCGATCGACGGGGAGCCCGTGCCGGGCACGTTCGCCGCCGAGGACGAGCTGTTCGGCATCGGCCGGGCGCTCGGCGGCTCGGCGCCGGCGTGTTCGAGCTCGCCCCGGCGGGTGCGATGGGAGGATCTCGTGGCGCCGGAGAAGGAGGTGGCGTGGATGCGCCGCCTGGCTGCCGAGTCCGGCCGGCCTGTCACCTTCGTCCTCAACCAGAACAACGCCGATCCCGAGTTGTGGCGCAAGCTCCTTGACCTCGCCACGGAGGCCGTCGCCCACGGCGCCGAGGTCCACCCGCAGGTGACGGCGCGCACGGTCACGATCCTGCTCGGGTTCCAGACCTTCCACCCGTTCGAGTTCACGAAGGTGTGGGGCGAGGTCGGGACTCGGCTTGCTGTCCGTGGCAGGAGCAGGTGGCGAGGATCACCGGTGAGCCGGCCATGCGGGAGCGGTTGGTGGCTGAGGCGCAGGGGTTCGGTGACGACCCCATCGTCGCGGGCTTCATGTCACCGGATCGCAGCTACGTACTCGGCGATCCGCCGAACTACGAGCCGGGTCCGGCCGACAGCATCACCGGCATCGCGGCAGCGCGTGGCGTGGACGTCTGGGCGACGTTCCTCGACGTGCTGCTCGACGACGGCGGGCGTGAGCTCCTCAACTCGCCGGTCCTCAACTACAGCCACGGCAACCTCGATGTGACTCGGGAGATGCTGGTCCACCCGATCACCGTGTTCGGTCTGAGCGACGGTGGTGCCCATGCAGGCCAGACCTGCGATGCCTCGACCACCAGCTACATGCTCAGTTACTGGGCGCGTGATCGCTCTGAAGAACGGGTCGCCTCACCGTGGAGGAGGCGGTGCGCAAGATGACCAGCGCCACCGCCGACCTGTACGGCCTCGGGGACCGTGGTCGACGGTGCCGGGCATGAAGGGCGATCTCAACGTCATCGACTTCGAGCGACTACAGCTGCGTCGCCCCGAGCTCGTCAACGACCTTCCCGGAGACGCCCGCCGGCTGATCCAGCGGGTCGACGGCTACGTCGCCACGATCAACGCCGGCCGAGTCACCCTCGAAGGCGGCGAAGACACTGGCGCCCGTCCCGGCGTGCTCCTTCGCGGCGCCCGCAGCAGCCACCCATGACCGTCACACCTGTGCCGAGCCCCGCCGCCGGGTTGGATGCGCGGCAGTACAGAACTGGGGCCCCGGCCACGCGGTAGCTCGCATCATTGCCAGCGCCGCAGTAGAGCAATCGGGCCCCCACCCGTAACCTCGACGAGGTTCAGAACGGGTCCGTCTAGGTGATGACGTGAAGCGTGGCCGCGTGGCGAATCGAAACGCAGCAGCGAAGGTTGGTGCTAGGCCGAGGTTCCGATCCCGGAGCCACCGCGCTGCTCGAGGTAGCGCTCGACCTGTCGTTGCTCCCACGCGGCGCCGAATAGCCCGCCGATGCCGAGCATGAAGACCGCCGCCACCGCGACTCCGAACCCGACACCGAGCATCGGCCAGTAGAACCAGAGGTTCTCGGTACCGTCGGACATGTCGATGAGGAACCACATGACGCTGAGGGCGAGGTAGACCGCGAGGATCGTGTAGAAGATCCGCTTCCTGCGGACCCAGCGATGCGCCTCGTCCCGTGCCCTTTGCTCGTGTGGTCCCTCGACTCCTGTGTTCATGTTTGTCATGGATCTCGACCTCCTTGTTCTTGGAGGCCTCCATCATCGGAGTCGAGGGATGCAGGCGCATCGCCCGACGGTCTCGAACGTCATTCCGACCGCAGACGGAGGGCGGTGGCCTTGCCGCAACGAGATCGAGCCTCGGTCGGGAGATCGATCTCCAGGTTGGCGATGTGCGCCTGCGCGCCCGGCATTGTCGCGGCGCGAGAGTTCGGCGCGGGCTTGGGGTCGGTCTGGGGGTGGAGCCCGTCGATCAGACTGGAGGGGGAGGGCGACGAGGCCGATCGGCAGTACCGTCGCTCTCGTGGGCGAGGACATCGCCGCACCGATTGGTTCCGACGCTTTTCGGCGAAGCGTCCCGGTGCTGGCCGTTGTGGCAGTGCTGCTGGCGATCATCAGTGACCCGGGGACTGCCGCCGAGAACGTCGTGGCGGCTGGGGCGGTGGTGCCGTTCCTGGTATGGGCGTGGCGGCCGGTTGCGATGCCGACGGTCGCGCTGGTCGTCCTCGTCGCCGGTGTCGAGATCGTGGCCCAGCGGTCCGGCGGCCTGGAGCCGCTGCTGTTCTTGATGTCGGTGGCGGCCGCGATCGTCGGCGCGTGGGAGCAGTCGCGGGTGGCGTTCATCGTCGCGGGGTTGCTCGCGGCGGCGACGCCGTTCGTCGTCGAGCAGCTCTGGAACGACGACATCAACTATGGCGTCTGGATCATGGGTGTGCTCTTGCCGTTGTTGCTGAGTCGGAGCGCGCGCTGGCAGGTGCTGTTGGCAACCGAGCTGGCCGAGGCGCGCCAGGAGATCGCCCGGCAGGGGGTGCTCGAGGAGAAGCGCGCTATCGCACGCGACGTCCACGATCTCGTTGGTCATGGTCTGGCGGCGATGCTGCTCCACGTCACGGGCGCGAGGCATGTGCTGCGCCGCGACCCGGACGAGGCCGACGAGGCACTCGCAGACGCCGAGGCGGTCGGCCGGCGCAGCTTGGACGAGCTGCGCCGAACGCTGATCGTGCTGCGCGACTCCGGGGAAATGCCGCAGCCCGGCGGGCAGCCCCCGGTACCCGACGCCGGCGACATTGCCGACGCCGTGGAGGCCGCTCGGGCTGCGGGGGTCGATGCCGAGTTCCGGCTACTCGGCGACTTCCGGCGGATCGACCCGATCGTCGGCTTGTCCCTGCATCGCGTCACCGAGGAGGCGCTCGCCAATGCCCAGCGCCATGCCCCGCGCGCCGTTACCGATGTCGTGCTCTCGGTCGGCCAGGACGAAGTCGTCTTGACCATCGACAGCGTCGGGGGCATCGGCGACGGCGCGACCGACGACGCTGACCGGCCCCGCTACGGTCTCATCGGGATGCGGGAACGCATGGTCGCGGTGGGCGGCGAGCTGGAGGCCGGTCGCCACTGCGACGGGCTGGCTGGTGCACTGTCGGGCACCTTTGGTCGCGGCGAGTGAGCCATGATTCGCGTCGCACTGGTCGACGACCAGACGATCGTCAGAACCGGCCTCGCCCGCATCCTCTCACCGACTGATGGCTTCGAGATCGTGGCCGAGTGCGGCGACGGTGCGGAGCTGCTGGCCATCGCGCCTGAGCTCGACGCGGACGTGGTGCTCATGGACGTCCGCATGCCGCAGCTCGACGGCATCGAGGCGACGCGACGCTTGCGTGCCATCGACGATGCTCCACCCGTGCTCATCCTCACCACGTTCGACGAGGACGAGCTGCTCTGGGGGGCGATCGAGGCCGGTGCCAGCGGGTTCGTGCTCAAGGACACCACCGCCGACGAACTGATCGCCGGAGTGACAGCGGTCGCGGGCGGCGGCGCTGGTTCGATCCCACCGTGGCGCCGCGGGTACTCGCTGCCTACCGCAGCCGGGTCGCCCCGGGCCTCCGATCGGCTCGGCGGCTCGATCAGCTCACCGCCCGCGAGCACGACGTGTTGCAGTTGCTTTCACGCGGGAACACCAATTCAGAAGTCGCTGCAACCTTGCATATCAGCGAGGCAACAGTGAAGACCCACGTCGGCAGCATCTTCATGAAGCTCGGTGTGCGTGACCGCGCCGCGGCAATCGTCTACGCCTTCGATCACGGCGTCGTGCAGCCAGGAGGCGAACCCCGCGGATAGTCGGACAGCGGCCCTTGCATCCCACTGTGGTCTGAGCCGACGTAGCGAGCGTGGCCGATGCGCGAGCCACCGATGATTCACATTGAACGAGGAATCGCCACCTTTGGGAGCACCTGCCGAGCGAACAGATTGTGCATTCGAGGTGCGCTACTTCGACCTGGTCCGGACCTCGCGCGGCCGGCGCGTCTCACCCGCCGAGATCAGCCCTGTTCCCGGACGTCGGATTCGTGGATCACCTGGGTCCCGGAGGCCGAAACGATGGCAGCGGCGAGCTTGGGCCGGGGAGCCAGCGTCCGCGCGTCTGCCCCGAGCAGCGACACGAGTTCGTCGACGTCGAACCGCTCGAACGCGTCGGTGTACCGAGTCAACACCACTCGCCGTTCGCTGTCGGCGGGTGCGGGACCGATGCGCGCGGTCGTGTCGTTGGCAGCGAGCGTCGCTCGGGCACGTTGGAGCGCGCTGTTCACCGCCGCCACACTCGTGTCGAGCAGCTCGGCGACCTCGGCCGCCTTCCAGCGCAGGACCTCCCGCAAAATCAGCACCGCCCGCTGGCGGGGTGGCAGCAGCCCGAGCGCCGCGACGAAGGCCTGCCGGACCGCCTCCCGAGCGACGATCAGCTCGGCCGGGTCGTCCGCCGGCGCGCCGCCGCCCCCAATCCCTACGCCCGTGCGATCGGACGGTGTCCCCATCGAGACCTCAGCCACGGATCCGGGTGAGAAATCTGTGGGGACGGCCAGTCGCTGCCGGCGCTTCAGCACATCGAGGCAGACGTTGGTGGCGATGCGGTAGAGCCATGAGCGCAACGAGGAGCGGCCTTCGAAGCCTTCGAAGCCCCGCCACGCCCGCACGAGCGTCTCCTGCACCGCGTCTTCGGCCTCGGAGGCGGAGCCGAGCATCCGGACACAGTGCGCAGTGAGCTCCAAGCGGTGTTGCTCGAGCCGCGGCTCCAAGTCGCTGATCGCCACACCCGATGTCGACCCGGCGTCTGCAGCCACACCACACGGGCAGGCCGTGGCCAGACCGTCGAGATCCACCGCCGCACGGCCGGTCGACGAAGGTGAAGGAGTCATGCGTTCATCATCCGGACCGACAACCGACTGGGCATCGCCCGGCGGTCTCGATCGGCACTCCGACTCCGGGGGAGATCGCTTCCGGTCGAGACAGCGCTCAACCTGCCGCCGCTCCCAGTCGCTGCCGAATAGCCGCCGATGCCGAGCATCGGCCGGTAGAACCTTTTCGCCGTGTCGCGCTGTGGAGGTCGGTGCCCTTAGTCGTCGGGCGCTGCACGAGTCGCCGCGTTGTGTGTGGGCCTCGGTTGTGTCGCCGGTCGCCGCGTACCAGGCGATTACAACCTGGCGGCTAGGGACACCGGTGTACCAACGCTCTCTAGAAGCTTCACACCCTCGGTGGACTCCCCTTCCTCTTCTCATCCTCTCGGAGGAGAAGAGGAAAAGACCACAGGCGGTCGAACCGTCTGCGCGCCCCGTCGTACGTTCGTCGGAGCAGGCCACCACCAGGGAGGTCGTCGATGACGAGAGTGATCGAGACAGACGGTCTCACCAAGCGCTATGGGAAGCACCTGGCGGTCGACGACGTCGGGTTCACCGTGACCGAAGGCGAGATCTTCGGCGTCCTCGGCGCGAACGGCGCCGGCAAGACCACCACGGTCGAGTGCCTCCAGGGCTTGCGCCGACCGGACCGCGGCCACATGCGGGTGCTCGGACTCGATCCGCGCGCCGCCGGCTCGAAGTTGCGTGCCCTCGTCGGCAGCCAGCTTCAGGCTTCGGCCTTGCCCGACCGGCTGCGGGTCGACGAGGCCGTGCGGCTTTTCGGTGACGGGAGTCGGCAGTCCGCCGACCGGCTCCTCGACACCTGGGACCTCAGCGCACTGCGGCGCTCGAGCTTCGCTTCGCTCTCGGGCGGACAGCGCCAGCGCCTCTTCATCGCGTTGGCGTTGCTCAACGAGCCCCGAGTGGTCTTTTTCGACGAGCTCACCCAGGGTCTCGATCCCCTCGCCCGGGGCGACGTATGGGACGCCATCCGCGACGTCCGTGACCGGGGTACCACCGTCGTGCTCGTCACCCACTTCATGGACGAGGCCGAAGCCCTGTGCGACCGGGTCGCCGTCATGCGAGCTGGCCGCATCGTCGACACCGGCACCCCGGCTGACCTCATCGCCCGCCACGCCCGCTCGACCACCGTTACGTTCACCCCACCGGTGTCGTTCGACCCGTCCGCCGTGGCGGCTCTGCCCGGCGTCGACCGGGTGGAGCGACACGGCGATCGGATCCAGGTCATCGGCACCAACCGGTTGATCGCACCGGTGTGCGCCGCGGTGCTGGGCGATGACGACCTCGGGCCGCCCGACCTGCGCGTCCACCACCCCGACCTTGAAGACGCGCTGATCGCCCTGATCAGCGTCGCCGGCACCGACCATCGGTCCGATGCGGCTGCTGTCCCGGGCCGCAGCGAGGAAGGAGCGTCGTGATGCGCGCGCTGCTGCGTCTTGCCGCCATCGAGATGAAGCTGTTCGTGCGCGAGCCGATGGTGCTCATCTTCGTGTTCGCGTTTCCCGTCCTCACGGTGCTCATTCTCGGCGGCGTCTTCGACGACGACGACCCCGCGTTCGAGGGTGCCCTGCCGTCCGACTACTACATCGCTGCCTACATCGGTGTGGTCATCGCCGCAATCGGCCTCGTGATGCTGCCCGTGCACCTGGCGTCGTATCGGGAGCGGGGCGTGCTGCGGCGCTTCGACGTCAGCCACTACCCCCGTTGGGCGCTGCCCGCAGCTTGGATTCTGGTGGCCACTGGTCATCACCGCCGTCGCCGTCGCCGTCTTGCTCGTCACCGGCCACCTCGTGTACGGCCTCCCCGCTCCGAACAACCTTCTCGGTGTCGTTGTCGGGACGCTGCTCGGAGCGTTCGCCTTCATCAGTATCGGCATCGCGCTCGGCCTGGCGCTCCCCAGCGCACGCTCGGCACAGGGGCTGGGGATGCTGCTCTTCTTCCCCTTCTTCCTGCTCGGCGGTGCCGGCCCACCGCCTGAGGCGATGGGTGATCCGATGAAGTTCAATCTCCAACCTGGTGCCGCTCACCCACGTGGTGAGGTCCATACAGGAGCCATGGCTCGACCTCGGCAGCCCGACCAGCCACCTGGCCGTGCTGGCCGGCCTGGCTGTAGTGGCCACTGCCGGTTGGGTGACGCTGAGCGCCCGGGCCGAGTCCTGAGGAACGATGCCGAGTCAACTCCTGTCAGCGTCGTTCAGGCGTCACCCAACTGGATGCCCCGGGCCACGCGGACAGCTCGCAACATTGCCGAGGGCGGCGGTACAGAAGTTCGGGGGCCGCACCCTTAGCTCGCCGAGATTCAGAACGGTCCCGTCCCGCGCCCGACGGCGCGATCAACGAGTTCGACCCGGCGTCGATCGGGATCGGCGAGCCCGTCCGGGTGGTGTTCCAGGAGGTGGAGGACGTTATTTTCCCGTGCTGGGTACGAGCCTGACGCGATCGACCCCCGTCCCGGGGGGCGGGAACGGGGGTCGATCGATCTCGGAACCGGTCGCGGGCCGGTTACGCGGCTTGAAGCTCTTCGTGCTCTGGGGCGCCGCACCGGTCGGTTCGAAGCGCCTCGAGCGTCCGTTCCCAGCGCAGCCGCTCGGCCAGCCAGGCGAGGGCCCGCTGACGGTCGGTCAGTGTGCGGTGCTCCATCTTGGCGTTCCTTGGGTTCGCGGTTGAAGGGATCTAGGCTCGGAGTGTCTGCTCAGCAGCACGAACTCCGTGACAGGCTGAGTGTAAGCGATTACTCTCAGTGTAAACACTGTGAGTGTCGTGACAACGGTCACGCGGAGCGCCGCCCCGGTGACGGCTCCGTGACGGGGGAACGAACATGGGGGATCCGGCGGTCCTCGAGCCGGCGGCACCGGCAGCCGAGGCGTGGCGCATCGACGTTCTCGCCCACGCCGCGGGCGTGAGCGTCGACACCATCCGCTACTACCAGCGCGAGGGCCTGCTGCCCCGCCCCCAGCGCAAGGGCCGCCACAAGCTCTACGGCGCCGACCACCTCCTCCGCCTCGAGCGCATCAAAGAGCTCCAGGAGCGCCGCTTCTCCCTGGCCGCCATCCGTGCCCTGCTCGAAGTCGCGGGCAACATCGAGGGCATCTTCGGAGGTGGCACCGGCGCCACCTACTCCCTCGGCGAGCTCACCGGCCGCTCCGGCCTCGACCCTGCGCTCGTGCAGCGACTGCGCGACGCCGGCCTCCTCAGCGACCCGTCGAGCTGCGGCCGCGAGGCCTACGACGGCGCCGACCTCGACGTGCTCCACGCGGTGCTCGAGCTCGTCCGCGCCGGGATCCCCGAGGACGTCATCGTCGAGATCGACCAGCATCTACGTCGCCGGCGTCGAGGCAATCGAACGCCAGGTGCTAGAGGTCTTCGAGGGACGCCGAGGCCGGCACTGGGACCCCGAGGAGCTGGCCCAGTTTCAGGCCCGCAGCGCCGAGGCGTCAGCCGCTCTCCTGCCCTCGTGCGCGCATGGTCACCTACCTGCACCAGCGCACGCTCCAGCGCCTCACGCTCGACGTGATCGACAACGCCGACCCGACCCGGCCGTAGCTCT
This sequence comes from uncultured Solirubrobacterales bacterium, assembly GCA_963731895.1. GTDB lineage: Bacteria > Actinomycetota > Thermoleophilia > Solirubrobacterales > JBBDJG01 > CAVSXO01. The sequence goes on from CAVSXO010000044.1 coordinate 31,761, forward strand.
TACTCCCGATCCCGAAGATGCGTGTCGCGTCGCCGCCCACGATCCGGTCGCGCTCCTCGTCGGGGACGTTGCCCATCGTCTCCTCGATCACGTTGCGCGAGTACGGCCAGTCCGGCCACGCGGACAGTTCGTATCACTGGCTGCGCTGCAGTACAGGAACCGGCCCCATCCTTAAGCTCGACAGCTTCGAGATGGGTCCCATCCGGTCACGCGGACAGCGCGCATCATTGGCTGCGCCGCAGTACAGGAAGCTGCGAGGCCCCACCATCAAGCTCGACGGCTTCGAGATGGGTCCATCCCCGGCCACACGCACAGTTCGCATCATTGGCTGCGCCGCAGTACAGAACTCCGGGGCCCCACCCTCAAGCTCGACGGCCTCGTAGATGGGTCCCATCCCGGCCACGCGGACAGCTCGCATCATTGGCCGCGCCGCAGTACAGGAACCGGGCCCCCGGGGCATCAAGCTCCCGGCGCTTGAGATGGGTCCCGTCTCCCGGCCACGCGGACAGTTCGCATCATTGGCTGCACGGCAGTACAGGAAGCGGGCCCCCGGGGCATCAAGCTCGAGCCCGACTGGATGGGTCCCATCCCGGCCAGCGGATAGTTCGCATCATTGCCTGCACGGCAGATGACGTTGTCGGGATTCAAGGTCGCCAGGTGCCGCACCTTGCTTCTCCAGGACGTGGGTGTCCGCAGTCGGCGCCGTAGGATGAGCGAAGGCCAAAGAGGCCAACGGTTCACGAAAGACGATCGACGGCTGCGCTCCGGCGCCTTCTGCCCTCGCCTCGACGAATCGACTCGAGCGAGGAGCGTCTTGTGGCATCGGTCGAGAACCCGGCGCATCAGTTGGTACCGCCAGCGCAAGCACGATCGAATGCTGAGCTGAGAAGGACTCGCCAGCATCGCATCCTCAGGTTGATAGCGATCGGTTGCCTTGCCGTTTTCGTGGTGAGCGTCGCAATGATCGTCGTCGGCGATCCGTTCTGGAACTTCTTCGTCATCGCCTTCGGCTTCCTGGTTGCGGCACCGGTCGGCGTCGTAGCGGCAGTCCTCCTCCTCATCAGGTCGCGAAAGGCATTAGCTGCTCGCGCGGGTAACCGCCGTTAGCGGTCGCGCAGGGTGGTCACGGAAGCTTGCGGACGGTACGGCGCTCCGAGCGCGAACGCAACCAGCAGACGAAGGAAGTGGAATGAAGCTCGTTCGGTGGGGTGCGGCGGCCGCGGTTGCTGGTGCACTCTCGATGGGAGGCGTTGCGTTCGCAGGGCAGCCACCGAGGACGCAGCCGACTGCACCACCCAACACACCATGCGGTGCGCTACCAGTCCCACTGGAAGGTTGCATTCTCGAAAGGGATGTACCGCTGGCAGACGAGCAGCCTCAGCCGTTTCCCCTACCGGGAACGGTGACACTTGCTGGGGATGGAATCCCACTGGACGACGCAACGCCAGCACAGGCAGTACCTGGCCAGCCGAACTTCATTGGCTAAGCAAAGGCCGTCCTTCGTCGGCTAGAGGGTCGTGAGGAAACGGTAGGGAGGGAACCGGACCTTCGCCGCAGGGCGCGTTCACTCGGGCTTGTCGGCCGACGCACAGGGTGTCACGGAAGCTGCGGATGGGGGCGGACGGGGGCGGACTGGCGAGCATGACGCCGACGCCATCGCCGACGCCCACCGCTCGACGGCGGACACTTCGCCTGGGAGCAAGCACCGGAGGATACGGACGACTTGTTGTTGACTGGGTCGGCGGCGGGCATCGGCGCGTCCGCGGCGGCTAGACCTCTCGCGGGTGCGAGGAGTGTCGCCCATGAGATATGAGGAAGGGCCTACAGCCCACGCCGAAGTGCTCATCGATGCGCCCCTCGACAGGGTGTGGGAATTGGTGACGGACATCAACCTGCCCGCGCAGTTCTCGAACGAGTTTCGCGGCGCGACCTGGATCGACGACGGTCCGGCGATGGGCGCGCGGTTCGCTGGTCGCAACTGGCACAAAGCCATGGGCGAGTGGGAGACGGTATCGATCGTCAACCGTTTCGAGCCGATGCGGGAGTTCGGCTGGTGCGTCACCGACGTTGATGAGCCGTCTTCGACGTGGTGGTTCGAACTCGAGCAACAGCCTGATGGTGTGCGCCTCAGTCAACGAGCGCGTATGGGTCCGGCGCCATCAGGACTGAGCATTGCGATCACCGCGATGCCCGACAAGGAGGAACGCATCGTGGCTCGCCGGCTCGAGGAATTCGAGGCGAACATGCGCGCCACGCTCGAGGGAATCAAGTACCTCGCGGAGCAGGCGTCGTGACGCTGCGGGTCGGCGTCGTCGCGACGCCATATGGCGAGCATGCAATCGACTTCGTCCAACAGGCCGAGCGACTGGGCATCGACTCGGTGTGGGTGCCCGAGTTCTGGGCCGGCGACGCCCTGACGCCTCTCGCGTTCATCGCGGCGCGAACGTCGAACATCAGATTGGCGACGGGAATCGTGCAGCTCGGCGCGCGCACTCCCGCGATGCTCGCGATGTCTTCGCTTTCAATGCAGGCACTCTCGGGTGGCAGGTTCGTGCTGGGCATCGGAACGAGCGGACCGCAAGTCATGGAGGGGTGGCACGGCGTCCGCTTCGACAAGCCCGTGCTACGTACCGCGAGACGATCGACATCATCCGAGCGGTCACCGCCGGGGAACGCCTCGAGTACCACGGCCAGGTCTATGAGCTCCCGCTGCCCCACGGCGAGGGCCGCAGCATCCGCTCGCTCATGCCGCCGGCGCACGTACCGATCTACGTCGCCGCACTCGGCCCGAACAATCTTCGGCTCACGGGTGAGCTGGCCGACGGGTGGATCGGCAACTCGTTCTTCCCCGAGACCGCCGACGTCTTCTTCGACCCGATTCGTGAAGGCGCCGCCCACGCGGGACGCGCGTTCGACGACCTCGACCTCACCGTCGCCGTTGGACTCGAATTCACCGACGACGTCGAAGCCGCTGGCCGCCGTCATGCCGAGGGTTACGCGTTCACCTTCGGCGCGATGGGGTCCGCGACAACCAACTTCTACAACAACGCATTCGAACGCCAGGGCTACGGCGACGACGTGCGCGAGGTGCAACGCCTCTGGCTCGCGGGCGACAAGAAGCCGCCCGCGAGCGAGTGCCGACCGAGATCGGTCTCGGCACCAACCTCATCGGTACCGATGATCTCGTACGCGACCGCCTCCGGCTCTATCGCAACGCCGGCGTCACCACCCTTCGCGTCGGGCTCCAAGGCGACCTGCACAAGAGCATCGACGCGCCCCTCAGCGACCTCGCCCATCTGCTCGAACTAGTCGTTGACATCAACCGTTAACGCCTGGGTCGCAGTACAAGAAGCGGGCCCCACCCTTAAGCTCGACGGCCCTCGAAATGGGTCCCATCCGGTCACGCGGACAGTTCGCATCGTTGCCGGTGCCGCGGTATAGGAATGAGGACGGTGGTTGACACACGCCTGTCGGCGGTGGGCAAGATCATGTCTTCGCAATCCAGGGAGACTCCATGAAGAAGCTGCTCGTGATCTTGCTCGTCCTCGGGTTGGCCGCGGCGATCGCCTATCTGCTTGGAACCGACGCCGGTCGGGCCCGCCGCGACGATCTGCTGGCACGGGCCCGCAAGCCTGACGACGTTGAGATCGACCTGACCGACCCGTCGAGCACCGCCGCCGACGTCGCGGCGACCGCCTCGGCTTCCTGAACATCACCGACATAGGGATGCCGCCGCTCTCGCGGGTCTGGATCGAGCTGGATGCTCGAAGGCCGAACCCGATGGATGAGGGAGGCCGCTATGGCTAAGACGAAGGCGAGCGAGAAGGCGGGGCGGGCTGGTGTCGTTGCGCTCGAGCGTGTGTCGGGCGCGGCGGCGGCGACGGGGGCGTTGGGTGGCGCGACCGGGGCGGTCGATCGCGCGGATCGCATCGATGCTGGTCGCGCGATGCGTAAGGAGGTGCCGCGCAGCAGTCATGGCGACTGGCGTGCGGCCGGGGACCGACCCGATCCGGTGGCCGTGCTCGTGGCGCAGGGGCAGAGCCGGGTGCCTGACCTGTTGCCGATCCGTTACGGACGGATGGCGGAGTCGCCCTTCGGCTTCTTCCGCGGCGCGGCGGCGGGCATGGCCGCCGACCTGGCCTCCACGCCGACCACCGGGATCACGGTGCAGCTGTGCGGCGACGGGCATCTGGTGAACTTCGGCGGGTTCGGCACTCCGGAACGCCGGTTGATCTTCGACGTCAACGACTTCGACGAGACCCTGCCGGGACCCTGGGAGTGGGATCTGAAGCGCCTGGGCGCGAGTTTCGCGGTCGCGGCCCGGAGCGAAGGGCTTGTCCGACTGACGCCGGCGAAACCGCGGTGTTGCGGATGACGTCCGAGCTACGCGGACCTGCTCCCGTGGTTTCGGGGCGATGCGCGACGCTGGACGCGGCTGGTACTCGAGCGTGGATACCGACCGGTTTGCGGCGCTGGCCGCCGCGGTCGGCGAAGACAAAACTCCAGGGCCGTCCGACCAGGCCATCGCGCGGGCGCACGCCTGTACTATACCTGCAGGCGGTGAACAAGCTCACCTGTGGTCGTCGACGGTCAGTCGCCGTGGATCGTCGACCAGCTTCCCTTGGTGGTCATGTCGCCCGGCGACGACGAGCCCGCCCGGATGCAAAACAGCTGCTCGAGCGGGTACCGGGCGAGTCTCCCCGACGACGTCCCGCCATCTCCTGGACCGGTTCACGTTTGGAGGACTCGGCCCGCAAGGTGGTCGGCGTCGGGAGCGTCGGGACTCGTTGCTGGATCGCGCCGCTGGAAGGGGGCGGGGACGACGACCCGATCATCCTCCAGATCAAAGAAGCCCAAGCCTCGGTGCTCGAGACGCACGCTCGGGCGCTCCCCGTACAAGAACCACGGCCGCCGCGTCGTCGAGGGTCAGCGGCTCATGCAAGCCGCCAGCGACCTGTTCCTGGGATGGACCCACGACGAAACCTCTGGTGTCGACTACTACTGGCGCAACCTGCGAGACATGAAGGAGTCCGCCGACATCAACGCCCAGCCGACGAATACCTTCATGGCTACGCGGAGCTGTGTGGCGCAACCCTGGCCCACGCCCACGCCCGATCCGGCGACGTCGGCGGCCATCTCCGGGTACCTCGGCAAAGGAAACGCCTTCGGCAAGGCGCTCAGCCACTTCGCCATCTCGTACGCGGACCAGAACGACCTCGACCACGCGGCACTCGTCCAGGCGATCACAGACGGCCAATTGCCCGCCGAATCCAACGTATAAGAGCGGCTACCTACAGGAGCAGGCGATCCGCACGACGCTCCCCAGACAACACTGGCATTACGTGCGTAGCCGTCCGCTCAGCCGTCGTGGTTATCCCGTCGGGTGCGGGTCGTGCAGCAACATTCATAGTGTCCGTGCGTGTCTGGGAGACGATGACCCCGTGGTGGTCGCTGGGCGCGTGGGTGAATGTCCTTCGCGGCCGAGGCCGTGGAGTGGCTGGGAAGCGCTGAGGTCGACGTGCGCGATGCCTCGGAGGACAAAGGGCCCGCCCCGTCATCGTAGAGCCTGGAGAGCGACGATGCGTCGAGCACGATGCACCGGAACGGAAGAGGCGTCGCCTCACATTCAGGAGCCGGCCATCCTGGAAGCTCACCGCAGACGTCGACGGCCCCGAGTCACGTCGATCTTGGGGAGCCGAAGCCCACTTCCAGAACTGACACAACTGACAGAACCTTGATGGACCTGAGCCGAATGAGGTTGTGTCGCTTGTGTCAGTTCTGTCTCGCCCTCCTTCACGGTCTGAACCGCCCCGGGAAAGTTGCAGGCTCCATTCCTTGAGAGGATGGAGTCATGTCAGTTCGATCGAAGCGTTACCCGCCGGAGTTGCGTGAGCGGGCGGTGCGGATGGTGTTCGAGCATCAGGGCGAGTATCCGTCGCAGTGGCGTGCGATCTGCGCGATCGGCGAGAAGCTCGGGGTGCATCACGAGAGCTTGCGGGTCTGGGTGCGTCGCGCCGAGGTTGACGAGGGCCGCCGGCCGGGTCTCACGACCGACGAGCGGGCTCGGCTGAAGGAACTCGAGCGTGAGAATCGAGAGCTGCGCCGCGCGAACGAGATCTTGAAGTCAGCGTCGGTTTTCTTCGCGACCGAGCTCGACGGTCGAACCAGGAAGTGATCGCCTACATCGACGCGCACCGAGACCGCTTCGGGGTCGAGCCGATCTGCAGAGCGTTGCAGTTCGCCCCGCGCACGTACTGGGCCGCGAAAGCGCGACCGCCGTGCGCTCGCCGCGTCCGTGACGACGAACTGCGGCCCGAGATCGTGCGGGTGCACGCGGAGAACTACGGCGTCTACGGCGCGGACAAGGTCTGGGCCCAGCTCAACCGCGAAGGCCATCGGGTCGCGCGTTGCACGATCGAGCGGCTGATGCGCGACCTGGACCTGCGCGGCGCGGTGCGCGGCAAGAAGCACCGCACCACGATCGCGGACGAGACAGCGGAGCGGCCTAGCGACCGAGTGGATCGGAACTTCACCGCGGTCGCACCGAACCGGCTCTGGGTCGCGGACCTCACCTACGTGCGGACCTGGTCGGGGTTCGTCTACGTCGCGTTCATCACCGACGTGTACTCGAGGATGATCGTCGGCTGGCAGGCATCCCGATCGCTACGCACCGACCTCGCCTTGGACGCGCTCGAGCAGGCGATTTGGTCACGTCACCGCGCCGGCGCGGACCTCGCGGGACTCGTCCATCACAGCGACAGGGGCGTGCAATATCTCGCGATTCGCTACACCGAACGCCTCGCCGCCGGCGGCGTCATCAACAGCGTCGGATCACGGGGCGACAGCTACGACAACGCACTCGCTGAGAGCATCAACGGGCTCTACAAGACCGAACTCGTCCGCAACAAGGGCCCCTGGCGCGGCCTCGACGACCTCGAGCTCGCCACCCTCGAATGGGTCGACTGGTTCAACCACCGACGCCTCTTCGAAGACCACGGCCGCATCCCACCCGCGGAGTTCGAAGCGATCTTCTACCGTCAAACGAGCTCACGCCGCGAGGCTGAGACTCAAACCCACGAGCCTGCATGAAACCCGGGGCGGTTCATCACGCGGACAGTGCGCATCATTGGATGCACCGCAGTACGACAGGGGAGTTGGGGCCCCTTAAGCTCCCAGCCTTGGAACGGGTCCCGTCCCGCGGTGCGCAAGATCGCGCTGCGGCCGCGGGGTGGCAATTTCCTCCGCGGTCGTGGCGCGCTTTACACGCTGCGACGCGACCTACGTGAAGGCCCGGGTCGGCGGCCGGGTGGTCTTAGAGTTCTCTGACCCGGCGCGAAGCTCACTGTTCCTGACTTCGCCACGAAATCGCTCGGGGCCGTGGTGTGGTAACAGTGTGGTCACGGGAGCTTGCGGGCGGCCCCGAGGTCGGGGATCTTTGCTCGGGTCTCTTCCCGGCCTTAGATCCCATTCCCGGCACGCACGGCTCACCAGCGAAGACAGCCTGCCGCAGGCGCAGCGCAAGGCGCCTCCCTGAACATTCAGGACGGCAGCCGGTACCCGTACTCGGTCAGCGGCAGGCGGGTCAGCTCGCCGAGCCGGGCGTTGCTGGCCTCGAAGTGGGGCAGCAATTGCTCGACTAGAGCACGCTCGTGGCGGCTGCCATCGCGGCGCATGCGCGCCAATACGACCCGGTCGACGCGATACGTGCACGACTCGACCGCGTGCCATGCGGGCTTGCTCGCCAGTGTCGGATTGGGGTTCTTGTTCGACTTGCGGAACAACCGATTCGCCTGGCGGAAGACCCAGCGGGACGGCGCAGCCAAACCCCGGTTCGCTGTCGGCAATCGCGGGACCGAAGGCGCAGTCGCGCCCGGCACGATGAACGAGCAGGCCTCGTCGGCGAACGCCTGCAGGTTGCGCTGCAGATGCTCGTACGCCATCACCTTGACGGCATCGACTCCGAAGAGCTGCTGGTACAGGCGCAGGATGCGGTCCCATTCGAGCCAACCTGGCCGGCGGTGTCGCTCGAGCCACTGTTCGAAGCTGACGTAGCCGCCGAGTTTGAGGTACTGGCTGTACAGCGACGGGATGATCGTCGCCTGGTTCCGCACAAAGAAGAGGATCCGTGCCCTGGGCACCAGCGTGTGCAGCCGTTCCGCGGTGCGCGGGCGAAGGGTGAAGTTCTCACGAGACACCAGCAGCGTCTGGTCTGGTCGCCGCACGGAGTGGAGCATGGTCCGCCACCGCTCCTCTTCGTAGCCATCGTCATCGTGGCGTTCGATGCTTCGAGTGAAGGCGTGAAACTCGGGAAGAACGTTCAGGTAGACGCAGCCAGACAGGTGTGGGAACACATTCCGCTGCAGGACTGTCGACGCAGTCTTCGCGTAACCGACGTGGACAACGGTGGACACGACACCCGATCCTTCCGAGAACCGCCGACGCTCTAGCAGGGTGACTCGACCGGACGATCTTGACGGCGCGCGAGAAGCTCCGAGGAGACAGCTGGGAGTCTTGGCACGAGACTGGCAAGATCCGCAGCTAAGCGGCCTTACGCTCCTCCCGGTACGTGGCTACGGCCAAATACGCGAACCCGACCGCCCCTACGAGTAAGAGCAAGCCCGCCCGATGAAGCACACGACGCGGAGGTTCGCACCCGTTCAAGAGTCACAGATTGCAGAGTAGGCCGCATGGTGGCGGGACGCTCAATGAGGTCGACAAGGCAGGACCGGCTGTCGTTGCCGCGTCGTCGCCTCCGATGCGCACGCGCCTGAAGTCCCCACCATTCAGCTCACTGCCGATTTCGAAGGCCATCCCCCGGTCACGCGGACAGCTCGCATCTTGCCGGGGCCGCAGTACAGGAAGCGACCCCAGCCTTAAGCTCCCGGCCCTCGTGATGGGTCCCATCCCCCGGCCACGCGGACAGTGCGCATCATTGGCTGCGCTGCAGTACAGGAATCGGGGGCCCGCACCCTCAAGCTCCCGGCCCTCGTACGGGGTCCCATCCGGCCACGCGGATGGTTCGCATCATTGCCGGGGCGGCGGTACAGGAGTCCTACCGGTAATCGACAGGCGCGTCGCGTCGATGATGTGGTTTGGTAGCGAAGATGGTCACGGCCGGCGAGATTGATTACGACGAGGGCCGCGAACTGGTGGAGCGTCTGAGCGAGGACGCCGAGTGACGGTCGCAACGATCCGCGGGCGTTGCGCCGCGTGACTGCGCCAGAGCGGGCATTCGGTGCCCCTCGCTCACCGCTCCTCGACGCCGAGTGTTCCGCGCTAGTGCTTCGCCGGGTAGTAGGACGCACGGGCACCGTCGGGCAGTAGCTGCCAGAACGCGATGCCGAGCCTCTTCAAGTGCGCTCGGTTGACATCGGCGTCGATCTGGAACGTGTATTTGGTATCGAACTGGTCCACCACGGCGGGGGCGGGGGCGCCGAACTCGTCGACGAGTTCGTTGGCGAGCACTCGGGCGTTTGCGGTCGTGACCTCGAAGCAGGTCCCTTCCCCCACGCTGATACCGCGAGTGGCCTGGCGTCCACGGAGGAGCTTTGCGGCTCGCGGTGGAAGCGCCTTCAAGGCCTGGGACGGAACGGGCCGGGCCGACTGACGCCCGCGGGTCAGGGCTCCTACGAGGCAGACCGCGTACTTCGACGGGACGTACGTCGTGATCTGCTGGTCCGCCCAGTCGGTGGGCGGCAGCGATGCTGGCAGTGTGGCGAGGTGGTCGACGAGCAGGTCTTCCTCTTGCGTGAGGTCCCGCACACCGCGTTCGAGGAGGCGGCCACCGTCGCGAACACAGACGAGGCACCCCCCGGGGCCGAGGGTCTGCGGTACGTACTCGCGCGGCTCTTGCCCGAGAAAGCCACGCCCGGGGTCGAACAGTCCGCTGGCGAGGAACTCGGACCGGACTCGCTCGACGCCTGCGGGCGTGAGGCGCTGCTCGACGAAGCCAGGCGTGCCGTTCACCTCGTCCAGCCAGATCAGGCGCCCGTCGGCGTAGAGGTAGGAGACGCCGACATTCGGGCGCCACGCCGACGCGACGAGTTCGCCGGTCGTGGGGGTGCTCGGTGTCGCTCCTGCCGAGCGCGTCGAGCGCGTCGAAGCCCGGATTCGCGGGGACGCTCGTCGGAGGCGTGGGCGCGGTCGTGACCCCTTGGCCCGGACCGGCAAACACCCCCGGCCGGACCCCTTCCTCTCCTGTTCCCTGTGCGAGCACGGTCACCGCCATCACGACTGCTGCTGCCGCCGCCGCGACGACCAGCCACCGGCGCCGCCCGGTTCGCCCCGGCTCTGAGGGTTCGAGGTCGGTGACGATCGCCTCGCCGTCGGCTGACTCCCGCGTGTCGAGGTCGCGCGTGGTGTCGTCGAGCAGGGCTGCTGGCGCTGCGGCACCGTTGCGGCGCGCCCAGCCTTCGACGACGAGCGCAGGGATGTCCAGCGGTCGGTCGAGGGACTCGAGGTATTCGCCGTACGCGCGCAGGGTGGGGATCTGATCGCTCACAGCTTCACTCCCAGGGCGGCGCGGAGCTTCGCGACGCCGCGGTCGACATGGATGCGCACCGTGTTCTTGCTGACTCCGAGCACTTCGGCTGCCTCCGAGAGGGTCCAGCCGTGGGCGTGCACCAACAACACCGCCTGACGTTGTCGTTCCGGCAGTGCGGTGAGCGCGGCGGGGAGCGCGGGTTCGATCCACGGCGTCTGGTCAGTGGGCGGGACGGGCAAGCGCGCGGTCGCCGGGGCGCGGCGGCGGCCGTAGTTGCGGCCGATCGCGTAGAGATAGCCCACCGGGTTCATCATCACGGCGACGCGGTCCCAGCGACGCCAGCCCTCGACCAACGCTTCGGCGGCGGCCTCCTGGCCGACATCGACGCCGTAGAGCGCGACGAGCGCTCGCTTCAACCGCGGCTCCGCCTCGGCTGCGAACACGGTGAAGGTCTCGACAGTCGTCGCGAGCGACTCGCTGGTCGGGCGGGCCTTCGAACGCATCGCACCCCCTTACCGGCTCTCGACCCTTAAAGCCTGCGACGCAGGCGGTCGTGCGACAAGCGCTGCCGCGACGAACCTCGCCGGAAGCTGAGCGACGCGGGACGTCTGTCGGAGCTGGCGCTCGTCTCCGGTCGGCCCCAGAATCGTGTCACGACGCGGGGCCGAGCGGACATGCTCGACGGCTTCGAGATGGGTCCCATCCAGTCACGCGGACAGTTCGCATCATTGGATGCACGGCAGTACAGGAAGCGGGACCCCGCCCTTAAGCTCGACGGCTTCTAGATGGGTCCCATCCCCGGTCACGCGGACAGCTCGCACCATTGGCTGCGCTGCAGTACAGGAAGCGGGGCCCCGGGGCATCAAGCTCGACGGCTTCGAGATGGGTCCCATCCGGCCACGCGGACAGCGCGCAACATTGGCTGCGCCGCAGTACAGGAAGCGGGCCCCGGGGGCATCAAGCTCACCGCCGACTTCGAGGGTCCCATCCCGGCCACGCGGACAGCTCGCATCATTGGCTGCGCTGCAGTACAGGAACTGCGGGGCCCCCCGGGGCATCAAGCTCCCGCTCCTCGGGACGGGTCCCGTCCCGGCCACACGGACAGCTCGCAACATTGGCCGGCGCCGCAGTACAGGAAGCGGACCGAGGAACAGTGCCAAGGATCGTCCGGAGCGTCCGACCGTCCGGCACTCCTGGATCCATCCGGCCACGCGGACAGTTGCGCATCATTGCGCTGCGCTGCAGTACAGGAACCGGGCCCCGGGGCATCAAGCTCGACGGCTTCTGAGATGGGTCCCATCCCGGCCACGCGGACAGCTCGCAACATTGGCTGCGCCGGCAGTACAGGAATCAGCGACCCGGGGGCATCAAGCTCGACGGCTTCGAGATGGGTCCCGTCCCGGCCACGCGGCACAGTGCGCATCATTGGTTGGGCTGCAGTACAGGAAGCGGGACCCGGGGCATCAAGCTCGACGGCTTTGAGATGGGTCCCATCCCGGCCACGCGCACAGTGCGCATCATTGGTTGGGCTGCAGTACAGGAAAGCGGGACCCGGGGCATCAAGCTCGAGGCCAACTTGGATGGGTCCGACCCGCTCACCAGCCATAACGGTTCAGCCGTGTTCGTCGTTGTCTTGGCGGATGACATTCGCAACGTAGAAGTCGTGGGTTCAAGTCCCATCACCTCCACTGAATGAATGTGCAGGGCGGGCGCAGATTCCGAGGCGCTCGATCCCTCCGTCGCAGCTCTGTTTTTCCGCTGCGTGCCACATCCGTGCCGCAACGGCCCGCGGGGAGCGTCACGGCATGACCCAGAGCGGTCGGCCGGCACCGGCGACCGATGCCGAATCCTTGGTTGACGCCCTGTTCCCGAACCGGGTTGACCGTCCGCTCGACGAGCTCGCCTACGCGACCTTCATCGACGACGGCGTTGACGTTGCGGTGCGGCCCGTCGACCAGCTCCCCATGGCCCTGGCGCGGCGACTGCTGACCGACGAGTCCCTCGGCGTGTCGCGCTTGTGCAGCTCCCACTGGCGAAGCACTGAACGGCTCTCCTGCTGGCGATCACGAGCCACCTACTTTGCCGCCAGCCCCCGACTCAGTTCTCCGGACCGGTCAACCGGAGGATCCGGTCTAGTCGGGATCGGCGGCCGCGCGCGGTCGCTGTTCGTCGAAGGCGTCGTCGAGGATGCCGACCGGCTCCGTCTCCCACAGACCCCAACGCAGGTGCCAACGCCTCAGGGCACGCGGCGCCCACCAGTTGGCCCGTCCGGCCAGTCGCATGAAGGCGGGGACGAGCGTGGCGCGGATCAGGAAGGCGTCGATGAGGACGGCGAGCGCCAGCCCGAGGCCGAACAGCTTGACGATCGCGACCTCCGAGGTGGCGAAGGCGACGAACACGAGCGCAAGGAGCACGGCGGCCGCGGTCACGATCCGACCGGTTCGCTGGAGCCCCACGGCAACCGCCTCGCGGTTCTCGCCCGTCAGGTCGTACTCCTCCTTGATCCGGGAGAGGAGGAAGACCTCGTAGTCCATCGAGAGCCCGAAGGCGACGCAGAACATCAGGATCGGGGTGAAGACGTCGATGACGCCGGTCGGCGGTGAAGTCGAGGGGACCCGGCGAGGTGGCCCTCCTGGAACACCCACACCATCGCGCCGAAGGTGGCGGTGAGGCTGAGGAGGTTCAGCACCAGCGCCTTGAGCGGGACGAGCACGCTGCCCACCATGAGGAACAGCAGGACGAAGGTGAGCACGGCGATGATGCCGAGGGCGAGCGGAAGGCGGGTGAAGAGGCGTCCTTGGCGTCGACCAGCTCGGCGGACGGCCCGGCGACCAGCGACGTCGAAGGGCGCCGGGACGGTCGCGCACGGCATCGACCAGCGCTTCGCCCGCGGCGGAGAGCGGCTCGACCGCCGGGACCACCGAGAACCAGGTGGCTCCCGTCGTCGCGGAAGCGCTCCGAGCAGCTCGTGGCCGGCGAGCTTGCGTCGCCGTCGATGTAGGAGCCGGTGAGCGGCGTCGACCCGGGCCACGCCGTCGAGCTGGGACAGCCGAGTGGCGTAGTCGGTCGATCTCCTCGGCGCGTGATGGCGGCCGTCGCATGCGTCGGCGACCACGGCCAGCGCGCCGGCCTCGTCGGGTGGTGAAGTTCTCGCGGAGCTCGTCCTTGACCTCGCGCACCGGTGCGTCGTCGGGTGGCAGCACTCGGTCGTCGGGCAGCCCGAGCTCGATCCGCAGGAACGGCGGGCCGAGCAGCGACGAGCAGCGCCGACGACGGCGACGGTGACGGGCACCGGCCGGCGCATGACGCGTGGTCGCCACGCGGTGCCAGAAGCCCGCGCTCGTCGGATCCGGCCGGCGCTGGCGCAGAGCGCCAGCCGTCGACGCGGGGCCCGAGCACGGCGAGGAGGGCGGGGAGCACCACGACGGCGCTGAGCGCCGGCGAGCGAGCACCACCGCCGACGCCGGCGTAGGCGAACGACCGGAGGTAGGCGATCGGGAAGACCAGCGAGCGCGCCAGCGAGACGGCGACGGTCGCGGCGCTGAACGCGACCGTGCGGCCGGCGGTCTGCATGGTCCGCGAGACGGCGCCGCTCGTCGGCGCGCCCGGCGGCGAGCTCCTCGCGGTAGCGGGAGACCACGAACAGGCTGTAGTCGATGGCGAGGCCGAGACCGAGGGCGGTCGTCAGGTTGAGGGCGAAGATCGAGACGTCGGTGACGGCTGGCTGAAGAGCGTGAGCACGAGGAAGGTGCCGAGACGGCGAGGCGCGGCCACCACCAGGGCAGCGAGGCCGCCACGAGGCTGCCGAACACCACGAGGAGCGATGCGACCAGCGGGCGGCGTGAGGACCTCGGCCCGGCGCAGGTCCGCCTCGGCCTGCTCGGAGATGGCGGAACACCTCAGCGGCGCCGCCGACGGTGACCGTGATCTCACGCCCGTCGCGGTATACCGCGGAGAGAGCTCTTCCGCGGCGGACCGGGCCTCGTCCTCGTCTCCCGCGAGGCGCGCGAAGCACGAGCGCTTGGGATCCGTCCGTGCTGCGCAGGGGCGGGGCGTTGCCCAGGCTCCAGTAGGACGCCGCTTGGACGACGTGCGGCTCGGCCGCCAACTCGTCCGTCAAGCTCCGGCCAGGCGCGCGACTGCCGGGGAATCGACACCTCCGCGGGGAGCGGTCACGAGCAGGACGAAGTCCGACTCCCCGACGCCGAAGCGGTCGAGAAGCACCTTGGCGGTGGTCGCGGACTCCGTGCCGGGGTCCTCGAACCCGCCGACCGACAAGTGGGAAGCGACCGAGCCTCCGAAGATCCCCGCCCCGACGAGAAAGAGGACGGTCCCGCCGAGAATCCAGTGTCGGCGGCGGACTACGAAGCGTGCGAGCGTGCGCATCCCGCGGCGTCAGCCTCGAGGCGAAGCCGGCGAGCGACCCCGTGCGTTCGCGTCTGGCGTTCCGATCGGGTCACGTTAGCGACTGCTTCGCGGGCGCGACAGTTGCTGTCGCCCCATGCGCAGAGGAGGATGCAGCCATGGCGAAGAAGCGCGAGCTCGCGGAGCGTCTCAGCGCGGTTCCTCTG
>CAVSXO010000045.1:0-107686 GCA_963731895.1 uncultured Solirubrobacterales bacterium
TCGTCGAGCATCGCCAGATACTCGAGTAGGTGACCGTCGGGATCCTCGAAGTACACGGCGGCGGCCGGCATCCACGCGAGCACGTCGGGCTCGTCCGTCTCGGCGCCGAAGAACGACAGCGGCGTGACGTCCTGGGCGCGGAGTCGCTCCGGCGCCGCGCGTACGTCGTCAAGCGCGACCTCGAACGCAATGTGCAGCGTCATGGTGTTCACCGCCGACCCGATCCCCCACAGCCCGAGCATCGAACGACCGCGCCCGCCGATCCACAGGAAGGCGGCGTCGCGTTCGGGAAGCTCCAACGCCACGGGCAGCCCGACGACGTCCCGGTAGAACGCAACCGAGCGCGGCACGTCGCGCACGGTCAGATGCGTCTCGAACAGCCCGCGAACAGGCGTGGGCGCGCTCACGGCGGATCAGGCTATCGGTGCCGGGACCGGCGACAGCACTTCCTGGACCGGCCTGGGCCTGCCCACGTGGTAGCCCTGCACATAGTCCACCCCGTATTCACGCAGCAGAAGGATGGTGCTGTCGTCGCCGACGAACTCCGCGATCGTCTTCTTTCCCAGACCGCGAGCGAGCTGGACGATCGCCTGCACAACCGACTGGTCGGTGCTGCTCTGCGTGACGTTGCGAACGAAGTCGCCGTCGATCTTCACGTAGTCGATCGGCAGGTACTTGACGTAATGGAACGAGCCAAAGCCGGCGCCGAAGTCATCGAGCGCGAACCTGCAGCCCAGGCGCGTCAGTCTGTTGACGAAATTCTTGGCCTCGTCCATGTTCGCGATGGCTGCCGTCTCGGTGATCTCGAAGATCAGACAGCTCGCGTCGATCCCCGATCCGGCCAGCCGTTGCTCGACCCAATCCGGGAACCGCGGATCGCCGAGTGACTTCGCCGACAGATTCACCTCCAGCTGCAGTCGGTCCCCCTGCTCCTGCCGGTCGGCCACCAGCGCGATCGCCTGATTCACGACCCAGCGGTCGATGTCGTTCATCAAGCCGTACCGCTCTGCGGTTCCGAGAAAAGCCCTGGGGAGGAGTATCTGCCCGTCCTCCTCCTCCATACGCAGCAACAGCTCGTATTGAGACACCCTGTCGGTCCGTAGGTCCAGGATCGGCTGGCAGTAGATCCGCAGCAGGTCGTTCTCGAGCGCTCCACGGATGCGGTCGATCATCGTCAGTCTGGCCTCCACGCTCTCCCGGTGGGCCTGCGACACGTAGACCGCGCACCTGTCACGCCCGGACTCCTTCGCCTCATACATCGCCACGTCGGCCCGGCCCAGCGGCTCGTCCTCTCCGCCGTCGTCGACATCGTTGACGAGCGCGATGCCAACGCTGGCGGTCACCCGCACGTGACGGTCGCGGAACGAAGACCTGTGACGGCGAATGGCATCGAGCACCGCCTCCGCGGTCACGCGAGCGTCTGCCTCGTCCGCCTCCGGTAGCAACAGTGCGAACTCGTCTCCCCCGAGGCGCGCAACGACGTCCGTGCTGCGCAGCCTCTCCGAGAGCAGGCGGGCGACCTCGTTCAGCAGCTGGTCTCCCGCCCGGTGACCGAGGGTGTCGTTGACGTCCTTGAAGTCGTCGAGGTCCAGCAGGAGCACGGCGCCTCCGGTGCCGTAGCGAGCCGCATACGCGACCTGCCGGGCAACGTCCTGCTCGAACCGGCGCCGGTTGAAGAGTCCGGTGAGGACGTCGTGGTCGGCCAGATAGAGCAGCTCGGACTCGAAGCGGTCCCGATCGGTGATGTCCCGGAAGCTCCAGACCCTTCCGACCACCTCCTCCCCGGATCGCTGCGGCTTGGAATAGCGTTCGAACACGCGGCCGTCCTTGAACTCGAGGATGTCGTAGCTCTCCGTGGTGGGATCGGCGTAGAGGTCCGCGAGCTTCTTCTGGAACTGCTCGGGCGCGGCCAGTTGCTCCAGGACGTACTCGATCGCGAGACCGTCATCTCTCGATTCGACGATGTGGTCGGGAATGCGCCACATCTCGATGAACTTCTGATTCAGGCGAACCATCCGGCCCGCGGCATCTACCACCAGGATCCCATCGGCCGTCGACTCGAGGGTTGCCTCGAGCACCGACAGGGACGACCTCACCTCCGCCGCAGAACGGCGCTCGCTGCTGAGCGCCGCCGTCAGGCGATCGCGCAGGATTGCCACCAGGACGCCGCTCACGAGCACGGTCCCCGTGACCAGCGCCGATCCCATGGGATCTTGCGGGGGCACGACCGTATAAGCGGCGCCGATCAGCGCGGACTGGAAGACGCCCCAGCGCAGCGAGACGAAGTAGAAGCCGTAGAGCCCGACCCAGATGTACAGCAGCGCATAGGGGCTGGGCTTCGACGCCGTGAAGAGCACGCAGCACGAGACCAGCGCGGTGCCGCAAATGTTGGCCAGGCGCAGGTCGAGCATCAAGACTCGATTCCGGCGAGCCCACAGGATGGCCGCGACGGCATAGGCGCCCGTAGCCGTGAAAACGATGCCTCGCTCGTCGACCGCATCCGGATGCGGCAGCGCGATAGCGACCAGGGCCAGGGTCGCACCCGCCGCGAACAGCACCGCCCCGGCGAGTGCCGCGAACACGCCCTCCTGGATGGTGTCGGCGGCAGGCCGCCGTGGGCCGTCCGCCACTGTGGGAGAGCTCATCCCCCATTCATCGTCAGGAGTGCGTTAATGACTTAAGGTTTACTGAGGCCAGTCGGCAAACGCCATCCTGTAACTTGCGCGGCCCGATGGCAGAGATCCAGCCGCTCAGAGCAGTCCATTACGACACCACCGCGGCGGGACCACTCGACCGCGTCACAGCTCCTCCCTACGACGTGATCGACCAGATGCTGCGGCGCGAGCTCGTGGCGCGCTCTCCGCACAACGTGGTCGAGATCGACCTTCCCGTGGGCGACGACCCATACCGTCATGCGGGCGAGCTGTGGGAGCGCTGGCAGGCGGAGGGCATCTTGCGCCGCGACTCGGAGCCGGCGCTGTGGGCGCTGGAGCAGGCCTACACGGCGCCCGGCGGGGATCGCCACACGCGACGCGGGTTCTTCTCCCGCGTGCGGGTGACCGACTACGGGCCGGGCCTGATCCGCCCGCACGAGCGCACGCACCCGGCGGCGAAGCAGGACCGCCTGGAGTTGATGCGCGCCACGCGCGCGAACCTCTCGCCGATCTTCTCGCTCTACCGCGACCCCGCGGGGGCGGCGTGGAGCGCGCTCGCGCCGGCGCTCGAGGGCGAACCGTGGGGCGAGGTGACCGACGACGACGGCACCGTGCATCGCATGTGGCGTGTGACCGATCCGGAGGTGATCGACCGTGTGCAGGACGCGATGGCGGACCGTGAGCTGCTGATCGCCGACGGCCACCACCGCTACGAGACCGCCCGCACGTATGCCGACGAGGTGGGCGGCGAGGGCGATCACCGCTACGTGCTGATGTGTTTGGTGTCGATGTCGGACCCGGGCCTGACCGTGTTCCCGACGCACCGGCTCGTGGGACGCCTCGAGGACGACCGCCGCGCCCGGCTGGAAGAGGAGCTGCAGCGCGAGTTCGAGATCGACGAGATCGACCCGGACCGCGTCGTGCCGGAGGACGCCAACGGCGGAGCGCCCACGTACGGATACCTCGACCAGGACGGGCGCTCGCTGCGCCTGCGTCTCGGATCTCCCGAGGCCGTCGACCGGGCGCTGGCAGACCACTCCCCGAGCTATCGCAGCCTCGACACGGCCGTGCTCGAGAAGCTCGTGCTGGAGGACACGCTCGGGCTGACCGAGGACGACATCTCACACCAGCGCGGGCTCGCCTACGCCCGGGATCTCGACCAGGCGCGCGAGCTGCTCGGGACAGGTGACTACGAGCTGGCGTTCCTGCTGCGCCCGACGCCGATCGAGCAGGTCGAGGCGGTGGCCGAGGCGGGCGAGACGATGCCGCCGAAGTCGACCTACTTCTACCCGAAGCTCCTCTCCGGGCTGCTGTTCAACCCGCTCGACTAGAGGCGGGCTAAGCGGCAGTCGCTCTGGCCGAACATCTCGCCCAGGCGCGCCGCCAGCTCGAAGTTGCCGTGGATCTCGAGCTCGCCCTCGAGCATCGCCTTGGCCGGGTGGATCTCCCCGGACGCGATCCGCGCGAAGGTCGGCACCGACGTGCGGAATGTGACACCCGGGTCGCTGGCGCGCCCCGGCTCGGCGACCGCGCGCTTGCCCTCCTCGATCCGCACCATCCAGTTCCGGTCACCGTTGCGGCCGGTCAACTCGTATTGAAACGCGCCCGAGAAGCCGTTCGCCTTCGCCGGCACGAAGGAGCGCTCCATCGCCTTGAAGATCACGCGCAGGCCCGCATTCGACCCGACCGTGCGCTCGAGCTGGGCGTCGGTGCGGCCGCGCACGAAGGCCGCGAACGCGGACTCGCCGGCATGCTGGAGCCTGTCCCTGAGCCAGTGCCGGCCTCCGTTCGGAGCGCCGTTCGACTCCACCCGGTGAGCGGCCGCGATCACCTGCGCCGGCCGCGGCTCACCGCGAGGCGTGATCACGTAGCCGGGATCGGGCGTCCGCGGCGGCGGTCGCCGCGCGAGCGCGCGCTCCACGGCCGGGGCCAGCCGCTCGCGCTTCGCGGCCTCGCGCTCCTCGCGCCCGTCGACGAAGTGGGGCAGCACCTTGGTGCCGAACAGCTCCAGCGACTCGCAGATGTGCTCGTGCTTGTTCGGGCCCGCCTGCTGCACGAAGATCACCTGGTCCACGCCGACGGCCTCGTAGCGCTGGACCAGCTCCACCACCTGCTCCGGGGTGCCGATCGCACCGCGCAGCGAGCCGAGGCCCTGCTGGAGGATCTTCACCCCGAGCGGCCCGTCGTCGGCATTGATGATCTCCCGCGCGAACCCGTACTCGGCCCGCTTGGCCTGGAACTCGTCCCAGACGTTCGTGATGCCGGGGCGGTGGTCGCCGAACACGTAGTAGTGGGCCAGCGAATAACCGAAGAAGTGCGCTCCGTCGATGCCACGCTCGATCGCGGTCGCCTCGTCCTCGTGCAGCATCATCGGCAGCACGACGGCGAGGTTCGGATTTACGGCGAAGCCGGCCGGCACGCATTCGTCGGACTCGATCAGCCCGTAGTACTCGTCCACCCACTCCTTCGCCTCCTCGGGGTCGATGAAGGCGAACGTGAGCGCGCCGATGCCCCGGCGCGCGGCGAGCAGGATCGTCTCGCGCCGCGAGCAGGCGACCCACAGCGGCGGGTGCGGCTTCTGCTTCGGCTTCGGCACCACTGAGCGTGGCGGCATCGAGATGAAGCGGCCGTCGTAGCCCTGGAAGGGCTGCTCCACGAACATGCGCGTGATCACGTCGAGCGCCTCTTCCCACTGGTCGCGCTTGGTCTCGCGGTCGACGCCGAATGCGCCCAGCTCCGCCTGCGAGCTGGACTCGCCCGTGCCGAACTCGACCCGGCCACCGGAGATCAGGTCAAGGGTCGCGACCCGTTCGGCCACCCGCGCGGGATGGTTGAAGCCGGGCGGGATCTGCACGATGCCGTGCCCGAGGCGGATCTGCTTGGTGCGCTGGCTGGCCGCGGCGAGGAACACCTCGGGCGCGCTCGAGTGCGAGTACTCCTCGAGGAAGTGGTGCTCGACCTCCCACACATAGTCGATGCCGACGCTGTCGGCGAGCTGCACCTGGTCGAGCGCGTCCGTGAGCAGCTTCTCCTCGGCGTCCTCCGGCCAGGGCCGGGGCATTTGGTGCTCGTAGAAGATGCCGAATCTCATCCTGTTCGCCGCACGGTACTTTACGGGCGCAATGAAGATCTACACGCGCAAGGGCGACGACGGCACGACCTCGCTGTGGTACGGCGGTCGGGTCGCCAAGAGCGACGCCCGCACCGAGGCGTACGGGTCGCTCGACGAAGCCGCGTCCGCGCTCGGGCTCGCACGCGCGCTCGCGACCGAAGACCGCCTGCGGGGCGACATCCTGCACCTCCAGGACGACCTGTTCGTCGCGGGGGCCGAGCTCGCAACCGCCCCGGAGGCTCGCGGACGCCTGGAGGCCGGCGTGAGCCGGCTCGACGACGGGATGGTGACGTGGCTCGAGCAGGCGATCGACGGGTACATGGCCGAGGTCGACCTACCGCCGAAGTTCGTGATCCCCGGCGGCACGCAGCTGTCGGCCCAGCTCGACGTCGCGCGGTCCGTGCTGCGTCGCGCGGAGCGCCGGATCGTGGCACTGGCCGAGTCGGAGGACCTGGGCGACACGGCCGTCGTCAAGTACGTGAACAGGGCATCGGACCTCCTGTTCGCGATGGCCCGCTTCGCGGACGTGCCCGAGCCCGAACTGTTCGAGGGCCGGGGGCGTTCGTCCGCGGAGGCCACATGAAGGTCAGCGCCCGGCTCCGTAAGGGCTATGCGCACACAGTCACGTTCGAGCACCACACACTGATCGTCGACGAGCCCGTCGAGAAGGGCGGCGCCGACACCGGCCCCCGCCCGACGGCGCTGCTGGCGATGAGCCTTGCCACCTGCACCGCGGTCACGATGGAGATGTACGCGAACCGCAAGGAATGGGACTTGAGCGGGCTGCAGGTCGACGTGGACTACGAGCTCGACCCGAAGGCCACGTCGCGCTTCGACGTGTTGCTGAAGCTTCCCGCCGCCCTCTCCGACGAGCAGGCCGACGCACTGCGCGTGATCGCGGCCAAGTGCCCGGTGCATCGCGTGCTGCTCGGCGACGTCGAGATCACCGATCGGATCGAGCGTGTCTGAGTTCGAGACGCGGCTGCTGATCGGCGGCGAGCAGGTCGCCGGGGACGGACCTCCGCTGGAGGTCGAGAACCCCTATACGGAGGAGACGATCGCCACCGTTGCGCTTCCCTCCGCCGAGCAGGTGGACGCCGCCGTGGCGGCGGCGGCCGAGGCCGCCCGCGAATGGGCCCGCACCCCCGCGATCGAGCGCGGCGAGATGCTGCACGAGGTGGCCGCGCGGCTGCGGGCGCGCACGGACGAGCTGGCGCGCGTGATGACCCTCGAGGGCGGCAAGCCGCTGCTGGAGAACTCCGACGAGGTCGGATGGACGGCGGCCGCGTTCGACTACTACGCGGAGATCGGCCGCAACAGCGCGGGCCGCGTGATCCCCTCGATCGAGGCGACGCAGCTCGCGCTGGTGTTGAAGGAGCCGGTGGGCGTGGTGGGCTGCATCGTGCCCTGGAACTACCCGTTGCTGCTGCTGTCGTGGAAGCTCGCGCCGGCGCTGGCCGCGGGCAACACCACGGTCTGCAAGCCCTCCGAGCTGACGCCGCTGTCGACCCTGATGCTCGCGAGCTGCTTCGACCACCTCCCCGCGGGCGTCGTGAACCTGATCGCCGGTGCGGGCGACGTCGGGGAGGCGATCACCCACGACGAACGCGTCGACTGCGTGGCGTTCACCGGCTCGGTCGAGACCGGCAAGCGCGTGGCGGTCGCCTGCGCGCAGCGCGTCGCGCGCGCCAACCTCGAGATGGGCGGCAAGGACCCGTTCATCGTGTGCTCCGACGTCGCCGACGGGATCGAGGTGGCGGCGAAGGGCGGCGCCTGGGCGGCGTACCTGAACGCCGGCCAGGTGTGCACCTCGGCGGAGCGCTTCTACGTGATGCGCGACGTGTACGACGACTACCTGCGGGAGTTCGTCGACTACACGGAGTCGCTGGTGCTCGGCGACCCGCTCGACCCGGACACCGACATCGGCCCGATGGTCTCGGCGCGGCAGCGCGAGAAGGTCGCGGACCAGGTGGAGCGGGCGGTCGCCGCGGGCGCGGCGCTGGTGACCGGCGGGACGTCGTCCGGCGGGCCGGGGCACTTCTTCTCCCCCGCGGTCGTGACCGGGGCGCCGGCCGACACGGAGCTGCTGCGGGAGGAGACCTTCGGCCCGGTTGCGCCGATCGTGCCGGTGGCGAGCCTGGACGAGGCGATCGAGCTTGCGAACGCGACCCGCTACGGCCTCGGCTGCAACGTTTACACGCGCGACCTGAAGACGGTCGTGCGTTGCATGCGTGAGATCAAGGCGGGGACGGTGTGGTTCAACGATCCGCTGACCGACAACGACGCGGGGCCGTTCGGAGGGATGAAGCAGTCGGGCCTCGGTCGGGAGCTCGGCGAGGAGGGGCTGGAGGCGTTCCAGGAGACCAAGCACGTCCACATCGAGACGGAGATCGCCCCGAAGGAGTGGTGGTATCCGTATGGGGCCGGGGGTTCGCCACCTCACGGCGCCTGAGAGGATGCTCGCCTAGATGCCCGAGCCTCAGCAGGCACCGAAGCAGATCAAGCCGAAGGGCCTCGCCGACTACCTCGAGGTGATGTCCAAGGCCGTGTTCCAGTCCGGCATGAGCTGGAGCGTGGTCGAGGCGAAGTGGGACGGGTTCCAGAAGGCGTTCGAGGGTTTCGACCCCGAGAAGATCGCGCGGTTCGGGCCCGCCGAGGTCGACCGGCTCGCGCAGGACCCCGGCATCATCCGCAACCGCAGGAAGATCGAGGCGACGATCGACAACGCGGTCGAGATGCAGGCGCTGGCCGAGGAGCACGGCGGCGACTTCCGGAAATACCTGCGTTCGCACGGCGGGTTCGAGGAGACGGTCGCCGACCTGCGCCGCCACTTCAGCTTCCTGGGCGATTTCGGCGCGTACTACTTTCTCTACGTGGTGGGCGAGCAGGTGCCGCCCCACGACGAGTGGATGGCGTCGCGGTCGAAGAAGCAGAGAGTCACCTAAGTCGCCGCATTCCTGCATCTCGGGTAATCGGTACCTCAAGGGTCCGTGGCATGGGGTGAGGCGCCGGTCGGATTCAACAGGCCACCCCCTGAGCACTTTCCGGTGCAGGACTTCAGAACGGTCAGCATGACACGACGAGGCGGATGTCGAGGTCGGTCACGCGAACCGAGACGGCTGCGGAGTGGGAACCCGACCATAAGTCGGAACGTCGGACCCGGAGAACGTCAGCCTCGAGAACGCCTGGGTTGCCCCACTCGATGTCGGTCTGAACGTGACTGGGCATGTTCCACGACGACGTAGCAGCGAGTCAACGGAACGTGGTAGTGCCGCGCGAAGAGCGTGGTCTTCACAAGTACCGGGTCGGGCATCGAGGGATGCAGAGAACCCCAGCCACTCTCTTGGGCGAACGGGATCACCGCCCGAGCAGACTGTGCCGAGAACCGAAGCGCATCCTCCAGATAGCCGTCGTGGATCCAGTCGTTGAGCTTCAGAGACCTGTCCTGGACTTGCTATGCGAAGGACCTCAACACCGCTCGGTGCCTCAAGACTCATCTCGCCTCCGAGGAAGTCATGCATTGGTTAAAGACGGCGAAGCCCGGTAGATACGTGTGACACGGAGCTGAAAGCCGTGCGTCCACCCTTCCCGTTGTCCTGACTTGAGGGTCGCATAGCAACCCAAAGTCAGTGCAGCTGGCGGAATCCGGCGGGCCAGCCGAGCAGCCACGCGTCTAGGCCGGCGACCTTTCCGCCAGCAGCTCCTCAGACGTCGTGAAGCCGGCGCCCGGCGACCCGCATCTCCTCGAGCGCGCGGTCGGTGTCGCCAGGCTCAACGTCGATCCCGCGCACGGCGTCCTCGACGACGGTCACCTCGAGGCCCAGGCGGCGCGCGTCGAGCACCGTGTTCTTCACGCAGTAGTCGGTCGCCAGCCCCGCCACGAACACGCGGGTGACGCCCCGCTCGCGCAGCACGTCCGCGAGGTTGCCGCCGTGAAAGCTCGAGTACCCCTGCGTGTTCGGGTCCTGCGCCTTGTCGACGATCACATCGACCTGCGTGCGGTCGAGCGAAGGGTGCAGCTCGGCGCCGGGCGTGTCCTGGATGCAGTGCGGCGGCCAGATCCCCGGCGGGTCGATGCCCTCCCACTTCGCCGGATCGACCTCGGCGCCGGCGAACGAGCCGTGGTCGGGCGGATGCCAGTCGCGGGTCGCCACCACGAGGTCGAAGCGATCCGCGATTGCGTTCAGCGCAGGGCCGATCTCGTCACCGCCCGGCACCGGCAGCGCACCGCCGGGCGTGAAGTCGTTTTGGAAGTCGACGATCAACAGGGCGTCCATGTCCATATATTCGCAACGCCGTGCCAGATTCAAACGACTATGCGACCCGGATGGGCGGGCTGCTGCTCGACCCGGCCGAGACCGTCACGATGCGCGCGCCCGGGTCGGTGAAGGCGGCGGTGCTCGTCCCGCTCTACGAGGAGGGCGGCAAGCTCCACGCCGTGTTCACTAAACGCCCCGCGGACATGCGTCGCCATGCGGGTGAGATCTCGTTCCCGGGCGGGCGCATGGACGACGGCGAGGATCTGCGCGACACCGCGCTGCGCGAGGCGGAGGAGGAGATCGGCCTTGCGCGCGAGCAGGTGCAGGTCGTCGGCGCGCTGCCCCCCACCGGCACGATCGTGACCAACTACGCCGTGTATCCGTTCGTGGGCCTGACCGGCTCGAAGAACGCCTTTCGGCCGAACCCGCTCGAGGTCGACCAGGTGGTCGAGCTGGCCTTGCCCGACCTGATCGATGGATTCGAGCGCAAGCGCCTGATCCGCCGCGGCGTGCCGATCAAGACCGACACCTACACGGTCGGCGGCCACCTCATCTGGGGCGCAACCGCCCGGATCCTCGGCACGCTGCTGGAGCGACTACGTCCGATCCTTTAGACTGCCGACTGCTCGACTGCGAACTGCGAACCTATATGTCCTTCTCCACCGGAACGGCAACCATGTTCCCCCACTCGGTCCACGACCCATCGTAGTTGCGCACGTTGTCCTGACCGAGCAGCTCGTGCAGCACGAACCAGGTGTGCGCCGAGCGCTCGCCGATGCGGCAATACGCCACGATGTCGTTGCCGTCGAGCGCGCCCTTGCTCTCGTACAGCTCGCGTAGCTGGTCTGCGGACTTGAACGTGCCGTCCTCCTGCACGGCCTGGGCCCACGGCACGCTGATCGCTCCCGGTATGTGGCCCGCACGCTGTGCACCCTCCTGCTCGTAGCCGGCCATCGCGATCAGCTGGCCGGAGAACTCCTGCGGCGAGCGCACGTCCACCAGGCGCGTGTCGGTTCCCACCAGTTTCAGCATCTCGTCACGCATCGCTCTGATCGACCGGTCGGGTTCACCCGCCTCGAAGGTCGCAGCCGGATGCGACGGGGCGTCGCTGGAGGTCGGCCGGCCCTCCTCGATCCACTTCTCGCGCGGGCCGTTCATGAGCAGCACCCGGTCGTGCCCGTAGTACTTCAGGTACCAGTACGTGTAGGCCGCGAACCAGTTGTTGCGGTCACCGTAGAGGACGACCGTGTGGTCGTTCGACACGCCATTCGAGCCGAACAGCTTGCCGAAGTCCTCGGGCCCGAGAAAGTCGCGCTTCACCTGGTCCTGGAGGTCCTTCTGCCAGTCGAAGCCGATCGCGCCGGGGATGTGGGCCTCCGCATACAGCGCCGGATTCTCGTCCACCTCGACGATCCGGATCGAGTCGTCATCGAGGTGGTCCTCGACCCACTGCGTGTCAACCAGAACGTCCTTCGCGTAATCGGCCATGGCCATCTCCTAGGTGCTGTGCGGGAAAGCGAATTACCCTATTTCCTACCACGTTTAGCAGGTTTCCCCGTTGGCCCCGGACCTTCCCTCTACCGCTGCCACGGAGGCGCATACCACCGCGACACGCATGCCAGCGCTATTGCGCACAAGACCTGGCCGCGGGACGCTTGACGGCCCCGCGAATCGACTGTCAGGAGCGCGATATGTCCGTTCGAACCCCGCAAGGCACAACCGCAACCGATGGTGTCGATGGCCAGGCAATCCGCGCCTTCCGTGTTGACACTCCGGAAGAGGAACTGGACGACCTCCGCCAAATCATCGCGGCCACGCGGTGGCCCAGCAAGGAACTCGTCGCAGATCGGTCGCAGGGCGTTCAGCTGGCGACGCTACAGGAGCTCGCGCGCTACTGGGCCACCGACTACGACTGGCGCAAGGCCGAGGCGAAGCTCAACGCGCTGCCGCAGTTCACGACCGAGATCGACGGGGTCGAGATCCACTTCATCCACGTGAGGTCGCCTCACGAGAACGCGATGCCGCTGATCATGACGCACGGCTGGCCCGGCTCGGTCATCGAAATGCTCGAAGTCGTCGGCCCGCTCACGGACCCGACCGCGCACGGCGGTCAGCGCCGAGGACGCCTTCCACCTGGTGCTGCCGTCATTGCCCGGTTACGGATTCTCCAGCGAGCCGACCGAGCTCGGCTGGGACGCCGCCCGCACCGGACGCGCGTGGGCGGAGCTGATGCACCGCCTCGGCTACACCCGCTACGTCGCCCAGGGCGGCGACGTGGGTGCCCTCGTCACGGACCTGATGGGTCGCCAGGCGGTCGAGGGTTTGGCCGGCTACCACCTGAACCTGCTCACGGCGGTGCTCGCGATCGGCGATCAACTGCCCAAGGAATCCGAACAGGAACGCGCAGCGGCCGCGGCGGTCGCGACGTTCAGGGAAGACGGCTTCGGCTACTTCCTCGAGATGGCAACGCGGCCGCAGACGATCGGCTACTCCCTGCTGGATTCACCCGTCGGGCTGGCGGCCTGGCTGCTCGATCACGACACGGACAGCTACTACAAGATCTCGCGCGCGTTCGTCGACGGGCGAGCCCGTGGGCAATCTCACCCGAGACCACATCGTCGACAACATCACGCTGTACTGGCTGACCGGCACCGCAGCGTCGGCGGCCCGGTCCTACTGGGAGGACGCACGAGCGCTGGCCGCATCGCTTGCGAGCGGGCAGCCTCCTCCGGCGGTCACCGTGCCGGTCGGCTTCACCACGTTCCCCGGCGAGATCTGGGCGTCGCCCCGGAGCTGGGTCGAGGCGGTCTACCCGGACCTCGCCTACTTCAACGAGGCCGACAGGGGCGGCCACTTCGCCGCCTGGGAGGAGCCGGAGCTGTTCTCCGAGGAGGTGCGAGCCGCATTCAGGTCACTGCGTGACTGAGGGGAGGTCGTCATGAGCACCACCGTCGAGACCGGCATCGAGATCCGCCCCTTCCACGTCGACATTCCGGATGAGGCCCTGGAGGACCTCCGTCGACGCATCGCGGCCACGCAGTGGCCCGAGAAGGAGACCGTCGCAGATCAATCGCAAGGCGTGCAACTCGCGACGATTCAGAAGCTCGCGCGCTATTGGGCGACGGAGTACGACTGGCGCACGTGCGAGGCGAAGCTGAACGCCCTACCGCAGTTCATCACCGAGATCGATGGGCTCGACATTCACTTCATTCACGTTCGTTCGCGACATGAAGACGCGTTGCCGCTCATCGTCAATCACGGATGGCCGGGCTCGATCATCGAGCAGCTGAAGATCATCGACCGACTGACCGATCCGACGGCGAACGGTGGGAGCGCAGCGGACGCGTTCCATGTGGTGATTCCGTCGATGCCGGGCTACGGGTTCTCGGGCAAGCCGACGAGCACCGGCTGGGGCCCGGAGCGCATGGGTCGAGCCTGGGCAGAACTGATGCAGCGTCTCGGCTACACCAGCTACGTCGCTCAGGGCGGCGACTGGGGCGCGTTCGTCGTCGACCAGATGGGGTTGCAGGCACCCGCGGGACTGCTCGCCATCCACACGAACATGCCCGCCACCGTTCCAGCCGACGTCGACAAGGCCCTCCTGGCGGGCGACCCGCCGCCATCCGGTCTCTCAGCTGAGGAACGCCGCGCCTATGGGCAGCTGGAAAGGACGTTCAAGCAGGTCGAGTACGCCGGGTACATGGCGGCGCGCCCGCAAACCTTGTACGGCATCGCGGACTCACCCGTCGGCCTGGCCGCCTGGCTGCTCGACCACAATGATGCTGATGGCCAGCCGGCCGCGGCGGTCGCCTCCGCTCTGGACCGGACCACGAGCGCCACGGGCGAACTGACGCGTGACGAGATCCTCGACAACATCACGCTGTATTGGCTGACGAACACGGGGGTCTCTGCGTCTCGTCTCTATTGGGAATACAAGGGTGGCTTTTTCAACGCCAAGGGCGTCTCCATTCCGGTGGCCGTGAGCGTCTTTCCCGGCGAGCAGTACCAAGCGCCGAGGAGCTGGACCGAGAGGGCGTACCCCAAGCTAATCCACTTCAACGAGGTCGACCGCGGCGGGCACTTTGCCGCCTGGGAACAGCCACAACTGTTCGCGGAAGAGGTGCGCGCGGGGTTCCGGCCGGTTCGCTAGATGTCGGTATTCGCACAGGTGCACATGCCCTCGCTCGGCGGGGGGACGGCATGGCTCAATTCCGAGCCGCTCGGACCCCGCCGAGCTGCGCGGATCGCGTCGTCCTCGTGAACTTCTGGACGCTGACGTGCATCAACTGGCTGCGCCAGGAGCCGTTCGTCCGAGCGTGGTCGCAGGCCTACCGAGACGACGGTTTGGTCGTGATCGGAGTCCACACGCCGGAGTTCTCGTTCGAGCACGACATCGACGGCGTGCGGCAGGCGACGGAGGAGCGAGCGATCGACTACCCGGTCGTCGGTGGACAACGACTACGAGGTCTGGAGCGCATTCGACAACCACTACTGGCCGGCGCTCTACTTCGTCGACACCGACGGCATCATCCGCGACCAGCACTTCGGCGAAGGACGCTACGAGCAGTCGGAGCGCGTCATCCAGCGGCTGCTCGGCATCGAGCGCGAGCTCGTCTCCGTCGAAGGGATCGGCGTGGAGGCGGAGGCCGACTGGGACCACCTGCGCACGCCCGAGGCGTATCTCGGCTACGGGCGCGGCGAGCACTTCGCGTCACCGACGGCGCCGCGTCGACGACGCCGGCCACGGCCTGGCGCTTGAACCAGTGGGCGCTCGCCGGCGAGTGGACGATCGGGCCCTGAGAATGTCGTGCTCGACCAGGCCGGCGGCAGCATCGCCTACCGGTTCCACGCGCGAGACGCGCATCTCGTGCTGTCTCAGGGAGGGCAAGAGCCGATTCCCTTCCGGGTGCTCCTCGACGGCGAGGCGCCGGGCCCGTCACACGGCGTGGACGTCGACGAGGAAGGGAACGGCTTGCTCCGGAGACGGCCGCCTGTACCAGCTCGTGCGCGAGCACGACGCGGTCCGCGAGCGACGCTGGAGATCACTTCCTCGAGCCAGGCGCCGAGGCGTACGCGTTCACCTTCGGATAGCCGGGATGACCCGCTCCGACGACTGGGTCGTGGTTGAGGTCGCTCGTAGCGAGCCCGAGGCCGAGCTGCTCTGCTCGGTCCTGCGCAGCGCCGGCATTGAGTGCGTGCCCCGGTTGACCAACAGCGGGGCCGGGGCAGGTGACGGACTCGGGACCGTGGGAGCGCACGACATTGTGGTCAGCCCGCGGGACGCGGACGAGGCCCGCGAGATCCTGCGCGGATCCCGATGAGCCACACCAGAGGACCGGCCGAGCGAAACGCACTCATCTCGATGGATCACGCGTCGGCCGTAGAGGGCCTCAAGTGCGCGGATCTGGTCGATGCGATGGGGCGGCTCCATCGCCACCGTTGCCACATGCTGGATCTCGTCACTCCGACGCCGGGTCGGGTCCTGTTCGGTGCCGCGGTGACCATCTCCTACTTTCCGAGCTGTTCGGCTTCGCTTGATCCCGAGCGCTACAACCTCGCCAACCTCTTCTACGAGGCGGTTGGTGATGACCCAGAGGGCAAGGTTCTCGTGCTGGCCTCCAACGGTTACACCGATGTGTCGATGGGTGGTGGAACGAAGCTCTCTCGCCTTCAGCGCCACGGTCTGGCAGGTGTGCTCACCGACGGGCGCCTCCGTGACTTCGACGAGCTCGCCGGATATGACTTTGCCGCCTATTGCGCGGGCGAGACGACCCGATGGGGTGGGGACGAAGTGACACCATTTCAGGCCAACGTACCCGTGGTTTTGAGCCGCGTTGGAGTGATCCCGGGCCAATACGTGTTCGCCGACTCATCGGGCGCGGTCGTGATCCCGCCGAGCGACCTGGAACGTGTGCTGGCCGAGGCACGTTCGATCGAAGCAGACGACGCGCGGTCTCGCGCGGAGATCGCCCGGGAGGACCGCCCGCCGCCCTAGCGGTAGTTCTCCGGCACGAATTCCGACCGCGGCGCGGCGTACTCGCACTCGGTGCAGCGCAGAATCGGCTCATCCGGAGGACCCGCTGCCTCGCCATCGTCCGGCAGGGGTTCTATGTAGGAGGACATGCAGTTTGGACAAAGCATGCGGTACGAGGTTAGCCGCAGCGCTCAAGCGTGGCGCTGCCGCATGGGCTATACAGGCTGCTGAGGGGTTTCTTGGCGCGAGCGGTGCGACATCCGGGGTTGTTCGATGCATCCGGCACGTCCCTGCCCGGGAGGCTGCTCGACATCGCCGGCTGCGAGACCTACGTGGTCGACGCGCCCGCGCGCTCTCGCGGGCCGCTGCCCCCGGTCGTCCTGCTGCACGGCTACGGGGACACCGCGGACTGCTGGCGCCGGGTGCTGCCTGTGCTTCAGCGCAACCGGCGCGTGATCGCGATCGACACGCCGCCGTTCGGCCGCTCCGGCAACCCTCCGGCCCCCTTCGAGGAGAACCTCGTCGACTGCTACACGGAGTTCTTCCCCGCGCTGTTCGAGGAGCTGGGAATCGGAAGCGCCGCGCTGGTGGGGCACTCCATGGGTGGCGCGATGGCGCTCACGTTCGCGCTCGAGGAGCCCTCACGCGTGGAGCGGCTGGTGCTGATCGCGCCGGCCGGGCTCGGTGACCACGCCCCCTGGTGGTGGCACGCCATCTCGGGCCAATGGATCAACTGGCCCGCGCTGCTGAAGCTGCCGAACCCGGTCGCCAGACCGGCCGTGAAGGCGGCGCTGCGTGGCTTCCTCGAGGACCGGCTCGTACACGACACGCGTGCAATGGGTGAGGTGATCGACCACTTCGTGCACCTGCACGGCGGCCCGCAGGAGCTGCGGCACCTGATCGACACCGGCCGCGCGCTGATGGCGGGATACACCGGCACCCTGCTGGCCCGCAGCGCCGAGTTGGAAGCGCCCGTGCTGATGCTGTGGGGCCGCGAGGACAGGCTGGCCCCCGCCGGGCACGCGGAGGCCTTCGCCGAAACGGTCGCCCACGCGCGTGTGGAGGTGCTCGAGAACTGCGGGCACTACCCGCAACTGGAGCTACCGGGGCGGATCACGGCCACGATCCGCGAGTTCCTCGATGCGCCGGTCGCGCGGGCGACGGCGCGGGCAGCGGTCCGCCCCTCAGCGGCCCAGGCCTAGCTCGTCAACTCTCGGGACCGCTCTCAGAGATTCGCCGCACCTCGTCGCGGACGACGTCCTCTCTGAACTCGTCCTCGGTGATCTCGCGCTCGCCGCGCTTGCGGCGGTAGGCGTTCTGGGCCTCGATCATCTGCTCGACGTCCTGCATCTCCAGCTCGACCTCGTGCTCATAGGACCGGGTCGACCCCCAATCCAGCAGGTCGGCCCCCGTGCCCGGATAGAGGCGGGCGAGCAGCACCAGAAATCCCACCAGGATCAGCAGTCCGCCCACGACGATGATCGGAAACGAGTCCACAGCGCCCGATGTTGCAGGTTTGCCGTCCGCCAGTCAAGCTCCTCGGCTGGGCGCGGGCGGACCAAACGGGTAGGTTCGGCTCATGACCAACGTCTATGAGCCGGAATGGGACGCCGCCCAGGACGACCCGCCCTTCAGATGGCGCCGGGCGCGCCTTGGGCGTCAGGCAGGCACGAAGCGGCTCGGGGCGTCGCTGTTCGAGCTTCCGCCCGGCTGCGCAACATTCCCGCTTCACGCCCACCATGCCAACGAGGAGATGGTCGTGGTCCTCTCGGGTCGTCCGACTCTCCGCACGGCGGAGGCGGAGCGAATGCTCGAACCGGGGGACGTCGTCGCCTGTCCTGCGGGGCTCCCGGGGGCGCATCGCCTGGACAACCTCACAGAGGAGACCGCCCGCGTGCTGATCGTGAGCACGATGCGGGCGCCGGAGGTCAACGAGTTCCCGGAAACGGATGAGGTGTGGGCGCGCTCGTACGCTCCCGGTACGGATCCTGTTCCGGGTTCCGTGGAGCTCCGCGGGCCCGCCGCGCGAAAGTAAGGTTTGGCCGGTGAGGGACGTCTATGTGATCGACGCGCTGCGCACGCCGATCGGCCGCTACGGCGGCGCGCTCGCGAACGCCCGTCCCGACGACCTGGTCGCTCACGTGATCGCGGCCGCGGTTGAGCGCAACGGCCTGCCGCCTGCCGAGGTGGACGAGGTCTACATGGGATGTACCAACCAGGCGGGCGAGGACAACCGCAACGTCGCACGCATGGGGCTGCTGCTGGCCGGACTGCCGGTCGAGGTGCCCGGCGTGACAGTCAACCGCCTCTGCGCATCGGGCCTGGAGGCGGTCAACCAGGGTGCGCGCCAGGTGATGTGCGGCGACGCCGACCTGGTGCTGGCCGGTGGCGTCGAGTCGATGACGCGGGCCCCACTCGTGACGGCGAAGCCCGACCGCTCGTTCCCGCGCGGCAACCCGGTCCTGCACGACACGACGATCGGATGGCGCTTCACGAACCCGCGCATGGAGGAGCTCGGCCATACGGAATCGATGGGCGAGACGGCTGAGAACGTTGCGGAGCGCTATGGGATCGGGCGCGCCGACCAGGACGAGTTCGCGCTCGAGAGTCACCGGCGCGCGATTGCGGCCGTCGAGGCGGGCCGCTTCGACGAGGAGATCGTGCCGGTGCCTGTCCCACAGCCGAAGGGCGACCCCGTCACGGTCCACGCGGACGAGGGCCCGCGGCCGGACACCACTCTCGAGCGCCTCGCAAAGCTGAGGCCGGTGTTCCGCGAAGGCGGGACGGTGACCGCCGGCAACTCGTCGCAGATCAACGACGGCTCGGCATGTGTGGTCCTGGCGACCAAGGAGCGTGCAGCCGAGCTGGGCCGTGAGCCACTGGCCCGTTTCGTGTCGAGCGGGGCGGCCGGCGTCGACCCGTCGTACATGGGCGTCGGCCCGGTGCCCGCCACCCGCCGGGCGCTCGAACGCGCCGGGCTCGACGTTTCCGACATCGACCTCGTGGAGCTGAACGAGGCGTTCGCTGCCCAGGTGCTCGCCAGCATGGGCGAGCTGGGGATCGACCGTGAGCGGCTGAACGTGAACGGCGGCGCGATTGCGCTCGGCCACCCGCTGGGTTCCTCCGGAGCGCGCCTCTTGACCACGCTGGTGTGGGAGATGCGCCGCCGCGGCTCGCGGCACGGCCTGGCGACGATGTGCATCGGGGTCGGGCAGGGCCTGGCCACCGTGGTCGAGAACCCGGCCGTCCTCTAAGCTGCCCCGCGATGGCGGACGGCTCCCCCACCACGCTGCCCTGCTCGATCGACGGCCGGATCTCACCCGTCGGCGAGGCGACGATCTCGATCACGGACGACGGGTTCCTGCGCGGCGACGGCGCCTTCGAGATGCTGAAGCTCTACGGCGGCAGGCCGTTCGGGATGGCGGACCACATGGACCGGCTGGACCGTTCCGCGGCCGGCATCTTCCTCGAGTACGACCGGCCGGCCTTCGAGCGTGAGATCGCGGCGCTGATCTCCGAGCACGGGGCCCATGACGCCGCGCTGCGACTCGTGCTGTCGCGCGGCGGGCGCCGAATCGCGATCATCGAGCCCATACCCGACTTTCAGCACGGGCTGAAGCTCTCGAGCGTGCGTTACCAGCCGACGATCGTGCTGACCGGGCTGAAGACGCTCTCCTACGGCGGCAACATGCGCTCCACCCGCCTCGCCCAGCGTGACGGTGCCGACGATGCGCTGTGGGTGAATCCGGAAGGCGATGTGCTCGAGGCGCCGACGTCGACGCTGTTCTGGGTCGACGGCGACGGCAACCTCCACACGCCCGAGCTGGACGTCGGCGTGCTGGCGTCGATCACGCGCGAGCGCATCATGCGCGTGGTTCCCGTGACCGAGGACGAGCGCTGCAAGCTCACCGACGTGCTGGGAGCGAACGAGGTCTTTCTCGCCTCCTCGCTGCGCGAGGTGCAGGGCGTCTCGGTGCTCGACGGGCTCGAGTTCGCCTGCCCGGGCCCTGTCACGAGCCGGGTCTCCGACCTCCTGGCCGAGCACATCCAGGCCGAGATCACCGGCGCGCTCAGCTACGACGGCGCGTGAACCTAGACCTCACCGACGAGCAGCGGCTGATCCGCGAGACCGCGCGCGACTTCGCGGACCGCGAGATCATCCCGCGCGCTCGCGACAACGACCGCTCTGAGCGGTTCGACGTCGAGCTGGTCCAGCTCATCGCCGAGATGGGATACCTCGGCGCCCCCGTCGCGGAGGAATACGGCGGGCGAGGGCTCGACTACATCAGCTACGGCCTCGTGGTGGAGGAGATCGGGCGGGGAGACTCCTCTGCGCGCACGGTCGTGTCCGTGCAGACCTCGCTGGTAGCGGGGTCGATCGAGCAGTGGGGCACCGAAGCGCAGAAGCAGGCGATCCTGCCCAAGCTCTGCTCCGGCGAGTGGCTCGGATGCTTCGGGCTGACCGAGCCGGGCACCGGCTCGGATGCCGCGTCGGTCGCGACACGCGCGACGCGCAAGAACGGCGGCTGGTCGATCTCGGGCTCAAAGATGTTCATCTCGCTCGGGAACAACGCGAAGGTCGCGATGATCTTCGCGCAGACCGACCCGGAGAAGAAGCATCGTGGTGTGGCCTGCTTCCTGGTGCCCACCGACCGGCCCGGCTTCACCACCCAGGAGATCCATGGCAAGCTCGGGCTGCGGGCATCCGACACGGCGGAGCTGGCCCTGGACGGTGTCGAAGTCTCCGACGACGAGATCCTGGGCGCGGTCGGAGACGGGTTCAAGATCGCGATGTCGGCGCTCGACCGCGGGCGCTACAGCGTCGCCGCCGGCTGTGTGGGCATCTGCCAGGGCTGCGTGAACGAGTCGGTCAAGTACTCCAAGGAACGGCGCCAGTTCGACCGGCCGATCGCAAGCTTCCAGCTCGTCCAGGAGCTGATCGCCGAGATGGTCGTCGACACCGAGGCCGCCCGGCTCCTGGTGTGGCGCGCCGGCCATCTGAAGGACCGCAAGCAGCCCAACACGCTCGAAACGTCGATCGCGAAGTACTACGCGACCGAGGCAGCCGTGCGATGTGCCAACAACGCGATACAGGTGCACGGCGGCTACGGGTACATCGACGAGTACCCGGTCGAGCGCTACATGCGCGACGCGCGCGTCACCACTCTGTACGAGGGCACCTCGCAGATCCAGAAGCTGATCATCGGCCGCCATGCGACCGGCATCAACGCGCTGATCCCCGAGTAGGAAGGGGCCACTGATGCCGGAGGCGATCGAGCTTCAGCGCGAGGAGGCGGTTGCCATAGTGCGCCTGAACCGGCCCGAGCGTCGCAACGCCCTCTCGCCCACCGTCCTGGAGGAGCTGGCGCAGGCGATCGGCGACCTCGACGCCGAGGAGGGCGTGCGCTGCATCGTGATCACCGGCACCGACGAGGTGTTCGCGGCGGGCGCGGACATCAAGGCGATGGTCGAGCGCTCCTTCCAGGAGGTCCTCGAGGCTTCGACGATGCCCTTCTGGCAGCGCGTGGCGGACTGCCGGACGCCGCTCGTGGCCGGAGTCTCCGGCTTCGCGCTCGGCGGTGGGTGCGAGCTGGCGCTGCTGTGCGACATGATCGTGGCGTCCGAGACGGCCGAGTTCGGCCAGCCAGAGATCACGCTGGGCATCATCCCGGGCGGAGGGGGCACACAGCGGCTCGCGCGCGTGATCGGCAAGCAGCGCACGATGGAGCTGGTGCTCACCGGCCGCCGGATCGCGGCCACCGAGGCGCTGCGGCTGGGCTTCGTGAACATGGTGGCGTCCAAGCGCACCTGGTTTCAGGAGACGGTCGACCTCGCGCAGGTGATCGCGCGCCGCCCGCCGCTCGCGGTGAAGCTCGCGAAGCAGGCCGTCCTGGCCGCGGACGAGATGCCGCTCACGGCCGGCCTGGCCCACGAACGGCGGCTGTACGAGCTGGCGATGGCCACCGAGGACCGCGTGGAGGGCATGCGGGCGTTCCTCGAGAAGCGCCGCCCGAAGTTCGAGGGCCGGTGAGCGCTCCCGGCACGGCGCCGGGCGCGCTCGGCGTCGCGGGCGCCGGCACGATGGGCGCCGGTATCGCGCAGGTCGCCTGCCTGGGTGGTTTCGAGACGTACCTGCACGACCCGTTTCCCGAGGCGCTCGAGCGTGGAGTCGGCGGCAGTCCGCGCGAGTCTCGAGAAGGGCGCCGAGCGCGGCCGCTGGAGCGCCGAACACGCCCAGCAGGCGCTGGCGCGCCTGCACGTCGCTGCCGAGCTCGAGGAGCTGGGGACGTGTGACCTCGTGATCGAGGCGGCCCCCGAGGACCTCGAGGTCAAGCGGGGTCTGTTCGAGCGTCTGTCGGCCGTTTGCCGGCCCGACGCGGTGCTGGCCACGAACACATCCTCCCTGCCGGTGACGGCGCTCGCGACCGCCGCCCGGCGGCCGGAGCGCGTGGTCGGCATGCACTTCTTCAATCCCGTTCCCCGGATGGACCTGCTGGAGGTCGTCGCAGGTGTCGATTCGGCCCCGGAGGCGATCGAGATCGCCTCCGCGGCCGGCGAGCGGATGGGCAAGCGAGTGATCATCGCGCGCGACGGCCCCGGGTTTCTCGCCAACCGCTGCGCACGGCCGTTCGGCCTGGAAGCGCTGAAGCTGATGTCCGAAGGCGTGGCGAGCCACGAGTCGATCGATCGCATCGTGAGGATGGCGGGCGGCTTCCGGATGGGGCCGTTCGAGCTGATGGACCTCGTTGGGATCGACGTCGGCTTCGAGGTCTCGAAGTCCTTCTGGGAGCAGAGCTTCCACGAGCCGCGCTGGCGACCGAGCATGATCCAGGCACGCATGGTCCAGGCCGGGCGGTTGGGCCGCAAGGCCGGTCGCGGGTACTACGAGTACGGCGAGGAGCGCGGCGCCCACCGGCCGGAGGACCTTGACCCACCTCAGGCAGGTGATGGTGAGGGCAGCGTCGCGGTTGCCGGCGAGGGCCGGATCGCTGACGACCTGCGGTATGCCGCCGCACAGGCCGGATACAACGTGCTGGACCTGGAGGCGAACGGCAACTCGCCGCAGATCGTCGTCGACGCCGTCACCAGCCGCTCGCCGCTCGACGTGGAGCCGATGATCGACGACCCCTCCACCCTGGTCCTGGTGCTGTGCGTCGACGGCAGCCTGGCGGAGCTGGACATCCAGGGTGGCGCGGTCGGCTTCCACGCCCTGCCCCCGTTCGAGGAGTCACGACTCGTCGAGCTGACCCGCGGCTCGGAGACGACCGACCGGGACGCACGCCGTGCGGAGGATTTCTTTCACTCGCTCCGCAAGCACGTCGAGTGGGTCGGCGACGCCCCCGGCCTGGTGCTGGGCAGGATCGTGTGCCAGCTCGTCAACGAAGCAGCGTTCGCCGTCACCGAGGGCGTGGGCGTCCCCGAAGACGTCGACACGGCGATGCGCCACGGCTACAACTACCCGCGCGGCCCGCTCGAGTGGGCCGACATGATCGAGCTGGACCACGTGCTGGCCACCCTCGATGCACTCCACGACGAGTCCGGAGAGGAGCGCTATCGCGCCTGTCCCGGGCTGCGCCGGATGGTCGCCGAGGGTCGGCTGGGCGAGGCGACCGGCAGCGGATTCTTCGAGTACGACTAGTACGTGAGAAACATCACACGGCCGCGTGGCCGGGCCATGCAGGCCTTTCTACGACTAGGCTGGTGTGCATCTCCGCAAACCTCGACATCTCCGTGCAGGGCTTCGGCTCGACCGTCGAGATCATGCTCACCGGCGAGCTCGACATCGCGTCGGACAGGCGGCTCTCCGAGACGCTGAAGCAGGTGGCCGACGACACGACGGCCAACGTGGTGATCGACCTCCGCGGCGTGACGCTGATGGACTCCGCCGGGCTGCGCTGGCTGATCACCGCGGATGCGCTGTCGCAGGCTGAAGGTTTCCGGCTCTGGATCGTGCGCGCTCCCGGTGTGGTGGAACGCACGCTGGCAGCGACCGGGATGGACGCACACCTGCCGATCGTGGACCGCCCGCCGGTGCTCAGCCAGCAACAGAGCTAGAGCAGCGGTTCTGCCGGCGTCTCGATGCCGAGGTCGCCGTTGTTCTCGGTGACGTTCGCCGACAGCGTCACCCAGCGATCCTCCACGTCGATGCCGTCGTCACCGTTGTGACTGACCGTGTTCGCGACCACTGTCGCGCCGGTGGCACTGATGAAGATGCCGTCCGCGCGGCTGTCGTGGACCGAGTTACGCTCGATGCGTGCGGCCGGGCTCTCCGCGAGGCGGATGCCGTCCGCACCGCTGAGCGCGACGAGGTTGCCGGCCACCACGTTGCGGTGCCCGGTCTCGGCCAGCCGGATGCCCGCCTCGCCGCTTCCGGAAATCGAGTTGTCCTCGATGCGATTGGCGGTGCCACCGGTCGTGACCGCGATCCCGGAGGTGTTGGCGGCGACGGTATTCGCCATGACGTCGTTCGCGGTCGCGCCGTCGAAGAGCCAAATCCCCGGCCCGCCGTTGGCGTAGACCGTGTTGCGCGTGACTCGCACGGCCGCAGTCCCGGCGAGCAGGATGCCCGCCTGCCGGTTGTCCGTCACCCTGTTGGCCTCGATCACGTGTCCACGGGAGCGGGACGCTTCGATCCCGGCGCCGAGGTGCCGTGCGACCCTGTTGCCGGCGATGCGGCACTGGCTCACTCCGCCCACGAAGATCCCGTGACCGTAGCCGTTGTCGCTCACCAGGTTGCGCTCGACGCGGCAATCGCGCGAACGCAGCGCAATGCCGCCGGCCGCGTTGCGCGTCACCTTCAGGCCGAAGATCCTGGTGCCACGCGCTCCGCTGCGGACGCCCACCTTGAACCCGCGCACAGTGCCGTTGCGGACCGTGATGTCGCGGTGGCCGTCGCCCCACTGCCCGTTGAAGATGCCTGCGCCACGCCCGATCCCGTCGACCACGTGGCCCCCGAGGTCGATCGTGATCCCGTCCGCGGCCACCGTGAGTCCGTTGCCGCGGCAGTTGACGAGATCATCGTCGAGCCGCACGTCGCGGGTGACGCGGTCGCCGCACTCGACGTCCCGCGCGAGAGCGTCGGACGGGGCGAGCGCCAAGGCCGCCAACACGATTGCCGGAGCGATCCATGCCCTGCGGGCATGGGCAAGATGTCCAAGAAGAAAATCCATCAGAGGCTGCAAGGGCTGCGAAGCACGCGGGGAGGTGCGTGCAAGACCATCGTAGGCGCGAACCGCGGGAACCGCCAGCGAACCTCGCGCGGGGTCGATCTCAGCGCCCGAGAACGCCGCGGACGACCGCCCTGCCCACGGTGATAGGGTGGTTCAGGACCGTCGCGACCCGTCCTCGGACGGTCAGCGGGTCGTGTGCGATCCCGAGCTGGCGCTGGATCGTCGCCGAGTCGAAGTAGACGCGCTCGCAGACGAGCCGGTCCTCCTCGAACAGGAACAGAGCCACCATGCGGCACGTGAACGACCGTCCGGTCGGCGGCAGCCCTCGAAACGAGCCGAGATGCGTTCCCTTCAGATCGAACTCCGCGACGACGGCGTCATCCGCATGGTGGAGGGCGATCAGCTCGTTGCGCTGGTCCGGGAAGGCCGCCCGCGACTCCTCGAAGTAGCGTGCCACCTCGCCCTGCCCATCGTGTACGTCGCCGGTCGCGATCAGCTCGTAACGCGGGTGGTGGAACGTGTTCATCGTCGCGTCGAAGTCGAGCCGGTTCTCCGACTCCATGTGCTCGCGCACCGTCGCCTCGCGCTTGCGTCGCACCGCCGCGCTGGGACCTGAAGCGATGCTCGAGCGCCGAGGCGTGCTCAAGGGCTCTCCTCCGCGGCTTTCGTTGCTCCTGTCGTTGTTCCTGTCGCTGCTGCTGCTGGCGTACCGTGCGGACGTCCTCCTTCGGCAGCAAGAACTGCGTGCATCGGAAGAGGGCGATCACGCGCTCGTCCTCCTCGCGCAGGACGGTCGAGTCCCAGACCTGGGTGCGGCCGCCACCGTGTATGAGACGGGCGCGGCACCGCAGCGCGCCGTCGCGTGCGGTCGCGAGGAAGTTCGTCTT
Organism: uncultured Solirubrobacterales bacterium; assembly: GCA_963731895.1. Classification (GTDB taxonomy): domain Bacteria; phylum Actinomycetota; class Thermoleophilia; order Solirubrobacterales; family JBBDJG01; genus CAVSXO01. Next base: position 26,057 of record CAVSXO010000045.1, read on the forward strand.
GAGCTCGATTGTGGTGAAGCCACCCGCGCCCTCCGGAAGGGATGCCAAGCATCCCATCCCGGCGCTGGTGTCGGCAAGGGTGATCACCGTCCCTGCATGCAGAAAGTCGTTCGGAGCGAGATGCTCGGCTTTCAGCGCCAGCCGGCTCTCGACCGCTCCCGGCTCGATGCTGAGCAGCTCGATACCGAACAGGCCGGGCAGGCGACCCTCCATCGCCGCCGACATGCGCTCCCGCAGGGCATTCACGCCCGGAAACCTACACTTGGCATCCATGCAGGGGGCGTTGACAGACGAGCAGGTGCGGGCCGCGGTGCAGGAGGCGCTCGACGCGCTTCCACCGGAGTTTGCCGCCCAGATGGGCGAGGTCGCGGTCGTCGTGGAGGACAGCCACCCCGACAACCTGATGGGGATCTACGACCCCGTCGGAGGCCTGCAGAGGATCGTCATCTTCCGGGATGCGAACCCGACCGAGGAGGAGGTGCGGCGCACCGTGCTGCACGAGGTCGGCCACTTCTTCGGGATCGACGAGGACCGCCTGCACGACCTCGGCTACGGCTGAGGTCGATCATGAGCTCGCGGACTCCGGGCGCGTGTAGACCTCCTTCCGCCACGGCGGCGTGACCGCGAACGTGTAGTTCCCGGTGCTGCCTGAGCCGCTCGAGCGGCACGAGGGCGAGCTTCCTCGCATGCGTGACGCGCTCCCCGCGCGGCGCATCGACCAGCTGCCCGGCGTGGCTGCCTCCCGAAAGGCGGTACCACCCGGCAGACTCACTCCACTCACTCGCGTACTCGCCATGTGCGGTCGCGCGGGCGGTGACGGCGCCGCCCGGCGAGACCCGCACCTGGTAGCCCTCCCAGTCGTCGGGGTGGAATCCTGGCCATTGCTCGCCGAAGATCCGCCCGATGCCGCCGGTGAAGCTTTCTGGGAAGTAGAACCAGTACTGCAGGTACAGGGCACCGCCGCCGGGGCGCCGGTCCAGCACCCGCGTGAAGGCCGTCACGGGCAGCCCGCTGCGCGAACGATCGATCGCGCGCGCGGCGTCGGGGCCGTCGGAGCAGCCGGTCTCGCGGCAGCGCCGGAAGTCGATCGGCAGCGCCGCGCTGCGTTGCTCGTAGACGACGTTGGGCGCGTGCTCGCGCACCGCGGCGGCGAGCTCCTCGCCGTAGGCGAGGTCGAGCGAGTCGCGCTCCTCGCACCCGCCGTCGACCGCGCACACCAGGCCATGCACGAGCCGCTCCCCAAAGCCCCAGGCGTCGGTCCTCGCTACCGCGACCGTGAGCGCAGCGAGGGCAAGGCCGACTGCGAGCAGCAGCGCGCTCCATTCGATCGTGGCCTGTCCCGCCTGTGACCGGCGCATCCCCGATCCGAGTGTAGATCGGGTAGGTGCGCGCAGGACGCAGTAACGGTCACGAAAGAGCGTCTAGACGGGATCCAGGACGAAGGTGTGCCGCTGGCCGCTACGCGCTCGGTAGGACTCGTGCGCCGGCCACACCTCGCACATCCTCGGCCAGTACACGTCCGCCTCGGCGTCGTCGAGCAGCCGGGCTTGGCACGGTACGACATCGGCTCCCACCTGAATCGTTGCGCGGGGGTCGTCGATCAGGTTGAGCGGCCAGGCAGCGGCCCGCTCCTGGCCGAAGTTCTCGCTGGTCACCACGAACCGATCGCCGTCACGCAGATACATCACAGGCGTGGTGCGGCGCCGGCCGGACCGGCGGCCGGTGGTGGTGAGGAGCATCACCGGCGCAGCACCGGCCGTCGACGTCAGCCGTCCCCGCGTGGCGCGATAGAGCGCGCGATCCAACGGTGCTCCAAAGCGCCTCCCCGCGGCCGCGAACCAGCGCCGGTGACCCAGCCACCGTATGAACCTGTGCAGCAGGCTCATCGGACACCGGCCGGCGCAGCATCTGGCTGGTGCATGCGCTTCAGCTCGGCGTCGAGCTTCAGCGTGTCCTCGAAGATCAGGTCCTCGACCACGCGACCCCAGCGCAGGCGCAGGAGCTGCATGCCCTCGTTTCGGTACGCCCGTCCGTCGGAGAGCGTTGCGCTGATCGTCAGATGTGTGGCGACCACTGTGTTCCACGGCCATCCGTTCACGACCACCGTCCGGGGCTCGATGGTGATCCCAGGGAACAGGCGCAGCATCTCCCGGAACCACTCCCTCGCAGCGTCCTGGCCGTGCCGCTCACCCCCAAGGGCGTGGTCACCGGAGAACACGAATCGCGACCGCGGTCCGAACATCTTCACGACCGCCTCGTAGTCGCCCGCGCTGAGGCGCGCGAACGTCCTGCGCACTTTCTGCTTGACGATCAGCTTGTACATGTCTCAGCTCCTCTATTCTCTTCACGTGCGTCCGCGGGAAAGCCGGCGCTCTGCCTCCGCGCACCAACCCGCGAGGAATTCCTGGTATGCGATGCCGAACTCGAGCGTCATCAGGGGAGCCGGCGGCTTGGCGGCCTCGCTCTCCGGCTCGATCGCTCGCAGCTGCGCCGCGAGGTCCTCGTGCGTCCTACGTATCCGGCGCAGCTGGTCGAGCTGCTCCTCGGGCGTGAGCGAGTCGGAGAAGAAGAACTTCAGCGCGCCCTCGTGGCGCAGCTCGATGTGCAGCGGGTCATCCGAGGTGAGCCACTCGTGCAGCGCCCGCTCGCCGGCGGGCGTCAGCTCATAGGCCTTTGGGCGCCGCCCATTGGCGCGGTCGACCTCGCCCGTGACGAGGCCCAGCTTCTCGAGCCTCGCGAGCTCGGGATAGATCTGCCCGTAGCTCGCGGCCCAGAAGAAGCGGGTGGACACGTCCACGAGCGCCTTGATCTCGTAGCCGGTGCGCCGTCCCAGCTTGAGCATCCCGAGGATCACGTAGGCGGTCTTGCCGAGCTCGTTCATCTATCGGCATGATATATCCGAAAGATAGGTTGGTCAAACACTCCGCCGGGCCATGACGTCTTTCCATCAGGGGGCGTATCCTCATGTCGTGCTCGGCCTGCGCAGGACGGCAGGCGGTCGCGGTACCCCCTAAGCAGCGCTCTGTGGAGAGCAACTTGGCCCTTTCATCGGTTCCTCGGATTTCCGCCGCAGGCGCGATCGCGCAATCCTGGCAATCGCGCTCGCCGTCGCACCCGGCGCCAGCTCTGCGCCTAACAAGGTCATCCCCCTTGACTTCGGTTGGTCCCCCACGGCTCCCACCCCCGGCCAGGTCGTCACGTTCACGGCGGCGGCGAACCCGCCAAGCGGAGTTGCCATCAGGAGCTATGACTGGGACCTGAACGGCGACGGCAGCATCGACAAGCACGGCGCAACCGCGACGTGGAGCTATCCGGCGCCGGGGCCCGTCAGCGTGCGGCTGCACGTGACGGGCGACGGGAATCGGCAAGGCGATGCTGTCCACACGGTGTCGGTCCAGGCCGCGGGCGGCGGCGGTGGCCCGGTCCCGATTCCGCCTGTTGCTTCGTTCACGATCGCGCCCGAGGCGCCGGTCGCCAATCAGCCGGTGGTGTTCACCTCCACTTCAGGCGACCCCGACGGCACCCTCGTCGAGCAGGTCTGGGATCTCAACGGCGACGGCAACTACGACAACGGCGGCGGCGCGACGGCGGCTCGCTCGTTCGCCGATGCCGGCAGCTACGTGGTCGGGCTCCGCGTGACGGACAATGCCGGGCTCGTCTCCTTCGACTCGCAGACGCTGACGGTCGCACCTGTACCGGGGAGCCCCCCTGCCACGACGCAACTGTCGGGACCACGACTGCTGAGCCCGTTCCCGGTCGTGCGGCTGACGGGCCGGATCACCGGGCGCGGGACGCGCGTGCGCCTGCTGCGCGTGAGAGCACCCGTGCGGACGACGATCACGATCCGCTGTACCGGTCGCAGCTGCCCGTTCAGGAAGCAGGTACGGGCGGTCCCGCGTGGCGCCCGGTCGCGCACAGTGGCCAACGTGCGCGTTCGGCGCCTCGAGCGGCTGCTGCGGCCCGGCGTCCGGGTGCGTGTCTACGTCACAAAGCGCGGGGAGGTCGGCAAGTACACGAAGTTTCGCTTCCGCGCCGGCAACCCGCCCGTGCGCAGGGACAGCTGCGTCCTGCCGGGATCGTGGGCCCCGGCTGAGTGCCCCGTTCTATAGGGGAGCAGGCATCTACCGGTGCCCGCGACCGCCGCGGCGCTTGCCCTTGTCGCCTTCCTTCTCGTAACGATCGTCATCGCCATCTGCCTCTCGCTCGCCGCGCGCGTCCCTGCGGCGAGGAGGCTTCCGGACGACGCGCTCGCACGAGCCGTTGGCATTCGCGGCCGTGGCGTCGACGATGATGTCCTTGCGGTCGGCGAACACGACGTCGATCCCGGGACCGCAGTCGATCTTGTCGGGCTGGCCGTCGCGGGTGCGGAACGTGTCGTTGCCGGGCCCGCCGTTCAAGGTGTCACCGGTCCCGTCAGGCGCGAGCTTGTCCCTCCGCGCGAGCGCCCAGAGCCGGTCGTCTCCGTCTCCGCCGTTGTGGACGTCGACACCGCGGTTGGCGAACAACACGTCGTTGCCGTCCCCGCCGTTCGTCGTGTCGTCGCCCTTGCCGCCGACGACGAGGTCGTTGCCGGGCCCGCCGTCGGGCCGGTCGTCTCCGCGCCCGGAGAAGAGCCTGTCGAAGCCGGGGCCGCCGCTCGAGACGTCGTTGCCCTTGCCGCCGACCACCAGGTCGTTGCCGGCGCCGCCGTCAAGCACGTCGTTCGCCTTGCCGCCGAACAACCGATCGAAGCCCTCGTCACCCGAAAGGGTGTCATTGCCCTGGAAGGCATGGACGACATCGTTGCCCGCGAGCGCGGTGATCGTGTCCGCGTCGGCGGTGCCTCTGAGCCTGTCGTCACCGGGCGTGCCGGTGACGGTCGCGGCCAGCGCTACGCCGGCGACGATCGTCAAACCTGTCGCTGCGGCGACGAACGAGAAGACAACGGACCTTCCATGCCTCGACATATCGATTCCCTTCACTTCGCAGGGGCGGTATTCATCAGTAGTTTCCCCGCGCAGGTTGTCGTGGCATTGACGGCAGGTTAAGCACCGCTTAAGGAGGTTCCATGAAGCCGCAGGCTCGCGCGGCGCCGTTGGTGTCGCGGGCTTCGCCGGCCTGCTATGGCACGAAGACGCCCTGTACCGCGAAGATCCCGTTCGGCTGCGAGAAGGGGTCGCCGTCCGCCCCAGCGTCCTGGATCTCCACCCGGCCGAGCTCCCATACCGCCCGACCACCTTCGAGGGTCGCCGCCGGGTCGCCCAGGATCCCATCTACGCTCGTCGAGATCGAGCATGTCGATCCGATGGTGGTGCTGGCGGTCGTGGCGCAGGGCACTACGAACTGGAACACCTCTGGAATCTGCATGGTCGCGGCCTCGTTCAGGTTCACGCCGCTGCGGCGGTCCGTGATGCGAAGCGGCACGCGTGCCAGGAGCTGCCCGGAATAGTCCGGGAGCCCAGCGGTCTTGGAGCGCACGTCGGTGATGTTGACCGACAAGGCCACGTCCGCCTGGTCACCGGGCATGCCCGGGTCCCCGACGACGGCGGAGATTCGGTAAGAGCCGACGGAGTTCGCGGCGGGCCCACCACCGGGGGGCACGTCCGGCGTGCCAACCGTAAGGAGCGACGACCTTTGCACCGGCGGGTTGCAGGATCCGTCCGGGTTCGTGCCGCCCGGCAGGTCGGGCGGGCCATGGAAGCGGTTCGGACTCGTGCACTGGTTGTACGCCGGCACCAGCGACACCCTCAGCGGAGTGGCTCCGACCGGCCGCACATGGCAGCAGGCCAGCCGCGTGAGCATTCCGTTGAGGTTCAGCCGCCCGCCCGTCGCGACGCCGGTGGCGCCGGAGAGCGAGGCCTTTTTGTCGACGCCGTCGAGGATTGCGTTCTTGACTCCCAGGGGGGTCGCCTCCGGAACCTTCGCGAACGCAAGCGCTGCGGCGCCCGCGACGTGCGGGCTCGCCTGCGAAGTGCCGTCCGCGAACCCAAACTGCGTTGGGGCGGCGGTGGGCGTACAGCGAACTACCACGTCATCGATGTACACGCCGTCGGCCGTCCCCGATGCGTCCGTCAAAAGCCGGTAGCGCACATACACGGTTGCCTGACCGTCGAACGCGGAAAGGTTGGTGTCGAAAAATGCGAAATTCGGATAGTTGGTTCCGGTGTGACTCCCCACCTGCGTCCACGTGGAGGCGTTGGTGGAGGCCTCGACGATCAAGGTGTCGCTCGTATCCAGCGCGCGCGACAGGATGTATTGCAGACGGCAGCCGGTCATCCCGCTGGTGCTGACCGCATTGGTCGCGCGAGCGAAGGAGTTGGTGTTGTTCAGGTAGGCGGCCGCAGGGCTGTCCAGCATGAGGCAGTTGCCGAACATGTCGCACCCGCGTGCCCAGGTGTTGTTGGTCCCGCCGGTGGTCCAGTTGGTGGCGAAGTTCGCGGCCTGGAAGGTGTCCCGGAACCGGACGGGAACCGTGCACGTGCTGAGGATGTTCTTGCCGGGCGCGGCCAGATCGACGCCTGTGGTCCCATAATTCGAGAACGAGGCCTTGTTGTCGTTCTGGTCCGATCGCGGCCACGCAGATGATGTTTGGCGACGGGTACTGGCACGGATAACTGCGGCGCTCGTGTCGTTGTTGCTGTTCGTCGTTCGCCTGCGGACGAAGACGAACAGCGTGTTCGGAGCGTTCGCGATCGCGTCGGCGGTTATCTGGCTGAAAACGGAGAGCCGCCGAAGCTGCCGTTCACGACCTTCATGCCCTTCTGGCCGGCATAGGCGAACGCGTCCGCGAGCCGCCGCAGCGTGGACACGAGTCAAGCGGATTCGGCCCACAAATGCGCAGCGGCGCCATTCGCACGGTCCAGTTCACGCCCACGACCCCGCCATTGCTGGTGACGGCCCCGATGGTGCCGGCCACGTGCGTGCCGTGGCCCTCGAGGTCATTCGGGTCGTTGTCGTTGCTCGACGAAGTCCCATCCACGGAAGTCGTCGACCTTGCCGTTTCCGTCGTCGTCGATGTTGTTGGTCTCCTTTCCGCTTCCCGACTCGCCGGGGTTCGACCAGATGTTGGGGGCCAGATCCGGATGGTTGTAAGCGACGCCCGTGTCGGCGACGCCGACAGTGACCGCGCTGCTGCCCGTCGTCGTGTCCCAGGCCTCCGGCGCATCGATGTCTGCGTCGGCAGTGCCTGCGCTCGGGTTGCCGTCGCTGCCGGTGACGGTCTGCCCGGTGTTGTTCATCCCCCACAGCTGAGGAAAGGCGGGCTCGCTCGGAGTCAGATGCAGCTGGTAGGTGAAGTTCGGTTCCGCGTACTGGACGTTGGGGTTACGCTCGTAGGCACGCTCGGCGGCGCGCACGTCACGGTCCTTGGGGAGCCGCAACAGGTAGGCGCGGGGCACGAGCAAGCCCCGGCGCACGTCGGCGCCGTGGGCGGCGTTGAGCGAGCTGCGCTCCGAGCCTGCCGTGCCCGGCTTGAAGCGGACGACCAGCTCACCGGGGACGTAACCCGGCCCCGGCGATGCAGTAGGACCCGGCGCGGGCAACTGCGGGACCTGAGCCGGTACCGAAAGCTGAGCCCCCGCGGTCGCTGCCAGCAGGCATGCCAAAGCGGCCCCTCCCCCGACGCATGAGGACAGCCGACGCAGCGTGCGACCCATCGGGTCCACCTCCCGGGACCTGGCCACCTTGCCGCCGGGAGTGACGGCCCCCGACCAGGTCGGGCGACCCTAACCGGATCCCGACCGGCTGTCCAGGACCGAATGGTCAGTTAGGTCCGGCTAGATGCCCGCGCCGTTGCTGCTCGCGGGCTTCGTGACCGTGCCGTAGTTCATTCCGCCGTACGTGAACGTCGGCACCACCGGCCACTGGCGGCGCCAGGCCGGCATCTCCGATGACGGGAACACGTTCAGCCAGCGCGGGTCACGCGGGTTCGGGTCCGCGAGCGCCTTCTCCTTCACCATCGAGTCGTACTGGTCGATCGAGTCCTCGAGCGTGTTGGCGTTCATCACGACCTCGCGGTTGAAGAACTCGGCGTACTTCCGGATCCCGGGGATCTTGGACTGGCGCGGGTGCCACGAGTCGGCGCACACGCCGTTCTCGGAGGTGACCCAGACGCCGTCGTCGGTGTTGACCGCAAGGCTGTGGTTGCCGTCCGTGTGCCCGGGGGTCGACACGATCGCGACGCCCTTGCCGAGCTCCACGTCACCGTCGAGCAGCACCAGGTTGTCCTCGATCACGTCGTCCATCCCGCCCGGCACGTACCAGGCCCACTGCATCGGGTGCGGGGCCTTGAACGTGTCGACCTCCTTGCGCTGGAACAGGAACTTCGCGTTCGGGAAGAACGGCCTGCGCGGCTCGGGCTCGCCCTGCACCGGTCGCGTCGTGCCCATGATCAGGCGCAGGTCCTGCACGTGCAGGTGGTCGAAGCTGACGTAGTCGATGTCGGCCGGCGTGAGGCCGCACTTCGCGATCGCATCCTCGACCGTGTTGTAGAAGGTCGCGAACACCTTGTAGGAGAGGAACTCGCCGTAGCGCTTCAGCAGCTGGTCGTAGAACGGCGCCTCGGCCGCGCCCTCCGCGATCGTGGGCTCCCACGCGAGCGTCTTCAGGTTGCCCTCGAAGTCGTCGAACTGCACGATCACGAGCCGGTTGAGGATGTTGATGTACGGATTGATGCCCTTCGCCGCGCCGTGGAACGCGAACGACAGCGGGTAGCCGGCGGAGGCGAGGTCCACGGTCTTGATCGCCCGGATGCGGTTCTCGTTCGTCGCGAACCGGCTCCGGAACCGCTGCGCGGACTCGCGGATTGCGTCGAGCCGCTCACCGCGCGGCCAGACGTCGAACACCCCGTTGAACTCCTCGATCGGGGCGATCCCCAGCCTGGGTGCATCAACCGTCGCCATCAACCCACCTCCTCGCTCGAAGAACAGGCGGGATCTTACGCGGGATCAGTTGTTGCGCGAGACGCACTTGCCGTGCGCGTTGGCACCATTCTTGTTGGTGCCGTACTTCTGGCGGAATGCCTCGTCGCCGAGGAAGGCCCGATCCGCCTTGCAGAACTTGGATGCATTCTTGTAGTCCTCGCGCACGGGCGGCTGCTGCTCGCGCACAGGAACGCGGAGCTTTACGCCGTTGACGGTAATCGTCGACGCCACCTCGGAGGTCTTCAGGTAAGGCGAGTCGTCCTGGCTCAGCTCGAGTCGCAGCCTGTGGCCCGGCTCGAAGCGCCAGGCGTTGCCGTGCAGCTCGAACGTGGCCGGTCCCGTCGCGCTCACCACGCGGTAGGGACCGCGGTCGACCATCACCTGCGTGCCGTCCGGGAAGACGTCGTACAGGCGAGCGTTCAGCTGCACGCCCTGCGCAGTCGAGGCCGTGTACTCGACGGTCAGCTTCGTGGCGCCGATCATCGTCGCGCGCTCGGCGAGCGGCTGGGAGTCGTAGACGGCCACGCCGGGGCCGGCCGGCACGGTGTGGACCGGGCAGCGCCCGCCGTTGATGAACACGTTCGTGAGCGGGTCCGCCTGCGACGCGTGCGGATTCGGCTCCACGTCGTTGGTCGTCGTCTGCGTGCCGCCGATGTCGATCCGCAACCTGTGCGGAGCGAGCTGGAAGAACCTGCCGGCCGTGAAGGTCGGCCCGGGCTCGTTCGCCGGGAACTCCGCGGACGCGTTCTGCGGGCAGATCTGAAGCGCCGTGGTCACGTTGTAGGCCGGCTGCGGCTGGCTCGGGTTGCCCGGCCGGCCGGGTGAAGTGGTCGACGAAGCGGTTCAGCCTCGTGGTGACGCCGGTCCTGTAGAGCCCGGTCGGCGTCGCGTTCACTTCCCCGCCTGGATAGTCGGCGAGCGCGCACACGTGGTGGTCGGCGCCGCAGAGGTCGCCCCACTCCTTCGCCTTGTTCTGGACGAAGTGCTGGTAGTCGCCGAAGTACTGCTGGATCGGGTAGCCCGGGACCGCCGCCTGGATGCGGTTGGACATCCTGAGGTTCTCGATCGGCGGGAAGAGCGGGTCGGTCAAGGTGCCGGCGTTGAAGACCGGGATCCGGTAGCTCGGATCGGACGCGATCCGCGCAAACCAGTGGTTCTGGTAGTAGGCCGACCGGTCGCTGAGGAACTCGGGCAGGATGTTGGCGATCGGGTTCTGGCACAGCGGCGCGGTCTCGAACGGCTCGGACGCGAACAGGCAGCGGAAGGCCTGGTCCACGGACGAGTGGAACGTGGCGCCGAACTGGCCCGTCCCGTACAGGATCGAGTTGATGCTCTGCTTCGGGATGCCGAACGGCGTGCTTGTGTCCGACCCGTCGAACGCCGGCAGGTCGTCCGGATACTGCGAGTGGTGTCCGTTCGGGATCAGGGAGTAGACGATGTCCGTCCATCCGTACCGTGGCGCGGACACCGCCAGCTTCATGTCCTTGCCGCCGGGGCTCGCCCACTTCGGGTCGGTGAGTGCCATCCAGGCGAATCCACCGCCGTAGGAGCCGCCGGTGGACACAACCTTCTGCGGGTTCACGTTGAAGAACGGGTCGTCCGCGATCTGGCCCGCGAGGTGCTGGTAGTCGTTGATCTCGAAGTTCCGCGAGTCGAGCTGCGTCTCGCCCGTCGATCCGCCGGGAGCTCCGCCCTGGTTGCGGAACCCGCGCGCCGTGTAGGTGAGCACCACATACCCGCGCGACGCGAACCAGGCATTGTTGTAATGCCACGTCTCGCCGGCGCCGAAGTCCGGTCGCTGCCAGGCGGTCTTGTCACCCGCGCAGCAGCCGTGCATGAACACGATCAGCGGATATCCGCCGGGCGGCGCGGGCGTCGTGGGACGCGAGATGTCGACGTCGAGCGTCACGAAGCCTTCGGCGTCGGAGCCCGGCACGCTCGTGGCGTCGGCGGCCTTCGCCGGCAGCCCCTCGTAGCCGTCGTACTTCGCCGGCACCCGGACACCCCTCACGCCGCCGATGTTCGGGGTGCGCCCGAACGTCGCCGTGTAGCCGTCGTTGCAGAACTCGAACGTGTATCCCGGCGCCGCCGTCCGCGTCTGGCAATCGGCCTTCAGGGACGCCGGAATCTCGGCCCGCGCGACAGCCGTGCATGCGAGCATGCCGACCAAAACCCCTGCTACTGCGAACCAACGCCTCACTCGTGCCGACCCTAACGCACGTTTGGACGGCCCGTCAACACGGAGGGTCACAGATGCGCCGCGAACCCTGATCCCTGCCTCCCTGCGGCCACGCCGGTGCTCCCATGCACCGGCAACGAACCCATCCTAGCCCCGATCTGCGGTGCTGGTGGGGGATGGGGTTACGCTGCGGCCGTGGCCGAGCCGCCCCCCGCGCACGAGCTGACCGGCATCATCCACTGCCACTCGACGTATTCGGACGGCACCGGGACGGTGCCGGAGATCGCCGCGGCAGCACGGGCCAACGACCTCGACTTCCTGCTGCTCACGGACCACGACACGCTCGCCGCGGCCCAGCACGGCGAGGAGGGGTGGCACGGCTCGGTGCTGCTGCTCGTCGGCTGTGAGGTGTCGCCCTACCGGCGCAACCACTACCTCGCCTTCGGGTTGTCCGAGCCGATCGAGCACCAGGGGATGACGCCCGCGCAGATCGTCGCGAGCGTGAACGACGCGGGCGGATTCGGTTTCCCCGCGCACCCGTTCTCGCGGGGATCCGAGCGGTTCAGGCGCGGCGGCCAGGGAATGCCGTGGGACGACCTGGAGGCCGATGGCTACACGGGAATCGAGCTGTGGAGCTTCGTGACCGACACGGCGGAACGCGTGAACAGCATCCGCGACCTGTTTCGGTTCGTGATGACCCCGCAGCGGTTCCTCGACCACCCTCCGCAGCGCAACCTGGACGAGTGGGACCGCCTCGGCGCGGCGCCGGCGGTGCGTCGGGCTGGGCGGCGCCGACGCGCACCAGATCGGGATCCGCATCGCCGGCCGCGTGCCGGTGCGCCTGATGGCCTACAAGCGCTCCTTCCGCCATCTGCGCACGCACCTCCTGGTGGACCAGCCACTGCGGCACGAGCTCGAGGCAGACCGGGCGGCGGTGTTCGGCGCGCTGCGGGCCGGGCACGCCTTCCTCGCGGTGGACTCGGTGGCGCCCGCGCAGGGCTTCCGGTTCTGGGCCGAGGGAGACGGAGCGGCGCTCACCATGGGCGACGAGGCGCCGGCCGGCGACTGGACGCTGCGCGTGCAGCTGCCCGCGCCTGCGCGCGTGCGCCTGGTGCGCGACGGCGCGGAGGTGGCGACCGCGAACGGCACGAGCCTCGAGCACCGCGCCGAGGGACCCGGCGTGTACCGCGTCGAGGCCTACCGCGAGCCCGCGGGCGCGAGCGCACGTGGGTGCTGTCGAACCCGATCTACCTACGCTGAGCGCCCGACACGCAGCCGCCGTGGTTGCCGTACTGCTGCCGCGAAGGCGGCGTCGCCCAGGAAGTCGCGCTCGCGCCTTGCAGAAGTGCGACGTGTTCTTGTAGTCCTCGCGCCGCGGGCCGACGAGCGGCTGCCAGTCGGGCGAGAATCCGGCCACGAGCCGCGACTGGTCGCTGCCGTCCGCGTTCATGACCCGCAACTCGTCATGCCCGTTATGTGGCTCCCACACGATCTTCGTGCCGTCCGGCGACCAGGCGGGATTCGGAGTCGACGCCGTCGAGCGACCGTCAGCTGCCGCTTGTCGCTCCCATCCGCGTTCATCACGTAGATCTCGGGGTTGAAGCGGCCTACGTACCGGGCAAACGCGATGCGCGTCCCGTCCGGCGACCAGGAAGGGTCGAAGCCGCCGCCGTCCGCCGTCAGCACGATGTCGTCGCGTGCCGTCCGGCTTCGAGACATGGACGGGCGGGACGAATTGTGCATTGATCGCTCCAAGCGAGGCTGCGACCCGTCGGGCGCATACGCGGGGTCGCCGGCAGGAAAGCCGGGCAGGGGAAGGAGATGGTCGCCACTACCCGTCGGCACCGATGGCTCGGATCGCCCTCGGCTGGATCGATGCATGAGCTGGGTGGCTGCATGCGACCACGATCGTCCTCATAGGCGATCGTCCCGCCGTCCGGCGACCAGGCCGGTTCCACGAGACACGTCCTCCCTGCTCGAGATCTCGGTCGGCACTGAAGGCCGCGGCTCTGATCCGGACCGGTCCCGATCCGTCGGCGTTCAGCGACGTTCAAGCCACGGTTGGCTACGGAGCGATCGAGCGAAGTAGGCCAGCCTCCGCCCGTCCGCGGACCAGGCAGGCCGGTACTCGGCGTGGGCACGCCACTTGCGTCAGGTCGCTGCCGTCCGGGATTGATCGTGTAGACGTTGAATGAGGCCGCCGTCGCTGGCGGCGAAGGCGATCTTGCCGTTCTGGCCCGGGAACGGTGGCCTGGGCGGCAGGCACGACCAGACAGGCATCCGCAGGATCGCGGTGAAGATGGCCCGGCAAGGCATTTTCCGATGACCCACCTCCCCATCCGCGTGCGACGGGATGGTACCGCCGACCGCTGCGGATGCTGCGCTACGCGGCCTGCTTGGACCGCGCGTGCTTCAGCTTCTCGACGTACTGGTGGGCGGCCAGCGCCGCGGTGGTCGCGTCGCCCACCGCGTTCGTGATCTGGCGGACGAACTGCGAGCGCACGTCGCCCGCGGCGAAGATGCCGGGCACGGAGGTGCGCATCGCGTCGTCGGTCTTGATGTGGCCCTCGTCGTCGAGCTCGATCCGGCTCGCCACGTCGGCGTCGAAGATGTCTGAATAGGGCGTGAACCCGATGAACGGGAAGATCGCGTTCACCTTCAGCTCCGAGCGCTCGCCGGACTCGGTGTCGCGCAGCGTCAGATGCGAGACCTTGCCTTCCGGGCCGTGGACCTCCTCCACCACCTTGTTCAGAAGCTCGTCCACCTTGCCGGTCGCGCGCATCTGCTCGATCAGGATCGGCTGCGCACGGTAGTCCTCGCGGCGGTGGATCAGGTTGACCTTGCGCCCGTAGCGGGTCAGGAACGTCCCCTCCTCGACCGCGGAATCGCCGCCACCCACGACCGCGATGTCGGCCCCCTCGAAGAAGGCCCCGTCGCACACGGCGCAGTACGAGACGCCCTTGCCCGCCAGCTCGTCCTCGCCGGGAACGCCGAGCTTGCGCGCCTCGCCGCCCACGGTGACGATCACGGCCGGGGCGCGGTACTCCTTGCCGGCCGCCGTGCGCACCACGCGGTCGTCGCCGTCGGCCGAGATCGAGATGACCTCGTCGGTCTCGAAGGTGGCGCCGAACTTCTGCGCGTGCTGCTGGATCTTGTCGGCGAGGTCCGGCCCCATGATGTGCTCGAAGCCGGGATAGTCCTCGACCTCGGCCGTGTTCCAGAGCTGGCCGCCGGGGATGCCCTTCTCGAGCACCAGGGTGGGGATCAGGGAGCGTCCGGCGTAGAGCGCCGCCGTCTGGCCCGCGGGGCCTGCGCCGACGATGATGATCTCGTAGTTGCCTGTGCCCTTGCCGTTGCGTTGTTGGTGTCCAACGCAGCTCGCTCCTCTTTCTCCTCCGTCTTACTTCACTTTTTATAGTGTAGCCCCGATTCATCCCGCCGGGCCGGGCCAAGCTTACCCAGCGGTCCCCGGGGCCACGGCGCGTGCGGGGCAGCCTGCGGGTGTCCCTCCTCACGCCACCGGGCGACCGTCCGGCGCAGCTGAAGGTAGGCGAATATCCCGGGCGGGATCGGCAGCCAGAAGGCGATCACGCGGTACGCCAGCACCGACACGAACACGGCCGAGCTGGGCTCACCGAACGCGAGGAAGGCAGCGATCATGCCGGCGTCGACCGACCCCACGCCGCCGGGGAAGAAGGGCAGCAGGTTCGCTGTCATGCCGACGAAGAAGCCCTGGACCAGCACGAAGGTCGGGACGTCCTCGCCGAACGCGTGGAAGCACGCCCACAGGACGGCGATGTTCGCGGCCCAGAAACCGGCCGCGCCGGCGACCGCCAGCAGGCCGCTGCTGGGGTGGCGCAGGAGGGACAGCGCCGTGCGCGTGCCGGTGGCGATGGTGGCCGGAATGCTGGCGATGCGGCGCGCGAGCCGCACGCGCCGGTGCCCCTGTGCCCAGCGCGCCACGATGCGCTCGAAGTCCGCCGGGATCAGGGCGATCAGGAAGAGGATCACGCAGCGCGACGCCGGCCAGCGCCGCGGGGACGATCGTCATGCTCACCGGGGCCGGACCCGGGAACAGGCCGATTCGAAGGAAGATGCCGCAGATCACGAGGGCGGCGAGATAGATCGTGTACAGCAGCACGAGGAACGCCACCATCCGGCTGGCCGCCTGGCGCGCTTCCGTCCCGGCGCGGCGCAACGCCCAGTAGGTCAGCGCGATGCCTCCCGCCCCGCCCGCCGCGAACAGGCGCGTGGCCGCCAGCCCGGCGAGCGTGATCTGGTACGACGTGCGCCAGTCGAGCCGCTCGCGCACTCTCGGTGACACGCCGGCGCCGCCGAGGACGCCGCGGAACAGGGCGATGTAGGCAGCGAACGAGAGCAGGTTGAACCCCAGCGCGACTGCCATCCAGACGGGGTCGGCATCCTCGATCTTGCGCAGGGAATCCTCGAGCCCGGCGAGCTCCGGGAGCACCAGGTAGAGCGCCACCAGGATCGCGACGATGACCAGGCCGTAGACGAGCAGTCGCCGTCCGCCGAGCAGCATCTGCCTCTCGACCTCCTCGGTGGACTCCTCGTCGAAGCCGTTCGACCGAGTCTTGAGGGGGATCGCGGTGCTCGACGCTCACGCGGCACTCCTGGCGAGTGTCCGCACCCCCGCCGCGCCCGCCTCGAGCGCGGGAGCGAACTGCGGGCCCAGCCGGCGGACCGACTCGGCGAGCACGGCCCCTGCAGCGAGGTCCACGACGTAGTGCTCGCCGAGGTAAATGAGCGCGAAGCCGAGCACGGCGGCGTAGGTCCACCCGGCGGCCCCGGCAACCCGCCCGGTCTCGGCGAGCATCCGGGCCGCCATCACAGAAGTGGCGAAGTGAAGCGAGGGCATGGCCGCAAGCGGGTTACCGCCCAGGAAACCGTACAGGGGCGACCAGAACCGTCCCCAAACACGCTCTCCCACCTCCGCCATGATCCTCCGCATGCCCGGGATGCGGCCCTGCTCGGCCGCCCACCAGGGTGGGGCGGTCGGCACCGCGAAGTACCCGATCAGGCCAATGTCGAAGACCGCGCAGATCATCGTCGCGGCACGTGGGAACCGGCGCGGATGGCGCCACAGGATCCAGGCCGCAGCGAGGTGCGGCTGGACGAACCACGCCCAGTGCGCATATACGAGCGCATGGTCGAAGGCGGTCGTCCGGCCGGGCCGCCCCAGCGCCCGCTGGAGGACGACCGTGGGGGCGCAGCGGAACACCGCGCGGTCGAAGCGGATCGGATAGTCGACGAGCGCGCGCCGCTCGAGGCGCGCCGGGTCTTCATTGGGCACCTCATGCGCGACCACGTAGGCCCACATCTGGAGCCCGTAAACGGCCGCATCCCGGGCGCGCGTGCGTGGCATGGCAACCGCCATCCCGAAGGGAGCGGCGACCGCCGCCGCCGCCGCGATCGGCAGCGGCACGCCCAGGCGCCGGCGCGCGAGCGGCAGCACCACTCCTCCCACGACGGCGCCCATGGCAAGGAGGCGAAGGGCGCGGCCGTGGGTAAAGGAGCTTGCGGCGCCGTGCCACCTGGACGAGCGAGCCCTCACCGCAGGCGAGTATAGATTTGGGTCAGGCTGGCGCCGGAATCCTGTCGATCGGGCCCGGCATCAGCTCCTCCGGCGGGGGTACGTCCACACCGACCACCGCCATCCGGCGCTTCAGGGCCCGGTAGGCGAACCCGTAGATCTCCGACGAGTGGTAGTCGAAGCTCACGAAGTCGCTCGGGTCCTCGGTGCCGGGCGGCACGAACACGTGCGCGGCGACCGGCACCAGCTCGGCGATCTTGCGCTCGATCAGGTCCCGGTAGCGGGGCTCCTGTTCGCACACCTCTGCCAGGAACCGCACCCCGAACGCGATGTGGCGGTGCTCATCCTGCTCCACCAGCGAGAAGCCCCGGCAGAACCCGGGGAAGATCTCGTGGTCGGTGAGGTACTTGAGAATCTGGTGTTGCCCGGTCATCGCCAGTACTCCCTCGATCACGACGTGGTAGGTCACGATGCCCTCCACGAACAGGTCGAGGTCGTCCGGCCGCTCCTGGATCTGCTTCGCGATCCCGCGTAGCTGATCGTCGAACACGGTCCGCCATGCCGGAAGCATGCTCTCCTCCATGGCCGCGAGCCGGCCGCGGATGTCCTCGGCGTCGAGCGCCATCACCTCGGCCATGAAGCGGTCGAAGAACGCCGCGTGGCGTGCCTCGTCCACGAGCTGCGTGGCAAGGAAGATCTCGATCTCCCCGCTCGGCGCGGCCACGACGAAAGGCGCCAGGTCGGCGGCCACCCGCTCCTCCCCGATGTAGAAGCTGGAGAAGGACCACATCGTGTCCAGCTGGCTGATCGAGGGGGTGGCGAGCCACTGCTCCTTGTCCACCGCGAAGTCGATCTCGTGCGCCTTCCAGTTCTGCCGCTCCCACAGCGCGTACAGGTTCTCGTAGCTCATCAACTGGCTTCCCTTGCGCCGGGAGTTGTCGACCGCCGGGTCGCCCTGCCCTCCAGCACCGACGTCGGTCGCGGCCGAACCCCACGTGGCGCGGCGGCGCTGCACCGCCGCCTGGCGGACCTCGCGCTCGAGCTCGGCGTCGTCGCGGCCCTCTGCGCGCTCGATCCAGCGGCCCATGAGCGTGACCGGGAACATCCGGCCGTCCACCTGTACGAGCCCCCGGCGCATCGCCTCGTTCGGGATCAGGTCGCCGCCGACGAGCGCGAGCCACGTGTCGTGGGACATCCGTGCGACGGCGTCGGGCCGGCAATCCGGTTTGGACGCGGCCGTCTCGATCGCTCCGTCATCGACGACGATGAACCACTCACCATGGCCGTCCACGACGTACTGCATGCAGAAGCGGTGGCCGCGGGTCCATTCGGGATCGATCGCGTAGGGCAGCGCGCGATAGAGCAGGTCCGGGTCCGGGGTGACGCCCGCACGGACGATGTCGCGCATCGTCAGGCCGCCCTCCATCTGCCGGAGCTTCAGCGCGCGGCGCCGCTTTCCGTGGACGTGGAGCTTGCCTCCGAGCATCAGGCGCAGCGGACTCGCGCCGGCGGCGAGCCGCGCAAACGTCGCGGGATCGGTCTGGAGGGTGAAGTCCGCACGTCCGTTGGGCGCCGCGGTGCCTCCGCCGGCGCCGTTGTCGCTCTCCTGCGTGACATCTGCCCGGCCGCCGTCGATCGCCACGTGGTACTCCCCCAGGCCGTCGAGCACGAGCCGGTAATCCAGCCGCCCGCGCACCGACGCCGCCGCCGCCGGCAGCGCACTGACCAGCACCTTGGCGGCCAGCTCGGGATCTTCCGCTGCCATCCGCGCCAGCGACTTCTGCATGCCGTTTCCGTTGCGTGCCATCAGTCCTCCTCAGCCACCATGTCAAGGATCCGCGTCTCGACGGGCGCGGCGCTCACGAACGCCTCGGCATCGGCGCGGGAGCCGATCACCGTCCCCCAGTGCATCGGCACCGCCACCCCGGGGTCGATGCGGCGCGCGGCTTCGGCCGCCTCGATCGGCGTCATGACGTAGGTCCCGCTCACCGGGAGCAGGGCCACGTCCACGCCGGCCGCCTCGTCCATTTCGGGAATCACGTCGGTGTCGCCGCAATGGTAGATCCGCCGGCCGCCGTCGCGGATCACGTAGCCGACGGTCTCGCTGCCGAGCACGTGGAACGGCCGCCCCTCGCTGTCGAGCTTGTTCGTGTTGTACGCGGGCAGCGCCGTGATCTCGATCGAGCCGACGTCGACCATGTCGCCGGGCGCAATCGAGACAGTCTTGCCGCGCAGGTGCTCCGTGACCGTGGAGGGCGCGACCAGCACGGTGCCGTGGCCCGCGAGTCGCAGCACGTCGTCGCGCGAGAAGTGGTCGAAATGACCATGGGTGACCAGTATCAGCGCGGCGGTGGGCCCGGGCGGCGCGCGGTAGGGGTCCACGTAAACCCATCCCGCGGACGTCTTGATCCGAAAACCGGCATGGCCGAGCCAGTCGATCCCGTCGAGACCATCGCTGGGCGTCCGCGTCCGTGAGGCCATGTCGACATATTGTTCCTCTCCGTCCCCGACCTAGGAGCCGCAATGCCTTACGAGACCGTCGACCTGCGCATCGACAACGGCGTCGCCGAGATCACGCTCAACCGGCCCGATCGGCTGAACGCATGGAATGCCCAGTTCGGCGATGAGTTGCGCGAAGCGCTGCTCACGGACGCCGCCGACCCGTCGGTTCGAGCGGTGCTGATCACCGGTGCTGGACGCGGATTCTCCTCAGGGGCCGACCTGAAGGAGATGCTCGAGCAGGGATCGGAGGGGGGACAGGTCCCGGACGTGGGCGACATGCTGCGCAACCGCTACCACCCGATCATCAAGGGGATTCGCGAGCTCCCGAAGCCCGTCGTGGCGGCCGTGAACGGCCCGGCGGTCGGCATCGGCGCATCGCTGGCGCTGGCATGCGACCTGATCTGGGCGGCCGAGTCGGCGATCTTCGGCCTGGCCTTCGTGAACATCGGCCTCGTCCCCGACGGTGGGTCGACATTCCTCGTGCCGGTTTCGGCGGGCAAGGCGCGCGCCCTGGAGATGGCGCTGCTGGGTGAGCCGGTCCCGGCCGACCGGGCGCTCGACTGGGGCCTGATCAACCGCGTCGTGCCCGATGGCGAGCTGCTCGACGAGGCGCGCAAGGTCACGGAGGGCCTGGCCCAGGGTCCAACCCGCTCCTACGCCAATTCCAAGCGGGCCCTCAACAACAGCTTCCTGAAGATCATGGACGAGCAGCTCGACCTGGAGGCCGACATCCAGGGCGAGATGGTGAAGACGGCGGACTTCATCGAGGGGGTGTCCGCGTTCGTCGAGAAGCGGGACCCTCGTTTCAAAGGGAACTAGCCGCAAAGGGAACTAGCCGGTTTTACGACGTCAGTCTCCCCATATCGGCGGGGGGAGGCAGCGCAGCTGCCGAGGGGGCGGAGCCCCCGTATAGAATCGCGCGCCGATGCGAGGTCGACCCAACTCCGCCCGGGCCGCGCTGATCGGCGCTGCCTGCCTGGTGCTCGTCGCGGCACTCCTGCTGCCGGCAACCGCCGGCGCCGACCTGCTGACACCAGAGGCCGGCCCGACCGAGAACGCCGTCAAGACGGACACGCTCTACAAGATCGTCCTGTTCATCGGCCTGGCCGTGATCGGCCTGGTGTGGGCGGCCCTCTTCTACACGCTGTTCCGCTACCGGGCGCGCCGCGGTCGGGTGGCGTCGCAGATCACCGGCAACACCGCCCTCGAGCTTGGATGGACCATCGGGGCGACCGCGATCGTGATCGCGATCACGATCATCACGTACGTCTTCCTGCCTGACATCCGCGACCCGGCTGCATCCGGGCCCGCATCGGTCGCGGAGGCGCGTGGCCAGGTCGCCGCCGTCAACCAGCCACCGCCGCCCGACGACAAGGGCGTCGAGATCCAGGTCTCCGGACAGCAGTACCTGTGGCGCTACCAGTACCCGAACGGCACGTTCTCCTTCCAGGAGATGGTGGTGCCCCGCGACGCAGACCGTGCTGCTGACGATCAAGGCCAACGACGTCGTCCACTCGTGGTGGATCCCGGAGCTGGGCGGCAAGATGGACGCCGTCCCGGGCTACACGAACGAGACATGGTTCAAGGCCACCAAGAACGGTCTCTTCAAGGGCCAGTGCGCCGAGTTCTGCGGCGCCAACCATCCGTTCATGACGGCGCAGGTCCGGGTCGTGGATCCAGCGGTGTACCAACAGTGGGTTGAGCGCCAGAAGCGGCTCATCGCCGAGGGCCAGAAGCTGGCGCAGGAGCAACGGAAGACCATCGAGGCGGAAATCGCGCGGTGAGCCAGGTGAGACAAACCGCCGTGGCGACACCCGAGTACGCGGCGCGCGAGCCCGAGATCATCCTGCACGGCGAGATCGGTCGCGACCGCGCCGGCTGGATCGATTGGGCCACCACCACCGATCACAAGAAGATCGGGATCCTCTATCTGTTCACGACCGCGTTCTTCTTCCTGGTCGGCGGCGTCGAGGCGCTGTTGATGCGCATCCAGCTCGGATCGCCGGACAACACGTTCCTCGACCCGACCACCTACAGCCAGCTCTTCACGCTGCACGGGACCACGATGATCTTCATGGTCATCGTCCCGATCGCCGCCGGCTTCGGCAACTACCTCGTGCCGCTGATGATCGGGGCCCGCGATATGGCATTCCCGCGCCTGAACATGCTGTCGTGGTGGTTACTGGTCTTCGGCGGCGCGGTCTGTACGGCTCGATCTTCTGGGAGCCGCCGTCGGCCGGCTGGACGGCCTACGCGCCGCTGTCGAATCGGAACTTCCTGCCCGGCCACGGGATCGACGCCTGGATCCTGGGCCTGCACCTGATCGGGATCTCGTCGATCCTCGGCGCGATCAACTTCATCGCCACGATCCACAACATGCGCGCCCCGGGCATGACGCTGAGCCGCATGCCGCTGTTCGTGTGGACGATCCTGATCTATTCGTATCTGATCCTGGTGGCGCTCTCGTCGTTCGCGGCCACGCTCGCGATGCTGCTGATCGACCGCAACTTCGACGGGACCTTCTTCGACCCCACGCAGGGCGGCGACCCGATGCTGTGGCAGCACCTGTTCTGGTTCATGGGTCACCCCGAGGTCTACATCATGGTGCTGCCCGCGTTCGGGATCGTGAGCGAGGTGATCCCGGTGTTCGCGCGCAAGCCGATCTTCGGCTACAAGGCGATGGCGGCGTCGGTCGCGGCGATCGGGTTCCTCGGCGTAATGGTGTGGGCGCACCACATGTTCGCGACCCCTCTGCCGATCGGCGTGCTCGGCTTCTTCATGATCACGTCGTTCGCAGTCGCGATTCCGACCGGCATGAAGATCTTCAACTGGGTCGGCACTCTGTGGCGCGGCAGCATCGAGTTCCGCGCGCCGCTCCTGTTCGCGTTGGGTCTCGTCGCCCAGTTCGCGCTCGGCGGGATGACGGGAGTGATGCTGGCCGTGTTCCCCGTCGATTGGCAGCTCACCGATACCTACTTCGTCGTCGCGCACATGCACCATGTGCTGTTCGGCGGCGTGGCGTTCGGGATCATGGCCGGGCTCTACTACTGGTTCCCGAAGATGTCGGGGCGGATGCTCTCGGAAGGCCTCGGGAAAATCTCCTTCTGGCTGATGCTGATCGGCTTCAACGTCAGTTTCCTGCCCCAGTACTCGGCCGGCCTGTCCGGGATGCCGCGCCGAATCTCCGAGTACAGCGGCGGCGGCCTGACGGAGTACAACGTGATCTCGACGGTGGGCTCCTTCATCCTGGCGGTCGGCGTCCTGGTGACTGTCTTCAACGTTGTCTGGAGCATCCGCAAGGGGCGCCGGTCGGGACCCGATCCATGGCTTGCGAACGGCCTCGAGTGGTTCACGCCATCTCCACCCCCGCAGCACAACTTCGACGTGATCCCGACCGTGCGTAGCCTCCAGCCCATGAAGGACATCCGCCGCTCCATCCAGGAGCGCGAGGCGGCGCTCACCGAGCAGGGCGATATCGCCGAGCCGCCGTCCAAGCAGCCGGAACCGATCCCGTGACCCCGGCAGTGGCTGAATCCGACCGCGTGCGGTTCCGCAGGCTCGCCTACCTGACGGCCGCGCTCACGTTCGCCCTGATCGTCATCGGGGGCATCGTGCGAATCAGCGACTCCGGCCTCGGTTGCGGCGCGGCGGGCAGCGGCACCGAGGGCTGGCCGCTGTGCGGCGGCCGCGCGGTGCCGGTGATCGACACCAACATGATCATCGAGTACGCACACCGGATTCTGGCGGCCGCGGTCACGATCCTGATCGCATACCTGCTCTGGACCGTGTGGCGAAAGCGGCGCTCGGAACGACTCCTCGTGCGGGTCAGCTTCGCGGCGCTGGGCCTGATCCTGGTGCAGGCGGCGCTCGGCGGCCTGACCGTCGAGGAAGGCCTGAAGCAGGAGCTGGTTGCAACGCACCTCGGTGTGGCGATGCTGCAGATCGGGCTCGTCCTGCTGATGGGCCGGGTCGGCGGTCCCGACGGTGTCGCTTCGTTGAAGCCAGGAGGGACGCGCGCGATCAGGGCCGTCACGGGCCTCGCGCTGGTGGCGGTGCTGGGAACGATCGTGGCCGGCGGTTACATGTCGGCCAGCGAGCTCCACGGGACCGGCGTGGAGCACCGGTCGGTCGACGCGCACATGGCCTGTGGCGAAGAATTCCCGGCATGCGGCGGCGCGTTCCTACCGTTCGGGCGCAGCGAGGCGCTCGACATCCATCTCACCCACCGCGCGTTCATGTACGTGGCCGTCGTCGTCGTGCTGGCCCTGTTTGCGATCGTCGTACGCCAGCGCCGGCGCCTCGACGAACGCTGGGGCGCCGAACTGGTCAACCTCGCCTGGGTCACGGTCGTGATCCTGTTCGCCCAGGTGCATGCTCGGGGCCATGAACGTCTGGGCCGGCGAGCAGGCGTGGCTGATCGTGGCCCACCTTGCCGTGGGCACGCTGCTCTGGCTTTCCCTGATCCGGTTCGCGTTCACGCTCACCTCGGTGCCGGAAGTCTCGGCGGCCGGCGCACGGCGGCGCACGAGCGTGGAGGCTTCCGGTGCGCTGAGCCCCGTGGCCCGGAGGGCCGGCTGATGGAAGCCGGGAGCGCACGCCCCGCCTACCGGCGCCACACGGCGCTGTCGGCATGGCTCTACTCCGTGCGGATGGCGATCGCGCCGTGGGTGGCCCTCACGAAGCCGCGCGTCATCTCGCTGCTGCTCGTGACCACGGCAGCCACCATGTTCGTCGCCGACCCTTCGCCCGCGATCGGCGTGCTGGTGGCCACCCTCGTGGGCGGCTACCTGGCCGCAGGCGGGGCGGGCGCGATCAACCACTTCATCGAGCGTGACATCGATGCACGGATGACCCGCACCTCGCGGCGCCCGCTGCCGTCCGGACGGGTGAAGCCCCGCCAGGCTCTTTGGTTCGGGATCGTGCTCGGCGTCCTGTCGTTCGCGCTGTTCGCGGTTGCGGTCAACATGACCGCGGCCTGGCTGGCGATGGCCGGCCTGCTCGGCTACGTGTTCGTGTACACGCTGTGGCTGAAACCGCGCACCACGCAGAACATCGTGATCGGCGGGGCTGCGGGCGCCGTGCCGCCACTGGTCGGATGGGCCGCCGCCGCCGGCAGCCTCGACCCTTCGGCGTTCTACCTGTTCGCCATCGTCTTCTACTGGACGCCGCCGCACTTCTGGGCCCTCGCACTCCTGATCAAGGACGACTACGCGCGCACGGGGATCCCGATGCTGCCGGTGGTCGACGGCGAGGCCGAGACACGACGCCAGATCCTGCTGTACGGCTGGCTCCTCCTGGCGATCACAGCGCTGCCCGTGGCGGGCGGCCTGTTCGGCGGCGTGTACGCGGTTGCAGCGTTCCTGCTCGGCGCCCTGTTCCTTTATCTCTGCGTGCGGCTGCACCGGCGAGCGGACCGGCGCTCGGCCGTGATCCTGTTCCACTACTCCCTGCTCTACCTCGCACTCCTGTTCTGCGCGATGGCCGTCGACCGGGTCGTCTGAGACGGCAGGTATAAATAGCCCATGGACCGCCGACTCGCCCGCAAGAACCTGATCACCGGCCTCGTGGCCGCCGCCCTCGCGGTGATGATCTTCGGCGCAACCTTCCTTGCCGCTGGCCTGTACCTGGACTAGTGGCTCACGACGCACATCGATCCGGCAACGGCGCGCGCGAGCAGATCCACCTGCCCGGCAACACGTTGCTGCCTCTCTACACCGCGCTGGCCGTGGCCCTCACACTGCTCGGCCTGATCCTGTCCTGGCCGTTCGTGGCCGTCGGCGGAGCGCTCACGGCGCTGTGCGTCTACTTCTGGATCAAGGTTGCGGCAGCGGACTACGAACGTCTGCCGCGAGAGCGATAGCCCGATCCGCCGACTGCCGACTGCCGACTGCCGACGGCGCCCTCAGCTGGGAACGCGGTCGCCGCTCCAGCAGCGCACGATGTCGCGCATCGAGAGGATCCCCTCGAGCTCGGCGCCGTTGACGACCAGCAGATGACGGAAGCCACCCTCGAGCATCGCCTCGGCCGCCTGCTCCAGACTCCAGTCGGGCGCGGCGGTGATCAACTCCTCGGTGAGGTGCTTGCCGACGCTCTCGGTCGACGCCTCCTCGCCGATTGCGACGGATCGGAGGATGTCGCGCTCGGTGATGATGCCGAAGCCGGGCCCCTCGGGATCGACCACGATCGCCGCGCCGACATTGCGCTCGGTCATCAACCGTGCCGCCGCGCTCAGCGAGTGACTCGGACCCACGGTCAACACCACGCTCGACATGCCGTCCCGAACCCGCATACGCCTCCTCCTCGTCGTCTAGTGACTATTGATGCAAGATTAGTGCAACCGCGATCCTCCGGCTAGGACCCGGGGGTCCCGGCAAAGGGCACGGCGCCGGGGACCGGCTCGAGCACTGCCGTACGCCCCTTCGAGGCCGCCATCACGCTCTCGGCCACCCCCTCCCATCCGAACCGGTCCGCGGCCGTGCGAGCGAGCGCGGTACGCGCGGAGGCGCGCATCCGCGGGTCCAGCTCGAGCCATCCGTTGATCGCCCCCGCGAGGTCCTCGACCGCGCGCATCCCCCGTTCGAATGTCAGCAGCGAGCGCACCTGGAGCGGCAGCTTCTCGCCCAGGATCGCGGCCACCTCCGCCAGGCCGGAGTGCCCTGCGGAGATCGGCAACGCACCGGACGCCGCTGCCTCGGCCGCCACCATCCCGAACGCCTCCGGGAACATGCTGGGCATCACGACGGCCTCGGTGCTCGGCAGCAGGTGGCCCAGGTCGCCGTGGTCGAGGCGGCCTGTGAACAGGACGCTGCGCCTCATCTTCTTCGCGGCCGCGAAGTACCGCTCGTGTCGCCCGCGCAGTCCTTCCAGGAAGGTGCGCAGGTATGTGAGCTGGTCGCGCGGCCCGCCCTCGAGTGCGCGGCCCTGGCGGCACACGTGCATCAGCAGCCGCTCGTCCGCCCGCTCGAGGCCGCGCAGCAACACCTCCACTCCCTCCCGGTACGTCCCGAAGCCGACCACCACCAGCTTGGCGCGCGGCTCTTGCATGAGCACCAGCGGCCACGCGGCGAGCAGCAGGTCGATGCCCTTCGAGACGATCAGCTTGCCGACGTAGCAGATCACCGGGTCGCGGCTGGGATCGAGGGCGGCGATCGCATCGGGGGCGGTCACGTCCACCCCGACCGTGTCGTACCTCGACCGCACCTGCGCGAGCTCCTCGCCGGACGGTGGGTCCCGGCGAGGATCGCAGAGCGCGTCGATCTCCTTGGCCGCCGCCGGGCCGAACCCGTCGCGCTGCGCGGCGTCCGAGCCACCGCTCGAGCGCGTCCAGGCCCGCCAGGGCCTCGTCGGGCTCGCGCGGCGCGAACGTGTGGGTGTCGACGCCGGGCGGGCCCAGGAAGGTGCGTTCCCGCAGGTCCTCGATGCGGCATCGCGGCCCACAGGCTCTCGGCGGTGTGGCGCGATCCGACCAGGACCGCCCGCGCCGGCACCAGGCCCTCGCTGGCGTAGGGGGCGAACCGCTTGTAGTGGGGCTTCAGCGTGTATTCGAGCGCCGAGCCGTGCACCTTCACGGCGTACGGCAGGTCGCCGAGCCCGCGCGCGAGGATGACCGGGCCCATCAGCACGTGGTTCGCGAACCCCGCCTCGATGTCCGCGGCTGCGGCCACGTCGCGCACGGCACGCACGTTCGAGTCGAGATAGCGGTCCAGCTCCTCGTCGCTGAGGCGGTCGAAGGTGCGCACCTCGAATCCCTCGTAGTCGTCGTACACGTACACCGGGAGCAGGCCGCCGATGTCGGGCCTGTACACGGTGCAGCGACCCGCGTGCGGGGGCCGTCGCACGTCCTCCACGACGAGCTTGCCGTCGCGCCACGAGCCCACCGAGTCGACGAAACCAAGCTGCTGCGGGACGCCCCTCCTGGCAGAGGAGATGGACCTCGTGGCCGAGGCGGGTGAGCGCCTCGGCCAGCTCGGCGTTGTACACGTTCGAGCCGGTTCCGCGAAGCAGGTAACCGTGAAAGATGAGGATCCGCACGCCGCGGCGAGTCTAGGGAACGCCGAGGCGAGAACCTCCGGCAAAGAGGCACGGCACAGGTCCCGGACATCGGGACCGTGGCGGTGGCTTGCTATCTTGCCTCGCCGTGAGACGGCCAGAGCGTTACAGGCTGCGCGCACCCGCTTCGGGGAGGGAGGCCGTGGTGTCGGTCGACGGCGTCGGGCCGAAGGAGGATGTCGGCTACTACGACCGTGTCACGGGCGAGCGGATGGACATTGTCGGCAAGCTGGTCCCGACTTCGAACAGCCCTTCGAACCTGCCACGCGCCCCAGAGTTCCTGCGCATCTGCCCGCACTGCGATCAGCTCGTCGGCCGGGACCTGAGCGACTGTCCGTACTGCCGCAGGCGCCTGCCCGCCCTCGAGCGGCGTCGCTGACCCGCCATGCGCCGCCTGGTCGTGCTGGGCATCGCCGCGATCGTCACCGGCCTGATCGTGGGTGTGGTCGTCGCCAGCTCGGGCGATGACGGTGGCGGTGGCGGTGGCGACAGCAGCCAATCCGTTCCCGAGCTGGCGCCGCTTCCCGGCTCCTCCGACCTCGGCTCGCGCACACGCAGCGACCGCACCAACACGCAGGAGACGACCACGAACGATTCCGGTGGCACGTCGGCCCCGGACGCGCCCCCGGCCACCGGCGGCGGTGACAGCGGCGGCACGGCCGCGCCTGATGACAGCCCGCAGAACGACACGCCGCCCCCGAGCGGAAGCCCGGCCGAGCGCTTCGAGCAGTTCTGCCAGGAGAATCCGGGCGCCTGCTAGCGGACTTGAGCGGCGGCGCCGGTTAGCTCGGATGGAGGTGCCGGCGGGTGCGTCGGGCACGATGCGCGCCCAGTACAGCAGGCGGGCCGTCTGGTAGTTGCAGCGGTACTCCTGCGCCGTACTCGGACTCGAGCTGGGCGTCTGTGCGGCGGTAGTACTCCTTGAAGCGCTCCGGCCTGCTGCTCGACGGCGTGGCGCAACGCCGCTTCGGGCGGCTTGCCAGCCACTCGTTGGCGGCCGCGTCGAGGTTGACCGCGAACGCCGGTATCCAGGTGACCGCGGTGAGGCCGACGTAGTCGCCGTCCTTCACGCGTAGCGGCGTCGCGAGCCGGTAGCGCACGCGGCCCTTGCTTCCCAGATCCGCTCGCAGGGCCTGGGTGTCGCTCTGGCGCACGAGCCGGAAGCGGCCCCGCACCCCGCGACGGAGGATGACGATCCGGGCCGCGGGCTCGCCCCCGAAGAGCGAGTTGAACGTGCTGATCTGGGTCGGCTTCATCTCCGGCAGCTTCAACCACCATGCCACGAGCTGCCCGGTGGCGGGGGAGCGGAAGGGATGGTCCACGCCGGCCGCCCGCATCTGGATGCCGGTCACACGGGCGACCACCTCGCACGCGTCGGCGGCAGGACAGCCGGACTCCGGGTAGCTCGGAGTCTTTCCGAGCACGATCGACTTGCTGGCCGAGCCCGGTGTCTGCACGGCTGCGATGGCGGTCGCCGCGCACGCGAGAACCGCGCACGCAAGCAGCGTGAGGCGAAGGATGGTGGAGTGCATCATGCGCTCGAACACACAATTGGCCTGCAAGTTCCGCAGCCTGGACGGGATCATCGCAAGTGCGGTCTTCGATGCGTGGTCCCCTGGGCCTGCCGCCCTGACCCGCGAGTCGGTAGGGTTGCCGAGTGGACGACGACTTTGCGACCTTCGTTCGCAGCGCGCTCGCACGGGGAGGGGCGGAGGCCGATGAGGTGGACATCGCCGTGATCCGGGTGGCGGACACCATCTACACGCCGGACCGCGAGGCACTCATGGCGGCCGACCTCAGCGCGGCGCCCGTCGAGCACGACTGCGATCCGTCCCGGCCACCGAGCGGCACCGGACGCACGAGATGAGTCGATGACATCCGCAGACCCGGGCCCGACGGGAGCGGAGCACCCGCAGGACCTGTCGTTGCGCGAGCAGGCACGCGCGATCGCTGCCGGACAGCTCGACGCGACCGAGTTGCTCGAGGCCACGCTGGCTCGGATCGAGGAGCGCGACGATCCACTGAATTCCATCGCCGACAGCTTCGCGAGCGAGTCGGCGCAGATGCTCAACGAAGCGCCCGAGGGGCCACTGCATGGTGTGCCCATAGCGGTCAAGGACATGTTTGCGCTGCCCTGGCGCGCGCCACGGGACGGGTCGGTCCGCAACGTTACCGGCGTGAAAAGTGGCGAGTCGGCCGTGTACCGGCGACTGCGCGATGCCGGCGCGGTCGTGGTCGCCGTGACCAACATGCACGAGCACGGCGCGGGGTCCACCGGTCACATATCGGCTTACGGGCCGTGCGGCAATCCGTGGGACACCGCGCACTGCGGCGGTGGGTCGTCGGGTGGCTCAGCGGCCGCGGTCGGGGCCCGGCTGGTGGCCGGAGCGGTCGGCACCGACGGTGGCGGGTCGATCCGCTACCCGGCCGCCTACTGTGGGGTAACGGGCCTGAAGCTCACCTGGGGTCTCGTCCCGTCCGACGGGTATACGCACGCATACTCGTCGATGAGCGCCCCCGGCCCACTGTGCCGGGACACGGGCGACGCACGGCTGCTCGCCGAGGCGCTCGTCGGCAGGCCGCTCGAGGGCAGCCGCGCGCAACGCCTGCGACTGGGCATCGTCCCCGCCTTCTGGGAGGACGTGGACCCCGAGATCGCCGAGCTGTGCCAGACCGCCGTCGACGACCTGCGTGAGGCCGGGATGTCCGTCACAGAGGTGCATCTCGACGGCATCGACCACGTACGGATCGCCACGGTGCTGAGGCTGCTGCTCGAGGATGCCGCGGCCGTGCCGCCACAGACGGCGCGCGAGCACGAGCCGGAGCTCTCCCCGGTCGGGCGTGCCCTGACGAAATACCGGTCCCTGATACCGGCCGAGGCGCTGGTGCGTGCGGATGCCGTCCGCGCCACCCTGCGCCGGTCCCTGGTCGACGCGGGCACGCACGCGGACGTGCTGGTCTGGCCCACGGTTGCGGCCCCCGCGCCGGCGATCGAGGACACCACCGTGCAGCTTCCCTCGGGACCCGTTCCGGCCGACTACGCGAACGTCCGGATGGGCGGAATCGCGAACCTGACCGGCGCGCCCGCCCTTTCGGCACCCGTCGGCATGACGCGCGCCGGGCTCCCGGCCGGTCTGCACCTGATGACGCAATGGCGCGACCCCGAACGGCTGCTCGACGTGGCGGAGTTACTCGAGCAGGTCACGGACCGCCGGCACGTGGACGCCGTGCCCCCGATGGCACAGACGGCACCCGTGTAAGGCCCGAGGGACCAGAGCACCCGGTTTTCTGCCTACAGAAAACCGTATTTATTTGTAGCGGTATGTGATGCGGCCGCGTTCGAGGTCGTAGGGGGACAGCTCGATCTTCACGCGGTCGCCGGGCAGGATGCGGATGTAGTGCCGGCGCATCTTGCCGGAGATGTGGCCGAGGACCATGTGGTCGTTGTCGAGCTTTACGCGGAACATCGTGTTGGGCAGCGCCTCCACGATCTCCCCCTCCATCTCGATCTTCTCTTCCTTGGACATGCGGCGGGAAGGTTACCGGTGCGGGTTGTCGCCTAGCCTGACGGCGCACCCCCGCCCCTGATCTGTTCGGCAGTCCGCGCGAGCTCGGCGGGGTCCGCCGGGCCCGGGATCCACGGCAGCTGTAGCGGGTCGTCCTCGTAGCGCGGGATCACGTGCACGTGGAAATGGAAGATCGACTGCCACGCGGCGCGCCCGATGTTGTGCAGGATGTTGAAGCCGGCCGGGTCGAGCGTCTCGCGCATGCGCTGGGCCACCCGCCGCACCGCTTGCATGGCGGCGAGCAGATCCTCGTCGTCCAGGTCCAGGAGGCTCTCGGCGTGGGTCCGTGTGATGACGACCACATGCCCGCGCGTGGCAGGGTTGATGTCCATCACGGTGATGGTGCGCTCGTCGGAGTCGACCTCCTCCGAGGGGAGCTCCCCCGCAAGGACCTTGCAGAAGATGCAGTTCGGGTCCCGGTCCGCCACGGGCGCAAGGTTACCTGCGAGCGTCGGTTGTCTATCCTGCGACGCCGCACATGCCAGTCGACAACCAACTCTACGACCGCCTCGCCGACACATGGTGGGACGACGACTCGCTGCTCAGCCTGCTGCGCACCAGCATCAACCCGGCCCGGTTTGGCTACATGCGGCGCGTGCTCACAGAGGAACTCGGCGTCGACCCAAACGGCAAGACGGCTCTCGACGTCGGCTCGGGCGGCGGGCTGCTGGCAGAGGAGTTTGCCCGACTCGGATTCCGCGTGACCGGCATCGACCCGTCGGCCGAGTCCGTAGAGGCTGCACGCGTGCACGCCGTGTCCGAGAGTCTCGACATCGAGTACACGGTCGGCGCCGGCGAGCAGCTTCCGTTCCCGGACGAGTCGTTCGACATCGCGTACTGCTGCGACGTGCTGGAGCACGTGGACGACCTCGACCGCGTGCTGGCCGAGACGTCACGCGTCCTGAAGCCCGGCGGCGTCTACCTCTACGACACGATCAACCGCACGCGGCGCAGCAAGCTGGTGATGATCAAGCTGATGCAGGAATGGCGCGCGACCGCTCTGATGGAGCCGAACCTCCACGACTGGGACATGTTCATCACACCGGGCGAGCTGGTGGCCGCCATTGGCCGCGCTGGGCTCGAGAACCGCGACATCGTCGGAGTCGGGCCCGCACGGAACCCGTTGTCGCTGGTGATGGACATGCGCCGCCGCGCGCGAGGAGACATGACCTACGGGGAGTTCGGAGCGCGAAACAAGTTCCGGGAGACCCGGGACAAGTCGCTCCTGTATGCGGGTCATGCCGTGAAGCAATCGTGACAGCGACAGCCGTAACGGCTGCCGCGGAGCGGCTGCGCGAGCAGGTCACCGAGCTGGCGGCGATCCACAGGCCGTCGGCGTCCCAGGGTGAGCGCCAGGCCGCCGAGTGGGTGGCCGGCCGGATGACGGAGCACGGCGCCCGTGCGCAGGTCGAGGCCGGCCGTGCGCACGGCAGCTACTGGGTCCCGTTGACACTGCTGAGCGTCGGCGCGGCACTGGGCGCGCTGGCCGGCGGACGCAGCCGTGTAGCCGGTGGCTTGGTCGCGGGAGCCGCTGCCGCGGGCGTGTGGGACGACATCACCGGGGGCAAGCACTACGCACGCCGGCTCCTGCCCAAACGCGACACGTTCAACGTGGTCGCGGAGATGGGGCCCCAGGATGCGCCGCGGACAGTGGTGCTCGTTGCCCACCACGACGCCGCGAAGTCCGGACTGATCTTCCATCCCGCGATCCCGGCCTTCGTGTGGCGGCGGTTCCCGGCGCTGATCGAGCGCAGCGACACCAGCCCGCCGCTGATGTTCCCCGTCTTCGGCGGCCCCGCGCTGGCCGCGCTGGGATCGCTCGCCGGCAACCGTGCGGCCAGGATCGCCGGCGGCATCGTCTCAGCCGGCGCCGCGGCCGTGATCGGGCAGATCGGCTCGACGAAGGTGGTGCCGGGCGCAAACGACAACGCGACCGGCGTCGTGTCGCTGCTCGAGGTGGCGCGGCGGCTCGCCGAGCGGCCGACCACCAGTGTCCGCGTCCTGCTGGTCTCCACCGGGTCGGAGGAGTCCTTCATGGAGGGAATGCGGGCGTTCATGGACCGGCACGGTCCCTCGCTGCCGCAGCGCGACACCTTCGTCCTTGCCGTCGACACGGTCGGGTCTCCCCACCTCACCGCGATCCGCGGCGAGGGCATGCTGGTCATGAACGAGTACCCGCGCGCCGCCCTCGACGTGGTCGACCGGGTCGCGGAGGAGCTGGGCATCTGGCTGTTCCCGAACCTACGCCTGCGAAACGCGACCGACGGCCTGATCGCGTTGAAGCAGGGCTACCCGTCCGCCTGCCTCGGCTCGGTCACCGACTACAAGGCTCCCTCCAACTACCACTGGCGCACCGACACGCCAGAGAACGTGAACTACGCCACGCTCGCCGATGCGGTGCGCCTGTGCGAGGGCGTCGTCAGGCGCCTCGACGAGCACTGGCTCGGCTAGCCTCCCGAGCCACGTTCAATGCCTCCTCGGGCGTACGCGCCTCGCCCGCGAAGGCTGCTTCCTCGACGATCTCGAGCAGCCGCCCCACCTCGGGCCCTGGCTCGAGCTCCAGCTCGGCGATCAACACGTCGCCGCGCACCGGGGGCGACGGTGGGTGGTCCCGCCATGCGAGGGCCTCGGCAGCCAGCTCCCGGGCCAGCTCCATGTGAGCCTCCACCGCCTCGGTGCGGGTTCGCTGCCCGCGGGTGGCCAGCCGGTCGGCAGCGGACAGCACCGTCACCTCGAGCTCGACCGGCTCGCACGCGCGCATGTACCGGTACACGTGCCGGCGGTTCAGGGGCCGCTCGTGAACGAGGAAGCCGAGGCGCAGATGATGCTGCGCCAGCGCCGCGACGTAGTCGGCCAGCGCGGTGCTCCCGTGCAAGCGCCGCACCACCTCACGCCCCATGCCGGCGCCGACCCCGTCGTGCCCCCAGAACAGCACACGGCCCTCCGGGGTGACCGCGCGCGTTGCCGGCTTACCGGCGTCGTGCAGCAGCGCTCCCAGGCGCAGCGCCTGCCCGCGCGTGAGCTCGTCCGCCAGTGGACGGCGC
Organism: uncultured Solirubrobacterales bacterium; assembly: GCA_963731895.1. Classification (GTDB taxonomy): domain Bacteria; phylum Actinomycetota; class Thermoleophilia; order Solirubrobacterales; family JBBDJG01; genus CAVSXO01. The sequence goes on from CAVSXO010000045.1 coordinate 59,851, forward strand.
AACTCGGCGCCGATGCGCTCTCCCAGATCACCGAACACGGCCTCCGGCTCGCGCTCGATCTCGACGAGCCGCTCCAACACCTCGAGCGTGTGCCCCCAGACATCCAGGTGGTGGTAGGGGTTCTGCTCCACTCCCTTCAGCCGATCCAGCTCCGGGAGCAGGTGTGGAAGGAGACCCATGCGGTCGGCCAGTCCGATCCCGCCGACCGGGTCCTCGCTCGCGACGAGCCGGAGCAACTCGTAGAACGAGCGCTCCGGCGCGACCGCGTCGATGCGGCCGGCAGCCCGCCGGGCGAGCGCCTCGGTCGCGGGTTCCACGTCGAAGCCCAGCTCGCATGCGAACCGGGCCAGGCGCAGCACCCTCAGCGGGTCGTCCTCGAAGGAATGCTCGGTCACGGCGCGCAGCAGACCCTCGGCAAGATCCCTCTCCCCGCCGTGCGGGTCCAGCAGGGTGCCGATCGCCTCGAGAGGACGCGCCATCGCGTTGACCGTGAAGTCCCGCAGCGCGAGGTCTGCCTCGATGCCATCGTCGCGCAACGGTGTGATGTCGGCCTGCCACGCACGATCCCGCGCGATCGTGCGCCAGGCGCCGAAGCGCTCCGAGAGTGGGAACAGGTGCGAGTCGGCGGCCGCCGCGACAGCTCGTGCGGCCCGCTCCGGCTCGCCGGCGACGACGATGTCCACGTCCTCCACCGGCCGGTCGAGGAATGCATCGCGCACGGGGCCGCCGACCAGCCACGCCCGCTCGCCCGCCAGCGCCGAGCGCGCGACCTGAACGGCGGGTGAGCGCTCGATGCGCGAGACGGGATCTGTCAAGACGGGCTCGGGGCGGTGCCGGCCACGCGCGGCACCCTGGAGGAGATCCCGCACGTCACCTCATAGTTGATCGTGCCCAGGATGCGCGCAAGCTCCTCGGAGGTGATGCGGTCGTCGCCCTGCATGCCGATCAGCACCGCCTCGTCGCCGCGCTGCACGTCCGTGTCCGGGCCGACGTCCACGGTGATGTTGTCCATACTGACCGTGCCCACCACGGGCCGACGGCGCCCCCGGATCAGGACCTCGGCCGAGCCGGACAGCCCGCGCCGGTAGCCGTCGCCGTAGCCGACCGGCAGTACTGCCACGTGCGTGGCCGCAGGCGCCGACCAGGTGCGCCCATAGCCGACGGTGTCGCCCGCGCGCACGTACTTCACGTCGGCTACGTAGGAGCGCAGCGACAGCGCGGGTTCCAGGCCATGTGCCGAGGGGTCGACGCCGAACGGATCCATTCCATAGATCGCAATCCCGCAGCGCCCCATGTCGAAGTGCGCATCGCTTTCGCGCAACACCGCCGCGCTGTTGGCGGCGTGCACGATGCATTCGGGATACGCGCGCCTGAAATCCTCGACGACCGGCATGAAACGGTTCAGCTGTTCGTCGAAGAATGCCGAATCCCGATCGTCCGCGGTCGCGAAGTGGGTCATCAGGCCGGCCACGGCCAGGCCCCGGGTGGACTGCGCGAGCGCCGCGACCCGCATTGCCTCCTCCGGGTCGCGGGTGCCGAGCCGGCCCATCCCCGTGTCGAGCTTCACGTGCAGGCGGGCGGGGCGGTCCGGTGAGGCAACCGCGGCTGCAGCGTGAGCGAACCCTTCGTGCCAGGCCACGATGTCGGCATCCGCTTCGAGGGCCAGCTCCAGCTCGGCGCGTGTGAGAGCTCCCATCACCAGGATCCGCTCCCCCACCCCGTCGCGGCGCAGCTCGGCCGCCTCGTTTGCGGTCGCGACCGCGAGCCACTTCGCACCTCCCCCCACGGCCGCGGCGGCACACGCGGTCGCGCCGTGGCCGTACCCGTCGGCCTTCACGACGGCGCACAGGTCTGCGGCACCCAGCCGCTGCTTCAGCAACGCGCAGTTGTGCTCCACCGCGACGTGATCCACGTACGCGATCGCGCGTCCGGGCACTGCTGTCGCCTCCGAGGCGCGCGCAGGCGCGGCCGCCATGCTCAACCCTCGCGGGTGAGCGCTTCCAGGGCGTCGACCCGTGTCACGACGCCGACCAGGCGGTCGCCCTCGACCACGGGGACCCGGTTGTGTCCCGAGCTCGAGATCATGCGCGCCGCCTCATGCACGGTCGCGTCCGGGGAGATCGTCTCCACGTCGGTGGTCATCATGTCCGACACGCTGTTCGCGAACGCCTTGCGGATGCGGTCCTCGAGGTGTTGCAGCGGCTCGAGGAACACCACTCCGCCGAACAGCTGGAAGTAATGCGGCAGGTGCAGGCTCGTGTCGTCGCCCTGCAGCACCAGGTCGCTCTCGGTCACGATGCCGACCAGCCGGTCGCCGTCGACCACGGGTAGCCCGGGCAACTCGTTCTCACGCAACATGCGGAGCAGCGTCTCGAGGTCCGCATCCGGCGCGATCGTCACGGGATCGCGCTCCATCACGTCGCCAACGGTCAGTTCCGCCATGCCGGTGAGCTTACTGTCCCCATCCGTGGGAGCCGGAGGAGCCAGGACCAGAGGCACGACCAGAGGCAGCACCAGAGGCAGCACGGCGCATCACAGCGGGCAGCGCGTCCACGACGTCGCCGGCGATCATCGACCCCGCGCCGAGTGCCTCTGCCGCGCCGCGTCCGGCCTCGGCATGAACCCTGACCGCGGCGCACGCCGCCTCGAACGGATCGAGTCCCTGCGCGAGGAAGGCGGCCCCAATGCCGCTCAGGACGTCGCCCGTGCCGGCGGTCGCGAGCCCCGGGCTGCCGCCCATGCTGACGCCCGTGAGCCCGTCAGGGTCGACGACGAGCGTGTCGTCTCCCTTCAGCACGACGACCGCTCCCGAACGCTTGGCCGCCTCGTGGGCCGCGTTCATCCGGTGGGCCTCGACGTCCGCCGAGGGCCGCCCGAGCAGGCGGCCGAGCTCACCCGCGTGGGGCGTGAGGACGGTCGGGGCATCGCGACCAGCCAGTACCTCGAGACCTGACTCGGCCACCGCGTTGAGGCCGTCGGCATCGACCAGCAGCGGCTTCTCGATCCCCTCGGCGAGCCTTTGGGCAAGCGCGAAGCTGTCCGGCTCCCGCCCCAGGCCGGGTCCCAGCACGACCGCATCGGCCCGCACGGTCGCTTCCATCACGGCGTCCATCGCGGCGAGCGTCAGCGATCCGTTCTCGTCGGCAAGCGGCACGCTCATCACCTCGGTCAGCTTCACCTCGAAGATCGGGTTCAGCGAGGCCGGCACCCCGACGCGCACCCACCCCGCGCCCGCGCGCATCGCCCCGGTGGCGGTCAGGCAGACCGCGCCGGTCAGGCCCGTCGAGCCTCCCACGACCAGCACGGTGCCGGAGCTGAACTTCGTCGACCGCGGGCCGCGCGGCGCCAGCCGCACAGGCGCCCGCGCGCCGATCAGTCCGGCGGTGCGGGGCTCGGGTGAGCCGCCCCATGCCACGGGGATGCCGATGTCGACCGTCTCGACCCGCCCGGCATGCTCCTTCCCCGGGTGCACCCAGAGCCCGACCTTCGCGGCATGGAATGTGACTGTCACGTCGGCCCGCACGCTCACGCCCTCCACCTCGCCGGTGGACGCGTTCACCCCCGAGGGCACATCGATCGCAACCACCGGCGACCCGGAATCGTTGACGGCCGCGATGGCGGCGTCCAGCGGCGCGCGCGGCGCTCCCTCGAAGCCGGTGCCGAGCAGCGCGTCGACCACGCAACCGGAGCCCTCGAGCGCGGCCGGTAGATCGGACGCGTCGATCGCGCGCCAGGCGGCACCCGACTCCGCGAGGCGGGCATGGTTCGCGCGCGCGTCCGGGCTGAGGTCGTGCGGATCCGCAAGCAGCAGCGCCTCGGCGGCGCACGCCGATGCCGTGCAGCAACCGCACGACGACGAGCCCGTCCCCGCCGTTGTTCCCCTTTCCGCAGACCGCCCGGACCGGTCCCGACGGCGCAAGCGCCGTCACCACCCGCGCCACCTCGCCCCCGGCGCGCTCCATCAGCTCGAGCGACGGCACGCCCTGGTCCTCGATCGCCCATGCGTCGAGGGCCCGCATCTCGTCGGCGGTGTAGAGGGGGTCGAGCCAGTCGGGCAGTTCGCTCACCGCGGCGCGCAGCCTATCCGCCGGCTGCAGCGGGTCACGGCGGGGCTACGGGCAGGGGGCGGCCACGAGCCGGACTGCCCGTGACCCCGGCACTGACGGTCCCTCTCGACGAGCTCGTGCCCAGCTTGAGATAGATCGCGCACATGCCCTATTTCTCGGGCTGCTCGAAACGGCGCTTTAGCCTGACAATGCCTGGTCCGAGCGGGCGACGCGGTCGTCTCGAGGGCGTCAGCGAGGATGCGCTCGATCGAGCACGCCCGCAACGGTAGCCTCGGCAGGGTGTTCGACCACGTCGCAATCGCCGTCTCGGACCTCGCCGCGTCCGAGCGCTTCTACCGCACCGTCCTCTCCGTGCTGGGCGTCGAGCCGAGTCACGCGGACGCCGAGCTCGTCGAGTGGGCCGACTGGGACATCGGGCCGACGGACCGCGAGCACCCCGTGACGCGCGGCCTGCACGTCGGCTTCCGCGCGCCGTCCCGAGCGGCTGTGGACGCCTTCTGGCAGGCGGGGATCGACGCGGGTTACCGCGACGACGGTGCGCCCGGCCCGCGCACGGTCTACGGCCCGGACTACTACGGCGGCTTCCTGCTCGACCCGGACGGCAACAGCATCGAGGCCGTGCACGACGTGCGCGAGCGGCCCGTGCCCGACGGCCGCGTCGACCACCTGTGGGTCCGCGTGGCCGACCCGGCGGCGTCGAAGCGCTTCCAGCTCGCGGTCGCGCCGCATACCGGGATGCGGCTCGCGGCCGACGAGCCCGAGCTCGTCCGCTTCGCGGGCGACGGCCACAGCATCACGTTCCTCCGCGACGAGCGGCCCGCGACGACGCGCGTCCACCTCGCGTACGGGGCGCGCGACGACGACGCCGTGCGCGCGTTCCACGCCGCCGCGCTCGCCGCGGGCTACGAGGACCACGGCGCGCCCGGCGAGCGCGCCGTCTACCACCCGGGCTACTACGGCGCGTTCGTCCTGGACCCCGACGGGCACAACGTCGAGGTCGTCAACCACAACCGCTCCGCGTAGCCCGAAATGGCTCGGAGACCAAGATCGATGACATAGCGGCTTGCCGACGTAGTCGTCGGAGCTCGGCCGCTACTCGACCGTGACGGTCTTCGCCAGGTTGCGCGGCTGATCGACGTTCAGCCCGCGCAGACGCGCGATGTAATACGCCAGCAGCTGGAGCGGGATCACTGCCAGGATCGGCTGCATGATCCAGTCCGTGCGAGGAATGAAGACGGTCTGGTCGGCCGCCGCGGCGACATGGCCGGAGCCCTCGGTGGCGACCGCGATCACCTCGGCGCCGCGCGCCTTGACCTCCGCGATGTTGGAAAGCATCTTCTGCGAGCACGCATGCTCAGGCGTCGAACGAGCGAAACATCACGCCGATTTGCCCTGCCACGTCCGGGGCGTCGCCCCGCACCACGGCATTCAGCGTGTAGCCGCCGGAGCTGGTCTGCACCGCGAGGATGCTGTGAGCCGTTCCCTTGCTTCTACGGATGTAGGAGTAGAGAAAGGCGCGGCCGGCTTTGACGTTGACCGTCTGGGAACTCACCTTCCGGAAATCGCTGAAGCGCTTCTTGAGCCCGCGGTCAAGCTGTCGCGACAACGCACCGCGGTCGCGCGATATCCGGCGCTGGCGGTTGATGACCAAGATCCCGCGGCGGTCGTCTCGCCGCAGCACGCCAATCGGAGAACCTTTGAGGGCGGCGACCTCTTTCCTCGATAGCGGCGTCCAGCCTTCAGCGTAGCTGAGCGTAAACCGGTTGCCCGACGCGCCCTCCAGCTTTCCGCCGTTGTCCTCGTCGCCATTCAGTGCTCGAACGGCGACGAAAGCGGCGACGGCGAGAGCGACGCCCACGAGAAGTGCGGTGATCACTGACCGCGCGCGGACGCGTGTTCGTCTTCCTGCTGAGCTTCTAGCTTCCATAATCAGCCGCCTGGCCTCGCCCCGGACCAAACCTTTCGCCAGGCCGCCCGACAATCTAGCGTTTCGTCAGCAGCCATGGACCGGCTGATCCGTTTCCCGCGCGGAGAAAAAACGGCGAGAGGAGCGCGCCTCGTCCATTCGGTCCACGCCGTGTTCCAGCGCCGTTCCAGCTGGCTGCTGAGCACGGCGTTGCCGGCGTCGAGGCGGTGGCGGTGTGATCGGCCTAGGGCCTTATTGAAGCGGTGAGCCGGCCGAGTAGCTGAGCAAACGAGACGGGAGGCCCGAAGGCCTCCCGTCCTCGCTGTGATGCTTCCTATCGAGTTGGTCAGTTCCCGACGCAGACGTACCGGAAGGGCCGAGACGCCGTCGATCTGACCGTGAACGAACTGCCGCTGTTGTTCTGGACAGACCATCTGTCGTCACTGGATGCGGAGCTGCTCGAACCGCTGACCGTGCAGAAGTAACTGCTCGCGCTGGTGAAGATCGCAGATCCTGTCAGCGTCACCGTCGTGGAGGACGCAGATGTCCCGGACCCGACGACGGTGTGCGAGTTGCTCTGAAGCGTGCCGGCGCTGTCGTAGACCGCCGTAGTGCCGGCAGGGCCGGCGGACCGGCCGGGCCGGCTGGCCGTGGCTCGCGGTCGCGTCCTGTGGCGCCGTCAGCCCCATCGGTGCCGTTCGTGCCGGCTGGCACCGGTCGCGCCGGTGGCGCCGTCCGCCCCATTGGTGCCGTTGGCGCCGGCTGCACCGGTGGCGCCGGTCGGGCCGGCGGGGCCGATCGGGCCGGTGGCGCCGGTGGCGCCGTCAGCCCCATTGGTGCCGTTGGCCATTGGTGCCGTTGACGCCCGCAGCTCCGGTGGGGCCGGCGGGGCCCGTCCGGCGCCGGTGGCGCCGGTGGCGCCGTCAGCCCCATTGGTGCCGTTGGTCGTCCGTTCGCGCCGGCTGCGCCGGTCGCGCCGGTCGGGCCGGCGGGGCCCGTCCGCGCCGGTCGGCGCCGGTGGCGCCGTCGGACCCATTGGTGCCGTTGGTGCCCGCTCGGTGGCGCCGGTCGGGCCGGCGGCGCCGCTCGGCGCCGGTGGCGCCGGTGGCGCCGTCAGCCCCATTGGTGCCGTTGGTGCCCGCTGCACCCGTGGCGCCGGTGGCGCCGTCAGTTCCGTTCGTGCCGTTCGCGCCCGCTGCGCCGGTCGCGCCGGCGGGGCCCATCGGGCCGGTGGCGCCGGTGGCGCCGTCAGCCCCGTCGGTGCCGTTGGTGCCGTTGGCGCCGGCTGCACCGGTCGCGCCGGTGGCGCCGTCCGCATGCCGTTGGTGCCGTTGGTGCCCGCTGCACCCGTGGCGCCAGTGGCGCCGGTGGGGCCGGTGGTGACCACGCCCGGGTCGAGGTCTACAGACTGGATGGAACCGTCGGCAATCTCCGAAGAACTCGACTGCGTTGGCGGCGATCTTGGCAGGCGGTTACGGCGTCATTGGCAATCTTGGCGGTCGTTATCTGATGACTGCCAATGTCGGCGGTCCAAACTTGATCCGTCGAGGATCCTGGCGGCGTTGATCGCATCGAACGCGATATCTTCGCGTTGGATCGCGCGGTTGATGATGTCCGTGCTATCGACGCATGGTCCACCGCAACCGGGGACGGTCGCCTGCGCAACCGTGCCGCCGAGCACGAGAGAGAGCAGCGCCACGTAGGCCACGAGGTGCCCAGTCACGTGGAATCGGAATTTCTTAAGCATTTCCCCTCCCTGGGTTTGTCGTGACCCATGACGGGGCCCCGAATCGATGAGGCTGCAAATCACGTAGAAGAGACCCTTATTGAAGGTCCCTTCATCGAGCTTGGCGGGACCCTCTCATCCCCATCTTCTTATGTCAAGTGCAAGCTCACATGAACCGGGACGACGTCGCTGACCTAATCCATTCGATTGCGAGGCCGTGGCCTCTGCGCGACCGCCACGAGTGGAAAGACGATCCAGGCGATCAGCAACGGGTGTACACCGCTGACGGACCGGGCACCCTCTGTGCAACAGCCGTCTGGTGTGGCTAGCCGACCGGCTGAACGCGGCGCGAGGTGACAAGCTGACGGGCACGCGTTGCGGAGGGGGCGAAGACTTCGATCTGCAGGTCTTGGCCCCGGTAGGCGAGGTACACGCTGTTGGGCCGGTCGTTCCCGATCACGTAGATCCCCCGTTCGGCAGCGAACCCGAGCTTGTTCTCTTGCGCCGGGCCAACTTCCGGAGCGCCGCGTAGGCCCCCGGGAACGGGTAGGTGCCATCGTCGGAGCTCTCGGTTGCTACTCGACCGTGACGGTCTTCGCGAGGTTGCGCGGCTGATCGACGTTCAGGCCCGCGCAGACGCGCGATGTAATACGCCAGCAGCTGGAGCGGGATCACTGCCAGGATCGGCTGCATGATCCAGTCCGTGCGAGGAATGAAGACGGTCTGGTCGGCCGCCGCGGCGACATGGCCGGAGCCCTCGGTGGCGACCGCGATCACCTCGGCGCCGCGCGCCTTGACCTCCGCGATGTTGGAAAGCATCTTCTCGAGCACGGGGCTGTCGGTGGCGATGCACACGACCGGGACCGAGGTGTCGAGCAGCGCGATCGGCCCGTGCTTCATCTCGCCGGCCGCGTACGCGTCGGTCGGGATGTAGGAGATCTCCTTCAGCTTCAGCGCGCCCTCGAGGCACACCGGAAGGCCGATGTGGCGGCCCAGGTAGAGGAAGAAGTCCCGCTCGAAGTGGCTGCGCGCGATCGCCCGCATCTGCTCGTCGCATGAGGTGACCAGCTTGTCCACCCGGTGCGGGATCGCCTTCAGCTCGGCGATCAGCCCCTGCAGCTCGGCCGGCTCCATCGTGTGACGCAGCTCAGCCAGCTTCAGGCCCAGCAGGTACATGGTCGCCACCTGCGCGACGAAGGTCTTCGTGGCCGCGACACCGATCTCGAGGCCGGCACGGGTGTACAGGACCCCGTCCGCGTCGCGGGTCGCCTGGCTGCCGAGGATGTTGGTGATCGCGAGCACGTGCGCACCACGGCTGCGCGCCAACCGCATCGCGGCCAGCGTGTCGGCGGTCTCGCCGGACTGGGAGATGCCGATCACGAGGTCGTCGGGGCCGACGACCGGGTTGCGGTAGCGGTACTCCGAAGCGATGTCCATCTCGACCGGGACACGCGCCCACTGCTCGATGGCATAGCGGCCGACGAGGCCGGCGTGATAGGAGGTCCCGCACGCGACGATCACGATCCTCCGCACCGTGGCGAGATCGTCCTCACTGATGCCGATATCGCTCAGCTCGACGCGGTCGTGATGGGTGAGGCGATCGGCGAGGGTCTCCGCGATCGCATCCGACTGCTCGTGGATCTCCTTGAGCATGAAAGTAGGGTAGCCCGCCTTTTCGGCAGCATCCTCGTCCCAGGTGATCTCCTCGATCTCGCGCTCTACCGGCATTCCGGTGGAGCTGCGGAACTGGGCCGAGCCGGCGCGCACAGTCACGATCTCGTCGTCGCCGACGAGTTGCACCTGGCGGGTCTCGCGCAGGAAGGCCGGGATCGCCGACGCCACGAAGTGCTCGCCCTCGCCGACGCCCACCACGAGCGGGCAGTCCTTGCGTGCACCGACGATGGTGTCCGGCTCGTCGGCGCTAACCGCGACGAACGCGTAATGGCCACGCAGGTCGAGGTACGCGAGGCGGGTCGCCTCGTCCAGGTTTCCGGGGCCGAGCGCCTCGAGGTGTTTTTCGATCAGGTGCGCAACGGCCTCCGCGTCTGTCTCGGAGGAGAAGTGGTGGCCCTCGGCCTCGAGCGCCGCGCGCAGCTCGACGTAGTTCTCGATGATGCCGTTCAGGGCAATCTGCACCTGCCCGGAGCAGTCGGCGTGCGGATGCGCGTTGCGCTCGGACGGACGGCCATGGGTGGCCCAGCGAGTGTGACCGATGCCGGTCGTCGCGTCGGCGATCTTGGTCGCGACCGCAGCGCCGCCGTTCGACTCGCTTGCATCGACAGCCTCGCGCAGGCGACTCAGGTTCCCGACCGCGCGCACGGACTCGATCTGCCCGTCACCGAGCAGCGACAGGCCCGCCGAGTCATATCCGCGGTATTCGAGTCGCTCAAGACCGTGAAGCAATAGATCCCGGCATGAGCGATCGCCTACATATCCGACGATGCCGCACATTCAGCACTCCTTTACGTCCGGCGGTGGCCCGTTCCTTCAATTAGAAAGAGCCGCCTCGTGCGGCCCCGTGACCCTTTACCGGGAGATCAACGATCGTACCAGTGAAACGGGCCTACGGCCCCAAAAATCCCGCGTTCTGCGGGCACTTCAACGGTTGTATTACCCGTCGGCCCTGATTCTCATGCTGCCACGCCCCGTCCGAGCTCGCGCTCGACCACCCCTGCCACCCGGGCACAGATCGTCTCACAGCGCTCCTGAGTGGGCGCCTCGACCATCACACGCACCACCTGCTCGGTGCCGGACGGGCGCACCAGCACCCGGCCCTCGCCCGCCAGCTCGGTGGATTCCGACTCGACCGCCTCCCACACCGAGGAGGCCGTGGACAGGGCGTCCCGCTCGACGACAGGCACGTTGATCAGCACCTGCGGGAGCTTGGTCATCGCAGCGCCGCTGCGGAGCGGGCGGTCCCCCAGCGCCTGAAGCAACAGCAGCGCGGCGGCGATGCCGTCTCCGGAGGGAATCAGGCGCATGTCGACGATGTGTCCGGACTGCTCGCCGCCCAACGCCCACCCGCGGTTGGACAGCTCGTCCACGACGTGGCGATCGCCCACGTCCGTCGTAGCGACCTCGATGCCGGCGTCGTGCATAGCGGTGTGGAACCCGAAGTTGGTCATCACGGTCACGGCGACTCCGTTGCCGGGCAACTCACCGCGGCGTTTCAGGTCGAGCGCCACCTCGGCGATGATCTCGTCGCCGTCGATGACGGTGCCGTCGCTCGCTACCGCGAGCATCCGGTCTCCGTCACCGTCGAATGCGAAGCCGAGCTCGTGCCCGCCCTCTCGCACACGACGGACGATCGCGTCCATGTGCGTCGACCCACAGCCCTCGTTGATGTTGACTCCGTCCGGTTCGCGGCCGATCACGTCCACCTCGGCGCCCAGCCGCTCGAACAGCAGGGGAGCCGACTCGTACGTCGCTCCGTTCGCGCAGTCGAGGAGAATGCGGCGACCTGCGAGTGACATGTCGAAGCGCGACTCCAGCTCGCGCAGGTAGTCGTCCAGGGCGCCGTTCAGCGCCCGGACCCGCCCGCAAGACCCCGACTCGGCGCCGGGGGCACGGGCCCCGCCTGCGTGCACGTGCGCCTCGATGGCATCCTCCACCGCATCGGACAGCTTGCGCCCGTGGCGGTCGAAGAACTTGATGCCGTTGTCGCGGAAAGGGTTGTGCGATGCCGAGATCACGACGCCCAGGTCGAACCCGTAGCGCCGCACCAGTATCGAAGCCGCGGGGGTGGGCAGCACGCCGGCCAGCAGCGCCTGGCCGCCGGCCGCGGCCACGCCGGCACACAGCGCCGCCTCGAGCATCTCGCCGGAGACCCGCGTGTCGCGCACCACGAGCACCTGCGGCGACGGGACGTCGCATACGGCGGCGCCCGCGCGGCCGAGCGCGAAGGCCAGCTCGGCCGTCAGGAACTCGCCCGCGACTCCGCGGACCCCGTCGGTCCCGAACAGCTTGGTGGGCGGCGCAACCGCCAAAGCCGCCTCCTTAACGCTTAGAGAACTGAGGCCGCTTGCGCGCCTTCTTGAGGCCGGCCTTGCGACGCTCCTTCTCCCGCGGGTCGCGGGTCAGGAGCTGCCGGCGCTTGAGCTCGCCCCGCAGTGCGGGGTCGGCCTCGATCAGCGCCTTGGCGATGCCGTGCCGAACCGCATCGGCCTGGCCGGAGATGCCCCCGCCGTGAATCCGGGCCCGAACGTCCACCCGATCGCTGAACCCCACGATGTCGAGGGGCTGGCGCACCACCGTCTGGTGCACACGGCGCGGGAAGTACACCTCGAGCGAGCGACCGTTGAGCTCGAACTGACCGCTACCGGGACGGATGATCACCCGTGCGACCGCGGTCTTGCGCTTGCCGGTGGCGGAGTATCGCGCGTCCGCGGCGAGCCGCTCGAGGGTTCGCACAGGCTCCGGCTCCGGCTCAGATGTGGGGGCCTCGTCGGTGGGTGTCTCGTCGGTTGGTGTCTCGTCGGCGCCGTCCGGCTCAGCCGGCGCGGCGGCCTCGGTCTGCTCCGGCACTGCCTCTGGCTGCTCCGGCGCGACCTCTGGTTGGGCCTCGGCTGTGGGCTCCGGCGCGGTCTCGGCCTCTGGCGTCTGGTGAGTCTCGGGTGTGGGCTCCGGCGCGTTCTCGGCCTCGGCCTGGGCCTCCGGTGCGGCCTCTGGTTGGGCCTCCGTCGTCTCCTCGGCCGGCTGGCCCTGGTCCTGCTCTTCGCGCTCGATCAAACCTGTGCCTCCTCGACGGCGCGCGGTTGCTGCGCCTGGTGCGGATGGTCCGGCCCCGCGTAGACCTTCAGCTTCGTCAACTGCTGGCGCGCAAGCCGGTTGCGCGGCAGCATGCCCTTCACCGCAAGCCGGATGACCTCCTCCGGCCGCCGCTCGAGCATCTCCTCGAGCGTTCTCGTCCGCAGCCCGCCCGGGTAGCCGGAGTGGCGGTGGTAGAGCTTTGCGGCCCGCTTGTCGCCGGTCACATGGATGTCGGCGGCGTTCACGACCACGACGAAGTCACCCGTGTCGATGTGTGGGGTGTACTCCGGCTTGCGCTTGCCGCGCAGCATGTCCGCGATCTGGGTCGCGAGGCGCCCGAGGGTCTTGCCGCGGGCGTCGACCAGCACCCAGTTCCGCTGGCGGTCGGATGGTTTGGCGACGTAGGTCTTCACGCAGAAGGAAACACAGGGAGATGGAACAGCTGGAAAAACGAATCGCGGCGCACGCGCCGCGACGCCGGCGAATGATAGCCGTCTGACGCTCGATTTCGACCCCCGCCGCCGGGCCGCCCGGGGCGGCCCCGCTCGCCCCGGGTGCAGGAAGGTATTCGCGCAGCCCTCCCGAAAGAGGTGGGTGGACACGGTAACGGCGCTCGCGCCGCGCCGTGGCCGCGGACCTTGTGACAACAGTCTCGTGCCTTTTTGAAGGGATGGCCCCGCGGCCGGCAGAGGTCTCCAAGGATCCGGAGCCATGGCTATACTGCCGCCCTTCAAATTGGCCAGCCGAGTTCCGGAGCCGGGTTGTCGCGACCTGAGGTCCGGAAGCGGGGGAACCGCTCGAGCGGCGAGTAGTCCGCTCGGTGGGGCGAATCGGCCTCGGAGTGCGCCACAGGCGCAAGCCGGAAGCCGTAGCGCTGCTCTTTCAGCGCGAGCCCGTCAGCTAACCCCGTAGGCCGTCGAAAGAGAGGCTATTTGCGTACGCCGTCGGATGCGGCTCATGCCCATGCAGGGATTGCGTGGCGAGCCGGACAAAAAGTTGCGCGTGTCTGGGCAATCGCGCTGCTGGGGGTCCTCCCGGCACTGGTCGCGACCCCGCTGGCCCTCGCGGCCAGCGGCGGCGCAGGCGTAACGCCCGTACCCGCCGCCCCGACCGGGGGTTCCGGTGGCCCCGCGCCCGTGATCCTCGACGTGCGCTGCGTCGCCAACCCCGGCGAGCCGTGTGTCGAGACGCACCGTGTCGAGCGTGGCGGGACAGTGCGGGTCTCGGGCCGGACCCTCGGGCGGGCGGCACAGCTTCTCTTCTATGGCAGCAAGGGCGAGCGTGACGACGCCCTGGCGCCGGTCTCCGCGGCGACCCCCGGCAGCGCCGTCGCGATCGTGCCCGCCTCCGCCCGCAGCGGTCCCGTCGCCGTCCTGGACGTCTCCGGCCGCCGGTCGCTGCGCTGGACCGGCCTGGTGCTCGACGACCCGCTGAGCGACTTCGGCACCTACCAGCCGCTCGGCGCTCCGAGCCCGGTGCGGGTCGCCGTGTCGAAGCCGCGCCGGATCTACTACGGCGGGGCGCAGAAGGCGGTCTTCACCTACGACGTGGTCGGAGCCGGTGCGATGGACCTGCGGGTCAATCTCGTGCGCTCGAGCGACGGTCAGATCGTGCAGAGCTGGGATCGTCCCGCCAGTGCTCCCGGCGCTCCGGCAAGGGTGATCTGGAGCGGAAGCATCGGCGGCCGCGTCCCGGCCGAGGGTCGCTACGCCTTCCGCATCAGCGCGCTCGGCGCGGCATCCAAGGCGGGCCTGCGCGCCGCTCCCTCCGCACCCGGCGACGAGTCGGTGTCGCTCTACGGTCACGTGTTCCCGGTGCGTGGCAGTCACGACTTCGGCGGAGCCGGAGCCCAGTTCGGCGCGGGGCGCTCCGGCCACTCCCATCAGGGCCAGGACGTGTTCGCCGCCTGCGGCACGCCGCTGGTCGCTGCCCGCGGAGGCAAGGTGAAGTTCACCGGCTTCCACGCAGCCGCCGGTTACTACGTCGTGATCGACGGCAAGGGCACCGACACCGACTACGCCTACATGCACCTTCGCCAGCGGGCCGCGGTGCGGGTCGGGGACGCGATCTACACCGGTCAGGACCTGGGCGAGGTCGGCGAGACCGGCAACGCGGTGGGTTGCCACCTCCACTTCGAGGAGTGGTCGGCGCCCGGCTGGTACGACGGCGGGCGCCCCCTCGACCCGCTGCCGGACCTGCAGCGCTGGGACCGCACGAGCTAGCTGTAGCTCCCAACGACGACGTTGGAGTTGTGCGGACCACCCTTTGGGGGCGTCGAGGGTGGCGAGGGCACCGGGCTTGGAAAACCAGGTAGGTAGGGGAGTGGGTCCAGGACGCGGTGGGAGGGTTCACGAACCACGCGCTGTTTGTGATGCGCCGTGCACGCGTTGGTCGAAAACGGCCCGTGTGCGCGTGTTTGGTATCGCGCCCTTCGATCGTTTGGAGAGTTTTACCCGCTATAGCAGGCATAACTCACCAACCGATTGCGGGCCCTGTCAAGGTCGCGAAAATCCGCCTCCGATCAGGCCCGATGCGTGACGTTTGCACGACTCTCGTACAGATACGGCCCACGGCAGCCCACCGCCGCCTCGATCACACCCTCCCTACCTACCCGGTCTTCGCCTGCACCCGAGCACGGCCGAGGGCGCCCCGCCGGCCACCAACCGCGGATCGGATCGACCCCACCCCAGTCCCAAGGAGGCAGGATGAAACAACGCGATTGGAGCTAAAGCTAGCCGCGACCGGCGCCTAGGTTCTCAGCCCTCCAGCCCTGCCGTCGCGATCCGCTGCGAAGCGGATGTAGAGCGCGAGCAGCAGCATCGACATGCCCACCGCGATCAGGAAGCTGCCGAAGTCGAACTCGTCGCTGTCGGCGATGCTCAGGACCTCCGTCGCGAGGAAGCCGCCGGCGACCGACCCGACAACGCCGAGCACGATCGTCCAGAGGAGGCCGATCGACTGACGGCCCGGCAACAGGGCGCGCGCAATCAGGCCGACCAGCAGCCCCCAGATAACCCAGGAGATGATTCCCATCAGATCCTCTTTCCTCGTTGAGACTGAGACTTGGGCAGGGGATATTGCCCGTCCCACCGAGGGCTAAACGCAGTCCGCGGCGACCGTCATTCCCATTCGATCGTGCTGGGAGGCTTGGACGAGATGTCGAGCGCCACCCGGTTCACGTGGGGGATCTCGTTGATGATCCGGCTCGACACCTTCTCGAGCAAGTCATACGGGAGCCGCGCCCAGTCGGCGGTCATCGCGTCGTCTGACGTCACGGCACGGATCACGATCGGGTACGCATAGGTGCGCTCGTCGCCCTGCACGCCGACCGACCGAACGGCGGGCAGCACGCAGAACGACTGCCACAGCTCGCGATACAGGCCGCCGGCGCGGATCTCCTCCTGGAGGATCGCGTCGGCCTCACGCAGGATGTCGAGCCGCTCCTGTGTCACCTCGCCCCCGACGATGCGAATCGCCAGGCCCGGGCCGGGGAACGGCTGGCGCCAGACAAGGCGCTCCGGCAGCCCCAGCTCCGCGCCCACCACGCGGACCTCGTCCTTGAAGAGCTGGCGCAACGGCTCGATCAGGTCGAAGTCCAGGCGCTCCGGCAGTCCGCCCACGTTGTGGTGCGACTTGATGGTGGCCGCCCCACCGCTGGCGCCGCCCCCCGACTCGATCACGTCCGAGTAGAGCGTTCCCTGGACGAGAAACCCGACGTCGTCCAGCTTGGCCGCCTCTTCTTCGAAAACCCGGATGAACTCCTCCCCGATGATCCGGCGCTTGAGTTCGGGATCGTCGACCCCCGCCAGCCGCGCGAGGAAGCGCTCGCGCGCGTCGACGACCACCAGGGGCACGTCGAAGTGATCGCCGAAGGCGATCCCGACCTGGCTCGCCTCGTCCTTGCGCAGAAGCCCGTGGTCGACCAGCACACACGTGAGCCGGTCGCCCAGCGCGCGGTGCACGATCAGCGCCGCGACTGAGGAGTCGACTCCGCCGGAGAGGCCGCAGATCGCTCGCCCGTCCCCCACCTGCTCGCGGATCAGCGCCACCTGCTCGTCGACCAGCGACGTGGGGCTCCACCGCTCCTCGCAGCCGCAAACGTCGCGGAGGAACGTCTCGAGCACCTGCGTGCCATACGGCGTGTGGACAACCTCGGGGTGGAACTGGATCCCGTACAGCCCCCGTTCGACGGACTCGAACGCCGCCACCGGCGAGGCGGGAGACGATGCCAGCGCGGTGAATCCCGGCGGCGGCTCGAAGACCGTGTCGCGGTGGCTCATCCAGCACGTCTGATCCGCGGGGAGGCCCGCCAGCAAACGCCCGGGCTCCTTCACCGCCAGATCGGTCCGGCCGAACTCCGCCACCTCGGCGCCCTCGACGTGCCCGCCGAGGCCAAGCGCCATCGCCTGCATCCCGTAACAGATGCCCAGCACCGGGACGCCGAGGTCGAGCAGCTCGGGCCGCAGCGGCGGTGCGTCGTCGGAGTAGACGGATGCCGGCCCGCCGGAGAGCACCAGGCCGCGCGGCCGGCGCGCCTTCAGCTCCTCGAGGGCGACGTGGTGTGGCAGCAGCTCGGAGAAGACCCCGCACTCGCGGATCCGCCGCGCGATCAGCTGGCTGTACTGCCCACCGAAGTCAAGTACGACGACCTCTTCGGTGACGGCGGCGCTCGGCGCAGCAGGGCTTTTCGCAGTCGCGAGCTCTGGAGAACGGCTACTCATCCACCGCGGCGACCGGCTCGGGCACGGCGTGCGACTTGCCGTTCGAGCCCATGCCGATGTGCTGCTCACGCTGGAGCTGCTTGCCCTCGGTCTGGAGCGCCGGAGCGATCATGACCTCGGAGCGGTGGAAGGAAGGGATGTCCGCGTAGCCGCAGGTCGCCATCGAGGTCCGCAGCGCACCGAAGAGGTTGAAGGTGCCGTCGTTCTCGTTCGCCGGCCCGAGCATGATCTCCTGAAGGGTGCCGTTCTGCGTCGTCGCGACACGGGCGCCGCGCGGGAGCGAGGAATGAAATGTCGCCATGCCCCAGTGGAACCCGTGGCCCGGAGCCTCATGTGCACGCGCCAGTGGCGAGCCGATCATGACCGCGTCCGCGCCGCAGGCGAACGCCTTGGCGATGTCGCCGCCGTTCCGCATGCCGCCGTCCGCGATCACGTTCACGTATGTGCCGGTCTCAAGCATGTGCTGCGAGCGGGCGCCCTGGACATCGGCGATCGCAGTCGCCTGTGGCACCCCGATGCCGAGTACCCCGCGCGTCGTGCAGGCGGCCCCGGGGCCGACGCCCACCAGCACGCCGACCGCGCCGGTGCGCATCAGGTGCAGCCCGGTGTGGTAGCTCGCGCAGCCCCCGACGATGCATGGGACCGGAACCTCGGCGATGAATTCCTTCAGGTTGAGCGGCTCCACGGACGAAGAAACGTGCTCCGCGGATATCACCGTGCCCTGAATCACGAGGATGTCGAGGCCGGCGTCGAGCGCGACGTTGTGGTACTCACGCACCCGCTGGGGGGTGAGAGAGCCGGAGCAGACCACGCCCTCGGCCTTGATCTCGCGCACGCGCTGCGCCACCAGCTCCGGCTTCACCGGCTCGCTGTAGATCTTCTGCATCTCGCGCGTCGCCTGCTTGGGCGGCAGCTTCGAGATCCGCTCCAGCTGGGCGTCGGCGTCCTCGTAACGCGTCCAGATCCCCTCGAGGTTCAGGACCGCGAGGCCGCCCATGCGGCCCACCAGCCCGGCGATCCGCGGCGACACGACGCCGTCCATGGCGGCGGCGAGCATCGGCAGCTCGAAGCGGTAGGGGCCGAGCGTCCAGGAGATGTCGACATCGTCAGGGTCACGCGTGCGCCGCTGGGGCACGATCGCGATGTCGTCGAAGCCGTAGCCTCGGCGACCCTTTTTGCCCTTGCCGATCTCGATCTCCATCAGGAGATCCTAGAGACCTGCTGGGACGGCAATGGTGAGGGCGGCGGCCAACTGACGTCCGATGTTACCAACGGATCTGCGGCTTCCGGCGGGGTGGCTGCAGCGGAGAACGCCGAGCTTGCGGGGAACCGCAGGAGGACCGCAGGCTGAACCACAGGCTGGCTGTTCGAGCGATCAGGCCGGCGCGTCGACGCGGGAGGGCTCGTCGAGCTCGCTCAGGACGACCTCGTGCTCGAGCCGTTCCGCGGCGCGCGGGTCCAGCACGCCGGCGCCCAGGTGCTGGGTCGACTCGGCGCCGCAGGCGACCGCGAAGCGAAGCGCATCCCCGTGCGGGCGGCCGGTGTAGCGCGCGGCGAGGTAGCCGGCCAGGAACGCATCGCCCGCCCCGATCGCCGACACCGGCTCGAGGTGCTCGGTGCGGAGCTCGTACAGCGAGCGCTCGTGATCCCGACCGACGAGCGCGTAGCAGCCCTCCTCGTGGGTGAGGATCGCCTCACGGGGACCTCGTTCGCAGATCTCGTACAGCGCATAGACCAGGTCCTCGTCGTCACGGAACTCGTGACCTACCAGCTGCTCCGCCTCCATGGAGTTGGGTGACACCAGGTCGGGACCTGCACGCAGTGCGAGGTCCATCGGCTCGCCCTCGGTGTCGATCACCGTCATCACGCCCAGCCGTTTCAGCTCCACGATCAGGTCGTGGTACAGCTTGTCGTCCACGCCCCGCGGAAGGCTCCCCGCAAAGACACAGATGTCCGCGCCCTTCGCGAGGTAGACGAGCTTCTCGCCGAACAGCGAAACCTCCGCCTCCGTGACCTGCGGCCCCAGCTCGTTGACCTCGGTCTGCACTCCCGAGGTCGGATCGATCACCGCCGTCGACGTACGCGATTCGTCGCCGATCCGGACGAAGTCGCACAGGATCGCCTCGCCCGTGAGCTGCTCGATGATGCGGGTGCCGGTCGGGCCGCCGGCGAGCCCGGTGGCGATCACCGGCTGGCCGAGGGTCTTCAGCGCGCGGGCGACGTTCACGCCCTTGCCGCCCGCCATCGTGCGTTGCTCGCTCGAGCGGTGGCGGCGGCCGATCTGGAAATTGGGTACGGCCAGCGTCTTGTCGATGGCCGCGTTGAGGGTGACTGTGATGATCATCCGGTCGCTTCCTCAGGGAGCGCCCGCTCCCCATGGCGCGTACCTATACAAGCAAAGCGGGCTTCTGCGCGCCACCTGGCGTGCTGCCAAGCGGACCGTCAGCCGGCCCGCTCGTGGGCATGCGCCGGCTCACGCCGTGCGGCCAGGGTACGCCTGCGCCGGCGCAGGATCAGCCAAACCGCGATCCCGAGCGCCGCCAACACCGGTATCGGGCTCCAGATCAGGCTCCACGCCTTGCGCAACAGGCCCGCCTCCGGAACGCTCGCCGCCGTCACGACCGGGACCGACCGGACCCGGCGACCCTCGCGATAGACGGTCACCGAGCCGACCCGGGCGCCGGCCGGCATAGGACCAGTGACCTGCTCCGGGGCCCGCACCACGGTGCGCAACCGCTGGCCGCGCCGCACGGTGACGGACACCGGTCCGGCCGGCACCAGCCGTACCTCGCGGCCGCCGAAGTACTCGACACTCGCGGTCGACAGCGTCGTGCCGGCGCGCACGGGGCGGGCGCGGCGGTACTGGGCGAGCCCGTAGCGCAGCAGCCTCAAGGTGTCGGCGTCGCGCGCAGCCTCCGTGGGGGCCCCCAGCACGACGCTCACGAGCCGCGCCCCCCTGCGACTCGTGGAGCCCACGAGCACGTAGCCGGCCTGCGCGGTATGCCCGGTCTTCACGCCATCGACCCAGCCCACCTCACGCACGAGGCGGTTGCGGTTGGCCAGGATCCGCGGACGGGCTCCACTCAGAAGCCGGGCACGTGGCATGTCGACGGTGGCGGCGAGGAAGTCGTTGCGCAACACCCGGCGCGCGAGCCGGGAGAGGTCGAGCGCGGTGGAATGTGCGCCGGGCGAGTCCAGCCCGACCGGGTTCGCGAAGCTCGTGTGCCTGAGGCCGATCTCCCGCGCGCGCTCGTTCATGCGCCGCACGAATTGGTCCACCGACCCGGCCGCGCGCACGGCCAGCGTCTCGGCGGCGTCGTTCGCACTCTCGAGCAACAGCGCCCGGAGCAGGTCGGCGACCGACATCCGTTCGCCCGCGCGCAGGTCGATCCGCGACTCCGCGGGTGCGGGATGGTAGGGAACAGCACGCAGGTCGCGGTCGAGCGGCAGCTCGTCGATGGCCACCAGCGCGGTCATCAGCTTCGTCGCGGACGCGATCGGGCGTTCCTGGGTGGGAGCGCGGCGGTACAGCACGTGCCCGTCGCGCGCGTCGACGAGGATCGCCGTGCGCGCCGAGACTCCGGCCGCTCGGCGGCCGATGGCGGGCGCCGCGAGCAACGCCAGGGTCACGACCGACAACGCAGCCGCCAGGACCGAACGGCCGACTGCCGACCGCCGACTGCCGACTGCGAACTGCGAACTGCAAACTGCGAACTATTCACCGTTTTGGCGGAGCCTCACGCGCTGACCGGCGACCAGCGCCTGAGGGTCGAGCTCCGGGTTCAGCAACCGCAGCTCCTCGAGGGGAACGTCGGTCTCCTGTGCAATCGCCGCGAGGTTGTCGCCCGGTTTCACGACATGGAACCTGGGGCGCCCGCGCTGCTCACGGGCGGCGTGTTCGGTCGCGTTCGGCGGCCGTGCGCCGTTCGCTCGCGGCCGCGGGCCGCTCGGACGAGTTGGATTTTTCATCCTCGCCGCCGAGCGAGGCAACGACGACGACCAGGAAGACGATGGCGAACAGCGCCAGCGCGACGGGCGCGAGCAGCCGGATGGAGCTTTCGCGTGGGGCGCCCATGCCCGCGGCGATGATACCCACGCCTCATGCCGTCCCCGTCGCGTGCGCCTCGTCACGGCAGCCGGCGTGCGGCCCAGCGCGTCTAGCCGGAGATTGCCCACGCGGTCTCGCGCAGGCGCTCCACGGCGGGCCGCGCGGCCGCGGCGGACCCGGCCTCGAGCGCCGCGTCGGCAATCGACCGGGACGCGGTCACGAGGGCCGCGGCGCGGCGCCCCGCGAACGCAGGCGCGGCGTCCTCGGCCCGGCCTCCCTGTGCTCCGATCCCCGGGAGCAGGAACACCGCGTGCGGCATGCGCGCGCGCAGGTCCTCCATCAGCGCCGGCTCGGTGGCTGCCACGACGGCGCCGACGTCGGAGAGTCCAGCGTCCCCGGCGCCGTCGCGCCCCAGCTCGTCCACGATCGCGGCGAGGCGCTCGCGCAGCGGCTGCCCACCGCCGGGCGTGTCGTCCTGCAGCTCGGCCGCGCCCGGGTTCGAGGTCCGAACCAGCACGAACACCCCGGCGCCGCGCCCTCGGGCCGCCGTGACGATCGGTTCGAGCGAGTCCCGCCCGAGCAGCGGGTTGGCCGTGACCGCGTCGGCGCCCAGGCCCTCGACCTGGCCCCACGGCGTCTCGGTCGTGCCGAGCAGCGCCTGGCCGTAGGCCGCCGCGGTGTGCGGAACGTCCCCGCGCTTGCCGTCCACCACCACGAGCAAGCCGGCGGCCCGTGCCTGACCGGCCACGTCGGCCAGCGCCGCCCAGCCCGGCGCGCCGAGCCGCTCGAAGCAGGCCAGCTGGAGCTTTACCCCCACACACGCCGGCGCCGCTGCATCGACGAGCGCGACGCAATGGGCACGCACTGCGGCGGCGGCGCGCTCTGCCGGTGTGTCGAGGCCCTCGCCCTCGGCGGAGCCGAGTGCGTCCGGCAGCAGTCTCCCCGGATCGGGATCGAGACCCAGCAGCACCTGGCTCTGGGAGCGCTCCACTGCCTGCGCCAACCGGTCGCCGAACGTGGTCGCAGGCTGGATCACGGGGCGCGGCACGACCTGGCCATCCGGCCGCGCCCGGTCAAATCGGGTCGGGTGCCTGGGGCTGGTTGGTGCCCTAGCCGCCCTTGACGGCCTGCTTGAGCGCCGAGCCCGCGGTGAAACGCGGCACCTTGCCGCCCTTGATCGTGATCCGCTCGCGCGTGCGCGGGTTCACGCCCTGGCGGTCGCCGCGCTCGGCCACGTGAAACTTCCCGAAGCCGGTGAAGCTGATGTCGCCGCCGGACTGCAGCGTTTCCCGAATTGTCGTGAGCACGGCCTCGACCGCGTCCGTCGCGTCCTTCTTCGACAGGTCGGTCTTTCCGGCAACCTGATCGATGAACTCCTGCTTCGTCACGGGTCCCCCTTGGTCGGGTGGGCAAAATCGCGGGGACCCTAACAGCGTTCACGGACAAGGACAAATGCGGAACGGCTCTAACAAGCCAAAAAAATTTGGGGCCGACGCTAGGAGCCGCCGATCGTCATCTCCCGGACGAGCAGCGCCGGCGCCTTCACGCTGCCGCCGAACGGGATCCAGCGCGCCTCCCCGCCGGCCCGCTGAACCGCGGTCAGCATCGAGACGAGATCTGAAGCGATCGTCATCTCGCGAGCAGGCTCGGCCAGTTCGCCGTTGCGGATCAGGCGCCCGGTCGCGCCCACCGAGAAGCTTCCGGAAATCGCATTGACGCCGGAGTGCAGGCCGCTCACTCCCATCACGTAGAGACCGTCGCCGGCCTCCGCGATCAGGTCCGCCGTCGTCCCGCTGCCCGGGGCGACCAGCAGGTTGGTGGAACCGACCGAGGGCGGCGCCCGGTAGGAGCCGCGCGCGCCGTTGCCGGTCGACTCGCGGCCGGCCTTGCGCGCGGTGTACGCGTCGAACAGGTAGGTGCGCAGCTTCCCGGCCTCGATCAACGTGGTGCTCTGCTGAGGATTGCCCTCGC
Organism: uncultured Solirubrobacterales bacterium; assembly: GCA_963731895.1. Taxonomy (GTDB): domain Bacteria; phylum Actinomycetota; class Thermoleophilia; order Solirubrobacterales; family JBBDJG01; genus CAVSXO01. Next base: position 83,039 of record CAVSXO010000045.1, read on the forward strand.
CGTCGAACGGCGCGGTCGCGAGCCCTTCCGGATCGAGGCCGTCGTCGAGCAGCCGCAGCGCGGGATCGGCGATCTGCTCGCCCTCCTTGCCGGCGAACAGGGAACGGCCACGCTGGACAGCGTCGGCGGACAGCGTGCGGCCGATCACCGAGGCGAAGCTCGCCGCCACGTGGGGGTCGAGCACGACCGGGCAGCGGCGGCTGTGCGGCTGGCGTGCCCCGTGCAGCGCGACGGCCCGGTCGGCTGCCTCGGCGCCGACCGCCTCGGGCTCGATCCCGTCCGGGCCGCGTGCGACGGCGAGCCCGATGCCGGTCATGCGATCCGCGCCCTCGCCGGCGAACGCGTAGGCATACGCGTAGCACTGGGTCTGCTCGTACGACGCGCAAAAGCCGTTGGAGGTTGCCAATGCCGCACGCCCCTCGCTGTCCGCGTAGACGGTGTCCTCGACATTGCTGACGAGCGGGTTCCGCCCGCGAGCAGCCCGCTCGACGGCCAGGGCAAGCTCGACGCGCCGCTCCATCGTCCACTCGCGAAACCCGGGCGCGACCAGCCCGTCGACGCCCGCCGGTTCGGCCGGTGGCGCGATGCCGGCGAACTCGTCCGGCTCCGTCACCGAGGCCGCTTCGGCGGCCGCGTGCGCCAGCGACCGCAGTCCCTCCTCGCTCAGGTCTGAGCCGTAGGCATAGCCGGAGCGCCCGCCGCGAAACACACGTACCCCGGCACCCTTGCTGCCCGCCTCGGTCATGCTCTCGACCGCGCCGTCGTACACGCGCACGCTGCGCTCGACCGCGTCCTCACACCACGCATCGGCCTCGTCCCCGCCGGCCGCGAGCGCCTCCTCGACCGCCCGCCGGGCCGCGTCCTCCAGGTGGTCAGACATCGGTGCCGCCGACGGTCATCTCCGAGATCCGGACCGTCGGCTGCCCCGTCCCGACGGGTACCTGCTGGCCGTCTTTGCCGCAGAACCCGCTCTTCATCGCGAGGTCGTCGCCGACCGCGTCGATCCGTGACAGCGCCTCGATCCCGTTACCGATCAGCGTTGCGCCGCGCACCGGGGCGGTCACGCGTCCGCCCTCGATCAGATACCCCTCCGAGATCCCGAACACGAAATCGCCGGTCGCCGGCTCGACCTGCCCGCCCGCGAACGACACCGCGTACAGACCACGATCGACGCCGGCGATGATCTCCTCGCGGGTCGCGTCACCCGGAGCGATGTAGGTGTTGGTCATGCGCGGGATCGGCAGATGGCGGAAGCTCTGGCGGCGGCCGTTCCCGGTGGAATCGCGCCCCTCCCGCCGGGCGCGCAGAAGGTCGTACAGGAAGACGCACAGCCGGCCCTCGTCGATCACCCGCGTCGCCTGACAGGGCGTGCCCTCGTCGTCGATCGCGTCGGTCCCCCACTCGTGAGGCATGGTGCCGTCGTCGTAGGCGGTCACGATCTCCGGGGCGAGCCGGTCGCCGATGCGGCCCTCGTACACGGACGCATGCTTCTGTACGGCGTCGGACTCGAGGCCGTGGCCCGTGGCCTCGTGGAAGAGCACGCCACCGAATCCGTTGCCGACCACCACCGGCATCGGGCCGGCCGGCGCCGGGCGAGCATCGAGCATCGTCAGCGCGCGGCGCGCTGCCTCGTCCGCAACACCCGCGGGATCGGAGTCGAAGAGCTCGAATCCGGCATGCCCCGCGAGCGACTCCATGCCCGACTCGACGCGGTCCTCACGGCGCGCCACCACCTGCGCCCCGAGCCGCACGCGCGTCCGGTCGTCCGCAGCAAGCAGCCCGTCGGAGTTGGCCACCTGGACCTCGCGACGCGCCTCGTTGTAGGCGGCCGACACCTGCGTCACCGCGTCGCCCGCCGCGCGGGCGCGCTCGTCGCATTCGCGCAGTAGCTGGGCCTTGCGGTCTGCGGGAACCGACTGCGGAGGCGTCTCGATCGCCTGCGGAGCGCCGACGACGAGCGCGCGCAGGGGACGCACAGCCGTGGTCTCGAGCCGCACGGCCGCGGAAACCTCGTCCGCGAGGCGCTCGAGGTCGCTCTCGGCCAACCCGTCCACGTGCGCGAAGTAGGTGGAGTCGCCGGCCACGACGCGCACCGAGGCGCCGGTCTCCATCCCGCTCTGCGCCCGCTCCACACGCCGGTCGTCGAGAGCCAGCGAAAAGGTGGAGCGGCGCTCCACGTACAGATCGGCGAAGTCACCGCCGTTGCGCAGGGCGCGCTCCAGCAGACTGCCGGCCAGGCCCTCCGCGACCAGCGGCGCGTCAGGCACCGGCAGCCTCCTCGGGCTCGGTCTCGTCGAGCATCTCCCGGGCGAGCGCCAGCAGGCGGTCCGCCTCGGGCGAGCCTTCCTCCAGCACGCGTGCCTCCCCGTGGTCGACCCGCACACGCACGCGCGGCCGGCGGACGTCGCGGCGGCGGCGCATCGCTGCGGCAACCTCTTCGGCGTAGCCACCCAACCGGCCTCGCTGGCGGGGGCGGCTCACGCCCCGCTCCCGGCAGCCTCGCGCTGCCCGTGGGACGCCTCGCGCCGCTCCTCCGCCGCCGCGGCGCGGTCGATGTCGCGCAGCACCGCGTGCATGTCGTAGAAGATCAGCCCCGGGTTCACCGAGCGGTTCGTGGTGCAAACCATCACGTGCGCGTCCTCCGCCAGCACGAACAGCGCGCCTCGCCCAGCGAACACGTCCACCTCGACCGTCTCACCGTCGTCCGGAGCGAGCCCGCTCACCGCTCGCGCGATCCGGTGGCCGGCGGCGGCCAGCTCCTCGGCCGGGAGCCGGCCCGCGGACGCGACCACATCTCCCCCACGGTCCATCAGCAGCGCCCCGCGAATGTCGGCAGACAGCTCGAGCAGGTATCGAAGCGCGAGGTCGTGCGCGGTCGCCGGCATCCGCGTGAGCATAGCCCGCGCCGCAACACATGCGACGACGGCCGGCTTCGCCACAATGTGGCGCGGGTGGCCCTCCCGGTCCCCGTCCTCGAATCCCCATGTCACTGGCACGCGCAGCCTGGATCACCGTTACCGCGATCTGTGCGATCGCCGCGCTTCTGCTGCTCGTGAACGGATACGACGGCTACAGCGCGGTGCTCGCGTTCGTCGGGCTGTCCGCCGCGGTCAACCTGCTCCCGTAGGACGCTGCGGGCCGTCCACGCGGCGGCTCTCGCGCCGGGACGGCTCGATGTGCACCAGCACGTCGGCGCCCGGGATCTCTCGCCGCACCGAGGACTGCAGCTCGTGTGCGACCGCGTGCGCGCGCTCCAGAGACGTGCCGGGCGCGAACTGGAGGTGCAGGTCGATGTGGCGCGCGCTCCCCGCGCGGCGCGCGCGCAGCTTGTGGAAGCCGACCATCTCCGGCTCAGGGAAGTCGGCGATCAACCCCCGGATCATGTCCAGCTCGTCGTCGGGGAGCGCCTCGTCCATCAGCACCCGCGACGTGCGGCTCAGGATGCGCACGCCGGCGTACACGATCGCCGACCCGACCATCAGCGCCACGATCGCGTCCAGCTCCTGCACGCCGGTGACCTCGATCAGCACGAGGCCCACGAGCACCGCGACCGACGTTGCCGCATCCGCGCGCAGGTGCGCGGCGTCCGCGTCAAGCGCGGGCGAGTCGAACGCGCGCGCCTTGCGGTACAGGTACGTGGACACCACGACGTTGACGATCGCTGAGATCCCGATCACCGCGATGCCGAAGCCGAGGTTCGTCACCTCCTCCCCGCCGGCCGACAGCCTGTGGACCGACTCGTAGAGGATCACGCCGGCGCCGACCAGGATCAGCATGCCTTCGATCGCGGCCGCCACGTTCTCGACCTTCGCGTGCCCGTACATGTGACTCGCGTCGGCGGGCTCGTCCGCCTTGCGCAGCGACAGATAGGCGACGATCGAGGCCAGCAGGTCGATGCTCGAGTGGACCGCCTCCGTGATGATCGCGATCGAGCCCGTGATCGCGCCGGCGACGACCTTCAGCGCGATCAGGATCGTGTTGGAGACGACCGACAGCCGCGCTGCACCGAACCTCGTCGACCCCTCGACCGCCGCGGGAGCGATCAGGGGCGGTCCGCGGTGGCGGTGCGCCTCCCCCTCCGGGCGCCGGCGCTCACGGCGCCTCGCCCAGGGCGGCGCCCAGCGCGCGGGCCGCGCGACCGCGGTGGCTGATCGCGTCCTTCTCATCGGGCGCGATCTCGGCCATCGTGCGCTCGGGGCCGCCCAGATCGTCGGGCACGAACGCGGGGTCGTAGCCGAACCCGCCGGTTCCCCGCGGAACGTCGGCCAGCCGCCCCTCGCAACGGCCCTCGAACAGGCGCTCCGACCCGTCCGGCTCCACGAGCGCGAGCACGCAGACGTACGCGGCCCGGCGATCCCGTTCGCCCGCCATGTCGTCGAGCAGCTTGCGAAGGTTCTCCTCGTCGCCGGCCGCCTCGCCGGCGTAGCGAGCAGACCTCACCCCGGGCGCGTCCGCAAGCGCGGCCACCACGATGCCGGAGTCGTCGGCGAGCGACGGAGCCCCGGTGGCGGCGGCGGCTGCGCGCGCCTTGATCAGGGCGTTGTCGGCAAACGTCTCTCCGTCCTCGGGCGGCAGCTGCACCGAGTCGGGCAGCGGCTCGAGGGTGTGCGGAGCCAGCAGGCCGGCCAGCTCGCGGACCTTGTGCCGGTTGCGGCTGGCCATCACGATGCGCATGGCACTCCGCATCGTCAGCCGCCGCCCGCGACCGCCGCCTCCTGGGCGTCTTTCAGCTCCGCGATGCCCTTTGCCGCGAGCCCGAGCAGCTCGTCCAGCGATGCGCGGGAGAACGGCACTCCCTCGGCGGTCGCCTGCACCTCGACTAGCTCACCGGAGCCGGTCATCACCACGTTCATGTCCACCTCCGCCGTCGAGTCCTCCGGGTAGTCGAGGTCCAACGTGGCGGCTCCGCCGACGAGCCCGCACGACACCGCAGCGATCGAATCCGTCAACGGCGCGCGTTCGAGGTCACCGCGCGCGACCAGCCGGTCGAACGCCAACCGGACGGCCACGAACGCGCCGGTGATCGCCGCGCAGCGCGTCCCGCCGTCTGCCTCGAGCACGTCGCAGTCGATGTACAGCGTGCGCGGGCCCATCGCATCGATGTCGACCACCGCCCGTAGCGAGCGGCCGACCAGGCGCTGGATCTCCACCGTGCGCCCGTCGGGCCGGCCGCGCGACACGTCGCGGGGCCTGCGGCTGCCCGTGGAGGCGGGGAGCATGCCGTACTCGGCCGTCAGCCACCCGCCGCCCGATGCCTCGCGCCACGCCGGAGCGCCCGAGACCAGCGACGCGGTGCAGATCACGCGGGTGCCTCCCATCGACATCAGCGCCGACCCGTCCGCGCTGCGCACGAAGCCGGGCTCGATGAGTACCGGGCGCAGCGCATCGTGCGCACGCCCGTCGTGGCGCGGCGTGGAGGTGGGGTTCTCGCTCACGGCGGGCGATGCTACCCCTCGGGTGACCCCGAGGAGGGCCCTGGCCCGCGTGGTCCGGAATCCCGCTCAGGATCCTGCTCAGTATTTGACCTTGCTGACGGCCTCCCCGATCTTCTCCAGGATCAGCGAGCCGAGCTCCTGACCCTCAGTGAACTTCGCTGACTTGAGCGCCGCGATCACTCCGACCATCACGATCGCCACGAGCGTCACCAGCGCGACGTATTCGACCGTTCCCTGACCGCGCTCTCCGGCGACGAGACGGCGACCCCTGGCGGCGAGAGCCGCCGCAAGCACCTGGACGTGAACGACTGTTGCGAGCATCTCGATCTGACCTCCCTGTCGGGCTGATTTCGAGGTCCAAGAATCGCGGCCATAGTCGAACGGCTCGAGGCGCGCGTGTGACGCCTCCCGCGCCCCGGAGAAGAAAAGCTGGTACGCCGCGCCGGCCACGGCTATATTCGTCCCAGGCCCAGCCGGCCTACCGTCACGGACCAACCGGGTCCGGGATTTGCAGGGACAAGGAGGATCCATCTTGGCAGCCACGGAACGGCACCGCCGTTCGTCCGGCGCCATCGGCCTGTTGTTCGGGCCAGGCGCTAGCTCCAGGGGCACCGCATGCGCGGAGGGCCTCGCGGGGTACGAGAGTGGCGGCCGATACCTCGCACGGCCGGCGGGCAAGAGCGTCCAAAGCGGGCGCGCCGTCCATCAATGGCCACTCTCGACCGAGGGCATCAGGTCGAGTCAGGCCGACAGGGGCCGGAGGCAGTTTCATCGCCTCCGGACGCACAGCGTGGAGAGCCATCGCTTCGCGCATTGCAACGACGGCGCCTCGACGGTCGCCCATGCGGCGACCGTTACATACGAGGCTCCCGGGAGGCAGCGCTAGTCGCTGGGGAGCCTTGCTAGCGGGGGGCAAGGGCGCCGTGCTTGCACGGCGCCCTTCTTTTTGCCACATCCCAACGACCTCGTTCGGAGTTGCGCGGGCCACGTTTTGGGGGCGTCGGGGGCGGCGAGGGTACCGGGGCTTGGAAAAGCAGGTAGGTAAGGGGGAGTGGGTCCAGGAGGCGGAGAGAGGGTTCACGAGCAGCGCGCTGTTCGTGATGCGCCGTGCGTGAGTTAGTCACTAAACCGGGGCGGGTGTGCGTGATCGGTAACGCGCCCCTCGTACCGTGCTGACTTATGGGCGCATAGCGACCACAATCGACGACGGTACGTAGGCCCCGTTACGAATCGGACAAAGTGGCCTTCGATCAGACCCGATGCGTGCCGTTTGCACGACTCTTGTGCAGATGCGGGGTCCGCGGCAGCCCAACACCGCCTCGACCACATCCCCCTACCCCACCCGGTTTTCGATCGCACCCGAGCACGGTCGAGGGCGCCCCGCCGGGCACCTCCAACCGCGGATCGGATCGACACCAGCCCAGCCTCCAAAGGGGGCCGGATGAAACAACGTGGTGAGAGCTACGGCTGGGCGAGCGGCCACCAGCGCGCGTAGTGGTCACGGGCTCGGGCGACGAGGGGGCCCGGGTCGACCGGGCCGTCGTCGCGGGCGTCCAGCGCGCCCTCGATGGTTGCTGCAACCGATGCGGCCAGCGCCGCCAGGTCGTAGCCACCTTCCAGCACGAAGCCCAATGGCGCGTCCAGGTCGCGGGAGAGCATGGCCATGACTCCGGCCATCGCGGCGTATGACTCCTCCGTGAGCGTGCAGTTGGCCAGCGGATCGTCGCGGTGGGCGTCAAAGCCGGCCGACACCAGGAGCAGGTCGGGAGCGTAGGCACGCGCGATCGGCGCGACGACGTGCTGGACCAGGCCCAGCCACTCGGCGTGGCCGGCCCCAGGCGGCACGGGCAGGTTGACCGTGTGACCCTCACCCGCGCCGGCGCCGCTGTCGGTCAACGCGCCAGTCCCCGGGTACAGCGGGGACTGATGGATGCTGACGTAGAGCACCTCGGCGGACTCGTAGAAGATGTCGTTGGTTCCGTTGCCGTGGTGGACGTCCCAGTCGAGGACCAGCACACGCCCGACGTCCAACCGGTCGAGCGCATACCGGGCGGCGACCGCCACGTTGTTGAACAGGCAGAAGCCCATCGCCCGGGACGCCTCGGCATGGTGGCCGGGCGGGCGCAGCCCGCAAAATGTGAGCTCCGCTTCGCGCGCCACCAGCGCGGACACGGCGCTCACCGCACCGCCGGCCGCGTGCAACGCCGCCTCGAACGACCCCGCGGACGCGACCGTGTCCATGTCGAGCATGCCGCCGCCGCGCGCGCTCACCTCCGCGATTCGGTCCACGTACGCCGCCGGGTGCACCGCCTCGACGACCGCCCGGTCGGCCGCCGGTGCGAGCTGCGGCTCGAGCCCCAGCCATCCGCGCCCGGCGAGCTCCTGTTCGATCGCGCGGATGCGGGCCGGGCGTTCGGGGTGCTCGCCCGTGTCGTGCTCGAGCGAGGAGGGATGGTGCAGGTAAAGGCCGCGGGTCATGGGGTCGGTCGGGCCGGGGGCGCCGCCCGCGGCGGATACCGTACCGCCCGGTGATCCCCCCGCCCCTCATCGAGGCCGCCGATGTCGCCGTCGTGGGCGCCGGCGCGGCCGGCCTGTACACCGCGCTGGTCGCGGCCGCCAGCGGCGCGCGCGTGGTGCTCGTGTCGAGCTCGCCGCTGGCGCAGTCGGCGAGCTACTGGGCGCAGGGTGGGCTTGCGGCCGCGCTGGACCCTGACGACACAGTGGACCTGCACCTGGCCGACACGGTGGCCGCGGGGCGCGGCGCCACCAACCTCCACCTGGCCGAGATCCTCTGCGCCGAGGCGCCGGAGCGCGTGCGCGAGCTGGAGCGGCTCGGGATCTCGTTCGACCGCTCGGCCGGCGGTGAGCTGCTGCTATCCCTGGAGGGAGGTCACACGCACCGCCGTGTCGCCCACGCCGGCGGCAGCGCGACCGGCAGGCACGTGACTGCGCGGCTGTCCGAGCTGGTGACCTCCGAGGACCGCATCGAGGTGTTCGAGCGCACATCTGCCAACGCACTGTGGGTCGAGGACGGCCGCTGCGTGGGAGTCGTCACCGAGTCGGCGGCCATCCCGGCCGCCGCGACGGTGCTCGCGACCGGCGGCGCCGCGGCCCTGTGGAAGCGGACCACCAACCCGCGCGGGGCGATCGGCTCGGGCATGACGCTCGCCCACGATGCCGGGGCCGGGCTCGCGGACCTGGAGTTCATGCAGTTCCACCCGACCGCCGTCGCCGTGCCGGGAGACCTCGACGGCTTCCTGGTCACCGAGGCGGTGCGCGGCGACGGCGCGCTGCTGGTGAGCGACGAAGGCGAGCGCTTCGTGGACGAGCTGGCGCCCCGGGACGAGGTCACGCTTGCAATGCAGAGCCTGATGAGCGCGGGACGGCGCGCGTTCCTCGACCTGCGCCCGGTCGACATGGCGGCGTTCCCCAACATCGTCGAGCGGCTGGCCGGCGCCGGAATCGATCCGGAGCGGGACCTCGTGCCGGTCGCGCCCGCGGCGCACTACATGATCGGCGGTGTGGTCACGGACGAGCACGGCCGCTCAACGTTGGGCGGCCTCTACGCGGTCGGCGAATGCGCGTGCACCGGAGTGCACGGAGCCAACCGGCTCGCCTCGAATTCGCTCTCGGAGTGCTTCGTCTTCGGCAGGCGCGCAGCGCTGGCCGCGGTCGAGGAGACAGTGCGCGCCCCGAGCGGCCCACCACCCGCCGCCGACCCGCCGGGCCGGCCGAGCGAGGAAACTCGCGCGGCGCTGTGGCGCGACGCGGGCCCCGTACGAGACGCGGCCGGCCTCACGCGCCTGGCGGCCGACCCGTACCCGCTCGCCCGTCTGATCGCGAGCAGCGCGCTCGATCGCCGCGAGAGCCGCGGCTGTCACCTGCGGACCGACCACCCAGCAGTCGACCCAGCTCTGGACGGGGTTCACCTGGTGGCGAGTGCGTAATCGCTAGCTGCTTAATCCACGCTTAACGAAGCGTACGCAGCTTCTTCATAAGTCCCGGGAACACTGCCGTGCAGTGCAAGCTCCCGAACCACCCGAGGAGAGGTTCGCTTACGTGACACCCCGAGGAATTTCCGCCCATGTATCACTTTAGTCGCGCCATCTACCGAGAGCTGGCGCCGTATGTACTCGAGGATCGGCCATCCGCGCAGGGTGAGACCAACCGCTGCATCGTGCTGCGCGAGTGCGAGTCCGCCATCGAGCGCCTGATGACCGACCGGCGCTACTTCGCGCGGCCCTCCCGCACTCTGTTCAACGACGTGCGGCCCTACTTCGCGATCGCGGACCTGCCCCGCGTATACGTGACGATCGACCGCCACGTCCAATCCGCGCAGCGGTTCCTGACGATGGTCCCCAACTACGCGTTCGACTCCCATGGCGTGCCGCGACGCTGCGCGGCGATGACCCGCAAGGGCAGGCCGTGCCAGCGCCAGCCCCTCGTCGCCAGCGAGTACTGCCCGTCGCACCAGCACCTGACGGAGTCCTTCGAAGACCTTGGGCTCGTAGAGCTGGCCGCATAGCCGGCTCTCGCTCGCTCAGCGGCAAGAGCCAAGGAGCACCGGGACCGGAACCCTCCCCCATGGTCCCGGTGCTCGCTTGTCGCTTTGGAAGGCCTGCGCTGGGCTGCGCTGATTAGATTCGCGGCCCGTGACTTCCAGGACTGACGGCTGGGCGCTCGGCGTGGACGTCGGCGGCACGTTCACGGACGCGGTGCTGGCATCTGGCGCGGGCCTGTTCACGGCGAAGGTCCCCACCACGCCCGCCGACCAGTCGCAGGGAGTCATGGAGGCTGTCTTTGGCGCGCTCGAGCGCGCCGGCGCCGCGCCGGGCGACGTTTCCAGCTTCGGGCACGGGATGACGGTCGCGACCAACGCCCTGCTGGAGGAGCGCGGCGCGCGCACTGCCCTGATCGCCACGGAAGGGTTCACCGACGTGCTGGAGCTGGCGCGCCAGACGCGGCCAAACCTTTACCGGCTGTGCGAGGCCCGCCCTTCACCGCTCGTGCCCCCCGAGTTGCGTTTCGGAGCGCGCGAGCGCAACTCGCCGCGCGAGATGCTCACGCCCCTCGACGAGGCGGCGCTGGGCCGCCTGCTGGACCGGCTCGCCGAGCAGGAGGTCGAATCCGTAGCCATCTGCCTGCTGCACTCATGGGCGCGGCCGGACCACGAGCGGCGCGTCGCGGAGGCGGTGACGAAGCGGCTGCCCGGAATGCACGTCTCAGCCTCGCATGACCTGCTGGCCGTCTTCCGTGAGTACGAGCGCACGTCGACCACCGTGATCGACGCGTATCTCTCCCCCCTTCTGGCCGGATACCTGGACCGGCTGGGCGGCCGCGCAGCCGAGGCCGGCCTGCCCGCGCCGGAGATCATGCGATCGAACGGCGGCCTGACGTCCGCTGCGGAGGCCGGCCGGCATGCCGCCTGGGCCGTGCTGTCAGGACCCGCGGCCGGAGCAGTCGGCGCCGCGCGCGCCGGCGGGCTGTCCGGAAGCGATCGTGTCCTCTCCTTCGACATGGGTGGAACCTCGTGCGACGTCGCCGTGATCGACGACGGCGTCGTGCGCCAGTCCTCGGAGCAGGAGATCGGCGGACGGGCGCTGCAGCTCCCGATGGTCGACATTCACACCGTCGGGGCGGGCGGAGGCAGCATCGCATGGGGGGACGCCGGCGGCGCCCTGCGCGTCGGGCCACGGTCCGCCGGCGCGATGCCGGGGCCGGCGGCCTACGGACGGGGAGGCCGTGAGCCCACCGTCACGGACGCAAACCTGTTGCTCGGATACCTCAACCCCGAGGCGCCGCTGGCCGGGGGCGTCCGCCTCGATCCGGAGGCCGCCCGCACCGCGGTCGGGACCCTGGCCGGCGAGCTCGGCCTGGAGGTCCTCGCCGCGGCGGCCGGGATCGTGCGCGTCGCGGACGAGGAGATGCTGCGCGCGCTGCGCGTCGCGACGGTGCAGCGCGGCGTCGACCCGCGCGGCTACGCGCTGGTCGCGTTCGGCGGCGCCGGCCCGATGCACGCCGCGCGGCTGGCCGAGCAGCTGGGCGTGCGGCGCGTGCTCTGCCCGCCCGCCGCGGGATTGCTGTCCGCATTGGGGCTCGCAACGGCAGACAGGCGCCGCGACATGGGGCGCAGCCTGCTCTTGGACGAGGCGGAGATCGCACAGGGACGTGCCGCCGCGATGCGCGAGCTCGCCGAAGCGGCGCGCGCCGGCATGCCGGACGCCCGCCTCGAGGCCAGCTACGACATGCGCTACCGGGGCCAGTCATTCGAGCTGGAGGTGACCGCCGCGCCGGATGCCGGCGTGGCCGAGCTGCGTGAACTGTTCGAGCAGGCGCACGAGCACCGCTACGGCTATCGCGACCCGGACGGCCGCGTCGAGCTGGTGAACGTGCGGGTGAGCGCGATCGAGGAACGTGCGCCGGCCGCCGTCCCCTCCGCCGCCGGGGCGGCGATTGGAGCGCAGCGAGCGCAGGGCGGTGTTCGACGGCAGCGCGTTCGACACCACGGTCCTGCGTGGCCCGGCGGTACCGGGCGAGAGGTGCGCCGGCCCGGCCGTCTGGGAGCTCCCGGAGGCGACGGCCGTCGTGCCGCCCGGGTGGGCCGGCACGGTCGACGAGCACGGCACCCTGGTCCTGGAGCCGGCGTGAGCGGCACCCTGGATCCGGTCACCCTGCAGGTGCTCGTGGGCGGCATGCGCGCCGTGTGCGACGAGATGGGCGCCGTGCTCGTGCGCTCCGCGCATTCGGCGAACATCAAGGAGCGCCGCGACGCCTCGACCGCGCTGTTCGACAGCGACGGCGCCATGGTGATGCAGGCCGAGCACATTCCGGTGCACCTCGGCGCGATGCCCGATGCGGTCGCGGCGGTGCTCGGCGAGGACCACCGGCCCGGGGACGTGTGGCTCCTGAACGACCCGTACAGGGGCGGCACTCACCTGCCCGACATAACGGCCGTGTCCCCCCTCTTCCTCGGTCACCGGCCGGCCGGCTTCGCGGCTGCCCGCGCGCACCACGCCGACGTCGGTGGTGAGGTCCCGGGCAGCATGCCGGCCCGCTCGACGCGCCTCGACCAGGAGGGCGTGGTGATTCCTCCGACCCGGATCGCGCAGGACTGGGAGATGGACGACCGGTTGCTCGGGAGGCTTGTTTCCGGCATGCGCGGCCCGCGCCAGCGCGAGGCCGACCTGCGCGCGCAGCTGGCGGCCAACCGGCTTGCGGCACGGCGTCTGGAACAGCTCGCCGAACGCCACGGAGAGGCCGTGCTGGCGGACGCGATGGTGGAGGTGCTCGACTACGCCGAGCGGCGCACGCGGCGCGCGATCGCGACGATCCCGGACGGGACCTACGCCGCCACGGACGCGCTCGAGGACGATGGCCGCGACGAGCCTCGAGACCTGCTCCTGTGCTGCTCGGTGACCGTCCAAGGCGACGCGATCGAGATCGACTTCACCGGTACCGCACCTCAGATCGACGGAAACCTCAACTGCCCGCTGTCGGTGACGAAGTCCGCCACGTACTTCGTCGTGCGGGTGCTGACGGATCCCGACATCCCGTCCTGCGCCGGCGCATATCGCCCGGTGACCGTCATCGCTCCGCGCGGGTCGCTGGTCAACGCGCTCGCCCCGGCCGCGGTGGCGGGCGGAAACGTCGAGACCTCGAGCCGCATCGCCGACGTCGTGATGCGAGCGTTCGGCGAGGCCATGGACGTGCCGGCCCTGGGGCAGGGAACGATGAACAACGTCACGCTCGGCAACGAGGACTTCACGTATTACGAGACCATCGGAGGGGGCCAGGGAGCGTGCCCCGACGCGCCGGGGCCCTCGGCTGTGCACGTGGCGATGAGCAACACGCTCAACACTCCGATCGAGGCGCTGGAGATCGAGTTCCCGCTGCGGGCGACCGAGTACTCGGTGCGGCGCGGCTCAGGAGGGGCCGGGCGCCATCCGGGGGGCGACGGCGTCGTGCGTGAGCTGGAGGCCCTTGCAGAGATGCATTTCGCGCTGCTGACCGAGCGCCGCCGCCATCCGCCCCCCGGCGCACGCGGCGGCGCGCCGGGCGCGACCGGGCGGAACCTGCTCGCCGCCGGCGGCGCCGAGCCCCTGGCGCTGGCGTCCAAGTGCGAGGGAGTTCTGCGCCCGGGCGACCGGTTGCGGCTCGAGACGCCGGGGGGCGGCGGCCACGGGCCTCCGCCTCCAGCCACTCGACGGGCCGTCAGGGACAGCGACGACCCCGAAGTAATGAGTGACCGCTGAGCAACGCATGTCCACTTGGAACTTTGGTTAACAGCCCGTACAATGGCCGCACCGAGCGGCTTTTCCCGCACTACAGTGGGGCTTTCAGGCCACAGCAAGAATCCGGCGGCGGGAAACGGGATCCCGTCCGAGAGCAGGCCGCCAACCAAGACTTATGCCAGTTGCGTTCAAAGAATGGGCCGTCACCGTGCGGGCGCTCTCGGAGGGGGAGCAGTTGCTGACCCTCCGCAAAGGCGGCATCCGCGAGGAGGGCCGCCATTTCGAGCTCGACCACGACCGGTTCTTCCTCTACCCCACCTTCGACCACCAGCGCAACAACCTGGTGCGCCCGTCGCACCATCCTGAGCTGCGCCGCGCACTCGAAGAGGGTGTGTGGGGCGACGGGGAGCCGCCCCCCAAGGCGCTGATCCAGGATGGCGGCATCGAGCAGCCCGACCGCGTCCGGATCCGGGCCTGGGCCGAGGTCTACGAGCACTACGAGGTGGCCGATCCGCGGATCGTCGACGCACTGTCGCCGTTCCACATCTGGACGCCCGACTACGCCTTCAAGCGGCTGCGCTGGAAGCCGCGCCATCCGTTGCACGTCCTGGTGCTGCGCGTCTATCGCATCCAGCGACCCGTGACCGTGCGGGTGCGCCCCGAGTACGAGGGCTGCATGTCATGGGTCGAGATCGACCGTGACCTCCCGTTCGAGGGAACTCCCGTGATCGCCGACGAGGAGTTCGAGCGCGCCGCGGCAGGCATCGACGCCCTGGTGCGCGAGGCCGGCGTCCTGGCGGGCGCGGCGACAGTCGCCTGACCGCGGCCCACCGGACGCTCGAAGAAACCGTCCGCGGGTCGGAACGCGCGCTGGTGCTCGGCATCGGCGGCGGAGGCGACGTGGTCGGAGCGCTTGCGACGGCGCACCTGTGCCGCCGGCTGGGCACGGAGGTGATCCTGGGCGGCGTGACTTGGGAGCGTCTGCCGATCGACCCCCATCCTGGCCCCCGCTCGGCCGACGAGATCCTCGACGCACGCGCCATTGCACCCGGCGTCCTGGTCGCTGGTCCGCAGACGCGCACGATCGACGGCGCGGTGTTCGCCGAATCGCACATGGCGAAGCTGCTCGGCGCGGAGACGGTCCTGGTCGACGTCGGCATCGGTCCCGCCGCCGTCGCGGACGGGCTCGAGCAGGCGGCCGCAACTCTCGGAGTCGATCTGATCGCGTTCGTGGACGTCGGTGGCGACGTGCTCGGGAACGGCACCGAGCCCGGCCTCGCGAGCCCACTCTGTGACGCGGTGATGCTGGCCACGGCAGCTCTGCTGCAGCGCCGCGGGTATCCAGTGCTGGCCGCCATATTCGGGCCCTGCTGCGACGGCGAGCTGACGCCGGAGGAGCTGCTCGCCCAGCTTGCCTGGCTCGCGGCCGACCGCGGGTTGATCGGAGTGGAGGCGATCACGCCCGAGATGGCCGACGAGCTCGAGCGCGCCGTGGCCGAGGTGCCGACCGAGGCGAGCGCGCAGGCGGTGCGCTGTGCCCGCGGCGCCCTCGGCGTGGGCACGATCCGCGCCGGCCGCCGGACCGTGCCGCTCTCGCCCCTCGGCGCCACGACCGTGTACTTCGACGCGGACCGAGCGGTGACGGGAGTTGCACGGCTCGCCCGCATGGTGCTCGAAGCGCGGGACCTCGATCACGCCCAGGCGCTGCTGAGCGCGGACGGTGTGCACACCGAGTTGGACTACGAGCGCGAGCGCAGCCCGCAGTAGGGTCCGTGACGTGTCCTGGATAGAGACCACCTCGCTCTCGTTCACAGCTCGGCACGACTCCGGCCAGGCCGACGACGCCGTCGCCGTGCTGGAGGACCTCGAGGAGCACCGCAACCACCTCGAGGACCTTTTCCCGCGGCTGCCGGAGAACGTCACGATCATCCTGCACGACTCGCCCCTGCAGCTATGGCTGGCGCACCCGCTCCTGCTGGCGTCACGCATCCTCGCGAGCCGGTCGGCCCGGCGGTACGTGGCGGCCTGGTACCGGGCGGACGAGGTGCACTCCCTCTCACGCCCGATGCTGCGCGCGCTCTCCGCCGGCGCCGACTCCGAACGGGCCATGCTGCTGAGCCCCCGGCGCGGCTACACGGCGCTGGTCGTGGGCATCAACAACCCGCTGCTGCCGCCGCCGAGCCGGCCGGCGGCGATCCGCCGGACATTGCTGCGCCACGCGTGGCTCGCGCAGGGCGCATCGCAGTATTTCTCGGGGCAGGTGCCTCTCCTCCGAGCAGCGATCGCGATGCGCCTCCGCCACGGCCGCGTGCGGTTCCCTCCGGGAGCGCGGGACGCGCCGCTACTGGCGGGCAGCGTGTTCGACCTGCTCGCCGCCGAGCGCGGGGAGCGCGCCTGCGTGCGGCTCGCGACCCATCCCTACGGCAACACGCGGGACGCCCTCGAGGACTCGTTCAACCGGTCTGTCTCCGACACCGCGCATGCTTGGCGAACGCATCTCGAGCGGCTCTCGACCCCTGACCCGGGCGTCGCGCGGGTCGGCCGCCTGGCCTAGAGGTTCCCGCTCAGCCAGACCAGCAAGGCCAGCAGGCCCACCACGATCAGCACGACCGCGAGCAGGTTGCCGGGCTCCGGCCCCGAGCGGGAAGCTGGGTGCTGCGGCTGCGGCAGCTCGCCGTGCACGAGCTGGTACGCGGCCTCGTAGCCGGACGCCGGAACCACCACCTCGTGCGGACCGGCGCCGAGTGCCTGGGGGATGACGAACCCCCGCGTGGGCCGAACCATGCTGGGTATTCCCTCCTCCAGCAGCATGCCGCGGAGCATCTCACCCTCGGCCGAGTGGCGGACGGTCGTCACCGTCATCAGGTCTCCGTGCGTGTATTCGGGCCTGACCTTCGGGTCCGGCTGCATCAGTTGCCCTGGACGATCACGACGATCGTCGTGAGAATCCCGAGCGCAGAAGCGCCGAGCAGGATGCCGAGCAGCAGCATTGCGGCCGAGCGCCGCTCACCGGTCACCGACTGCGGCGAAGTCACGCCGGCGACCGCGACGTCCGCCTCCAGCAGCACCTCGCGCGCAGCCTCGATACCGGATTCGGGGACCATCACGTCACGCGGCCCGGCTGCCAGCATGTCGGGCACGTCGAACCCGGCGGTGCGGCGCAGGGTGCTCGGGACGCCCTCCTCCAGAAGCAGCATCTGGATGAACTCGGCCTCGGGTTGCTGGCGGGCCGTCGCCACTCGCCGCAGGTCGCCCCGCGAGTACTGCGGCTTGATCTTGCGCGCACGCTCGTGGCGCTCGGTGGCCGGCTGCTCCGCGTCCACGCGGCCGGCGTATGTGAGCGGCATGCCGCACTCGGCGCAGAAGCGCTCGTCCAGCGGGTAGCGCAGCGCGCAACGCGGACAGGCCAGCGACTGGGATCCCGGCTTCGCCATAGGCCAAGCCTACGCCCCTAGATGATGGTCAGCGGAACCTCTTGGATATCCGGTCCCGAGATGCGGAACCCGCGCAGATCCGGCGCGTCGCGATCGGCCAGGGAGACGATCAGCCAGACCACGCCGGGCCAGTTCTGGGCAAAGTTGACGTCGGTCTGAGACGGGTAGGCCGGGCTCTTCACGTGCGAGTGGTACATCGATCCCATTTCGTGCTTGGACTTCTCGATGTCCGTGTGGATCCGGATCAGGTCACGCGGGTCGATCTCGAACCGCACCGGGCTCGGGACGGCGTTCGTCGCGCGGTACACCCGCACGGCGGCGTCGTCGCTCGTTGACACGATCCCGCAGCACTCGTTCGGGAGGTCCTCTCGAGCATGCGCAACGATCTGATCGACGAGATCGCGGCCTATCCGCACAGCAGCGTGGCTACCACCAGACGGTGGAGTCGACCGCCTCGAGCTCGTCGATCGACTTCGTCCACAGGCCGGCCGACATGTACTTGTTGCCGTCGTCTGCGACGAGGAAGACGACGTTGCCCTCGTCCAGCTCGTTCGCGATGCGTACCGCGACCGATGCGATCGCGCCCGATGACACACCCGCGAAGATCCCCTCCTCGAAGAACAGCTTGCGCGTCCAGATGATCCCGTCACGGTTCGTGACGATGATCTTCCGGTCGAGCACGGAGAGGTCGATGATCGGCGGGATGAACCCGTCATCGAGCGAGCGCAAGCCCTGCACGTCCTCACCCTGCAACGGCTCGGCGGCGACGATCTTCGTGTTGGGGTCGTGCTCCTTCAGGCGGCGGCCGTTGCCCATCAGGGTGCCGCCCGTGCCCAGTCCCGCGACGAATGCCGTGATGTCGCCGAGGTCCCGGATGATCTCCGGGGCCGTGCCGTAGTAATGAGCGTCCGGGTTGGCCGGGTTGCCGTACTGGTAGGGCATGTAGACGCTCGGGTCCTTTTCGGCCATCTCGAGCGCCAGCTCGACCGCGCCGTTGGATCCCTTGGAGCCCTCCGAGTACACGATCTCCGCGCCGTGCATGCGCAGGAGCTCGGTGCGCTCAGCCGTGACGTTCTCGGGCATCACGGCGGTGAACGGATAGCCCTTCAGGCGGCAGATCAGGGCCAGCGAAATGCCGGTGTTGCCGGAGGTCGGCTCGAGGACGCGCTGGCCCGGCGCGACCGCGCCCTCGGCTTCCGCGCGCTCGATCATCGCTCTCGCCACACGGTCCTTCACCGAGCCCGTCGGACTGTAGAACTCGAGCTTTGCGAAGAGGCGCACGCCAGGCTTGGGGCTGAGCTTCTTGAGCTCGACGATCGGCGTGTCGCCGATCGCCCCGATCACGTCGGGACAGCAGTTCGGCGGCTCCCTCAGAGGCCGGGCTTCGAGCATGCGAGAAGGATAGCCGCGCCCCGGCGCCTTCAGGCGCCGTCTGGGATCACGGGACCGAACAGCAACCCGTAGAGCTGCGGGTACAGTTCGAGCGGCACGTCTTCCGGATCCACGAGGTTCTGCACCGCGAGCCCGATGTCGAGCGCCGTCAGAGCGCTCGCCAGGTGCTTGGGGTCGATCGGCGGCTGCTGCTGCGCCTCGTCGTAGAGACCCTGGATCCGATCGGCGACGATGCGCCTGTTCCCACGCCAGAAGGTGGCCGGCAGGGAGGCGAACTCAGGATGGCGGGCCGCATGCGCCAGGCACTCGAGCCATAGCTCGAACAGCCAGCGCTGACCGTGCTCGTAGCGCTGCGCCAGCTCGCTGGCATTTGCGACCATCTGCTCACGAGCCGACCCGGTCTGCGGGGCCCGGTCGAGCATGCGGCGAAACTCGTCGTACACCCGGGTGTGAAGGAGCTCGATGAACAGCGCCTCCTTGCTGTCGAAGTTCGAGTAGAACGCACCGCGGCTGAAGCCGGCCGCCTGCACGATCTCCTCGACGCTCGAACCGGAGAAGCCGCGCCGCCGAAACACGTCCTCCGCCGCCTCCAGGAGCAGGCGCCGGGTCTCCGCTTGCTGCTCCGTGCGCGTGAAGGCGCTTACGGCGTGTCGTGCTCACTCGCTGCGCAATCGGCCATTGAGATACATGCTGTATCCGAGTATAGTCCGTATCTGAGATGGAGGAACGGGTGCATCCAGGGCTTTCCTCCGCGAGCCGGTCGCGCGTGAAGCGGCTCGCCCTGGCGCTCTCAATCGCGCTGGCCTCGGTGAACATCTGGACCGGTGGCCCGGCGTTGGCGCTGTGGGTCGGCTCTCGCGCGCAGGGAAGCGGTCCGGCGACCATGCTGTCGGTGTTCGTCGTGATAGTCGTGCTGGCCGCCGTCAGCCTCGGCCTGGTGCGGCTGATCGCCGCCCTGGAGCGTGCCTACGACAAGTGCGCCGGCACCGGTCCGACGGTCCGCGCGCACACGCCGTGGCTACGCAGCATGCGCGGGGAGCGGCCCGTCTATCCGGGCGAGAAGGCGGGCCTCACGACCCCGGAACGCATCCTCATCATCGTGGCCGTGGCCGGCGTGGCCGCGTTCGAGGTGTGGTTCTTCTTCTTCTCGGGCTCGCCGATCGACCAGCGCTCCGGTCGGGGCGAGGTTCCCGCGCAGGTGGCCGGTCTCTACGCCGGAGCCCCGCCCGCCATCGCGGGCAGGATCACGACCGTGTCGCCGGCGGCGACGCCGGTCTGAAGGCCCTGCTGGACGCGCACGTCCTCGTCGTTCACGTACACGTTCACGAAGCGGTTCAGCTCGCCGTCCTCGGCGAACAGCTGGCCGTGCGTCTCTGGGTGCTTGCCGGCCAGGCCGATCAGGACCTCGCCGACGGTTGCGCCGTCGACCTCGACCTCACTCATCCCGCTCACGGCAGGACGAAGCACAGGCGGGATCTTGACGGTCGCCATCGAGCCGGAAACCTACCCGGCCGCCGCGCAGAGCGCCTCGTAGTCCTCGAACTCGGTGTTCTCCAGGTCGACGCCGTCGCCGCAGGTGGGGCACCCCTCGGCGTCCCGGCGCACCCGCAACTGCGTGAACTGCGTCGTGAGCGCCTCGAACAGGAGCAGACGGCCGACGAGCGGCTCGCCCGCGTCGATGACCAGCTTGATCACCTCGTTGGCCTGGAGCAGGCCCATGATCCCGGGGAGCACCCCGAGCACGCCGTTGGCGCCGCACGACGGTGCCAGCTCGGCCGGCGGCGGCTGCGGATACAGGCACCGGTAGCACGGCCCCTCGTAGGGGATGAAGGTGGTGAGCTGCCCGTCGAAGCCGAGGATCGAGGCATGCACGACGGGCTTGCGCTCGCGCACCGCCGCGTCGTTCAGCAGGTAGCGGGTCGGGAAGTTGTCGGCGCCGTCCACGATCACGTCGTAGTCACGGATCAGGTCGAGCACGTTGTCGGAGTCGAGCCGGACCGGGTGCGGCACCACGTTCACGTCCGGATTCAGAGCCTCGATCGTGCGCTTGGCGGACTCCACCTTCGGTTCCCCGATGCGGGCCGTGGTGTGGATCACCTGGCGCTGGAGGTTGCTGAGGTCCACCTCGTCGTTGTCGACGATGCCGAGCGTGCCGACGCCGGCCGCGGCCAGATACAGGGCCGCCGGCGAGCCGAGCCCGCCCGCGCCGATCAGCAAGACCTTCGACTCGAGCAGCTTCTGCTGGCCCTTCAGCCCGACCTCCGGGATCAACAGGTGGCGCGAGTAGCGCTCACGCTGCTCGGGGGTCAGCGACAGCGGCCGCTCGAACGCGTAGCCGCGGTCCTTCCAGAGAGTGAAGCCGCCGGTCATCACGGCCACGTCCTCGTAGCCGAGCAGTTCCTTCATCGTGATTGCCGCGAGCGCGGAGCGGTTCTGCGTCGAGCAGTAGGCGATCACGCGCCTGCTGCGATCGGGGATCGCCTGCTCGATGCGGGTCTCCAGATGGCCACGGGGAACGTGGATCGCGCCGGGGATGTACCCCTGCTCGAACTCCTGCTGCTCGCGGACGTCGAGGATCACGGGCGCGTCGTCCGCGCTGCCGTTGGTGCGCGCATGCTCGAGCGTCTCGTTGACCTGCGAAGGATCGATCTCCTCGAGGCGGGCGCGGGCGTCCTTGATCAACTGCTGGCCCGAACGTGTCTGTGTCTCTGTGCTCACCCGAAATCCTCGCTCTCGCCCGGAAATACCCTAAATCCGACTGGCTTTACGAAATATAGCATCGGCAAGCGGGTATTCCGGCTCAATGGAGCTGTATCAGGAGAACCGGGAGCTGGTCCGGAAACGGCCCGCCACATGGGAAGGCACGTCCTGTCCGGCTGGTGGCGGCGGGTCGGCGCATGGCTCATCGACGGGTTCTTCGTGGCCGCCATCAGCGTGGCGTTTGTGTTCACGGTAGTAGACAAGCTCGGCTCCCCGACGGTCGAGTGGTGGGACGCGATTGGCATCGCGGTGGTGTCCGCGCTCCTGTATTACCCGGTCTTGATGCGGGCCACGAACGGCCGGACGCTCGGGAAGCTGGCGACGCGGATCCGCGTCGTCCGAACCGACCACAAGCCGATGTCGTTCAGCCGTGCCGCGTGGCGCGAGGTGGTGGTGAAGACGATGGTCCTCGGCGGTGTGCCATATGCCGGCGTGCTGTCGGGCTCGTCGACGGCCTGTGGCCGCTGTGGGATCCCGAGCACCGCGCTATCCACGACATGCTGGCCGGCACGCGGGTCGTCCGCGCGGACATCCGCGGTCAGCATCCGGATGACCCCTCATGGGGCGCCCACCGCCGGTGTGGGGATGCGGGGCCGCATAGCAACCACTTTTCATCACACCGCGAGGGGCGGGGCCTGACCCGGCGCCGGCCCAGTGACGCGCCGGCAAAAAAAGGGCGGCGGTGCCTTTCGACACCGCCGCCACAGCCCCCTTCATGTTGCCGAAGCTCAGCGAAGAGCCCGGAACAGAAGTCCTTGGGTCAGATGCCCAGTTCGCGCAGCCGGCGCACGCGCTCCTCGATCGGGGGGTGGGTCGAGAAGAGGGCTGCCATCCCGCCGCCGCTGAACGGCTTCACGATGTACAGCGGCTCGGCGGCCTGGTTCACCTGCATCGGGATCGCCTTCGCACCTTCCTGCAGGCGCTCGAGCGCGTCGGCAAGCGCGTTCGCGCTCCCCGAGATGCGGGCGCCGGTGGCATCCGCCGCGTACTCGCGCTGCCGGGAGATGCCTAGCTGGATGATCGTCGCTGCGATCGGCGCCAGGAACACCATTGCCAGCGCTCCGACGAGCCCGAGCGGGCTGTCGTCGTCGCCGCCCATGAACAGCAGCATGTAGCCCAGGTAGGTGATTGCGCCACCGATGGCGGCCGCGATACTCGTCGTGAGGATGTCGCGGTTCTTGATGTGGGCCAGCTCGTGGGCGATCACTCCGCGCAGCTCGCTCTCGCTGAGCAGCTGCGTGATCCCGCGCGTGACGGCCACGGCCGAGTGCTTCGGGCTGCGGCCGGTCGCGAATGCGTTCGGCTGGTCCTGGGGAATCATGTAGAGACGCGGCATCGGGATGCCGGCCGAGTGAGACAGCTCGCGCACCATCTGGTGCAGGCGCGGAGCCTCCTCCTCGGAAAGCGGCTGGGCACGGCTCATTCTCAGGGCGATCTTGTCCGAGAACCAGAACATGACCAGGTTGAACGCCAAGGCGAAGAACAAGAACATGGCCGCCGTGCTCGGGCCACCGATCAGGTAGCCGAGGCCGACCAGCAGGCCGGTGAGAGTGGCGAGGAGGATCGTCGTCCTCAGTCCCGCCTTCCAATTTGCTTGAGTTGCTTTTTGCATATCTCCAACCACAGACTCAGGGCTTCGTATGCCCAAGGTTCCGGCTGCCGTGCCGAGTACGAGTATCGTCCATAACGCACGTGATTCTCATGGGGTCCAGACCCGAAATCGCCTCCGCGGGCACCCCATTCTTCGCTTGCACGGCTCTATGAAGCCATGAGACGTCCCTCGCTGCTGAGCCAGATCGTCGCCCTCAACCTGCTGATGGTGACGGCGGGCATCCTGGTCTCGATCCTCGCCGGGGGATTCGACCTCTCGATCGCCGACCAGCGCTGGCAGTTCCTCGTCCTGGCGCTCACATTGGTTCTCACGTTCCTGCTCAACACACTGCTCCTGCGGCGCCGTTTCGAGCCCCTCGAGCGGCTGCTGGCGATGATGGAGCGCGTCGATCTCTCCCGGCCCGGCAGGCGGCTCGGAGATCGACCCCGACATGTCCGGGATGTCGACCGACATCGTGCGGCTCGCGGCCAGCTTCAACCGCATGCTGGAACGGCTCGAGAACGAACGGCGCCGCTCCGGGGAGCTGGTCATCGGCGCCCAGGAGGAGGAGCGAAAGCGCATCGCCCGCGACCTGCACGACGAGGTCAACCAGTCACTTACCGCCCTGCTCCTGCGCATCGAGGCCGCCGCCCAGGACGCCCCCGAAAACGTGAAGGCCCAGCTCGCCCAGGTGAAGGAGCTGGCCGACCAGGCGATGGGCGAGCTGCTCGACCTGGCCCGCCAGCTGCGCCCCACGGCACTGGACGACCACGGTCTGGTGGCGGCGTTGCGCACACACGTGCGCGACTTCGACCGTCGCGGCCCGGCCCGTGCCACCTTCTGGGCGGACCCCCGGCTCGGCGACCTGTCTCCCGACGCCCAGGTCGTGGTCTACCGCGTCGCACAGGAGGCGCTCATGAACGCGTCTCGCCATTCCGGGGCCGCCCGCATCGAGGTGAGCCTGGAGCCATCCGACTCGCGCGTGCGGCTCGAGGTCGCCGACAACGGTTCCGGGTTTGCCTTCTCCGAGGAGGGCAAGGGCCTGGGTCTCGACGGCATGCGCGAACGGGCCCTGCTCGTGGGCGGCGCGCTCGAGATCGATTCGCGCCCCGGGAAGGGCACAACCGTCAGGCTCGAGGTCCCGGCGGGTGCGCCGGCCGACCGGGACGGCGACGTCGCGCCGCTGCGGACCGAGGCCGCGTGAAGATCCTGATCGCCGACGACCACGGCATCGTGCGCTCCGGCGTGCGGCTCCTGCTCGACCGCCAGCCCGACATGGAGGTGGTCGCGGAGGCCGAGGACGGCGTCGATGCGCTCGAGAAGGCGGTCCAGCTCAAGCCGGACGTCGCCGTGCTGGACGTCTCGATGCCCCGCATGACGGGCTTGCAGGCGACGCACGAGATCAAGCAGCAGTCGCCGGCCACGCAGGTCCTGATCCTCTCCATGCACGACGACGAGCGCTATCTGTTCGAGGCGCTGCGGGCGGGGGCCGCCGGCTACGTGCTGAAGCGCGCGGCCGACAAGGACCTGGTCGAGGCGGTCCGCGCGGCGAGCCGGGGAGAACCGTTCCTGACATCGGCCGCGCAGCAGGCGCTGATCCGCGACTTCATCGACCGTGGCGAGCAGCCGGGGGACGAGCTCACCCCGCGCGAGCAGGAGGTCGTGAAGCTGATCGCCGAGGCGCACACGAACAAGGAGATCGCCGAGATCCTCCACCTGTCCGAGAAGACGGTGGAGTCGCATCGCGGCCGGGTGCTGCAGAAGCTCGGCATGCGCGACCGGGTCGAGCTGGTGCGCTATGCGAT
>CAVSXO010000046.1:0-110383 GCA_963731895.1 uncultured Solirubrobacterales bacterium
CCGCAAAGCTACAAGACAGGCACGTCAAAGTAAACAGTAGGACTTCCTACTTACCACCCAGCGCGGGAGAGGAGAGCGCCCTGCCCCAGTTCGAGACGCTGCTGTACCACGTCGATCAGCACGTCGCGACGATCAGCCTGAACCAGCCCGACACTCGCAACGCGCTCTCGAGCCGAGCTGCTCACCGACCTGGTCGCGGCACTCGAGGCCGCCCGCGACGACGAGGAGGCCCGCTGTGTCGTCCTCACGTCCACGCACGAGACCACGTTCTCCTCGGGCGCGAACCTGGGCGGCTTCGCCGCGGACGTGCCGCTGATCCACCGGCATCTCGGCACCGCGCGGTTCCCGCAGCTGTTCCGCCTGATCGGGGAGCTGGGCAAGCCCACGATCTGTGCGGCGAACGGCCACGTGCTGGCCGGCGCGCTCGGCATCGCGCTCGCCTGTGACCTGATCATCGCCAAGGAGCAGGCCACCTTCGGCACTCCCGAGATCAACGTGGGCGCGTTCCCGTTCATGATCATGGCGCTGATCTACCGCAACGTGCCGCGCAAGAAGACGAACGAGCTGCTGCTGCTGGGCGAGCGGATCGACGCGCACGAGGCCGAGCGAATCGGGATCGTGAACAAGGTCGTCGCGCCGGTGGACTTCGACGCCGCGGTGCACGATTGGGCGCAGAAGCTCGCGTCGAAGTCGCCGCTGATCATGCGCCTGGGCAAGGACGCGATGTTCCGTCAGCAGGACATGGCTTTCATCGACGCGCTCGACTACCTGCGCGCACAACTCAGCCTCGCGATGTGCACCGAGGACATCGTCGAAGGGGTCACCGGCGTTCTTCGAAAAGCGTGAACCAAAGTGGAAAGGTCGGTGAGGATGGCCACGGAGCCAAAAGGTCGACAAGCAGCTCGAGCACCAGCGCGAGGTCGTGAAGGAGCATTCCCGCGACCCGGCCGCGCAGCATCCCGGCGAGGTGCCGTCCGCACCGCTCACCGAACACGGTGAGACGAGCGGCCTGAAGCCGCTCGTCGACGACCTGCACGAGCGCCGCGCGAAGATCAAGCTCGGGGGTGGGCCGGAGAAGGTCGACCCAGCAGCACGAGAGGGGCAAGCTGACCGCGCGCGAGCGGGTGGACCTGCTCGTCGACCGGGGCACCTTCGTCGAGATCGGCGCGCACGGGCGCCCGCATTTCTCGCAGCGCTCGATGGAGGGCAAGGATGCGCCCGCCGACGGCGTGATCACAGGCTGGGGCGAGGTGGACGGGCGCCGCTGCGCGATCGTCGCCTACGACTTCACGGTGATGGCCGGCTCGATGGGCATGACCGGCGAGATCAAGGTCGCCCGTATGCGCGAGATGGCGCTGCAGAAGCGCATGCCGCTGATCTGGCTGCTGGACTCGGCGGGCGCGCGCATCCAGGAGGCTGTCGGCTCGCTGTTCGCCGGCTCCGGCCACCTGTTTCGCGAGGAGGTGATCATGTCCGGCGTGATCCCGTTGGTGGCCGGCATGCTCGGTCCCTGCGCGGCCGGGACGGCCTACATCCCCGGCCTCGCGGACTTCGTCCCGATGGTCTCCGGCCACGGCGCGATGGCACTTGCCGGGCCCTACCTCGTGAAGGCCGTGACCGGCGAGGACGTCGAGATGGAGGACCTCGGCGGCGCGAAGGTCCACTGCCGCAAGTCCGGCGTCGGCGATCTGGAGGTGGCCGACGATCGCGAGTGCATCGAGGCGATCAAGACCTACCTCTCCTACTTCCCCTCCAACTGCGAGGAGAAGCCGCCGATCCGGCCGACCACCGATCCCGTGGACCGCATGGACGAGGAGCTCCTCGACATCGTTCCCGAGTCACCGCGGCATCCGTACAACATGTACGACCTGATCGAGAGGATCGTCGACGACGGCGAGTACTTCGACATCAAGCCGAAGTGGGCGAAGACGATCATCACCTGCTTCGCGCGCTTCGGCGGCCGGCCGGTGGGGATCGTCGCGAGCCAGCCGAAGCAGCTGGCCGGCATCCTCGAGAACGATTCGGCGGACAAGGCAGCCCGCTTCGTCAACCTCTGCGATGCGTTCAACATCCCGCTCGTCTTCCTGCAGGACGTGCCCGGGTTCATGGTCGGCTCGAAGGTCGAGCAGGAGGGCATCATCCGCCACGGCGCGAAGATGCTCTACGCGGTGTCGCGCGCGACCGTCCCGAAGATCACCGTCGTGATCCGCAAGGCCTACGGCGCCGGCTACTACGTGATGAACGGCCGCGCGTACGAGCCGGACCTGATCGTGGCCTGGCCCGGTGCGGAGATCTCGGTGATGGGCGCGGAGGGAGCCGTGAACATCATCTTCCGCAAGCAGATCGAGGCCGCCGAGGACCCCGAGGCGACGCGCAAGGAGATGGTCGACAACTTCAAGAAGATCATCGACCCCTACATCGCGGCGGGCAACGACATGGTGGACGACATCATCGACCCGCGCGAGACGCGGCCGCGCATCATCCGCGGGCTCGAGATGGCCCAGGACAAGCGGGTCCAGCGGCCGTGGAAGAAGCACGGCGTGATGCCGGTGTGAGCGACGAGGATGTCGAAGTCGTGCGCACGGTCATGGAAGCGTTCGCGCGCCGTGATGCGCCTGCGGTGACGGAGCTGCAGGACCCCGAGTTCGAGTTCCGGTCGGTGCTTGCGGATCTTGCGGGACGGCAGCTACCGCGCGGGCGAGGTCGAGCGCTACTACGCCGACATCGACGAGCAGCTGGGCGACTGGCACACCGAGGACGAGACGTACGTCGAGGTGCCGGACGGAAGAGTCCTGGTCATGTATCGCGTGGCCGGTCGCGGCCGGCAGAGCGGCGTTCCGCTCGACCAGGAGATGGCCATGCTGTGGACGCTGCGCGGCGGCAAGCTGCTGTTCGCCCAGACCTATCTCGACCTGTCCGAGGCGTTGCAGGACGCGCGGCTGGAGGCGCTCGATCCGCTGCGGAAGTTGAGCGACGCCATGTCGTCGGGCGACCTGCGGGCGGCATCCGGGCTGCTCCACCCGGACCTCGTGTGGGAGCACAACGTGGGCGTGGGGTCGCCGGAGGAGGGCGTCTATCACGGACGCGAGGCCGTGCTGCAGCTGTTCGATCGAATCATCGAGCCGTGGGAGCACCTGCGTGTCCAGGCCGACCAGATCCGCATGCTCGAGGACGGGAGCTTTCTGCTCACCGGCCACCTGCGCGCGAAGCACGCGACGAGCGAGACGGTCGTCGTCTCTCCATTCGAGCAGCAGCTGGAGACGCGCGACGGCCTGCTGTTCAAGGGACGAATGACGAGCGGAGGCATGTCCGTTGGGTGACAGCCAGAACGTCGCGACCGTGCGCCGATACATCGACGATTTCAACCGCGGCGACTTCGACTCCCTCGTCGCAGACGCCGATCCGGCCGTGGAGCTGTCCGAGTGGCCCGATGCCCCCGGCGCACAGACCTATCACGGACCGGACGGGGTTCGTAAGGCGTTCGAAAATTGGTTCGACACGTGGGAATGGATGCAGATCGAAATCGAGGACATCGCTGAGGTCGGCGGCGACCGTGTCCTGTTCACACTTCATCAGCGCGCCCGGGGGAGGGGCAGCGGGATCGAGGTCGAGATCCGGTCCTTCAACGTCTACACGTTCCACGACGGCAACGTGACCCGCATCCAGCTCTTCACGGAGCGCGAGCCCGCGCTCGAGGCCGCCGGACTGACACCCGCCAAACGAGGAGGAAAAGCGATGAGCCGTTTCGAGGACCCGGTGATCATCACGTGCTCGATCTCGGGCGCGGTGGCGAACCGCGACCAGTGTCCGGCGATCCCCTACACGCCCGAGGAGTACGCGGCCGAGGCGCGCCGGATCGTGGACGAGGGCGGCGCGATGATCCATATCCACGCGCGCACGCCCGAGGGCGTCCCGAGCTACGAGGTCGAGGACTTCCGCAACATCACGGACGCGATCCTGTCCGAGGTCGGCGACGTGATCATCAACTACTCGACCGGCGCGGTCGGCGTCCCGATCGAGAAGCGCATCGAGTACCTGCGCGCACTGCGGCCGGAGGTGGGCGCGCTGAACATGGGCTCGATGAACTACGCGAAGTACTCGAAGCGGCGCAAGGAGTTCGTGTTTCACACCGTGTTCGAGAACTCGTTCGAGACGATCATCACCTTCCTGAACGCGATGAACGAGCTCGGCATCAAGCCCGAGCACGAGTGCTTCGACTCCGGGCACATCGCGAACCTGGACCCGCTGCTCGACATGGGGCTGCTGCGCGAGCCGCTGCAGATCTCGTGCGTGATGGGGGTGACGGGCGGCATTCGCCCCAACGCGCGCAACCTCGCGCACATGTCCGAGCAGATCCCCGGCGGCCCCGAGGGCCCGAACGAGTGGGGCGTGATCGGCATCTCACGGCAGCAGTGGATGCTGGGCGCCGCGGCGCTCACGCTCGGCGGCAACTTCCGCGTCGGGCTGGAGGACAACTTCTACCTGCCGAACGGCGACATGGCGCGCTCCAACGGCGACCTGATCGCGAAGGCGCGCCAGATGGTCGAGGACGTCGGGCGCCGGCCGGCCACCGTCGACGAGGCGCGCTCGATGCTCGGAACGAAGAAAATGAAGTGGCCGCCCGAGCCGGCCGCCGCGGCGGTCTGATGGCGGGAGCACTCGACGGTGTCCGGATCCTCGACCTGACGCGGCTGCTGCCCGGTGGCTTCTGCACGCTGCTCCTGGCGGACATGGGCGCGGACGTGCTGAAAGTCGAGGACACAGGGACAGGCGACTACATCCGCTGGATGCCGCCCTACTACGGCGGTGAGGAGCAGCAGCGGGAGGGCACCGCGTCGGCCTACTTCCTCGCGCTGAATCGCAACAAGCGGTCTCTGCGCCTGAACCTCAAGGACGAGCGCGGACGAGACGTGCTCCTGCGGCTGGTCGAGGACTACGACGTCGTCGTCGAGAGCTTCCGCCCCGGCGTGATGGACCGCCTCGGAGTGGGCTACGAGGCGCTGCGGGCGCGCAACCGGCGCGTGATCTATTGCCCGATCTCCGGTTACGGACAGGACGGCCCGCTCACGGCCCGTTCCGGGCACGACACGAACTACCTCGCCCTCAACGGGCTGCTCGGCCTGACGGGCCGCCGCGGCGGCCCGCCGATCCAGTCCGCCGGCCAGATCGCCGACCTCGGCGGCGGGGGCCTGATGGCGGCGGTCGGCATCCTGGCGGCGCTGCACGAGCGCGAGCGCTCCGGTGAGGGCCAGGTGGTCGACATCTCCATGACCGACGGCGCCCTGTCCTGGCTCGCGATGGTGGCGGCGCGCTATTTCGCGGAGCAGAAGGTGCCGCGGCGCGGCGAGCCCGAGCTGGCCGGCGGGATCGCGTGTTACTTCCCGTACGAGACGAAGGACGAGAAGTGGGTCTCGCTGGGCGCGCTGGAGCCGAAGTTCTGGCAGAACTGGTGCAACGGGGCCGGCCGCCCCGACCTGATCGAGAAGCAGTTCGAGCATCCCGACTCCGAGGCCGGCGCCGAGATCGCCGCGGTGTTCCGCGAGCGCACGAGAGACGAGTGGACCGCCTTCGCGGGCGAGCACGACTGCTGCCTGGAGCCGATCCTCGACCTCGACGAGGTGCTCGGCTCCGAGCTGGTGCGGGCGCGCGGGATGGTCGTCGAGTTGGACCAGCCCGGCATCGGTCCCGGTGAAGCAGGTCGGCGCGCCGATCAAGCTGTCGCGCACGCCGGCCGACACCACGGGCGCCGCGCCGGCGCTGGGCGCCGACACCGATGACGTGTTGCGTGAGATCGGTATCGATCCACAACCGCTGCGCGACGAGGGCGTGGTGTGAACGACGCGTCGGGCAACGGACTGCTGCGGATGCGCGAGCTGGCGGAGGCGGCCGGCGTCTCGGCCGGCACGATCAAGCACTACCTCCGCGAGGGCCTGCTCCCCGAGCCGGTCAAGACGTCGCGCAACATGGCGTGGTACCCGCCCGAGTTCGTCGAGCGGGTACGGCTGATCAAGCAGCTCCAGGAGGAGCGGTTCCTGCCGCTGAAGGTGATCCGCGAGGTGCTCGAGCAGGGGGAGGACGAGGGCGGCTCCGAACGCCTGCGCGCGCTGATCGAGCTGGAGGACCGGGTTCTGGAGCGCGCGCTGTCGGGCAGAACTCGAAGGGCCTCAGCGCCGGAGAGGTGGCGGAGCGGTACGGCCTCCCGGAGGACGCGCTCGACCGTCTGGAGAAGCTCGAGGTTCTCACCCCTGGCACCCGCAACGGCTCCAAGCGCTACGGCCCGGCCGACGTGCAGATCATCGAGGCGGTCAGCCGCATGCGCGCGTCCGGCTACTCCGAGGCGCTCGGTTTCACCGTGTACGACACGCTGATCTACAAGCGCCACCTCGAACGCCTCGTGAGCGAGGAGGTCGAGGTGATGATGGAGCGGGTGGCGGGGGAGATGGACACCGAGGCCGCGGCCGAGCTGCTCGAGCGCGCGGTCGAGCCGATGCGCGACCTCGTCGCCGCCCTGCGCGCAAAGCTGCTCGTCGCCGAACTGCAGGCGCGCCGCGCGGCGCAACAGTCCTAGGCGCACGTTGGACCTGTCGATCGCCGCTGCGGTCGAGGCCGACCACGACGAGCTGTTCGATCTCTACGCGCTCGTGGTCGAGGAGGGCGGTGCATTCCCACGCGAGCCCCCCGCGGACGAGGCCACGTTCCGGGAGGCGTGGATCGATGGCAAGACGGGTGTGTACGTCGCTCGCTCGGAGGGCGCGCTCGCCGGCTCGTATCACCTGCTGCCGAACTTCGACGGCATCGCGGCGCACATCGCGAACGCGGGCTACATGGTCACGCCGGGCTTCCGGCGCCGCGGGGTGGGAACTGCGCTCGTCGAGCACTCGCTGGCGGAAGCCCGCCGGCTCGGGTTCGACGCGATGATGTTCAACCTCGTGATGGAGTCGAATCCGAGCCGGCGCCTGTACGAGCGGCTCGGGTTCGAGCCGGTGGGACGAGTGCCGGATGCCGTCGGCGGGGAGGACGCGATCGTCTACTGGCGCCGGCTCTGAGCGACGCGCTTCTCCTCCGCCCACTCTTTCCACCGTGGCGCCTGCGGCGCCTCGAGCAGCCGCCCCGCCAGCGAATGGTCGCCGAGGTACGCCTCGGCGAACAGACCGATCGTCACCCCGTGATCGGGACGCGTCGATGAGCTCGATCGAGTCACCGGCGCCTACGTCACCCTCTTCCACGATCCGCAGATACGTGCCGGTGCGCCGGGCCGCCGCAAAGCGCTTCAGGAACCTCGGATCGCCCATCCGCAGGCCCAGCTTGAAGCACGGGAAGCGCGGCTCGCTCAGCTCGAGCAGCGCCGAGCCGACCCGCCAGCGCTCGCCGACGACTGCCTCGGCGACGTCGACCCCCCGCAGCGTGAGGTTCTCGCCGAAGTTGCCCGGCTCCAGCTCACGGCCCAGCTCCTCCTGCCACCACAGCGTGTCCTCCCACGCGTAGGCGTACACGGCCTTGTGCTCGCCGCCGTGCACGCTGCGGTCGGCCTGGTCGTCGCCGGAGAGGTTCACACCTCGCACGGGCACGCGACCCTCCACGGGCGACTTCCAGATCGCGGTCTCGATCGTGCTGTCTCCCACGTCGACGGTGCGCACGCCACCGACGTTCACGAACAGCACCTGGGCGGTGGAGCCGACCACCGCGTCCTTATACTCCGGACAGCTGTTGACTCGTGAGTCAATTGTGCGTCGGAGGCGCTATGCGTGCGGCGGCGATCCAGCTCAACTCAAACCAGGACAAAGGCCGAAATCTCGTCCGCGCGGAGCGGCTGCTGCGCGACGCGGCCGCTGACGGCGCGGGCCTCGTCGTGTTGCCGGAGAAGTTCAACGTCCTCGGGGGCCCGGATGACCTGCGCGCGGGCGCCGAGCCGATCCCCGGCCCGACCACCGAGCTGGGCCGCGGCCCTCAGCCGCGAGCTCGGGCTGTGGCTGGTCGCGGGGAGCATCGTCGAGCGGGTGGAGGACGACGACAAGCTGCGCAACACGTCGGTGCTGGTCGGTCCCGACGGCGAGGTGCACGCCACCTATCGCAAGATCCATCTCTTCGACGTCGAGGTGGACGGAATGGTCTACCGCGAGTCCGACGTGGAGGCGCCCGGCGACGAGGCTGTCGTCGCGGACGCCGGCGGCCTGCCGCTCGGCATGGCGGTCTGTTACGACCTGCGGTTCCCGGAGTTGTTCCGGATCATGGCGGTCCTCGGCGCGCGCGCGATCTCTCTGCCGGCCGCATTCACGGTTCCGACCGGTCGCGCGCACTGGGAGATCCTCGTGCGCGCCCGCGCGATCGAGAACCAGGTGTTCGTGATCGCGGCCGGCCAGATCGGGAAGCATCCGCCCGACCACGAGAGCTACGGCCACTCGATGATCGTGGACCCGTGGGGAGTGGTGCTCGCCGAGGCGCCGGACGAGGAGTGCTTCGTCGCCGCCGACCTCGACCTCGACGCCCAGGACCAGGTGCGCGAGAAGCTTCCCTCGCTTGCGAACCGCCGGCCGGAGGCCTACCGCTGGCCGCAGCAGGCGGCACTTGGAGCCACGTCGTGAATGCGCGACGCGACGGCGCAGCCGACAAGCGGCGCCTGATTCTCGACGCCGCGATCCGCGTATTCGCGCGCGAGGGTTACCACCGCTGCCGTGTGTCGGACATCGCGCGCGAGGCCAACGTCGCCTACGGGCTCGTGTACCACTACTTCCGCTCGAAGGACGAGGTGCTCGACACCCTCTTCACGGAGCGCTGGACCCTGCTGCTCGATGCGATCGCGGAGACCGATCGCAGCGACTCCTCGGCACGCGACAAGCTGCGGTCGATCGCCGGGTTCATCATCGACTCCTACAGCAACGACCCCGACCTGATGAAGGTGATCATCGTCGAGGTCACGCGCGCCGCGAACACCTTCGGTCGCGCCCACCTGACGGAGATCCGGCAGGCCTACGACTCGATCGCCGCGATCGTCGCCAAGGGTCAGGCGGACGGCACGTTTCGCAGCGACATCTCGTCCGAGTTCGCGACGCTCTGCTTCTACGGCGCGATCGAGCAGCTGCTGACCGCATGGATCTTCGAGGAGATCGTGATGAGCACCGATGAGGTCGACCAGGCCAAGCAGATGCTGGTCGAGACCGTCTGCGACGGCCTCGCGGTGCGCTCGCAGGTCCCAGGCGTCACCACCTGAGACCTGCGCGCAATTCTTCGAGCCGGCGGCTAGCTGCCTGCGGGCCTTGAACGACGCCCTTGGTGGAGGTCGCCGTGCCGGAGACGGGCGTCTGCTTCACCTTCGCGCGGAAGGTGCGGGTGCGGCCGCGCCGCAGCAGGTCACGGGAGCGATCGCTGACCTTCACCGCGCCGCGGCGCAGGCGGATCGTTGACGTCGTTCTCCCCCGCGGCGGGGAGCCCGGTCACCTTGAAGGACCGCTTGCTGACGTACTCCACGTCGCCGGCACTGGCGCTCGCGCCGCTGCCGAACCGGCTCTTCACGAGCGACAGGTTGTCGCCGAGCGTGACCGTCAGCTCCTTGAAGTTCGGCGCGTCGGGATGCTTGTCGACGTCCAGCCGCACGCTCGGACGCGAACTCGTCGCGCTCGAGATCTTGCCGCTGACGCCCGGGCCGCAGCCGTTGACCTTCGCCTTCAGCTTCGCCTCGGCGGTGGTGGTGCCGTTGTGGCCGTAGTCCTTGATGAGGCCGCTGACGTCGTTGAACTTCGACGTCGAGTCGCCCCTGAAGCACAGGTCCTGGCGGTTCAGGAACACGCCGTTCTTGCCGCCGTTGAGGCCGATGCGGAACTCGGAGATCGGCAGCTGCGGCGAGTTCAGGACCAGCGACTGGATCGCCTTGTTGTTGACCAGGGTGGTCTTGGTCTGGATCTTCACGTGCACGCGGCCGCGCAGGTCGATCAGCAGCCCGGGCAGGGAGGTGTTGGTCTG
This sequence comes from uncultured Solirubrobacterales bacterium, assembly GCA_963731895.1. Lineage (GTDB taxonomy): Bacteria > Actinomycetota > Thermoleophilia > Solirubrobacterales > JBBDJG01 > CAVSXO01. The sequence continues at coordinate 9,958 of CAVSXO010000046.1, forward strand.
CTGGATCAGGTAGACCGGACCCTTCACCTCCTCGCCGAGGAACGGGCTCTTCGCCGCCGCGCCGCCGAACTTCGAGTCGGCCGGGCAGTTGTCGGCATCCGCCTGCGCCTGGGTGCACAGCTTGTAGGCCGGGTTGTTGGTGTTCAGCTCGACCGGGAGCGTGATCTTGTTGCCCTTGATGTCGGCTGAACCCGGCGCCTGCGTGATCGTCAGCTTGAATGGCGCGTGGCGGTTGAAGGCGGTGTTGCCGGCGTCCCCGAGCTCGAGCGTGGTCGTCGGCTTGAACGGCACGGTGCTGCAGCCGGTGGTCCCGAACTGGTACGCGGGCCCGTCGGTGAATGTCGGGTCCTCGTAGCCGGCCGCCTGCCCCGTGTTGTTGTTGCGTGTTGCACGACGTCGGGTTGCGGACGTAGTTGTTCGTCGCGCCGTTCAGGATGAACGACAGCGCCGTAGACCTGCAGGTTCGACTCCGACCGAGCGGAGACGACGTCCAGCTGCGGCGATGTCGGTCAGCGTGCCGGTGAGGCCGTAGTCGCCGCCGCCGCGCGGCGTGATCTTGAACGGGATCGACGACACGAGGTGCCGGCCGACGGCGTCACGACTCCGAGCCGCCCGGGCTCGTCGGTGAGCGGCTCGGCGTTGTACACGAAGCCCGGGAAGCTCGTCGACACGGCGTACCGGTACCGCTCGCGGCGAACCTGACGTCGAGTCGCGAGGTGCCGATCGACTCGCCGCGGGGCAGGTGTTCGTCTGGAGGTCGGCCTCGCGGGCACTTCGGGACCGACTCGGGGTTGCCCGAGCAGCCCGGGGGCGAAGTTCGTCAGCGCGGTCTTGATGTCCTCAGCTGCGCTGGTGTATGCGAACGACGAATACGAGCCGGCATTCACGACCGCGCCCGCCTGGAACGAGGACGGTCCCTCGTTCGGAACGGCGGCGCCAGTTGACGGCAGGTCCGACGTGATCCTGTAGATGCGAGACGGTGACCGTTGCGCCTGCGACGCCCGGCACGAGCAGGCAGGCAAGGACGAGGGCCCCTGCGGTCAGGGACGTTCGGAAAATTCGGGTCATCATCTCTCCTCTACCTGCTCTTGGCCTTGGCAGTCGCGGGCGAAACGAACTTCTGTCCGCCTGTATCGACTGTTACGACCCTCAGCCTGAGTTTCCTCGTCTTGCCCTTACGGACAGCCTGTCCAACTTTGCCCGTGAGACGGACGGCGCCGCGCTTGAGGCGCACCACGACACGCTTGGAGCCCTGCTTGGCCGAAGCGGAGACCTCGAGCTGGCGTGAGGTCTTCGGGCGAACGATGAACTTAGCGCCATCGGCTGACACCACGCTGCCGCGGACCTTGCTACGCACCAGTCTCATGCCCTTGGGCAGACGGATCGTCATCGCCGAAATATTCTGGCCGTCGGGGTGTCGCACCGCGGTTACCTTCAGGTGCGCACGTCGCCCGGCCGGGCGACGTAGGGACGCCGTTGCGACGGGGCCGCAGCCCTCGACCGTGATGCGCGGCTTCGAAGCAATCTTCGCGCCGCTGTGCGCGGAGAAGTCCACGCCGGCGGCCAGCGTGCGGTGCTTGGTGCCCGATAGGCATAGGTCGTACTTCGATTCAAGCACTCCCTTGTCGCCGCCGTCGAGGTTGAGCGTGAAGCTGCCCAAAGGCAGGTCCGGCACGCCGGTGACGGTCGACTTGATCAGGCGGCCGCCCAGGATCTGGGTCGCGATACGGATCTTGATCGGCACCCGTCCCTTCAGGTCCGCCACCAGGCCCGGGATCACGACGCCCTGCTGCTGGGCCAGGTAGACAGGCCCGTCGAGCGGCGTGGCGACGAACGGCGACGTCGCATTCGCGGTACCCACCTTCGAGCCCGGCGGGCACGCGTCCGCAGCCAACTGCTCGGTGGTGCAGACGGTCCCCAGCGCGGCGAGGTGCGGACCGATCTCGAACGGCAGCGTGACACCGTTCCCCAGGATCGCGGCCTCGCCCGGCTGCTGAGTGACGCGCACCGTCATGGGCGGGTGCTGGCGCTCTCCCGTCGTCCCGCGGCTGCCGACCGCCATCGCGAACGTGGGCTTGAACGGGATCTTCTCGCAGCCCGTCGGCGTGTATGTGCTCGGTGCGCCTGTCACCGCCCCGGGATGGTCGTACGCGAACGCCTCGCCCGTCGAGACCTTCAGGTCGCACGACGTCGGGGCGCGCGTGTAGTGGCGCCCCTGGACGGTTCCGTAGAGCGTGAAGCCGAGGTGCACGACCTGGATGTCGCCGATGCCCGCAATCGTCCGGGGCAGGTCGTCGAGGATGCCGTCGAGCCCGTAGTCGCCGTTGGTCCGCACATAGAACGGAGCCGTCAGGAAGGTCTTGACCGGCGCCGTGTCGACGATGATGCCGAGCCGTCCCGCCTCGTCGCCGAGCAGCTCCTGGTTGTAGATGCGGCCAGGTTCCTCGATCACGGGGCCGACCGGCGGCAGCACATGGATTCTTGCCACGGATTCGCCGATACGGGTGTCGGCCGGGCACGCGTCGGCAAGGTAGAGCTCCTGCTTGCAGTGCGGTACCGCCTCGGGGTTGGCCACCATCCCACGCGCGAAGTGGCCGATCGTCTTCTTCACGTCGTCTGTGTTCGGCAGGCCGGGATAGGTGAGCGTGGTCCAACTCGACGCATCCGGGCTCGCGCCCGCTTGATGGTCGGAGGCCGTGAGGGCGAAGTCCGTGGGCACGATCGTGTGGTCGGCTCGCGCCGGGGCCGCCACGGGGCCCGCCAGGAGGGCCGCTGCTGCCAGGACGGGTGGCGCAAGTCGTGCCAGAGCGCACTTCGTTCGGTTCATCTGCCTCTCTCCTCAAGCGTCGGTGCGGTCTCACCGCCGGCGGCCCTCCCCGCCTCGGCTCCCTCGTCCGACGACACGACCGTGGTTCTGCGAGTCGAGATTCGTTTGCCCGCGCGGGGTTGCGGTGACACCGGATTGGACGAATGGCTGACCCCTGGTGCCTCTGCTTTACTTCCGCGCGTGAACCGGGACAACGAGATGGTCAAGCGCCTGATGTGGAGTGGCCTGATGGCCGCCATCGGGGCTGTTGCAACCATCGCTGCGAACCGCGTCGCAATCGTGGTCTGGCGCCGCGTGTTCGACGAGGATCCCCCTGAATGACGGCCCCCGACGCTGAGATCATCACTGCCGCCGACGACCCCGTGGAGTCGGTGAACGGCTACGGAGCAGTCGCCCCGGATGGCCCGGCCGCCGAGCGCCCCGAGCTGTTGCTGGGCGCGGCGTTCGCCGGTGGATTCCTCCTCGCTCGGATCGTGAGGCGCATTGCCTCCTGACGGCTACGGAAACGGGCTGAGCGACGTGGACGCCCCGATCGGGGACATCGTGAACCGCATCTCGCTAAACGCCTCGGCGCTGATCCGCGAGGAGATCGAGCTCGCCAAGGCCGAGATGGAGCTGAAGGTGAAGAAGCTCGTGCGGGGCGCGGCCGTGGGCGCCGCCGCCGGCTTCTTCCTGTTCCTCGGGCTGATCTTCGCGTTCCATACGATGGCCTGGAGCCTGAACGACTTCTTCGACCAGGTCTGGCTGGGGTTCCTGATCACGACCGCCCTGCTCTTCATCCTTGCGGTCGTCGCCGGGCTCGTCGCGAAGCGGCTCTTCGAAACCGGCGCGCCCCCGACACCCGACATGGCGATCGAGGAGGCCAAGAAGACCCGCGAGGTGCTCGAGCACCCCGAGGTCCAGCAGGCCACCGGCCCCGATCCGGCGGGGAGCTAGACCATGGCGACCCGCAGCCCCCAGGAGATACGCGCGTCGATCGAGCGCCAACCGCCGCGAGCTGGTGGGCTCGGTGGAGGACCTGCGCGTAAAGGTGAAGGTCCTGACCGACTGGCGGCGCCAGATCAACGAGCACCGCACCGCGGCGATCGCAGGGGCGGCAGTGCTCGGGTTCGTGATCGGCGGCGGGCTGCGCGCCTTCCGCCGGCGCTCCTAGCTCGCTCCTACCCGCTCCTGGTCTTTACTCCAGGTCGCGGAGGGGAATTCCCCCGATTCCAAGCAGCCCCGGGCCCACATGCGCGCCGATCACCGGTCCCACCTCGGACACGAACGCCGGGTCCAGACCGGTCATCGCGCGTGTCGCGTCGATCAGCTGCTGTGCCTCCTCGGGCGCCTGGACGTGCTGGACGACCCAGCCGTCGCCGCCGTCCGCATGGAGCTGCTCCATGTACTCGAGCAGCCGGCGCATCGCCTTGCCGCCGGTGCGCACACGCTCGATCGGCGTGATCTCCTTGTCGAGCGTGAGGATGGGCTTGATCTTCAACGCCGAGCCGAGCCACGCCGAGGCCGGGCCGATCCGGCCGCCGCGGCGCAGGTACTCGAGCGTGTCCACGGCGAACCACATTTTCAGGTGTGCGCGGGCGGACTCCACCCGCTTGACGACTTCGTCCAGCGACCCACCTGCCTGCGCCACCTTCGCGCCGGCGAGAACCATCAGGCCGAGTCCCCCGGCCGCGCGCTCGGAGTCCATCACCGTGATCCGGTCGACCCCCTTCCGCTCCGCGAGCTGCTCCTTCGCCTGGCGCGCGGACTCGACGGTGCCCGATATGCCGCCCGAGATGTGCACGGACACGATCTCGAGGCCCTGGTCGACGAGCGGCTCGTATACCTCCAGGAAGTCCCCGATCGACGGCTGTGAGGTGGTCGGCAGGCGATCGGCGGAGCGGAGGCGGCGATAGAAATCGTCGAAGTTCGGCATGTCGATCTCCCGCTCGCTCTCGTCCTCCCAGTTCACGTAGAGGCTGACGAGATGGATGCCGTGACGCTCGACGAGGTCCGCGGGCAGGTACGAGGTGGTGTCCGCGACAACGGCGACGTGCTGCACCGGACCCTTCTACCACTTCGGAAGCGGGGGAGGGGCACCGCTACAATCCTCTTGACGCTGTTCGCCCGCTCAAGGTGGACGGGCTAGGCACCGAAACATTTCTACGTAGGTTCATTCTCCGGAGGTTCAATGGTCACGCTCACCGACAAAGCCACCAGCAAGGTCAAGGAGCTGATGAACGGTCAGGCCGAAGAGTCAGCACCCGGCCTGCGCGTTGCGGTGCGTGGCGGCGGCTGTTCGGGCTTCCAGTACGCCCTTGCCTTCGACGAGCAGCGCGACGGGGACCAGATCTTCGAGTACCAGGAGATCAAGCTCCTGGTCGACGCGGAGAGCATGCCCTTCGTGGACGGCTCCGAGGTCGACTACGTCGAGAGCCTCCAGGGCGCCGGTTTCGCGGTGAACAACCCCAACGTGGTCGCATCCTGCGGCTGCGGCCAGTCCTTCAAGACCGCTTAGCCAGACGCGCCTCGCAAGCGTTGCTGGCCTCCGGGGAAGGGGCCCGCTCGGCGCCCTTCGGCGCGAATTCCTCCCGGACCCCCTCCCCCTGCGGCCAGGCGGTGCGCGCTCCGTGCGCTCGGCGCGCTTTGCGACGGACTGGCGTGCGAGCGCAGACGCGTCCGGGCCGCGAGTGCGCGACACTGCGGGCGACGGCCGCAGGGGGAGGGGTCCGGGAGGAACTCCGCCGAACGGGCCCGAGCGGGCCCCTCCCCCGGAGGCCGCGAAGGTACTGCGAACTGATTTACTTCTCGCGGGCAGCCCCGTGCAGTAGCTCGTAGCGCGTGAGCTTCACGCGCGGCCGCGTGCCGGCGCCGAGGTCCTGCTCGTGTGCGTCGATCCGCTCCCACCCTCCCCAGCTGATGGGCTCGACGCCCCGCTCGGCAAGTAGATCCGCGATGTCGCCCTCGCTGACCGGCTCGTTCAGGAGGCCGGCGTCGGCGTCCTCGAGCAGGCTGGTCGCGCCCTCCTGCCCGTCCTTCTTGTTCGTGCCGATCACGCCGCTCGGGCCGCGGCGGATCCAGCCGGTCACGTACTCGCCCGTCACGTGGTGCTCGCCGTCGACGACGCGCCCGGCGACGTTCGGGATCGTCCCGCGGCGCTCGTCGAATGGAACCTCCGGGATCGCGATGCCCTTGTAACCGATCGAGCGCAGCACCAGGCCGCACTCGAGCGTCTCTCGCTCGCCGGTCGGCCGCGCGGCAAGCGAGCCGTCGTCACGGGGCTCGAGGCGGTTTCGCTCGACCACGATGCGCTCGACCCGTTCGTCGCCCTGCAGCTCCACGGGTGAGGTCAGGAACCGCAGCACGATGCGCTTCGGCTTGCCGGTTGGCTCGCGCTCCGCGTACTCGCGCAGGATCCGCACGTTCTCGCGTGACGTCTTGTTGGCCTGATCTGAGTCGAGCCACGCCTGCGAGGCCTCGTCCAGCTCGACGTCCGCCGGGTCGACGATCACGTCCGCCAGGTCGAGCTCGCCGAGCTCGAGCAGCTCGGGGTTCGTGAAGGACGCCTGCGCCGGCCCACGCCGGCCGAGAATCACGATCTCCCTCACGGCGTCCGACGCCAGCATGTCGATCGCGTGGTCCGCGCAGTCGGTCATGCGCAGCTCATCGGCGCTCAGCGCGAGCATCCGTGCGCAGTCGATTGCGACGTTGCCGTTGCCAATCACGACGACGCGCTCGCAGCTGTTCAGATCGAACTCGTGGTCCGCGTAGTCGGGATGGCCGTTGTACCAGCCCACGAAGTCCGTGGCAGGCTCGGACCCTGGCAGGTCCTCACCGGGAATCCCGAGCCGCCGGTCGACCGCCGCGCCGATCGCATAGATCACGGCGTGGTAGCGCTCGAGCAGGTCGGCGCGATGCAGGTCGCGGCCCAGCTCGATGCCGCCGAAGAACCGGAAGCCCTCCTTCGCCGCGGTCTTCTCGTAGACCCGCACGACCGACTTGATCTTCGGGTGGTCGGGAGCGACGCCGGCGCGCACGAGGCCGAACGGCGTCGGCAGGCGATCGAACAGGTCCACACGGGTCGGCCGCTCTGCGGCGAGCAGGTGCCCGGCGGCATAGAAGCCGGCCGGTCCGGCGCCGACTACCGCGACGCGGAGTGCTTGATCAGAGGACATTGTGGATCAGGAGGGATCGAGGGCCCTGGCCGTCGCGAGCCCGTTCCCATCGGTGCCCGCGGCAGTCATCGGTGCTTCGCCGTCGAGCGCATCGAGGGCGTGGCGCACGCTGCTCGCGATGCAGGTGAAGACCGGCGTGTCGCGCAGAGTGTAGGCACTCGACTCGCTGGGCCGCAGCTCGTGCACCAGGTCAAGGAACTCTCCCGGCTCGTCGCACTCGAACGAGACCACGAACTCCTGGTCGTCGAGGCCGAACGAATACGTCGTATTGATGCTGATCTGCGGGTAGCGGCGGCCGATCGCGATGTGCTCGCGCATGATCCGCATCCGCTCCTCGGACGGCAGCCGGTACCACTCACGCTTCTTCTCGAATGGATAGACGAACAGGTACTTGTGCTTGCCTGCGCGCACCTCCAGCCGGTCCTCCTCGGAGTACTCGGAGTCCTTCGTCATCGCGAGGTAGGAGTACGGCGTGTCGGACCACGCCATCAGCCCGCTCTGACCGAGCACGACGTGGAACTCATGGATGTCCGCGAGCCCCGGAGCGGCTGTCCACAGCATCAGGTCCGCGTCGCCGCGGGTGCCGACCAGCGAATATGCCCGCAGGAAACGGTCGGCGGCGAAGTTCTCGCAGGCGGCCTCGAACTCGCGCTTGTGGGTCTCCCGTTCCTCGACTGGCAGGCGCCGCCAGGCAGGGTCAACCTTCAAAAACGTGAACTTGACGACATTGCGGTTCATGGCCCGACCTCAAATATACGCAGCCCTGCTGGGAGTCCTGGTGCTCACGCTCCTCCCGGCCGCCCCTGCGCAGGCTCAGCCCGCGCCACGCGCGGCGATCGTCTTCTGGCCGGGCCCGCAGCCGCTTTCCAAGCCGCCCGCGATCGAGCGCCTCGCCCAGGCGCCGGGTCTGAGCGCCTTCGGCTTCATGTCGTCCATCCAGGGCTCCTACACGCCCGAGCAGACCTTTCTGGACATGAGCGCGGGGTCGCGCACGACCACGTCGCTCTACGACACCGAGGTGCCGACCGATCTGCGACTTGCCCCGGACGGCCGCGTGTCCTCGTGGCGGGCGATCGCCGAACGTGCCGGTACCGCTCCGGCCGACGTCGTCCCAGGCCTGCTCGCGTCGTCCGTCCGCGAGGCCGGCGGGCATGTCGGCTATGCGGGCCCCCGAACGTCCCGTAACCGGGAGGCGGCCGTCGCGGCCGACCGGTCGGGTCGTGTCGAGCGCGTCGCGCTCGTGAGCCCCGGGGCGGTCGCGCGCGCTGGGCGCACGCTGTGGCGCGATACCAACGTGCTGGTGGTGAAGCTGCCGCCCGGGCCGCCCGGGCACGGGCAGCTCGGCGAGTTCCTGGCGGCGCGTCGCCCGGGCGACCTGGTGCTGGTGATCCAGGACCCGAGCCACATCACCCGGCGGCTCGTGGCGACCGGCGCCGCCGGCCTCCGCGGGGGCACCACGCTGTATTCGGACTCGACCCGCACGGAGGGGCTGGTCAGCTCCACGGACGTCGCGCCCACCGTGCTCGAGCGTCTGGACGTCCCGGTCCCCGACGACATGTCGGGACAGCCGATCGAGGCACGCGGCGACGCCAGCCCGGCGGATCTCTCCGAGCTGCGAAACCGGCTCACCGACCTCGGTCCGCGCCGGTGGATCGTGATCTGGCTCGGGTTGATCGGCGCAGTCGCGATTGCCGGCCTCGCCGGCATTGCGCGCAGCGACCCGCGGCTGCCGGGACGCGCCGTCCTGCTGGCCGCGATGTGGCTGCCGAGCGTGCTGCTGCTGACCGGTTGGCTTGCTCCATCGGCGCCGATCGAGGGGGTGATCGTCGCCGTCGCGTGTGCGGCGCTCGCCCTCGCGACGGACCGCTACCGTCCATGGCCGCGGTCGCTGGTCCTGCCTGCCGCGGTTGCGGTGGCGCTGCACGTGGCCGACCTGGCGCTCGGCTCGGTGCTGGTGGACCGTTCGCTTCTCGGCCCGAACCCCGTGCTCGGCTCGCGCTTCTTCGGCGCAGGGAACGAGCTCGAGATCGCGCTCGCCGCGGTGGGCCTGCTCGGCCTTGGCGGAGCGCTCGCGACCGCTTCGACGCGCGTTCGCGTATGGGGCTTCGCCGTGGGGGGCGGGGCGCTTGCGTTCGCGATGGCCTGGGGCCGCCTGGGCGCCGACGTCGGTGCGGTGCCCACGGTGATCGCCGGTGCCACCGTCGCGGCGCTCGTGTCGGCGGGGGACATCGGCTGGGGCCGGCGCATCGCGATCCTGCTCGTCGCGCCGATCGCGGGGCTTGCCGCCCTCGCCCTGCTCGACCTCGCGACGGGCGGTGACGCGCACTTCAGCCGATCCGTGCTCGAGGCCGGGGGCCTGGACCAGATCGCCGACGTCGCCGAGCGCCGCGTGCGCCTCAGCTACCGGTCACTTGGCCGGGGACTGATTCCTTTCCTGGTCGCGTTGGCCGTAGTCGGGCTCGCGGTTGGGTTCCGTTACCGCCGAGCCCTGCTGGCCTCGACCGAGGGCGCCCCCGGGGTCCGGGCGGCCGTCTACGGGCTGCTCGCGGCCGTGGTGGTGGGCGCGCTGACCAACGACTCAGGACCGATCATCCTGCTGATCGGCAGCAGTTACCTGCTGTTCGCGGTGGTGTACCTGGCCGCAGTGCCCGGCCCGGGCGCACGGACCGCTGCGACGAAGGGATCCCGACCGCTTGCCGCCGACCCGCGCTGATAGCATCGCCCCGATGCGAATCGCCCTCGTGTCACCCTATTCCTGGAGCTTCCCAGGGGGTGTCACCCGGCATATCGACGCCCTCGCGAGGGAGTTCATCGCGTCCGGCCACCACGTGCGCGTGCTCGCGCCGGTGGATCCGGACGACCGGCTCACCCGCCGGCTGCATCGCCGTGCGCCGGATCCTGCTCCGCTGCCCGAGTACGTGGTGCCGCTCGGGCGTACGGCCGCGCTGCCGATGAACGGAGCGATGTCCCGGCTGGTCGGTGACGCCGCAGAGCGTGTTGCACCTGCGCCGTGAGCTGCGCGGCGGCGACTTCGACGTGATCCACGTGCACGAGCCGATCGCGCCCATGGTCGGCTGGGATGCATGCACGTTCGACGCCGGAGCGCCGGTGGTGGGGACCTTCCACGCCTACTCGTCCGGCTGGCTCCCGAATTCCATCGCGCGCGCGATCGGTGCGCGGCGGGTCTTGAACCGGCTGCATGCACGCATCGCTGTCTCGGAGGCGGCGCGCTGGACCGGAGAGCGGTTCTTCGGCGGCACGTACGACGTGGTCCCGAACGGCGTCGACCTCGGCGCCGCGCCGCGCGGGCCGAAGCCGGTCAACGACCCTCTGAGGATCGTGTTCGTCGGCCGCGAGGAGGAGCGCAAGGGACTGCCCGTGTTGCTGTCCGCGTTCGCGGGCCTGCGACAGCACGTCCCCGTTCGCCTCGAGGTGATCGGTGCGGACGCAGAGGGCGTGGAGCCCCTGCTGGCTCAGGTCGAGGGCGGCATGAACGGCATCGAGACGCTCGGGCGGGTGGACGACGAGGAGCTTTGGCGGCGCCTGCACAGCGCCGACGTGCTGTGTGCTCCTTCGCTGGGCGGCGAGAGCTTCGGCATGGTCCTGACCGAGGCGTTCGCGGCCGGCACACCGGTGGTCGCGTCCGAGATCGCCGGCTACCGCCAGGTGGTGACGCACGGCCGGGACGGCCTGCTGGTGCCCCCGGGCGATCCCCTCGCGCTCGCCGAGGCCCTGCGGTCGCTGTCGGTCGACCCCGCGCGCCGGCGTGAGATGGGCGCCGCGGCGCGGGCGCGGGCCGTGGACTTCGCATGGCCGCATGTCGCGCAGCAGGTGACATCCGTATACGAGCGCGCGATCGAGGCGCCTGAGCCGGCCGGCCGAGCTGGAGACGATGCGCGCCAAGGCGGGCCTCGTGCAGGGCGACCTGACGGCAAGCCGGCGCGCACGCCGGCTGCCATCGCTCGAGCCGCGGCCCGTCGTGCAGGGCTCGAGGGGTTCTCGTTTCCTCGCCTCTGCGCGCCGTGTGGCGCTCGCCGTGTCCGCGATCATCGGTCTGTTCCTCGCCTTCCTGGCGCTGAAGCGCGTGGGTGTCGACAACGTCGTCACGACGCTCGTGCACTCGAGCCCGATCTGGGTGCTGGTTGCGCTGGGGCTGTTCTCGACTTCGATGCTCCTGCGCTCGGTCTCGTGGTTCCAGATCTTGCGTGCCGCACTGCCGGAGGCGCCGATCCAGAGACGGACGATCCTGAGCGCGACCTCCATCGGCGTCCTGATGTCCGCCACGCTGCCGGCGAGGCTCGGTGAGCCGTCGCGTGCCCTGATCGTGGCGCGGAGGCTGGGCCGGATGCGCGAGACCCTCCCGGTGGTGGCCGGCACGCTCGTCTCCCAGACGTTGCTCAACCTGCTCGCGCTGCTGCTGCTGGCCGTCGTGGTCGTGGGCAGCAACGACATCCTGCGCGGTCGCGAGGGCGTCGCTGATCCTGGTCAGCCTGCTCCCGCTCGCGCTCACCGCAGCGGTGCTGATCGTGCCGTCGCTCGTGGAGGCGAGCCGGCGCGCCGGCTTCGGCTCACGGCGGGAGGGCACGCTCGCACGTCTGACCCGCGAGGCGGCCGCGGCACTGGTGCGGCTGCGCAAGGGCCTGACCGTGTTCCGCCGGCCGCGGTCGGCGGCATGGGCGACGAGCGCCCAGCTGGCGGCCTGGGGGCTGCAGCTGATGGGCGCCTTCGCGCTGCTGCTGGCCCTGGAGCTCGACCACCGCGCGGGCCTCGGCGCTGCCGCCGCAGTGCTCTTCGCAGTGAACGTGACCGCGGTGTTGCCGGCCACGCCTTCGAACGTGGGGCTGTTCCAGATCGCCGTCGTGACCGTGCTGACGGGCGCCTACGGCGTGCCCGCCGCCGCGGCGCTGGGCTACGGGATCATCCTGCAGGCGGTCGAGGTGGCGACCGCCGTGCTGTTCGGGCTACCGGCGCTGATCCGCGAGGGCGTGTCATGGCGAGACGTGCGGATGCGCGCGCTGGCCGCGACGCCGGTTGAGCTGTCGCCGCGGGTTTCTCCGCTACCCGAGACGCGCTAGCGCGCGGCGCGCCACTCGTGCCCGACCTCGCGCAGCTCCGGGAGCGGGCTGTCGATGAGGGAGCACAGGGGACGAGGGCTCAGGATCGCGAGTGCGGCTGCGATCCGTCGCAGGAGGGTGGGCCGCTTCAGGGGGGCGGGCTGCACGTAGGACATATCGGGCATGTGGTCCGGATGTTTAACGGCCCTGGCCAGAACATGCGCCGATTGTCCAGGTGGCGGCTCTGGGCGGAGCGCGGCCCCCGGCACTGTCCTGACTATTCCCGGCAGTGGCGGGAAAAGTCAGGACAGCTCGAGAAACGACCTCGATATACTGGCCAGTTCCTCGGGCACACGCCGCCGCGTACGCCCACTGTCCGTCGAAACACTCGCCTTTCCAGGAGGTTTTCTTGTCACAGGCAATTTCGAACGTGCTGGGGTTCCCGCGTATCGGTGCCCAGCGTGAGCTGAAGTCCGCGACCGAGGCGTACTGGGCAGGCGACCGCTCGATGGACGACCTCGTCTCGACCGCAGGCGAGCTGCGCGCGGCGAACTGGAAGCTGCAGCGCGACGCCGGCATCGACCTGATCCCGTCAAACGACTTCTCGCTCTACGACCAGGTCCTGGACACGATCGCGATGGTCGGCGCGGTGCCGGAGCGCTACGGGTGGGATGGCTCGAGCGACATCGACCTCGAGACCTACTTCGCGATGGCCCGCGGCCGCCAGACGGGCGGGGTCGACGTGACCGCGATGGAGATGACGAAGTGGTTCGACACCAACTATCACTACATCGTCCCGGAGCTCGAGCGCGGCATGAAGTTCCGCTTCTCCTCCCGCAAGCCGCTCGAGCACTACCAGGAGGCCAAGGACCTCGGCATCGAGACCAAGCCCGTGCTGGTCGGGACCGCTGACCTTCCTGCTGCAGGGCAAGTGCGCGGGTGAGGACTTCGACCGCCTGGAGTTGCTCGACGACCTCGTGGACGTGTATGCCGAGGTGCTTGCGGAGCTCGGCAAGCTCGGGGGCCGAGTGGGTGCAGATCGACGAGCCCGTGCTGGTCGAGGACCGCACACCCGCGGAGCTCGAGGCGCTCGAGCAGACGTACAAGAGGCTTGCCGCGGTCCACGACGCTCCGAAGATCGTGGTCGCGACCTACTTCGACCACGTCGGCGAGAGCTACCCGGTGCTGGCGCGTCTGCCCGTTGCCGGCGTATCACTCGACTTCGTTTACGGCCCGCACAACCGCGAGCTGGTGGCCCAGCACGGATGGCCGGAGGACAAGGCCCTGTTCGCGGGCGTGGTGAACGGCCGCAACGTGTGGATCAACGACATCGTGGCCAGCCTCGACCTCCTCGACGAGCTGCGCGGCCACGCGGGTGACGTGGTTGTCTCGACGTCCTGCTCGCTGCAGCACTCTCCGGTCGACAAGCGCAACGAGGCGCGGCTCGACGACGAGGTCCTGAGCTGGATGTCGTTCGCCGTGCAGAAGCTCGACGAGGTGGCAGTGCTCAGCCGCGGGCTGAATGAGGGCCGTGACGCGATCTTCGAGGCCGTCGAGGAGAACCGCCAGGCGCTCGAGGACCGGCGCAACTCTCCGCGCACGCGAAACCCGCAGGTGCGCGAACGGCTCGAGCAGGTGACCGATGCCGACGCCAGTCGCGACAACGTGTTCTCCACGCGCCGCGACGCCCAGCACGAGCGGCTCGGGCTGCCGCTGTTTCCGACGACGACGATCGGATCGTTCCCGCAGACGACCGAGATCCGCACCGCGCGGATGCGCCTGCGCAAGGGTGAGATCGACGAGGAGCAGTACACGAACCTGATGAAGGGCGAGATCGAGCGCGTCATCCGCCTGCAGGAGGACATCGGCCTCGACGTGCTCGTGCACGGCGAGCCGGAGCGCAACGACATGGTCCAGTACTTCGCCGAGCAGATGGACGGCTACGTCTTCACGGACAACGCCTGGGTTCAGAGCTACGGCTCGCGCTACGTGCGTCCGCCGGTGATCTTCGGCGACGTGTCGCGCCCGAACGCGATGACGGTCGACTGGATCAAGTACGCCCAATCACTCACGGACAAGCAGGTGAAGGGGATGCTGACCGGGCCGGTGACCATGTTGATGTGGTCGTTCGTCCGCGACGACCAGCCACGCTCGGAGACCTGCAAGCAGCTCGCACTCGCGATCCGCGACGAGACGTCGGACCTCGAGGCGGCCGGCGTCGACATCATCCAGGTGGACGAGCCCGCGATCCGCGAGGGCCTGCCCCTGCGCTCGGACCGGTGGAACGAGTACCTCGACTGGGCGGTGTACTGCTTCCGCCTGTCGGTGTCCTCGGTGCGCGACGAGACCCAGATCCAGACGCACATGTGTTACTCGGAGTTCGGCGACATCATGCGCCAGATTCAGGAGATGGACGCGGACGTGCTGCTGATCGAAGCTGCGCGGTCCAAGATGGAGCTGCTCGAGGACTGGAAGCGCACCGGCTATGAGAACGAGATCGGCCCCGGGCTGTACGACATCCACTCACCGCGGATCCCCTCGACCGAGGAGATGGTGGAGCTGCTGCGGCTCGCCGCGCAGGTACTGGAGCCCGAGCAGATCTGGGTCGACCCCGATTGCGGCCTGAAGACTCGCCGCTACGAGGAGGTCGAGCCGTCGCTGCGAAACATGGTCGCCGCGGCCAAGCAGCTGCGCGAAGAGCTGGTCCCTAGCTCGCGGTAGCGGGCGTCGGCGCAACGCGCAGATGTGCGGTGCCCGGCGGTCGCCTGCGGCGCCGCGGCCGCGCGAGCGCGACGATCTCGGCTTCCAGGGCCTTGGGCAGCGCGTGCACCTCGGGCAGCGCCTGTGGGTCGGCGTACAAACCGAAGAACATGTGCTCCCGGTAGCTGAACATCCCGATCGCCAGCGAGTGCTGCTCGGCGATCGGGACCACCGGATATGCCTCGCTCAGCTCGGCCCCCAGCATGTAGAGCGGGAAGCGCGGTCCGGGGATGTTGGAGACCGTCAGGTTGAAGACGCGCGAGCTCGACGCGAGCCGTGCGGCGCGGTTTTTCACCGGGTCCGGCAGCAGGCCGAGCGCTCCCAGCATGGCACCGGTTCCCGCTGGGCGGCCCGACTGCTTGAAGGACGCGGTCTCGCGGTGCACCTGCGCCAGGCGCCCGGCGCGTGAGCGCGTTGCGACCGGGAGCTCGACGAACGCAAACGTGATGCGGTTGCCGAGGTCCTGCTGCTGGTCCTCGGCGCGCACGCTGACGGGCACCATCGCCTTCAGCGGCCGAGGGGTCTCGCCCCGGAGCCGGGCGAGCTCCCGCAGGGCGCCCGCGACCGCGGCCAGGCACACGTCGTTCACCGTCGCGCCGGCGCGACGCTTGGCGTCCACGATGTCGGCCATCCGCGCGCGGTGGCGGACCAGCACCCTGCGCGGGCCGATCGGTCTGTTCAGGTAGGAGTCCGGCGCCGAGCGCAGCAGGTCCTGCTCGAACGCGTGCGCCGCGCGGCGCAGCGTGCCGGTGAAGCCAACTTCCCCCGGTCTGGCGGCGAGGCGCCCGACCCCCCGCGCCGCACGGAGCGGCTCGAGCGTGTTGGAATAGAACGCATCGAGCGCCAGTCGTGCGGCGCTTGGGGGTGGCGCCGGCGTCCAGGGGGAGGGCGGTTCTGGACCCGGGTCTGGTGTGAGATCGAAGAGCAGGAGCGCCAGCTCGACGGCCGACCTGCCGTCCACGAGCGCGTGGTGCATCTTGAAGATCAGTCCCGCGCGGCCGTCCTCGAGACATGGGACGAGCTGCACCTGCCACAGCGGGTGGGCGCGGTCGAGCGGCTCGGACAGCGCTGAGTCGGTGAGCTGGCCGAAGCGCGCGAGCGTCACCGCGGCGTCCGGGTCGCCCAGCGCGGCGACGTGGTTCTCGACGGTGAACCCGGGGTCGTCGACCCATGAGGGCTCGGCGAGGCGCATCGGCGGGAACGCGAGTCTCTGCCGGAAGCGGGGCGCCTTGTCGAGCCGCGCGGCGACCTTCTCGCGCAGCGCCTCGACCGTCGGCCGCGGCAGGTCGGGATGCGGTTCGAACAGCCCGCTCCACGCGACGTGCATGTGGGCGTTGGGCGTCTCGAGCCGCAGGAACGAGCCATCGAGAGAGGTGAGGCGCGAGTGCATGGGGCATGATCGGGGCTCACCGCGGCGCGGCATACGTACACGTGGCCGAAATCCGGGCCAGCTGTCCCTACACACGGTCCAACTGCCGCGAACCGGGGGCGGTGTGGGTCGCGAGGCTGGGGGCACAGTCACGCGGATCCACCCTTGACCAGCGCGGGGGGTCGACCTCGTGTACGGGTGCACGTCGATGGGATTGGACCGTGGGGCGGTATGAACCACCGCCCGTGACGTGGATCCTCTGCAGGTGGCTCCTCTGGTCGAGACTGTTTCTATTCCCGCGGAGCCCGGCTACCGGCGCGGCCGCGCCCTCGATGAGGCCTTCGGACCCGACGGGTCTGCGCGGCCGGGCTACGCCGACCTGATCGAGGCGCTCTACCGGTCGGACCTGGCCGGACTCTCGCAGACCGTGCGATCGAGCACCACCCGGGAGCGCGTGGAGTTCGGGCGGGAATCGCGCCGCCTGACGTTCCCGCTCGACCCGGTGCCGCGCATCCTGGACGGCGCCGAGTGGCGGCTGCTCGCCGACGGGCTCACGCAGCGGGTGGCCGCGTTGAACGCGTTCCTCGCGGACGTGTACGACGAGCGGCGGATCCTGCGGGCGGGAATCGTCCCGCCGTATCTGCTCGACAGCCCGCCGTTCCTGGAGCGGGATCTGCTCGGGCTCCCGCACGCGGCGGTCGCGCACATCGCCGGGCTCGACGTGGTGCGCGCGCCCGACGGAGAGCTGCTCGTGCTCGAGGACAACCTGCGCACCCCATCCGGAGCCGCATACCTGCTCGCGGCGCGCCGCATCTGCGACCCGTTGCTGCCGCTGGGGCCGCCACCCGAGCGGCTGCGGTCAGCGTCCACCTGACGAACCTGCTGGCGGACACGCTCATGGCGGCCGCTCCGACCGGGAGCGATCCGGTGGTCGTGCTGCTGTCGGACGGCTCCGGCAACTCGGCCTGGTGGGAGCATCGCCAGCTCGCGCGCCTGATCGGGGTCCCGCTGGTCGAGCCGGGCGATCTGCGGCGGATCGGCAACCGCCTGCACGCCCGCATCGGCCGCCGGCTGAGGCCGGTCGACGTGGTCTACCGGCGCACCGACCAGTGCCGCCTGCGAGAGCCGGGCGGGAGGCTCAGCTGGCTCGGCGATGCGATGCTCGAGCCGCTGCGGGCCGGCACCCTCGCATGCGTGAACGGGTTCGGCACCGGGGTCGCCGACGACAAGCTCGTGCACGCCTACGTCGAGGACATGGTGCGCTTCTACCTCGGCGAGGAGCCGCTGCTGCGCTCCGTCCCGACCTACGACCCGCGCAATCCCGACCAGCGCACGGGGATCCTCGAGCGCATCGACGAGCTGGTCGTGAAGCCGCGCGACGGCTTTGGCGGAGCCGGTGTGATCATCTGCCCGCACGCGCGGGAGGGCGACCGCATGAGGGCCCGCGATCTGATCGCGGGCCAGGCCCGCCATGTCGTGGCCCAGGAGATGGTGGAGCTTTCGACCTGCCCGACGGTGCGGGCCGGCAGGCTCGTGCCCAGACACGTGGACCTGCGCGCCTTCGTGTTCACCGGCAGCGACGGCCCGCGCGCCCTCCCGGGCGGGCTCACGCGGGTGGCACTCGAGCCCGGGTCCCTGGTGGTCAACTCGAACCAGAACGGGGGCGGCAAGGACACGTGGATTCTCGGCTAGGCACCAAGGCCGGATCGGAGCTCCCGCTGATCGGCGTCACGACGTCGGAGATCCGTCGCAAGGACGCGGTCAGGCCCACCCCTGAAGGTGAGCCGGCCCAGGTCGAGCTGGCGCTGGGCCTCGAGTACGTGCAGGCGATCGAGGCGGCGGGAGCGATCCCCGTCGTGCTTCCCCCGCTCCTGCCGGAGGTCGCGGCGCCGCTGCTCCTGCGGCTCTCGGGTGTCTGCCTGTCAGGCGGCCCGGATCTCGATCCGGCGGCCTATGGCGGCCCCCAGCACCCGCGACTGGGCCCGACCGAGCCGGCCGTGGACCGGTTCGAGCTCGAGGTCGCGAGGCTCGCCTGGCGGCTCGGCATGCCCGTGCTCGCCATCTGCCGCGGCGCGCAGGCGCTGAACGTGAGCCGCGGCGGGTCGCTGGTCCAGCATCTGCCGGAGGTCGCCGACGCACAGCTCGAGCATCGCCAGGCCGTGCCCGCGCGGCGCGCGACCCACGATGTGCTGGTCAAGCCGGGGACGCTGCTCGAGGATCTGCTCGGCCGGCGCACCCTCCAGGTGAACTCGTTCCATCATCAGGCCGTCGAACGGCTCGGCAGGGGGTTGCGCGTGGCGGCGCGCGCGACGGATGGCGTCGTCGAGGCGGTCGAGGCTCCCGGGCGGCCGTTCGTGGTCGGCGTCCAGTGGCATGCGGAGTGCCTCAGCTCGCGCGCCGAGCACGGAGCGCTTTTCGCGGGGCTGGCGCAGTCGGCGCGGGCTTACGCCCGGGTGCGTGGCGCGGAGCAGGCCGCGTGAGCGGGCCCGGGCATTGGGCGCGGTGGACTCCGCACCACTCGGGCGCGGCCTACACGGTCGGGATCGAGGAGGAGGTGATGCTCCTCCATCCGCACGACTGGTCCCTGGCGCAGCAGATCGACCGGGTCCTGGACGCCCTCGAGCCCGAGCTGGCGGCGCATGTAACTGCCGAGACCCACAAGTCGGCGCTGGAGCTGGCGACAGGCGTGCACGAGACCGTCGGATCGGCGATCGCGGAACTGCACGCCCTGCGCACCGCACTCTCGCGGACGCTCGGGATGCTCGGGCTCGAGGTCGCGAGCGCGGGGACCCATCCCTTCACGGTGTGGCACGAGACCGTCGTCTCGGGCGGCAGCCGCTATCAGGCCGTGTACGGGTCGATGCGGGAGCTTGCGCGCCGTGAGCCCACGTTCGGGCTTCACGTCCATGTCGGGGTGCGGCATCCCGAGGATGCGGTCGGGCTGGCCAACGCCCTGCGCGGCCACCTGCCGATGCTGCTCGCGCTGTCGGCGAACTCGCCCTTCTGGCAGGGCCGCGACACGGGTCTCGCCTCCGCGCGCACGCCCCTGTTCCAGGCATTCCCGCGGGTGGGAATCCCGCGGGCGTTCGCCGATTACGAGGACTACGTCGCGGCAGTCGACCTTCTGATCCGCTGCGACGCGTTCCCGGAGCCGACCTTCCTGTGGTGGGACGTGCGCCCGCAACCACGATTCGGGACGGTCGAGGTGAGGATCATGGACGCCCAGACGACGGTCTCCGAGACCGCCGCGCTGGCGGCGCTCGTCCAGTCGATCGCGCGGCTCGAGGTCGAGCAGGGATATCTGTCGCCACTGCAGCTGAACTCGCCCGAGGTACTCGACGAGAACCGCTTTCTGGCTGCGCGTGACGGCGTCGCGGCCGAGCTGATCGACGTCGCCGCCGAGCGCCGGCTGCCCATTGGGCCGCAGCTTGACGAGCTGCTCGCGGCGTCGCTGCCGCACGCCCGCGCACTTGGCTGCGAGGCCGAGCTGGAGGCGTGCCGGGGCATCGTCGACGCAGCTCCGGCAACACGTCAGATCGAGGCCGCCCGCGCCTCGCCGCAGCGGCTGCCGGGGCTCGTGCACGAGCTGGCGGCCCAGTTCTCCACCGCTCCGCGTTCTCCCATTGTGCGGAAAGGCACTCGACCAAAGGGAGAAACGGCGCCCGGAAATCTCCGACCGGTGTCCAAAGACGTGGCGCCGACTCGAACCTAGGCTGACAAGCGTTCCGTAACTGCGACCACCGGGGCCAGGTCCCGGATGGGTAAGGAGGAACGCTCTTGAAGCGGACCAAGTATCTGAAGGCGGCTCTGTTCGGGGCCGCTGCGCTGCTCGTTCTGCCGGCCGTGGCAGGGGCACAGGATGAAACCACCATCGAAGACGTCGCCTCGAGCCTGAACACCACCTGGGTGATCGTGGCGGCGGTGCTTGTGATGTTCATGCAGGCGGGATTCGCTCTCCTGGAGATCGGGTTCTCGCGCATGAAGAACGCCGGGGCCGGGGTCGCGAAGATCCTGACCAACTTCTCGATCGCCTCGCTCGCCTACTGGGCAGTGGGGTTCGCGCTTGCCTTCGGTGGCGCGGGAACGATCGCGGGGGACTCGGGGTTCTTCCTCGACGTGAGCTCTGTGCCATCTGAGGCGGCGCAGCAGTTCCCGTTCCTGGCGACCTACAACATCAGCCCGGCGGCGTTCCTGTTCTTCCAGTTCGTGTTCTGCGCGGTGTCGCTGGCAATCGTGTGGGGCACCACGCTGGAGCGGATCAAGTACGGCGCCTACGTGATCTATGCGGTCGTGTTCAGCGCGGTGATCTACCCGGTCATCAGCCACTGGATCTTCGGTGGCGGATGGCTGCAGGTGAACGTCGGGATGCAGGACTTCGCCGGATCGACGGTGGTGCACCTGATCGGTGCGACCGGAGCCCTCGCCGCCCTCCTGTTGCTGGGACCGCGGATCGGCAAGTACGGGGCCGACGGCAAGCCGCGGGCGATTCCGGGACACTCGATGCCGCTCGTCGGCCTCGGCGTCCTGATCCTGTGGCTGGGCTGGTTCGGGTTCAACCCCGGATCCACGCTGGGCGCGATCGGCAACCGCTTCGCCGAGGTGGCGCTGGTCACGAACCTCGCGGCAGCGGCGGGCGTACTGGCAGCCGTCACCACGATCTACGCGATCCAGAAGACGGTCGACATCGGCATGGCGGGCAACGGTGCGATCGCGGGTCTGGTCGCGATCACTGCGCCGTCCGGCTACGTCGAGTTCTGGGCCGCGCCGATCATCGGCGCGGTGGCCGGAGTGATCGTCGTGCTCGGCGTGCTGGCGATCGAGAAGGTGCTCGACGACCCGGTCGGCGCGCTCTCCGCGCACGGTCTGGCCGGCATCTGGGGCACGGTGTCCTGCGGGATATTCACGTCGCCGCGCTATGCGGAGCTGAACGCCGTAGGCGACGGGGGCCTCTGGTACCAGCTCACCCGGGACAACGTCCCAGGTGGCACCTTCGAGCAGCTCGGCGCCCAGGTGCTCGGGATCGGCGCGTCGTTCGCCTTCGCGTTCGCCGCATCCCTGGTGGTGTTCGGGCTGATCAAGGCAACGATCGGCCTGCGGGTCTCGCCGGAGCAGGAAGAGGCCGGCCTCGACATCGTCGAGCACGGCATGTACGGCTACCCGGAGCAGTTCATCCCCTCGCCGGACGGGACGGCCCCGCTGAGGCCGGGGACTCCCGCATCCGTTACCGCGATGGGTGCCACCGCTCCACGACCTGCTGCCAGGCTGCGGCCAGCGAGACCTAGGAGGTACGGCCCAACATGAAGAAGATCGAAGCATTCATCCGCCACGAGGCGTTTGAGCCGATCCGGATGGACCTGCTCGAGAAGGGATTTCCGTCCCTCTCAGTGGCCCAGTACCGGGGCTCCGGGCGCCAGAAGGGAATCACGGAGCACTACCGGGGGTCGGAGTTGACCATCCACCTCCGCCCGAAGATGAAGCTCGAGATCGTGGTCGCGACGCCAGACGTCGGCGTGGTCACGGAGACGATCCTCAAGCACGCCCGGACGGGCGACGTCGGCGACGGCAAGATCTTCATCTTGCCGGTCGAGGACGCGATCCGGATCCGCACGGGCGAGAAGGGTGAGGAGGTGCTCCAGGCGCACGAAGCCGGCGAGATCCCCGCCGGGGTGTAGCCGCACCGGACAGCCACGGACGGCGAAACAACGAATGGGCTCGGGGGCGCGCGGATTCGGCGCCCCCAGAGCCATGTAAAGGCAAACGTTTCGACAGGAGGGCAGAAAGCCGATGGCGACGACCGAGAACACGACTTCGACCGGCACGTCCAAGGCGGACGTGCTGGCGCTGGTCGAGGAGCACGACATCCAGTTCATCCGGCTGTGGTTCACCGACATCCTGGGCCGGCTGAAGAGCTTCGCGGTCGGCAAGGCCGACCTGGAGGGAGCGCTCGAGGAAGGGATGGGCTTCGACGGCTCGTCGATCACCGGCTTCAACCGGATCGAGGAGTCGGACATGATCGCGATGCCCGACCCGAGCACCTTCGCCGTGCTGCCGTGGCGGCCACAGGAGAAGGCCGTCGCGCGGATGTTCTGCGATGTGCTCGTGCCCGGCGGCGAGCCCTACGAGGGCGACCCACGCCAGGTAATGCGCCGCGCGCTCGAGCGTGCGAAGGCGATGGGCTTCGACGACTACTTCATCGGGCCCGAGCTCGAGTTCTTCTACTTCAAGCAGGCAGAGCTGAACGGTGGGCCGCCGCAGGTCCTCGACAAGGGGGGCTACTTCGACCTCACCACCCTCGACGCCGCCTCCGACCTGCGCCGCGACACGGTGCTGGCGCTGGAGCAGCTCGGCATCCATGTCGAGTACACGCACCACGAGGTGGGGCCCTCGCAGCACGAGATCGACATGCGCTTCGCCGAGGGGCTGACCATGGCGGACAACGCGATGACGTACCGCATCACGGTCAAGGAGATCGCGATGAAGTACGGGGTCTACGCCACGTTCATGCCGAAGCCCCTGTTCGGCGAGAACGGCTCGGGGATGCACGTGCACCAGTCGCTGTTCGCCGACGGCCGGAACTCGATGTACGACCCGCAGGACGAGTACCACCTGAGCTCGACCGCGAAGTCGTTCATCGCCGGCCAGCTCAAGCACGCGCGCGAGATCTCGGCGCTGTTCGCCCAGTGGGTCAACTCCTACAAGCGGCTCGTGCCCGGATACGAGGCGCCGGTCTACATCGCCTGGTCGCGGCGCAACCGCTCGGCCCTGATCCGGGTCCCGATGTACCACCCCGGCAAGGAGCAGGCGACGCGCTGCGAGCTGCGCTGCCCCGACCCGTCGTGCAACCCGTACCTGACATTCGCGGGAATGCTGCACGCGGGCCTGGAGGGCATCGAGAAGGGCTATGAGCTGCCTGACCCGATCGAGTCCAACCTGTACGACCTGACCCCGAAAGAGCGGGAGAAGCTGGGCATCGAGCAGCTCCCCGAGACGCTCGGGGAGGCGATCGACGAGCTGGCCGGCTCCGAGCTGGCCCTGAAGGCTCTGGGCGAGCACGTGTTCACGCGCTACGTGGACCTGAAGCGCGCCGAGTGGGAGGACTATCGAGTTCAGGTGAGCCCATGGGAGCTGGATCAGTACCTGTCGGTGCTCTAGCACCGGCACCCGATAGCCCGGTCCCGACGCTCGTCGAGCGGATGCGCCGCGTCCACCAGAAGATGGTGGACGCGGCGCTCACCGGCGACGGCTTCGACCGGATGGCCGAGCTTGCCTCCGAGGAGATCGGCCGTCCGGTCGCGATCGTCCTGCCGGCGCTCGACGTGTGCCTCGTATGGCCGGAGGCTCATGGGACGGCGCTCGACGGGCTCGCGCGCTTCACCGGGGCGCGTGTGTCGGGCAGCCGCGCGACGATCCCGGAGGCGATCGAGCTGGTCGTCCCGGTGTCGTTCTCGGACGACCTCGTCGGCAGCGTCGGGATGCTCGCGGCAAACGGTGAGCCTGAGTCGGACGCAAGCGAGTTCCTGCACCTCGCCGCGATGGCCGCCGCGACCGCCTTCGCCCTCGAGGAGGCGCGCGAGCGGGACCAGATCAAGCTTGCCGGCGGCGTCCTGGCGCGCCTCGCCGACGGCAGCGCCTCGACGGAGGAGGCGCTGCGGGCCGCGCGGAGCGCCGGGTTCGATCCCGCCGGCGGGCTGGTCGTGCTGGTCACGGACGCGACCGCCCGGCCGCACGAGGCCGTGGCGCTGATCGAGTCCGAGTCGGCCGGAGCGCTTGTCGAGGTCTCAGACGGCCGCGTGTACGCCCTGGTGCACCCCGGGAAGGGCGGGCCGCCGGGCGCGCGGGGCACCGTGGAGGGGCTCGCCGCGCGCCTGCGCGCGTACGGCCCCACCGGGACGTCGTCCCGTTATGCCGGCTCCGATGAGCTGCCCCGCGCCGTGCGCGAGGCGGAGCTCGTGCTGGAGGCACTGGCCGACGGCTCATCCGCCGCGCGTGAGCTGGAGGGCGACGGGGGCTCGGGGGTGTACCGGCTCCTGTTCCGGGTGCTGGCCTCGCGACCGGAGGAGGTGGCGAGCTTCTACGAGGACACCATCGCCCCGCTCGTGCGACACGACGAGAACTACCGCGGCGACCTGCTCCAGACCCTCGAGGCGTACCTCGCGAACGACTGCAACATGAACTCCACCGCGCGCGCGATCTACGCCCACCGGCACACGGTCGCGTACCGGCTCGAGCGAGTGAAGGAGCTGACCGGCCTCGACCCGGCCGCCAGCGAGGACCGCGAGCGGCTCGGCCTGGGCCTGAAGGCATTGCGCATCGTCGATGCCCGCGCTCGGGCCTGAAACCTCGCCAGACTGGGCAAAAGAAGTGAATTACGAGGTGACACCGTGTCTATAATCGCGGCCAAGCAGTAGCGGCCGTGGATCGCAGATACGGCCGGCGGCGGGTCAGGGGCTGGCGCCCCCCGCCGCATTGGATTTGCGGAGGAACTTGATCCGGGATGACATAACGGTACGCCTCGCCGGCGAGTCCGGCGAAGGCGTGATCTCGAGTGGCGACATCCTCACGACGGGGGCGGCGCGCACCGGCTACTGGGCGCTGACCTTCCGCACATACCCGGCCGAGATCAAGGGCGGCCCGTGCATGTACCAGGTGCGGATCGGCGTCGAGTCCGTGCTCTCGCAGGGCGACATGGTGGATCTGCTGGTCTGTTTCAACCAGGAGGCCTTCGACCTCCACCACCAGGAGCTGGCCGACGACGGGCACCTGGTCTGCGATGCCGAGTCCGTGCGGGTCACGCCCGAGTACGAATCCCGCTCCTCCGAGGTCGCGCTGGGCGCGATCGCCCAGGAGGCGGGCGGCAACCGGCGCGGCAAGAACATGGTGTCGGTGGGTCTCGTTTGCGGACTGCTCGGGCTCGACACCGCGCGCATCGAGGAGATGATCCTGAAGCGCTACGCCCACAAGGGCGATGTGGGCGAGTCCAATATCCGCTCGCTGCGTGCGGGCTTCGAGCACGCGCGCGACCACCTTCCGGAGGGTGCACACAGACTCGGTGCCGCGACCGCGACAGACGACGATCGTGTGCTCGTCTCGGGCAACCAGGCAATCTGCCTCGGCGCGCTCCACGCGGGGCTGCGGTATTACGCCGGCTACCCGATCACGCCGGCCAGCGACATCCTCGAGTGGCTGGCGGCCCGGCTGCCCCGCTTCGGCGGCGTCGCGATCCAGACAGAGGACGAGATCGCCGCGCTGGCTTCCGTGCTCGGTGCCTCCTACGCGGGTAAGAAGGCGATGACGGCTACTTCGGGGCCGGGGCTGTCGCTGATGGCGGAGCTGGTCGGCCTCGCCGGCATGGCCGAGATCCCCGCCGTGATCGTGGACGCGCAGCGCTCGGGCCCATCGACCGGCATGCCCACGAAGACGGAGCAGTCAGACCTGAACCATGCCCTCTACGCGGGGCACGGCGAAGCGCCCAGGGTCGTGATGGCTCCCACGTCGGTGGACGATTGCTTCCACATCATCGTGGACGCCTTCAATGCCGCGGAGAAATACCAGGTGCCCGTAATCGTGCTTTCGGACCAGTCCCTTTCGCATCGCCTCGAGACGATCGCCCGGCCCGATCCGTCCGCCCGCGATGTGGACGAACGCGTGACGCTGAACGGTTCAGAGGCGAACGGCGCTCAGGCCAACGGCTCCTACCAGCGGTACCTGATCCGCGACGACGGTGTGTCGCCGATGGCCATTCCCGGCACCCCCGGCGCGTACGTTTCCACCGGGATCGAGCACGACGAGGCTGGGCACCCACGCTACGAGCCGGAGCTGCACACGGCGATGATGGCCAAGCGGTTCCGCAAGCTCGACCCGCTCGCCTCCCACGAGGGCCGCATCACGATGTCCGGCCCCGCGCAGGCCGACGTCGGCATCCTCGGCTGGGGATCAACTGAGGGCGCCGCGATCGAGGCGGCGCGCATCTGCCTCGACCGGGGACTGCAGGTCTCCACGTGCTACCCGCGCGTGTTGGCCCCGCTGCCCGTCGAGCGGATTCGAGAATGGGCGCAGGGTATGAAGCGCATCGTGGTGCCCGAGTTGAACGTGACCAGCCAGTTCGCGCGCCTGGTGCGCTCGGACGTCGGCATCGAGGTCGAGTCGGTCACCAAGGCAACCGGCCTGCCGTTCGCGTCGGCGCAGATCGCCAACTTCATCACCGACGGCACGCCGCCCGGTGACGACCACGGGGTGTGGGGGCCGGGACGAGAAGGGGAGGCTGTCGTTGGCTGACGACCTGAAGGTAAAGGCAAATGCGCTCAAGTCCGGCCTGAAGCCGATCTGGTGCCCCGGGTGCGGAGACTTCGGCGTGCTGGCCTCGGCCTACCGCGCGTTCGCGGAGCTCGACCTCGACCCGGACAACACCGTGATCGTGTCCGGCATCGGCTGCTCGAGCCGCTTCCCCGGCTTCGTGGCGACGTACGGCTTCCACGGCGTGCACGGGCGGGCGTTGCCCACGGCCATGGGAGTGAAGCTCGCAAACCCGGATCTGAATGTGATCGCGGTGGGTGGGGACGGTGACGGCTTCGCGATCGGTGGCGGCCACTTCCCGCATGCGGCGCGCCGCAACGTCGACATCACCTACATCATCATGAACAACCAGACTTACGGCCTGACCAAGGGTCAGGTTTCTCCGACCTCGCTGCACGACCAGAAGTCCCCGTCGACGCCGTTCGGCAACCTCGAGGAGCCGATGAACGTGCTCGCGACGGCGATTGCCGCGGACTGCTCGTACGTCGCGCAGGGCGCGAGCTTCCGGGCGAAGGAGCTGACGGAGCTGATCGTCGAGGGCATCCGGCACCCGGGCTTCAGCTTCATCGACGCGTTCAGCCCGTGCACGGCCTTCAACAACACGACGCAGGAGTGGAAGGAGGCCGTCGAGGTGCTGCCCGCGGAACACGACTCATCCAGCCGGCCGGCCGCCTTCGCGGCCGCGCTGACGGACCCGATGGGCATCGGGATCT
Organism: uncultured Solirubrobacterales bacterium; assembly: GCA_963731895.1. Classification (GTDB taxonomy): domain Bacteria; phylum Actinomycetota; class Thermoleophilia; order Solirubrobacterales; family JBBDJG01; genus CAVSXO01. The sequence goes on from CAVSXO010000046.1 coordinate 37,128, forward strand.
ACTACCGCTCGGAGCGCCCGACGCTCGACGGCCGCGTGCGCGCGATGCAGGATGCCTCGCCGGCGAGTTCGGTCGAGGAGCTGATCGACGGCTTTTCGGTTGTGCCGCGCGAGCCTGCCGCGGCACCGATAGGCGACGCTCAGTTCTGGTCGATCGGGTGCGGGGCGCGCGTGATGCGTGCGATGAAGCTCCCCTTCGCGGGGCCGCTGCCGTCGAACGACTCGGCGATCGCCTTGCCGTCGAGTCCCGCCGCCACGCGGTAACGCAGGCTGAATGTGCCCGCGCGCACGGCCGTCACCTTCCAGTTGAGGGTGCGCGTCTGGCCGGCCGGCACCGGGCCGACGGTCCAGGTGTTGGTGAGCGCAGAATTCGCGTTGTACGGCGCCCTGGTTCACGAGCCATACCGGGCGCTCCGGGTCCGCGAGCCCATTGTTCTCGCGCCGCTGCCCGAAGCCGTCCACCGTCACGGCAAGGTTCGGGATCTCGCGCGAGTCCTTGTTCTGGATCTCGAGCTTGAGGGTGGCCTCGTCCGCAAGGCGCTGGCGGCCGGGGAAGGAGGCGGAGACGACATCGACCTTGTACGTGCCCTCGGCCTCGTTTTCGTCCTGCCTGTCCTGCCCGCAGGCGCTCAGCGCAACGGCCAATGCTGCCAGCGTCCCTGCAAGCACACCGGCGCGTAATGTGACTCTCCTCCTCAAAGAGGGGGAAAACATACCAGCGGGACGGTCACCCCCGGCGCACGGTTCCACCTCGGCAGCCTCATTGACGATCGCTTATGCTTGCGGGCGTAGCGAGGGTTTCGCGGGGGTTTGAGTGCTTCCGCGTAGGGAGGAGTTGCAACAGATTTGACGGGCACCGCGCATGGTTCGTAGCGTCGCCGACAGGGCATTCCTGCCCGCCAAGAACCTGTTCGAGCAGGTCGGCGACATGATGATCCTGACCGGCAAGACGATCGTGTCGGCCGTGCGCCCGCCCTACCCCTACGGCGGCGAGTTCATGAGCCAGTTCCTGTTCGCGCTGAGACTGTGCTGGTTCCCGCTTTTGATCAGCACCGTCGCCTTCGGCTACGGCGCCCCGGGCCTGCAGGCGGCCAACTTCCTGACCCTGTTCGGCGCGCTTGACCGCCTGGGAGGGTTCTTCGTGCTGGCATCGATCCGCGAGTTCGCCCCCTGGGTGGACTCGATGATCGTGGCCGGCGTGGCCGGCACCGCGATCACCGCCGACCTCGGCGCCCGCAAGATCCGCGAGGAGCTCGACGCCCTGCAGGTGCTGGGCGTGGACCCGGTCAAGAACCTGGTCGTGCCCCGATTCTTGGCCCTGATGCTGGTCACGGGCCTGCTCGACGTCTACGCGCTGATCTTCGGCATCTTCGGCGGGATCCTGGCCGAGATGGTCTACCACCAGAACCTGGCCGGCTTCTGGGCCACCTTCTTCGCCAACGCGTCGGTCACCGACCTGTGGGGATCGGTCGTGAAGACGACCATGTTCGGGGCGATCATCGCGATCGTGTGCTGCTACAAGGGGATGACCGCAAGCGGTGGTGCGGCCGGGGTCGGTAGAGCCGTGAACGAGGCGGTCGTGATCGCCTTCGCGGGGATCTGGGCCTTCAACTACGTGTTCACCCAAACGCTGCTCGCCACCCACCCCGAGATCCTGGTGATCCGCTGATGGGCTGGCTCGCCGTCCCACGCGACTGGGTCGCCTCCCTGGGCGAGATCATCCGCTTCTGCGGCCAGGCCTTCGGGGACATCTTCAACGGGCGCGTGTTCCACTTCTTCGGCGAGGCCCTGCGCCAGGCCGGGATCCTGATCCTCGGCTCCGCGCTGGTGATCTGGGGGATGGTGTTCATCTTGGGCCTGCAGTGCGGGATCGAGGGCGCCTACTTCAACCGCTCCGTGGGCGCGCCCGCCTACGCGGGGGTGTTCAGCGCCTGGTGTGACCTGCGCGAGATGGTGCCCTACATGTTCGGCTACATCATGGCCGCCAAGGTCGGCACCGGGATCGTGGCCGAGCTCGGCGCGATGCGCATCAACGAGGAGATCGACGCGCTCGAGGTGATGGGCGTGCGCCCGATCACGTTCCTGGCCGCCACGCGACTGCTGGCCGCCTGGATGGTGCTGCCGTTCATCTACATCGCCGCCGTGGGGGTGGGCTTCTTTGCCTCCTACCTGGCGGTCGTGCAGCAGATCGGCGAGGTCTCATCAGGGGGCTACTTCCTGATCTTCTGGATGTTCCAGAACCCCCCCGACCTGTTGTTTTCCGTGATCAAGGGGATGGCGATGGCGACCGCGATCGTGGCGGTCGGGTGCTACTACGGCTACAGCGCCTCCGGAGGCCCCGTGGGCGTGGGCCAGGCGACCGCCAAGTCGATGATCTTGAACATGGTGCTCGTGCACCTGATCGGCATGATGGGCTCCCAGATCTTCTGGGGGGCCAATCCCAGGGCGCCGATCGGGGGATAGAGGACGGAAGGCTGGGTTTCTGCGAGCGATCAGTGCGAGACGTCCGAAACCACGAAAAGACAGGGTGAAGAAGTGAGCGAGAGCGAGAGCGCCGAGAGGCGAGTGGGCGGACAGCCCGGAGAAGAGATCAACGTGAGGGAGGGGATCCGCGAGGGCGCTTCCGACGACGAGAAGTTCGCCTTTCACGGCACGATCCGCGACCACGGTCGTGAGGACACGGTCGAGTTCATCGACGTCGTGAAGGCGTTCGGACGCAACACCGTGCTCGATGGCCTCAACCTCGGTATCCCGGACGGCCTCATCACGATGATCCTCGGCCCCTCGGGCACCGGCAAGTCGGTGTGCATCAAGCACATGGTCGGCCTGCTGTACCCGGACGAGGGCGACGTGCTGGTGCACGGCCGCTCGGTGCCCGACATGACCGACGACGAGCTGTTCGGCATGCGGAAGAAGTTCGGCGTCCTGTTCCAGGACGGCGCGCTGTTCGGTTCGATGAACCTCTACGACAACGTCGCCTTCCCGCTGCGCCAGCACACCGAGAAGTCGGAGGACGAGATTCGCGCGATCGTCAGCCGCCGCCTGCGCGAGGTCGGGCTTGGCGGCGCGGAGGAGAAGATGCCGAACGAGCTCTCCGGCGGCATGCGCAAGCGCGCCGGCTTCGCGCGCGCGCTGGTCCTCGATCCCGAGATCGTGCTCTTCGACGAGCCCGACTCGGGCCTCGACCCGGTCCGGACCGCCCTTCTCAACGACCTGATCCGCGAGATCCACGAGGAGAACGGCGGGACATACGTGATAATCACGCACGACATCTCCTCCGCGCGCCGGACGCCCGAGTACATGGCGATCCTGTGGCGCGGCAAGATCGTGGAGGCCGGCCTGCGGGCGGAGCTCTTCGAGTCCGAGAACCAGTTCGTGCGCCAGTTCCTCGCCGGCGAGTCGGCGGGGCCATTGGGCATGGAGTAAGAGGGTTGACGGCCCGGTTGCGGGCCCTGTGAACCGTCGTCGCGCGAACCGCCCTCGCGTACCCTCGGTAGGCGGATGAGGGCCAACAGGAATCTCGACGTGGGCGCGGCCTTCGCCCGGGTCACGTCGTTCTCGGCGCGCCGGGCGACTCTGGTCGTTGCCGTCGCGACGCTGCTGTCGATCGCGGGTGTCGTCCTGGCGCTGATGCTCGACCCGGGCACGGACGCATCGGCCGCGGGTGACGGCGGCGGCGAGGCCGCGGCCGCCACCAAGGACCTGCGCAGCAAGTTCGGAGGGGACCCGATCGTGGTGCTCGTCCGCGGGCGGCTGACGGGCATGCTGCTGACTGAGGACGTCGCACGGATGCTGAGCCTGGAGGGCTGCATCTCGGGCAACGTCCCGCGCGACGCCAAGCCGGCCGCGCCGGTGTGCTCGGACTTCGCGAAGCGCAAGCCCGTGCAGGTGGTCTACGGGCCGGGCACCTTCATCAACGAGGCGGCGGGACAGATCCTCGACCGGATCAACTTCGACCGAGGCCGCGAGGCTGCCGAGGCCGATCGCGCTGCCCGCGAGGCGCGCCGCGCGGCCCGCGGGCGCGGGCTGTCCGAGGCACAGCAGGAGCAGTTCGCACAGGAGGCTCGGCGCATCGTCACCGCCAACTACGCCCAGCGCGCGCTCGAGCTGGCGGTGCGGTTCGGCCTCAGCAGCGTGCCGGCGCTGAACAACCCGGAGTTCGTACTGCAGCTCGTGTTCGAGCCGAGCCTCGGGGCGGAGGTCCCGAAGCCCCGGTTTGCCTACCTGTTCCCGCACAGCGACGCGGCGGTGATCCAGGCCCGGTTGCGCCCGGGCCTGAGCCCGGAGGAGCGCCGGGACGCGGTGGAGATGGTCCGCCAGGCGGTGGAGGCAAAGCCCTTCGCCCTGAAGTTCGGCAGCTACGTCGTATCGGGATCTCCCGTGGTCGCGGAGGGAGTGGCGGCGGGGCTCTCGGACTCGGCGGCGGCGCTCGTGGCGGCCGCGATCCTGCTGGTGGCGGTCGCTCTCCTCCTGACGTTCCGGGCCCGGCCCGTGATGTTGCCGCTGGCGCTGGGGGCCGGCGCGACGGCGATCACGCTGGGTGGCCTGTCGCTTCTGGGTGGGTCTTTCTCCGTGGGGGTTGCGGCCGCGATGCCACTGCTGTGCGCGCTGGGCGCCGGGTGGGCGCTTCAGCTCCAGGGGCGGCTCGACGCGGCGCCGGCAATCGCGGCGGGAGCGCTGGCTTCGGCGGTCGCATTCGCGGCGCTCTTGATCTCGCCGGTTTCGATGGCACGTTCCTTCGGCGCCCTGGTCGCGATCGGCCTGGTCGTGTCGTTCGCGCTCGCCCTCACCGCCGGGGCGGCCGTGACCGGCGGGCGAGCCGAACTGGCGCGGCGGGTCGCGCCGATCGGGCGGCGGCTGGCGCCCGTCGGGCGGAGGCTGGCGTCGATCGGGCGGAGGCCGGCGCCGATCGTGGCCCGCATCGCGCAGATCGGGCGGCGCTTCGCGACCGCCGCCCAACGGCCTGTCACCCGCGCGCGGCGCCGGCGACGGGCCCCCCGCGCGCCGCGGACCGAGAGCCCTTCGGGGCGACGTGGTCACCGGCTTCGCACTCGCGTTGCCGCGATCCCGCGCGCGATCGGCTCGATCCTTGGCGGCGCCGTCGATGCTGTTGCCGGCCTGCCCGCGCTTGCCGTGCGGATTGGCAGGGCGGCGTGGCGCACCGCCCATGCCCGGCCCGGCCGCGTGCTGAGAGTCGCCCTCGCGTTGTCCGCCGTGGGGTGGGTGGCCGCAACCCAGATCGACGTCACGTCGGACCCGGGCCGCCTGCTTCCGACGGACCGCGTCGAGGCCCGCGACCTGGCCTCGATCGAACGCGAGACCGGCACCCCCGGCGACGTGAACGTGATCGTGCGCTCGGAGCGCCTGCTGGATCCGGCGGTCGTGCGCTGGATGTCCTCCTACCAGCAACGGGTCCTGCGCCAAAACGGGTTCCGGAGCGGGCGGCCCTGTCGAGAGGCCGACCTGTGCCCGGCGCTGTCACTGACGAACCTGTTCGGAGAGGGCAGGCAGAACGCCCGCCAGATCCGGGAGGCTGTCGCGGCGCTCCCGCCGTACTTCTCCCAGAACGTGATCACCAGAGATCGCCGGACTGCGAACATCGCCTTTCGCATGGGGGCGATGTCCCCAAAGGAGCGCCGAGAGGTTGTCGAGAGCCTGAGGGCCGAGCTGAACCCGCCCCCCGGGGTCGACGCCGATCTGGCGGGTCCCGTGGTCACGGCGGCCACCGGTGAGGACGACGTCGCGACCAGCATGTGGCTCGTGACACTGCTCGCGCTGGTGGCGGTGGCGCTGCTGCTGGCGGTGTTGAACCGATCGATCGAGGCGGCGCTGCTGGTGGCGATTCCCCTGACGCTCGCGGTCGGGTGGGCATTCCTGATCCTTTTCCTGTTGCCACTGGACGTCGACTTCCTGACCGCCGCGCTGGGGGCGATCGTGGTTGCCATCTGCGCCGGTCCCGCCGTGCTGGCCGCCCGCGGCTACCGCGACGCCCGTGCCGGCGGTCTGGCGGCGGACGTCGCGGTCGAGCAGTTGCGAGGGCGCCCCGGCGGCCACGCCGTCGCGTTCGGCGCCGTCGCGGTCGGCGGCTTTCTTGCGCTCACCGTCTGCGACATCCCGGCACTGCGCGACCTGGGCGCGGCGGGAGCCGTGAGCCTTCCGCTGTGCGGGCTCGGCATGGCGGTCACGCTGCCCGCCACGCTCGTATGGGCGGACCGGCGGGGGGGCCTGCGGGTTCCGCGCACGCGAGCTGAGCTCGGGGCGGCGGGCCGCTCGTTTGCCGGCTCGATGGGGGCTGCCGCCCGCCGCACGGCGGGTGCGGCTCGCCACGGCGCGACCGCCGTCCGCCGAGGTGTCCCGAAGGCGGGTCGGAAGGTGCGGGCCCTGGTGGCCTCGCGCAGATGAGGCGGCGGTGAACGAGCGTCCAGACCCGTTCGCCGACGAGGAACGCGAACGGGAGGCGGCGGAGGCGCGGCGGGCGGCGCGGCCTTACTCGATCGCGGTCGGGATCGTGTTCCTCGGCGTGATCCTGTTCGCCGGGATCAACGCCGTGCGAAACAGCGGAGAGGCCGTATTGGGCCCGGAGACGGGGCGGCGCATTCCGCTGTTCGCGGCGCCCACCTCGACCGGCCGGCTCGACGGCGATGCGAACATCGATCAGGGCGAGGTCGTGAACGGCAAGCGTCGCGGGTCGGCCTGCCAGGTGAAGGGGTCACGGGCTGACGTGTTGAGGGTCTGCGACTACTTCGACAAGCCGCTGGTGATCGTCTTCTGGTTCAAGCGCGGATGCGGGACCTGCCGGCCGCAGCTGGACGCAGTCGAGCGCGTGCGGAGACGGGTGCCGGGTGTCCACTTCATCGGGGTGGATGTCGTGGACTCCAGGGAGAACGCCCGCAAGGAGGTGCTGGAGCACGGCTGGCGCTTTCCGATGGCCTACGACCGTGACGGGGCGGTCAGCCAGATCTACGGCATCGGAGGTGGTCCCACGCTTGTCTTCGCCTACCCTGACGGCATCACGATGAGTGTGCAGCTTGGTGAGCTGGACGACCAAGGCCTGGAGCGGCGGGCGCGACGGCTCCTGTCGGCCTCCCGAAAGCGTGAGAACGGGGCCTCGATCGGATGACTCAGGAGATCGCGATCAACCCGGGCTGGGTTGAGTCCGCACTGCGCACGGAGTTCCCGGGGCTCGCCCTGCTGCAGACGGAAGCCGCCGCACCGGGGCGGCGCCGCAGCCCCCGTGAACTGCGACAGCGGCTCCGCTACCTTTCGGACCGCGTGCACGGCCAGCGGGCGCTCAGCATGCGGCGCGAACCCATCGCCTCCGCATATCGCGTCTTCTTCCGCCAGATCGGGATCGACCCCGATCAGCACCGCCCGCCCGGGGAGGCGGCGATGCTCGAGCGCCTGCGCGCCGGTTGGTTCCGGAGCCGCAACATCGTCGACGACGCGCTCACCGTGGCCGTGGTCGAGACGGGGGTCGCGGTGCGCGCGTTCGACGCCGACCGTGTCCAGGGCGAGCTCGGGTTGCGCATCTCGCAGCCCGGCGAGCGGCTCGGCGGGGCCCCGCAGGGCTTCGAGCTGCCCGACGGCACGATCGTGATCGCGGACGAGCGCGACTCGGTCGGGCTTGTGTTCGGTGACACCGCCGCGGCCCGAGGGGTCTCGGGGGACACGGCGCGGATTGTGCTCTGCGCGGTGCGGGTCGAGGGTGTCCCCGACATCAGCGTGGAAGAGTCGCTGTGGACCTGCGCCGACATACTCCAGTCGGCTTGAGCCATTGGCCGGGCGCTGATCCCATTGGTAGACTGAGCGGGCCTCTAGAAAGGCAGGGAGGAAAGGCAGATTCGAGCTTGAGCGGCTTGGAAGACCCCGGGACACTGACAACGCTTCCGCCCGGCGATACCGTCGGCGTGCAGGCGTTTTCGACACTGCCGCTGCGCACGGACGTCGACGAGGCGGCCGCCCGGCGCTCGCTGCGCGGGCAGATCGCGCGCCTCGAGCGCGAGTTGGCCGCCATGTTCACGTCCGCCCATCCGCGGCAGGGACTCGAGTGGCGAGTGGGCTCGCCCGGCGGCCCGCGGCTGCTGGGTGTGGGTGAGCTCGAGATCCTGCGCGACGATCTCGCCGCGCGGCTGGAGGACACGCGGCAGACCCTCGGCGACCGCACCCGGGTCGAACGACGCAACGTCAGGCGGATCGAGCAGATGGTGGCCGCGCCCGAGCGCCACAAGTGGGTGCGGATCTCCAACGAGGACATCGGCGAGCCTGCTTGCAAGCACTGGCATTCGCGCCCTCGCTACGGCCTGATCGGGATGCTGATGGGCTGGTGGCGCGTGAAGATCTCCTCCGGTTGCCCATGACTTCAGGGGCGCGGACACCGCTCCGCGACCCCGTTCCCGCGCAACATCGTGGCCGATAGGCGCAGGCGGCGACGCTCCGACTACCGCCCGCCGGGCAGGCCGGCGGAGCTACGTTCGCAGGAGCCGGTGCGGCCCGAGGGCGACGCGGCGGAGACTCGCCGATCCCGCCGTCCGCCACGGGAGCGCCCGCCGGCCCCATGGGGGCGCTTCCCCCTGGTCGAGCTGGTGATCCTCCTGGGTCTGATCCTGCTGATAGCCGGATTCTTCGTGCAGGGCGGACGGGGATTGACGATGATCGCCGCCGGAGTTGCCCTCGCGTCGCTGGCCGGCCTCGAACTGTCGGTCCGCGAGCACCTGGCGGGCTATCGGTCGCACTCGACCGTCCTGGCGGGGGTGGCAACCGTGATGGCGCTGGCGGCCGGCTTCTTCCTGTTGCCAACCAGCCTCCTGGTGGTCAATCTCCTGATCGGGGCCGTGGTGTTCGGAATCTGCTTCTACGCGCTGCGCGAGGTGTTCAAGCGCCGCTCCGGGGGCCTCAGCTTCCGGTGAGCTCTCCTCCGACCGCGCACCCCCTGCGCCGCGCCCTGCGGGCATCGCAGGCGGCGGTGCTGCTGGTGGCGATGATGTTCCTGGGGAGCCTCGTCCTGTGGGTCGGCGTGCCCGTCGCCTGGCTGTGGATCGGCTCCCGGCTGCAGAACGCCACCTCGCTCGCGACCGCGACCGGGGCGATGATGATCGGGATGCTGCTGTCGGTAGCGCTGTTGCTCGCAGTGCTCGGCTCGCTCAGCCGCCGCCACACCGAGCTTCAGGAGCGCCGAGGCGTACCCGAAGGAGAGACGACGGTGCTCGAGCTCGTCTTGGTCTCGAGCGCCGTCGTCGCGGTGATCGGCTTCCTCGTGTGGTTTTTCGGGTTCAGCGGGTCGAGCCCGCTACCAATGAACGTGAGCTACTGAGCAGAGAGGACGAGAGTGGGCCGCGAGAGTGCCGCGGCCCAGCCTCTTAGGTAGTGGTAGCCGCGCGCTGGGACTGTGCCCGCGAGGTCTGTGCCTTGGCGGAGAGCAGCGCCGCCAGCGTCAGACGCTGACGTTGGGTCAGTGACCCGACTGTCTTGCTCTCCAGCAGTCCGATCGACTGGAGGAACTTCCGGCACCGGGTGCGCCCCCAGCGCTTCTGGCTCATCAACAACTCGCTCACCGACATGCTCTCGACCTCCCAAGGGCACGAAAGCACCACCTCGGCGGCGTCGATACGCCCGGCCGCAACCTTCCGCTTGAGCGACGCCCGGGCGAGCCTAACCCGGTTCGCTCGCTCGAGCGCGAGCATGTGTTGCGGGCCAGACGTTACGGCAGCGTCCATCTGCACCTCCCAGGTGTGCAAACAACAGGGTCAGGGATCGGGATCGGCGTCCGTTCCGCGGTACCCGCTTGCCATCTTTCGGCCCACACGTCGACGTCGTTATCCCCAATCTCAGGCCGGTCCTCCCCGGTGGAATTGGACGTCGACGGCGGGTTATGGGATATCGCGTTCCGGTCGGCTGGAAACGTAGCCGATGTGGCGCGGCCGTCAACAAATGCGTAACAGGGGCGGTCGCTAGGAGCGGGGTTTTTCTGAGCGGATTCGCTTGTCCATTTCTGGACAAACTCGCGCCCCGCCGAAATGGCTGGAAACGGGGTTTTTCTGAATCCGGCCCGAGCCGGGTCAGGCGGTGACAGAAGATGGTGTCAAAAGGATCTAGACGTCCCCGGTGACGGGGTCGCGCGTCCTAGGTTTCGGGGACCAGGTCCCGGCAGCCCTCGAAGATCCCGAGCGCGCGGTCGAGGTGCTCGCGCTCGTGCGTCGCCATCACGCTCGTGCGGATCAGCGAGCCGCCGGGCGGGACGGCGGGGTAGAGCGCCACGTTCGTGTAGACGCCGGCGTCCCAGAGCGCCTTCCAGAGGGCCGCGGTGGGGAGGTCGTCGCCGATCACGACCGGAACGACCGAGGTGATCACCTCGGTGCCATCCGGCAGCCTGCTGGGCTCGACGACCCGGAAGCCGAGGTCGCTCAGGCCGCCGTGGAGGTAGGCAGCGTTGTCGAGCACGCGGGCAAAGAGCTCCGCGCCCTCCGCCGAGCGGCAGATCCGCACCGCCTCGAGGGCCGCCGCGGCTGCCGCCGGGACGGCTGCGGCGGTGAACAGGAAGGGGCGCGAGGCGATCCGCAGGTAGTCGATCACGTCCGCCGGGCCCGCGATGAACCCGCCACAGCTCGCGAGCGACTTGGAGAAGGTGCCCATTCGCAGGTCGACGCTGTCCTCGACCCCGTGCAGCTCGCACGCGCCGGCGCCCCGCGCGCCGAGCACGCCCACGCCGTGGGCCTCGTCCACCATCAGGCGGGCGCCGTGCTGCCGGCAGAGCTGCGCCACGGAGGTCACGTCGCACACGTCGCCCTCCATCGAGTAGACGCCGTCCACGACGACCAGCACGCCGCCGCCGTCGCCGGCGGCGCGCTCGAGCATCCGCTCGAGCTTGTCCATGCGCTGGTGGCGGAAGGGGCGCAGGCGGGCGCCGGAGAGCTTGCAGCCGTCCAGGATCGACGCGTGATCGCCCGAGTCGGCGATCACCGTGTCGGCCGCGCTCAGGATCGCGGACAGGCACCCGAGGTTCGCCTGGTAGCCGGTCGTGAAGACCAGCGCGTCCTCGGTGCGCATCCAGCCGGCGATCTCCTCCTCGAGCTCGCGATGCAGCGGGGTCGTGCCGTTCATCAGCCGTGAGCCGGTGAGCCCGGTCCCGTAGCGCTCGAGCGCGTCACGTGCGGCTGCCTTGACTCGCGGGTCGCCGGTCAGGCCGAGGTAGTTGTTGGAGCCGAGCATCAGCCGCTCGCGCCCCTCCATCGTCACGACCGGGCCGGACTCGGACTCCACCTGCCGGAAATACGGGATCAGGTCCTCGCGGCGCGCGTAGTCGATCAGCTCGCGCCGCTCGTGGTCGCGTGCTTTCTCGAAAACGTCCGGCGTGGTGGCAGGGTCGGCCATTTGCGCTAGGTTGCCGCGGGTGTCGGTCGAGGTCAAGCCGGTTTCCTCGAGGCGCGACCTCACGCGCTTCATCAAGCTCCCGATGCGGCTCTATCGTAACGAGCCGAACTGGATCCCTCCGCTCGTGGCCGAGCGGCGGGCCTTCCTGGACCGCCGGAAGAATCCCTTCTTCCGCCACGCCGACGTGGAGCTGTTCCTGGCCTGGCGCGACGGGCATCCGGTGGGCCGGATCAGCGCCCACGTCGACCGCCACCTGAACGACTTCCAGCAGAACGACTGGGGGCTGTTCGGTTTCTTCGAGTGCGAGAACGACCCCGAGGTGGCCGGTGCGCTCCTCGACACGGCCCAGGAGTGGCTTCGGAGCCGTGGCCGGGACCGCATGGTCGGCCCGATGGACTTCACGACCAACGACGAATGTGGCCTGATGGTGGAGGGTTTCGAGCGGCCCCCGCTGATCCTCGAGGGCTGGCACCACCCCTACTATCTGGAGCTGCTGGAGGCCTGGGGCCTGAACAAGGCGATGGACCTCTACATGTGGGAGCTGCGGCTCGACAAGGTGGAGGACAAGGGAGGATTTCACCCCCTCATCCACGCTACGGCCAAGAAGGTCACGGGCGAGCACGGTGTCACGGTGCGGAACATGCGCCGGGGGGACCTGGAGGCCGAGATCGGCCACTTCCTCGAGGTCTACAACGCGGCCTGGAAGGACAACTGGGCGTTCGTGCCGCTCGACGAGACCGAGGCCCGCTGGTACACGAAGAGCCTGCGCCCGGTCCTGGACGAGACCTGGACGTGGATCGCCGAGCGCGACGGCGAGGTGCTCGGCGCTGCGCTCACCCTGCCCGACGTCAACGTCGCCCTGGCACACATGAACGGACGGCTCCTGCCCTTCGGCTGGGCCAAGTTCCTCTGGTACCGCCGCAAGATCCAGGGCTGCCGGGTGCTGGCCCTTGGGGTGAAGCCCGAATACCAGGACCTGGGCATCGCTGCCGCCCTCTACATCGAGCACCTCGACCACGCGGATCCGGAGCGCAAGAAGATCTGGTGGGGGGAGATGGGCTGGATTCTGGAGACCAATGAGGCGATGAACCGCGCAATGGAGGGAATGGGAGGAAAGATCGTGCGCCGCTACAGAATCTTCGAGAAGGACCTGGTGAATGGAGGGGGAGGCGACGAAGTCGCCGAGGGGGATGAAATCCCCCGTGCTTGGGAGACGGTCGAGGGCCTGGCGGAGTGATGGCGGCGATTGCCGGAAGCTGCCGTCACTGCCTCTAGACTCCGCCCTCGATGTCCGCCGCCAGTCCCAACGGCGAGTTGAAGAACGCGCCTGTCCCGGTCGCGCGACCGGTGACGGCGCTCGAGCCGCGCCGCAGGCTGCTGCTCGCGTTGCCGCTGCCCCGCGGTCCGGTAGCCGTGGCCGGCGGGGTGACGGCCGGCGCCGTGGTGGTTGCCCTTCTGCGCGTCGTCCGGGGACGGCGGCGGGCGCGGGTCGGCCGCCGCCGCAGGCGCGAGCTGCGCCGCACGGTCGTGGGCACGCGCTCGTTCCTCGTGGACGTGCACCTGCTGGGTAGGTAACGGGGGCCGGCACGCGGTAGGTCGGCTGCCGTTCGCTGCCACCCGAACTCTGGCTCCTCGGTTCCGAGGGGTGGAACCCAAGGGACAAAGTTCGGAGCGGGTGTGCCGCCGGCAGCTTCCTCGAACGCCGTCCTACTTCGGCTGCGCGGATGAACGATGGCGCCTCGCATGCGAGGGGTGCATGCAACGCGGCAAAGTTCCGGCAGCGGCGAGGGCCCCCGCAGGGGAGGGGTCGCGAGGAATATCTGGCTTCGCCGACCTAAAGTCGCGTGCTTCGCGCCTGCGGCGCTCGCTGGAGCATTCCGCCGCAGGGCGCCGAGCGACCCCCTCCCCGGAGGGGGCTACAGCCTCGGAGCGGGGCGCAGGAGCAGAGGCGGCGGCTACAGCCCTTCGCCCGGCAAGCAGCTCGTTGGTGAGAGCTTCGCTCACGTCGGGCGTTTTCTCGAGCAGCCCGTTGTCGACCATCCAGCCGGCGTAGTTGCGCCATTTCACGGCGTCGAGATAACCGAAGGGCTGGTCGCCCTGCTCTGGGAAGAGCGCCGGAATCGTCAGCCGCACGCTGGTCCGGGTCGTGCGCGGGCGCAGGTCGTTGTTGGCGTCGATCAGGTGCCGGGCCGCGGCGGCCGGGTCTTCGCGGGCCGCGCGCGCACCTCGGGCGACCGCCGAGATGAACAGGCGCAGGTCATCGCGGTTCTCACCCACGTCGTTCTCGTTGGCGACCAGCACCAACTCGTCGTAGTCCGGTACCCCGAGCCGGTCAACGGGAGCAATCCACGGTCGCTGGCGGCGCTGGCGCAGCTCGACCCCCTCGACGTTCCAGAATGCCCCCAGCGTCGCGTCGACCTTCCCGGAGAGCATCGCGGCCAGCAGGCTGGCGCCGACATTCGTCTCCTTCACGCTGGAAACGGGGACCTTTGCACGTGCGAGGATCGTCTTCAGGTAAGCCGACTGGTACGGGATGCCGGCGGTCCCGACGCGCTTGCCGCGCAGGTCGCGCACCGACCGCACGCCGGACTTCCTCGTGGCCATCACCGAGGTCAGCGGGCGCTGCACGAGCGCGGCGATCGCGATCACGGGCAGTCCCTGCTTGCGGGCCAGGAAAACCTCCGGCTCATACGAGATCGCGAGGTCGGTGCGGCCCGCGGCCACCTGCTTGATCGGCGCGGAAGGGTCGGAGGGGACGCGCGGGCGCACGTCGAGCCCCACGTCGCGGAAGTAGCCCTGGCTCTCTGCCTCGTAGATCGCGACGTGATCGGGGTTCGGGAACCAGTCGAGGGTCAGGTTGAGCTGGCGCTGCTCGGGGGTGCCGCTGACATCCTCGGACTTCTCACCGCAGCCGGTGACGAACGCGGCGATCGTCAACACGACCGCGACCAGAGCGGCTCGGCGGCAGGCGCTCACGCCGCTGCCTTGCGCCGCCCGGCCCAGGGGACGGCGAGCCGCTCTGCGGCCGATACGAGAGCGAAGAGCCCGATCGCCATCGCCGAGAGGATGACCACTGCGGCGAAGACGCGCGCCGTGAGGAGCTGAGCCATGCCCACCTGGATGGCGTGACCGAGGCCGGCGTCGGAGCCGACCAGCTCGCCGAACACGGCTCCGATCACGGCGACCGCGACCGCGATCTTCGCGCCGGAGAAGAAGAATGGGAGGGCTGCCGGGAGCTCCAGGCGGCGCAGCAGCGCCCAGCGGTCCGCCCCGAGCGTGCGAAGCATCTTCACCTGCGCCGGATCGACCGCGCGCAGGCCGTCGAGAGTGTTGACGACGATCGGGAAGAAGCAGATCAGTGCGATCACGATGAGCTTGGGTGTCATACCGAAACCAAACCAAATCACGAGGATCGGAGCGATCACCACCACGGGCACGGCCTGGGAGGCGACGACCAGGGGATAGACGGCCCGCCGGAGCAGCCCCGAGACGTGCAGTGCAACCGCGATCGCGACACCGGCCGCGAGCGCAAGCGCGAAACCGAGCAGCACCTCCTGGCCTGTGACCCAGGCATCCTCGAGCAGCAGCTCCCGGTCGTCGACCAGCGCCCGGGCGACCTCGCTGGGCGCAGGCAGCAGGTAGTTCTCCACCCAGCCGGCCTGTGCGGCGACCTCCCAGCCCGCCACGAGGGCAGCCAGCAGGAGCGCCGGCGGGGCCCACTCCCGCGCGAGGCGTGCGACGCGGCTCAAGCGAGTGCCTCCAGGGCCCGGGCGCGCAGGCGCGAGAACTCCGCCGAGGTGATGGTCTCGTTGCGCGGGCCGGCGGCTCCTCGGGCGCCCGGGAGCTCGATCCGCACGCGCCCCGGCCGCGCCGAGAGCACGAGGACGCGGTCGCAGAGGTAAAGCGCCTCCTCGATGTCGTGCGTCACCAGCAGCACCGCGCGCGGCTCCGCGGCGAGCGCTTCTCCGGTCCACTCCTGGAGCTCTCCGCGCGTGATCGCGTCAAGCGACGCAAACGGCTCGTCCAGCAGCAGGACGGGACGCGCGGCGAGCAGCGTGCGCGCGAACGCCACGCGCTGGCGCATACCCCCGGACAGCTCGTCGGGGCGCGCGGCGGCGAACTCGCCGAGCCCGAAGCGCTCGAACAGCTCGCCGGCCCGGCGCCGGGCCTCGCGCCGCCGGACGCCGTCCAGCTCGAGCGCCAGGCCCGCGTTGTCGAGCGCCGAGCGCCACGGCAGGAGAAGGTCGCGCTGCGGCATCAAGACGCAGGCGGCAAGCCGGTCGGCGCTCGCCGCACGGCCCTCCACGGCGACCTGCCCGCCAGACGGCTCCTGGAGGCCGGCCACGATCTCGAGCAGGGTGGACTTCCCGCAGCCCGAGGGGCCGACCAGCCCCAGCACCTCGCCGGCGACGACCTCGAGCGACACGCCCCCCAGCGCCGCCACGCTGCCGCGACGCGTCGAGAAGTCCTTCGTCAGCGCGGCGATCGCCACGGCCGGCTGGGCCGGCCCTCCGCTTGCCATCAGCGGCTCCCTCTCGGGAGCCCTCACGGACATGTGCTGCTTGCTCCCTTCGCGGGGATTACCCCACAGGTTCGAAGGGTCAGCGGCGGGAGGGCGTGCCGCCCCTAGCCGCTATCTCAGCCCGCTGTGCCCGCGAGCCCCCCTGGGTGCGATGGCGCGAGTGTACCGGAGGGAATCGCGATCTCAGCCGAGGCCGGCCGCGGAGAGCGCCTCGTCGCGCTCCGCGAAGTTGTCGATCCGCACGACGGCGCCGCCGCTGAACGTCCACACCTGGAAGAAGAGGTCCTCGGCGTATGCGCCGCTGATCGCGCCGCGCCCGCTCCCCCGCACCGCGGTGAAGTACCGGTCGCCGGATTCGAGCAGCTCGACAAGCTCGAGGCGGTACCTCTCCCAGCTCGACAGCCATCCCCGAAAGCCCTGCCTCACCTGGTCGAACCCGCCGAACTCGCCCCCGCCCGGAACACCACGATGCTCGACCCACTCGACTGCGGGGTCGTACAGCCGGGTCACCGAGCGGAAGTCGCCTTGGGCGAACTGCTCGAAGGCTGCAGTCAGCGCCTCGCGGTCGCTCACGCGGGGCCCTACGTGTTGATCTCGGGGCGGCCGGCGACCACGTTCACGAACTGCTCGAGCTGCTTGGTGGTCCAGCATTCGAACACGCCGTCGCAGTAGGGCTCGTAGGCCTGCATCACCGAATCACCGTAATTCCAGTACAGGCGCGGCTCTGGATTGAGCCAGAACGTCCGCCCGGCCCGGTCGGCCACGTGCCCGAACAGCGCCGCGTGCGGCTCCCGCCCGTTCGTGCGCGCATCGCCCAGCACGATCACGGTCGAGCGCGGATCGAGATCGTCCCCCGCGCGCTCCAGGAACTCACGCCACACCCGGCCGTAGTCCGTATAGCCCGAGACGTCGGCAACTCCCGCCTCGCGCGCGATCCGCTGCGACACGGCCCGGAACGTACGCTCGCGCTCGAAGATGTCCGTCACCTCGTCGATTCGCTCCACGAAGGCGAAGCTGCGCAGCTTGCGGAACGAGTCGTGGAGCGCGTGCAGGACCGACAGGAAGAACACGCTCGCGCTCGTGACCGACGTGGAGACGTCACACAGCACGTAGATCTCGGGCCGCCGTGGGCGCTTGGGGCGGTAGCGAAGCCGCAGCGGCACCCCGCCTGTCTCCAATGACGCCCGCATCGTGCGCCGTATGTCCACGACCTGACTGCGGCGCCGTCCGCGCGCCTCGTGGCCGCCGGTCGCCAGGCGGCGCTTCAGCTGTGCCACCACGCGGTGGACCTGCGCCAGGTCCTGGAGCGGACCACCCGGGAGCGCGCGGTCGAACTCTGCCAGCGGCTTCGACGGCGGCAAGCTCTCTGTCCGGTGGATCAGTCCCCGCTCGAGCTCCCGGCGCAAGAGGGCTTCGAAGCGCCGCACGGTGTCACGGTCGAGTCCCTCGGCCTGATCGCCGTCGCGACCCTGGACACGGAGGTCAAGCGTGCGCCGGATCCGCTGGACGTCGACGCCGATCACTCCCGAGCTCTCGCCCTGGCCGCCGAAGGCCGCCACCGCCAGCCGCGCGAGGTCGCTCATCTCGCCGTCGTTGCCCTGCCGGATCGCAGCCTCGATCTGGCGCCGCAGGTCGTCGAGGTCGATGCGCTCGCCTCCCTGGAAGCGGGTCTCCTTCAGGCCGCGCTCCACCGCCTGCGCCTCGACGGCGCGAAAGAAGAAGCGGTCGAACATCAGCTCGAACACGCGCCGGTCCTCCTGTGACTTGGCGAGCGTCGCGGCCAGCGCCTCACGGAAGTCCTCGCGCTCGGTCCAGCTGACCTCGCCGAGCGCGCCGAATGCGTCGAGCAGCTCGGCCGTGCCGACCTTCACCCCTTCCTCGCGCAGCTCCTCGCAGAAGCGCACGAGCTGGGGGGCCAGCCCAGGGGGGACTCCCTCCGGGAGCCCGCCGTACAGGGCGCCGCGGTTACCCGGGCTTGACCTGTCCGAGGACGCCATCGTCGAGTTTCACGCCGACGCGCTCCGCCACCACGTCGAGATCGGTGCGGTGCTTCACGATGATGCTCATCGTGCGTTCGAACAGCGAGCGATCGATGTCGGTCGCGCCGAGCAGCAGCATCGCGCGCGCCCAGTCGATCGATTCCGCGATCGAAGGCGGCTTCTTCAGGTCCAGGTTTCGCACCATGTGGATGATCTCGATCAGCCGGCGCATGATGGTCTCCGGCAGCTCGGGCACGTGCAGCCGCACGATCTCGAGCTCGCGCTCGGCGTCCGGGTAGTCGAGCCACAGGTAGAGACAGCGGCGCTTGAGGGCCTCGGTGAGCTCGCGGGTGTTGTTGGAGGTCAGAACCACCAGCGGGCGGGTCGTGGCCTCGACCACGCCAAGCTCCGGAATCGAGACCTGGAAGTCCGACAGGATCTCCAGCAGCATCGCCTCGAACTCCTGGTCGGTCTTGTCGATCTCGTCGATCAGCAGCACGACCGGCTCCTTCACGGAGATCGCGGTCAGCAGTGGGCGCGCCATCAGGAAGTCCTCCGAGAAGATGTCCTCCTGGACGTCCTGCCAGGCCGTGCCGGCTGCCTCCGTCTGGATCCGTAGCAGCTGCTTGCGGTAGTTCCACTCGTACAGTGCCTTCGCCTCGTCGAGGCCTTCGTAGCACTGGAGGCGCACGAGCGAGCGTTGCGAGTAACGCGACAGCGCCTTCGCAAGCTCGGTCTTTCCGACCCCCGCAGGACCCTCGACCAGCACGGGTTTGCCGAGCTTGTAGGCGAGGAAGGACACCAGTGCGGCCGCCTCGGACGAAAGGTAACCCGCGCTCGCGAGGCCGTCGCGCACCTCGTCGAGCGAGGCCGGAGCCAGGTGCTGCGGAGCCTCGGGCATGGTTGGGATGATACTTGCGTGGGTTTCACCGACCTGCTCGGCGCCGTGCTCGTGATCGCCCAGGAGAGGGGCGGCTTCTCCACGTCGCCGTGGCCGTTCATCACGCTGTTCGGCGCCGGCTTCGGGATCGGAGTGCTGGGCCATCTGTACGGGTCGAAGATCCTGGTCGGCTTCGGGATCTTCGTCGTCTTCGTGGCGACGCTGATCCTGCCGCTGGCGATCAACATCTCGAACTGACCCGCACGGCGCCAACGGCTTCGGTAAATGCGTCAGCAGGAGGGCCAGGTACGGGAAGAACGGCAACGGCGCCAACGCGTTCGGAAAATGCGTCAGCGGGATCTTGGTCAGTCACAGACCCAGGTCGTCGAGCGTGCGCCGGATCCCCTCTTCGAGCGGAGTCGTGCGCCAGCCCAGCTCCGTCTGCGCCTTGGTCGAGTCGGGCGCCGCGTTCCAGGTGAAGAAGTAGAGCTGGCCGCGCGAGAGCAGCGGCGGGCTCCCGATCACGCGGGATAGCGTCTCGCTGCCGGCCGCCAGCGCCCGCGCGGCCGGCAACAGGCAGAGTGGGAGGGACCCAGCCGCGGCCCGCCACCCGTACGACGGTCTGTGCAAGGTCTCGCAGCGACATGTACGTGTCGCACAGGATGTAGCGCTCGCCGTCACGCCCCTTGTCGGCCGCGAGCAGGTGTCCGGCCGCCACGCCCTCCGTGAACACGAGGCCGAGCCCGCCGGGCGGCAGCGCCGGCAGCCGGCGCTTCACGAGCGGCTCGAACATCCCCTTGTCGAACGACACGCTCGCGCTCGGGCCCGGCCCGTACACGCCGGACGGGTTCACGATCACCACCTCGAGGCCGTCGCGCGCGGCGAGCGCAAGCTCCTCGGCGCGCTGCTTGGAGCGCTCGTACGCGGTCCCCTTCGGATAGTCGGCGACCCGGGACTCGTCGAACCGGGCGCCGCGCTCGGCGTGGAAGACGTCATGCGTGCTCGTGTGGACCATGCGCCGCACGCCGGCACGGTGCGCGGCATCCGCGAGCGAGCGCGTGCCCTCGGCGTTCACGCGGTCGAAGATGGCCTCGTCGCGCACCCACTGCTCCGGCAGGCCCATCGCGTTGAACACGACCTCGCATCCCTCGACCGCCGGCTCGAGCGACGCAGGGTCGGTGACGTCGCCGACCACGGGTTCCACGCCCGCGGGAAGCACGCCCGCGGCTTTGGAGGCGTCGCGCACCAGGACGCGGACGTCGTCCCCGCGCTCGGCGAGCGCGGACGCGACGGCGTGCCCGACCTTGCCGGTCGCCCCTGTGACCAACACACGCATGGCTCAGCCCATCCGCAGCGTTGCCTCGGTGGCGTCCTGGTCCGCCGCCGCCGCCTCGGCCTGGCCGCGGCGGTGGCGCCGGCGCGCTCGCACGCCTCCGTAGGCGAGCACCGCTCCTGACAGCAGGGCAACGAGGAAACCCCACCGCAGCCCGTAGTCCGTCCCGCCGCGGCTGGGAGGGTCCGCGATGCGCGCCAGCACCAGCACGCACGCCCAGATGCCGGCGGCCGCCGCGAGCGTGCCGTCGGACAGTGGAAGGTGAAAGCCGCGACCCTCAGCGCGCCCCCAGAGCATTGCCAGCACGGAGCCGGCAACGAGCACGATCGCAAGCTCGATGAACGTGAAGCGGTTCACGGCCCAGTAGGACAGCTCGGGGGGAAACGGGTTGCGCCACCACGGCAGGAACATGCTGCCCAGGAGACCGAGGGCGCCGAGCGCCGCCAGGCGCTGGTCGGGATTCAGCACGCGGGCCGTGTGCGCGACTGCGGCGCGGAAGCCGCGGCGCTCACTCAATCGGGATGTCCTCGACCGGCGCGCCGCCGCCCGACGGCTGTGCGTCGAGGTGGCGCAGGTAATGGTCGAGCATCGCGCGGGCCGCCAGCAGCCCGTCGCGCTGGAGGGCCAGCCAGTGCTCGCGCGCCTCGGGTGGCATGGCGGCGCGGACCACGTCGGCCGTGCGGCAGATGGGGCAGAACTCCAGGCACTGGTGCTCGGGCCGCGCGCCCTCGCGTGGGGTTGCGGACCCGCCACTGCGCGGCGGATCCTCGCCCAGCGGCGGGACCTCAGACAGCCGTTCGTGCGGACGCCTGTGCTCGTCCATTCTCCTGTCCTGTCGTCGTGGCGTCCTGGCGCTCGAACCTCACCCGGAGCTCCCCCGCCTCCAGCCGCGCGTCACGAGGCCGGAACGAGGCGAGCGCCGATGGCAGCACGATGTTGCGCTTGCGCCCGCCCACCCGGATCACCAGCTCGAGGCCGATCTTCTTCAGCTTCACGTCGCCCTTCTCGGTGAACGGCACTCGCAGGCGCAGCTCCGCGCCGTCGCCGTCCATCTTCAGCGCCAGGCTCTGCTCGTGGTAGAGAACACGCTCCGGTGCCCGGGAGCCGAACACCGCTTCGCCGAGACGCTCCAGCATCTCCGGGCCGACGACCTCCTGCTCGAAGAACGGGGCTCGCAGCACCGGCACGGGCGCGAAGGCCTGCTCGACCAGCTCGACGTGCTCGCGCTGGACATCGCGCCACGCCGCAAAGTAGCCACCCTCGACGTCGGCGGGGAACACCCGGTTCACCACCACGGCGTCCGTCAGGTACCCGTACAGGTTCAGATAGGTGAAGGTGCGCTGTGCCTCCTTGATCACCATTCGCTCCGGATTCATCACGAGCCGGATCGAGGAGCGCGAGCGGTCACGCAGGATCTCGCTCATGTCGATCAGGTTCTGCACCAGGTCCTGGACCTCGGCCAGCACGTCGTTGCCGGGCAGCGGCAGGTCGAGCACCGTCTTGGCGAACGGCCGCGCGGCACTCAGGAGGCGCTTCTCCCAGGGGAACACCTTTTCGAGCCACCACCGCGCCACCTCCGGGAACGACAGCAGGCGCAGCGTCTCCCCGGTGGGCGCGCAGTCCACGATGATCACGTCGTACTCGCCTGACTCGTGATGGCGCTTCAGCTGGAGCAGCGAGAAGATCTCGTCCATCCCGGGCGGCACCGTGAGCTCCTCGGCGAGGATCCGGTCCACCCCCCGATCGGACAGGAGGCCGCCGAGCCAGTGCTGGACGGCCTGCCAGTGGCGCTCCATCTCGGCCTCCGCCTGCACCTCCTGCGCCCAGAGGTTGTCGGCGACCGGCAGGGGTTGCGGCCCCAGGCCGGTCTCGAGCGAGTCCGAAAGGCTGTGCGCCGGATCGGTCGACAGGACAACCGTGCGCAGCCCGCTGCGCGCGGTCGCGAGCGCGGTCGCCGCGGCGACGCTCGTCTTGCCGACCCCTCCCTTGCCGGTGTAGAGGATCGTGCGGGGGGTCATTCGGTGGCGCGATTCTACGCCCGTTGAGCCCTCAGCGGCGGGATGCAGCGTTCACGCGCACCTCGCCCGTCACGGAGGACGAATTCCCCGCAAGGTCCTTTGCGTACAGGGTGTACTCGTACGTGCGCTCGCTCTTCAGCCTGGGCGGGACCCAACGGATGTAGCGATCGCCGCGTGTGAACGACGCGCTGGTGGAGAGATACGTCTTTCCGCCGGAGCGCACGATGACTCCGACACGCCCGATCTTCGACAGCCGGAACTTGAACCGCACGCCTTTGCCGCCCCTTGCGGGAGAGGGGACCGCCTGATGCGGGTCGAGCGTCGGATCCTCCTTCAGGTAACGCGTGAACGCATCGGCGGCGCCACAGTACGCGGGGTCACTGGTGCCCTTGCACAGATTGCGCGCGAAGTCGCGGTTCAGCGTGTGGTAGTTCAGGTTCGCCTCGGGCCCGGTGACCCAGGAGGGCCGGCTGTAGAGCGACCACGCTCCGGTGTCGAAGCTGGCGATTCGCTGCCGGGCTGCTGCGTCTCCGGCCTGGAACCGCTCGAGCACCGCCGCGTCCCCTGTCAGCTCCGCGTGGGTACGCAGGCCGTTCACGGCCTGAAGGTGCCCATTCAGGACATACAGCTTGGGCGCGAAGCTGTACAGCGCGTACCAATCACCGCTTGACTGAGGCACGCGCACCCCCTGCGGCGTGCGCTGCTCGAACGCCCCCAGGCCCCGCCGCCCGGCCTGCGTGAGTGCCGGGTCGGCGAGCCGGTCACCGGCTCGCGCAAGGGCCTGCATGGCCGTGCCCTGCGCCATCCCCGACACCCATGGTGGGCGCCCCCCGCCGAACTCGAAGTAGTACTCCCAGGCCAGGTACCCGTTGCGCTCCACCCCGAGGCTCACGAGGTCCGATGCCATGCGAGCGCAGGTCCGAGTTCCTGCGCCCCTGCCAGTAGCCGTTCAGGCGGCCGAAGTTGGCCAGCGGATGGATCTGAAGCCCCTTCCCGGGGAAGTACTGGAAGATCACCCGGCTTGCGCCGAACGTCAGCCGTGCTCCTGATCCCGGCGGTCCTGCCTTCGCCCACCACTCCCGGTTGCGGTCCAGGATCAGGAACATGCGGCCGCAGGCGGGCGGTGAGGCGCTTCTGGCGCGCGAATGATCGCAACGTGTCGAGGACGTAGCCGAGCTCGGCCTTCCGCTGTCCCGACAGCCCCTTGAGGGTGCGGCGCGCGCCGGAGTAGGACGCGACGTACCCGGCATGCTGCTCCGCATCGATTCGCCCCGCGGTCAGGGCGCGGTCGATCGTGGTGCGGACCGGGTCTGCCTTGGTCGCCCCCGAAGCCGGTGCCGCCGGCAGGGCCGCGAGCGTCGCAGCGGCCGCGGCGATTGCGCCCCGGACGGGGCTGTTCGTGATGTATCGAGACCAGCGCATGGGCGAATGGGGTCTTGTATGTTGACCATCGTTTTCCCCGCAAGCGCCGGTCGCACGCGCTCCTGCAACCACGCAGGCGTAACGCGCCGACCGTCGAAAGGAAGGTCGCCTTGTCAGCTCTTCGCCGAAGCCGTCTGCCGCTGTTGCTCGCGCTCGCCCTGGTCGTGCCCACGCTCGTGGTGACCGCATGCGGAGGTGACGAGGCCTCCGGCACCGACGAGAGCGCTCAGCAGCTCATCAACCAGACCTTCAGCGGGGAGAAGAAGGTCGACAGCGGCAAGGTCGAACCTGAACCTGGGAGCCAAGCTGGAGGCCACCGGCGCCGCTTCATCCCAGCTCGAGGGCCCGATCTCGCTGAAGCTCACCGGCCCTTTCCAGAGCCAGGGCGAGGACAAGCTGCCGGAAGTCGACTTCGACATGACGATCAGCGCCGGGGGCCAGAAGTTCACGGCCGGGGCCGTGACGACCGACGACAAGGCCTTCATCGCCTACCAGGGCACCGAATACCGGATCCCGCAGGACCAGTTCGAGCGTTACAAGCGTCAGGTCGAGCGGGAGTCGAGGCAGCAGAACAAGAACCAGCAGAACCAGTTCGACCTCGCAAGCCTCGGCGTCAACCCGCGCGACTGGCTCCAAAACCCCAAGAAGGAGGGCGAGGAGGAGGTCGGCGGGGCGGAGACCGTGCACGTGTCCGCGGACGTCCGGATCGGGGCGCTGCTCAAGGACTTGAACGACCTGATCCGGCGAGCCGGCCGGCTGGGGCTCGAGAGCGACCAGGTGCCACAGCGCATCCCCGAGCGCACACAGCGCCAGATCGAAGAGTCGGTCAAGGCCGCCAAGTTCGACCTGTGGACCGGCAAGGACGACAAGATCATGCGCCGGCTCGAGATCGAGTTCAGCTTCGACCTCCCGGAGGAGTTGCGGACTCAGGCCCAGGGGGTCAGCGGCGGGACCGTCGACATCAAGGTCGAGATCGCCGAGCTGAACGAGGACCAGGAGATCAAGGTGCCGACGAAGTCACGTCCGCTCTCGGAGCTTCAGAGCCAGCTCGGGGTGAGTGCGCTCGGCCTCGGTGAGGGTCTCGGCAGCGGCTCGTCCGGCAGCGGCTCATCGGGCAGCGGTTCGGGCGGCGGCTCGTCGCGGCGTGGCGGCTCGTCGGGTGGCGGCTCGTCCGGGAGCGGCTCTTCGGGGTCGTCCGGCGGCGGCACCGACCTCGGCACGGGCGGGGACCCGAACATCGACTCCGCGCGCTCCGAGCGCTATCTCAAGTGTCTGAGCGATGCCAAGCGGCCCGCCGACATCGAGAAGTGCTCGGCGATCCTCGAGAAATAGCGGCCTAGCGGCATCTGCACCCCGGCTCGCGCCGGGCCGCCGGCGGTTAAAGGTCTGCCCGCCGATGCCGACCGGGATTCAGGGACATGAATCTTCCCTCGGATCTCCAGCGCCTGCTTCCCTACATCGTGGTGGCCGTGCTCGCCGTTGCCGGCCTGCTCCTGGTCGTGCGCGGCGTGGGCGACACGGGGGGGAGTGCCGGTGGTGCTCCCGACACCGTGCAGACCGTTCCGGGTGACAAGACCCCCGGCAAGGACAGGTCAGGGGGCTCGGACAACACCCGCGGTGGCAACGGCTCCAACACCGGCGGCGGATCCGACAGCGGGCCGCGAGCGTACGCCCGCAAAGCGCAGCTCCAAGGCATACATCGGCTGCGTGGAGCAGGCCACGGACACCGCAGCGCTCGAGCGCTGCCAGGCCTTCCTGCCCCGGCGCTAGCCCGCCGCGACGGGCTCGACGTCGAAGTTGCGCTCGTAGAGCGCGGCAATCCGCCCCAGGTCCTCTTCTGTGAGGTCGGGCGCGTCCGAGGCGGCTGCCCACTCCTCGAGGTCCTCGAGATTGGCGACCGTGGGCAGAACGCACGCGATCGCATCCTGGGCGAGGATGAACTTCAGCGCTGCCTGGGCCATCGTGAACCCGTGCTCCTCTGACAGGAAGCGCAGCCGCTCGACCTTCTGCAGCCCATCGACCAGCCACTCACGTGGCCGGTGGCTGCGATGGTCGTGTGGGGGAAAGGTCGTCTCGAGCGTGTACTTGTCCTCCAGCAGG
Source organism: uncultured Solirubrobacterales bacterium (assembly GCA_963731895.1). Lineage (GTDB taxonomy): Bacteria > Actinomycetota > Thermoleophilia > Solirubrobacterales > JBBDJG01 > CAVSXO01. The sequence goes on from CAVSXO010000046.1 coordinate 62,748, forward strand.
CCGCTCGAGGTCGGCACGCGCGCCATCACGCCCGCGCCGTTGCGCTCGGCCGACTCGAGGAAGTCGCGCCCCGGCTGCTGCTCCAGGACGTTGTAGACGGTCTGCAGTGACGCGACGTTGCGCTCTTCGAGGGCGCGCAGGCCCTCGTCCCGCCAGCCGATGGCCGGACCGAGCGCGATGCCGTAGTGGCGGAGCTTGCCCTCGTCTCGCAGACGCTCCAGCTCCTCGAACAGGTCGTCCCGCTCGATCGCGTCCATGCGCGGGTTGTGCAGCTGGTAGAGGTCCACGTAGTCGGTGCCGAGCCGCCGCAGGCTGGCCTCGAGCGCTGTGCGGGCATGCTCGGGGGACCAGTCCTGGGGCCGCTCCCCCTGGGAGTGCTCCTGCCGGCGCTCCTCGAGCGCGTAGCCGAACTTGGTCGAGAGCTGGATCGACTCGCGCGGCACGCCCTGAAGCGCGCTGGCCACGATCTCCTCGTTTGCGCCCTTCCCGTAGACGTCGCCGGTGTCGAAGAACGTGACTCCGAGGTCGATCGCGCGCCGGATCAGGTTCACGCCCTCGCCGCTGGTGACGTGCCCCACCAGTTGGAGCCGAGCGCCCAGGTACCGAAGCCGATCTCCGAGCAGTGCAGGTCGGTGTTGCCGAAGCTACGGGTCCTCATCGGGCGTCAGTCTAGCCTGCGCCGGCGTCGGGCTCGGGGGCGATGCCGCGGCTCGCATCGCGCCGCTCGGCGATCATCGAAGCGACGATCCCGCCGCCGAGCAGCAGCCAGGACGAGTGCGAGGCTGGCCTCGGGCGGCAGCTTGTAGACGTCCTCGAGCATCAGCTTCACGGCGACGACGGCGAGAATGATCGCGATCGTCTCGTCCAGGTAGCGGAAGCGCTTGATCAGCCCCTCGACGAGCACGAACAGCGCCCGCAGCCCGAGCAGGGCGAAGACGTTGCCCATCCAGATCAGGAACGGGTCCCGGGTGATCCCGAACGCGGCCGGGATCGAGTCGATCGCGAACGCGATGTCCGCGAACACGATCGCGGCGAGGCACAGGAACAGCGGAGTGGCGTGGAGCCGCCCGCCGACTCGCACGAACCACTCGCTGCCGTGGTAGGTGTCGGTGACCGGGAACAGGCGCCGCACCCCCCGTACGAACAGGTTCTCGCCGGGGTCGACGTTCTCGTCGACGCCGCGGAAGATCCGGTACGCGAGCACGCAGCAGCGTCGCGCCGAGGATGTAGATCACGAAGTGGAACTGCTCGATCAGCGCGACTCCGCCGAGGATCGCGAGGCCGCGCAGCAGCGAGCGCGAACACGATGCCCCAGAACAGGAGCCGCGCCCGCTGCTCGACCGGCACGCGCGAAGTAGGCGAACAGCAGCAGGAAGACGAACAGGTTGTCGAGCGAGAGCGAGCGCTCGACCAGGTAGACGGTCGTGTACAGGACGGCGTCGTCCTCGCCCTCGATCGCCCACACGACCACGCCCGCCAGCAGGCCCACGACCAGCCAGCCGATCGACCACACGACCCCTTCGCGGAAGCTCGGCTCGCGCCCGCGCGCGAACAGCTTCAGGTCGATCGCACAGGAAGACGAAGCAGCACCGCCGCCGAGCGCCGCGACCGGATAGCAGGTCGTTCAAGCTCGGCGGCTCGTCACGCCGCGTCCGCGCGATGCGGCACACTTCCGCGCCTCATGTCGACCCGGAGCACACCCGCGCAAGCGGTCCTTTCGCCGCTGGCTGCTGAGCGCGGAGGGCTGGCCGTACCTGCTTGCTGCCGCTGATCCCGGCGGCGATCGTGCTCGAGCTCGCGCACGCGAGCCCGACGCGCGATCTTCATCGCCGCGGCGCTCGGGATCGTCCCACGGCGGCCTGATGGGCAAGGCGACCGAGGAGCTGGCCGCGCGCTCGGGCCCCGGCATCGGCGGCCTGCTGAACGTGACGTTCGGCAACTTCCCCGAGCTGGTGATCGCGTTCTTCGCGCTGCTGGAGGGCCTCCAGGAGGTCGTGAAGGCGTCGATCATCGGCTCGATCATCGGCAACATCCTGCTGGTGCTGGGGGCGGCGATGTTCGTCGGGGGACTCGGCCGCGACCGCCAGACGTTCAACCGCACGGCCGCGAGCGCGCAGTCCGCGATGCTGCTGCTGGCCCTGGCGGCGCTCGTCATGCCGGCGGTCTACGAGCTCGTCGTCGGGGGCGGCCTGCCGGTCGCCGGACGCGGAGCGCGTGGACTTCGGCTCGACCGTCGAGCACCTGAGCCTCGCGGTCGCGATCGTGCTGATCTTCTCCTACGTGGCCGGGCTGGTCTTCTCCCTGAAGACCCACCGCGACCTGTTCAACCCCGCCGTACGAGGAGGAGGCGTCGCGGGCGTGGAGCGTGCGCCGCGGCGTGATCGCGCTCGCGGTCGCCGGCGTGCTCGTCGGACGTGATGAGCGAGGTGCTGGTCGGCTCGATCGCCGAGGCGGCCGAGTCGATCGGCCTGAGCGAGTTCTTCATCGGCGCGATCGTCGTGGCGATCGTCGGCAACGCCGCCGAGCACTGGGTCGCGGTGCTGGTCGCGGCCAAGGACAAGATGGACCTGGCCGTCAACATCGCGATCGGCTCGAGCGCCCAGATCGCGCTGTTCGTCGCGCCCGTGCTGGTGCTGCGTCGTTCGTCGTTCGGGCCGGCGCCGATGCCGCTGGTGTTCAACGGCTTCGAGCTGGCCGCGGTGGTGCTGGCGGTGCTGATCGCCAACCGCGTGACCGCGGAGGGCGAGTCGAACTGGTTCGAGGGAGTGCAGCTGCTGGCGGTCTACGTGATGCTGGCGCTGGCGTTCGGCGTTCGCGTAGCACGGCGCTCGACGCTCACTCCTCTCGGCCAACCTCCTGGTCGTCCTCCTCGTCGTCGCCCTCCTCCTCGAGCTCGGCGCCGGTGAGGCTGACGCTGCGGGCGTCGCCGGGGTGGTAGTGGGTCTGGAAGGCGACCAGCAGCTCGTCGCGGCGCTCCTCGTCGATCGGCGATCTCGTCGGAGATCTGCACCCAGTCGGAGCCCTCGAACTCCTCCATGTTGAAGATCTCGCCGTCGAGCTCGGCCGAGTCGTCGACGACGATCAGGACCTCGGTCTGCGGATTGAAGTAGACGCCGGGCCGCGGTGACGATGTCATCGAGTGGGTGGCTGTCGGCCATGCGCCGCGTTATACCCCATTCCGGCCCGCGTATCAGGCCAGATCGCGCAGCTGACGGTCAACCTCCGCCTCGACGTCCAGCGGCGGCTGCCCCCTCCCGGCGCGGCGCTCGTTGCGGGCGATCACGAGCTGGCGCACCTCCGCCCGCAGAGCCGCGTCCTGCTGGTCGGCCTCCGGCTGGAGGGAGGGGTCGAGCTCCATCAGGCGCTCCACCTCGGCGTCCACGTCCAGCTCGCCCTCGCCACGCGCGCGCCGCCGGTCGCTGCGGGCCTGCACCAGCTGCCGGATGTCGTCCTCCCGTTCGGCTCGCGCAGCAGGGCTGTTCGGCACCGGCGCGGGGCGGGATGGACGCTCCTCCACGTACAGTCCGCCCCGGCCGAGCTGGTCCAGCAGCCCGAAGGCGCCGGCGAACAGGATCGCCGCCACGGGCGCCACCACCAGCACGACGATCCAGATCACAGTGCCGAAGTCCATGCGGCAAGTGTGGCATCGGAAACCTGGAAAATGGCGCCACGCCGGGCGAGCTGGCACCCTCTCCGGTACCATGTTGACTCGCGAATCAGTCGCAGTCGCGCCGGCCGCTCGCCCGCGACCCCACCGTTGTTGCTGACAAGGAGACCTTCACGTGGTTGACCTCACCCTCACCGACGAGCAGAAAGACCTGCGCGAGCTGGCGCACAACTTTGCCGAGAAGGAGATCCGGTCCGTCGCGTGGGAGTACGACAAGGACTCCACCTGGCCGCAGGAGGTCATCGAGAAGGCGCACGAGGTCGGGCTCATGAACGCCGAGGTGCCCGAGGAGTACGGCGGGCCCGGGCTGCACGTCCTCGACGGCTGCCTGATCGAGGAGGAGTTCGGCTGGGGCTGCTCGGGCATCGGCACCTCGCTGATGTGCAACGGCCTCGCATCCGCCCCCGTGATCCTGGGCGGCTCCGAGGAGGTCAAGAAGGAGTTCCTCGGGATGCTGATCGAGGAGCCGAAGCTCGCTTCGTTCTGCCTCACCGAGCCCGAGGCCGGCTCGGACGTCGGCTCGATGCGCACCCGGGCGGTGAAGCAGGGCGACAAGTACGTGATCAACGGCTCGAAGGTCTTCATCACGAACGGCTCGCACGCGAGCTGGTACACGGTGTACGCGAAGACCGACCCCGACAAGGGTCACAAGGGCATCTCCGCCTTCGTCGTTCCGCGTGACACCCCGGGCGTCTCCGTCGTGAAGAAGGAGGACAAGCTCGGCCAGCGCGCGTCCGACACCGCCCAGATCCAGTTCGATGACGTCGAGATCCCCGAGGAGTACCTGCTCGGGGAGGAGAACCACGGCTTCAGGCTCGCAATGATGACGCTCGACCGCACCCGCCCCGGTGTCGCGGCGATGGGCGTCGGGGTCGGCCGGGCGGCGTTCGAGTTCGCCCGGGACTACTCCAAGGAGCGCATCCAGTTCGGCGTGCCGATCGCGATGCACCAGGCGATCCAGTTCATGATCGCCGACATGGCGACGAAGGTCGAGGCGGGGCGGCTGCTCGTGTGGCAGTCCGCGTCCCTGCTCGACCAGGGCAAGCGCAACACGCTCGCCGCCTCGCACGCGAAGCGCTTCGCCGCGGACTCGGCGATGGAGATCGCGACCGACGCCGTGCAGGTGTACGGCGGGTACGGCTTCATCAAGGAGTACCCGGTCGAGAAGCTGATGCGCGACGCGAAGATCATGCAGCTGTACGAGGGCACGTCCCAGATCCAGCGGCTCGTGATCGCGCGTGAGGTGCTGATGCCGCGCAAGGTCGACCAGCCGACAGAGATGGCGGCTGCCGGCGCCAACTAGACAGGTCGCCGTGGCGCTCGGGCCGGACGAGCGGCCCGATCGCGTGATCGCGGTGCTCGGCATGCACCGCAGCGGGACCAGCGCGCTGGTCGGCTCGCTCCAGCAGCGCGGCCTGTTCCTGGGCCGGCACAGCACCCGCAACACCTACAACCTGCGCGGCAATCGCGAGAACCCCGACGTGATGCAGCTGAATGAGGACGTCCTCGAGCACAGCGGGGGGTCATGGAACGCTCCGCCGGCCGACGTGGAGTGGGGGCCGGCCCACGTCGAGCGCGCACGCGGCATCCTCGGCGAGCATGCCGCGCGCCCGCTATGGGGCTTCAAGGACCCGCGCACGCTGCTGACGCTCGATGGATGGCTCCGGCTCGTTCCGGACCTCGAGTTCGTCGGGGTGTTCAGGCACCCCGCGCGGGTGGCGCGATCCCTCGCCGGTCGTCCGGCCCTGAGGGTCGAGGACCCGGTCGAGCTGTGGCGTGTCTACAACGAGCGGCTGCTGGAGCTGCACCGCCGCAGCGCGTTTCCCGTGGTCTGTTTCGACGACGACTCCGACGTGCTCGGCCGGAACCTGGATCGCGTTGCCGAGATGCTCGGGTTGGCGCCCCTCACCGAGGACGAGCCCTTCTTCACCGATGACCTGCGCCGCATGGAGGAGGCAGAGCCGGCGGGCCTGCCGCCTGACGTGCGCGCACTCTATGAGGAGCTGCGCGCGCTCGCGCTCTAAGTACCGGTCCCGATGGAGCCCGTGCGCGGCGATGCGCTCGTGTCCACGATCCTGATCACCCGGGCGATCGTCCGCCCGTTTCGCCGCACCACCTTGACGAGCCACGTGCGCCGCGTCAGCACCTGGGCACACGGCCCTTCACGGCCGTCGAGCGCGCAGGGGTCGGGCGCCCAGCGGTACAGCGAGCAATGCACGGCTCGTCGTGAGCGCCGGCACGATCGCGTCACGAGCCGGGCGTTCGATTGGATGCGGCGATAGGTCGGGTGCTCCAGCACCGCTGCGCGCGCAGCGGTGCGGGCCTCGCGCATCCCCGGCTGCCTGCGCTCCGCGTCTGCCACGGTCGTGAACGTGACTGCCACCGCCGCAACGCCGAGGAGCGACAGCGCCGATTTCCGTCCCGCATGGGCTCGGCCGGTCCTCATCACACTCCCTCGTGGCGAGTGTACCCATTGTTACAAGCAATCGTGCCCGCCCTGGACAGGTGGTCGACGCGCCGCCAGGGGCCTTGCACAGCCCTTGCGCGATGGAGGGCGGCGAGGACAGTCACGGGTGGGCGCGAAGGGCGAGCCTAGAATGGACCCGATCTCACCGTCCGACGAACCGACACCCAGTCCGGCTCCCGGACACGCTCAGGCAGCCCGGGCGGCGGCCGGGGAAGCCGCGCGCGCGGCAGAGGCCGCGGGCCATGCTCCGCGCGGCAGGCCGTCGGACGTCTTCGGCGGCGAGGTCCGGCGCCGGGACATCTTCACGCTGCTGGTCTTCCATCTGATCGCTCGCGCCGAGAGCGGCGCCTCGTACGGCAACCAGCTGATCGAGCAGATCGAGGCGATCACGGGAGGCGCCGTGAGCCTGAACCCCAACACGATGTATCCACTCCTGCGTGGCCTCGAGAGCTCCGGGTTCATCGAGGGGCGGTGGGAGCACCCCGAGAAGCGCAGCCGCCGGCTGTACACGCTGACAGCCGAGGGGCGGGCCGAATGCGACCGTCTCAAGCAGGGCCTGGAGCCGTTCCTCGACTCCATCATCCACAGCATCACCCTGATCAAGCGAGAGATATACGGGGACGGCCGTTAGGCCGGCCCACGGGCGGCCGAAGGCAAACCAAGGTCGGATAGGCTTCCGCCGGCCGAGCAAGCCCATAATCATCTGACCCCGCGGAGGTTCGGACAACCATGTTCGTTTTCAAGACCGCGGTCGTCGGCGCCGGCACGATGGGCGGGGAGATCGCCCAGACGCTGGCCGCCGCCGATCTGCCGGTGGTGCTGAAGGACATCGATCAGAAGTTCGTCGACCAAGGCCTCCAGAAGGCCCGCGAGGTCACCGAGGGCCAGCTCCAGGGACTGGTCAAGAAGGAGAAGATCACGGAGGAGCAGGCGAAGGCCCAGCTCGAGCACACGCTCGGGCTGATCACCGGCGCGACTGACTACGACGGGTTCGGTGAGGTCGACTTCGTGGTCGAGGCGGTGCCGGAGCGCATCGAGATCAAGCGGCAGGTGTTCGAGGAGCTCGACGCCGCCACGCCCGGACACGCGATCCTGGCCAGCAACACCTCGTCTCTTTCGATCACCGAGATGGGCGACGCGACTCTGCGCCCCGACAAGGTGATCGGCTTCCACTACTTCTATCCCGCTTCGGTGATGCGGCTGATCGAGGTCGTCGAGGGGGAGGAGACATCCGACGAGACAGTGCAGACGACCATCAACTTCGCTCAGCAGATCCGGAAGATGCCGATCCGCTGCGGTGAGGCGCCCGGGTTCGTCGTGAACCGGGTCCTCAACTCCGCCGCGAGTGAGATCTGGCGATACAAGGACGAGTCCGGCGCGTCCGCGCAGGAGATCGACAAGGAGATCGCCGAGGCGAGGGTCACTCCGATGGGCCCCTTCTTCCTCAGCGACCTGCTTGGGCTCGACACCGTCCTGCACGTCGCCGAGCACCTGCACAAGTCGTACGGCGAGCGCTTCTATGTCTCACCCGAGATGCAGGAGCTGGTCGCTGCCGGCAACTACGGGCAGAAGACCGGCAAGGGCTTCTACGAGCACAACGGGGGGAATTGATGGAAGGCGCAACCGCACAGCAGACCGGCGCGATCGTCGAGCGCTTCACGCTCAAGGCGTTCCTCGAGGCATGCCTCGTGCTCGAGGAGGGCGTCTCGACCCTGCGTGAGATCGAGACCGGGATGATGACCGGCGCCGGGATCCTGCCCGGGCCCTTCACCCGCGCGGACGAGCGCGGGCTGGACGAGATGCTGACGGCGCTGGAGCGCGCACAGACCGAGTGGGGCGACCGGTTCACACCACCGACCGTGCTGCGCAGGCTCGTTGCGCAGGGGCGGCTCGGCAAGAAGAGCGGCCAGGGATTCTTTCCCTACCCACAACCTGACGGCGACCTGGATCAGAAGGAGACCGTGCTCCTGGAGACACGCGGCCCGGTGGCGATCATCTGGCTGAACCGCGCTCCGGCGAACCCGCTCAGCCCGCAGGTCATAACCGAGTTCGGCGAGCTGTGGAAGCACTGTCACGCGAGCGACAAGATTCGCTCGGTGGTGATCGCATCCTCGAACATCTTCACGTTCTCCGCGGGCGCGGACATCAAGGAGTTCACGAAGATGGACGCGACCGCCGGCGCGGGGCTGCTGGACGGCGGCCACGCAATGCTGCGCGAGATGGAGACGTCGAGCACGACGACCATCGCGGCTGTGAACAGCATCGCCTTCGGCGGGGGGTGCGAGCTGGCGATGGCGTGCGACTTTCGCATTGCGGCCGAGTCGGCAACGTTCGGGCAGCCGGAGATCAACCTCGGGATCATTCCCGGCTTCGGAGGCACGCAACGGCTGCCGCGGCTCGTGGGCGAGGGCAAGGCTCTCGAGATGAACCTGACCGGGGACGCGATCCTTGCCGAGGAGGCGCTGCGCATCGGGCTCGCCCACAGGGTTGTCCCCGACCACGAGCTGTTCGACACGGCGCTGAACTGGGCACGCAAGCTGGCCGGCCAGGCGCCGATCGCGACCGAGCAGATCAAGACCGTCTCTCACAAGGGTGACCTCGACGAAGGCATCGCCGCCGAGAAGCAGGGCTTCGCGACCGCGTTCAGCTCTGAGGACGCGCGCGAGGGTATTGGGGCGTTCGTGCAGAAGCGGAAGCCTAAGTTCAAAGGGAAATGAGCGAGTTCGCAGCGCCGCAGTTCGCAGCGAAGCACGTGACTTTAGGGGCGGGCGCCGACCGCGATATTCGATGAGCACCGAACGCCTCGCTGAACTGCTGCGTTCTTCGAACCGCACCGTCGCCCTGACCGGCGCGGGTATCTCGGTGCCGAGTGGCATTCCCGACTTTCGCTCGCCGGGGACGGGCCTGTGGGAAAACGTCGACCCGATGGAGGTCGCGCACATCAGCGTCTTCCTGCGTGACCCCGAGCGCTTCTGGTCCTACTACCGGCCGCGGTTCGGCATGCTCGCCGACAAGGAGCCGAATGCCGCGCACCAAGCGCTCGCCGAGCTCGAGGCACGGGGCTTGCTGGAGGCTGTCGTGACGCAGAACATCGACACTCTGCACCGCAAGGCCGGGTCGCAGAACGTGGTCGAGGTACACGGCACGATCGAGACCGGATCCTGCTGGGAGTGCAAGACCGGTTACCCGCTCGGGGACGTGGCCGGGATGTTCGACGACCACGGCGTCGCACGCTGCGCGTGCGGCGGAGCGGTGAAGCCCGACGTCGTGCTGTTCGGCGAGATGCTCCCCGAGCAGGCGATGGAGGACGCCCACGCGCTGTGCTCCGGTGCGGACCTGTTGCTCTGCGTCGGCACCTCGCTCGAGGTGTATCCGGTTGCCGGGTTGCCGGAGGTGACTCGCCGCACGGGCGGGTCGATCGCGATCATCACGATCGGCCCCACCCCCTATGACTCGGAGGCCGAGGTGCGGCTCGGTGGTGACGTCGTGACCGAGCTCGAGGCGCTGCTGCGCGTGCTGTGAGCCGCGGGGCGAACCGCATCGCGGCGGAGCGTGTGGTCGCCGCATCGCCGCAGGTTGTGTTCGCGTTCCTGGCCGACCTGGAGAACCACTGGCTGCTGACTGACCGATTCGTCGAGGTACTTACGCTCGAGCGGCCGCCGGGAGGCGGGCCGGCACGGGGCGGCACAGTCCGGATGAGGGGCCCGCTGGGACTCGGGCGCACGGTCCGTACCCGGGTGGTGGAGGTGACGCCGGCAAGTGCGATCGCCGGGACGGCGTCCGTGGGTGGGCGCACCGAGGCACATGTGCGCTGGACTCTCTCCCCAGAATCCGGGGGAACCCGCGTGCGGCTCGAGGCGACGGTCGAACGGCTGGGGCACGCGGAGGGGCTGCTGCTGGCCGCGGGAGGCCGCCGATGGCTCGAGCGCCGCTTCATTTCGATCCTGCAGACGCTGGCGCGGCGCCTTCCCGTCGACGGTCAGGACTCGTCCGCGTAGCGACGCCGGCGGGCGATTCGCTCCAGCGAGGCGAGGAGGTCGGCAAGCTCCTCGGTTTGATCCAGCGACAGCTCGCCCGTCAAAGCTGCCTGTGCCAGCCTGACGGCCGCAGCGGCGTCGCCGCCGGCTTGACCCTCGGCGGCCAGTGCCTCCGTCGCTGCCCGGGTGACCAGAGCGGCCTCGACGGGTCGGCCGTGGTCGAGGTCCAGCCGTGCGCGCAGCAGGAGCTCCTCGCTCGGCCGGCCGGCCGGCCGGCGCCCCGACATCATGCCGGCCATCTCCTCCTGCGGAGACAGCATCCGACCCCGCGTCCTGCGCTTTGCGCGCTCGAGTGGGATCACGAGTGCCTTGCGCCACGAGCCCTCCACGACATCGTCTCCCGTGCCGTAGCCGAGTCTCACCCGCTGCACGTCAGCGATGGTCAGATCGCGAACGTGTGGGTCCTGCGCTGCGACGCGGTGGGCCGAGACAGCGTGGTTGACCAGCGCGAGTGCCTGCTCCACCTCGGCCGCGGCGGCATCCCGGCCTCCGCACTCACGCAGCCAGCCGGCCGCGGCGCCGGCGTCCGCGAAGGCCTCGGCGGCAATCACCACCGCGCGCGTGACCGCCACCGGCTCCGGAGCGGTCGCACCGGGTTCGGCGGGCGCGGCGCGGCGACCGCGCAGGCGGCTGCGTCGTTGCGCGTGCATTGCCCGGAACGCGACCACGGCGACGTCTTCGCCGTCCGGCCGGCGCCTCAGGTAGCGGCCGTCAGCCGGCCCGAGTGGAAAGGGGAAGTCGAGCTCGCAGAACCGGAAGAGCTGCCCGGAGGCGGACGTCGGGCTACTCGCCCACGTGGGCGTGGCTCGAACGCTTGCGCTTCACACGGATCGAGTACTTCGAGGGCGTCGTGCGCACGATCGGGTTCTCGATGTCCGTCAGGCGATCCACGAAGCGATCCCACTGGTTGCTGGAGAGCAGCCTGCGCGCCTGGCGGCCGAGCCGCTGGTTGGGCCCGAAGAGGGGCCGCCAGCCGACGTGGATGTGATCGGCATGATCGCCCATCGCGATCGTGGTGCCGCCGATCTCGAGCAGCGAGATGATCTGTGCCGGCTGCATCGCGCCCTGAAGCGTCATGAGCTTCCGAACAGTCGTTTCGGTGATCTCGCCCTTGCCCTGGTGGCCCAGGATCGGCGTGCCGTTGATCGCCGAGATGTCGACTGCGTTCCCGGAGCTGTGGTGCGAGACGTTTCCGCTCTTGGTCAGGAAGCCGTGGCCGCACTTCAGCGAGCTGACCGTCGGCCGCAGGCCCGAGGCTGCCAGGAACTCGAGCGTCGCGAGCACCCGGCGGTCGACCTGCCCGGAGCGAACGTCGTCGCGGCCGCACTCATATAGGTCGATGTCCTGGTTGGCCAGCACCCGGCGGGTGAGGACCTCCTTCGACATCAGCAGGACCTGTCCGACGCCCGGGTTGGTCACGAAGGGGTTCCGGCCCGCGGCGCGGTAGATCGCGCTCGCCTCGAGCAGCTTCCAACCGTCGAGGATCGGCTTGGGGTCGATCCGGGGAGCGCCGCGGCCGGCGGGACGGATCGAGAAGTTGAGGTGCGGGGCGAGCTTGGAGCCGGGGCCGGTCTTGACCTTGCCGATCCGGCCCAGCACGGTGCCGCCGATGACCTTCGACCCCTTCTTGAGGGTTTTCAGCTTGACCTCGGAGGGCTTCAGCCGCAGTGTCTTGGAGAAGTAGACCTTGAACACCTCGAAGCCGGCCTGGTCGAGCAGCTGCCCGGTCTCCTCGGCGACCTCGCGGTTGGCTGGACGCGCCGGGCTGGCGAACAGGCGCTCCTTCTCGGTGGCGTGGGTCCGTGGGTCCGTTCCGGGGGCCGAGCCGGCGTCCGCCTGCCGGTAGGTGACGCGGTCACGGTCCGCGGCCGAGACGCGCCTGCGTGCCCGCGCTGGCGGGCGCCGTGGGCTTGGGCAGGTCCCCCTGCCGCGGCTGACGCGCGTAGCGGAACTCGTCCTGGGCGCGCGGGTCGTCGAAGGTCTTCGGGACCGGGTAGCGCTTCGAGACCTTGCCGAGGTGGGCATAGGTGTAGCGGTTCCCGTACACGTCCTGCATCACGATGAAGCGACCGAGCTTGCGGCTCTTGCCGATCTTGCGCACCACACCGTCGTTGACGGCGATCACCGGCGCGCCGCGCCGCGAGTAGATGTTGATCGAGCGGCGGCGGTCGTTCGAGCCGACGATCTTGGCGGCGTTGTGTTCGCGGCGGACCTTGCGGCCGAGCCGGCGAAGGTCGCGCTCGGCGAGGTCGTCCGCGTAACGGGCGCGGGCGTGAACCGGGAAGTGCCCCTGGGTCAACCCGGTGAGCGACCCGACCAGGTCAGCGGGCAGGCCGGAGATCAGCCGTGCGCGCATCATTACCGAGTCCACATACCAGTCCGCGTGGTTGTAAGCGAAGATTGCGCGGCGCAGGTCGTTCTCGGCGCCGGCGGCCTTCAGGTAGCGAGCCGCGGCGAAGATCGCGTCGACGGGGTTGTACGGATCCTTCTCGCCGTCGCTGTTCGCGTCGGTGCCGTACGCGCGCCAGGACGAAGGGATGAACTGCATCCACCCGAGCGCGCCGGCGGACGACACGTTCAGGTTGCGGCCGTAGTCGGTCTCGATCTCGTTGATCGCCGCGAGGACCTCCCAGCGGATGCCGTACTGAGTGCCGGCGGCCTGGTAGATCGGAAGCAGGAACGGCGGGATGCGGAACTTGCTGATCACGAAGTTCGGAACGCCGACGGGCGCGGGGCCGGGGAGCCCGAGCGTCAGTGTCGGGTTGTCGCGAGTGGGAGCTCCGTCCGGAGTGCGGATGTCGCCGGGCTTCGTCTTCTCGCGCTTCTTCGGCTCCGGCTTTGCGGGCTCGTTCTCCTCGAGGAACTTGCCGGGCGATGTCTCCTTGGTCTTGTCCTTCGGCTTCTCCGCCTCCGTCTCGTCGGCCGGGGTCGCCGGCTTTGCCGCGCCACCGTCCTGGACCTTCTTGACCGGGGCGCTGAGCTGCGGAAGCTGGATCGCCTCGGGCGGAGTGCCCGGCGGGACGTCGACGGTGGTCACGACCTCCTGGCCGCCCTCGAGCGTGATCGTGATGATCCGGAGCTCGGCCAGGGCCGGAAATGAAGCAAGGCCGAAGCCGGCCACAAGCAGGGCCAGCGTCATTGCTCCGAAGAGGATCTTCCTCGTCATCCCTCGTGAATCTCGCCTCGTGATGCGGGTAACTCCCGCACCGTCCTCAGGCGCCGGGACCCTACCGCAAGCGGGCCTCACGCTACCTACTGCTCCGCGGCTTTGCAACGCTGAACTGTCGCCTGCACCCAGGCGCGTTGCATCGGCTGCGGCAGTGGCGTCGCGCCCCTGCTCAGGTCTCGTTGCCTCCCACGAAGACATAATAGTGCTGTGATCGGCCTCACGCGTCGGTTCTTGACAGGAAAAGCGCGCGCACCTGTCAGCTTGCAGGGGCGCGCCCAAGGGTCCATGATCGACCCGAGCAGACCATGACTTGAGCTTGGCCTTGGGCGGTGAACTCGATGTGAACTTCGGGGGAAACATCTGGACTCCGTCCCACCGGCCCCGTTCTTGTCGCCGCCACAACTCTCGACATCCCTAAACCTCGAGTTCGAGTTGAGGGTTTCGGGCGGCCGTTCGGCACCGATCGGATGCCTCGCCGGTCGCGCTTCGGCGGTGGGTGTGTTCGTGCGGTCCTCGCCGGTGTGGCGAGGATGCGCTAGGTTGCCGCCCGTACCCCGGGCGCCCCGCTCGGCGGCGGCATTCTTTCGATCCGTCCAAAACGGGAGTGGCATGACAATGAGCGACACGGACCACGCCAGCGGTGAGTCGGGCGGCGAAGACCAGGGTGGTCTCCGGCGCCGGATCGCGGGCCAGGCCGAGGACACGATCGGCCGCCTCGCTGACGACCTGCTGGAGAACCAGATGATCAACTCCGCAATTTCAAGAGCCTTCACCGCGCGCGAGAAGGTTGCGCACGCGCAGCAGTCGGCGATGGACGCGCTCAACCTGCCCTCCGCCTCGGAGCTGGAGAAGCTGGGGCGCCGCCTGCGCACGATCTCGCAGCGCCTGGAAGAGGTCGAGGACGCGGTCGACAAGATCGGCATCCGCCTGGAGACCCTTTCCGAGGAGGCGCGGTCGGGCACGAACCTCTCCGATCAGCTCGGCCGGATGGAGGTGCGGCTCGAGCAGCTGGGCCGCGACGTCGGCGCACTGCGTCGCGACATCGTTCGCGAGGGTGTGTCCGGTGAGCCACCCGCGATCGTCCCGGAGGGGTAATGCCGTCGCGAGATTCGAGCAAGGGCAAGCCCCGGGCGGTGCCCGACGCGGTGCGTCGAGCGGTCGAGCGGACAGTGCAGAGCACGCTCGGATCGGCGGAGGTCACCCGGGAGCGGGCACAGGAGCTCGTCGACGACGTGGTGCGCATGGCCGAGCAGAGCGCGGCGCGTGCCGGGCGGGGTGTCCGCGAGGCCGGGCAGCGGCCGGCTGTTGCCGCGAATCGCGTTCGTGACGCCCTCCATGACCTGCGCACCGCAACTGAGCGCCTCGCCGAGCGCGTGGCACAGCTCGAGACGCAACTCGAGGAGCAGCTCGGCGTGACGCCGAAGCGCGGATCCAGGAAGGCCGCCGCTACGACGTCGAAGCGCACCACCGCCGGGGCCTCCAAGCCGAAGCGCGCGGCCACAGCCAAGCCGAAGCGCGCCGGCCGAAGTGCCGACCGCAGCCAAGCCGAAGCGCTCGACCGCAGCCAAGCCGAAGCGCGCGGCCACAGCCAAGCCGAAGCGCGCGGCCGCAGCCAAGCCGAAGCGCGCGGCCACAGCCAAGCCGAAGCGCTCGACCGCAGCGAAGCCGAGGGCCGCGTCGACCAAGTCCCGGACGGCTTCCCGCTCCAAGGGCTCCTCGGCCGCCGGCCGCCGCACGTCCGGGTCCAAACGCGGATCCGGCACCGCGCGCTCCGGCTGATGGGCCGCAGGGTCCTCATTACCGGCGTTGCCGGTTTCTGGGGGACCGAGCTCGCACGTTGCCTCGAGCGATCCCCCGAGGTGGAGTACATCGCGGGGCTGGACGTGCGCCCGCCGGCCGCCGACCTGGCGCGGACGGAGTTCATCCGGGCCGACATCCGAAACCCGCTGATCTCCAAGCTGCTGCCGCAGACGCGGGTGGACACCGTCGTCCACTGTGACGTACTGCTGGTGCCAGAGCCGGGGAAGGCTCGCGAGCAGCTGCACGACATCAACGTGATCGGCTCGCTGCAACTGCTTGCCGCATGTGAGAAGACGGAGGAGGTCCGGACGATCGTCGTGCGTGGTTCTTCCGCAATCTATGGGGCCGAGCCCAACGCTCCCCAGTTCTTCACCGAGGACATGGCGCGGCGGTTTCCATTCCGGACCCGGTTCCAGCGTGACATCGGCGAGCTCGAGAGCTACTTCGAGAATTTCTCCCGGCGCTTCGATCACGTCTCGGTGACGGTGCTGCGGTACCAGCCGACACTCGGCACAGCGATCGACTCGCCGCTCACCCGCTATCTCAACCAGCCCTTGGTCCCCACCCAACTCGGCTACGACCCCCTGCTCCAGTTCGTGCACGCAGAGGACGCGGTCGGAGCGCTCGAGGCCGCAGTCATGCGGCCGGTGCGCGGCGCCGTCAACGTGGCGGGGTCAGGCAGCGTGTCCCTCAGCCGCCTCCTGCGGCTGGCGGGCAAGGTGCCACTCCCGATCCCCGCACCTCTGTTTTCGGCGGCCTTGGGAATCGGCGGTCGGCTCGGTCTCGGGCGCCTCCCGCCGGAGGCGGTGCCATGGCTGCGCAACGGTCTCACGCTTGACGGCACGCGCCTCGAGGAGGAGATCGGGTTCCGGCCCCGCTCGACGTTGGAGGCGGTTGAGGACTTCGTAGAGGAGCTGCATGGGCGACGCGTGTCCCGCGGCCCGCGCACCGCGGCCACCAACAACGCGACCCATCGCAACAGGGGGCGCACACGCGCCCGGGCCAGAGCGTGACGCCCGATCGCCACAGCGCTCAGCGTGATCGCGCGCGGCGGCTGCGCCTCGACATGGCTGCGGAGCGAACGAATGGCGGCCAGCCGGCCGAGGACCCAGGCCCGCGGCCCGCGGAAGAGCCGGCGGGCAAGCCTCCCGCGCAGCCGGCGCCCACGCCCGTCGCAAGGCCACCCTTCGACTTCATGGGAGCGCTGCGCGGTGCAGTCGCCCACGGCGGCGATCTACCGGCCGCTCTCGAGGGCGCTGCCGGCGCGTTGCCCGAATCGGTACGCGACGTCGTGCAAAGGGCGGCCCGCCGCCTGCGCGGTGAGTACTCGCAGGATGAGTGGGGCTTCGACGAAGAGTTCGTCGAGATCGTCTATCCCTTGTTCGAGCTGATGTATGAGCGCTGGTGGCGGGTGACCACCACGGGCGTGGAGCAGATCCCCGCGCACGATCGCGCGCTGCTGGTCGCGAACCACGCCGGAGTGCTGCCCTGGGACGCGACGATGATGAGCGTCGCGATCCTGAAGAACCACCCGCTGCCGCGACACCCGCGGTTCATGGTCCTCGATTGGGCGTTCCGCCTTCCATGGGCGAGCGCGTTCCTGCGCCGCGTCGGCGGCGTCGTCGCATCTCCCTACAACGCGATCCGGCTGCTGGACCAAGGGCACCTGGTGATGGTGTTCCCGGAGGGGTCCAAGGGAGCGGGCAAGCCTTACTCCGAGCGCTACCGCCTGCAGCGGTTCGGTCGCGGCGGCTTCGTGGAGCTGGCTTTGCGGACGGGAGCCCCGATCATCCCGGTCGCCATCGTGGGATCGGAGGAGATCTATCCGAAGCTCGGCGAGTCCCGCCTACTTGCCCGCCTCAGCGGCGCTCCGTACTTTCCGATCACGCCTACCTTCCCCTGGTTCGGTCTTGCGGGTGCCGTGCCGCTGCCGTCGAAGTGGCGGATCCAGTTCTGCGAGCCCATCGACCTCACCTCATACGGGCCCGATGCGGCCGAAGACCGCTCGCTGGTGTTCGAGCTTTCGGAGCGCGTGCGCGAGACGATCCAGTCCGCGGTGTACGAGAACCTGCTCGCGCGCGGCTCTGCCTTCCTCTGATCCGCCGTAGATATATGTTTCTCCGGCAAGGGCGGCATCTGACGGGAGGGACATGCGGTACTTCGTAACGGGGGCGACAGGCTTCATCGGGCGCCATCTCGTCGAGCGGCTGCTCGAGCGGGAGGGCACGATCCACGTGCTGGTGCGGGAGGGGTCGCGGGCGCGACTCGAGGAGCTCATGTCGCGCTGGCGGGCAGACCCGGGCCGCATAGTCCCGGTGATCGGCGATCTGACAGCCCCTGAGCTGGGCGTCTCGGATGCTGACCGCAAAGCGCTTTCGGGCGTCGACCACTTCTTCCACCTCGCCGCGGTCTACGACATGTCTGCCGACGAAGAGACCAACCGGCGTGCGAACGTAGAGGGCACCCGCAACGCCGTCGCGCTCGCGAACTCGCTGGGCGCCGGGCACTTCCATCACACCAGCTCGATCGCAGTGTCGGGCCGCTACCGGGGGCTGTTCCGGGAGGACATGTTCGACGAGGGCCAGGAGTTGGTCGACCCGTACCCGCGCACGAAGTTCGAGTCCGAGAAGATCGTGCGCGAGGAGCTGACCGTCCCGTGGCGCGTCTACCGGCCAGGCATCGTGGTCGGCAACTCCCAGACGGGCGAGATGGACAAGATCGACGGCCCGTACTACTTCTTCAAGGTCATCCAGCGCGTGCGGGGCCTGGTGCCGCCGTGGATGCCCACAGTCGGGCTCGAGGGCGGCCCGATCAACCTCGTGCCCGTCGACTTCGTGGCCGCGGCGATGGACCACATCGCCCACCAGGATGGCCTCGACGGCCAGGCGTTCCACCTCACCGACCCCAACCCGAAGACCGCCGGGCAGGTGATCAACGTCTTCTCGCGCGCCGCGCACGCGCCGGAGGCCGCGATGCGGATCGACCGGCAGATGATGAACGTGGTCCCGAAGCAGGCGCGCCGCATGCTGGCCCAGCTGCCGGTGGTGAGGCGCATCACCGACCAGGTGCTGGGCGACTTCGGGATACCGCGCGAGGTGCTCTCCTACATCGACTACCCCAGTGAGTACGACGCCCGCGACGCGCAGCGAGCGCTGAACGGGTCGGGCATCCAGATCCCGGCGCTGGAGGGCTATGCCGACCGGCTCTGGGACTACTGGGAGCGCAACCTCGATCCGGACCTGTTCAAGGACCGCTCGCTGCGAGGAGCGATCGAGGGCAAGGTCGTGGTGATCACCGGTGCGTCGAGCGGCATCGGCAAGGAGCTCGCGATGAAGGTCGGCGAGGCCGGCGGGATCGCGGTCCTGGTGGCGCGCTCGGAGGACAAGCTCGAGGAGATCAAGGGTGAGATCGAGGGCGCCGGAGGCACCGCCGCGGTTCATCCCGCCAACCTGTCCGAGCTCGAGGACGTGGACCGGGTCGTGGCGGAGATCCTCGCCGAGCACGGCCGCGTGGACATCCTGGTCAACAACGCCGGCCGTTCGATCCGGCGGTCGATCGGGAACTCCTACGACCGCTTCCACGACTTCCAGCGCACGATGCAGCTGAACTACTTCGGGGCGCTGAAGCTGATCCTCGGGCTGCTGCCCGGCATGCGGGAGCGGAAGAGCGGTCACATCATCAACGTCTCGTCGATCGGCGCCCAGACCAACACGCCGCGCTTCTCGGCATATGTCGCGAGCAAGAGCGCCCTCGACGCGTTCTCGCGCTCGATCGCGTCCGAGATCGTCGAAGACGGCGTGAACATCACCACGGTGTACATGCCGCTCGTGGCCACGCCGATGATCGCCCCGACCGGCATCTACGACGCGTTCCCGACCGCCTCGCCGGACGAGGCGGCGGACATGATCACCCGGGCCATGATCTACCGGCCGAAGAAGATCGCGACGCGGCTCGGCACGTTCGGCGAGGTTCTGTACGCGCTGGCGCCGAAGTCCGTCGACGTGATCCTGAACCAGGCGTTCAAGCTCTTCCCCGAGAGCTCCGCGGCGAAGGGCGAGAAGCGCGAGGACGCGAAGGTGTCGACCGAGGGAGTTGCGTTCGCACATCTGATGCGGGGAGTGCATTGGTAGGCGGCAGTTCGCAGTTCGCAGTTCGCAGGAGAAAGCACTGGGGGTGGGGAT
The DNA here is from genome assembly GCA_963731895.1 of uncultured Solirubrobacterales bacterium. Taxonomy (GTDB): domain Bacteria; phylum Actinomycetota; class Thermoleophilia; order Solirubrobacterales; family JBBDJG01; genus CAVSXO01. The sequence goes on from CAVSXO010000046.1 coordinate 82,069, forward strand.
ACGAGGATGAGCAGGCGTCGCTCGAAGACGTGCGCGCCGCGGCCGAGGGATTTCGCGCGCACCTTGGGTTCGGTGGGGATGAGGTGGAGGAGCCTGTGCCCCTCGAGGCTGTCGAGCTGCCGCGGGCGCGGCTCGAGGCGCCGGGGGCATTGGCCGAGATCTGCTCGTCGGAGACCTATGAGCGGGCGTCGCACGGATACGGGAAGTCGTATCGCGATGTCGTGCGCGGATTCCGGGGGCAGTTCGACCACGTACCCGACGTGGTTGCGTTCCCACGTGACGCGGGCGAGGTCGAGGCGCTTCTGGACTGGTGCGCGGATCGCGGGGCGGCCGCGATTCCATACGGAGGCGGCACGAGCGTCGTCGGCGGGGTGGAGGCCGCGATCGGCGACGGCTATGCGGGGGCGGTCACGATCGATCTCGGCCGGCTCAACCGCGTGCTGGAGGTGGACCGGGAGTCACGGGCGGCGCTGATCCAGGCCGGCGCAACCGGTCCCGAGCTCGAGGACCAGCTGCGCGAGCACGACCTGACGCTGCGCCATTTCCCGCAGTCGTTCCAGCTGTCGACCCTTGGCGGCTGGATCGCAACCCGCGCCGGCGGGCATTTCGCGACGCTCTACACGCACATCGACGACCTGGTCGAGTCGATCACGGCGGTGACGCCCTCCGGGACGATCGAGACGCGGCGGCTTCCCGGCTCTGGCGCGGGCCCGAGCCCGGACCGGATGCTGATCGGCTCCGAGGGCATCCTCGGCGTGATCACGCAGGCGTGGGTTCGCCTCCAGGACCGCCCCTCGCACAAGGCGTCCGCCGCCGTCGACCTTCCCGGGTTTCGAGCGGGGTGCGGAGGCGGTCCGCGCGCTCGGGCAGAGCGGCCTCTACCCGGCGAACTGCCGCCTGCTCGACCCGGGCGAGGCCGCCCTCACCGGCGCGTCGCAGGACGGTGCACTGCTCGTGCTCGGATTCGAGTCGGCGGACCATCCCGTTGACGCCTGGATGGATCGGGCGCTCGAGCTGGTTCGCGACCACGGTGGAACGGTGGGGCGCCGTGGCGGCGCGGGCGATGGCAAGGACTCGGTCGGCGCCTGGAGGGAGGTCTTTCTGCGCGCGCCGTATCTGCGCGACACGTTCGTCGCCTGCGGTGTGATCAGCGAGACGTTCGAGACGGCCGTCACTTGGGACCGCTTCGAAGGGTTGCACCGGTCGGTGATCGAGGCGACGGAGCGCGCGCTGGAGGAGACCTGCGGTGGAGGGCGCGTGATGTGCCGCTTCACGCACGTGTACCCGGACGGCCCGGCGCCCTACTTCACCGTGCTCGCTCCCGCCCGTCGCGGATCGGAGATCGAGCAGTGGGACACCATCAAGGCCGCGGCCTCCGACGCGATCATCGACGCCGGCGGCACGATCACGCATCACCATGCGGTCGGCCGGGATCACCGGCCCTGGTATGACCGCCAGCGCCCGCCGGCGTTCGCGGACGCCCTGCGGGCGGCGAAGCGGGCGCTCGACCCGCAGGCGGTCCTGAACCCGGGCGTATTGATCGATCCGTAGACGGCCGATCCACACGGTCTAGCGAGAGTCGAGTGCGGTGCGCGGCTCACTGTCCTGACTTGTCCCCCCCAGAGGGGGGTTAGGCAGGACGACGAGGAAGCGGTCATACGGTTGCGGTGCGACACTTTTGTCGGCCTGAGGCCGACTTTTCTGTCGCAGCGCAGGCCGAGCCGCCATGTCCCTGAGTCCGCCTGACGGCGGCCTCTAGAACATCGAGCGGCTTCGCCGCCGCATGTCCCTGAGTCCGCCTGACGGCGGCCTCTAGAATTTCTGGCATGTCGATCCTCGGTGAACCCGGTGACCGCAACGAGCTGCACGGGCTGCAATCGAACGAGATCTTTCTTCCGCGCAAGGACACGCGCGAGGCGGTCAAGACCTTGGGGCGTGGGGTGCTGGCCTGCCCATCCTGCGACGTCCCGGTCGTGACGGCGGAGCCGATCGAGATCACGGCCCGGTTGCGTTGCCCCTTCTGCCGCGAGCTCCACCCGGCGCGGAGCTTCCTGCGGCTAGATCACTCGGACACCGTACTCAACGACGTACGGGTGACGGCCCGCATGGATCCGCGCCCGCCGCGAGCGTAGGCCGCGGGGGCCCCGCGAGCCCGGACCCGGCCCGGCCGAACCCGACCATCTAGTAGCTTGGCCGACCGTGCAGGGCTCGGCCGAGATAACGCTGGCGGAGGCCGCCCGCCAGGCCGGCGTCGCCCCGGACACCCTGCGGCGGTGGGGCAAGGCGGGCGTGATCCCGGACTACCGCGGTCGCTGGACCCGAGCGGCTGCGGCCCACGCGCAGATCGTCGCGCGGCTGCGCGAGCAGGGCCACTCTCTGGAGGACATCAAGGAGGCGGGCGAGGACGGCCGGCTTGCGTTCGGCTATGTGGACGAGCTGTTCCCTCCCAGCCGCGGGACGTACTCGCTCGAGCAGGTGGCCGCGGAGACGGGCCTCGAGGGGGCTCTGATCGAGCGCCTGTGGCGTGCGATGGGGTTCCCGGCCTGGATGCTGGAGCACCTCCGCGAGGAGGACGTCGAAGCGCTGCGGTACATGGCCGCCGTGCTGGAGGCCGGCTTCCCGCTGGTCGCCTTCCTGCAGGTGCTGAACGTCTACGGCCAGTCGCTGAGACAGCTCGCCGACGCCGAAGCGCGGCTGTTTCGCCTGTACGTGCACGAGCCGCTGATCCGGCACAACGTGCCCTCGATGGAGATGGCGGAGGAGCTGGGTGACCTGATCCGGCAGCTGCTGCCGCAGACGACCCCGCTGATGGTCTACCTGCACCGCAACTTCCTGCGTCACTTCGTCGAGCAGGACGTGATCGCCAACATGGAGTCGGAGCTCGGGCGACGAGGACGACGCCCTCGGTGAGCTGCGAGTGGCGATCGCCTTCGCCGACCTCGTCGGCTTCGTGCGCTTCACGGAGGAGGCGGGCGAGCAGGAGGCCGTCGACCTGGTGGAGACCTTCGTCGGCTCGATCGAGGAATCGCTGCCGCGCAGCGCACGGGTCGTGAAGAACATCGGCGATGGGGTGATGATCGTCGGGAACGACCCGGTTGCGCTGACGGATTGGGCGATCGGCTTCCAGGAGGGCTTCGAGCGCCGCTCCCGTCCGCGCGTGGCAGTCCACTACGGGCCCACGCTCTACCGCGACGGTGACTACTTCGGGCGGAACGTCAATCTGGCGGCGCGCGTGGTCGCGCGTGCCCAGGCCGGAGAGGTGCTGGTGACGGAACCGGTCGTGGGTGCGGTCGGCGCCCGCACGGACCTGTTGTTCGAGCCGATCGGCAACGTGCAGCTGAAGGGGTTCAGCGACCCGACCGCGCTGTATCTCGCCCGGGCTCCCTACTAGCGCTTGCGCTTTGCCACGTACAGCACGCTGCTCTTGCGCGAGCCGGTGGAGCGCTTGAACAGCCTGCTGGTGCGCCGGTTCCCGGAGTAGTCGTAGGCCCGTACGAACCAGCGGTGCTTGCCTCCGCGGAGCCGGAAGCGCGCGCGTGGCTTGGGGTCGCGCCCACCCGGGCCGTCCTTGTCACGCACGGTGCTCACCGGCTTGCCGTTCACGTACAGCCGGTAGAAACGGATCCCGCTCGAATCGCGGGACCGCTGCCACGCGAATCGCAGGCCACGCCTGCGGGTCTCGAGCCGGTTCCGGGGACGGATCAGCGAGAAGGTCGACGGCGGAGTCGTGTCGCGCTGCGGCCGCGTGGATGGCGACGCCGCGCCGAGCGTCCTCGCCAGGTTCAGCCGGCCCCCGCTGACGGTCTTGCCCGCGAGTGTCGGCAGGCGGTCGACCGACCCGAGCAGCGCTGCGCGGAGCTGGTCGACGGTCGCCTCGGGGTGCTTGGACAGGTAGAGGACGGCAGCTCCCGCGACGAACGGGGCCGCCATCGAGGTGCCGCTGAATGCCGCGTACCCGCTCGGGTCTGAGATGGACGGCACGGTGGAGTACACGTCGTCGCCCGGGGCAGCGAGGTCGACGCTCTTGGCGCCGTAGTTCGAAAAGTCCAGGAGCCGGTCGGAGCGGTCGGTGGCCGCGACCGAGATCACGTTCGGAAGGTCGAACGCGGCCGGATAGTCGGGCGAGGAGTCGGCATTGACGCCGTCGTTGCCGGCTGCCGCCACGACGAGGACGCCGTGCTCGGAGGCGCGCCGGATCGCAGAGTAGAGAGCGTGGCTGAACGACGGGCCGCCCCAGCTGGCGTTGATCACCCGGGCGCCGTGGTCCACGGCGAAGTCGATCGCGTTGGCGGCGTCGGCAGTGTTGCCCTCACCGTTGCCGTCCAGGAACTTGAGGCCCATCACCTGCGCCTCCCAGTTGACACCGGTGATCCCGACGGAGTTGTTTCCCTGCGCGCCGATGATGCCGGCGACGTGCGTCCCGTGACCGCCATCGTCGTTCGGCTCGGAGTCGCCGTTCAGGAAGTCGGCGCCGTTCACGTCGTCCTTGAAGCCGTCGCCGTCGTCGTCGACGCCGTTGACCGGGTCACCCGGATTCGCCCAGGCGTTGCCGCTCAGGTCCGGGTGCTTGAAGGAGACGCCTGTGTCGACCACGGCAACCGGGACGGAACCGCCAATCGTCATGTCCCATGCGGCCGGGGCGGCCACGTCGGCGCCTACCTTCCCGTCGAAGTGGCCGAGGTTCCGCAGGCCCCACTGGTCCTCGAAGCTGCGGTCGTTCGGCAGGCGCGCCGCGCGGACGACAAAGTTGCGCTCGACCGTCTCCACGAACCGTTCGTGTTCGAGCTTTTTGACGGTCTGGTCGACCCGGTCCGGATCGACCGAGATCACCACACCGTCGATCGAATCGATTCGCTGCTCGACCTCGCCGCCGGTCCTGGCCACCGCGCGCTCCTCGTTGAATCTCGGTCGCTGCCGGAGTAAAGGTCACCACCAGCTCGCCGGGGACCACCTCCGCCTGCCCGTCAACGGCGTGACCGCTCTCGATCCGTGGCGAAAGCAGCGTGCCTGCGGTGAGCAGCACGAGAACAGCGAGCGCCAAGAGCGAGCACCGAACTCGCTCTCGGTGGACGGACGCGGTGTCCATGGAGGTGGTTTCGGCCGCCGAGCCGCGCTTCGCCACCCCCTTCGGCGCAAAATACGAGATATGTCTAACCCTTTGATCGACCGCGTAATGGCCGCGGCGCGTGCGAGCGGCACGCTGTCGCCAGGGGGCGACACGCCCGGAATCGGCCCCCGGGTGCTGGTGATGCTCTCCGGCGGGGCCGACTCTGTCTGCCTTCTGCACGTGGCCGCCCAGCTGCTCGGAGCGGCGCGGGTGCAGGCGCTGCACGTCAACCATGGCCTGCGAGCGGATGCCGCGGAGGATGAGCGCTTCTGTGCCGGCCTGTGCGCCCGGCTGGGCGTGAAATTGCACATCGAGCGTGTCGAAATCCCCGCCCGGGGAAATACGGAGGGGCTCGCGCGCGATGCCCGGTACGAGGCGGCCGAGCGGGTCCGCGCATCCGCCGGCCTGGATCTGATCGCCACCGGGCACACGGCCTCGGACCAGGTGGAGACCATCCTCTATCGGCTGGCATCGTCGCCCGGACGCCGCGCGCTGCTCGGCATGGACCCCCTCCGGGGCCGGTTGGCCCGCCCCTTGCTGGCCGTCTCACGGGATGACACACGCGCTTACTGCGAGGAGGCCGGGCTGCCGTGGAGGGAGGACGAGTCCAATGCCGACCGTCGCCTGGCGCGGAATCTGCTGCGCCTCGAGGTCCTGCCGCTGCTGCGGAAGATCAACCCCGGGGCGGACGGCAACGTGCTCGCGACCGCTGCTCAGCTACGGGACGAGGCGCAGGTCCTCGATCAGGCGGTGGACGAGGCGCTGCGGCGCACCGGTGCGGGCGGAGCCCCGCCGGCCGTGGACGCGGCACGTCTCGCCGCCGAGCCTTCGCCGGTGCGCCGGCTGGTGCTGCGCCGGCTCGCGGAGGCTGCCGCCGGTGCCACGGTCGCCCTCGGCCCGGAGGAAGCACGCGCGATCGAGCGCCTTGCCGAGCGCGGGGGCAGCGGTGCGGTGGATCTCGGCGGTGGGCTGCAGGCGACTGTCGAGTACGGGATCGTCCGGTTCGGGCACGGCCGGGGGGACAGCGCGCCACCGTCCCCGGCTGCCCTGGCAATTCCGGGCAGGTGCCGTTTCGGCGAGTGGGAGGTCGTCTCGGAGCGCGATCCGGCATACCCCGACGGCGACCTGGGCTCGGTCGATGAGCCGTTGCTCGACGCAGACCTCCTCGCACATAGGCTCACGGTGCGGGGTTGGCGCGACGGCGATCGCATGAAGCCGCTCGGGCTGGATGGGACCAAGTCCCTCCAGGACCTGTTCGGCGACCGCAAGGTGCCGCGCTCGCTGCGGCGCTCTCTCCCGGTGGTCGAGTCGGACGGCGAGATCGCATGGGTGGCGGGGGTGGCGGTCTCGGAGCTGTTCCGCGTCGGGCCGGACACCCGGGCAACCGTGAGGCTCACCGCCAGTCGCCGCCTCTAGCGCCGTCTGGCCGGGACTGCGAACTGCCCGACCCGCTGGTGCGTCTAGAGTGTCCGGCTTGGAGCGCGTGGGCGAGACAGTGGTCGAGGCAGAGGCGCTCCAGCGCCGCGTCGTGGAGCTTGGAGCGCAGATCTCACGCGATTACGCGGGCCGCGACCTCTTCATGATGGGCGTGCTGAAGGGCGCGGTCTTCTTCGTGGCCGACCTGATGCGCAGCATCGAGGTTCCGTGCGAGGTCGACTTCATGGCCGTCTCCAGCTACGGGTCGATGACGGACTCCTCCGGGGTGGTCCGGATCCAGAAGGACCTGGATTCCTCGATCGAGGGGAAGGACGTGCTGATCGTGGAGGACATCGTGGACTCCGGGTTGACGCTCAACTATCTCCTGCGCAACCTGGCTGCCCGCAGCCCGCGTTCACTGGAGGTCTGTGCGCTGCTCGTGAAGCCTGGCCGGCGCAAGATCGAGCTCCCGATCCGCTACGTCGGCTTCGAGATCCCGAACCGCTTCGTAGTGGGCTACGGGCTGGACCTCGATCAGCGCTATCGCAACCTGTCCTACGTCGCCGCGCTCGACGAGGAGTCGGGTTCGGGCGACGGGTTGCACGCTGTCGGCGACGCCGCTCGCGGCGGCCCCGGCCGCAACGCCGCCTGAGGGGCCCGGCCCCCCGGTCAAGGCTCGCCCCGTGCGCGCCGATTCTTGACCAATGATCCGCGCTGGCAAGCGCCACGTAACCCTCCAGCAGGGCAAAGTGCCCCTGCTAGGCTGTTTCGAGTCGAGGACCGAGTCTCTCGCGCTCCCTCCCTCTTGGCTCGAGGCGTCACGTGCAGGGACTTTCCTCTCGGGCACCGGCACATGAGCAGATTTCTCAAGAACGCGACCTTCCCGATCCTGATCGTGGTCGTGCTGGCGTTCTTCGCACAGCGCTTCCTGGGGCAGGACGAGGGCAAGCCGAAGCCCAACTTCGGCCAGTTCCTCTCGCAGGTGGAAAACGGCCAGGTCAAGAGCGTGACCCTCAAGACGCGGGACAACACCGCCAACGTCACGCAGATCGACGGGAAGACCAAGTACGAGACCGGCTATCCCGAGAACTACGAGCCGCGGCTGATCCCCCTGCTGCGGAAAAACGACGTGGCGCTGTCCGTGAAGGGCAAGGGCGGGTCGAGCTGGCTCTCGCTGCTGACGTACATCCTGCCCTTCATCCTGCTGCTCGGGTTCTGGATATTCCTGATGAACTCGGTCCAGGGCGGTGGCTCGCGTGTGATGAGCTTCGGGAAGTCGCGCGCCAAACGGCTGTCGGTCGACTCCCCGAAGGTCACCTTCCGCGATGTCGCGGGCGTTGATGAAGCAGTAGAGGAATTACAAGAGATCAAGGAGTTCCTCGAGAACCCCAAGAAGTTCCAGGCGCTCGGCGCCCGGATCCCGAAGGGCGTGCTGCTCTACGGGCCTCCCGGCACCGGAAAGACGCTGCTTGCCCGAGCGGTGGCCGGCGAGGCCGGCGTGCCGTTCTTCTCGATCTCCGGCTCGGACTTCGTGGAGATGTTCGTGGGCGTCGGCGCCTCGCGCGTCCGTGACTTGTTCGAGCAGGCCAAGCAGAACTCGCCCTGCATCATCTTCATGGACGAGATCGACGCGGTCGGGCGGCACCGCGGCGCCGGCCTAGGGGGTGGTCACGACGAGCGCGAACAGACTTTGAACCAGCTGCTGGTCGAGATGGACGGCTTCGAGATGAAGGACAACATCATCCTGATCGCCGCCACGAACAGGCCGGACATCCTCGACCCCGCGCTGCTGCGACCCGGCCGGTTCGACCGGCAGGTGGTGGTGGACCGCCCGGACCGGAAGGGACGGGCGAAGATCCTCGAGGTCCACACTCGCGGCAAGCCGCTGGCCAAGGAGATCGACATCGACAATCTGGCCGGCCAGACCCCCGGTTTCACCGGTGCGGACCTCGCCAACCTCGTGAACGAGGCCGCGCTCCTTTCGGCACGCAACAACAAGCGCGAGATCACCCAGACCGAGCTCGAAGAGGGCATCATGCGGGTGATCGCAGGTCCGGAGAAGAAGACCCGCGTGATGGGGGAGAAGGAGCGCCTCGTGACCGCCTACCACGAGATGGGCCACGCGATGGTCGGGCACTACCTCGAGAACACCGATCCGGTGCACAAGATTTCGATCATCTCCCGGGGCCAGGCGCTGGGCTACACGATCTCGCTGCCCACCGAGGACAAGTTCCTGACCACCCGCGCCGAGCTCTCGGACACGCTCGCGATGACGCTCGGCGGACGCGCCGCGGAGGAGATCGTCTTCAGCGAGGTCACGACCGGAGCCGCGAACGACCTCGAGAAGGTGACCGCCACCGCGAAGCAGATGGTGATGCGGTTCGGCATGTCCGAGAAGCTTGGGCCGCGCACCTTCGGCCACGACCAGTCGCAGCCCTTCCTCGGGCGCGAGTTCAGCGCGACGTCCGACTACTCCGACGAGATCGCGCGCGAGATCGACGATGAGATCCGGCGCATCGTCGAGGAGGCGCATCAAACCGCCCGTCAGGTCCTGGGCGACCGCCGCGACGCGCTTGACCGGCTCTCGAAGCTGCTCCTCGAGCATGAGACGATCGAGCGCGAGCAGTTCGAGGCCCTGCTGGCAGGGAAGGCCGCGGACGAGGTCTTCGGAGCACCCGAGGCCGAGCAGGAGCCTCCGCCGCCCCCGGCCGAGGCCGAGCGCGCCCGGCCCGTTGCGCAGCCGCGGCCGCTGCCGCATCCCCGGCCTGGCCTGGCCGGGGGTACGGCCGAGATGCGCGAGCGACAGCTAGGACTCCGCCTGCGCTCCGTCGGCCCCCTCCGGGAAGGGGGTCGCTTCGGCGCCCTGCGGCGGATTTCCTCTCGACCCCCTTCCCTGCGGGGCCCGCGATCGCCGCTCCCTAGGCTGTCTGTGAAGTGGCGTTGACGATTCGTTTTCCTCGGCCGGCGGTGATGGGCGTTTTGAATGTGACGCCGGACTCGTTCTCGGACGGGGGCGCATTCTTGGACCCCGACGCAGCGGTCGCGCACGCGTGCGCGATGGTGGCCGAGGGGGCTGACTTGATCGACGTGGGGGGTGAGTCGACTCGGCCGGGCGCCTCGCCGGTGGGCCCCGATGAGGAGTTGCGGCGCGTGATGCCGGTGCTCGAGCGGCTCAGCGGGGTCCCTGTCTCGATCGACACCTCGAAAGCCGTTGTGGCGCGCGCCGCCACCGACGCCGGCGCGGTGCTCGTCAATGACGTCACGGCGCTGCGGGGGGATGCCGGAATGGCGGCGGCGGTGGCCGAGTCAGGGGCCGAGGTGTGCCTGATGCACATGCTCGGGGAGCCGCGGACGATGCAGGACGATCCGCGCTACGAGGACGTCGTGTCCGAGGTGAAGGCGTTCCTCGAGGAGCGACTGGGGTTTGCAGTGGCTCAGGGCATCCTCGAAGAGCGCATCTGGCTCGATCCCGGGATCGGCTTCGGCAAGACGCTCGAGCACAACCTCGAGCTGCTGAGGCGGCTGGACGAGATCGTGGCGCTGGGCCGCCCCGTGGTGGTGGGGGTGTCTCGGAAGCGATTTCTCGGCAGCCTGACGGGCCGAGCGGAGCCAGACCGCGTGGCGGGCGGGATCGCGGCCAACGTGCTGGCATTCCAGCGCGGAGCCCAGATGTTCCGTGTGCACGACGTGGCTGAGACCCGCGATGCGCTGGCGGTCGCGGCTGCTACGGTGGGCGGCGCCGCGGCTTTGGACCGGGAGACGTAAGTCCGGGAGTGAAGTAAGACCGGGAGTGACGTAATGGAGAGCTGGGAAGAACGCGAACACGAGGATCAGGAGGTCGGGTCCTCGGATTCCTATGTGACGGTCGAGATCTCCGGCCTGTCGCTGTTCACCCACCATGGCGCCACGGAGGCCGAGCAGCAGACCGGCCAGCGCTTGGTCTTCGACATCACCTTCGAGGTCGAGGACTGCGACGCGACCGTGACAGACCGCCTCGAGGACACGATCGACTACGCGGCGGTGTGCCAGGCCGTCGCCCTGGTGGCGACCGAACGCTCCTACCGCACCCTGGAACGCGTCTGCACGGCGGTCGCGGACATGGTCGAGGAGCGCTTTGGCGCGTCCGGTGTCGTGGTGCGTGCCACCAAGCCTGAGCCGCCGATCCCGCTGCCCGTCGAGGAGGTCTCGGTAGAGGTCAGCCGCTGAGGCGGGCGTTCCTGGGGCTGGGGTCCAACGTCGGGGACAGGCTCGCCAATCTGCGTGCGGCAACCGCACGCGTGGCGGCCATGGACGGTGTGCGGCTGGTGGCGCGCTCGTCGGTATACGAGACCGAGCCGGTCGGTGAGATACCCGACCAGCGTGACTTCCTGAACGCCGCCCTGTCCGTCGACACGGAGCTGGAGCCGCTCGACCTGCTCGCCGGTTGCAAGGCGATCGAGCACGAGCTGGGGCGCACAGCCGGTCCGCGACACGGCCCCCGGGCGATCGACGTGGACCTGCTGCTGGTAGGGGACCTGGTGCTGGAGTCGGACCGGCTGCGGTTGCCTCATCCGGAGCTGCGCAGTCGCCGGTTCGTGCTCGTTCCGGTGCTCGAGCTCGAGCCTGCCCTGCGGCTGCCGGACGGCGCGTCGCTACAGGACTGCCTGACATCGCTGCCGCCCGGCCAGCGGGTGAGCCGGGTCGCGTCGCTGGAGCCTGTCACGGGATAATCGCGCCGTGCTCCTCACGATCGACGTCGGCAACACGCAGACCCACATCGGCGCCTTCGACGGGCCGGAGCTGGTTGAACACTGGCGTTTCTCCACCGACCGCCAGTCGACCGGCGACGAGCTCGCCGGCATGTTTCACAGCCTTCTCGCGCTGCGGGGCATCGGCTTCGACCAGATCCACGGCGAGGCGGTGTCCTCCGTGGTGCCGCGCCTGGTGTCGGAGTACCGCCACATGTTCGAGCGCTATATGGAGCGGGAGGCGCTGATCGTCGGACCCGGCACCAAGACCGGGATGCCGATCCTGCTCGAGAACCCGCACGAGCTTGGGCCCGATCGCCTGGTGAACGCGGTCGCGGGCTACGACCTCTGCGGCGACGCCTGCGTGATCGTGGACTTTGGAACCGCGATCAACTACGACGTGGTCTCGGGCGCGGGTGAATACCTGGGCGGGATCATCGCCCCCGGGATCGAGATCTCGATCGAGGCCCTGACCTCCCGCGCCGCACGTCTCACCAAGGTTGACATCGCCGAGCCGAGCGAGCTGATCGGCAGGTCCACCGGCGCCGCGCTCCAGTCGGGGATCGTGTACGGGTTCGCGGCTCAGGTGGACGGCATCTGCGGGCGTCTGCGGCAGGAGCTCGGGGACGGCATAACCACGATCGCCACGGGAGGACTTGCAACCGTGATCGTCCGGTTCACCCAGAGCATCGATGTGGTCGACGATTTGCTGACCCTGAAGGGACTGCGGCTCGTCTACGAAAGGAACCGCTGAGCCGGACGCGTCTCCCAGCGAGGCGTGTTTCCTGACCCACAGGGGCCCGTTTCGGCCGTCGCTATACTTGCCGGTCCCCTGGAGGCCTCAAACGGTCGTCCAGGCCTTTTTTACCTGCTATGGCCAGAGAAACCGTACTCACGCCCGAGGGCTACGAGAAGCTCACGACGGAGATCGAGCACCTCCGCACGACGAAGCGACGCGAGGTTGCCGAGCGCATCAAGGAGGCGCGCGAGTTCGGAGACATCAGCGAGAACGCGGAGTACGACCACGCCAAGAACGAGCAGGCGATGCTCGAGGCGCGTATCGCCCAGCTCGAGGACAAGCTGCGCAATGCAACGGTGATCGACCAGAAGCAGCTCGACGCCGGCGTGGTCTCAGTCGGGACCACCGTCCGCGTGAAGGATCAGAAGTCCGGCCAGTCGTTGCTGTTTCACATCGTCGGGTCTGCAGAGGCGGACCCGTCCGAGAGCAAGCTTTCCAACGAGTCGCCTGTGGGCAGCGCGCTGATCGGCCACAAGCGGGGTGACATCGTCACCGTGCAGGTCCCGCGCGGCCCCAACAGAAAGCTGAAGATCACCAAGATCGAAGCCGCCTAATCTGTTCTAGCGGCGTGCGTAGCACGACGCTCCAGCATGCAATAGATATTCAAGCGGTAGCGCGTTGCGGCGGCCACTCAGGTGCGGCGTCAATCTGGCTGCCAGATCGCAACGCCGGGCGGCGCAAAGGAGCAGTTCGGGAACGAGAGCAGGTTTCCGCCGTACGTCTCCTTCAGATGGCGAAGCGCCGCTGAGACCCCGCGGCCGCTCGTGTTGTCGAAAAAGATCTTGCCGGTCTTCTTTGCCACCTTCGGGCACACGATGTCCAGCTCCTTGATGACGTGCTCGGCGCTATGGTCGTCGTCGATGAAGATGAAGTCGAACTGGTCGACCTCGTTCGCGGTCCGTGCCAGGAACGACAGGCTGTCATCGACATGAAACTCGACGTGATCCGTGAGGCCGGCCTTCTCGACGTTGTGCTTTGCCTTCTCAACCAGTGATCTTTTCATCTCGACCGTCCGCACCTTCGCCGTGGTACCGAGATCCTTGAGGGCCTGGGCCATCACGATCGTCGACGCTCCCCAGTTGGTGCCGGTCTCCACGACCACCAGGTCGCCGGTGATCGGGGGCGGGACGGGCCCGAACACCGATGGGTCCGGTTGGGGGCTGCAGAAGAGCGCGTAATAGAGCAGGTTCCACGCCGGATAACCCACTGTCAGGCCGGTCCGGGTGGAGGCGGTCGCGAGATCGGTGCCCTCGGGCTCGAGCTCGGCGAGGTAAGGACTGGGAAGCAGGCGACGGTCGTAGTCGAAGCGTCGGTACGAGCGAAATCGTCGCTCGGAGAGCGGCTTCGGTTGTTCCATGAGGATTACCTCTGGGTGGTTGGTTTCAGGATCGCGAGTTGTCGCACAACCCGCGCGGTCATGCGGGCTGCCTCGCGTCCTGCATTGCGTCGCGGAGCGCCGGCAGATAGGTCAGGATCGTGTCGTCGTGCTTCCGGTCGAAGTTCTGCAGCACCCGCTCGACGGGGATCTCGCGGACGGGCGGCTTGCCGGTGTCGGCCTTCCATCTCGTCGCCTTGCGGCGGAACTCCTCTTCCGATCTCGTGGCGTAGTGATTGATTCGCAGGATCGAGGCCGTGACGGGATCCGTGAAGGCGGCATTCTCCGGCGGCAGGTCGGCGGGGGCGTCCACCGCGTGCACGAGGGGCTGTCCGTTCTCGTCCACCGCGACGCCGTCCGCGTAGTCGAACAGATGCGCGGTCCGGCAACGTGTCGCTCTACGCGGGTCGACGATGCTCTTGACCAGATACCGGGTCAGCGGGGCCCTGCGGACGTAGCTCTCGAGGACCAGGCCGTGCGGCCGCGTCTTGTGACCGGACGTGCCGAATCGCAGTCGGTTGACGCCAATGCCGGGCCACTGCTGATAGTCGGCCAGCACATCTGAAACGGAGCGGCCTGTGGGAGAGAAGAGGAACTCGTCGATGTCGATGAAGGCGATCCAGCGCGAGCCCCCGCCATGCTCCTGGAGGCAATGGTCGTACGCCGCCTTCTGGCCGGGATAAAGCGGCCAATCCTTGACCACGACGGTGCCGTCCTCGATCCGGGGCGCAAGCGCCCGGGCGTGATCATCGCGGCTGCGATTGTTGTAGAGGTAGAACCGCTCTGCCCCCACGAGGCGGTGAAACTCGACCCACTCTCGCAGGTACGGCGCCTCGTCGCGGTAGATCGCGCAGATCGAGAGGTTCACGACTTTGGCTTCGCCGCCATGCGGGCACAAGAGTAGCGAGCATCCCTCGCCGCCCCGGTTTACGGGACGAAGAACGCGGTCGCCGGCAAGCCTCGAGGCGGGATATCCCTATGGAACAATTTGCGGGTGCGCCTCTTTTTCGCGATCGCTCATTTTTGTGATCCCAAGGTCGACACGGGTTATGGGTCGACAACGTCGCCCCCCGATGCCCGAATCGACGCGCTGACGATGACGATCTCGTCCCTGATCTGGCAATTCGGCCCTCGACAGTACGTGACCGACCGGGCACGAAGGTTGGCTCTGCAGGCAAATGATGCAGCTGAGGACGTAGTCGACATAGCCGTCTGCACGACCGGGGGCCAGCACATCCTGGACCGGTTGCCGGTTCCGTCGAGCGCTTTCATGCATCACGAGACGACGGCCGAGCCGATGCTGCTCGGATTCGAGTGCCAGGCAGTCTTGCGGGACGCGATCGGGCGATACGACTACTACTGCTTCCTCGAGGACGACACGGTGATCCGCGATCCGTGGTTGTTTGCGAAGCTGTCGTGGTTCAAGGACCAGTACGGGGACGAAGCGTTGTTACAGCCAAACCGCTACGCCCGCGATCTCGAGTGGGAAGGGCGGAAGGCGTACGAAGGCGACGTGCGAAGGGGACACTCGGATCCGTTTCAGGACGTCGACGACACGCCGGTTCTCACGGGTGAGGTAATGGGCCGGAAGCTGGTCTTTCGTCGCGCCCTCAACCCCAACGCAGGCTGCTACTTCCTGACCGAGGAGCAGATGAAGCGGTGGGCTGCGCGGCCATACTTTCTGGATCGCGACACCTCGTTCGCGGGCCCGATCGAGAGCGCCGCAAATCTCGGAATAATGCGGACCTTCAAGATCTACAAACCCGCCGACGAGTGCGCGAGCTTCCTCGAGGTCGAGCACTACGGCACCAGTCTCTGGTTGATGGAGAGTGAGTCACCCGACGATCGGCGCCCGCCGATTCGTCTGAGGCAGTTCTTGAAGGTCCGCCGCGAGCAGGCGGCCGCACGCGAGCAGGCGGCCGCACGCGAGCAGGCGAGCTCCTAGGGCTGCCAGATCGCGTTGCCGGCGGGCGCGAATGCTCAGGCGACGCTTCGCCGGCGGGCGTGCAGCGTCTCGCGCAGCGCGGGGACGTACTGCATGATCGCCTGGTCGTCCGCCTCGGCGTCGAGTCGCTTGGCCTGGAACTCCGGGTTCGGCGGCGGCCGGCCGGCGCCCGTGTCGGGCCGCGGGAGCGCGAACTTCTGGCGCCACTCCTCGATCGACTTGGTGCCGTAGTGGTTGATCCTCAGCCGCTCGACCGAGAACGACTCTGTGAAGCCTGCGTTGGGCCGCGGTCCTTTCCCGCCGCCGCGCTCCTTCGACTCCGGAAGCTGCCTGGTGGGATCGAGCCGGCGCTTGCGCTCGTCCACCGCGCAGCGTCCGTCCCGGTAGAGGAAGTGGTGCGCCCCGGCGGTGCGCTGAACCGCGCGCGGGTCGACGATGCTCTTGATCACCGTCTGAACTGCTTTCGGACGGCGCACGTAGTTCTCGATCACGAGTCCCGGCGGCCTGGTCTGGTGACCGGAGGGACCGAACGGCACGCGGTTGACTCCGACACCCGGCGCGTCCTCGAAATCGCGCAGGATCTCCGGCACCGGCGTGCCCGTGGGCGAGAAGAGGAACTCGTCGATGTCGATGAACGCGATCCAGCGAGAGTCGGAGCGGTGATGCTCGATGCAGTGGTCGAATGCCTGGATCAGGCCCGGGTAGACAGGCCACTCGTGGATCTCGACGATCCCTTCGTCGATATATGGGCCCAGCTGCTCGAGATGGTCGTCCTGGCTGCCGTTGTCGTACAGGAAGAAGTGCTCGGCGCCGACGAGGCGGTGGAACTCGAGCCACTCGAGCATGTAGCTCGCATGGTCACGGTACATCGTGCAGATCGACAGATAGGGCGCCCCGGCCATCCTGCTTCAACAGTACTAGCGAGTCAGTCGGGCGGCTCGTGTACCGCTCTGGTCTGACTCAGGGGACGAATATGCCCTGAACGGCGAACAGCGTGTTGCCCGGGGTCCCGGCGGCTCCGTCCGCACCCCCGTCGTAGACCTTGACCGCGCCGAGCTCCCAGCTCGAGCGAAGCGTCTCCTTGATCGCGCCCGGCACGACCGCGTTCGCGGTGGTGTCGGCGGCACAGGTGCCGCCGGTGCCGGTGTCCGGCGTCGCCGCGCAGTTGGCGACGAACGAGAACGGGATCTCCTCGACGGTCGCCGGGTCGACCGGCGCGGACCCGTTCTGGCGGTCCGTGATGCGGGCGTCGACGGACACGGTCAACTCGCCCGCATAGTCGTCGAGGCTCCCGGCCAGCCGGACGTCGTTCATTGCGAGGTGCAGCAGCATGTCCGCCTCGTTTTCGGGGGTGGACGGCGTCCCTACCTTGGCGGCGTAGCTCACCAGGCCCGTCGACTGGACGGGCTTCTGGTTGGCGTCGAACGTTCCGACGGTCAGGTGCTGGGAGATCTGCGCCGGTGGGGCGCATGACTGGTTCGACGATGCGCCGCCGAGGCCCGGCGGCCCGTGGATGCGGTTCGGATTTGTGCATTGCTGGTAGGCGAGAACGAGCGACACGCTCATCGGGGTTGCGCCCTTGGGTCGCACATAGGTGTCGGTGGTACGAGCGACATACACGTCCGTGGAGGTGTCGCCGTCCGTTCCGGCGAGCACCTCGGCCGTGTTGAAGAACGCGCGCGAACCGTCATCCGCCGCTCCCAGGAAGACGGCAATGAAATTGCCGTTCCCGCCCCCGGTTCCGGTAGAGATGCGGGTGGTCACACCCCCCGTCCGCTCGTAGACGTCCGGCAGCGAGTCGGTGTCGGAGGCGAGTGGCTCGATTGTCTCGAAGAACACTCGCTGTCCGTCGTCGGACATGTGGGAGAAGAAGGCCTCGAATGCTCCATTGCCGCTCCCGGGTGCGGTCGACACGAGGGTCGTACCGCCGGCTGCCCGCTCGTACAGATCGCGCATCGAGTCGGTGTCGGACGCGACCAGCGACTCGACGGTACCGAACACGACCCGAGTGCCGTCCGAGGAGGCGTCCTGGAACATCGCGTCGCTGTCCCCGTTGCCGCCGGCCGGACCTGTCGACACGAGCGTGGTCGTGCCGCCGGTGCGCTCATACACGTCCCTCGCTGTGTCGGTGTCTGCCGAGACAAGCTGTTCGGAGGACTCGAACAGCACCCGGGTCCCGACGTCGGACAAGTCCTTGAACGTCGCGTCGAAGGATCCGTTTCCGCCCGCCGGCCCCGTGGACAGAAGGGTCGTGGAGCCGAACGAGCGCTCGTACACATCGAGGTCGTCGTCGGTGTCCCCGGAGGTCAGCTGCTCCGTCGTGCTGAAGAACGCCCGCGCACCATTGCGCGAGGCGCCCTCGAACATCGCGTCCGCGCCAGAGTTGCCACCTGCCGGCCCCGTGGAGATGAGGTTCGTCGAGGAATTGACACGCTCGTATATGTCCGGCCCGGTATCCGTGTCCTGCGAGGTGAGCTGCTCGGAGGTCGTGAAGAAGACCCGCGTGCCGTCCGCCGAGGCGCCACGGAACCTTGGTCCGAAGGAGCCGTTTCCGCCCGTCAGCCCGGTCGTGACGAGCGTCGTCGTGGTTCCGGCGCGCTCGTAGATGTCGACCATCGAATCGGTGTCGGAGGGCGACAGGGGTTCCTCCGTCCCGAAGAAAACGCGCGACACCGTCCTCAGACGCGCCGGCGAACGTGGCACCGGCGGCGACCGTGCCGGCCGAGATCAGGGTGGTGGTGCCGTCGAAGAACTCGTACACGTCTGCGCAGGCGCCAGACGCAGCAGGTTCCCCGCAGGTGTCGGTGTCGCTCGCCACAAGGGCTTCGGCGATCACGAAGAAGACATGCCGGCCGTCGCGAGACATCCCGCCCAGGTCGGCGAGGACCTCGGCGTTGGGGGATACGGGCCCGGTCGAAAGGTGCGTCGTAATCCCGCCCGCGCGCTCGTAGAGGTCGAACTCCGTGTCGGTGTCGCTCGGGGAAAGCGATTCCTCGGTGCGCAGGATCACGCGGGTGCCGTCCGCGGACGTGCCCACGAACTGTGTGGGCTGCGCGGCGTTCCCGCCGGTCTCGCCGAGCGACACCTGTTCGAACGCGGTGTGACTGGCGCGGGCGCCGGAGGCCGCGACTGCCGTCACCAGAACAGCTGCGAGACACGTGGTCGCGAGCAGGCGGGTCATGGCACGAACCGGACCGGGATGCGTACCTGGTCACGCTCCCTCCCGAGCACGCAGTTGTTCGGGATCATCTCGACGAAGTACAGGTGCGCGTACTCACCCACGACCGAGAAATTCCGCTCTGGGCTGGCAGGGTCGAGGAAGCCGGGGTAGAGGCGGGGGTTCTCGTCCCCGCACAGGTACGTCCCGAGCGTCTCGGTCTCCATCAGCAGCTGCCTGTCCGTCCAGTTGATGAGGTCCTCCGATGTCGAGAAGTAGAACCCGTAGACCCTCCTGTCCTGGACAGGGTCGTACTTGTTGGTGACGCCCGTGACTATGTACTTGCCGAGGAACGTGTTGTAGGTCAAGTTGCGGGCCATCTCCCGGATCTGCACGGGCGAGACGGGCTGGCAAACATGTCGCCCGACGGGCTCCGGAGACTCGCGGTACGGGTCGACGAAGCGCACGTTGAATCCGTCCCCGTCCCACGCTCGCCATGACTTTGGGTCTGCGACGTTGCGCGTGCGGATCAGGCAGGAGCCGAATTGCTGCTCCCGGTAGGCCTGGGAGACCATTATGAGGCTGTAGTGCCAGCCGTCCCTCTCGACGATGTTGCTGGGCGAGAAGTATCCGTAGCGCCCGTCGCCCGGCACGTACCGGTAGGGCAGCGCGGCGACCAGCCAGTCGCCACCGGGGCCGTGCTGATACGACTCGCCCGCGTCCGTCGAGCGCGCGAACGTGATTGTGTTGTATCGGCACTTCTGGAACGGCTCGCCGGGACACCAGCCGGGAATCCTCCAGCCGTGGTACTCCGCATGCACGAGCGCGTGCAGGTTGCGGCCGTCGTCCGTCCACGGCGCCGCCAGCCAGTCGGCGTAGTCGTATTCCCACGGATACGGGTTCACGGGGAGGCCGTTGAAGACCCGTTTGCAGTCGTGGGTGAGGTTGTACAGGTCCGGACCGATCATGCGCGTGTGGGCGCCGCGGAGCAGCACCTGCACGCGCCCGGTGTCGTCGCGGAACGCACGCACGGTGCCGTCCGGCGAGTCCTCGAGGAAGCAGGACATCGTGTCGTGGTCGAAGACCGTCTCCGGCGGCCCCACGGTCTCGATCGACACGGCCGACGCCGCAGTCGGCGCCAGCGCTCCGAGGAACGCAAGCGCGAGAACCGCCCTCCCCCACCGCCTCATCGGGCCAACCGTAGCACCGGCCCGGAGGCGTGGGAAGCCGTCGCTCAGATCTTCGAGACGACTCCAGGCCAGAGCGACAGGTCGATCTCAGGAAAGGTGCGCGCCAGCTCCGCCGCATCCGGCGCCAGCGCGCGACCGACGTCCTCGATCATTTCATCATCCAGATCGATCGTCCCACCCGGATTCACGCGCTGCGTTTGGTCGCCGGGAACGAACGACGGATCGAGTCCGAGGAACTCGTAGGTGCGCCGCAGCTGCACCCCCGGTTCCTGCATGCACCGCTCGAACTGCTGCAACAGCAGCTGCTCGCGCGGGAAGTGCGCGAGCACGGCGTTCAGCTGTGCCGAGTACAGGCCACGAGCGAACGCGATGCTCGCCACCGCGGGCCCCCGCGCGGCTCGTTCCGGTCCCTTCCCGAGGTGGGTCCCGAGGTGTGACATGTAGCGCGCGACCGGGTCCCGCAGCAGCACGAGCAAACGCGCGTCCGGAGCGGCCGCGGCCAGCATCCGCGGCGACCACGTGTCGAACATGTAGCGGGGGGTCCACTCCCCGACCAGCTTGCCGTCGGGACGAGGAAAGTAGCGGTGATACCGCGCCGCGTCCGCCTCGGTGAAGCCTCCCTCCCAGAAGCTTTGGAAGAAGTGGATCTCCTTTGGGCGGCCGGGAGGAACCGCGACGTCGGGATGGGCGACGACCATCCGATACAGCCACGTCGTGCCCGAG
This sequence comes from uncultured Solirubrobacterales bacterium, assembly GCA_963731895.1. Classification (GTDB taxonomy): domain Bacteria; phylum Actinomycetota; class Thermoleophilia; order Solirubrobacterales; family JBBDJG01; genus CAVSXO01. The sequence continues at coordinate 102,508 of CAVSXO010000046.1, forward strand.
CGGTGCGCCCCGATGCCGACGAAGTCGGGCGGCCCCGTCTGCCAGCCCGGCGGGCACTCCGGCTCCGGCACCGGCCCGGTGGGAACGGGCTGACTCCTCGCTGTCACCGTGATTGTCCGGTTGACTTCGAGGGGGTGGATGTTACGGTGGTCTTGGCCAGAATCCCGTCTGAGCAGGGGGTTGGGTGGGTGTTCCTCACAAGTGTCTCGTTCTCGCGGCATTCTGCGCCGCGTCGTTCAGCCTTTCTCCTGCACCGGCGCTCGGTTATAGCTTCGGGACCCTAGTCACTCCGCTCGGCCCGGAGGAGATGGTTTTCGACGGCCCAGGTAACTGTCCGCCGCCGCACTCCGTCGACGGACCTGCTCGCGCGTTCCGCGACGCTCGGGGGCGTGTCCAAATGCCGCTTGTAGGGGGTGCCATTCGGCGGTTGATCGGCCCGTCCCTCGACAACCTGACTCCGGACTGCCGGGAGGTGCTCGTAGGCGAGCCCGAGGATATCTCCACCGATCATCCTTCCAGCTACAGCAACTGGACGTGGCTGAGCTCTCCGTACAGGCGGCTCGACGGTAGCGTTGTCGCGCTCCTTCACAACGAGTATCACGGGCTCGTCACGGAGCCACCGGACTGCTCCGCCGGAATGGGAGACCAGGACTGCTGGATGGCCAGCATCACGTCTGCCATCTCGACCGACGATGGCGAGACGTACATCCACACGCCGGCCCCGCCCGATCACCTCGTGGCAGCCCTGCCATATCGGTATGAGCGTGACTGGGGAGCCCAGGGCTACCAGAACCCGTCGAACATCATCTTCAACCCCACAGATGGCCACTACTACGCCATGTTCAATGTCCGCTCAGATCCTCAATCCGCACCCGGAAGGTTCAGGGACCAGGAGGTGGGCGAGTGTGTGATCCGCTCCCCGAACGCGGACCCCGCACCATGGCTCGGCTGGAACGGCGCATCGTTCTCAACTCAGTTCCTGAACCCGTACGCGCCCGGCTACGACCCGGTGGCAGACCCCCCGAACCACGTCTGCAAGCCCGTGTCGACGCCCAGCCGCAAGCTGGGAAGAAGCTTCGTGGTGCGCAGTCTGTCGTTCAGCACCTTCTTCAACAAGTTCATCATCGTCGGGCAGCAGACACGCAGCGGAGTGAGGGGTTTTTGGTACTCGCTCTCCGATGATCTCGTGGATTGGAGCGCTCCGAGGCTGATGATGACCACCATTACCCCGGGCGACTGCTCAACTCCGGATCCACCTGCCGTGTACCCGTCGATCCTCGATACGGCTGACACGACGACGAACTTCGACCATCCCGGCCAGTACGCGTACATGTACTACGTAAAGCTCATGTATTGCTCGGGCCCGGACAACGATCGAGACAGGGTGAGGGTGCCGATCAGGTTCGACAGACCGCTGCGCTGGTCGACCGGTGCGGCGGAGAAGTGCCCGGGCGGGTTCGACGCGCACGCGACGACGGCATCCGGAACGCTCGCGCTCGACGGGTCGCGGAACTACAGCGGCGCTCCCTCCTCGTACCGCTCCGACACGGGCATCGGCGGGGGGAGCGCATATGGAGTGTTCGAGCGGGAGGACTATCCGGCTGACTGCGCGGAGACCGACCCCACCGTGAGGCCGACCTTCAAATACTCCGTCGGCAACGACATCTGGTACAGCGCCGCCTTCCTGCTACCCGGCGACGGCTTCTGGAACCGTCCGCGCGGGGACGTGACGATCATGCGCCTCGACAACCGGCCGGCCGCCGACGACACCGCGGGAGCCCTGTCCGTGAGCGCCGACAACCGGCTCCACCTCATCACCGATCCGAGCGACTCGGCCGGCGACGAGGTCGAGATCCTGAAGAGTGGAGCCGCGAACGGCGTGCCGCTCGCCAACGACGGCTGCTGGCACTTCGTCGAGGTCCACCAGAGGATCGGTGACAGCGGCGCTGTGAACGAGGTGTGGCTCGACGGGGCCGCGCAGCAGACCGTCTCGGGCGCCGACAACTTCCATGGCGCTCCTTACGACCGCCTCGGCGCGGGCATCGTGTCGACCGGCGCGGGCGGCTCCGGTCCCCTGACCGTCTTCACCGACATGGTGGGGTACGGGTACGGCGGCCCGTTGTCGTACATCAGGTGCAGCGGCGCCGGCCCCACCGCGCCGGCGGCCCTCGGTGCGACGGCGCCACAGCAGAACATGCTTCGCGTGCTGACCCAGCCGCCGGCAACCGCGGGACCGGTTCAGAGTCGGCCCGACCCGCCGGTACGCTTTCGTGCCCGTGGCGGCCTCCGACGAACAGCCCCGAGAGGAAGGCGGCGAGGCCGCGCTGATCAAGGAGCGACGCCGCAAGCTCGACGAGCTGCGCGCCGCGCAGGTTGACCCCTTCCCGCCGAGCTTCCCCGGTCGTATCGCGGTGTCGGACGTGCTCGAGCGCTACTCCGGGCTCTCGGACGGTGAGGAGACTCAGGACACGTTTCGGCTCGCGGGGCGCCTGACCGGCCGGCGCGGCCACGGCAAGGCTGCGTTCCTGGACCTCACCGACCAGTCCGGCAAGATCCAGCTCCACGCCCGCAAGGACGTGCTGGGCGATGATTACGAGCAGCTCGAGGAGCTCGACCTGGGCGATCTGATCGGCGTCGAGGGCGCTCCCTTCCGGACCCGGCGCGGAGAGTTGTCGCTGCGCATCGACAAGTGGACGATGCTCGCGAAGTCGTTGCGGCCGCCGCCCGACAAGTACCACGGGCTGGCCGACATCGAGCAGCGCTACCGCCACCGGGAGGTGGACCTGATTGCGAACGAGGAGACCCGCGAGCTGTTCCTCCTGCGCACCCGGATGGTGCGCGAGGTACGGCGCTTCCTCGACGAGCGGGGGTTTCTCGAGGTCGAGACCCCGGTGCTGCAGCCCCTGTACGGCGGCGCACTGGCCCGTCCCTTCACGACGCACCACAACGTGCTCGATCGCACCCTGTACCTGCGGATCGCAACCGAGCTCTACCTGAAGCGGCTGATCGTGGGCGGCCTCGAGAAGGTCTATGAGCTCGGCAAGGACTTCCGCAACGAGGGCATCTCCCACAAGCACAACCCGGAGTTCACGATGCTCGAGACCTATGAGGCCTACGCGGACTACCTGGACGTGGCGGCGATGACCGAGGAGCTGGTGGCGACGGTGGCCCGCGAGACGATCGGGACGCTCGAGGTCGAGCGCGACGGGGAGACCATCGACCTCACGCCGCCGTGGCGCCGGATCACCCTCCAGCAGGCGATCCTGGACGAGACGGGAATCGACATCAGCTTGCACACCGACCGCGAGGGGTTGCTGAACGCCATGCACGCCGGCGGGATCGAAGCGAACCCGGAGCCCGGGACGGGGTGGGGCAAGCTGGTCGACGAGCTGCTGTCGAAGCGCGTCGAGCCGACGCTCGTCCAGCCCACTTTCCTGCTCGACTACCCAACCGCGCTGTCGCCGTTCGCGAAGCCGCACCGGTCGCAGCCCGGGTTGGTGGAGCGCTTCGAGGGGTTCATCGGCGGGATCGAGGTCGCAAACGCGTTCAGCGAGCTGAACGACCCCGACGAGCAGCGAGCGCGCTTCGAGCAGCAGCAGCGCCTGCAGGCCGCCGGAGACGAGGAGGCGCAGCCCTTCGACGAGGATTTCCTGCGGGCGCTCGAGCACGGCATGCCGCCCACGGGAGGCCTCGGGCTCGGCATCGACCGGTTGCTGATGATTCTCGCCGCCCGGCACTCGATCCGCGAGGTCGTGCTGTTCCCTGCGCTGAGGGATCGCTGACCCCTCCGCTTGCAGGCGTTTTGGAACTTCTCCAAAATCGCTGCTAAAAGCGCTTGGGACGGGGGGTTGGACCCTCCGGAGGGGTCCCGGGCCGTTGTTACAATTGGCAACCGGCGCACAAATTCAGCCGGGGGACTGATCTAGCAGGGACTATCTGCCGAAAAAGAAAGGCAAGGAAGTTTCCATTGCTTGATCGTTCGACCCTATTGGACAACGGACGAGCGGGGCGTAACCTCGCAGCAGTCGAACTCGACAGGGGTTTAGGAAACAGGTAGCTGACGTGTTCGAGAGATTCACAGAGAGAGCCCGCCAGGTCGTCGTCCTTGCTCAGGAAGAGGCACGGCAGCTCAAGCACAACTACATCGGCACGGAGCACATCCTCCTCGGGTTGCTGCGCGAGGAGGAGGGCCTGGCCGCAAGGGTCCTCGAGTCACTCGACATCACCGTCGAGCGCGTGCGCGCCCAGGTCGTGCGCATCGTCGGCTCCGGTGAAGAGGTCACCTCCGGCCAGATCCCGTTCACGCCGCGGGCGAAGAAGGTGCTCGAGCTCGCACTTCGCGAGGCGCTTTCGCTCGGCCACAACTACATCGGCACGGAACACATCCTGCTGGGACTGGTGCGCGAGAACGAGGGCGTAGCGGCACGCATCCTGCTCGACTTCGACGCCGACTCCGAGAAGATCCGCAACGAGGTGATCCGCATGCTGTCCGGTCCGGGCAGCCGCCGCCAGCAGGGCGCCGGGGGCCCCGAGGGCAAGAAGTCCTCGAAGCTGCTGGACCAGTTCGGCCGCAACCTGACGAAGCTCGCCTCGGAGGGCAAGCTCGACCCCGTGGTGGGTCGTCTGACCGAGATCGAGCGCGTGATGCAGATCCTGTCGCGCCGCACGAAGAACAACCCCGTGCTGGTGGGCGAGCCCGGCGTCGGCAAGACCGCCGTTGTCGAGGGCCTCGCGCAGCGCATCTCCAACGGCGAGGTGCCCGAGCTGCTGAAGAACAAGCAGATCTACACGCTCGACCTCGCGGCGCTGGTCGCCGGCTCGAAGTACCGCGGTGAGTTCGAGGAGCGTCTGAAGAAGGTGATGAAGGAGATCACCCAGCGCGGCGACATCATCCTGTTCATCGACGAGCTGCACAACCTCGTCGGCGCGGGCGCAGCCGAGGGCGCGATCGACGCGGCCTCCATCCTGAAGCCGGCGCTGGCGCGCGGTGAGCTGCAGACGATCGGCGCGACGACGCTCGACGAGTACCGCAAGTACCTGGAGCGCGACTCGGCGCTCGAACGGCGCTTCCAGCAGATCAAGGTCGACCAGCCCTCCACGGAGGAGACCGAGCAGATTCTGAAGGGGTTGCGCGAGCGTTACGAGCAGCACCACCGCGTGAAGATCACCGACGAGGCGCTGCACGCCTCGGCCGAGCTGGCGGACCGCTACATCTCCGATCGCTTCCTTCCCGACAAGGCCATCGACCTGATCGACGAGGCTGCCTCGCGCGCCCGCATCAAGGCGATGACCGCACCACCCGTGTACCGCGACCTCGAGGACGAGATCGAGCAGACACGGCGCGACAAGGAGGCGTCGATCGAGGCGCAGGAGTTCGAGAAGGCCGCCGGCCTGCGGGACAAGGAGCGGCGCCTGACGAACAAGAAGCGTGAGCTGGAGGACCAGTGGCAGTCGGGCGAGGGCGGCGAACGCCCCGAGATCGGCGAGGACGAGATCGCGGACATCGTCTCGATGTGGACGGGCATCCCGGTCTTCAAGCTGACCGAGGCCGAGTCCAAGAAGCTGATGCGCATGGAGGACGAGCTGCACAAGCGCGTGATCGGGCAGCAGATGGCGATCGAGGCCGTCTCGAAGGCGATCCGCCGCTCGCGCGCCGGCCTGAAGGACCCAAAGCGCCCGACCGGCTCATTCATCTTCCTGGGCCCATCAGGTGTCGGCAAGACCGAGCTTGCGCGCACGCTCGCCGAGTTCCTGTTCGGCGACGAGGACGCGATGGTGCGGATCGACATGTCGGAGTACATGGAGAAGCACTCCGTGTCGCGGCTGGTCGGCTCTCCGCCCGGCTACATCGGCTACGACGAGGGCGGGCAGCTGACCGAGTCCGTGCGCCGTAAGCCCTACTGCGTGCTGCTGCTCGACGAGATCGAGAAGGCCCACCCCGACGTGTTCAACATCCTGCTCCAGATCCTGGAGGACGGGCGCCTGACGGACGCCCAGGGCCGTACCGTCGACTTCCGCAACGCGATCGTGATCATGACGTCGAACATTGGCGCGGCCGATATCGCCCGCAACACACCGCTGGGCTTCTCGGTCTCGGACGAGACGGGGATGACCTACGACGACATGAAGAACCGGATCACCGGCGAGCTGAAGAAGGTCTTCCGGCCCGAGTTCCTGAACCGCCTCGACGAGGTGATCGTCTTCCACAAGCTTTCGAAGGACGAGATCAAGCTGATCGTCGAGCTGTTGATGCGCCACCTGCGCACGTCGATGGCCGAGCGCGAGCTGCAGATCGAGATGTCAGAGGAGTCGAAGGACTTCCTGGTCGAGAAGGGCTGGGACCCGGCGATGGGCGCCCGCCCGCTGCGCAGGGCGATCCAGCGCTACATCGAGGACCCGCTTGCCGACGAGGTGCTGAAGACCCCGATCACGCCTGGCTCGACCGTGCTCGTGGAGCGCGACGAGGAGGCTCGCCAGCGGGCGACCGACGGTGGCGGCGACGAGGAGCTGAAGATCACGATCCTCGCGCCGGTCGAAAAGCCGCCGGAGGAGCAGCCGGTGCCTGTCGGTGGATCGGACGAGGGCGACCAGCCCTCCGACGATGCCGGCGACTCCGGGGACGCGGGCGAGCAGCCCGAGCAGCCCTCCGAGAGCTAGAAGTACTTCCTCGTCACGTTCCCTGCCGGCGGGACGCCGGTCCCCGTGATCTCGATCGTGCGTGTGACCAGCTGCGTGCCGGTTGCCTGATCGCGCGCGTTCAGCACGACCGTGGCGGTCTCGAGGCCGGCGAAGTACTCCGTCGGCCGGAATCCAACGACGTGGGTGCAACTCTCTCCGGCCGCCAGGGTCCTGTCGCCGAGCCCGCAGGTCGAGAAGATCAGGTGCGAGAAGTCGTCGGGCAGGCCGGCGTCGCTGGTCAGCGTGATTGCGTGAGACCAGATGTTCGTGACCGTGAAGCTGCGTGTCTCGAACGTCTCGAACGCCTGGTCGCCGAAGCTCACGCTGCCGGGGTCGACGTCCAGGACCTCGGCGGGCGGCACCGGCGTGGCAGTCACCACCACGGTCTTGGTGGCGGCGATCCTTCCCTTTATCCGCGCCACTACCCGGAGGTCGATCCGGCGGTCGCCCAGGAACGGGGCGGCCGGGTCGGCGTAGTACCCGACCACGTAGGTGCAGCTCTGCCCGTTGGCGAGAGTCGTCGACCCGAACGGCGTGCACGTCGATTCGGGCTGCCCGGGACTGAAGTCGTCCGGCACGAAGGTGCTCTCGACCGACACGGCGACGGTCTTCTTGCTCACGTTCGTGACCCTGAAGGTCTTCGTCGTGAAGGTGTGGAACGGCTGCTCCCCGAACGCGAGGGTTGACGGGCTGACATCGAGCGTCTTGGCCGCGACGGCCGATGACGGCAGCGCAAGTACGCAAACGGCAACCACTATGAGGCTCAGCCTCCGGATCATCCCTGCCCCTTCCCTGGGTAGCGGCGGTACAAGGAGACACTACCCGGAGCCGGAGCGCTGTGCCATTCGAAGTGGATAACGTCCTCGTCCTTGACGCCCTTCCCCCACGCACACGTCGACCGCTTCACGATCCGCCAGCGCCTGAAGGCGGTGAAGAACGTGTACGAGGTGCGCGTCGCCCTTCCCGGCGACGAGGAGGGTGAGCTGGTCGCCTACGTCGAGCAGAAGACCTTCGCGTTGAAGGAGGATCTGCGCTTCTGGGCCGACGAGGCAAAGACAGCGGAGCTGTTCCGGATCAAGGCCAGGCAGCGCTTCGATCCGAGGGCGAGGTACCGGGTGACCGACGCCGAGGGAGTCGAGATCGGCGAGCTCGGCAAGGAGTTCAAGCGCTCGCTGGCGCGCTCGACATGGCGCATCTA